>JBDKEM010000032.1:0-44778 GCA_039795265.1 Bacteroidota bacterium | reverse complement strand
CACCTGTTGGGTCGGCTTCCATTTTCACGAAATAGGGTCCATTTTCCCAATTGATGGTGCTAAACGAACCACTGATAACGTTACCTCCACCGATTGATAAACTCACTAATCCATTGCTGTTCGTGCTTGTGGTGTGATCTTCTACATAGACGGCCGAACCTGTAATTGTTCCTTGCAAAATACTGATTTTCACTCGCACGTTTTGGTTGGTAATGAGCGCGTTATTGGTGCCACGTATGACAGATTGATAGCTCATTTTTTCGGGAGCTTGGCCCATAACAAAACCCACCAAAAATAAAAACGAGAGAAATAAAATTGATTTTTTGAAAAACTGTGTTTTCATTTTTATACTTCAAATTATTCGATAGTGATGGAAATAGTGGTGTTTTCTCCTTCACAAATAATAGGAGAACTTGCATTGATGCTAAAAATAAACGGTGGAATATACGGCTGTTGCTCGCCTTGCGTTATGGTATAAGACGTATTACTAACTGTAGTGTAAACAACCTCTCCAATAGAAAAGGACATTTGCACATTGCCACCTGTTGCTTCACCACCTGTAGCGTTTACTGTGGTTTGAGCATTCAACCCAAACTGCAACAAACAAGCTGAGATTAAGAATAATATTTTTTTCATTGGAAGTATTTTTATTAATTAAAGAATCTTAATTTTTGATGCAACGGACGGACTTACCAAAGGCATGAACATCTGTCATCATAAAAGCTACATTACTAAAGAAATATATGCCTTGAGATGTATTCAAAAATATCGTACTACCCCATACATGGCCAAAAGTTCCAACATCTGCAAATGAGCCGTCAACATTCAATCTAAAACCAGCTTCAGGAATTTTCAAAACAGAAGGAAAATTTCCAACAATACTATTTGTGTTCCAACTAGAAACTTCATTTTCCCATTCTATTTCCGTTGGTATTCTATAACCATTTGGACAAGGGTTATTTATTCCATTGAGACCCTGCCATAAATTATTGTTTTGAGGATTTCTCCAATTGAGAGGAGAGGTTGATACAATAATAAAATCCCCATGCCCAGGCTGATCGCTACTACTCAACGTTGTTGTCGTCGCCGAATTCCTACATTGATGCCCGTCTGCACCTCTACCCCATTGATACAAATCTCCATAAGCTTCTGAATCTGTACTTGATGTTGCGGCACGACTTGCTCCCAAGTTTCGATCCATCCAGGTTTTTCCAGTAATTGGGTTGGTTACATCCACAACTGCTGTAGGTGTGCCATTACAATGAACCGTTCCTGCTGGGTAAGATGGCTGTATATTCACCGAAAGCGTTACCGTTGTCCCAGCACAAACTGTTGAATCATTCGCTGTTAACGTATATTGCAAAGGTTGATTAATGGTAATAATCATTGTAGTCGTTGTGCCACATTGTCCAGCGTTTGGAGTAAACGTATAAGTTGTCGTTGCGGTATTGTTAATCGCAGGTGACCACGTTCCCGAAATTCCATTTGTGGAAGTCGTTGGCAAAGCAGGAATACTTGCTCCTGAAAGATAAGGTCCAACTTGGGTGAAAGTTGGGTTGCTAGGCGCAGTTACTGTAATTGTTCCCGTTGCATTCACACTACCACATCCTCCTGTTAAAGGAATAGAATAGTTATAAGTTCCTGCTGCTGTTGGCGTTCCTGAAATTGTAATTGTGTTACTCGACCAAGAAGCTGAAACGCCTGTGGGTAAACCTGTTGCAGTGCCAATTCCTGTTGCTCCTGTAGTGCTGTGAGTTATATTCGTTAACGCATTATTGGAACAAACCGTTGGACTTGAACTTGCAGCAGATGATGTGTTACTTGGTAATTGTGCAGCCACACTAAAGGATGAACTAATTGGTGACAAACACGCATTTGAATTTGTTGAGATAACATTGTAACTTGTTCCAGCAGTTAAACCACTTATCGAACCACCTGCACCTACACTTGGTCCTGCTGGCGAGAACGTATAAGTACTTGTAGCATCGTAATTAGTAATCGTTGCAGTTCCTGCTGATGAACACGTAGCAGCTGTAGTGCTTATTAATGGAGCATTTGGATTTGGATTAACTGTTACCACCAAACTATCATAGTATTGTACACCATCATTCGTTATTGTCACGCGATAGGTTGTGGTCACACTTGGGTTCACATTAATCGTTGAAGTGGTTGCACCGTTGCTCCAAAGGTAAGTGGTTGTTTGGGAATAACCCTTTTGTACAATTACCAAAAGAAGTATAAGGACTAAGAACAGTATTTTCTGCATTTTTTATTTCTTCAGACGCGCGAATATACTGTATTTTAAAAAGTTAAAAATTAAAATAATTTTGATGATCAATTGTATTAGAACAGATAAGTGAAATAAATATGCAACGAATCTAATTTTTTCAATCCAAAATCATGAGCTACCAATGATTTTAGACCTTCATTAAAAGCTGACTTTAAGAAGAAGCTCATTAATTCCTTTTACAACAATTTTTCAAACTTGAGGGGTTATCCTTTTACATCAATAAAATCGTTCCTGAGAATTTAACTGTATTGGGATAACACATAGCTCAAAGTAATGAAATTATAATTCCATTAAACTGAGTTCAATTCAGAAAAAAAGGGATTATCTGAAGATAATCCCTTAGCAGAAAATATAAAATCTAATCTCTATGCTTCACTCGATTTCTCAGCACCAGCGTTTTTAACTGACAAAATCAACTCATCTTTTCCTTCTTCATAGTCTAATGAGATGGTATCTCCTTCAGATAACGATGCTTTAATGATTTCCTCTGCAAGTGGATCTTCGATATACTTTTGAATAGCTCGCTTCAAAGGACGCGCACCAAATTTTTCATCGTAGCCCTTTTCGACAATGAAATCTTTTGCCTTTTCTGTTAACTCTACGCCATAACCTAAACCGTTAATTCGAATGTATAATTTTTGCAATTCCAGGTCGATGATTTGAATAATCTCTAGTTTACCCAACGATTTAAACATAATCATGTCGTCTATACGGTTCAAAAATTCAGGTGAAAAAGCTTTTCTCAAGGCGTTTTGAATCACTCCTTTTGCATTCTCATCTCGCGCTTCTTGTTGCGACTTCGTTCCGAAACCTACTCCAGCACCGAAATCAGCTAATTGACGCGCACCGATGTTGGAGGTCATAATCAAAATTGTATTCTTGAAGTCAATTTTTCTTCCAAGTCCATCCGTCATGTGTCCATCGTCAAGTACTTGCAACAACAAATTAAAGACATCAGGATGCGCTTTTTCAATCTCATCTAAAAGCACAATTGAATACGGTTTTCTACGTACTTTTTCAGTCAATTGGCCTCCTTCTTCATACCCAACATATCCTGGAGGCGCACCAACTAAGCGAGAGATGGAAAATTTCTCCATATACTCTGACATATCAATGCGAATCAATGCTTCTTCTGAATCAAAGAGGTTTTTAGCGAGAACTTTCGCAAGTTGTGTTTTTCCGACACCAGTTGGACCTAAGAAAAAGAAAGAACCAATTGGTTTATTCGGATCTTTCAATCCTGCTCGATTCCGTTGAATGGCTTTCACCACTTTCTCCACCGCTTCGTCTTGACCGATAACCTTTCCACGAATAGTTTCCGCCATTTTCACCAATTTTCCAGTCTCCGTTTCAGAAACCTTCGTAACTGGAATTCCACACATCATCGAAACTACCTCGGCAACATTTTCTTCCGTTATGAGCACCTTGTTGTTTTTCGATTCTTCTTCCCAACGTTTTTTCGCTTCTTCTAATTGGTCTTGCAAACGCTTTTCGGTGTCACGCAATTCTGCTGCACGCTCATATTCTTGTGTTCGAATCACCTCCGCTTTTTGTTCTTTCATCGCTTCCACTTGCGCCTCAATATCCAAAATCTCTTTCGGTACGTTGATGTTCGTAATGTGAACACGCGATCCAACTTCATCCAAAGCGTCGATTGCTTTATCAGGAAGGTGGCGGTCAGTAATATAACGTTCCGTCAATTTTACACAAGCCGCAATCGCTTCAGGTGAATAAATTACAGAGTGGTGGTCTTCGTAACGTTCTTTGATATTGTTCAAAATTTGAATAGTCTCATCAATACTTGTAGGTTCTATCAATACCTTTTGGAAGCGACGTTCTAAAGCGCCATCTTTTTCGATATATTGGCGGTATTCATCCAAGGTTGTCGCTCCGATTGCTTGCAGTTCACCTCGTGCCAAAGCTGGCTTAAACATGTTTGATGCGTCCAACGAACCACTTGCACCTCCTGCACCAATTATGGTATGAATCTCATCAATGAACAAAATGATGTCTGGATTTTTTTCAATCTCTTGCATCACTGCTTTCATTCGTTCCTCGAACTGACCACGGTATTTTGTACCGGCAACAAGAGAAGCTAAATCCAAAGAAATGATACGTTTATTGAACAATACACGAGACACTTTTCGTTGAACAATTCGCAGAGCAAGTCCTTCCGCGATTGCACTTTTACCTACGCCAGGTTCACCGATTAAAATTGGATTATTCTTTTTACGGCGCGATAAAATTTGGCTAACTCGCTCTATTTCTTTCTCACGACCAACTATAGGATCCAGTTTTCCAATTTCAGCCATTTTAGTTAAATCGCGACCGAAATTATCCAGAACAGGAGTTTTTGATTTCGGATCCGCTGGCTTACGTTGAGCTGATGAAAAACCTTCATCTTCTTCATTACCCCCTGGAAATTCGGCTTTTGGCAGTTGTCTCTCCTCCAAAATCGCCAGATATTCGTCTTTTGCGTTTTCGTACATAATTCCGTATTTATTCAATAGTTTCGTTGCAGGAACAGTATCATTTCTGAGTATCGTCAAAAACAAATGTTCCGTTTCAATAATTCTAGATTTGAATGATTTCGCTTCGAGATAAGATTGCTTGATAATATTTTCAGTTTGTTTTGTCAATGGAATTTGATGATTCACAAAATAATGAGAGGATGAACGTTTTAATAACTTCACCAATTCACTTTCTAATTGCGAAATATCCATTTGAAATTCCTCTAAAATCTGAAAAGCAATTCCTTTTTTCAATCTCAAGATGCCCAACAATAAATGTTCAGGGCTAACAAATTCATTCGAGAGACGTTGAGCTTCTTCACGGCTCATTTCGATAACGTCTTTAACGCGAGGACTAAATTGTGCATCCATGCAAATGAATATTAATGTTTCAGCAAATATAACAGTAAAGTTATGGAATGCGTTGTGAATTATTCACAATTTCTGATGAGAATTGTTAGTAAATCTGTTTTTTATTATCCACCTCGGACTGTTTATTACTTTATCTTTGTTCGCTTAAAATTTTGGCAAGTCAAGAAAGATACATAAAAAGATTATGGCTGAAGGAGAAAAAATTATTCAAATAAACATTGAAGATGAAATGAAATCTGCCTACATCGATTATTCGATGTCGGTTATTGTTTCCCGTGCCCTACCGGATGTTAGGGATGGTTTCAAACCCGTTCACCGTCGCGTACTCTACGGAATGCAAGACTTGGGGGTTTATTCCAATCGACCGTACAAAAAGTCAGCGAGAATCGTTGGTGAAGTATTAGGAAAGTATCACCCACATGGTGATAGCTCAGTTTACGATACTATGGTGCGTATGGCTCAACCGTGGTCCTTGCGTTATCCATTAGTGGATGGACAGGGAAATTTTGGTTCGGTGGATGGCGATAGTCCTGCGGCAATGCGTTATACCGAAGCGCGTTTGATGAAGATTTCTGAGGAAATGTTGAACGACCTCGATAAGGAGACAGTGGATTTCAATCCAAACTTCGATGATTCCTTGGAAGAACCTAGTGTCTTACCAACAAAAATTCCAAACCTTTTAGTAAATGGAGCATCTGGTATAGCCGTAGGTATGGCAACGAATATGGCTCCTCACAACCTTACAGAAGTAGTTGATGGAATTGTAGCTTACATCGATGACAGAGAAATCGACATCGAGGGTTTAATGGCGTATGTCAAAGCACCAGACTTTCCTACTGGAGGAATCATATATGGATACGAAGGTGTACGTGATGCATTTTTAACAGGTCGTGGACGAATTGTATTACGCGGTAAAGCGGAAATCGAAGAAGAAAATGGCCGTGAGCAAATCATCGTTACGGAGATTCCATACCAAGTCAATAAAGCAGAAATGATCAAAAAGATCGCTGATTTAGTAAATGACAAAAAATTGGAAGGTATTTCTGATTTGCGCGATGAATCCGATAGAAATGGAATGCGCGTCGTTTTCGAAATCAAACGTGATGCGATTGCGAGTGTTGTATTAAATAAATTGTACAAATATTCCGCTTTACAAACTTCCTTCTCGGTAAATAATATCTGTTTGGTGGATGGACGTCCGCGTTTGTTGAACTTAAAAGATATGATTCATGAGTTCGTGGAATTCCGTCATGAGGTGGTGATTCGACGCACAAAATATGAATTGCGAAAAGCAGAAGAAAGAGCTCACATTTTAGAGGGGCTTATTATAGCTTCTGATAACATTGACGAAGTAATTGAAATCATAAAAAGTTCTGAAAGTCCTGATGCGGCAAGAGAACGATTAGCAGAACGTTTTGGATTGTCAGAAATTCAGACGCGTGCGATTGTTGATATGCGCTTACGTCAATTAACAGGTCTTGAACAAAGTAAACTTCGTGCAGAATACGATGAGTTAATGGCTTTAATTGCTGATTTACAGGATATTTTGGCTAATGAAGAACGTAGAATGCAAATCATTAAAGATGAATTGTCCGAGGTGAAAGCAAAATACGGTGACGCACGTCGTTCAACGATTGAGTATTCTGCGAGCGAAATGCGCATGGAAGATTTAATCGCTGATGAAGAAGTAGTTATTACGATTTCTCACGCAGGTTATATCAAACGCACGAACTTAGCGGAATATAAAGTTCAAAATCGTGGAGGAATGGGATCTAAAGGTTCTGCTACTCGCGATAAGGATTTCTTGGAGCATTTATTTGTTGCAACTAATCACAATCACCTTTTGATTTTCACGGAAAAAGGACGTTGTTTCTGGATGCGTGTGTATGAAATTCCTGAAGGAAATAAACAAACAAAAGGACGTGCGATTCAAAACCTCATCAATATTCCTGGTGACGATAAAGTGAAAGCCTATGTGAAAGTTCAAGATTTGACGGATCAGGAATATATCAACAACAACTTCATCATCATGTGTACGAAACAAGGAGTTATCAAGAAAACTTCTTTGGAGTCCTATTCTCGTCCTCGTACAAATGGTATCAATGCGATAACCATACGCGAAAATGATGAATTGTTAGAAGCAAAATTGACGAACGGAACCAATGAAATCGTTTTAGCTACAAGTACTGGTAGAGCAATACGGTTTAACGAGGCAACTGTGCGTCCGATGGGTAGAAATGCTTCGGGTGTGCGTGGTGTGACTTTAGGAGAAAACAACGATGTAGTGGTAGGGATGATTTGCGTCGAAGATGTTTATTCCACAATTCTTGTTGTATCCGAAAAAGGTTACGGAAAACGAACCTATTTAAACGATCCGGAAGACAAAGAACCTGTTTACCGTATCACTAACCGTGGTGGAAAAGGAGTTCGAACCTTAAACATTACGGAAAAAACGGGTCAATTGCTTTCAATTCAAAATGTGGTGGACGATGACGATTTAATGATTATTACAAAGTCAGGAATCGCAATACGTATGCACGTTGATACGATTCGCAATATGGGAAGAGCTGCTCAAGGAGTTCGTCTCATTAACCTAAAAGGGAATGCTGAAATTGCAGCAATAGCTCGAGTTCCACGAACAGAAGATGAAGATGAAGAAATTGAAGTAGTGGAAGGACTTAATATAGTAGAAGAAGGACTTCAACCAGACGTTAACGAACAAGAACCTGAGGACGCTGGCACAGAAATTGAAGATGCGGACGAAGAATAATTAATCTTAAATAAAAACTCAAAATCAGTATGAAAACAAACCTTGCAAAATTCGTTCTAGGAATCGGTTTGATTAGCGCACCAATGATAGGGTTCGCACAAAAACAAAACGTCACCGACGCTGCCATGTTAATGAAAAAATACAACCCAATGGCGGGAGCAGAAGCAGCGAAAAAAACCGTTGAAGATGCGAAAAAGTTCATTGATTTAGCCGCTGAACATCCTGAAACCAAAGAAGATTTAAAAATGCACTTATACCGCGGTGAGATTTATTATGCCGCAGTTGAAGTGATGTCTTTTGATATGATGGCAGGAAAAGAAGTAGATAAATCTTTGGCCGAAAAATATACAGCTATTTCAAAGGAAAGCTTCAAAAAAGTAATGGATGATCCTAAGAAGAAATTTTCTCCAGATGCGGAAGTATTTATCAACTTCCGAACAGAAATGGCTTTCAATATGGGTATAAAAGCGTATAACGATAAAAACTTCGAACAAGCATCTGGAATGTTTTTAGCGGCTTATGTTACAAACAGTTTTCTTGGGAAAGAATACAAAGAAGCATTGTCCAACACCACCCTTTCATTGAATAATGCTGTAGACGAATTTATAGCGAAAAAGGATTATGACAAGGCAACTAAATTGGCAGAAGGAGTTTATAATCAATTGCCAAAAAACATTGATGTATTAATCACTTTGGTTAACATCAACTTGCAAAAAGGAGACGCTCAAGCTTCAGAGAAATACATCAACGAAGCCTTAGCTATCGACCCTAAAAACAAGCAACTATACTACATTTTGGGAACGTCTTACATAGATGCCAAAAAGAACGAAAAAGCAGAAGAAGTATTAAACAAAGCTCTTGAAATTGACCCGAATTATACAGAGGCACAATACCAATTAGGAGCGCACTTGTTCAACTGGGCAAATGACCTTAAATTTCAAGCAGGTCAATTGGACTTCAAAGATCCGAAAGGTCCAAAGTTAGAAGCTGAAGCAAATGTAATTTTAGGTCGAGCAATTACAGTTTTGGAAAAATACATTGAGAAAAACCCTAACGATAAAGCAGTTCTAGATATTCTTTATAAAACTTACTACAAGTTAGAGAATTATGAAAAGGCAGACGAATACAAAAAGCGAGCTGCTGCCATAAAACAATAAATAAACCAACACTATTAGAACCGCTTCAATACCAATTTTGGAATCTTGAAGCGGTTTTTTTGTATCAATACTTTTTTATGAAACAAACAATTGCCATCATCGGCGGAGGATTTACGGGTACAATGCTCGCCAAAAACGTACTTCCTTCCGACAAGTACAAAAAAATTCTACTATTCAATTCTGGAAATCCGTTAGCATTAGGTCCTGCTTATTCTTGCTCAGAAGAAACCGCTATTCTCAATGTCGTAACCGGAAAAATGAGTCCATTTCCAACTCAACCTAACGCTTTTCTAAATTGGTGTCACGAACGCTACTACCCCGATTTAAACTTGGATATCTTAGCAGGAGCTTATGTACCTCGAAAATATTTTGGTGAATTTCTTCAAGAGATTTGGCAAGAAACTTTAAGCGAAGACCTTGAACATAAAATTCAAATAATTAACGAAAAAGTAATTGGACTTAACCAAGTTGATAAAGGTTCTGTATTACACACAGAAACCACTTCATTCTCTGTGGATAAAGTGGTATTGGCGACTGGAAATGAACGCCCTGGCTTACCTAGTTTTGCCTCTTCTAACCTTCTACAAGATGCTCGTTTCCAACAAAATCCATGGAAAACAAATTTTTCATCGTTTGATAAAAATCTACCTCTGCTTATCATCGGTAACGGCCTAACCATGGTGGACACCGTGCTTTCACTACGGGAAAAAGGCTTTAAAAATCAAATCTATTCCATTTCACCAAATGGTTTCAATATTCTACCACATCGCAATTTTAACTTTAGTTTTCCGCTAGAAATTGATTTATCTCAAGGAAATGTGCGCTTAATCGAGTTGGTTCGTGCGAGTAATAAAGCGATTAAACAATTAGCAAAAGTGGGGGTAACAGCAGAACCTGTAATCGATACAATTCGACCGTATGTTCCTGAAATATGGCGTAATTTTTCAGAAACAGAAAAAAAACAATTCATGAGTCGTCTGCGCCATCTTTGGGGGGTAGCACGTCACCGTATTCCATTTTCCAATTATGACATAATTCTACGGGAACAAATCAACGGCGGGTTAAAAATTTATGCAGGAAGTATTCTTGATGCTCAAATTACTGATGCATCTATTTCTTTAAAGTTCTTGGATAAAAAAACAAGATCGGAAAATCACCTAGAAATTGGAGGTATAGTCGTTTGTACTGGTCCGGAAACAAAAATTGTTAAATCAGAAAATGAGCTTTTAAAACAATTGCTAAGCGACGGAATCATTACGCAAGATACTCTTCAACTAGGGATTCGTACCAACACCTTGAATTTCAAGACTGTAAATTCAAAAAACGAAGAAAACCAACATCTTTTTGCCATCGGTGGACTTTTGAAAGGAGAAATTTGGGAAAGCACTGCTGTTCCTGAACTGCGCATCCAAATTGAAAGACTAGCGAATTCTCTGGGTTAATTTTTACTACATTTGAGGCATGGAATTTTTACACCCGGAAGTTTTTTGGTTTTTACCGCTCCTTCTTCTTCCTGTAATTATTCATCTCTTTCATTTTCGGAAACATAAGACCTTATTTTTCTCGTCTTTACGGTTCATCCAATTTATTGAACAAGAAAACAAATCGGCAAAACGACTTAAAAATCTTTTGATTCTATTGGCGCGTTTACTGTTTTTACTCTTCCTTATTATTGCATTCGCGCAACCTATTAAGAGAAACGCAGGATCAAAAATAGAAGCTGGAAAGTCCGTAGTCGCCATTTATTTGGACAATTCGTTTTCCATGACGGCAAAAGGAACTGAAGGAGAATTGCTTTCAGAAGCCCAAGAAATGGCGCGTCGAATTGTCAAAAATGCACCTCTTGGAACGGCCTTTATGTTGACCACCAATAAAATGGACGGTGTAGAACAACGCATCCTTTCCGCAACTGAAGTTTTGGACGCTTTGGATAAAGTTGGAACGAGCTCCATCCGCAGGCAATTAGGTGAAGTTTTCAATTGGCAAAAGAATTTTCTTCAAAAAATTAACGATGAGGAAATGAAAATTGGCAAAACGAATTTCTTAGTTTTAAGCGATTTTCAAAAATCTTCTTCTTCCTTAAAAGACCTGCAATCCGATGATTTGAATGCTTTTTCTCTAGTTCAATTTCTTCCTCAACAAAAAGGAAACTTAACGGTCGATTCCGTTTGGTTTGCGTCACCCTTACATAAACGTGGCGTTCAAAATGAACTCTTTGTTCGTGTTCATAACTACTCCGATGAAAATGCTTTGAACACGGAAATCAGTATGACCTTGGAGGGAAAAACGAGAAACGTATTCGTTGATGTCGCTGCTGGAAAATCTGAAATTACCAACTTTCCTTTTACAGAAAATAGCTCAGGTTTTAAATCGGGTAAAGTTTCGATAAACGACCGACAATTGTATTGGGACGATGATTTTTTCTTCAATTATAAAGTCGCTGAATCGACGGGGGTACTTATTCTTAATGGAAAAAATACCAACAATAGTCCGCAAAACGCATTTGGTGTCGAGTCCTTTTACAAAGTGAAATCCTTGCCTGAATTATCGTTCACAAAAGATGCACTCAAAGAAGTTTCACTTGTGGTTCTGAATGGATTAGACAATGTACCGAGCGGTTTAGTTGCTGATTTAGTTGAATTTCATGAAGAAGGAGGAATTATTTTTGTAATACCGGGTGCTTCTATCAATTCTATCGATTACCGAAAACTAAACACAGCGCTTAACCTTCCCACTTTTAACGGTGAAATGACCGAAGGTTTGAAAATCGAAAAGGTGGAATATAAAGACCCGTTTTTTCAAGGAGTTTTTGAAAAGGAAACGAAAGATTTAAATTTACCCAACGTCAAACGCGCCTTCAAAACAACTGGAAATAGTGGGGGAAATCTTCTTACGTTTAGAAATGGACAATCTTTATTACTCAAAGGTGAAACGGGCAATTTTTTATTGACTACCGCTCTTCAAGAACAGTTTAGTAATTTCAGCGCCAATGCTTTATTTCCTGTTATTCTCATTCGGGCTGGAGAAATGTCGGTGCGTAATCAACCTGTATATGTTACAATTGGCAAAGAAAACAAACTCAAATTTTTTGATGAAGGAAATGAGGATCAGCCGATTCGTTTGAAAGGAGCTGGAATGGAATTCATTCCAAAAACAGGAAAATCAAATGGTTTTGTTCACGTGTCAATTACTGGAATGGAAGCAATTGAAAAATTAAAAGCAGGAATTTTTAATGTACTCACCGATAAGAAAATTGGAACCGTCGCACTGAATTACGACCGCGAAGAATCCACCACTGAGCTTTCTGAAGTAGCTTCCATTGCGGAAAAAATGAAAGAAAAAGGCGTTCAAAACGTGTCTGTTAACCAAGTCAATCAAGGTCAAAGTCTTGTTAATTTAAACCTTGATGATACCGTACATTATTGGAAGTGGGCTTTAATAATCGCACTACTTGCCTTCCTTGGTGAAATTCTCTTGATTAAACTCTTGAAATAATGAAACTTGTAATCCGTTCAGCAACTATTTTAGATAAAACCTCCTCGCACTTTGATACGATCAACGATATTTTAATTGAAAACGGTATCATTACTGCAATCGGAAATTCACTCCGTGTGGAGGAGGCAATTGAAATTAATGGAGAAAATTTACACGTTTCTCAAGGTTGGGTGGATCTAAAAACGGAAATCGGCGAACCGGGTTATGAATACAAAGAAACCGTTCAATCCGCCCTTGACCAAGCCGCTTTTGGTGGTTTTACACATGTTTTTTCACTGCCAAAATCCCATCCAATCACGGACAACAAAGCACAGGTGGAATTTTTAAAATCGAAATCTGAGGCGCATACGGTGCAATTACATCCGATGGCAAGTGTAACCGCTCATTCCAAAGGAGAAGAACTCGCTGAAATGTATGACCTTTTTACTTCAGGTGTTCACTTTTTCACAGATGACCGAAAACGATTGAATAGTGGAATTTTACACCGAGCCTTATTGTATTGCAAAAATTTTGGCGGCCGCGTTATTGCAACTTCCAGTGATCCCTTATTGGCAGCTGGTGGAATGGTTAATGAAGGCCTTGCTTCTACAAGAACAGGATTGAAAGCTCATCCTTCCATTTCCGAAATCATAGATGTAAACAGTAACATCAAATTGGCAGAATACAACAATGCTCCACTTCATTTAAGTGGAATTTCTTGTGCAGAAAGTGTGCAACTGATTCGAGAAGCAAAAGCAAAAGGATTTCAAGTTACGGCTGATGTACATCTGATGAATTTGTTGTTCAATGAAACTGCCGTTTTGGATTTTGACAACCTATATAAAGTACAACCTGTTCTTCGCACTGAGCACGACAGAATTGCTTTAATTTTAGGAGTAAAAGACGGAACTATTGATTGTATTGTATCTGACCATCGACCGGTTGACCAAGAGGAAAAAGAATTGGAATTTGACAATGCATCTTTCGGTTCGTATCAATTACAAACGGTTTACGCCGCTTTAAACAGCGCCAGTATTTTAAATCTGGATACATTAGTTGAAATACTTTCACTTCGACCACGATTGCTCACAGGAGTTCCAACAGCTTCAATCGAAGTTGGAAACAAAGCCGATTTAACCATTTTCGACCCAACAGAAACATGGGTGTTTGACGAATCCATGTTGCTGAGCGAACACGCCTACAACCCATTTTTAGGCAAACAACTTGTTGGGAAAGTAAAAGCAATTATTAACGGTGGTAAATCTACCCTTCAAATTCAATAAACGTGTCCAGAAAATCCTTTATCAATCAGTTCTTTAAAAACGTCCGTATGGTGGGTGCACTTTCACCAAGCTCGCGTTTTCTTGCAAAAAAAATGGTCGATCATCTCCCGTTAAAAGATGCAAATGTTATTGTTGAACTAGGACCAGGAACAGGCGTTTTTACCCATCGTATCATTGAGAAAATGGGAAAATCCACCCAACTCATAGTCATCGAATTAAACGATGAGTTCTATATTTCATTGAAAAAACAATTCCAACACCTTTCTAATGTGCATGTCTTTCATCGTTCCGCAGAGGATATTCCTGAAATTTTAAAAGAACTGCATTTTGACACCACTGATTATGTGATTTCTTCACTTCCATTGGCCATGTTTCCGAAAGAATTAGCACGTAAAATTTTGGACACTTCGAAAAAAGTTTTGCAACCGCAAGGGAAATACATTCAATTTCAATATTCCTTACAATCGAAAAACGCCCTAAAAACAGTTTTCAGTAACGTAAAATTATCGTTCACTATTTTGAATATTCCGCCAGCATTTGTTTATACGTGCTCGATTTAGATTAAAATTTACCCAAAATATTCCTCAGGGAAATTGACCAAATACAAACGTTTTTTAGCACGAGTAACTGCTGTATAAAGCCAACGCACATAGCCAAAATCTTGTCTTTCTTCGGGTAAAAATCCGTAATCTACAAATACATTTTCCCATTGTCCGCCTTGTGCTTTGTGAACAGTGACTGAATAAGCAAATTTAATTTGGAGTGCATTGAAATACGGGTTCGATAAAATCAATTCGTAGCGTTTTTTCTTGTTGCGTTCGTAAGCATAATCCTTTTCAATAGCATAAAAAAGTTCCTTCCTGCGGTCGCGGCTCAAATTCGGGGATTCGGACAACAAAGACTCCATAAAGGCTATTACGGTCACTTCGTCCGCAACAATATCAGCCGAAAAACGAACATTCAAATGCACAAATTCAAATCCATAAAGCTGTTCCAACTTGACGATTCGAGTCACTTCACAATGTTCTCCATTGGCGATAAATCCTTCCTTTTTCTCCTTCATTAACCAGAAATAATTGTTTTTGACGACCATCAAACGATCGCCTCGCTCCAATAATTCTTCTCGATACAACAAACGATTACGAATTTCCATATTCCATTTATTCGCCCGTTTGTTAGACATTGTTACGACCAAAGTTTCATCCATTCCATCCCGATTCATTGCTGCCTCTAAAGCCTCCTGAATTTCCATTCCACTAATTTGAAAAACTTCTTTTCCGAGGTAAGAATTGAAAAACGGTAGAGTAAAATCACTTTTTTCACGTATAAACGTGGCGTTCTTTAAAATTTCAGATGTGGCATCTTGTCGCACAACTTCCTTCATTGTTGCTTGATAAATTTGTAACCAACTAAAATTTTCTTTCCAAAAAGTAGGTGAAAAAACAGGTGAAACTTCTTGACCGACAGGTGGCAACTGTCCTTCATCACCAATAAAAATCAGACGACAATTACGTCCGTTTTGAACATATTGAATTAAATCTTCCAACAAATTAGTTCCTTCAGCATAATCAAATCCTTGAATCATTGAAGCTTCATCCACAAAAAACAAGGTGTGTTGATGGCGATTTACGGCCAATGCCATTTTAGTACCAACCATCTCATTTCCCGCGAAATATATTTGCTTATGAATGGTGAAAGCCGTTTGACCTGCATACGCACCCAAAACTTTTGCAGCACGACCTGTTGGTGCTAATAACTGTGAACCAATACTTAACTTCCGCAACGCACCGATAATGGAGGCAATCAACGAAGACTTTCCAGTTCCTGCATAACCACTTAAAATGAAAACTGCATTTGGATTTCCAGAAGCGATAAATTCAATAAAATGTAAAAACGCACGTTCTTGGTCTTCGGTCAATTCGTGTGGAAATAACTGAAGGAACTCTTCTGTAAAACGTTCTTTTTGAAAAGCCAAAGTAAAAGAATAGGAAATTATTAAAAATTAGTTCAATCGGATTGCCGTAAAGTTAAATATTGTAGATTTGTGACGCTTTAAAAAGAGAAATTTATGTTGAATATTTCAGTTGCGGTTAAAAAATTCGCTCTTCCTGTAATCTTTATCGTTGTAGGTGTTCTACTTGTCATGGTCGGTTTTAAATCCAATCAGCCCACGGAATTTAAAATTGCTGCCTTTGCGATTCTTGTCGGTTCAATAGCTTCTGTTTTAAATTCTACAGGAATTTTGAGTAACATGGTTTCTAAAATCATCGGGTTTACTTCGATGATTATTTCTGTTGTTTTGTTGGTTTTTTCGTTTAGCAGTGTTGAAGACACCGTTAAGTATCAAAACGATTACAAAATGTGTAAAGAAATCGCTAAAAGAAATTTAAGTGATTTACGTACAGCCCAAAAAGCGTATTTTGAAAACAACGGAAAATATGCAGCTGATTGGGAAACAATTATTGATTATATTAACAACGGAACAACCAAAATCGTTGAGGCTGAAGGAGAAAAACCTTCAAGACGCATCACAGAGGCAGAACGAAATTATATATACAAAGACAGTCGTGCGATTGATAATAACATGACCGACATGGAAGCATACATTTTGTCAAAATCTCCTATTTGTCCTGACGATTTGAAAAACTTCAAACGAGATACTATTGCCGTTTCTTTTTTGAAAACAACATTTACAGAGAACCGTTCCTACATGAAAGAAAGAATGGAAAACGGTTTCGGGAAATTTAGTGCTGAAGAATTACAATACATCCCTTTCACTAAAAAATCTAAAAAATGGAAGATTAAAGTTGGTGAAACTTCAATGGGCGATGAAAAAGTGCCGACACTTCGCGTTGAAGGTGTGATTCCATTCACTAAGATTAAAGGGGAGAAGAAAAAAGAAACAATGTATTTCGGTAAGTTAGAAATGAACGACTTATCAGGATCTTGGGAGGAAGAATAAGATGACACCTTTCGTGCTCTTTCGAGAGACATCCTTTCAGGTCTATGAAGGGGTTAATTGCCTTTGTGATGAAAATTTATCAGCAGGAGAACCTTTTTCCAATGAACATTTTATAGATAAACTTAAGGTTGCAATTTCAGGAAAAGGTATTAGTGCTTTGTATTACGAAAGTTCGCTTTACACTTTAGTTCCTCAATCCGTTTTCAAATTACACGCCGCAGAAAGTTATTTTAAACTTAATTTTGGAGAAATTCCAGCAGGACATGCCATTGCTTTTGATCAACTTCATAGTTTGAATTTAGTGGTCGTTTATGTCATTCCGAATTGGTTAGAAAGATTAAAACGAGAACAATTTTCTGTCATTCCTTTAAAGCATGTCATCACTCAAATTCTAAATCGAATTCGCCACAAAGCCAATTCGAATTTCTATGGAATTGAACTCGGAAAAAATTATAATATCATAGCATTTCAGGAAAACAAATTATTGATTTGCAACGCATACACAGTTTCAAGTACAGAAGATCTACTTTATTACTCTTTACTAACATTCAAAAATGTGATGCAAAAAAACGCCAATCAACTCGTGTTTTATCCACTAACAATGAATGAAGAGACACTAAAATCTTCAGTGAATTCCATTAATGATTGGTCCAATATTCCTACTTCTTTTCATTCTTCACAACAATTTATTTTAGACTTACTGTGCGTATAATCAGCGGAAAACTAAAAGGAAAACGTTTTACTGTTCCCAAAGGATTTCCTTCACGTCCAACAACCGACTTTGCGAAAGAAGGATTATTCAACATCTTAGATAATCGTATCGACATCGAAGGCTGTCACGTATTGGACTTGTGTTCAGGAACTGGAAACATTACGTTTGAATTTGCTTCAAGAGGAGCGAAACATGTCACCGCCGTGGATTACGATATCAAAAGTGTACAATGGTTACGAAAAAATGCGCAAGCCTTTGGAATATTAAATAATCTTTCAGCCATCAAAAGTGATATTGTTCAATTTTGTCAACTCACCTCATCAAAATTCGATTTGATTTTTACCGATCCTCCTTTTCATCACACCTACCACGAGGAATTGATAAAAGTCATTCAAGATCGAGAATTGTTGCTCCCTGAGGGAATGTTGGTGGTTGAACATGGTAAAAAAACGGATTTATCTCACCTCCCTAATTTTGATTGCGTTCGTAGTTATGGTAACGTTTCTTTCAGTTTCTTCGTAAACGACCCATTATGAGAAGAGGATTATTTCCAGGATCTTTCGATCCGTTCACCAAAGGACATGAAGCGGTTGTTTTAAAAGCGGTTGATTTATTCGACGAAATCGTAATAGGTATTGGAATCAACACTAAAAAACAATATTTATTCGACCTAGAAAAACGCATTCAACACATTGAATCTTTGTTTGTGGAACACCCCAAAATCAAGGTTCAAACCTACCAAAAACTTACGGTTGAATTCTGCAAAGACATAGATGCACAATTTATCATAAGAGGACTCCGCGATTCCATGGATTTTGAATATGAAAAATCGATTGCTCACATGAACCAAGCCATTTCAGGAATAGAAACAGTTTTCTTTTTGACCAATCAAGAACATGGTGCGATTAGTAGCTCCATTATACGCGAAATGTATCTCAACCGTGCCGACATTTCCCCTTTTGTAACTCGAACCGACTTACTCGTTTAATTTTGGCATAAAGCGTGCTAAATCAATCGTCATGAAAAAACTATTTGCCATTGTACTTTTGGTATGGAGCCAAAATTTATTTTCTCAAGCTGCAATTGCTGGTTTGACGTATTATAATGGTCCAAAATCTGAAATGCGCGTTTATAAAATTAGTGACTTTCTTTCGATGAATGAAGAGTTGATAGGAAGTGCTAAAATATCAGAAAGTGGTCGTTTCAACATGTCCGTTCCTTGTACTAATATTCAAAAGATTGTTTTACGATACGACGATAAATTTGCTGGGATGTATATTCAGCCTAACGCAAAATATAATATCGTGTTTGGCGATAAAGATGCTACTGTAACCGGTTTCAAAGATGCTAATGAAACAGAAATGATGTTTTTCAAATTGGACACCAATGACATCAATTATAAAATTTTGGGTTTCGAGGCATGGATGGACAGTTCGGTAGCCGACTTCTTTTATTTGCGTGATGTAAAACCTGGCGATTTTGTTCAGAAAATCAGTTCTTTTAAGCGAGAAGTAAATGAATTTTACGCAGCAGAAAAGGAACCTTATTTCCTTAAATATGTGAAATACTCCGTGGCTGGAATAATCGATAATTTTCAATTCGTTGGGGCTATGTCTTATGATGAAAAATTCAAAACCTATTTTGAAAATGAGACAATTGATTTGACCCATGAAAAGTACATGGAATACTTCGATCGCTTTTTTGAAAAGTATTACTTTGTCAGTGAGAAACCCATACGTGATGCCATTTATGATGCTGTCATAAGAAGCAATCCCCAACAATTTTTACAGGCACTTGAGCTAGATCCATATTTAAAGAACAAGGAACTTAGAAATGTTATTGCCTTAAAAATTATTCGTGACGAAATTAATTCCAAGGTGCTACCAAGAACGAATTTAGTTACTTTGTTAAAGGAACTGGAATCCGCATTCATCAATAAAGAACTTGGAAAATGTGCGCATGCATTATTTGAAACGTTCAATGAACTACAAATTGGTCAAAAGGTGCCTAACTTTCAATTTACTGAAAAAATAAGTTTATACAACTTTGCTGGAAAAACCGTTTATCTCCATTTTTTTGATCCACGAAATCAACGTTGCATTGCTGAAATCGGAGCCTTAAAAAAAATCCAGGAAAAATATAAGGACTACGTGACCCTTATTTCAATCTATAAAACACCTTTAGACGGCTTCAATGCAACAGATAAACGCAATATCGAATCGCTTACTTGGGCAAGAATTGAATTAGTCGCTGAACATCCTGTTTGGAAAACAATGAAGATCCCCACTTTTCCTTACTACATCTTATTGGACGAACAATTGCAACTGAAAGCTTCCCCTGCCCTATCTCCAACACCTAATGGAAGTTATGATACAATCGAGAAAATATTCTATGAAATAAAGCGTAAGGCTGATTCGAAACAATAAAACCATTCATTATTGAGGATCAACATCAACAGAAATTCTAACCGACTTATTGTTAGGAATGGTATAGAATCTTGTTAGTAATTCTTGTATCTTTTCTTTGACTTTCTTATCGGGTGCGCTTCGTTCAATTTTCAAATGTATTTCTCTAAGATACAAATTATGAATCCTACCGACAACTGGTTTGTCAGGACCTAAAACACGCTCTTTAAAAATTTCTTTCAACGCATCTGAAAAATCAATCCCTGCTTGATGAACCGCTTTTTCGTCCTTGTGCTTTAAGGTGAAATGAATCATTTTAAAGAAAGGCGGATAATAATAATTCTTACGCTCAATGATTTCTTGATTGTAAAAAGAAGTGAAATCGTGTTGTTGCACCAATTGAATCACCCAATGGTCAGGCTGTTTAGTTTGAATCACCACTCGTCCACGTTTGCCTTTTCTTCCCGCTCTACCTGCAACTTGCGACATTAATTGATACGCTCTTTCATAAGCTCTAAAATCAGGACGACTCAATAACATATCAGCATCCAAAATCCCTACTAAACTCACATTGTCAAAATCCAATCCCTTGGAAATCATTTGTGTACCAATTAAGATGTCTATTTTTCGATTTTCAAAGTCACCTATCAATTCTTCGTACGCATTTTTGGAACGCGTTGAATCAAAATCTAAACGCCTTATGGTCAAATTTGGAAGTAGCACTTGCAATTCATCTTCGATTTTCTCCGTTCCAAACCCTACCATTCGAAGGCGATTGCTTCCACATTGGGAACACGAACCCACAGGCGGAATGGAATAATTACAATAGTGACATTTAAGTAAATTACTGGATTTATGATACGTTAAGGTCACGTCGCAATTGACACAACGCGGAGAAGTATCACAAACCTCGCACATCCAAAGTGGTGTATATCCGCGCAAATTTTGAAACAAAATAACTTGTTCTCCATTGGAAATCGCTTGTTCAATCGCTTCCAACAAAAATGTACTGAAATGCGACTTCATATTTTTCAACTTGACCTCACGTTTTAAATCGGCACATTGTACCTCTGGCAACATCAAGCCTTTGTATCTTTCCGATAATTCAACGATTCCGTATTTTTCTTGCTGCACATTGTAGTAAGTTTCCAAACTCGGTGTCGCTGAACCTAACAGTACTTTTGCTTGATGCAATCCTCCTAAAATAATGGACACGTCACGGGCATTGTAGCGCGGTGAAGGATCAAATTGCTTGAAACTAGATTCGTGTTCTTCATCAACAATTATCAACCCCAAACGCGTAAATGGAAGAAAAACAGACGAGCGAGCGCCAACAATAATGCGATAACCTTCCAAATCATTGTCAAGCACCTTATTCCAAATTTCAACCCGTTCGTTTTGATTAAATTTCGAATGATAAACCCCGACAGAATTACCGAAAAAAGAAGACAATCGCTGAATTAATTGCGTGGTCAATGCAATCTCTGGTAATAAAAACAAGACTTGGTTACCTTGCTCAAGTTGTTCCTGAATAAGTCGGACGTAAATTTCCGTTTTGCCTGAACCTGTTACTCCGTTTAACAAGACCACATTTTTGACCGAAAATTCCCTCCTAATCTCCTCTAAAGTTGTCTGTTGAGCAGAAGTTAAAGGATAAAATTCCTTTGTTGCCTCCCGATCATTTTTTAGACGATCGATTTGGATGCGTTCAAAAACAACGAAACCTTTTTTCTCCAAGGTTTGCAAAATAGAAACGCTGATCCCTTTATCCGTTATTAATTTTCGAGGAATAGGAAAACCAATATGACCTTTTTCAGATGCTAATTTGATTATCTCCAATAAAGCATTGGTTTGTTTTTCATTTTTGGCATGCTGCGACAAATCATTCAACAATTCTTCAAGATGTTCACTTTCAAAATAATAATCTTCAATACGAACACAAAGTTCCGTTTTCGGCTTGAATCTTTCCGCAATCTCCTCAACAGAAAGTACAATTTTTCTTTCAATCAGTTTCTTAACGAACCCGAAAACGGACTTCAATTCTGTCAATTCACCGAGTTCTTTCATGTCCAATTCTTCCTTGATTTGAAGGACATCGACGACAGTTTGTTCTTTTTCTGAAAGTGTAATACGGTCGTCAAATTCAGGATGAAGAACAATTTTAGTTTCGCTCGCCAATTTGAAGTTTGCTGGTAAAGCGGCATTCATTACATCACCAATAGGCGCAAGGTAATAAGCAGAAATCCAATACCACAATTTCAACTGATTGGATGTTATTATTGGCTGTTCATCCAGTACGAATTCCAAATATTTAGCTTGATAATTCGTTGGCACATTTTGGTGAATACTGGTTATAATTCCAGTAAGTAGTTTACTTTTTCCGAAAGGTACAATTACCCGAAAACCTACGTCAACGACTTGGTTCAACTCATAGGGCACACGATAGGTAAAAACCTGTTCAATTGGAACGGGTAAAATTACATCGACAAAAAGTGTGATTCTTTCACTCACAACTGTTTATTGGCAAGCGAATGGTTCTTGTTGGTTTACGACATTATCACCAGGATGATCTGAACAGAAAAGCAAATTTCCTGTGATTTGACCCGTACACAATTCACGTGTTGTTTTCTTATCGATTGCTCGAATATATGCCTGTTGAGCTGAGGTATAAAACGGCTTCCAAATTTTTACAGTTTGACGCGAGGAGAAAATTCCGATAACACGCTTGCCATTTGTGACTGAAAGATTCGTATAAGTAGGTTTACTTTGCGCCAATGTAGAACTTGGTTTATTAACAGTCATGTAGTTATATAAATCTTCCGCACCACCGGTTAGTGTTACCCAAATTCCTCCAAATTTCCTTTTAGTAATTGTTGGATCGTTAGTAACATTCGCCTTAATAATGTTGAAAAAAGTTTCTCCTTGAGCAGAAAAAATTCGAGAATCAGCCGGAAGAACATCACCTTCTCCAACCTGCCAATTAATTTTTTTGGTGGTGTATTGACTACCAACAAACTCATGAACCACCAAATCCAATTGAGCATTGACTATGAAAGACGTTCCACTGTTTGAAACCGAAACACCTGTTGCGATGTATTTTCCTGGGTCATCAGAGAATTTAAACGTAAAATTCTGAGATGATAAAGTAGAGGTAATACCTTTCACTAACTCCGTTTGACCTGTAACTTCAAATTGTCCGTCATTGATAACAGCCCTAAATTTATAGGTAGCATCTGGGTTCAAGGACGTTAACATAGGATTCGAAGAGGTTTGGATTGTTCCAGCACCTGTGGTTGGTAAAGTTCTGAAATAATACACTTTTTGACCTGGAGCGTAAAAAACACCGTTCGTATCCTTATTCGATACGATTGTATCTTTTAAAATGAAAGTACGTGTTAAATTTCCGTTCACGTACTCAGCTATAGTTGCATCTACCTTTTGAAAATAGTTCGAATCAGGAATCTGTGCAATTTCCAAGGCATTTCCAGGACCAATAAATGCGCGGGTGATTTTCACAAAATGTAAGGAATCTGAATGATCCAATAAGCCGTAAACGACCGCTGTTTCTTTGAAATCCCCATTAATATTCACCTTTTCTGAACAAGATGTCAAAAGGATGGAAAATCCAAAAATTAAAAAATATAAGTTCTTAAGCATTTTGTAAAAGTATAAAATTGTATTTAGCTACAACGATTATGGTTTGACGAAAGTTCCAGCTGGTGCATAGTCAACTAAATCAATCACGAAACAAAGTGATTCTTTACCGCCTTCTTCGCCGTAAGCTAGTTCCCATGGAATATAAGTACGATAGGTTCCGCCTTTGCGCATTTTAGGAAGTACAAAACTCCATCCAGCAATGACTCCACCATCCAATTGCAGAGGGACAGGTTCCACTTTCCCGTTTTTCAAATTCATTTTTTTCGAATCTTGAATCGTGTCTCCTGCTGCATTCATTAAAACATAATGCACTTTAACGTCATCTTTTGCACCTGGGAATCCACCAGAACCGGCTTTAATTGTTTCTAATACGATTCCATTTTCAAACACCTGTGCACCTTTAATTTTTTTCGCATTTTCCATCATACGGATACCATTCGCTGAATTCATATCCGTAATGAATTGTTGCATAATCTGTTGCATCTCTTGTTTACTTACAAGTGTGTCGCGTTTGTAAAGCCCGTCAGCAAATCCTTTTTTGACATATTCAAAATTGACTAAATCTAAACCACCCAATTTCATAATATCCTCATAAAACGCACTACCAGCAAGTCTCCCCATACTCAAGCAACCTTCTTTCAGATATCGCTTATTGAAATCTTGATATGTTGGACCAAATAGCTTTTGCATAGATTCTTTACATCCTTTTGTATCTTTTGCATTGAGATTCATATTGAATCCTTTTATCAATTGCTCTTTATCCAAATTTTCGAAGGTAGATTGTCCAGAACGACTAATTGTACTCGCGTTAATTGCACCGAGAACATAAGACGTTTTATCTTTTGAATTTTTAAAAAGAAATGGTTGCTTTTTCGTTTCAGGTGAATCTGAGCAAGAAACCAACATTGCGAAAATTGCGAAAAGCGTCAAGAACTTTCTCATAATTTAATTAATTGCCAATAATTCAACATCAAAAATTAACGCACTAAACGGTTGAATTGGTCCTCCTGGATGCGGATTCGCACCATAAGCTAAATGTTCTGGAATATAGAAACGGTATTTTGAACCGACACTCATGTGCTGTAAGCCTTCTGTCCAGCCACGAATAACTTGATTTAAACCAAAAGTTGCGGGCTGACCACGTTGTACCGAACTATCGAAAACAGTTCCATTGATTAAAGTTCCGTGATAATGAACTGTTACGTTGTTTGTAGCTACTGGTTTTGGACCTTCACTTTCCACTAAAACTTCAAATTGAAGACCAGAATCTGTTTGAGTTACCCCTTCTTTTAATGCATTTTCAGTTAAAAAACGTTGACCTTCTTCCTTATTGACCAAATATGCTTGTTGTTTTTGTTCGTTTATAAATTGATTTATCAACTGATTCGCTTCGTTAAAATCGAAATCGGTTGCTTGATTTTCAAAACCTTCTTTGATTCCTTTAAAAAATGCGTCAAGATCGATACCTGACAAATGTTGACTAGCAAGACTTTCTGCTACATTTCGACCAATTGCATAGCCGATTTTCTCCAATTTTTCTGACATATAAAAGTTAAAGGCACGAAGTTAGGCATTTCTTTGAAACGACGAATTGATTACAGAATAGCCGAATTCGGTTAAATAATCCAAATTCAGAAACAAATTCCTATTTCAAGCGTATTCACTAGGCTATGACGGAGAAATACCATTTTGAATACAGTTTACTTTCCAATTGGAAGGAACTAGAGGACGAAGATAAAATGCTTGTTGAAAAAGCGTTTGAAGCAATGGAAATCGCTTATGCTCCATACAGTAAATTCCGAGTAGGAGCTGCGGCTTTATTGGAAAACAACGAAATTGTTAAAGGAAACAATCAAGAAAACGTGGCATATCCCTCCGGAATTTGTGCAGAACGGGTTGCACTTTTTTACGCTGGAGCAAACTTCCCAGATCAAAAAATTTTGAAATTGGCAATTGTTGCGCGTGGAGAATTAATGCGACCTGAGCAATTACTCTCGCCGTGTGGTGGCTGTCGTCAGGTTATGTTAGAAAGTGAAAATCGTCAAAATAGACCTATTAAAGTCATTTTGGTTAATCAGGATGCCAGAACAATTGTAGTAAATAGCGTTGCCGATTTATTACCCTTCGGATTTGGAATTTCGAAGACGTAAACTGTCTTGATTTTCATTTTAACGAAATAGTTTTCATAAATCATTTTCTGAAAATTGAGTGCCAAATTACATTCTTTACCAGGAATACTGGATTCTAGTTTTGTCTGTTATTTACCACATTTGTTCAAAAATGTTAACTCAACAAAGAATACTAAATTATTTGAGTGAAAACAAATTGTTTTTACTTGAAAATTTTCATGTTGTGAAAATCGGAATTTTCGGATCCTTTGCTCGAAACGAACAAAATGCTGAAAGCGAAATAGATATATTGATAGAGCTCGAGAATAACGTTTTAAATATTTATGATTTAAAATGGTCTTTACGTGAATTGTTAAAAAATCAATTTCAACGAGAAGTGGATATATGCAACACAAAACACCTTAAGCCATACGCGAAAGAAATTATTCTTAAAGATGCAATTTATGCTTGAGAGAAATCAGCTTTCCTTATAGGCTATGCTTGAAGCTATTGTGAAAATTGAACGCTTTACCGCTGATTTATCTTCATGGCAGGAACTTAAAAACGACGAAGAAACTTTTGACGCATGTTTAATGAATTTTGTTATCATTGGTGAGGCAGTTTTGAGATTAGACTTAGAATTTATTGAAACGAATAATCAAATTGAGTGGCACAAAATACGAGGATTGAGAAATTTAATTGCTCATGATTATTTTGGTATTGATGTAGAAGAAGTTTGGGACATAATTCAAAACAAAATCCCTTTTTTAAAGCAATTTATTACTGAGAAGCTTTAAAGTTTCAACTTGTTTTTTGTAAGAACCCTTTATTTCTCACCAAAGGCAAATGAAATTAATTTTTACTTTTTAATCTATTTTTTGATGCTATTCTAATCTTTTTGACTAATTTAAAGTTCAGAAACGCAATTAATTTTTGAATTTATGTTAGTAAAAACCTTTTCCAGCACCGTTTTTGGAATAACAGCAACCACGATTACGATAGAAGTAAACCTAGGAATCGGTATCAATTTTTATTTGGTCGGACTACCAGATAATGCAGTCAAAGAAAGTCAACAACGCATCAAAGCTGCATTTAAAAACAACGAACTAAAATTTCCAGGTAAAGAAATTACTGTTAACATGGCGCCTGCGGATATTCGAAAAGAAGGTTCAGTTTTTGATTTGCCAATCGCTATTGGAATTTTAGCTGCAAGTGAACAGGTGGCTTTACCAAAACTTGGGGAATACCTCATGATTGGCGAACTATCATTAGATGGATCCATTCAACCAACTAAAGGAATTCTTCCGATAGCCTTACAAGCGAAAAAAGAAGGATTCAAAGGAATCATTGTTCCCTCGGTAAATGCCCAAGAAGCTGGTGTTGTCAATGACTTTGAAGTTTATGGAGCAGAAAGTTTGACACAAGTAATCGCGTTTTTTAACGGAGATGATGATGCCTTGAAAAAAACAGAGGTGGATGTGTTACAATGCTTCGAACAAATGACGGAAAACACGGATGTTGATTTTCGAGATGTGAAAGGACAAATGAACATCAAACGGGCTTTTGAAATCGCGGCAGCAGGTGGACACAACGTAATCTTGATTGGACCGCCAGGAGCAGGTAAATCGATGCTCGCAAAACGACTTCCTACCATATTGCCTCCGATGAGTTTAGAAGAAGCATTAGAAACTACCAAAATTCACAGCGTGGCTGGAAAAGTGAAGAATGCCGCTGGATTGATTACCCAACGACCATTCAGGAAGCCACACCATACGATTTCGGACATCGGATTAATCGGAGGAGGTAGCTATCCACAACCAGGAGAAATTTCTTTAGCTCACAATGGCGTTCTTTTTTTAGACGAACTTCCAGAATACAAACGACAAGTTTTAGAAGTAATGCGACAGCCATTGGAAGATAGAACGGTCAATATCTCGCGCGCTAAATTTTCAGTGGACTATCCAGCGGGTTTTATGTTGATAGCAGCTATGAATCCATGTCCTTGCGGGTATTATAACCATCCTGAAAAAGAATGTGTTTGTCCCCCAGGAGCCGTTCAACGTTACCTAAACAAAATATCGGGACCTCTTCTCGACCGTATTGACTTGCATGTGGAAGTTACTCCTGTGAATTTTGAAGAACTTTCAGGTCAAACTCCTACCGAAGGAAGTAAAGAAATTCGTTCACGGGTGGAAAATGCTAGATCGATACAAAAAAAACGATTTCATGAACGATCAGGAATTCATAGTAACGCACAAATGTCAAAACAAGACTTTGAAGAACATTGCAAAATTGACGACGCAGGTTATGCTATCTTAAAAAATGCAATGAATAAAATGGGTTTATCCGCACGGGCATATGATCGAATTTTAAAAGTTGCTCGTACCATTGCTGATTTAGATTTTTCAGAATCGATAAAAGTTCAACATGTTGCTGAAGCAATTCAGTATAGGAGTTTAGACAAAAACAATTGGGCGTAGGAACTTTAATTGAAAATGGAGGATTGAAAATTAAAAATTGTAGAATCTATCTTGAAGTAGTCGATGGAAAATGAAATTCGCCGAAAAGATGGAAAATTCAAAATTGATTTAAAAATTCAGGAATCGCTTAGGGGTTGCGAGGGACTGAATGGCTTTATCGTGTTTTTCAACATCATCAATTGAAACAAGTTCATCAAACATAGAAATACCAATGGTATGAGCAGTCGGTTTTAGCTCGCTAATAAGTTGGTCATAAAATCCTTTTCCATAACCAACGCGAAAACCAGAACTGTCGCAGGCAAGTAACGGAACGAAGACAATATCAAGCTCGTTATTTGAAATCGGAGTACCATAAGTGGGTTCAAGTATATCGTATGAATTAAGCACTAGTTGTTGTTCCGATTCAAAAATGACATGACTCATTCTACGGGAGTTGAAGTCAGAGATTGAAACGGCAACCTTGCCACCTTGATTCTTAATAAGATTAATTAATGGATATGTTATAGGTTCGTTTAATCGTTGGATAGGCAAGAAAACGCTGCAAACTTTATTTTCAAAGTTGACGTTTTTGACAATTAAATCTATAATTAAATGTGAAGTTGACTCCACAAAAAAGGGAGAAAGCGCTAAGCGTTTCTCCCTAAAAAGTGATCTTAAATCTTTTTTCGTCATTGATTATAATCGGAGACGAAGTGCGTTTAATTTACGGTTATCTATGACGTTCGCTGTTTTTCTCAAAGCACCAATTGCTTGTCCTTGAATGCTGTTTTTAAGATTTGCCAATAATTGTTCACGTTCAGTCTTATAATTATTGTTGGCAGGAGCCTTGACAGTCTTCATAATTTGAATAACATATACTCCCATTTTTCCTTTTAAAGGTTTGGTTCGAGAGCCGTCCTTAACCAATTTTGAGAATAAACCACCTACGATTTCAGGCTCGTAACCTGCATCTTGAATTGAAGGATTGTTAAAGGCAACCTCAGCCATTAAAACTGGCACATTGAATTTTTTAGACAACGCTTTAACGGACTTACCTTTCATTAAATTCGTTAAACGTTTTGCCTTTTTCTCTTCGATTAATTCACGACGCATTTGTTCTTTAACGTCTTCAAATTTCGGAGTTCCTTCCTCTTTGATTGAAGTAATCATTCCTAAAACATATTTGTCTTTGTCCTTAATAGGGCCTGAAGTCAAATCTCCAACAGCAGCCTCTTTAGCATAAGCCAACATTAAAATTTTATCTGCCGCCATTGAAGTTGTAAAACCATACACTTTTGGACTATTATCTTCGATTGTTATTGGTCGAGCAAAATAATTTTCCCTTCTTAAAATAGTATCGAACAATTCCACTTTTTTGGCAGGATCAGTTGCTTTAGAAATTTTAGCATCCAGCTTGTAAAGGATACGATTAACTTCACTTTCCTTTTCGTAAATTGTGTTTTCAGAAGCTTTGAAAACCTTACTAACCGTGGCTAATACAGGAAATTTAGAAGTTCCTCTGTCTAAAACTTCAATGATGTGATAACCAAAATCTGTTTTTACCATTCCAATTTTTCCAATTGGCTGTGTAGCACAAAAGCCTCCAAATTCTTTTACCATATCTCCTTCAAGGAAATCATCATACTCTCCACCTGTAGCTTTCGAACCTGGATCCTCAGTGTATTTTCCTACTAAATCTTTGAAATTATCTTTATTAATTACTTTCAAAAGACTGTCAGCTGTTTTCTTTTTAGCATCGAGTAATTTTTTGTCAGTTATTCCACTTGTCGAAATCAATAGATGTCTTGCTTTCAAACGATCTGGTGTAAATCCAATTACTTTTGAAAGCAACACATTCTCCTTATTCCAGTATGGGCCAACTACGTCTCCTATACTCGACTTTTTGAAGATTGTATCCAATTCAACAGGATAGGATTGATAGCGATCAGCTTTTTTATGGAATGCTGGAACTGCAGTTGCTCTTTTGTCAGAAAAATAATTTTTAATGTCACTATTTGTCATTACGAACAATGAATCATTTTCTGAAGTTTGGAATTTGTTTTTTAAATCCCTCATTGTGGTTTTAACATCTGTACTGTCTTTTCTTGAAGGAGCAATAACTACATCAAAAACTTTTACCTCACGAGATGGATTTCTTACTTTATACTTGCTTTCGTTTTTGTGTTCTTCGTAATACGATTTCAGTTCATCTTCAGAGACTTTTATGTTGGCATCATCAATTTCACTGTAACGTTTAACCACAAACTGAATACTCTTTTTTTCTTGAGAACCATAATAATCCATTTCAGCCTCTAACTTGGTTACATAAACACCTTGATTTAAAAGAGCAAAATACTTTTCTTGTTTTCTACGTTGTGTGTAATATAATTTCGTACTTACCCATTGTTGTTGTGCTTGAGCCTCCTTATTATTTTTCAATTGATCAATTGTAGTTTTCAATTTTTGGCGACCACGAATCGTTGATTCTTCAGTAATTGTGTTAGTCACGGAATCCGTAAAGAATTGACCTAAATCGCTAAGAACTGAGAAACCATTAGTTGCCATCAAATACGCATCTAATTCACGATCTGAAACACTAATACCAAGAGCCTCATACTCTTTCGCTAAAATTGTAGAATCCACTATGAAATTCCATGCTTTGTCATAAGCCTGATCTCCCTTTTGCTCGTCAAAAGGTTGTCCATTCTGTTCTGATTGTGCTTTGTCTTGATCATAAACTTTTAGACTTAGGTTACTGTATAAATCTGGATTTACCTTTTCACCAAAGATGGTTCCAATACCATAATCTCCATCGCTAAAACCAAACATTCGTTGGTAATCCGATAGAATGAACGTTAGTAATGCAACACCCACAATACCTACGAGTAAACCTGATTTTGAGCGTATTTTTCCAATTATTGCCATTGAGTCAATTTTTTAAGTGCGCGAAGATAGAAAGTTTTGAAATACGATTGTTATTTCCGTTAATGAAAAGACAATAAGTGTTTATAAATCACCTAAAGAACTACTATTTACCACCACCTTTTTTGTTTCCTGTTCCTTGTTGAACGTTGTTGGGTTTAATTGTTGGACCATTATTTCCACTATTTGTTGGCTTACCTGAATTACCAGTTTCTACTCTTGGTGAAGGACGATTGACATCACTTCCACCTGCTGGTCGAGAATCAGAATTTGGCCTGCCTCCACTATTATTACTGCCACCTGATCCGCTACCAGAATTACCCGTATTTCTATCACCCGTTGTCTTAACTGGAGATGTTCCTCCTCCACCTCCTGAACCACTGCCACCACCAGAACCACTGCCACCAGAACCGCTGCCACTTCCCGAACCACTTCCTGAACCAGATCCTGAACCAGAGCCACTATTGCCACCAGAGCCACTTCCGCTTCCGCTTCCGGAGTTGCCAGAACCGCTTCCGGAACCACCTGAATTCCCTCCATTTAAACGCGGAGAAATTCCACCTCTTCCGTTATTGTTTTGATCATCACCTCGATTGCCACCACCGTTGTTTCCTCCAGGAGGATTTCTTCTCTCAATAATCACATAATTAATCGAAATAGAATTATCAAACTGTGTACACGGCGAGTTGATTATAACTCGTAAAGTATTTTCACCTGGGTTTAAGTTAATCGTACCCGTTACTAACTCTCCAGTTATTGAAAAAGAACTAATAGGCGCACCGTTTAACAAAATTTGAATTGTTGAATTATTATCGAAGTTGTTTGCACTAAACTGGAAATCAAACTGAGATGAATTTACAGTTGTTGAAGAGGTGCTCGGGTTAATTAAACTAACTGTCACCGCTTTACAACGATTTATAAAATACTCCGCTTTATCAAAACCGCATGCGTTTGTAACAGTAACCCCAATTCGTGTTCCACCAGGATTCAAATTCAAATTTCCTGATATTAAACCAGAAGCATTAATGGAATAATTAGAACTTCCAACAGGAATATCATTTACTGTTATAGCGACCTGTACCTCTGGACTATAGTTTCCAATTTGAATAGCAACAGGAATTGAAGACTGAGCTGTTGTACTTCCATTCGGTAATGACATATTGAAACTAACAGTTGGTGCCACACATGGACTCATGGTTATAGTGGCTGTTTCTGTTTTAGTTCCACAGTCGTTCGAAACAGTAACAATGAAGGTATTCAATCCAGGTTGTAAGGTGACATTTGCTTGTGCAATGCCATTATTGAATGAACCTCCATTTATCATTGCTCCATTCAAAGTCATTGAAATTCCTGCAGGATTAGTCACATTTTGAATCTGTGCTTTCACGACATAATTTGCATCAGCAACTGTACTTACACCGATTGGAGCAATAAAGCTCACGTTTGGAGCAACGCAGTTGTTGTATGTCACTGTTGTAACCTCAGAAGCAGTTCCACATTCGTTTGTAGCGGTAACAACAAAAGTGTTTTGTCCTGGTTGCAGTGTTACGTTTTTCTGCAATTGACCTCCGTTAAAATTGAAACCATCAATAGGATTTCCATTTTGGGAAACGTTGATGTTTTGACTAGTAATAGATCCTCCAATTGTCGCTTTCAACACAAAAGTTGCTGCACCAACGGTTTGATTTTGGGCATTCTGAATAACAATTGAAGGAGCAATACAATTGTTATAATTTACTGAAACTGTATGCTTGGCAACTCCACATGCATTTGAAACAGTTAATAATATAGTATTGTATCCTGGTTGCAGCGTAAGTGTCTTACCTATTCTTCCATTAGAAAATTGGAAATTTGTTACTGGAGTTCCATTTAAAGTGAACTGAACATTCTGAGTATTTGTAATTCCTGAAACCATAGTTTCAAAAACAAATGAAGGATTTGAAACTGTCAATTCTGCTGCCAAAGGATTTAACATGGTAATTACTGGAGGGATACAATTGTCTAAAGTCACAGCTGCAGTTTGATTCACCGTACCACATTCGTTAGAGGCGCTGACTTCAAAATTGTTCATACCTGGGATAAGCGTCACATTCGCTGTAAATGAATTCCCTTGTAAAACTGCATTTGAAACCGCGTTTCCATTCATTTTTAATTGAATACGTTGAGGATCAGTTATGTTTTCAGTTGAAACACGAACTTGATAAGCCGCAGATGAAACAATAGTATTTGTTCCAATTGGACTTGCGAAGGTTACGATTGGAGACACACAATTCGAATAATTAACCGTTGCAGTCTGATTCGCTGTGCCACACGAATTTGTTGCCACCAAAATGATTGTATTCAATCCATTTTGAAGTGTGAGAGTGGCTTTCAATTGTCCATTTACAATCGTGAAATTGGTTATTGGTGAACCATTCAAAGTGAAATTCACTTGATTATTTGCATTAACGTTACCAAGGGTTGCCTTAAAATTCAATAATGCATTATTTACCGTTCCACCGCTATTTACTGGGGAATTAATCACTACCGTAGGAGCGACACAATTGTTGTAAGTAATTGAAGAAGTTTTTGAAACGTTACCACAAGCATTTGTTGCTGTCAAGATAAAAGTATTTTCTCCTGGTTGAAGATTTACTTGTGCCTGAACCAAGCCATTTGCAAAACTCACTCCCGAAACAGCTGTTCCATTCATCTTTAAAGAAATTGTATTCGCATCAACTATGTTTTGAAGCTGTGCTTGATACATGAATGGGGCACTTGTTACTGTTGGATTGTTAATTGGACTCAAAACAGTTGCTGTTGGAGGAATGCAATTATCATAAACAATAGTCCCTGTTTGACTGACCGTTCCGCAAGCTGTTGTTGCATTGAATTGGACTGTGTTATTGCCAGGATTCAATGTGACCACTGCCTGAATTGTGTTATTCAACAAGGTAGCAGAAGACAATGTTGTCCCGTTCAATTTCAAAGTCCAATTCGCATTAATTGGAATATTTTGAACGCTTAATTTAACGGTGTAAAGTGCGGATGTCACTGTTGTATTTCCAACTGGACTAATAAATGAAGCGGTTGGTGGGTCACAATTTTCAAAAGTTATAGATACCGTTTCTGCAACTGAACCACATGCATTCTGAGCGGTAACAGAAATCACATTCATTCCTGCCTGTAAAGTCAAAGCAGCTTGAATTTGATTGTTGGCAAAATTGAAATTCGAGATGGTATTTCCGTTCAATTTTAAAGTTACTCCATTGGCCGCGGTGATTTGTGTCAAGTTCGCAATAAAATTGAAATTTGAATTAGTTACCGTTAATCCTGATTGAGTAGGTTGAGTGATTTGAATGGTAGGTTGCGTACATCCAGTATAATTCAACGAAATTACTTCCGTATCGGTTCCACAAGAAGTAGTCGCTATGATTTGAATTGTGTTTTGTCCAACTTGAAGATTTAGATTTGCAGACAATTGGCCGTTTGTGTAATTAAAATTAGAAATCGGCTGATTATTCAGTTTCAAAACTATTTCATTTCGTGAATTTACTCCTGTCAAACTTGCTAAGAAATTCAAAGTAGCAAAATTCACACTTGTTCCTGAAACATTTGGACTAACAGGAACAACATTCGGCACAACACAAGGAATATAAGTTACTAAAATTGTCTTGACCACATTTCCACATGCATTGGAAGCAGCAACCACTATCGTATTTACACCCTCCGAAAGTGCTAAAGTTCCAGACAAGGTTGAACCATCGAAAGAGAATGGTTGAGTTGTTCCATTTTTAGTTACTGTTAAATTTTGTGCGCTGGAAACACCAGGAATAATCGCAGAGAAAGAATAAACAGGACTGTTTACTGTGTTTGTCATTGCAAAACCAGCTGGGAAATTAATAGTTGGAGGCACACAATTATCAAACACAACATTGCTCGTTTCAATCACATTTCCACATGCATTAGATGCTGTCAAAATAAAATTATTGTTTCCTGGATTCAACGAAACGTTTGCCGTCAGTTGGTTATTTGTCAAATTGAATGTAACATTTTGTCCATTGTTCGTCAATTTAATGGACGCCGCATTCTGCACATTAGTTACCGTTGCTTTGAATTGGAAGGCCGAAGTTGTTACTGTAGAATTGTTGATTGGTTGTTGAATCTGTACTGTCGGAGGAGTACAAGAAACGAAGGTCAGTGTAGCGGTTTTAATATCTGTTCCACATGCATTTTGAGCAGATAGTTTAAACGTATTAACTCCATTAATCAGACCAACATTTGCCTCAATGAATCCGTTATTGAGCGTATAGTTAATTTGTTGACCATTCAAAATCAATTCATAAGTCGTTGCAGTTGTGGTGTTTCCAACTTGTGCTTTGAAAGTGTAAGCGCCGGTGGTCACACTTGAACCTGAAGCAGAAGGTTGAATAACTGTTAAACTTGGCGGGATACAATTGTTATAGGTAACTGTGAACACTTTAGAAGCATTTCCGCACAAACGAGAAGCACTCAAAGTAAAGGTATTCACACCCGGTCTTAGATTGACCAAGGTACTTAAATTTCCATTTTGAAACGTGAAATTAATTGGCTGACCATTCCAAATTAATTGAAGACCTTCCGTAGTTGGCATATTTTGAACCGAAGCCATTAAATTGAAATTAGACTGCGTCACTGTTGATTGCATATTTCCCCAAGAAATTACTGGGGGTACGCAATTGTCATAGGTCAGATAAACGGTTTCGATGTCAGTTCCACAATTATTTTGAGCACTAACTGTTATAACGTTTGCTCCTGGAATCAAGATTATATTCGCATCAACTTGATGACTGGTAGTGTTGTAATTAAAAGTAGGAACAAGCACTCCATTCAATTTTACACTTATTGCGCTTTTATTGGCAACATTGTCAACTTTTGCTTTCAATTGAGCAGTGCTTGATGAAACAGTTCCGCCGTTTATAGGATTACTAATCGAAATACTTGGTGCAACACAAGTTTGATTATTGATGGTAAATGTTGAAGTCGCATTTCCACAAGTCGAAGCAACGGCTATTGAAAACGTATTGACTCCGGGAATTAAAGTTGCGTTGTAAACAATTTGACCATTACTGAATGAGAAACTTCTAGTTGCTTGATTGTTATGAACCAAAGTAATATCTTGAATAGAATTTACGTTTTTCGTGCCAACAACAATTGAGTAATTTGGAGTATTCGTTGAAGTTCCTGTTGCACCAGGCGCTAATAATTGCAATTCTGGAGTTTGACAATTATCAAAAATTATGTTAGCAGTTAAAGTCTGTGTTTGACATTCGTTCACCGCTTCAATTCTTACTGTATTCGAGCCAGGAGTTAAAGTTAAATTACTGGACAACAAACCATTTGATGGATTAAAATTGTAGCCATAAACCGCTTGTTCATTATGAAAAATTCGAACTCCATTCGCGCTCGTAACGTTTCCGATAACGGCATTCAATGTGAAATTAGATTGCTTTACAGATAAGTTGTTTGCACTTGGGTTCGTGAATTGAATTACAGGTCCCTTACAAGGTTGATAGTTAATGATAACTTGTTTGGATTCTACTCCACAGCGATTTTCAGCGGAAATGGTAAAAACATTATTTCCTTCGGTTAAAATTAAATTTGACTCTAATCTTCGGGAGGAAGCGTTATAGGTGAAATTTAGAGTTTGATTAAGGCTATTCGTTAAAGTTATGTTTCGATAAGAAGCAACGTCTGAAACTTCAACTTGCAAAAAATACTGGGGATTAGTCACTGTTGAATTGATCGCATTTCCCATGGCAATAATTGGCTTTGGACAAGCACCTGAGTCAAAATTTCCAATATTTCCTGAACTGTTTGTTCCATCATTTCCAGTTGAACCACTTCCACGCGTTCTAAATCGAAATTGAATGTAAGCTGAAGTGTAATGATACCAATCGTTTCGTGCTCGTGGTGTTGAGTTTTCTACACCATCAAAATCATCACGTAAGGTGAAAGTTGTTTTGTGTTCAAGTCCTAGGGTTACTCTTCTACCGATTTGATAACCAAGACCAAAACCTAGACTTGGCATAAAATTAACGGAGTATTTGCCTTGCTTTCCTGTTATTTGTGTGTCGTAAGTCTGATCTAAATTTGTTGTTAGCCAAGCAGAATTATTCCCTGAACTCAACATATTTGCATAGTCATAAACCGCATTTCCATTTTCGGAGTCTAATAAGTTGCTATATGTTTGGCTAAAAGTCAAACCAGCTCCTCCAAAAATATACGGATCCCAACCAGTTTTTTCACGAATAGCATTCAGGTGTATCACCAATTCCAAAGCTAAACGGTGAATGTCAGTTTGAAAATTATTTACCTTGTATCCAAGCAAACCATAATTATTATAAACAGCTCCTGTTGAGGTAATAACACCAGTTGTATCAATATCTTGACCTCTCCAATTTCCGCGTAGATACCTACCGCGAATATCAAAGGTAATTGGCGCTCCATATCGGAAATTGTATGACTTACCTAATGTCAAGCCCCAACCTGATGCCAGTTGATTTTTCACATCAGTAGAATGCCACGTTGCTCCATAATTGAAACCTAAGAACCATCTTGAGGAATTGTCATAATCAATTTTTTGAGCAATAAAGTTGAAAACAAAGCTTACTTGAAGCAATAGAAAGTAGTACTTTTTCATATCATTTGATTTTTCGGTCAAAAATTCACCTCTAACCGATAATTGTGCCAAATTTCTCAATTTAATTCCAATAAGGGTATAATTCTTGTCGAAAATGAACATTTCCAGTAGTAAAAGAAGAACAATTAAATTTATATCCAACTTGTTTTAATTTTTCAAACTGCAATTTAATTTCATTGAATTAGAATAATTTTGTCACAATTGGCAAATTATCCAATTGTATTTTGTAGTAGGTTAGGTTGAAGACTCCTGAATTTTTTTCGGGAGTTTTTGATTTTTACACGGAAACATGTTGATTTTTATTCTTTTGTACCTTTGTCAAAACTATCGACGTGTTGCAACAAAAATTACCTATAGGTCTCCAAGATTTTGAAAAAATTAGAGAAGGAAATTACCTCTACATCGATAAAACACGTCAAATTGAGAATATTCTTCAGCGACAAGGTTCCTTCTTCCTTTCCCGTCCACGTCGTTTTGGAAAATCGTTATTGGTAAGTACGTTGCAGTATTTGTTCCAAGGAAAAAAAGAACTTTTTAGCGGCTTGTTTATTGAGGACAGATGGGATTTTCAAGAATTTCCAGTCATTAAGATTTCATTTTCAAATATTGGATACCGAGAAATTTCCCTTGCTCCTGCGTTGAACCAAGAATTAAAATCGATTGCGAAACAGTACCAATTAACTTTAGAAAAGGGAAGTCCTTCATTACTTTTTATCGAGCTCATTCTCGCACTCCGCGAAAAATTCAATAAAAAAGTGGTTATCCTCATCGACGAATACGACAAGCCACTCATTGACTTTTTGGACAAAGAAAACTTGCATCAAGCCATCGAAAATCGTTCAATCTTAAAGTCGTTTTATAGTGTTTTAAAAGATGCCGACCCGCATTTACAATTGGTTTTCATAACGGGCGTGAGCAAATTCAGTCAAGTCAGTATTTTCTCCGATTTGAATAATTTGTACGACATTTCCATGCTTTCGGAATACAACGAAATTTGTGGCATTACTCAAACCGAATTGGAAACTAGTTTTGACGAAGAACTAAAAAAGTACGACAAAGAGGAAATTCGTCGTTGGTATAATGGTTATCGTTGGTATCCAGATGCTTTAACGGTTTACAATCCTTTTTCTATATTAAATTTCTTTGCTGGAAATGGTGATTTTAGAAACTTTTGGTACGCAACAGGGACGCCGACTTTTCTTATGAAAATGTGCAAGGAAAACAAGGTGTACGAATTGAACGAGGTTTCACTTTCTCAAACAGGAATGAACTCCTTCGATATCGACAATTTGAATTTGGCACCAATTCTTTTCCAAACGGGATATTTAACCATTAAAGACTACAATCCAATTTTTAAAATTTATCACTTAGATTATCCTAACAATGAGGTGCGTAGTTCGTTTTTAGAAGGACTTTTAGAAATTTACAGCGAAAGTAGAGAACCTATTACGGCAACACTTTTGGATAAATTTTATCATGCTTTAGTAAAACAATCACCTGATTTTTTGGAAAGTGCTTTTAATTTACTTTTCGCACACATTCCTTACGATCTTTGGTTCGCCGAAAACGAAAAATTTTACCACATCATTACTCATCTTCTTTTCACACTTCTTGGTGTGCATATTGAAAGTGAAGTCCACACCAAAAACGGACGTGCTGACGTAGTCATTCATTTTCAAAACAATATTTATTGCTTAGAATTTAAGCTCGACAAAACCGCCGAAGCAGCCATCGAACAAATCAAAAATCGTGGTTATTTGGAACAATATGCACACTCCAAACAAACCCTTCATTTTATCGGAATTAACTTCAGTTCAGCCAACAAAAAGGTAGAGAAAGTGATTTGGGAGACGGTGAATTGCTAATGCCGACGATGACATAAAATGTCTTATTGTAAACAAGCTGAAAGTCATGTCGGCATTATACCACAAGAAATTTAATACCCGATTTTATTCGTGTCATTTGGTATAAATTCAATAGAGCGCAATTTGAATGCACCAAGTTCATCCTTTTTTGCATCACGGCTATTATTTTCTGCCAGAGGTAGAAACTTCTGTTAAAAACCATTCCAAGTACGATTCGATTTGAGTTCCTAAAAAGTAAGGCAAGTTCAAAAGTTTGAATTTCTTTCCATTTGGCGTTTCCACATCATTTATTTCAAGGCTACCTGCATACATTCTAACAGCAAATCCGTGAGGACATTGTTCCATGAATTGTAAATAGCGCAGTTTACTAATATGACCAGATTTTAAGACAAAAAATTTAAATTATTTACCTATCAAAAAACACAAAGTCAAGGTAATTATTTCAAAAACATGTAACAAAGTCAAGACAAATATTGAAAAATCAACTATTCCTGGTCGATAAAAGTGAGTTGGACTTTATGAGCTTTAGTTCACAAATCCGAGCGTATTCCCTATTCTAATCATTAAAAAGAATAAAAATTCCAAACTGCAAACTGATTGCACACCCTTGATTTTTCTTTGCACCGATGATGAAAATTTCTGTCTGAGGTGGAATCCTGCGAGCCAGATGTGCAGGAAAGTAGAATTGTCAATAATGCAATGTATCTATTTCTTTTAGTTGAAAACAGTTGTAAAACGATTGCTCGCAAAAAGTGTAGCGTAATCGGGACAAATTCTTTTCTCATTCTACTTAGTGGTATATGCACTTAGAAAAAATTAAGCGACTACTCCACCTCATCGAGCGAAAGCAAACTGGAAAACCTGCTGAACTTGCTCAAAAATTGGGCGTTTCACGGCGCATGATTTACAACTATTTCAAGTTGGTGAAAGAAGAACTCGGTGTTCCTTTGGCTTTTGACAACTACAAGCAAAGTTTTATTTTTCCCTACTCTGGAAGGATTTGTTGGGAATTTTCAGCGAAAGCACAAAAACAAACTCCTTGTAATCAGTTCAAGAACAAACAACTGCGGACACTCTGCCAACTCGTACAACTACTGCACTTGGCAAATACAGGCTCTTCAAAGCAACTCGCTACTACCTTACACATTTCAAACAGAACGCTGTTTCACTACCTCGATTTGCTTAAAACCGTGTTCCACTGCCCTATCCGCTTTGACCATCAACGAAATAGTTATGTCTTTGAAAATGAAGGAACCATTAATTTTTTGTGGGAAAATACGGACTGCAATTTGGTTGCACAAACCTAACTTTTCTTTGCAAAAAATAAACAGACTTACTGCTGATTTCAGTAAGAGCGGAACCCGAAAAGCTGGAGAGTAGGGGGGGATTTTAATCTATAATTTATGTTTTTATTATGTTGTAAACCTGATTGTTGGCCAGATTGTTCTGATTGGATAATTTTTAGTTTGGGAGTAATCGTGTCTATTGGTTGGGCATTATATCTTTATTCTTTTCGGCCAAAACTAGAAATTGGCACACCTGAAATTTCAGATTTAGATAATCATTCTATTGTTGTTCCAATAAAAAATATTAATAAGAAACGCAATGCTACTAGACTTAAAGTAGAAGTTTCAATCATAGAAGGTGGCAAAACTTATCATTTGATTAATGATTCTGATGATTTTGCCTTTTTACCTGCAAATAAAATTAGAAAATTCAAAGCATATAAGATAGGAAATTACTTACATGAGATTTTAAATTTGAGTTATGGAGATGCACTAAATGTATTAAACCTGCCGAATGCAAAACTCCGCGTAAGAATACATGCTACCGACAGTTTCTCTGGACTGGGAGAAACTTTTGAAAAGCACTTTGAAGCATGTAATAAAGATTATAAGAAATGTGGATTTAAACCTTTAGAGTCATGAAAAAAATAATTACACTTTTTATTCTCACTATTAACTTTCATTTTGTGAGTTATTGTCAAACACCTACATTAGTTCAAAATGACCCAACATTTTGTTTAAATATTACTAATTTAGCGCAATCCCCAATGCAGAATTGCAACCCTACTCCTGCATGTATAACATACGCAGGTGGCAGTGGGTTATTTGATGGAATTTTAAACGTAGCAGGCGCCTTAAAATATAATTTGAATTGTACTTTTTTAAATTCTAGTATAATCTTTGATACAAAAAGACCTATAAGATTGCAAAATATAACTGCTTTAGGTTATTATGATAATTCTTTTCAACCTTTTAATATCACATTAGAATCAGCAAATTCTCCTTTAGGACCTTGGAGTCAAGTAGAATCTAAGCCTTGTACTATTAATGGTATGTCTGGTAGTCTAAGATATTATTCTTTAGGTGGAGTAACCATACCAAAAACAGCTCAATTTTGGAGAGTAACATACCCTAAAATGTCAAATTGTGATGGACATGTGTTTTACGAAATCCAGCTTTATGAACTTCCACAAATAACTAGTTCTATTCCATCTCCTCTGGTTGTTGGTCAGTGCACTACTCTAACAGCCACCGCTGCTGGTGAAACCTATTTATGGTCAACAGGCGAAACTACGCAGTCAATCACCGTATGTAATTCGGGCACCTACACCTGTCAGGTTACTAACACCTCTTTTACAGGTAATCAAGATCATACAGCTTCCATCGCAGTTTCTACATTGGGTACACAAGACAACTGGGTAGGGCCAAATGGTGAGGTATATTCTATTCACCGAAATGGTAATACTGTTTATTATGGGGGAGATTTTAATGCGGTTGGTCCAATAACTGGCAGTGGTGCACAAATCACTGAAAGCACTGGTGCCCCAAATACAGCCTTGCCTCGGATTTATGGAACAGTCAATGCCACCATTCCGGATGGTAATGGTGGTTGGTATGTTGGTGGTACTTTTTCGCGCATAGGAAACAGTACAAATATTTCAAACTTGGCGCACATCAAATCAGATGGTACATTAGACACACAATTTATTCCTAATCCAAATGGAGTAGTAAATTCAATGGTGATTAGTGGAGCAAATATATATGTGGGAGGGTCATTTACGACCATACAAGGATTGGCAAATAATTATCTTGCAAAAATTGATAAAACGACTGGAACACCTATTTTTTGGAATGCCAACTGTAATAATACCGTACGTACTATGCAATTGTATGCCGATCAAATCATCTTGGGAGGCGATTTCACGTCTTTAGGTGGTGCAACTCGAAACTATTTAGGAGCAGTTGATACTACTTTTGTTCAGGCTACAAATTGGGCACCGAATCCGAATGCAGCAGTATATAAGGTATTTGTAAATGGTACGAAATTATATGTTGGTGGAGATTTCACTACCATTTCTGCCGTTTCAAAATCGCGCGGTGCCGGTTATACACTTCCAGGTTTCACAATCGATGGTTATGATTTTGGCGCAAACGGTCGAATTCATGATTTTGCATTTAATAATAATGTTTTATACGCAGCCGGTACTTTTACAATTATTGGAGGCGGAACTCGAAATTATTTAGCAGGTCTTAATTATTTGAATATGGTTGCAAACACTTTCAATGCAACAGCAGATGGTGTTGTTCAAACAATTAGAGTTTTTAATGGCAACTTAATTGTTGGTGGAGATTTTGCTAATATAGGTGGAGCAGTGAGAAGCCGTTTAGCATCCTTGAATGTTGGTACTGGTGTTGCAAATACTTGGAATCCAAATGTTATCGGTTTGAAAGGAACTACTTATAATGTATTAACCTTAGCAACAAATGGAACAGACGTATATGCAGGTGGTACATTTTGGAGTGTTGGTGCTTCAACCCGTAATAATGTTGCTGCGGTTGATGCTACAACAGGTTCTTTACTTTCTTTTGATGCCAATGCTAATAATATTGTTCGTTCTGTTTATTCAGATGGAACTAACCTTTACATGGGAGGAGATTTTACAACTGTAAATGGAACAATTACAAAGAATAGAATCGCACAAGTGAATGCAACAACAGGATTGGCAACAGGATGGAATCCAAACGCAGATGGCACTGTTAATGCGTTAGCTGTTTCAGGAACGAATTTATTTGTTGGAGGTACATTTGCAAATATTGGTGGAGCGGCTAGAGCAAGAATAGCAGCATTGACAATTTCAACAGGAGGTGCAACAGCATTTAATCCAACAGCAAATGGTAATGTGAATGCATTAGCAGTAAGTGGAGATTCTTTATTTATTGGGGGTGCATTTACAACAATTGGCGGTCAAACTAGAAATAGAGTTGCGCTTTATAAAATTTCTACGAGTGGTATTTTGGGAACAGATCCTAGTGCAAACAATACCGTTAATGCGCTGGCCGTTAAAGGAAATAAACTCTATATAGGAGGGACGTTTACAACATTAGGAACAACAACAATTAATAGTTTAGCGGAATACAATGTCACTACGAATGCAATAACGACCTTAAATTCTGGCATTGCAAGTTCAACTGGAGTAAATGCATTGGCAACTGCAGATTCTTCATTGTATTCAGTTGGAGGTTTTAGTTATGCGAATAATGGTCAAGCAATAAACAATGGAGCAACTATCAAAACAACGTCTAACAGATTAGGATATTGGATGCCTCAACCAGATGATATTGTCAGAACTATTTATTTAGGTACCGATAAAGCATACGTTGGAGGTAGATTTAAAGTAATACAAAGTAGATATCAACCATTTTTTGCTACAACAGATTTGTATAACTCAGGAAATCCGCCTACTGTTACTTCAGTTTCACCAATTTCCTCTTGTGTGAATGGTACAATAACTATTACAGGAACAGGATTTAGTAATATTACAGCCGTGAAAGTGGGTACAACTAACGTTCCTTTTACAGTTGTTTCATCAACGTCAATAACAATTGCTCCGACAACTGTTGTATCGGGTGTAGTTACTGTATCTAATTCACTCGGTAATGGAGTGGGAACGCAAACAATTACCATTAATGCCTCACCAACTGCTACTATCACAGCAGGAGGAGCAACAACATTCTGTCAGGGAGCATCGGTTGTTTTGAATGCCAATACTGGAACAGGTCTTACTTATCAATGGAAAAACAATGATACAAACATTTCAGGTGCAACCGCAGCAAGTTATACGGCTAATGCTTCTGGCTCTTACACTGTTGATGTTACAAATAGTA
>JBDKEM010000026.1:0-113030 GCA_039795265.1 Bacteroidota bacterium | reverse complement strand
GTGCTGTTGAGTTAAGTCCTGTGAAAGTAATATTGGGTTGTGCTCCGTTTTCACAAACAACCGTTGTACCTTGAATGGTTGCAGATGGCAAGGTAGTAACAACAATACTCATTGTCGTCGATGTCGCACATGTATTTGGTGCTGTCGATGTTGGTGTAAATGTATAAGTAATTGTTCCAGCTGTTGTCGTTGAAATCGTGGAAGGAGACCAAGTTCCTGCAATTCCATTGTTGGATGTTAAAGGTAGTGTAGCAGGCGTAGCTCCTTGGCAGTAAGGACCAAGTTGCGTGAAAATTGGCGTTGTGTTTGGGTTCACAACGATTGCCATATTTGCGGTTGTGGCACAAATACCAGCACCTGATGTTGGTGTAAAAGTGTAGGTGGTAGTTATGGGAGATGTTGTTGCAATATTATTAACTGCTGGAGACCATGTTCCTGCAAAGCCATTGTTAGAGAGCGTTGGTAATGAAAATGAATTTCCACTGCAAAATGAACCTAATTGTGTAAACGTTGGTATTTGATTGGCTGATACGGTAATAACAGCATTACCACTAACAGTATTTGAACAGCTTCCAATTGCTACATTTGTGATCGAATATGTAAACGTTCCTGGAGTACCTGTCGGAACGGGTATTGAAACAGAACTACTTGTTGAACTGGTAGTAATTGTCTGGGCAGAACCACCATTTATTGTGTAGGTGAAGGTGTAAGGTGGCGTTGTTGTGTTGCCAGTTTGACCTGTGAATGTAACTACTGGTTGAGATGAATTTTGACAAATATTTGTAGTTCCTGTAATCGTAGCTGTTGGCAATGTTGTCGTTTGAATGGTCATTGAAGCATTCTGGGCACAACCTGGCGATCCCGTCGTTGTTGGTGTAAAATTGTAGGTTTGTGTTCCTATCGTATTGGTAAAAATCGTCGATGGCGACCAAGTTCCCGAAATTCCATTATTTGAAGTTGTTGGTAAAGTTCCAGGTGTTGTATTCTGACAATATGGTCCTAAAGGATTAAAGGTTGGAACTATATTCGGATTAACAACAATAGCCATTTGAGCAGTGGTTGCACAAACCCCGCTTGCAGGTGTCGGTGTAAAAGTATAGTTTGTAGTTACAGCTGATGTTGTTGCAGAATTATTTACTGCAGGTGACCATGTGCCTATAAAACCATTAGTTGAAAGCGTTGGTAGAGTGATTGTATTTCCACTACAATAAGGACCGAGTTGTGAAAAAGCTGGTGTTTGATTTGCGGTAACTGTAATCGTTGCTGCTTGATTCGTTATTATGTTAGAACAACTTCCAATTGATACGTTGGTTAATGTGTAAGTATAGTTTCCAGGCGTGCTGGTTGAAACAGGTAATGTAACTGAACTATTTGTTGAACTTGTAGTAATTGTCTGAGAAGAACCACCATTTATTGTATAAGTAAAGGTATAAGGAGGTGTTGTTGTAGCTCCTGTAGCACCAGTAAAAGTTACATTTGGTTGAGATGAATTTTGACAAACATTTGTAGTCCCTGAAATTGTAGCTGTAGGCAATGTTGTCGTTTGAATGGCCATTGATGCGTTTTGCGCACATCCTGGTGCTCCCGTCGTAGTTGGAGTAAAATTGTAGGTTTGTGTTCCTATCGTATTGGTGGAAATCGTTGATGGCGACCAAGTTCCCGAAATTCCATTATTTGAAGTTGTAGGTAACGTCCCAGGTGTTGTATTCTGACAATATGGTCCTAAAGGATTAAAGGTTGGAACTATATTCGGATTTACAACAATTGTCATTTGAGCTGTCGTTGCACAAACTCCACTTGCAGGTGTTGGGGTAAATGTATAGGTTGTTGATACTGATGAGGAGGTTGCGCTATTATTAACCGCGGGAGACCATGTGCCTGTAAAACCATTAGTTGAAAGCGTTGGTAGAGTAATTGTATTTCCACTGCAATAAGGACCGAGTTGTGTAAAAGCTGGTGTTTGATTTGCGGTAACTGTAATCGTTGCTGCTTGATTCGTTATTATATTAGAACAACTACCAATTGATACGTTGGTTAATGTGTAAGTATAGTTTCCAGGCGTGCTGGTTGAAACAGGTAATGTAACAGAACTATTTGTTGAACTTGTAGTTATTGTTTGAGTTGTAGCAGTTCCAGAAACTGTGTAACTAAAAGTATATGGTGGGGTTGTTGTTGCTCCTGTAGATCCTGTAAACGTAACTATTGGTTGGGACGAATTTTGACAAACCGAAGTTGTTCCGTTTATTGTGGCTGTTGGTAATGTTGCAACTGTGATGCTCATTGTTGTGTTAACAGCACAGGTTGGGAAAGCACTTGATGTTGGGGTAAAGGTGTAAACTGTTGTTCCCAAAACACTTGTATTCACTGTCGAAGGTGACCAAGTTCCTGCAATACCATTGTTTGAAATGTTTGATAATGTTCCTGGTGTCGCATTTTGGCAGTACGGACCAAGTTGCGTGAAAAGTGGTGTATTTAATGGGTTTACTGTTACCGTTGTTAAACTGGTAGTACTACAACCTGTTGATGCATTTGTAGCAGTAACACTGAAAGTTGTTGTAGCAGTTGGAGAAACAGTTACAGATGAAGTCGAAACACCATTTTGAGTAAATGTCGGTGTGGTTGACCATTGATAGTTAAAAACATTAGACGAAGGAACACTTGTGGCAGTAAGCGTTGCACTGCTCCCTGCGCAAAAAGAAACGGGTGGACTCAAATTAAAAACAGGACTTGGATTAACAGTTACAGTGTAAGTTCCAATACAACCTGTTGAAGAGGTAAAAGTTATAATTGATATACCAGCAGATATAGCTGTAACCACTCCTGTACTACTTACTTGAGCAACAGCGGTATTTGATGACGACCATGGAGTTCCACTTACTGGAGGTTGATTGTTTGTGACAGTTAGTTGCGATGTAGAACCTTGACAAATTTGATTGTTTCCTGCAATAATTGGACTGGGGTTTGCCACGCCAACAGTTTGTTGAGAGGAATTTACACAACCGTTATTATCTGTTATGGTAATAGCATAAACACCAGGACTTAAATTATTTATTGGAAATTGAGGAAACCCTGGTGCTGGAATTTCTACCCCAGCTGGATTATTTAATGAGCCCCCTGCTAATTGCCATGAGACATTAAAACCAACATTTGAAGGTGTGCCGTCTGTTGCATCAAGACCACCAACTGTTATCGAACCAGTACCATTAACGCAATTGGCACTAGCGATAGAAAAAGTAGGGGTTATTGGGTTTGGTTGCGTAATTGTCCTGATAATGTTTAATGTACATCCCGAAAAATCGGTTATAGAAATATTGTATGTTCCAGCAGGAAGGTTAGACATTGTGAATTGATTTGTAGTCAAAGATGGACTTGCAGTAGCTATTTCGATTACACAATTTGATGGATTCCCAGAAGAGCAAATACAATTTGCATCTCCACCACTTGTAGCACCTGTCCATGAAATATTATATCCTTTACAACTATTTCCGCTTCCAGAACCTGTTGTTCCTCCGTTAACCGTAATTAAAATTGATCCAGTTTCGGCATTATTACAGATAATATTGGTGTTGCTTGTGGTTGCAGATAATACGGAGGGTTGATTAATTTGAATATTAGCTGCTGTTTCACAAACTGATGTTGGGATATTATCATTCCAAGCGTCCCAAACTTGAATGTCATAAATTCCTGCTGTAAGTCCAGTGAAAGAAGCCTGTGTACCAAAATTTAACGGGCCTTGAATTGAGAGAGGAGTGGTGGAACCTCCACTAAAAATAGCATATTTATATGGCCCAGGTCCACAATTATTTGTATTAATTACTTGAACATTTAAAATCCCATTATTTCCTCCAAAACAAGTCACATCACCTTTTTGAATTTGTAGATTAATATTTTGTCCAAAACAATAAGTTGGAACAAGAAATAGAGAAAGAAAAAAAACTAACCAAGAAAACTTTGCTCTAAAAAAATATGGCATAAATTAAAAATTCAGGATTGCAAAAATAGTCTTATTAAGTTATTTCAAGGTTACTTAATCACGCCAAGTTCCTTCCCGACTTTAATGAAAGCTGCAATCGCTTTGTCTAGGTCGGCTTTGGTATGTGCTGCCGAAATTTGGGTTCGAATTCGAGCTTGTCCTTTTGCTACAACGGGATAAAAGAAACCGATTGCATAAACACCTTCTTCTAGTAAGCGATTCGCAAAATTCTGAGATAAAGCCGCGTCGTATAACATAATAGGAACAATTGGGGAATCTCCGGGCTTAATATCGAAACCTGCTGCTTTTATACGTTCTTTGAAGTAAAGTGTATTTTCCTCTAGACGATCACGCAATTCAGTCGTTGAACTCAATAAGTCAAACACTTTTATTCCTGCCCCAACTATTGAAGGTGCTAAAGAATTTGAAAACAAATACGGACGTGATCGCTGGCGAAGCATTTCAATAATTTCCTTTTTTCCGGTGGTATAACCTCCCATTGCTCCTCCTAAAGCTTTTCCAAGAGTACCTGTGATAATATCTACTTTATCCATAACGCCGAAATGTTCAGGAACACCACGTCCAGTTTTTCCAATAAATCCAGCGGAATGACACTCGTCAGTCATTACTAAAGCATCATACTTCTCCGCTAAACGACAAATTTCGTCCATTTTTGCCAAATCACCATCCATTGAAAAGACACCATCCGTAACAATAATGCGATGACGTTGAGCTTGTGCTTTTTGTAATTGTGCTTCCAAATCATTCATGTCAGAATGCTTGTACCTGTATCGATGAGCCTTACATAAACGAATTCCATCGATGATAGAAGCATGGTTCAATTCATCCGAGATAATCGCATCCTCCTCAGTAAAGAGTGGTTCAAAAACGCCACCATTTGCATCGAAGGCAGCGGCATACAAAATCGTATCCTCTGTACCATAAAACTCTGCGATTTTACGCTCCAATTCCTTGTGTATGTCTTGAGTACCACAAATGAAACGCACGGAAGACATTCCAAATCCGTGGGAATCAAGCGCGTCTTTAGCAGCAGCAATTACATCAGGATGTGAAGACAGTCCCAAATAATTATTAGCACACATTATTACCACCTCTTGACCACCATTTACTTTTACATTCGCGGCTTGTGGAGTTACAATTACTCTTTCTCTCTTTAGTAAACCATTGGCTTCAATTTCAGAAAGTTCGTTTTTTAAGTAATCATGAATTTTTCCGTACATGTCTTTATTTTTTAGATTTAATTTTTTTGTTGATGATATTGACGATTTCAGCGCTTTCCTTTTCATTTAATTTTCGACCAAAACGAATCGGCTTTTCGAAATATTCAAAGGTGATTCTTTCCCCATCTGTAACCCATGGAGAGGCTTCCCAAACTGCCTGAAAAGACCCTGAAGCTGGGATGCTATAACTTATTGATTTTATATTCTCGAAATAAAAAGGAGATGCTTGTCCAAAAGTCAAAAGTGATTTTTTTAGAGAAATACCAACTTCATCAATTTTCAACAATTCTTTGCCATATAATAACCACAAAAATGACTTAGTAACCTTAAATGCGTAATAAGCCCAAAAAACAAAAAATATATAGATAATCAACTTTTCTTGTTCATTTAATTTAAGATTGAACAAGGACCATAAAAGAACGCATCCAATTACCCACCACATTGCTAACCACATTCCCATCATTGCATTCACCCAAACATTCTTTTCAGGCAAAATTACAATCGTGGTAATATCATTTTTTGATGAAAAACTTACTCTTGTACTAATTAACTTCATACTTATAAAATCAAAAAACCCCGTTGTTGAACGGGGTTTCAAAATTAAGTTTTCTATTAGAAATTCCACACGTCGTGTTCCCACTTACGAATGTCATCCTTAATTTTCTCAGCTTCATAAAGTGCATCAACACCGTATTTGTAATCTTGAATTTCTCTATCAAATTTGTCTGAAGTTTTGTAAATCTGAGCTGTAAATCTACGCTTCCAAAATACATCATCAAATGACATCCATTGAGAATCTGATTTGTCGTTGTAAACATAGTAGTTTACCATTACATTACGTAATTCTGGAAAATACAACCAAAACATTTCGCGCTCCTCTATCCGACCTGTATATTCTTCAAATTGCGAAGAAGAAGACTCATATTTCATTGGTTTACCATATTCATTGTAAACTAGCAACTCACCTCTTTCAGCTTTTTCACCTGGAGCTGGTTCTTCGTAAGTATACCTTGCAACAGGAGCAATGGCTATAATACGACGATCCAACATAGATCTTTCTTTATCAAAAAACCAATCTTCCTTAATATTATAAGCAATTACAGAATTTGAAGCAATAAACATTGTAATAGCATCCTTTCGAACTACCCCATTAACTGTAGCCATATCCCACCATGATTGCAATTTCTCTTTATCTATACTGAACAACTCTTCATAATCGGCATCACCTTTAAGACTATCCAAATATTTATCTAGAGTTTGATCGGTTCTAATCACGTCCATAGTATCTTCAGAGACTGAACGATAAATCCTCAATTTAGATCCTATACCTCCAGACGTTAATACAGAGTTTACTTTCGCCTTGTAAGACTTAGATTCAAAATAATCATTCTGTGATTGTTTGATTATTGGGTATTTAAGAGAAAATCCATCTTCCATACTTGGATTAGCTTCGCTTGCGACCTGATATACTGTTAACTCACCAAGTAAAATATGTCGAAGGACTACTGTCCACAAAGACCAACGCTTTTGATCCTTATTCCAAGTGGGTTCATCTATGTCCTCTGTCTTGCGTGGTTTATACAAAGAACCTGAAAGCGGGTCATATTCAAAGAAATCAACTGGGAAGAACAAATCGTGATTCATTTTCTCGCGTGTATCTATTCTCGAAAAGACTCTTTTTGACCAAACATAATCCGCCAAACGGACATGCTCATAAGCTATCGCCTCTCGAACGGGAACCTCATCTTTTACGACAATACCATCTATTACACCCCCATCCAAAATATTATAAGGACCACGTTGCGGTCTATCTTGCGAAAAACCGGATACAGCCAATGAAGCAGTGACCAATGTTAAAGCAAATTTTCTCATAATATTTGAATTTAGAATTTTTTAGTTAACAACTTTAAGTGTGGCAGTGGCCACTTTTACCTCATTAGAACCAACACGTTTATAAGAAACATCTACCGAGACTTTTTTACCTGCCTTAATTTTTGCAATTGCAGCTGCAGGAACTCTATCACCAGTAAAACTTTGTGTTTCATTTCCAGCGATCACTTCTCCACCCACAACCTGAAACTGAACTCCTGTAAATGGACTATCAGCACCTAAACTCACAACAGCTTTAAAACCACTCGTCTTAGAAATAGTTGTACCTTGAACTTGTGCATTTGGGAAAGGTTTCACTTTATATTTGAATTTACCAAAATTATTATTCTTTCCTTCTTTGTCTTTACCCATTAGTTCTACCGTCACAAAACGCGTTCCTGGTGTAACATTAATGTAGTAACCTTCAAACTTGTTACCATCAGTATCCGTCCAAGAAGCCTTTTCTTTAGATCCTCCTTGAACATTGATGTCCGTACTAACAGCACCAGCAACTACTGGAACAACTTTGTTTTTCCAACCTGTGTACATAACGCTCATTTCAGGTAAGGAAATCGCACCCGCTTTTGTAGCAACTTGAATTTTAGATTCGTAAGGCATCCATTTAATGTTGCCCATTTTATCAGCAATTCCCACCTCACCCGTAATCTTCATCTCGCCATTGTTAGGTGCACGCATCTTTAATATCGCTTGACCGTCTTTAATTTCGGAAATAGTACCTTGACCTGGTTTAACTTGAGGCTGCTTGTCTGAATCAAATGCAGCCATCATAACGGTAACTGAAAACTCATCACCAGGGTTCAGAACCGAGGTTTCAGGATATGCCAAACCAATAATTTTATTGAAAGAATATTGACCTGTTGAAACTTTACTCTTTAACAAATTAACTGCTTTTGCACGAGCACTTAAAATCTCATTCTGTAAAGAAGAAAGTGAAGCAATTGCACCAACTAGAGGAGCATGGTCAAAAGTTCTTCCCATCCAATGAATGTGTTTCTCTTCATGGTGATCAGCAAATTCAAGCTTAGTTAATTCCTGGTAAATACCCATTAAAGTTTCAACATCTTCTTTATTCACCTTATTACCAGAAGCTGTAATCATTTTCTTCACCTTCTCGTTTAACTCAGCATTCGATTTAAACTCATTTATTGGTTGGGTTTTTACTTTATACTGACTTTCGCCTTCTTTGTATGAGCCAGCCAATTCCACCACTTTTGCACGGAAATTATTGTACTTTTCCCACAACTTCTTACCATACTTACTTGGATCTAACTTTGAAATCTCTGAACCTACTATTTCATGCATAGGAATATCAAACTGGTCCTTGGCATTTACAGCCATTAAATTCAAACGTGTCGGTTGTAATGGATTGTTTTTATCGTATTTTTTCCATACAACAGCTTTTTCGTCATTGTCTTTAACAGTTGCAATATTCTCTTTTGCTTTATCTAACATGTCCAATTTAATATCATCAATAAACTTGATGACATCAGCTGCCTCTTTGTCAATCTGTTCAATTATCGTGAGGTACAATTTTATTTTCGCTTTCTTTTGTTGCCCCGCCTCATCATTGGTAGCCTCCATCATCGCGGCACTTAAATCAGATTTTGCTGCGTTACCACGCTCCAATTGAGTCACAGTTCCACGTTGAATATTATCCTCTATCGCTACGAAGGCATCAAGGATTTGTTTTGAAACGTTCAACGCTAAAAGCGCCGTAAGTACCAAATACATCATCCCGATCATCTTCTGCCTTGGGGTTTCCTTACCACCTGCCATAGTATTTTATTTTAAAACTAGTTAATAAATATATTTGGAAATGGATTAACCGCGCATTGCACGTAACATATTACCGTAAACATTATTCAAGTCAGTCAAGTTTTGAGCTAACATGGCCATATTCTCACGATATACTTGCGTATCTTTTGCAGAAGAAGACAAATCTGTCATAATGTTTTTAATGCTTTCCTGTAAATCACCCATTTGAGAAAGACCGTTAACATATTCTTGAGAACTTTTCAATTGCAACTCATAAACGTTATTCAATGCAGATAGGTTTGTTCCCAATTTTTGCATTTCAACACCAAAATTACCTCCACCATCAGCAGTAATCCCTGCAATTGCATTTGCAGAAGAAGCATATTGCTCTGTTAATTTATTCAAACCAATTGAAGCTGTCTGTAAACTTTGAACATATGAATCAGTAGCGCCAGCTGCAGAAGAAATATCACCTAGCGATTTCGCGTTATTCGCTAAATTGGACATACTGTCTTTCAATTTTCCCAATAACGCATCGTCAATTCCAGCATCGTCCATTTTTTTTGCTAAAGCATCAGCCACAGAGCCTGCTCCACCACCTGAACCACCTTTTTTCAATATCGGCAACAAACGATTTTCATCGTTATTTTCTTTTGCTGCTAGTTCTGGAAAAACACGCGTCCAGTCCAACTCATCATGCATCGGCTCCAATGCGATAAAAAAGAAGATGGCAGCCTCAGTCAATAGCCCCACAATCAACATCTCGTCACAACCCGGCCAGTGCATAATTTTAAACAATGCACCTACAATCACAATTGATGCTCCAAATCCTGACAAATACTTCGTAAACAATTTGTAACCTCTCGAAGCAAAAAAACCACCTTTACCACTCATAATTTTGATTTTAAAAATTAAACTTTAGTTATAGATTAAACATGAATTTACTTAAGTTGGATATCACTTTGGATTTCTTCTCCGTTCTCTTGATCGATGTCTTTACCACCTCGTCCAAGGTGTGTCATCACATTACGGAATCCAATGTAACATTTTGCGGTATCTTGATATTCGTACGTTCTAGTACTGTTCATCAAATAATAACCAATATCCTTCCAAGAACCTCCTCTTAGTACTTTACGCTTTTTGACAGGATGGTCTCCATCTTTAGCTTGATAATCATAGTCTGAACTCAAGTCGTGTGAGAACTCATACATCGATTCGTCGAATGTAGTTGAGCACCATTCTGCTACGTTACCAGCCATACAGAATAAACCGAAACCATTAGGGTTGTAAGAGTAAACTTTTACTGTATGGAATCCACCATCTTCAAAATAACGACCACGTAGAGGTTTGAAGTTGGCCAAGAAACAACCTGCTGCATTTCTTATGTAAGGACCACCCCAAGGATACTGTGCTAAATCCAAATCACCACGAGCTCCTCTCTCCCACTCAGACTCAATCGGTAAACGGAAATCATTCACAAATAAATCACCATTGTTTTGCAACCAAGAATGATAAACTTGAGTTCTCCAAACAGAGAATGCCTTTGCTTGTGTCCAAGTCACACCTACAACTGGATAATTATCATAAGCTGTATGCCAGAAGTAGTTTTGTGTCATTGGCTCATTGAAAGCGTATGTAAAGTCACGCACCCAACAAAGCGTATCCGGATAAACATTAATTCTTTCTTTAATAATAAAACGACTTCTATCCGTATGTCCTCTTAAGGCATTGTGTTGACCTTTGCTATTGGTATATCCCAAATCCAAATCTAGTCCCGGATTATCCAAAACTGTCCCTTTTAATACACTTGTGTCAGTAATACTATAGATAGATTTATCAACTGGACCTCCTTGAGGATCTCCGAATTGACGACCTTTTGCATAAATTGTAGTATCAACCCAAACTTTATTCGTGTTTTGATCTACTGTGTATAAGGTAGCACGGTGTAAATCATTTACTTTGTAATCTTTACCAAGAGGTTCTCTACGTCCACGATTGTATAACGCCTGACCATTATCAGCCCCTAAACTATCATAAGCAAAAGTGCGACGAGCATCAACTGATTTTGTGATTATTTTCCCACGTTTTGCTGCTTCTTTGTAATCAATCCAGTAATAATCGAAAAACAATAAGCGAGTATCAATTTCTCTTCTTTTGTAGAATCTTTCTTGCTCACTATAGTACATATCAGACAACAAGAATGAAGTTTCTGGATCTCCATAATCAATTGGTTCTTCCCAGTTTAATGTAAAATACTTGCGGTTTTCAACACGACCACCTTGTGTATAATCAACCTTAGAACCGCTTTTAGCAGTTTTATCAGCTTTGTTCTTACTAACTGCTTTGCCAGAAGTTGCACCAGAATACATTTGCATAATTCCTCTCAACTCTGCTTCTGAAACTAAAACATCTTGCTTTTTATTCTGAGCGTTTGTAGGATAGTTCTTTTGATCGAAAGCGTAACCGTTCAAAAGTCTTTTCCCTTTCCCTTTTCCTTTGTCATAGTTGCCCATGATTGTTAATACAGTTTTATCAACTTCTGCATTATTCACTGTATCATTGAACAATTGGAAAGGAGTGTTTCCACCTTGAACGTCAGACCCCATATTCACCAAGGTTCTATATGGCTCTTTGAAGAAATTGTCTGGAACACGAATCCATCTTTCCGCTTCATCATCGAAACTTCTTCTGTACAATTTTTCACGCGCTATTGAGTCACGCACCCAATATACAAATTGGCGATATTCGTTATTTGAAATTTCGGTTGCATCCATGTAAAATGCAGGAACGGATACCGTACGAATACGAGCCGTGTGTAACCCCATGATATCTTCATCATCCTCACCAGCTTGGTAAGCACCGGAAGGAACATAAACCATCCCAATCGGCAATTTGCCAGGCCCTAAAACGTCAGGATACCATGTGTCTCGTTTAACACCTACAAGGTTACCTTCAACCTCACTACAAGAGTAAAGAAATGCTAAAACAGAAATTACGCTTACTAACTTTTTCATTTTTTCATTTTTGGTTCTTAAACCGGATACCAAACTAACTTGCTACAGATTTGGATTTTTAGTATAACGGCAGAACATTATAAATGGTTACATTATTTTTTTTACAACCAACGTGGATGACGTGCTTTTGATTTTGGCGGAGGAGGCAAATAATAACAATACTTAACTACCAACTCATGCGACCCTCTTGAAACTGAAGTCAACTTGTTTAAAAAGGTAATGTCATATGCATAACCAAATGTGAAATTTTTGAACGGTGTAAATCCAGCCATAACTGCCATCATATCTGCATTTCTGAAAGTAAGTCCACCATAAAACTGCTTGTCTGTCGATAACTGATGAATATATCGAGCATTCACTTGTGCTGAAAATTTCACAAAGTCAGTTTGCCCCATTGCTTGAATATCGACAGAACCATTTCTACTACCAACCTTATCAATTCTATAACCACCCATGAAATAGTAATGTCTTGCAATATTGAAAGCATTTTGATAGCTCGTAACTGCATCAGTTGATTTTAATATTCCTGAAGGCAAATGTGTTGAGGAAATTCCACCGTAAAAGTTCTTTCCTTGAAAATATAAACCAAAATTCATATCGAATCCTGTTGCACTAAAACTCGTTGGCAACGTATTATCTGGTGCAGAAGTTGGTGGAATCCATGTTGGATTCATCCCTAAATTAAGCATTCCTAAACCAACTCCAACTCCCAAAACGCCAAATTTCCCAATTTGTATAGGATAAGAATAATTTAGATAAAGTGTGTTGGTGCTGTTGAAACCTATTGCATCATTTGCAAAAGAAAGTCCTATTCCTCCTGGGAAATATTTTGTTAAATTACCCTCAACTACTAAAACAGTTGAATTAGGTGCACCATTGACTTTATCCCATTGATTTCGATACATAGTCGTAGCACAAATACCATTGTAAAGATCAATTCCTGTTTTACCAGGATTTACCATCATCTTGTTGTAGATGAAATGCGTCAGCATCATGTCTTGCTGTGCACTTAAGCTGCCACAAATAAGAATTGCAATCAGACTTAATCTAATGTTTTTCAATAGCATACGGTTTATTTAACGTTTTCTAATCTTTAATCAACCTTGAATTGAATAAAAATTTAGGTGGCTAAAATAGTTAAATTTTATTAACCACACATCGTTGAGATCAAATTTTACGTCTACTCACCCAAGTTTTTGATAGGTCTTCCACCACAAGTCAGGAATCACATTACTTAGTGCCTGTTCGTAATCATCTTTATTACATGGTACGATTGTATGTCGTTCATATTTTGTGTTGCCGTCTGAAGGATAAGGCACCTCCATCCACCATCGATCTGATTTATTACTTTTGAAAAAGACTATTTCATACTTGCCATCATCTATTAAAACATGAAAGCGCTTGTAGTCTTTTTTTGAACCGATTGGAAAATCACCTTTTCGAGCATGAAATCCGTCAATAAAATACCAGATTCCTTCAGCCAATAACCTCATAGAGGCTTCAGTAGACGGGATGTTACTTACAAAAAGTGCCGTAACTTTGTCAGAAATGCCAGAGTACTTAAAGAGTTGACAGATTTGTTCAGCATAAAAACCATTAGGATTTCCTATAGATGAAGCTAACTCTTGCATTTTTACGCTCCTAAAATCAACACTTACAAGATCCGCATTTCGAAGGTGAGGTTCAGCTTTTTTAAAGTCTTCGTTGAATTCGCCCAAACGACAAGAATCAAACATAAGGTTGTTATATAATTGCATTTCGACCGATGAAATAAACGGTGATTGTGCACCAATATTCGCATGATTAAACAAATAACATGGTCGATGAACTAACAACTGACTTAAATAATTTTCCGCGTCCAAAGGAATATCAGGTTGTCCAATATCAAACTTATAATCAATAGAACATAAATTAATCATTTGCTCCAATTTCACATATCCTTTGTAAATTGGGAATATTAAATCTTGACTTCCTCCTATTATTATTGGTAGAATTCTATTTTTCACAAGAACCTCAACAATATTTGAAAGTGCAAAATAGGTGTCCTCTAGGTTGTTGCCAGGCAAAACATCTCCCAAATCATAAATTTTTGAAGCCCAAGTCCAACCTGCTTTATATTCATAAAATTTGTTTCGCCAATCGATGTCTTTGTAGTCAATATTTTTAGATCCTCTGGCTTCAGGAACATAAATTAATGCTATAGAATTTTTTTCAACTTCTGGAAACTCAGTTTCGTTTTTTATAATTGTATCACCAATAGTTCCTTCAACAAAGTTTTCTGTAGTTATACTAATTGGCGTGAAATAAATCGACAAATCTTGCATTCGGATTATTTTTTCACGAAACTAAATGCAAAAAATTGACTAAAAGTGATTGCTATGAAAAGTAATAAAAAGAAGAGCGTTTAAAACCTCACTTTATAATTCCAAAACTGAAGCAATATCCGGTTTGAAGTAGAGGGACGATTTCATCACTTTTCCATCCTCGCGATAAATTGGATTGCCATTTTCGTCCAACTTACTCATGTTCGAACGCTGTATTTCATTAAAAACATCAACAATTTTATGTTGTAGTCCATGCTTTAAAATCGTTCCACACAAAATATACAATTGATCTCCCAACGCATCAGCGACCTCTACTATATCGCCATTCTTTGCTGCTTCTAAATATTCTTCGTTTTCTTCTTTCATTAAACGAAAGCGCAATTCTATTTCTTGTTCTGAAAGCTCAACCGTTGGTGAGTAATTATTTTCAATTCTAAATGCGTCGTGAAAGACTGCAACTTGTTCAATTACTTCTTCTAATTTCATTCTATCTAATTATTGTAATATGTCCATGAAAAATCTCATCAGCGCGATCACCAAAATAACTAGCAACTACTTTATAGAAATAAACCCCATCTGTAGCCGCTTTATCTTCATTGACTAAGCCATTCCAATTTCCATCTAAACCATGAAATTCATGCATTACTTGTCCCCAACGATTCATTATCAAACAATGGATGTCTTTAATACAATTTGTTCCAATCGTCCAAAGTGGGTTCGCAGTATCACCATTAGGTGTAAATACATTCGGAATGAAAAGTGAAGGATTTCCCGGATTCATGGTGAGAATTGCATTTTCTTGATAAGAACACCCATAAACATCTTGAACGACAATTTGATACGTCCCATCTATTAATTCCGTTAACGCTAAATTCTGTGAAGCCTGTCCATTAACCGTATAGGTATATGGTGCCACTCCCCCTGTTGCATTCAGAATTGTTAATGTTCCATTATTTGTTCCACATTCTGGATCCACTTTTTGAAATTGAATAGCTGTTGGACCTGTAATTTCTGGAACAAAAACGTTTTCACTATATGCACATCCATTTGCATCTTGAACGGATACACCATAACTTCCAGATGGAATATTACTTACTGATGCTGATGATGTGAAATTTTGACCTAAAAAACTGTAGGAATAAGGTTGTTGTCCACTTTCCACTTGACTAATTGTTATTGATCCATTTGCCGTTCCACAATTCGAAGCAGTCACGCTCGGTACAAATCCAGTTGGAGCAATGGAAGGAGCGACTGTAAAACTTGTATCCAATTGACATGTTCCATCAGTAATTGAAATTTGATATGTTCCAGAAGCAATTGCAACAGCAGAATCAGCAACAGAAACGTTTGGAGTCCAAGCGTAAGAATAATTGGAGGTTGGGCTTGCGAACAAGTGAATTTCACCATTATTCAATGCACAAGAAGTAGGACTTACTGTTGCAGTTAAGGTTAAAGGTAAGCTTGGTCCAATTGTAATCGAAACTTGATCATTACAAATATTATCTGTTACATCAATTACATACGTACCTGGACTCAATCCAAAAGCTGAATTTGTTGTACTAACATTTGGTGTCCATTGGTAAATATAATTGCCAGTTGATGGCGTTAAGGATAGAATTATTTCACCATTATTTTCGCCACAAGTAGTATTCAAAAATTGTTCTTCGATACTAAACTGATTTGGATTTGCCAATACGATTGTGGTATCAAAAGTACAGGATCCGTCGGCAATTGTAATGGAATAAGAACCTTGTGGAAGATTGTTTGCAGTATTTGTATTCGATACATTCGGTAGCCATGTATACGTGTATGACGAATTGAATGGATTTAGGGTAATTGATCCATTCGATTGTTGACAACCCGGCTGAAAAACATTAGCAGTAAGAGCAAAAGGGTTGGTATTCACTGTGACTGAATAGGTTAAAGAACACTGTGTTGCATCGGTCACTACAACCTGATAAGTTCCGTCGCAAAGATTAGTTGCCGTTGCGGTGGTTTGATTTAATGGGTCATTCCATTGATAGGTAAAAGGTGGAGTTCCTGTTGTTATTGTGGCAGTTGCTGTTCCATTACAGTTGGCCACATTGGAAAAAACTGCGCAATTCGAAGGATCATTGCAGGTTCCATAGGAGCTTGTTTCAGTTGCTAATGAAGAAGACCACGCACCTCCATCTGGCATTCTTCGAAAAGTCATTCCTTGGGTTGGAGTCCCTAATGAGGATGCTAGACCAGCAGTGTTCATTTGATTGAAAGTTGCTAATGTAGTAGTTCCTGCCGGAAGAGAATTATTAGGAGGAATACATGGACTTTGGTTCAAATCCCCCGCTGTAGGCGAACCCCAACGAATTGCATTTTGAGGAACTCCTTGCGCATTATAAAAAGCAAACCAACCACCTGCATTGGCAAACCACATCCGACTACTCGTAAGCCCACCACCGATACATAAATTGTTATTGTTATTATTAACCACAACATCAATAGTTCCTGCAGGTGGAGCTGGCGCATTTGCTCCACGAACTACTACAAAACCCAATGGTGGAACTTTTGTTCCTTGAGGTAAAACAAATCCCATTGCATCAGAGCGATAAGGCGTTGTAAGCATATTTCCCACTGAATTATAACTACCCAAAATATAACCAGATATATCCACAGAATCACACCAATTCGGGTTAAACAACTCAATCCACTCTCCTTTACCTGGAGGTGTTGGTGACAATCCAAAAATACAACCATCACCATTTTGTGGGTAAATATTGATTTCATTAATTAAGATTGCTGGCCCATTGTAAGTACATGGTTGACAAACCGAATTCGGTGTCATACTAATAGTTGCAGTTGGACATCCAGAGCAATCTTCAGTAAGTATTATAGTTGTATCGCGAGAACATCCTTGACTATTAGTTATTGAAATTAGATACGACCCTTGAGCTAAATTGGATGCGGAAGATGATGTATTAGTAGCAGCATACGACCATGAAAAAGTGTATGTATCTGTTGGAGTTGGATTTAAACTTATTGAACCATCTGACAATTGACAACCAGGTTGAGAAACGGTAGCGTTGAATGAAAATGAAAAGTTTCCAGTTTGACAAACTCCATTACAAGCGTTGATAGTAGGAGTGGCATTCGTAGCCCAAAGTAATCCACCATCTGTTACACGATGAATCACAGTTCCCATGGATGGCGCTTGACCTGCATAAGAAACACCAAGATTCAAAGGAATCATATTAGGACCTGGAAGTTGGGGAATTGGGCTGCATGTATTTCCCGCTGCAATTAAAGAAGGTGCAACTGAAATATCTGAATCTGTTCCCCATTTAGCGGATTCGTTGGCATTAACTGTCCAAAAAACAGCATCAACCGGTGTGCCAGTCGGATCCCACAACATCAAATAGCCATCACCGTTTGGCAAATACCATCTATCTCCGTCAGTAGATAAATTGGCTGAAGCACATTGGGAAGTTAAGTTAATTGTTGCACCTGAATTTGGACCACCTATTGATAAAAAACCATTAGGCTGAATAACTGTATTTGAAGGAAAACGAAAAGTACCATGCGTTCCGGTTCCGAAATTGGTATTAAAGCCGATAATATAACAACCAATATCTACAGCACATGAACTATTGTTGTAAAGCTCGATGTATTCCGCCCCATAAGTTGTTTGTGAACACATTTTTAAGGATTGGTATTGAGAACTTGTCGCACTGGTGCTTGGATTAACCATCACTTCATTAATAACAATCTGTCCAAAATAATTTTGTATTGAAATTAACCCTGCGATTAGGCATAGAACTCGCAATCCTTTCATAATTTTAATAGTTTTAGGTATAGGTTTGACCCATCAAATCTCAATTTGGTTGCATTAAAATGCGAACAGGTTTTCTAGGGCAGTTTCCACTTTTTGAGCATTTGGTAAAAGCGTTGCCTCTAAAACTGAATTAAGTGGAATCGCTGGAGTATCGATAGAACCGACAATTGAAATTGGTGCATCCAAAAATTTAAAATTATCCCGTTGTAATCGTCCTGCTATTCCTAATGCGAAAGAACATTCAATAGATTCTTCTGTCACTACCATAACTTTTCCGTGGCGTTGGCATAACGCATTCATTGCCTCGTGATCTAAAGGATTCAAACTTCTTAAATCTAAGATTTCAATTGAACCTTCATACTTTTTGGCTGCCTCCAATGCCCAATAAACTCCTCGTCCGTAAGTGATTACACCAATCGAATTTCCAGATTTGATTTTTTCCTCATCAGCCGAAAGAACCGTTCTAGCCTTCCCAATTGGTACAACATATTCTTCACTTGGCTCAATAGACATGGCACCTTCTGTTCCTGGTATTTTTGACCAATACAAACCTTTATGTTCAAGAATTACAACTGGATTTGGATCATAGTATGCCGCCTTCAACAGTCCTTTTAAATCCGCACCATTGGACGGATAAACCACCTTAATTCCACGGATGTTTACTAAAACAGATTCAACACTTGAAGAATGATAAGGACCACCTGAACCATAAGCTCCAATTGGAACACGAATCACACAACTTACCGGCCATTTTCCATTCGAAAGATAGTAGGATCGTGAAACCTCAGTAAACAATTGATTCAGACCTGGCCAAATGTAATCAGCGAATTGTACTTCCACGAAAGGTTTTAAGCCAACCGCAGACATTCCTACAGTAGAACCAATAATGAATGCCTCTTGAATGGGAGTATTGAAAACGCGATCGTCGCCAAAAGTTTGTGCCAACGTAGCGGCTTCTCGAAAGACACCTCCCAAACGTCCACCAACATCTTGACCATACAACAGCGCCTCGGGATGAGCATGCATAATTTCTCGAACCGCAAACAACGCAGAATCCACCATTACGGTTTTCTTTTTTCCTTTTGGTTCACGTTCTCCCTTCTCTTCAGTAATTGGAGTTGGAGCAAAGATGAAATCTTGTACTGAAGAAGGTAACGGTTCATCAGCATTCAATGCTCGTGTGTACTCATCGTCTACGAAAGCGGCGATTTCACGTTCTATTTCAGCAATATCTTGTTCCGAAATGCCCGCTTCGATTGACAAAGCTTTCATTTTTGGATAAGGGTCATTTTTTGCAGCTTCCTCCAAATCATCGCGGTACCATTCCTTGCGCACGCCAGAGGTATGATGACCTAACAAAGGAACTTTTGCATGAATAATAAAAGGTCGTCTTTCTTTTCGAACTATTTCAAAAACTTCATTTACGGTTTGAAAAGCAGTTTCAAAATCACTTCCATCAATCGAACGCACTTCTAAACCATTAAAACCTTTTGCGTATTCAGCAATATCTTGAGCACGAGTCTCTTTGGCATTGGCTGAAATATCCCAACCGTTATCTTGAACCAAATAAATGATAGGATATTGCTTCAAAGCTGCCATTTGGAATGCTTCTGAAACTTCTCCCTCCGTGCATGATGCGTCACCAAGTGAACAAACCACCAAAGGCTCCTCTCCCCTTTCAGATGTCAACAATCCGGTTTTTTCCTTGTATTGGATTCCCATTGCAATTCCAGTTGTTGGAATAGCCTGCATCCCTGTAGCAGAGGACTGATGTGGAATCTTAGGCATATTTTCACGATTCAAAGAAGGGTGAGAATAATAAGTTCGGCCTCCTGAAAATGGATCATCTTTTTTAGCAAAAACTTGCAACATCAATTCATACGGAGTCATTCCGATTCCAAGCAAAATACTGTCATCACGGTAATAAGGAGAAACCCAATCTTGTGCTTTCAATTGCATTCCAACTGCTAGCTGAATTGCTTCATGACCGCGAGAAGTCGCATGCACATATTTCGCCGTTACTTCTTTATTCGCTTCATATTTTTCAGCCAATGTTTTAGCTGTACACATCAATCGCAATGCTTTTTCAACGAGTTGTTTTTCCAAGCCGACTTTTTCTATTGCTTCCGTAATTTGCGTCATTTTTCTAAAAAAGGTTTCCCAAAAATACGAAAGATGTCTTGATAGCGAACGATTAAAAAAGGACGAACGGAAAAAATATCTTTCCATTCTTTTAAGAGTAAATAGATTTGTAATTCAATTTTAGAAGGAGTAGTTCATGCAAAATGTATCCGTAATAGTGACCGCAGGAGGAATTGGAAAACGTATGGGAAGCGAAGTTCCAAAGCAATTTCTAACTATAAATAGTCAACCCATTCTCTATTATACTTTACTTTTCTTTCACCAACAAAAAGAGGTAACACAATTAATTTTAACCCTCCCGGAAGAATGGCAATCCTATTGGAAATCAGAGTGTAAAAAATTTCCAATCCAAATTCCACATCAAATTGTAAACGGTGGTTTGGAGCGATTTCATTCTATAAAAAACGCACTTGATGTTTGCATTGAACCAATTGTTGCCATCCACGATGGTGTTCGTCCTTTGGTTTCAGAAAAAACATGGGAAAATTGCATAGAAGCAATCAAAATGAATTCAGCGGTTGTACCCGTCACACAATTGAAAGAATCCATTCGACACTTGAATGAAAATGGAAGTAAAAGTGTCAACCGAGAAAAGTATCGCAACGTTCAAACTCCTCAATTGTTTGAATTAAATCAACTTAAAGCAGCCTACCAACGACCTTTTTCAACTTCATTTACGGATGATGCGTCGGTTATAGAACAATTTGGTGTTCCTATTTACCTAGTGGATGGAAACGATGAAAACATTAAAATCACAACGCCAATGGACTTGCAAATTGCAGCATTATTCATGCAAAAAAAAGAAAAATGATTCAACCCCCAGCACTTAAAAAAGGAGATTTAATCTATCTCACCGCACCTGCAAAGTCAATTTCAGAAGCGCCTGTTAGATTTACTGAAAATTGGTTGAAAGAAGCAGGTTTTCGTGTTGAAATAAGTACGCATTGTTTGGGAGAATTTAATTATTTCTCTGGCACTGATGCTGAACGAATTGCTGATTTTCAATACGGTTTGGATAACGAAGAAATAAAGGCAATCATTTGTGTTCGTGGAGGCTATGGTTGCGTTCGAATCGTTGACAACATCAATTGGGCTGGGATGTTATTACAACCGAAATGGCTCGTTGGGTTTAGTGACATAACCGTTTTTCACCATCGCTTGAACCGTTTAGGAATACAATCTATTCATGGAACTATGCCGCTGAACTTTGAAGCAAACTCTGATGCAGCACGCACTACCCTACTCGAAGCATTGGAAGGAAATGATTATGAAATTAGTTGTGAACCTCATCCAAAAAACAAACTTGGAAAAGCAGTTGGGAAACTGATTGGCGGTAACTTGAGTATCATTTACAGCTTATTAGGAACTGACGATGCTTTTCAATTTCAGGACTGTATTTTGTTTGTGGAAGATTTAGCAGAGCAATTGTATCACCTTGACCGCATGTTTTTTGCCTTGAAAAAAAATGGTGCTCTTGACAAAATTTCAGGTCTAATTGTTGGCGGATTCACCGATTTGAAAGATACTGCAATTCCATTTGGGATGAGTGTAGAAGATCTTATTCTTCAGCATTTTGAATACCGAAAAATTCCAATTTGTTTCAATTTTCCAACAGGACATATATTGGATAATCGTGCCTTAGTACTCGGGAAAAAATTAGAACTAATCATCGAATCTCAAAAAATTATTATGAGCTATTTATAATGATTCCAAATAAAAACCTTTATGTTTTAGGATTGTTGTAAGCACTAAATTTGCAAACCATCAAAATTTAAGCACGAATATGAGTAATTCAGCATTTTTGAAATCATCCATAACGAAGAAATATTGGATGGCCTTAACGGGTTTATTTCTATGCACCTTTTTAATAGGTCACTTACTAGGCAACCTTCAACTTTTAAAAACAGGCGAAGAAGCCCGGAGAATGTTTAATGAGTATGCCTACTTTATGACCCACAACCCGGCGATTAAATTGTTGTCTTATCTAACCTATTTTTCCATTCTTTTCCATGCCATTGATGGAATTGTCTTAACGATTCAAAATCGCAAAGCTCGTCCTGTTAAATACGCATACTCCAATCCATCGGCAAATTCTTCTTTGCCTTCTCGTTATATGGCTATTTTGGGAACTTTGATTTTAGTATTTATAGCAACACACATGGCAAATTTCTGGTACAGAATGAAAATAGCAGACGATGTTCCTTTACATACTTTTAAAATGGAATCCACAAATCCGATGTTTGCAAATAAAGACATGAAATTCTATCATACCCATGTAGCTACAACGCAACCAATTCCCCAAGACGCAAACACTGTTGAGGAAAAAGGTACTGACCTTTACCTTAAAGGAACTAACATTAAAGTCGGTGAAGGTTACAAGGATTTATACACTGTTGTAATGACCTTCTTTTCAAAATCAAATAAATTTGGATTAGCAGGTTTAATTTTTTATGTTATTTCCATGATAGTGCTCGGCTTTCACCTTTGGCATGGATTTGCATCGGCCTTCCAATCCCTTGGTTTAAACCATGCAAGATACAACGGTATCATTAAATTATCAGGTCGCGCATTTGCAGTATTAGTTCCACTTTTATTTGCAATCATCCCTATTTTCATTTACGCTAACAACTAAGAAAAAATCATAACATGATTAAGTTAGACTCTAAAATACCCGCAGGTCCATTAGCAGAGAAATGGACTAATCATAAAAACCACATGAAATTGGTTGCGCCTAATAACCGACCAAAAATTGATGTTATCGTTGTAGGAACCGGTTTAGCAGGAGCTTCAGCAGCAGCGTCTCTCGGTGAAATGGGCTACAATGTGAAAGCTTTTTGTTTCCAAGATTCTCCGAGAAGAGCGCATTCAATTGCAGCGCAAGGAGGTATTAATGCAGCAAAAAATTACCAAAACGACGGTGACTCAATTTACCGTTTATTTTACGACACAATTAAAGGTGGTGACTACCGCGCTCGTGAAGCAAACGTTCATCGATTAGCTGAAGTTTCAGGTAACATCATCGACCAATGTGTGGCTCAAGGTGTTCCTTTTGCACGCGAGTACGGAGGCTTGTTGGATAACCGTTCATTCGGTGGAACGCAAGTGCAACGTACATTTTACGCCGCAGGTCAAACAGGTCAACAATTATTGTTAGGAGCTTATTCCGCTTTATCTAGACAAATTGGTTTAGGTCGTGTGAAAATGTATAACCGCCACGAGATGTTGGATTTGGTGAAAATCGACGGAAAAGCGCGTGGAATCATTGCACGAAATTTAGTGACTGGTGAGTTAGAAAGACATTCAGCGCATGCTGTTGTCATTGCATCTGGAGGTTACGGAAACGTTTATTTCTTGTCAACAAACGCAATGGGAAGTAATGTTTCTGCTGCATGGAAAGTTCACAAAAGAGGTGCATTATTTGCAAACCCTTGTTATGTTCAAATTCACCCAACTTGTATTCCAGTTCATGGAACGAATCAATCAAAATTGACATTAATGTCAGAATCGTTGAGAAACTCAGGTAGAATTTGGGTACCAAAGAAAAAAGAAGATGCTGAAGCAATTCGTGCTGGAAAATTAAAACCGACACAAATCGCGGAAGAAGATAGAGATTATTACTTAGAAAGAAGATATCCTGCTTTTGGAAACTTGGTTCCTCGTGACGTTGCTTCACGTGCGGCTAAAGAAAGATGTGATGCAGGATATGGAATCGAAGCAAATGACACCAACGAAGGAGTTTACTTGGATTTCGCTTCTGAAATTAAATCAAAAGGAAAACAAGCTGCCTACGCTCAAGGAGATCACAACCCGAGTGAGTCGAAAATGATTGAATTGGGTAAAAAATGGGTTTCTGAGAAATACGGTAACTTGTTCCAAATGTATCAGAAAATTACCGACGAGAATCCTTACGAAACGCCAATGAAAATTTATCCAGCTGTTCACTACACGATGGGTGGCGTTTGGGTGGATTACAACCTTCAAAGTACGATTCCAGGATGTTTTGTGACAGGTGAAGCGAATTTCTCTGACCACGGCGCAAACCGTTTGGGAGCTTCTGCCTTAATGCAAGGTTTAGCTGACGGATATTTCGTATTGCCTTACACGATTTCAGATTATTTAGCCAACGAAATTCGTACAGGTAAAATATCAACTGATTCTCCAGAATTCGTGGAAGCTGAAAACGAGGTTAAAGCAACGATTGCGAAGTTTATAAACAATAATGGAACGAAATCGGTGGATCATTTCCATAAACGCTTAGGTTTAGTAATGTGGAACAAAGTTGGAATGGCGCGTAACGAACAAGGCTTGAAAGAGGCAATTGCTGAAATCGCTGAAATTCGTGAAGATTTCTACAAAAATGTATTTGTTCCGGGAAGTGCTGATGAATTGAATCCTGAGTTGGAAAAAGCATTACGTGTGGCTGACTTTTTAGAGCTTGGACAATTAATGGCGATTGACGCATTGAACAGAAAAGAATCGTGTGGAGGACATTTCCGTGAAGAATACCAGGACGAAGAAGGAGAAACATTACGAGATGATGAGAACTTCAAGTTTGTTGCGGCTTGGGAATACAAAGGAATGGACGTTACTCAATCGGAGTTACACAAAGAAGATTTGAATTATGAGTTTATTAAGATAGCGGCTCGTAACTATAAATAAAAATTAGGAAGAGTAAAAAATAATGGCACTAGCTATTGCCTCTTCGCTAATAGCTAATGCCTAAATACATGAAATATGGCAGCGAAAACAATAAACATCACGCTAAAAATCTGGAGACAGAAAAATGCTAAAGTAAAAGGTTCATTGGAATCTTACAAATTAGACAATGTGTCCACTGACAGTTCTTTCTTAGAAATGTTGGATCAATTGAATGAGCAATTAGTAAACGAACAAAAAGAACCTGTTGCGTTCGATCACGATTGCCGTGAGGGAATTTGTGGGTCTTGCTCGTTGTATATCAACGGCCGTGCGCATGGACCAGACACTGGTATCACTACGTGTCAGTTACATATGCGTATGTTCAATGATGGAGATACGATTTATGTTGAGCCATGGAGATCAGCAGCATTCCCAATTATCAAAGATTTAGTAGTGGACAGAAGTGCATTTGACCGTATTCAACAAGCGGGAGGATTTGTTTCTGTAAACACTTCCGGTAGAACAATGGATGCCAACGCTATTCCAGTTCCAAAAGAAGACGCAGATAAAGCCTTTGAAGCAGCAGCTTGTATTGGATGTGGAGCTTGTGTGGCTACATGTAAAAATGGTTCAGCAATGTTGTTTGTTGGAGCTAAAGTTTCGCAATATGCATTGTTACCGCAAGGAAAAGTAGAAGCAAAAGAGCGCGTTTTAAACATGGTTCGCCAAATGGATGAAGAAGGATTCGGAAACTGTACAAACACTGGTGCGTGCGAAGTCGAATGTCCAAAAGGAATTTCTTTGGAGAACATCGCTCGTATGAATAGAGAGTTTTTGTTCGCTGGTCTAACAAGCAGTAAATAAAAAGGAATACAAACAAAAAGGGTGTCCGTTTAACGAGACACCCTTTTTTATTGATATAATCTTTGCTTATTGTCCAATAGTAGCGGGAACAGTTGGTTGCGGTTTAACTGAACCTCGTATAGTCAAAACAACCGGTTCACCTGTATCGGTGCTAACCGTAATGGTTTTTGTAAATGCTCCAACTCGTTTTGTGTCGTAGGTAACACTTATCTTTGATTTCTTTCCAGGTTCGATGGCTGTTTCCGGCTTTTCGGCAGCAGTACATCCACAAGAGGTTTGAACATGCGTTACGGTTACTGGTTTCTTAGAAATGTTCTTGAATTCAAAAACAAAAAGATCCTTATTGTCATATTCGATGGAATCACGAACGATTTCCAATTTATCGAATTTCAACACTTGTTCTTTTTTTGGTTCTTCAGGAGTTGTTTGAGCTGATGCTAAACCTGTTAACATCATAGCGAATGATAGCATTAAATTTTTCATGGTTCACTAATTTTTAAACAAGAATACTTCTTTTTAAACTTGAAGTTGCAACGTTAACAGAAAATTAAGAAAGCCCGCTCTTATTTATGACCTCCAATATCGAAGGGTAGGTGTTCTCTTTGACTTTGTTGAATTCTTCCCTTTGCAACCATGAAACCGCTGTTATTCCTTCTTCTGTTTGTGGAACTAGATTTCTATTTCCATCATAATCAAAAGTGAACCAAAATGTTTTTTTAACGACGGACTTCCCTTTCATCCAATAGGTATGATAGGTGTTTTCTAACCATTCCCCATTCTCAAGTTTATTTTCAATGCCGCATTCTTCAATAATTTCTCTTGCAGCTCCTTCAAGTGGTGTCTCTCCTTCTTCCAACTTTCCTTTTGGTAAATCCCATTTTCCAAGTCGTTCGATAAAAAGAAAAGTTTCCTGACACCTAACTAAACCACCTGCCGCTTCAATCCAATTAAAGTTAGAAAAAAAATCATGTAACCCAGCCAAAGGATTCTCAGTGACGAATTCATAATTATCGGTCATTAATGCTTTCAAATCTAACCAATTGGCAGGTTTCAAAAGTGTTGAATCCGAGGGAATGTCGTTCCAATTTTTTAAACCCAAACTGACTTTAGTAAAGACTATGAAAAAGTCGTCTGTAAAAACTTTGTAAATTTGTTCCATGATCAATCACAAAGATAAGGCTTTAAAAGTTGCAGAATTGTTGCTAAAGATAAAAGCCGTAAAACTTCAACCGAATCAACCCTTTACCTGGGCTTCAGGTTGGAAGAGTCCAATATATTGCGACAACCGAATAACATTATCTTATCCTGCCGTGAGAACGCATATTCGACAAGCTTTTACAACAACTATCGAAGAGCATTTTGGGAAACCTGATATCATATGTGGTGTTGCAACTGGTGGCGTTCCTCAAGGAGTTTTAGTCGCACAGGAAATGGGCTTACCCTTCATTTATGTTCGTAGTTCAGCAAAAGCACATGGTATGGGCAATCAAATTGAAGGTTATTTTGAAGCTGGGCAAACTGTTGTGGTTGTGGAAGATTTAATTTCAACCGGTGGGAGTAGTTTGAAAGCTATTGATGCCCTTCGCGACGCAGGATTAAAAATCAAAGGTTTAGCAGCAATTTTCACTTACGGCTTCAATGAAGCAATTAGTAATTTCGCAAACGCTGAATGCCCGTTTGTTACGTTAACAGACTACGAAATGCTGATTGAACAGGCCTTAAAATCAAATTATATCACTGAAGAAGACGTTGCCTTATTGCAAAGCTGGCGCGAAAATCCTTCACAATGGAAACAAAATTAAGACGACATGGAATTAACAAGCGAAAAAGTATTCGTTCAAGCGGACGTTGAAACAGTAAAAACATTTTTAAGTGACGCTTCAAACATTTGGCATTTACTCCCTCAGGACAAGGTTAGCGATTTTAAAGCAACAACAGAAGAATGTTCCTTTAAAGTACAAGGCGGAATTACAATTTCGTTAGTTCAAAAAGGAAGTAGTGAAAGTGAATTGTATTTGAGTTCAGGCGAAAAAACCCCATTCCCTTTCAAATTAACAGTGAAACTTACTCCAAAAGATGAAGGTGTAGAAGGTTATCTATTTTTCGACGGAGAAGTCAATATGTTCTTAAAAATGATGGTGGAAAAACCTTTACTCTCTCTTTTCAATTATATGTCTCACAAATTGAAATCACAATTTTAAAAACGATTATTTCTCGGATAAACATCTCAGAGATATTTAATTTCTTTAATTCCATAATCCACCACACTTCCGTTACGAAAAACGAGTAATTGACCTTGTTCGTTCACACCGAGAATTTTACCCGTAAATTCACCGTTCAAGTCTGAATACGTTGACTCCACATTCAAGCGAAATAGCTGTTCGCTATATTTTCTTTTTAAAGTTGAAAAATCACTGCGTTGTATCAGTTCAAAATTGCGGTTCATTTCCATTATCAAAAGTTCCAAAAAATTATCAATTTCGAATTCAACTCCCAATTCGTTGAATATTGAAGTTGCCGCCAATTCTTGAAAATCCGACTGATTGATATTTAATCCCAAACCAATTATTGAAACTGAAATTTCCTTTCCTTGTAATTGATTTTCGATTAACATTCCTGCAATCTTTTTCCCGCCAACTAGGATGTCATTTGGCCATTTAATGGTGGCTTCGATGTTAATTTTTGCTAATGTTTCCCATACCGAAAGACTCATTGCCCATGTTAACACCACCTGATTTTGAACCGACAAATTGTCAGGGTAAAAAAGAAAGGTTGAAAGTAAATTTTTCCCTGTTTCAGCAGACCAAATATTCCCTCTTTGTCCCTTACCTGCACTTTGCTCATCTGCCAAAATAACAGTACCTTGTTTTCCAAGTCCACTTAAAATCAAGTTGGCAGCAAAATTGTTGGTAGAATCCACCTTGGTTAAGCGGATTATTTGTGTTCCGAAAGTCATTTGTTCATTCGACATAGCTGTAACTTATCCGTCCAAAATTAAAATTAATGAAGTAGATTTGTCAATTAAGAATAGTTGAATGAGAAAAACAAAAACAATTTCTGAATCCGAAGTGTTGTGCAATGCGATTGTAGAAGGGATGCAGGAAAATAAAGCAAAAGATATTACTGTTTTAGATTTGAGAGAAGTGAGCGGTGCCGTTTGTGACTTTTTCGTAGTTTGCACAGGAGATTCCTCTACGCATGTTGACGGTATTTCAAATAGTGTATCGAGATTTACAAGAAAAACGTTAAAAGAAAAACCTTGGCATATCGAAGGTAAAACAAATAGCGAGTGGGTTTTGTTAGATTACATTGATGTGGTTGCACATATATTCTACAAAGACGCTCGTTCCTTTTACGACATTGAAGATTTATGGTCAGACGCCAAAAGAAAAGATATTCCAAACCTTTATTAATTAGTTATGTCTAACGAAAAAAGAAAAAATCCATTTTCCATTTATTGGATTTATGCCATTTTAGGAATTGCACTTATTGCTTTTCAAATTTATGTCAATTCAGGAGGTTCTTCTACCATCAAATACAAAAAGACCTTGTTTACTTTGATCAAACAAGACGGTGTAAAAAACCTAAGAATTGTGAATCAAACCAGTGTGAAGTTCAATTTAACTCCTAAAGGTGTTGCATACGTGAAAGTAGCCAAAGAAGGTGAACTAGCCGATATGCGTGAGACAATTACAAAAGGAAACGCTGTTAAAAATAAAGATATCACCTTTGAAATTAAAAACATTGGTAGTCAAACGAATTTTGAAAAGTCATTAGATGAATTGGGTTACACCAATTATCAAAATGTCTCTGAAATTGATTGGTTTGGACAAGTTTTAGGGTATTTACTTCCTTTTGCAATTATCATCGGAATTTGGATTTTCGTAATGCGGAGAATGTCAGGTGGCGCTGGAGGCGGAGGTCAAATTTTCAACATTGGAAAATCCCGTGCTCAGGTTTACGAAAAGGGTAAGTCAACTAACATTACTTTTAAGGATGTTGCTGGGCTTCAAGGTGCTAAAGAAGAAATTGTTGAAATCGTTGAATTCTTAAAAAATCCGGGAAAATATACCGAACTAGGAGCAAAAATACCTAAAGGCGCTTTATTAGTAGGTCCTCCTGGAACAGGAAAAACCTTGCTCGCTAAGGCAGTTGCGGGTGAAGCAAAGGTTCCATTTTTCTCTTTATCAGGTTCTGATTTCGTAGAAATGTTTGTGGGTGTTGGTGCTTCTCGTGTTCGCGATTTGTTCCGTCAAGCGAAAGAAAAATCACCGAGTATTATCTTCATTGATGAAATTGATGCCATTGGTCGTGCTCGAGGAAAAAATAATGGATTTAACTCCAATGACGAGCGTGAAAACACCTTGAACCAATTATTGACAGAAATGGACGGCTTCGGTACTAATTCTGGAGTTATCATTTTAGCTGCAACGAATCGTGCGGATGTTTTGGATTCAGCTTTAATGCGAGCAGGTCGCTTCGATCGTCAAATTTATGTGGACATGCCTGATTTGAACGAGCGTAAAGAAATTTTCAAAGTTCATTTACAACCTATTAAGTTGGAGAATAACCTTGATATTGATTTTCTGGCAAAGCAAACTCCTGGATTCTCTGGCGCAGACATCGCCAATCTTTGTAACGAAGCGGCTTTAATTGCTGCAAGAAAAGACAAAAAGACGGTTGAAAAACAAGATTTTTTAGATGCAGTTGATCGGATAGTTGGTGGTTTAGAAAAGAAGAACAAAATCATTACTAAAGAGGAGAAAGCAGCAATCGCATACCACGAAGCTGGACACGCAACGATATCTTGGTTACTGAAATACGCACATCCTTTGGTTAAAGTAACCATCGTTCCTCGCGGTCAATCATTAGGCGCTGCGTGGTATTTACCTGAGGAAAGAAGTATAACAACCACAGACCAGATTTTAGATGAGATGTGTTCGGCTTTAGGTGGACGTGCAGCTGAACAAGTTGTCTTTGGGAAAATCTCAACTGGTGCATTAAGTGACTTGGAAAAAGTAACCAAACAAGCGTATGCAATGGTTTCAATCTACGGACTAAACGAACGAGTTGGAAACATTAGTTTCTACGATTCACAAGGTCGTGATATGTTCACAAAACCTTATTCTGAAGACACGGCGAAAGTCATTGACGAAGAAGTGAGTAAAATGATTGAATTCCAATATCAACGTGCTATTCAATTATTAAAGGATAACAGAGATAAGTTAACAGAATTAGCTAATCGCTTATTGACAAGTGAAGTGATTTTCAAAGAGGACTTAGAGGAGATTTTCGGGAAAAGAAAAGGAGAAATCGAAACAGAAATCCTTGATTTAACAGCATCTGAAGCTTCAATTGAAACTCCAACAGAAGCCTTAGAGGTCGAAAATGAAAACAAGACCTTGGAAGAAAAGTCATCAGAAAATCCTGAAATTCAATCGGAAAACGCATAATTTTACCGAGAATAAATTAAATGGCTTTAGGAAACCTAGCAACGAGGAGTATTACAGGTAGCATATTTGTCACCATTGTTATCGGTTCTATTTTGTGGAATGTATATGCTCAAGCGTTGGTGTTTTCTATTTTAATGGTTTTGGGCTTAGTAGAATTCTACAATCTATTCGACAAACATCCATTGGTTGCGGTAAGTAAGGAAATTGGTGTCTTTATTGGTGTTTTTATCTTCACACTATTGGTTGGTGTAAGCTCTAAAATGCTTCCAATCATTTCCATAACCATAATTTTCCCTCTTTTCTTCACCTTGATTTTGAATGAACTTTGGAAGAAAAAGGAACATCCACTGATTAATATTTCTGTTTTGGTTTTTGGAATTATCTACATTGTAGTTCCATTTTATCTTACGATCGATTTAAATTTGAGAAACACAGCCTATTTACCAGGTGTTGTAGGAATGTTTATTTTAATTTGGACAAACGATTCCTTTGCTTATTTATCAGGTCGTGCCTTTGGAAAAACAAAGCTTTTTGAGCGGATTTCACCAAAAAAAACATGGGAAGGAACAATTGGTGGCGTTTTAGTTACGTTAATAGCGGGTTACATTATCGGCGCATTTGTGAATAAAGGACATGAATTGTTCTGGTTGATTTCTGCCGCAATTATTGCTCCCTGCGCAATCTACGGGGACTTATTGGAATCGCTTTTTAAAAGAAGTTTAGACATTAAAGATACTGGAAACATTTTGCCTGGTCACGGAGGGATTTTGGATCGTTTCGACGCAGCGCTATTTGGAATTCCATTTTTCTACTGTTGGACAATGATTTATAACTATTGGTAACTATGACATTTCACAAAGAAGGACATCGAATTATGGCTGCAACTTTCGTTGTAGTTGCTTTGCTTTCCTACATCAATTTTCATTATTTAGGTTGTTGTTTGCTCCTATTTGTTCCGATTCAATTGATTTTGTTTGTTTTTTTATTCCTTATTTTTCAATTTTTTAGAATCCCAAATCGGACATCTACACTTTCAGGAAATGATATAATTTGTCCTGCAGACGGTAAAGTTGTAGTCATTGAAGAAACTGAAGAGACCGAATACTTCAAGGATAAGCGAATTCAAATTTCCATTTTCATGTCTCCTTTAAATGTTCATGCAAATTACTATCCAATTTCAGGAAATGTGAACTACGTTAAATATCATCCAGGAAAATTCTTGGTGGCTTGGCATCCAAAAAGTTCAACTGAAAATGAACGCAGTACGGTTGTTATAAGACATGATTCTGGGAAGGAAATCTTATTTCGCCAAGTGGCAGGAGCATTAGCAAGACGTATTTGTCTTTATGCTGAAAAAGGGGAAACTGTGAAGGGCGCTACCGAATTTGGTTTTATAAAATTTGGTTCGAGAATCGACTTGTTTTTGCCTTTGGGAACCCAAATTAATGTGAAAATTGGCGATGTTGTGAAAGGTCGAATTACTAAAATCGGAGAATTATAATTTTCCTTTGAATACAAAAAACGTTAAGTAAAAAAGTAACTCGCGTTTCATTCAACAAATTCTTTACCTTTATCAAAAATTTTAATCATGAAAAAATTATTTTTAGCATTCGCACTTACTGCATTCGTTGGTTCAATGGCTACAACAGCTTACGCTGCGGTTACAAAAACTGAAGTTGTTAAGAAAGACGACGACAAAAAGAAAAAGAAAAAGAAAAAAGGATGTTGCTCTGCACAAGCTAGTTCATGTTCTTCCAGCTCAGCTGAGAAAAAAGCATGTTGCGCAGGTAAATCTGAAAAACACTAATCAGAAATTGATTAAAATAGAAAAGGAGGTTCTTTCGAACCTCCTTTTTTTATGCCTATTGTTTAAAATCAATCGTTGTAAATCCGTTTGTACACCGCTTGGTATTTTTGTAAAATCACTTTTCGTTTCAGTTTCAAAGTCGGCGTTAACTCATCGCCATCAACAGAAAACTCTTTCGGCAGTAGCTCAAATTTCTTGATTTGCTCCCAGTTTCCGTACCCTTTATTAAATGAAGTCACTTCTTCTTGAATACGCTCAATAACTTTTGGATGAGCAGCCATTTCTTCATTGGAACTTGTAGAAAAATCCAAATTGTGACGTGTTGCCCATTCTTTTAAGAAAGCAAAACTTGGAACGATAAACGCAGCAGGAAATTTTTCATTTTCGCCTATAACCATGATTTGTTCAATGAAACGCGACTCCTTAAATTTATTTTCCATCGCTTGAGGAGCGATATACTTACCTCCTGAGGTTTTGAAAATTTCTTTCTTACGATCCGTAATTTTTAAGAATTTACCTTCAACGAATGTTCCGATATCACCAGTATGAAACCATCCATCAGCGTCAATAACATCTGTTGTCGCTTCAGGATTATTATAATACCCCATCATCACGTTTGGACCTTTAGCTAAAATTTCGCCATCTTCAGCAATCTTCACTTCTACCCCAGAAATTAAAGTACCCACTGTTCCGATTCGGACACCTTGATCAAAGGAGTTTACGGTTATTACTGGCGAGGTCTCTGTTAATCCATATCCTTCTAAAATTGGAATATCGGCAGCCATAAAAATACGCGCCAATCGAGGTTGTAATGCCGCACTACCTGATGCAATAGCACGAACGTTTCCTCCTAAGGCTTCTTGCCATTTAGAAAAAATCAATTTACGAGCAATACTCAATTTAAATTTGTAAAATGCTGACTTTCCAATCACGTCGTATTCTTCAGCTAAACCAACGGCCCAGAAAAACAAACTTCGTTTTACGCCCGTCAATTCATCACCTTTGGCCATAATTTTGTCAAATACTTTCTCAATTAATCGAGGAACGGCAGTAAATACGTCTGGTTTAACTTCGCGGATATTATCCCCAATCGTTTCAAGTGATTCGGCAAAATTGATTGAGCAGCCAATGTACATATATAAGTAATGCAACATGCGTTCGTATATGTGGCAAACCGGAAGAAACGTCAATACTTTTGAATTGTGATCAGCAGGAATTCTAGGTTGACAAGCTTCTACATTTGATAAAATATTTTTATGAGAGAGCATAACTCCTTTTGGCTTACCAGTAGTTCCTGAAGTATAAATAATTGTTGCCAAATCCTCATATTTTACCGCCTCCATTCTCGCTTTAACGTCTTCTTCTGCAACTTCTTCCGCTCTCTTTTCAATCGCCGTCCAATTGGTTTGTCCAGCTACCTCGTCAAACGTAAAAAGGTGCTCCAAACTTGGCACATCACTCTTCACATTGTTCATTTTCGCAGCTAATTCATCGTTGGAAACTACGCAAATTTTTACTGTTGCATCGTTTAAAATAAACCGGTAATCATTCTCGGAAATATTTGGATATAAAGGAACTAAGACCGCTCCTGTTTGTTGAACACCGATGTCCAATAAATTCCATTCTTCACGGTTATTACTTGCAACAGCCACTTTGTCATTTGGTTGAATTCCGAGAGCGATTAAACCTCTAGAAATCTTCATCGCTCGATTCAAAAAATCAGCAGTACTCAAACCAATCCAATTACCATTTGTCTTGGTTACAAACATATTTGCATTGGGATAATTCTTTAATTGATGATAGGGTATATCAAATAAGCGTTGAGCATGTATCATAATACTGAGTTTTTAGATTTAGTTGGACGAATATATAAATAAATTTAAATCAAAAATGCAAAAGCGGTAATAATCAAAACACTAATGATATTGATGATGAAACCAATTTTTGCCATTTGGTGGATCTTAATCATTCCGGAAGAAAAAACAATAGCATTTGGCGGTGTTCCAACGGGAAGCATGAATGCACAGCTTGCCGCCAAAGTTAGAGGAATACACAATTGCAAAATATCATGGCCTGACTGTTGTGCGAAAACAGCGACAATTGGTGTAAGAATTGTTACCAAAGCGAGGTTAGACATTACCTCTGTAACAAAAATGCCAATAATAACGATAACAAACAAAATGACAATCAACGGAAAATGACTGTATTTCTCAAAAATTTCAGAGATTTTTTCCACGATTCCATTTTTCTCAAAAATCGTTGCCAGTGCCATCCCTCCCCCAAAAAGTAATAATATTCCCCAAGGCAATTTTTCGGTATCTTTCCAAACCAATAGAGGAGTCTTTTCGGATTTTCCAGGAACGATAAACATGGCGATTGCTCCTAAAATTGCTGCGCTATCGTCTTTATAATTAAATCCAGTAACGCTCGTTATCAATTCACGAAAAGACCAAAGAATAATAACAACCCCAAAAATCGCCAAAGCACGCAATTGTTCTGCTGTCCAAGGTTTTTTCTCCAAATGAAAATCATGTCTATCTTTCCTTTCCTCGCCCAACATAAAATAAAACACACCAAAAAGTGCGATTATTAAAGACAAACTCACTGGAATTCCAATTTTCATCCAAGACCAAAAATCTACTGTAATGTTAAAGTTGTTCTCTAAAATACTGGCCATTTGTGTGTTTGGAGGCGAACCCACTAAAGTTCCCATTCCGCCGATACTAGCAGCATAAGCAATTGAAAGCATTAAAAAAAGAGAGAATTTGGATTTTTGATGTTCTTTCGGCATGGATTCCACAATTGCAACAGCAATGGGTAGCATCATCAAAGCAGTAGCGGTATTTGAAATCCACATGCTCAATAATGCGGTACTCAACAAAAAACCGAGTAAAATTCGAGGTTTCGTATCTCCCACAATTGTCAAAATGCGTCGAGCAATCTGTTCATGAACATGCCATTTTTCCAAAGCCAAGGCCATCACAAATCCTCCTAAAAAAAGATGAACATTATTATTCCCATAACATAACGCTAAATCATCCTTTGTCAATAACCCCAAAGGAATCGCCAGCACAATTGGTAGCAAGGCAGTAATGTAAATAGAAACCACCTCAAAAACCCAAAGGACAATCATCAAACCTCCTAGAGCAAGTGCATTCCATTGACCAGATTTCCCACCGGTTGCAAACAAAATGAGTAAAAACAAAAAAAGCGCAATTGCTGACAACATGCGCTTCCAATCCATTTGTAACATGGTTATTTTGTGTTTAGAGCATTCAAAGCGCTTACCAAATATTCGGCTTTTTCTTCCATCTCATTTGTCAACGCTCTAAAGCCTTTCTTGTCTTTCGCTAAACGCATACCACCAATCAATTTATTGTAAATCTCGATAGCTTCTTCTACCAGTTTTTCGGTTTCTGCTTCCAATTTAGGGAAATTATCTTGGATGTAGAAGCACTCATCTATGACGTCTGCAATCAAGGTGTTAACGCTCTTTTTAAAATCTCTTTTGTTTGCCATTGTTTTTTAATTTTTATCAAATATACTCATTCACCCACCAAAACATAAGAAAGTTACAAAAAATTATTTTCAGAAAAAGCATACAGCTATTGCAATCTTTAAAATAAATACTACTTTTGTCACCCATTTCTGAGGAAATGCCCCGGTGGCGGAACTGGTAGACGCGCTGGATTCAAAATCCTGTTCTTTCGGGAGTGCCGGTTCGATTCCGGCCCGGGGTACAAAAAAAGAGTCAATTTAGGTTGACTCTTTTTTTTGTTACGGTCTACTTAATCGTTCATAAACCTTCTTCAACATATAACCTTTCACCACATCTCCAAATTCTTTATCATCCATCATTTTGGTGAAAATATCTTGGTTTTGCTCCATGCGTGCAATCAGCTTGTCTAGGAACAGCTCTTCGAAACCAAACTTGAAATTCTCGATTGGATTGTTCTGTGCTTGTTCCTTCAATCCACCATGCACCACCAACTCTTCTTCAATCTGGTCAAAGAATAATTTGTCAGCTGTGTTGAATTCGGTTTGGAATTTTTTGTTTAGTACTTCAATTATTTCCGAAAGGTTGGCTTCTTCTTCCTTGGTCAATCGGATACCAGCTTGACCGCCACCTTCCAATTCGTAAACACCACGGCTTTCCATCACAATGTTGTGTTCTGCTATTTTTTGCAAACGGTAATACTCTAGCGATACTTCGTCACCCAACTTGAACTTATCGGTTTGACTTGTTCTTGGTAGTTTCTTCAACAAGAATCGTCCGTAGGTGAAAAGCTTCTCCAGATCCACATCTGAGAAAGGCATGATTTGGGTCAAAAACGAATAGGTTCTACAAAAAGTCTGCAACGTGTTTTTGAAATCATCTTGATTGGTCACCGTACCCATCACATCATCCGTTTCAGTTGGTAACGCTTTGAATCTTTCCACAGCTGGGTCAATGTACGCATTCAATTTACCTTGGTCACTTGTACTGAGGCTTTTGCTTGATTTGAAGAACAGGTTGCAGAAGTTGTTTACCTCCGATTCCCAAATAACATTCGCTTTATCCAACTCTGCTTTTAAATCATACAAGTGATTTGGGTCTGAGTTCTCCGTTATCGAAGTTAGCTCGTAATACGGTTGGAACGAATCCAAAATATCTTGTGTTTCGTTCGCAAAATCCAATACAAACGTATCCTCTTTTCCAGCGCACATTCGGTTCAATCTGGAAAGTGTTTGTACAGCTTTAACACCCGATAATTTCTTGTCCACATACATCGTATGTAACAATGGTTGGTCGAATCCTGTTTGGTACTTGTCTGCTACCAACAACAATTGGTACTCATCCGATGCAAACTTTCTTGGCAATTCCTTTTCAGCAAACCCATTCAGTTCTACCTCGGTAACACCTTCTGGAGCGTTACCATAAATTACTTTTCCCGAAAAAGCGACAATGGTTTTTACGTCATTGTATCCCTTTTCTATAATGTATTTATCGAATTCCTCTTTGTATCGAACTGCATGTAGCCTTGAACTGGTCACTACCATTGCTTTAGCTTTGCCACCAATTTTCTTGGAAACCACTTGTCGGAAATGTTCCACCATCACTTCGGTTTTCTGTGCCAAATTGTGTGGATGCAATGACATGAAACGTCCGATGGCTCTGGAGGCTTTCTTTTTGTTGACCTTCGGGTCATCCTCAATTTCTTTGGATAGTTTGAAGTATGTTTTGTACGTTGTATAGTTCTTTAGCACATCGAGAATGAATCCTTCCTCAATGGCTTGTTTCATTGAATACAAGTGAAACGGTTCTGGCTTGCCATTTTTACCCATCGTCCCAAACACTTCAACTGTTTTTGGTTTCGGTGTTGCTGTAAACGCAAAGAAACTGAGGTTGTTCTGCTTGCCTCTGGCTAGCATGGATTTTCTGATTTCATCCTCAGCATCTTCCTCCAGTCCTGTGTATGCTTCATCCTTTTCAGCTTCCTCTAATGATTTTGCAGACAAGACTTCCTTCATCTTTTTGGTCGCTTCACCACCTTGGGAACTGTGTGCCTCATCAATGATTACGGCATACTTTCTGGCTGGGAGTTCTCCGATTTTGTCTAAAATGAATGGAAACTTTTGGAGTGTGGTAATAATGATATGCGAACCAGCGGTGATGGCATTTGCCAACTGGGTTGAATCCTTGTCGATTTTTTGAACTACACCATCTTTGTGCTCGAATTGGTATATGGTATTTTGTAACTGCGAATCCAATACCTTTCGGTCGGTAATCACAATCACAGAATCAAAAACTCGGTTGTTCTGGTCATCGTGCAAGCTGGAAAGTCGGTAGGATAACCAAGCGATTGAATTTGATTTTCCAGAACCAGCACTGTGTTGAATCAAGTAATTCTTTCCAGCACCTTGAACACGAGCATCAGCTGTTACGGTTCTAACTACTTGCATCTGGTGGAAACGTGGGAAAATGATAGTTTCCTTTTTCTTTTTGACACCGTTTAGCTCAAATTCCTCCACGCTTAGGTGAAGGAACTTACCGATAATGTCCATGAAACTGTCTTTTGTCCATACCTGTTCCCACAAATAAGCTGTGCGGTATCCGTTGGGGTTAGGTGGGTTTCCAGCACCGTTGTTGTAACCTAAATTGAATGGCAAATAGCGTGTGTTCTTGCCATCTAGTTTGGTTGTCATATAAGCTTCATCGGTATCCACAGCAAAGTGAACCAACGCTCTTTTCTTGAATTGGAATATCGGTTCGTTTGGTTCTCGGTCATACACATACTGCTTTTTGGCATTCTCTACCGACTGACCAGAAAACTGATTTTTTAGCTCAATGGTGGCAATAGGCAGACCATTCAACGAAAGCACCATGTCCAATGAGTTTTTGCCTACACGTTCGTAATAGAGCTGTCTGGTCACCGACAAATGATTGGTTTGATACAAGTCGTCTGCTTCTGGATTTAAGGAGCTTTCTGGCTTGAAATATGCCATCTGAAACTTCACACCATAGTCCGTGAATCCTTTGCGAAGCACATCCAATGCTCCACGCAAATCAATCTCTTTTACCAAGCGTTGAATGACCTTCTGCTCCACCTCATCTTTGTGGATATTGACTATTTTATCCCATGCTTTCGGTTGAGATTCCTTCAAAAAGTTGGTGATGTAACTCGGGAACAACCCAAGTTTCACATCGAAGTCGGTTGAACTTCCTTTTACGTAGCCACCGTGTTCCAATAAGTTGGATTCGATTGCTTCCTCAAAGGTCTGTTCTGTGTGTATTCCTTTTGCCATGTTTCTTAGTTACTTTCTTAGTTACTTTCTTAGTTACTTTCTTAGTTATTCAGTTGACGCTAAGATTGATTTGCCTAAATCTGAAGTGACGTATTTTTGATTTCTATCTTTAGGATTATCTTTAATAGTCATATCAATCCATTTTTCTTGTAATAAGGGAAGGACGTGTGTATTAAAGTTCTTTGTTTGATTTGTAATTCCAATAAAAGTAAGAATTTCCTGTCTCGATTTTGGACTTAAACAGAACGTAAGAATTGAAATTACTTGGTCGCTTACTTGGTCGTCTTCTTGGTCACTAGACTGACCATCAAAATTTGAATATTCCTCTTCGATAAATGCTGGATGAATGGGGATTTCAACAACAAAATGAGTGCGTTCGGGGTCGTTAATGTCAAAAATAGGTGCTGGTGAGCCATTCTCTTTTAAGGAATTTACGATTGTTGGAATTCCTGTTCCTCGACCTTCTGTAAGTTTTAGCTCCTTCAAAAACTCTCCGATTCTTCGATTTCGATAACGTCTGGCACGTACCCGACCCGCATCAAACTCCGATTGTTTGATGGATGGGTCAACACCATTATAGCTAATAATTTCAATAGCTTTAGGTAGAATTCTTACCTCGATAGGGTCAGCTAATTCGTAGTTTTTGTGGTAAACCGCATTTGCTAGTGCTTCTTCAATCGCATCAAACGGATAATTGATAAATCTATCCGATTTCTCACGGTCTTTGTGTTTGACAACTTTTGTTTTAATAATGTTGTTATTGATATATGCCAACACATCTGTTAATTGCTTTTGAATCGTTCCGTCAAAAGTTTTTTCAGTAAAAGACTTGGTCAAGCCATTCGGGAACTCTACCAAATCAATAATTGCGCCTTTGAAGTAATTCTGAGTTTTTTTGGAAAATAATAAAAGTCCGATGTTTTTTGGAAACAAATGTTCGTTGGCTCCTTGAGACAAATTCATACGTTCAGCTAATTCTTGCACTGACATGTTTTCGCTTTCAGCATACAACTTGCTATTAATCTCTTCCAAGTGCTCTCGCATCAAGGTCTTACTCAAATCCGTAACCGAAGCAAAGGTATTCACTCGGTCATCAAAAGGTATTTTCGCTGTAAGCTGAATAAGCTCCGTTTCTTGTTCCTCATTAGGAACTACACTACTTGAACGAAAACGGATACGATAATTAAGTGTTTTGTGATTGGCTAACACATCATCTGGAACCTTGTAGGGTCTATTTGCTCCAGCTGGAACCCATATCACTAACACATGCTTCCCGTCAACTTGTTCCAATGACAAACGAGGAAAATAACTTGGTTGAATTAGATTACAATACCTTAGTAGCTCTTGTTCTACTTGCTCTAAAGTGCTCGGAGTAAACCCCAATACAGGTCTAATGGGCTTGCCGTTTCTTTCTTCCACTCCAATAATGACGTATCCACTTCCTTCATCTTCGAAATCATTAGCAAAAGCACAAATAGTACGCATAATAGCCGTAGGATTCCAGCCTTGCTTGAATTCCATACGTGTACCTTCCACAATCTTAACCGATAGAAGGTCTTCAATATTGATGGGAATGCTCATGATTTAATTGTTTGTTCTGTGTGTATTCCTTTTGCCATAATATCTAAAAATGTCTAAAAAATATCTACTGTGATTACTTAGACATTTTCCAAATCTTTCCTTCAACCTTTATATTTCCTTGATTCTTCATAGATTGAAGAATGTTTTTAATCTTGTTTTTCTTTTGAGAAATGTCTAAAATCTCTGGAAGTTTGTCTAAAATTATTTTTTATCCTTTATCAAAATCAATTCTATTCTTCGCTATTTCAATCGCTTGATGCAATTTTTGTTTCAATACTTCTTGCGATGGCAATAAAGTTAAATAATCGGCAACTCGAATATTGCTTTTGTCCAATTGTAGCAATTCTACATGTTCTTCGTTTTTGCCCGAACATAAAATTAAACCAATCGGAGTGTTTTCTCCTTCTACTTGTTCGAATTTTTCTAAGTATCGCAAGTACAATTCCATTTGACCTTTGTACGCCGCTTCAAAATTTCCAATTTTCAAATCGATGGCAACCAAACACTTTAATCTTCGGTGATAAAACAATAAATCTATGAAATAGTCTGTTGTATCTATCGTGATTCTTTTTTGGCGTGCCATGAATGCAAAATCACTGCCTAACTCAGTGATAAAATGTTGCAATTCAGCCAAAATGGAAGTTTCCAAGTCTTTTTCTGAATACGTATCTTTCAGCCCCAAAAAATCAAGCACGTAAGGGTCTTTAAAAACCAAATCGGCACTTAATTTTTGTTCGTTTCTAAGTAATTCTAAATCGTGTTGAATGGTTAATTCTGGCTTTTTACTAATAGCGGTGCGCTCGTAAAGCATGGATTGGATTCGTTCTCTAAACGTACGTACGCTCCATTTTTCGTGCAAACACATTTGAATATAGAATTCTCTTTTTAATGGGTCTTGAATCGGAATAATTGCTAAAATATGCGTCCAACTTAAATTTCGTATCAGTGATACGACAATCTTTTCATCTGGAAACTCTTTTGCAAACTGCATCATTCTTCTCAGATTTTTCTCTGAAAATGAACTGCCATACTCTATTTCTAATTGTGAACACAACGTGTGCACAATTTGTTTACCATAAGAATCTTGTATTTGCAAAGCTACCTCATTGTTAATTCGATTCCCTATTTGCCAATACAATAAACTCAACGTAGCGTTGACCGTAACCGCCAATTGCTGTTTGCTTTGCTCGATTAACGATTTTATCTCTAAAACCAATCCGTTATTTGTCATTTCTTGCGCCATCTCAATTCAATTTTTCGTTCCTAACATCCACCTTACCCGTAACCACCTCACTGATTAATGCGGTTTTATATTCTTTTAATAATTCGATTTCTTGTTGGGTTGTGGAAATGATTAAACCAATTTCACTCGTTTTTTTTTCAAGAAATTCAATAATTTCCTTTTGCTCAGAAACTGGGGGAATTGCGATTTTTAATTGATTATACTTATCTGCTCCAATATTTTGAATTGTAGCTTGTTGAAAAATAGACTGTTTCCAATTTTCATAGCTACCTGTATTAGTAAACTGATACAAAAACTCTGGTAGGAGTAATTTTTGATTACAACTAGCTTTAATCAAATAGCCAGCAAAACAAGCGATACCTTGGTAGTTCTTGAAAAAGAATGTTTTTCCAACAGTTGCTCCACTTCTTGCAAATAATATATCTCCTTCGTTTAATAAAAAATTTTCTGCTTTAGAGTATGGTAACGACTTGAAAGTGTTCTCCTTTAATTTACCATCATTACCAAAATCAGTAATTCTAATATATCTTGGGTCATCTAAATTTTCCTCTTCAGCCGATTCGTTTGCACCATACTTTAGCGGTTCATTAAGTAAGTGTTTTATTCTTTTCACCTCCCAATGCGCTGGAATCTCCCCCAGCCACTCAATCCCCGAATCCTTCATGGGAACGGTTGGGTCAAGACCTACCTTCAATCGCTCTTCGGCAGGCAAGCCTTTGGTCACCGCATGGTTGATAATGGCGGTGCGCTCTTCTTCTAGCAACTGAATCAAACGTTCCTTTTTGGCAATCAAGTCATCAATTTGACTGGTTTTTTGGTCGAGGTAGTTGGCGATGGTGGTTTGTTCTTCGATAGGGGGATAAATAAATTGAACATCACCAAGTTTTTCTTTTGTTAAATGAGCAATACTAATTCTGTTAACAATTGCATCAAAATGCCCTTTTTTACCAAACAAAATAAACTGATTTAGGAAGTAATTAGCATTTTCTGTACCTCCGAATGATACTCTGTGAACTGAATTTTGAATATAACATTCATCAATTTCCTCATTCCAAATACAAGTTCTTCCTACCTCTCCGCCTTCACTTACGAGTAAGTCATTTTTAAACAAGCGATATTGGGCGACTTCTTTAGGCGAGAACCACATTTCTTTTACATCTTCAATGTTTGGAGAATACCACTCAATGTTCTTCGCTCTTAAATATCGTTTGAGGACATATCCTCCTTTATCCTCTGGTGTTAACATTTTGCCTAATGTTATAACACCAAAATATTTAAGCTTTTTTATTTCCCAATGACTTGGAATCTCTCCAATCCATTCAATACCCGAATCCTTATAGCTATCGTATTTTTTCATGGTTTCAAATTAGGATTTGTGAAAGGTGTCCTTGCACCAATTTTTGGGGTTGTTGATAATGTAATCGGATATGCGTTGGTATTCTGCGTCATTTCGAATGATGTGTTCGTGGAATAATCGTTGCCAACCATTTGGAAATCCCATACGATTGGCGTATTTGGTTACCGCCGATTTATAGGATCCCACAACGGATGAAATGGTGTTTTTGCCGATATTTTGGAAACGTTGTGAACCGGGTGTGGGGTTGATATTTTGGTGGTTTCGGTGGTTGGGGTTGTTTTGATGGTCGTTATATTGTTGGTTGGGGTTTTGGCCGTATTGGTCATTTTGGTCGTAATGGTCATTTTGGTCGTATTGGTCGTATTGGGCGTATTGGTCATATTGGTCGTATTGGGCGTATTGGGCGTATTGGGCGTATTGGGCGTATTGGTCGTATTGTAGGTGCAGGGCATGCCCTGCACCTACAATACGACCACAACCATCATTTTCAATACGACCACAACCATCGTTTTCATTATTACCGTTTCGACCATTGCCGTTTTGGGTTTGACGACCGTCATTAGGTTTGTCAATAATCAATATCCCGTGAATGTGGTTGGGCATTACCACAAAATCACCTAATTCAATGTGTTGATGATGTTTGGGTATTTCGTTCCATAATAGGGTGGCGATAACACCGGTATGTGATAAAACCATTTTGCCATTTTCAATTTCTCCAAAAAAATGTTCACGGTTTTGGGTGCAAATGGTAATAAAATAGGCGCCATTCCAACCATAATCCCACCATTGTGCACGGAAGGTACCGTTGCGGTATTTATTTTGAAATTTATCTTGAGACATTAGTTCAATACTAAATTAATTAATCCATCCGTCTCCCTTTCCAATGCCATGATATCCGCACGGATTTCCTCCAATGAGCGCAATGGTTTGTACTGATAGAAGTATTTGGTAAAATTGATTTCGTAACCCACGTTGGTTTTGCTGTGGTCAATCCAAGCATCGGGAACATGTGGTAACACCTCTTTTTCCATGTATTCTTCTATATCCATCAGCAACGGAATGTTTTCAGTATCACGCAATGATGAATCGGGTTTTGGGTTTCCTTTTTTGTCGGTCACCACTTGACCTTTGGCATTGCGCTCTGGTCGTTCCACGGTTACTTTAGCATAACCAAAAGCTTTGTTCTCAAATATCTTTGAGTGTTCGCCTTCCTTGAACTCTCCATATATCTTTGTAATTTCTGCAATGTGGTCATCGGATAGTTCGTTTCGTTTATCGCCCAAAGACTTGCTCATTTTTTTGAAGAAATCCACTCCGTTAATCAATTGTACTTTGCCTCTTCGGTTGGCTGGTTTGTGATTGGATATCACCCAGATATACGTTGAAATACCTGTATTGTAAAACAACTGATTCGGCAACGCAATTACAGCCTCTAGGAAGTCGTTTTCGATTATCCACTGACGAATACTGCTCTCGTTCTTTGTTTTGCTTGGAGAACCCGAAAAAAGTGGTGACCCGTTGAATACTATCGCTAATCTTGAGCCACCTTGGTCAGCTGGTTTCATTTTGCTCATCAAGTGCATCAAGAACAGGAACGAACCATCACTTACGGATGGCAATCCAGCTCCAAATCGTCCACCGTGACCCAATTGCTCATGCTCCTCCTTCACCTTTTTGGCAAACTTTTCCCATTTCACCCCGAACGGTGGATTCGTAATCAAATAATCAAATTTTTCGTTGGATAACTGGTCTTCTGAAATACTGTTTCCTTTTTTGATGTTCGATGCGTTTTGACCTTTAATCATCAAATCCGATTTACAAATGGCATAGGATTCTGGGTTCAATTCTTGACCAAACACCTCCAATCGAGCATCTGGATTTAGCTCATGTAAATATTCTTCGGCAACTGATAGCATCCCTCCAGTTCCAGCGCAACAGTCAAATATGGTTTTGGTGATACCTTTTTTGGTTAGTATTTCACGGTCATTCAAGAACAGAATGTTCACCATCAACTTGATAACCTCTCTCGGTGTAAAGTGCTCCCCAGCGGTTTCGTTGGATATCTCAGCAAATTTTCGAATCAGTTCTTCAAACATGTATCCCATTTCCATGCTTGAAATACGGTCTGGGTGCAAGTCGATTTCTTGGAAACGCTTCACCACCATAAATAGCAAGTTGGCATCATCCATCTTATTGATTTGGTTCTCGAACTCAAATTGCTCAATGACCTCTCTGGCATCCTCTGAGAATCCGTTGATGTAGTTGCGCAGATTCGAAGCAATGTTGTTTGGGTCAGCGATTAGTTTGTTGAAGTCGAATGGACTTCGATTGTGAAAGTTGTAACCAGCCACCTTGTTCAAAATCGGGTCAAGATTCTGAATGTTGGTCGATTTCATCTGGTCGTATTTTTTCAGCACTTCTGCTTTAGTGTTTTCCAGCACACAGTCCAGCCTTCTCAGAACGGTCAACGGAAGGATAACCTTACCGTAATCACTTTGTTTGTAATCTCCTCGAAGTAGGTCAGCAATTGACCAAATGAAGTTAGCTGATTCTTTAACGTTTTTCATGCAATATTTTAGTATTCAATAGTTAATTCAATAATTCCTTAGCATCCACTTGAAGCAGTTTAGCGATTTCGTATAAGACCTCAATGCTTGGTTGTCGTTTGTTGGTAACGTACCCGTTCACCATGTTGTAAGACTTTCCGAGCTTTTCCGCCAACCATACTTGCTTGATTCCTTTCTCTTTCAGAACTTCTTTTATCCGATTCATGCTAGTGAAATTTTGACACAAGGTAGGAAAAATAGCTTAATTTATGAGATAAAAAAACGCATTTAAATTTCACGCGCCTTTTCTTGTCGCTACCAATGAACTTATTTTCAATTACCCCCCAGTAAAAAAAGAAGGTGATAAACAAAAACTTAAACAATAACCTTTACCATATCCTTCAATTCAATCCCATAATAATTGAAATCATTCGGAGTTGGGTTTTCGGCTTCGATTAAGTTGTAGGTGCCTTCCTTTTTGGGAATGGGTTCGAAGTACAAGGAAAAGAATCGCCAGTCTTCAGTTGACTCAAAATCAACACGATTGGGTGAAATTGAAATTCCGACCGCATCTATCAACTTAAAATTCTCGAATGTTCCTTCGCGTTGTAAATAGGTATCTGGAGAAATTTTAATCCATCCACCTTTTTCGTAATACCACGGAGTTGTGTATCCGAAATCAATGCGCGTGAATTCATGCGTTACAATCACTCGAAGCAACTTTGGATTTTCTTTAGACGATGCAGGGCGCTGTATTTCAACAAGTAAGGTGTCTATGTTTTGTGTCATTTTATTTCAATTTTTCGGTGAATTCAATAAGCCAGTCCGGTTCAATAACCCGCACGTGTCTTCCATGAGACAAAAACAAGCGCGTTAATTCAATGTTAGGTACAAGTTAAAAGAAGCCAACGAAATTCAAAAGCAAATCCTTGAAATTGGGCGGTTTATATATGTATTTAGAAAATGACACTGCCAAAAAATTAGATTAATCAGGCGTTAATATTCATCTTAACCAACAAAGAAATATGGTCAGACCAATCACAAAAAAATTAACCAAAACCATCCTCGAAAGTATTGACAAGTATAAAATCGTTTATGCCGAAGTAGCTCCACCTGGAGCAATGGGGAATTCAGGAGGAATAATTTTGTACGTTCGGCAAGATAATGATGCTGAAATGCACTATTTTGAATCTAGCATTTATGAAGACGAAGAAACTTATCTTTTAGCTGAAGAAATGTTATTTGGACCTTTGGAAAGCGCAAACAATTTTAGCGACTTAGAATCGCTATATTTTGACTGGTATTCAGACGGAAGGGGAAATACTACTTTTATCAATAAAAAAGTGAATCTCTCCGTTCGAGAAAGCTATTTTGTTTACCAAGTAGATGATTTGGAATTTCTTATTGCACCCTCAGTTCTTGGCGTTTTTTACAGTGTTGTTTATCAAATGAATGCTCACAATTCAGCTCAATCCGCTTCATAGAAAAAGAATTTCGCTCTTGTTCCATGTGTGAAATTTCAATTTCTTTTGTTGGTTTTATCCATCATAAAATTCATTATTTCTATTTATTGCTGGTTTTATCCGACATAATATTCATTCTAAACAAAAACTAATCAATTATTTTTTTCGTGTATGTACGGACTGATTTTTCTGATGGTTATAACGGCTAAAAACAACTTTAATTTAGGTAAAATGAGCAATTCTCTGAATCATATACAGCATTTGTTTGTACTAGGCGCTTTCAAGCATTGATTATCTTTGTCGCCTAAAATCAAACTTATGTTCACTGGAATTATTGAAGAAGTCGCTCAAGTTATTGCAATTGAAAAGGATAAATCAAACGTTCATTTTACTCTTGAAGCGCAAATGACGCCTGAACTGCGTATTGACCAAAGCGTGGCGCACAATGGCTGTTGCTTGACTGTAGTGAATATCAACGGCAATCAATATACCGTTACGGCTATACAAGAGACACTCGATAAAACGAATTTGGCAGAATGGGCAGTAGGTACAAAGGTGAATCTAGAACGATGTTTGGTTTACAATGGACGCCTCGACGGTCATATCGTGCAAGGTCACGTGGATACGACGGGAAAATGTGTAAACATTGAAGATCTCGATGGAAGTTGGAAATTCACTTTCTCCTATTCATCACCTGATTTAACGGTTTCCAAGGGTTCGGTTGCCATCAACGGCACGAGTTTAACCGTTGTGGACGCTGCGCCCGGACAATTTTCAGTGTGCATTATTCCTTACACGTATGAACACACCAACTTCCATCAGTTAACAATTGGTTCAACGGTGAATCTGGAGTTTGACATCATCGGAAAGTACGTAGCGACCTGGATGTTGGCAACGCAAAACATACAAAAATAATGGGACAAGTTGCTGTCATTGTTGGCGCTAGTGGGTTGATTGGTTCACACTTATTGGACTTTCTCCTTCAAGACGAGGCTTACTCTTCGGTGGTGAGTTTAGTTCGTAAATCGAGTGGAAAAACACATCCGAAATTGACCGAAATAATCATAGATTTTAGTAATCTTACAACTTATTCGGAGGCAATTAAAGGAGATGTTGTATTTCTATGCGTTGGAACGACAAAGAAAAAATCGCCGAGTGAACAAGTTTACCGAACGGTGGATTACGACATCAATATTGGTGTAGCGAGGTTGGCTAAAAGTAAGGGAGCAAAGTCGGTTCATCTTATCTCAGCGGTTGGAGCAGATTTGAAGTCCTCCATTTTTTACAATCGTTTAAAAGCGGAAATTGAGCGTGATTTGCTAGATATTGGCTTTGAAAGCACCACTATTTATCAACCTTCTCTTTTAATTGGCAATCGAAGCGAATCACGACCATTGGAAAAAATTTCTCAAAAAATCGCTCCTGTTTTTGACGCACTATTGTTTGGAAAATGGAAGCAATTTCATTCGATTAAAGCAGAAGAGGTCGCAAGTTCGATGTGTAGAAATGGAAAAGAAATTCAAAAAGGAAACCGAATTTTAACCTATTTCGAGATATTAAAGTAAACAAAAGTCATTTTTTTTGAGGTCCCCCCCTCCTATTTTTGCGGCAAAATTGAACAAAATTATGTCCAAACGCCCTCAACTTTTAGCACCAGCGGGTTCATTCGAAGCGATGACAGCAGCCATTCAAGGTGGTTGCGATGCGGTTTATTTCGGAGTAGAACAGCTCAATATGCGTGCCCGTTCGACCAATAATTTTCAAGTGAGCGACCTGCGACACATTGCTCAATTGGGAATGGAGAACAAGGTCAGAATGTATTTGACGGTTAACACGGTTCTTTATGATCACGATATCAATTTGATGAAGCAAATTATTCGTGAGGCAAAAGAAGCGGGAATCGATGCGATAATTGCGTCGGATCATGCGGCGATCGCTTATGCTCATTCGATAAAAATGCCTGTTCATATTTCCACGCAGGCCAATGTGACCAATGTGGAATCAGTGGAATTTTATGCACACTTTGCAGACTTGATGGTACTGTCGAGGGAATTAACACTATCGCAAGTACAAAGCATCGTCCGGGAAATTGAACGTCGTGGAATAAAAGGTCCATCAGGAGAACTGGTGAAAATCGAGATTTTTGGTCACGGAGCCCTGTGCATGGCAGTTTCAGGAAAATGTTACTTGAGTTTACATACCCACAATGCCTCCGCGAATCGAGGTGCGTGCATCCAAAATTGTAGAAGGAGTTATGTAGTGACTGACAAAGAGGAGGGTTACGAATTGGAAATCGATAACGAATACATCATGTCTGCACAGGATTTATGCACGATCGATTTTTTGGATAAAATTGCCGAAGCAGGTGTTGATGTTATAAAAATTGAAGGTCGTGGTAGAGCAGCAGATTACGTTTTTGTGACCACACTATGCTACCGTGAGGCATTAGACGCGATTGCAGACGGGACATTCACCAAAGAAAAAATCGATGAATGGAAATTGCGTTTATCAACCGTTTACAACCGTGGATTTTGGGAGGGCTATTATCTCGGCCGAACGATGGGTGAATGGAGTGATGTATATGGATCAAAAGCCACACAGCAAAAAATCTATCTTGGCAAAGGATTGAAATATTACGACAAAGCGGAAGTTGGTGAATTTTCAATGGAAAGCCACAGCTTAAAAATCGGTAACAAAATAATGGTCATCGGCCCAACAACTGGTTATCAAGAAGTGGAAATTGAATCCTTGTACGTAGATAATCAGCCTGTGCATGAAGTGAAAAGGGGTGATGTTTTTACCACTAAAACAGGCTTTAAAGTGCGTCCATCGGATAAATTATACAAAGTAGTTCAATCATGAAAACATATCGGTTATTGCAGCAACGAGAAAAATGTATCGGATGTAATGCTTGTATGGAAGCAGCACCTTATCGTTGGCGGATGTCAAAATCAGATGGAAAATGTACGCTTGTTGGCGGTATTCAAAAACGTGATTTTTATTCCGTAGTAATCGATGAAACGGAGTTGGAAGACAACTTATTAGCGATAAAAAACTGCCCAGTGCATATCATTCAAATCGTGGAATTGGTTAAAAAGGGGTGATAATGTGAGAATGTGAGAATGTGCTAATTAGCCAATTTGCTAATAAGGTAATGTGCTAATATGGTAATTTGCTTCCGTCTCGTCGGAATGGTAACAATTTAAAGGGTTAATAATTTTTACTCGATTTAGAAATTAAAAACTAAGGAACCTCGAACACCAAAAGGATTCATGCCAGGATCAAGATGGGTAGCTCGCCAAACCAAATCAATTCGAATTACTTTTAATATATTTTCAATTCCTACGCTTACTTCTGCATAAGGAATCCCATTAAATCGTTTTACAAAAGTGGGTATCAACATCTCACTTTCATGGCGCTGACTGATACTTCCAAGTAGAATTCGAGCATCCGTTACTAAGCGCAATTTTAACTTTTTGACGTATGGAATTCTATCGAAAAACAAGCCTCCCCATTTATTTTCCACGAATGCCGAAACATACTTATCGGAAACAAATTCAATAAAATTCATTTTATTATAGGCACTATACATCCGATAATAGGATTGATTTCCTTCATGCACTTTCAATAAAGGATACGGTGCGTCACCAAAAATGTAGCCCAATGTTGAACCGTAATAAATCCAACCCAAACCACCAATTTGTCGATAATGCTCAAATTGAAATTCTAATTTTTGATAATTATATTGGCTTCCAAGGATGCCTTTTACACCTGCCATAAACTGAAGGGATAATATTGGATTGGTGCATGTTACGCGCGATCGATCAAAATATCCTGATAGAAATTCTTCATCTTTTGCCCAACGCATTCTTACAGTAAACTCAGTTGTTCGTATGGAAGAAATTGAAGTGGTATCTCCGTTAGCATTTACATTTCGATAATTCGCTAATCCAAGCGGTAGTAATTCACGCCATTCAGCTCCAGTAAACAAAATGAAATCTTTTTTGATGTCTTTTTCTAAAGAAAGTCCTCCTTTTGTAACGAATGTCAACTTATCAAAAGCAGCAGTACTTAAAACAGTTGTGAACGTATTTCCCATGCTCAATGCGCTAGAAGACTGACCAATTTGTTCAATATTATAACTGTAATAGATTGTCAACATTCCCCGCTTTTTTGGTGTTATATTGTAACGAATTTTAGCGCCATACTTCAATTTATCATCAAGAAAACCATAAGCAACGCGACCTCCTAGCTCAATTCTCTTTGAAAAATTATTTGATGTTCGGAGGGCAAAACCCAAACGTAAACGTTCTACAGGATTCACAGAAACTAGCGAATAAATATCACCGATCTCCAATTTTTTAACCTTCCAATAACCAGTGGTTGCCATATACAAAGCTCCTTTCATGAATTTAAACATGGGTTGTTCATTCAACGAATCAATCATTTGTTGAATTTCTTTTTCTTGAAGATTCAGAACTATAGGGCGTTCTTCTTGCCAAAAATTTTCATCACGATTTTTTGCTCCTTCCTCAAATTCGACAGTATTGTCATTCATGAAAAATTCATTGGGATACTCTTGATTAATTTTATAATTCCTACGAACACCTGTTTTACGTGCAAAGAAACCATACAATTTGGAGTTTTCAGTGAGCTTAACATCCGCAATAATATCCTCCTTAACCATCATCCAAACTTCCTTTTCAACTTGTTCAAAACGTTGTTCGAAATAGAAATCTTGTATATAATTTAGGTTGACGTCTGGTGAAATTGTCGCACTGATTTGTTTTATTGCGTAGGTGGTGTCATGAATCCACATCTCCCCAGAAAAGGTTAAATCACCAGTTCGTTTTGGAACGAAACGCAATTTATAGCACCAATATTTATCAATAAAAGTTGAATCGTCTAGATAAAACTTGTAGTAATTTCTTGCGTACGGCGCAACTGGACTAATGAACGATTTATAGAAAATAGAATAAACATTGTCGTAAACATTAATATCCAAATACATATCACCTAAAAACTGATTAATTTGAAGATGTTCAATTCCAGTTACTCGAGTTCCTTTTATCACCTCTTTTTTTTGTTTTGGGTGATTTTTGAAATAATAATTTGACTTCGTTTCGCTCAGTAGAACAGGTAAATAGCTTTTGCCATTTTCCGCTGTATCAAGATAATTCATGATGACATCAAGACGTTTGACTAAACCATTTTTAGAAAATTTCTCGCTAATATTGTTCAGGTCGAATTGAATTTTGTTGTACGACTCATATTGAAATGACTCAAGTTTCTCTTTGTTGTTTATGTCTTTATTAGCAACAACACGCTTGTGTAAACGTACGGATGGAAGTTCGTCAGGTGCTTTTATAACAATTTCTTCTAGATCCACTGACAACACTTTCATGACAACATTTACTGTTTGTGTTTTCCCCTTTTGAATAAAAATTCTTTCTCTTAAATACCCCGAAAAGGTAAATTGTAAGGTGTCTGAAGCATAATAAGATTCAATCGAATAATTCCCTAATGAGTCAGTAAAAGTTCCAATTTTAGTATCAAGAAATTGTACCTTCACAAAAGGCATAGGAGTACCGGATAGCGCATCTGTAACCTTACCAGATACTAGGGTAGTTTGCGTATGCCCAACACAAGAAAGGCAAAAGAAAAATACAATTGTAATAAATGGTTTAACTAACAAAATTTTAAGCAACTTCATTTTCTTTCTTTTCCGCTCTTTTGGCTACCAATATACCAATTTCGTAAAGAAGATAAATGGGAATAGTTACAATTATTTGTGACAGGACGTCCGGAGGTGTGATTACAGCGGAAATTATTAGAATTGCGACTATGGCATGACGTCTATATTTGGCCAAAAAAGCAGCATCTAACAAACCAATTTTACTTAAGAAAAATGTAACAACGGGTAGAAGAAAAAATAAACCCGTATAAAAAACCGTTGATAATACTGTGCTCATGTAGGAATTGATCGTGAAAATATTTTCAATTTGATCACTCACTTGAAACGAACCGAAAAATTGAACACTCAGTGGTGCCACAACAAAATATCCAAACAGAATTCCTGTAAAAAAAAGCATGGAAACGTAAAAAACTATTCCTTTCACCATGTTGACTTCATTCTTTTTTAAACCAGGCTTGATGAAGGACCAAAGTTGATAAAAAATAAATGGGAATGCAATTACAACTCCACCCAAAATACTCATCATCAGTGCGTAGGTAAACTGGCCAGAAACTGTCATACTTTGCATTTTTACTGGTATATCATCAATGCAAACACCAAACCATTCACAGAATTTCCGAAAAGTTATGAAATCCTTTTTTGACATAGAAAGAAATACTTCTTCCATAATCCACTCCTGAAACCACCAAATTACACAGGCAACAACTAAAATTGCAGCAGCAGAACGAACTAAGCGCCAACGCAATTCCTCAAGATGGTCCAAAAAGGACATATTTTTTGAGTCAGACATGCGACAAAAATAACACCAATATTTAAGTGAATAACAGTGACTCTAAAATCAACTGGAACAGAAAACCAAACTAAAAATCAGTGAGAATTATTCATAGACGACAAAAAGCCAGAAAAAATGATTTCATTGTACTTAAGCGTAAATAGTTTACGTTTTACCTCTCGTAGATTTGCCCCATAAATAATCAATATGGGAACAGCATTAGAAATTAAACGTCTAGAATTTAACAACTTAGAACCAGAAGTAAAGGTTTATTTTGAAACCATGAGACATTCGATGACCTTTCTGTCTAATTTTACTTTTCCACAGAAGTACTTAAATAAATTCATCAATTATCTTCAACAAAAAAGCGAATCACTTTTAATGGATTCGCTTGAAAGTAATGATTTTGGTGATATTATTGAGTATGCTATCAATTTAGAAGATCAACCGATTCACGTTAGTGAGGATTTGTTTTCCGAAATTGATCTAGGAGCTTATCGATTAATTCGAGCCTAAAGAACTTATGGCTGAATGAAAACTGTTTCTTCGTTTGTTGTTTCAGCCTCAATCTTAATAATTCCTTGTCCAATTCGATTCAACTTTTGGGCTTTGATATCTAAAACGGCAACACCAGCTTGACCTAACTGATAAATGTCGTTGAAGTTGAAGGCTGCCATTCCAGCCGAGTTGGTATATGCAGTATCGAAAACAGCCACAACTTGAGGAAGTCCTGTTGTGTTAGTTCCGTACAAAATAACCATTGCTCCTTCTACGGTAGCATTGGCTTCATTACGAACATAGATATTAGCCAATGTGTCTTTCTTCTTACGACAAGAGGTAAAAGTTGACACGGTTACTAAAGCCAAAACGGCAATAAATAAAGCTTTCATATTAATTAGGAAGATAAACGGTTTCTACTGAGGTGGTATGAATTCTACAACGTGTGTACCCATACCCTGTTTTATTGTTGTATTTCACAATGATATCAAAATAACCTGTTGTATTTGCATCTCCAGAAGTATTGAAATACTGATCCATATCGATTGTGGAAAACCCTGAACTATTTGTGTATGATGTGTCTGTGAAATCCAAAGTCGCAGGATTGGATTGTTGGTCACCTATTACAATGACCTTTGCACCTGCTATTAACTGATTGGAATTTGACCGAACAAACACTTTTAGAATTGCTGGATCTTTTGGCTCACAAGAAACATTTAATCCTGCGAAAACTGCCAATAAACTGAATAAGAGTATTTTTTTCATGGTTTAAGTGCCCAAATTTAACTTAATTTTTCAATTATTTACGTCAGTGAATTGTAATTGTTACGCTAGTTGTGGTTTCCTGTTCCACAACTACTGATTGTTCACCAGATTTCCCAAACTGTTTGGCCTTCAATTTTACAACCACAACACCCGTTTGGCCCGGTTTATAAACATCATCAAAAGAAAAGTTAACAACTCCATAGCGATCTGTTTCCCCTTCTTTATCAATTGCAATAAACGAACCACTAACAGTAGGTTCTGCCACGACCGTAACAGTTGCTCCATCAACAACGGCTCCCATCTCATCCTTTACAATAGCCATCAAAACAGTTGGTTTTTGCTTGTAACAAGACGACAGCAACCCTGAAAGTATCACAAACAAAAGTGAAAAAACCAAAAAAGTAGAAGCTTTTAGTGTTGTCATTGATTATAAAACAAATTTATCGCGAAAAAAGTTACAATTTCGCAATTCAAAATGAAAAAACTGAAATGAATAGAATACTATTTCTTCCTTTCTTTCGATTTTTGTTCAAAATTCAATAGATTTCACTTAGTAAAAATGAAAAATCAAATAGAAAATCTACGTTTAGAAATTGAAAACTATACTTTTTCTGACGCAGCTTCAGTCGAACAATTTAGAATATATTTCCTTGGTTCAAAGGGGATTATAAAAGAACTTTACGGTGCGTTAAAAACCGTTCCCAATGAAGAAAAAAAACAAGTTGGACAATGGATTAATGACCTACGTTCGCTCGCTGAAGAAAAAATGGAAAACGCCAAAAATTTAGTATCTAATTCGAAATCTGACGAAAATAAATTTGATTTTTCTCGTCCTGGTACTAATATAAAAACAGGAAGCCACCATCCTCTTTCTTTAGTGAAACGAGAAATAATTGAAATCTTCAATAAAATTGGCTTTTCTGTTTCAGAAGGTCCTGAAATTGAAGACGACTGGCATAATTTCAGCGCTTTGAATTTCCCACCAGAGCACCCTGCCCGAGACATGCAGGATACTTTTTTTATTGAAAAAGGTGAAAAAGAAATGGCACTAAGAACACATACAAGTTCGGTTCAGGTTCGAGTGATGGAAAATAGCCAACCTCCAATTCGTACTATTTCCCCTGGTCGCGTTTACAGAAACGAAGCAATTTCAGCACGTGCACATTGCTTTTTCCATCAGGTAGAAGGACTTTACATTGACAAGGATGTTTCTTTTGCTGACTTAAAACAGACACTTTTGTTTTTCGCGCAAGAAATGTTTGGGGAGAAAACACAGATTCGTTTGCGTCCCTCCTATTTCCCATTTACTGAGCCATCTGCAGAAGTAGATGTTTCGTGCAGTTTATGCGCCGGTAAAGGTTGTAATGTCTGTAAATACACAGGCTGGCTGGAAATTTTAGGTTGTGGAATGGTTGACCCAAATGTTTTGGAGGCAAGTGGAATTAATTCCGAAGAATATACGGGTTTTGCCTTCGGAATGGGAGTTGAACGTATTGCCCAATTGAAATATCGCGTGACCGATTTAAGAATGTACTCTGAAAATGATATTCGTTTTCTTGAACAATTCACACCGGGTTACTGATGAAATGGAATGCGCTCACTTCAATTTCTCAATGGGATGAAATCATCGAGAATAGTCAATCAAAACCACAAGTTATCTTCAAACATAGCACGCGTTGTAGCATTTCGTCAATGGCACTTTCACGTTTTGAGATGTCAGGAATTCTTGAAAATTCAGATTTTGATTTTCATTTCTTAGACTTGATTCAATTTCGCGAAGTATCAAATTTTGTGGCATCGGATACAGGTGTAGTACATCAATCTCCACAACTCATTGTCCTATCCGACAAAAAAGCTGTTTACGACGCATCGCACGGAATGATTAACGCTAATGATTTAAAGCAATTTACAAAAAACTAATATGAAAAAAATATTCATCTATTTACTCGTTGCAGGTTTCATCGTCGCGCTCCTTTTTCCCTATCTGAAAGGTGGTTCTGGTGATGATACAATTCCCGTAAAATTTGGGTTTGAAGCTAATCTTGCAGTAAAACAAGGAGAAAATTTACCAATTCCTTTAGTTGTGGACGGAGATCTAAAAACGCTACATCTCAAGTTCAACGGTAAAACGGTTAAAACATGGAATTCTCCAACGGGCAAAATAAGTTTCGTTCTTCCGATTAGTGAGACTCCAGTTGGCGCTTATTCAGTTGAATTTGATGGATATACAACAGATGGAAATACCACACATGATCAGCGTTTAATTCGAATTTTATCCGATGTAACTCCAGAAAAATGGACGGCTGAAGTAGTTAATTCATATCCACACAATGCCACGAGTTTCACCCAAGGTTTAGAATTTTATAATGGTTCTCTCTTTGAAGGAACGGGTGACCCCAACCAAAAAGGAGAAACAATTGTTGGAGAAGTTGATTTAAAGAGTGGAGAAATTCTTAGAAAAATGGGCTTAGATGCCTCTCATTTCGGTGAAGGAATTACGATTATGAACGACAAGATTTACCAACTTACTTGGAAAAACGGAAAGTGTTTAATTTACAAAGTGGACAATTTAGAAAACGTTGGTGAGTTCTCCTACACAGGTGAAGGTTGGGGACTTTGCAACGATGGAAAAAATCTCATTATGTCTGACGGAAGTGAGCGTTTGTATTTCCGTGACGCAAAAAATTTCGCATTATTGAAAACGATGGAAGTTTACACCGACGCAGGTCCCGTGGTACGTTTGAATGAATTAGAATATCACGACGGTTTGATTTATGCAAATGTCTGGATGACGGACGATGTTGTTGCGATTGATGCAAAATCAGGTAAAGTGATTGCGATTATTGATGCACGTCAAGTTTCTTTAACTGGAAAAGGAAATGGAGACGTCTTAAACGGCATTGCATACAACAAGAAAACAAACAGTTGGTATATGACAGGAAAAAACTGGTCGAAATTGTTCGAAGTCAAGTTCTCTAAACCGTCTGTTTAACTATTGAATATTCAATAGAATTATAAATCCTTTTCAAAAGTTGTGATTCAAAGTTTTTAAATATTAAGCTCAATGGTCATGATTTGAATTTTATTTGTTGTTGTTTTTTACTGCCATAGAAGTTGCCCAATTCGTAGAATTATGAACAACGTAAACTTACAAACAGTAGATTTTTGTAGTACTTCAATATAGAATATTAAACACAAAAAATCCCCAAACTTTTCAGAATGGGGATTCACCTTTAATTACATATTTTCTACTATCCAGAACAAGATTCACAGTTTTCTGGATCATCTAATGAGCAAGCAATTTCTGCCTGTAATTCTTCATCCTTTTGAGCCTTCACTTCATTCATTATTGAATTTTCAACAGTGAATTTAATTGCATCTGTGGCAGCTTTTGTTCTTAGGTAATACATTCCTGTTTTCAATCCTTTCTCCCAACCATAGAAATGCATAGATGTTAGTCGAGCAAAATTTGCATTTTCTAAGAAAATATTCAAGGATTGACTTTGACAAATATATGCTCCTCGATCAGCGGCCAAATCAATTATCGCACGTTGCGGAATTTCCCATGCTGTTTTATACAAATCTTTTAATCGCTGTGGAATTTCTTGAATACCTTGAATTGAGCCATTTGCTGCCACAATTTTTTGGCGCATTTCACGATTCCAGATTCCTTCTTTCACCAAATCTTTTAGAAGGTGCTTATTCACCACAATAAACTCGCCAGACAATACACGACGCGTAAAAATGTTGGAGGTGTATGGCTCGAAACATTCGTTATTACCAAGGATTTGAGCTGTCGAAGCAGTTGGCATTGGTGCTAATAACAAAGAGTTTCTTGCTCCAAATTTCACAACTTCTGAACGCAATGCCTCCCAATTCCAACGACTCGTTGGTGTCACATTCCACATATCGAACTGGAAAATACCTTTTGACAAAGGAGAGCCTTCGAATGTTTCATAAGGCCCTTCTACCTTCGCTAAATCACAAGAAGCTGACATTGAAGCAAAGTAGATAGTTTCAAAAACATCACGATTCAAAGTGCGAGCCCCTTCTGACTCAAAAGGTAAACCCATCATGATAAACGCATCTGCCAAGCCTTGAACCCCTAATCCTATCGGACGGTGACGCATATTTGAACGTCTTGCCTCCTCAACTGGATAATAATTTACTTCGATGATTCTGTTCAAGTTCAAAGTTGCTTGGTAGGTAACTTCGTATAATTTTTGGTGATCAAACTCGCCGTTTTCTGTCACATATTTTGGTAAGGCAATAGAAGCCAAATTACACACTGCAATTTCATTGGCGTCAGTATATTCAATAATCTCAGTACATAAATTGGAAGACTTAATAGTTCCTAAGTTCTGTTGATTCGACTTCGCGTTAGCAGCATCTTTGTACAACATGTAAGGCGTTCCTGTTTCGATTTGTGATTCTAAAATTTTGAACCATAAATCTTGTGCCTTGATTGTTTTTCTGCCTTTTCCTTCTCGTTCATATCGTTCATACAAAGCTTCGAAATCAGCACTATGTGTATCTGCCAATCCAGGACATTCATGAGGACACATCAAAGTCCATTCACCATTATCTTTCACTCGTTTCATGAACAAATCTGGAATCCAAAGCGCATAAAACAAGTCACGTGCACGACTTTCTTCTTTTCCGTGGTTCTTTTTCAAGTCTAAAAAATCGAAAATATCTGCATGCCATGGTTCAATATAAATAGCAAATGAACCTTTTCTTTTTCCGCCTCCTTGGTCAACATAACGTGCAGTATCGTTGAATACACGTAACATTGGAACAATACCATTTGAAGTACCATTTGTTCCCTTAATGTACGAACCAGTCGCTCTTACATTATGAATTGACAAACCGATTCCACCCGCGGATTGAGAAATTTTTGCAGTAGATTTCAACGTATCATAAATCCCTTCAATGCTGTCATCTTTCATAGAAAGTAAGAAGCAAGATGACATTTGCGGTTTTGGTGTTCCCGAGTTAAATAAAGTTGGAGTAGCATGTGTAAACCAGCCTTCTGACATTAATTCGTACGTTTTAATCGCAGAAGCTAAGTCGTTTTTGTGAATGCCTATTGCAACACGCATCAACATTTGTTGTGGACGCTCCGCAATTTTTCCATTCAACTTCATCAAGTAACTGCGAGTCAATGTTTTGAAACCGAAGTAGTCATAACGAAAATCACGATCGTAAATAATGCTTGAATCCAAAAACTCTTTATTCGCCATGATGATTTCATAGACATCTGTAGATAATAAAGGAGCATTTTCTCCAGTTTTTGGATCGATATAATGATACATATCGTACATCACTTCAGAAAATGTCTTTTTAGTTTCTTTATGGAGGTTTGAAATCGCGATACGAGAAGCCAACAAAGCATAATCAGGGTGATCGATTGTTTTAGCGGCAGCAACTTCCGCAGCAAGATTATCCAACTCGCTAGTAGTTACACCGTCATAAATCCCTTCGATGACTTTCATAGCAACCATTTCGGGGGTAACTAAGGGATCCAAACCGTAACACATTTTTACGATTCTAGCAGTAATTTTGTCAAACTTAACAGACTCTTTTCTTCCGTCTCTTTTAACTACGTACATTCTTTAATTTCTTTATTAATTAAAAATCTGCGTCCATTGTGAACGTCTTATTATCATTACCAGACAACACTCCTGCTTTTTGGTATTCTCCCACTCTTTTTTCAAAGAAATTTGATTTTCCTTGTAGTGAGATCATGTCCATAAAATCAAAAGGATTGGTGGTATTATATACTTTTTCATTACCCAATTCAACTAACAAACGATCCGCGACAAACTCAATGTATTGAGACATTAAATCGCTGTTCATACCGATTAGTTTCACTGGAAGTGCATCTAAAATGAATTCTTTTTCAATTTCAACTGCATCCATGATGATTCCTTTCACGGTTTCTTTTGATAATTTATTGATTAAATGCTTCGTGTAAAGCAAACATGCAAAATCACAATGCAAACCTTCGTCACGAGAAATCAATTCATTTGAAAATGAAAGTCCAGGCATTAAACCCCGTTTTTTCAACCAAAAAATCGAACAAAATGAACCCGAGAAGAAAATTCCTTCTACAGCTGCAAATGCAACCAGACGTTCTGCAAAAGAACCTTTTTCAATCCAACGAAGCGCCCAATCCGCTTTTTTCTTCACACAATCCAAGGTGTCGATAGCGTTGAATAAATATTTCTTTTCTTCAGAATCCTTAATGTAGGTGTCAATTAATAGGGAATAAGTCTCACTGTGAATGTTCTCAATTGCAACTTGAAAACCATAAAAAAACTTAGCTTCCGTGTATTGAACCTCTGATAAAAAGTTCTCTGCAAGGTTCTCATTAACAATCCCATCTGAAGCAGCAAAAAATGCTAAAACGTGCTTTATAAAATGACGCTCATCGTGGTTCAGTTTTGTATCCCAATCAATGATGTCGGCAGCCAAATCTATTTCTTCAGCCGTCCAAAAACTTGCCTCCGCTTTTTTGTAAAACGCCCAGATATCGTCGTGTTGAATAGGAAACAGGACAAAGCGACCGTTGTTTTCTTGTAAAATTGGTTCGTTCAATGTTGACATTGTTAATTTAGTTTTTGAAATTTATCAATTCTTGTAAATCGTTCATTTCCAAATGAAAAACAGTTTTATATCACTAATTATCACACCACGAGGGCTACAAATTTTGCTATAATTATTCGTCAACGCAACTAAAGAAATCAACAATTCTTCATATTGAATTAACATCCTTTAGCAAATCCTTTCACCACCAATTCATTCAGCAATTTTCAACAGTTTTTTAAAAGATATACACAATAGATTTTCGCTACTCGGGATAAAAATATTGTTTTAAAACTGCGTTAGACTGCACTTTTTTGTTAATGGAAATTCACGTTTTAAAATTACTGTAATGCTAAAAATTTTACTGTTAAATTTATCGCCGATATTCACAAAGCAATGTTTAAATCAAAGGAAATCGAACAGTGATAAGACTTTCAAAAATTGCAGTTACTGTTAACAAATATCTGGACGGATTTTCGCATCTTGTAATGCCAAATTCGTGTTTGTGCTGTAAACGAGAACTTTCCATTTTTGAAGAAGAAATTTGTTCTTTTTGCGAGTTTGAATTAAAGAAAACCTACTTCGAAGGATTCAACGAACCGAGTTCCCTGGATAAATTGTTTTGGGGACGATTAGAAGTTACAGGAACTTACGCAATGTATTATTTCATAAAAGGCAATAAAAGTCAGGATATTCTACATGCCATCAAATACCAACATAAAAAAAGCATCGCGAATAGCATGGGAAAACGATTAGGAAGCTTTTTGGAAAAAATGGAAACTTTCAAAGGCGTTGATTTAATTATTCCAGTTCCATTGCACTATAAAAAAGCTTTTATTCGCGGTTACAATCAAAGTGAAGAAATTGCAAAGGGCGTGAAAGAAATATTAAAAATCCCTATTCTGAAAGAAGGAATTCAAAAACGAAAACATACAGAAAGCCAAACTAAAAAAGATCGCTTTGAACGTTGGGATAATGTTGGATCTAATTTCGAGGTCGTTAAAGATTTGATTCCCTATCAACATGTTTTATTAGTGGACGATGTCATCACTACTGGCTCAACTTTAGAAGCCATGGGACGAGCAATTCACAACCAATTTCCACATTTAAAAATCAGTATAGCAAGTATTGCACTCACCAAATAATTATTCATTCAATTACTTTCAAATCTAAAATGAAACACTTTCTTATCGTTGGCGGCGGATTAGCAGGAATTTCAGTGGCAATTCGACTTCTAGAAGCGGGTCAACAAATCACCATTATCGACGACGGAAAAAACGCATCTTCAATAATCGCTGCAGGAATGGTGAATCCTATGGTTTTCAGACGAATGAATAAATCGTGGCGTTTAGATGAAATGACAGATGAAGCAATAGTCTTCTACAAAAATCTTGAGATAAAATTCAAGGCTCAATTTTATAATCCATTGGTGATTAGAAGATTATTCGCCTCCGAAGAAGAGAGATTAAACTGGAATAAACGGCTTCAAAATCCCGATTACATTCGTTACTTAAGTCCTTTAACCGAAGAAGACGAAAAATTCAGCAAGGCAATAAACACCTTTGGAACAGGACGCGTGAAGACATCCTTTTGGATAAACACAACTTCATTTATACATTCAGCGCACCAATTTTTTATTCATAACAATCAACTAAAAGTCGAAGATTTTGATTGGGAATCTTTTTCAGCAGAAAGTAAAACGTATAAAGGAATTTCTTTTGATTCTGTAATTTTTTGCACAGGCTATCGGAATTTTGAAAACAAACTATTTGATTTCCTCCCTGTGAATCCAACAAAAGGACAAGTACTCACCGTTCATAGTAACGAATTTCCAATCGAAGAGTCATTAAACCGAAAGGTTTTCATTTTGCCTGTTGGCGATGAAAAATTCAGAATCGGCGCAACTTACGAATGGCATCAAACCGACTTGAATCCAACGGAAGAGGCAAGAAATGAATTGGTTGAAAAATTGAACTCTTTAACGAAAATGCCTTATCAAATTGTAGATCAACGGGTTGGAATTAGACCTACCATTTCGGATCGACGTCCTTTGCTTGGTGAACATCCGAATTACAAGAACATTTTTATTTTCAATGGTTTGGGAACAAAAGGATACATGATTGCGCCGCTTTTATCAAAAGAACTTTCTGATTTAATTTTACATCAAAAGCCTGTAAATAAAGAAGTTAACCCAAATCGATTTAATAAAAATGAAAATTAATGTTAAATTCCTTTGTGTGTTGTAATCTTTTTTGACCTTCAAGCGTTATTACTTCAGATTCTCCGAAAGGTAAATCTGTTTTCATATTTAGTAGTTTAGGTTAGGAATTGGGGATTTCGGTCCCCATTTTCTTTTTCTGTTTCTTCACTTTTTATTTCCCTTAACTTTGCGCCTTCAAAATTTTAGGCAATGAGCAAGAAATATCAAGAATACAAAGGTCTGAACCTTCCAAACATCGCAAAAGACGTACTCGAAAGATGGCAAAACGAATCCATTTTTGAAAAGTCGATTGAAACGCGTGAAGGAAATCCGTCTTTCGTTTTCTTTGAAGGACCGCCATCAGCAAACGGTTTACCGGGTATTCACCACGTTATGGCGCGATCAATTAAAGATATTTTTTGCCGCTATAAAACATTGAAAGGCTTTCAAGTAAAACGCAAAGCGGGATGGGATACACACGGACTTCCAGTAGAATTGGGTGTTGAAAAAGAACTCGGGATCACTAAAGAAGACATCGGTTCAAAAATCACAGTTGACGAATACAACGACGCGTGTAGAAAAGCAGTTATGCGCTACACCGACATCTGGAACGACCTTACCTTGAAAATGGGTTACTGGGTGGACATGGAAAATCCATACATCACCTACGAACCAAAATACATGGAATCGGTTTGGTGGTTGCTTTCTAAGTTATACAACAAAGGACTACTATACAAAGGCTACACGATTCAACCCTATTCTCCAAAAGCTGGAACGGGACTTTCTTCACACGAATTGAACCAACCGGGATGTTATAAAGATGTGAAGGATACAACGGTAGTGGCACAGTTTAAGATTGCAGATTCTCAATTGCAAATTGCAGATTGGAAAATTCCAAATTTGCAATCTGACAATCTGCAACCTGCAATCTATTTCCTCGCCTGGACCACAACCCCATGGACATTACCATCAAACACTGCATTAACCGTTGGACCGAACATCGAATACGCGTTGGTTTCAACATTTAACCAATATACATTCGAACCAATCAACGTTATTTTGGCGAAAAACCTTGTTGGGTATCAATTCGGAAAAGGATTTCAAGCTGTTGAAAATGAAGCTGATTTAGCTAATTATTCTGCTGGAGATAAAACCATTCCTTATTTCGTTACTGGAACTTGCTTAGGTAAAGAACTCGTGGGTATTCGCTACGAACAATTGATGCCTTATTGCTTGCCGGACGAAAATCCTGAAAGAGCATTTGTTGTGATTCCTGGAGATTTCGTTACAACAGAAGACGGAACTGGAATCGTACACACCGCACCAACTTTCGGAGCAGATGATGCGAAAGTGGCAAAAGATGCAGGTGTTCCGCCAATGTTAGTAAAAGATGAAAATAACAACCTCGTTCCTTTAGTGGATTTACAAGGTCGTTTCCGTCCTGAAGTAACTGATTTCGCGGGAATGTACGTTAAAAACGAATATTACGACGATGGAACTGCACCTGAAAAATCGGTTGATGTTCAAATCGCAATTAAATTAAAAGAAGAAAACAAGGCTTTTAAAGTCGAAAAATACGAGCACACCTACCCACATTGTTGGCGAACAGACAAACCCGTTTTGTACTATCCGTTGGACTCTTGGTTCATTCGCGTGACGGACAAAAAAGACCGTATGGTAGAATTGAACAATACCATCAACTGGAAACCAGAATCAACAGGTTCGGGACGTTTCGGAAAATGGCTGGAAAATGCCAATGATTGGAACCTTTCTCGCTCGCGCTATTGGGGAATTCCGATTCCAATTTGGTCAACGGAAGAAGGTGACGAACGTTTGTGCATTGGTTCGGTTGAACAGTTGAAAAACGAAGCAGATAAAGCGGTTGCAGCTGGTTTAATGACTGAAAATCCATTGGCGAATTACGAAATTGGTAATATGTCAGCAGAAAATTATGCCCAAATCGATTTACACAAACATTTAGTGGATCAAATCGTATTGGTTTCGCCGTCTGGAAAACCGATGAAACGAGAATCTGACCTCATCGACGTTTGGTTTGATTCAGGTGCGATGCCGTATGCACAATGGCACTACCCTTTTGAAAATAAAGAATTAATTGAAAACAGAACAGGTTATCCTGCTGATTTCATTGCGGAAGGTGTGGATCAAACACGTGGCTGGTTCTATACTTTACACGCAATTGCAACAATGGTTTTTGATTCAGTTGCTTATAAAAACGTGGTTTCAAACGGATTGGTTTTGGACAAAAACGGACAGAAAATGTCGAAACGTTTGGGCAATGCAATCGATCCTTTTTCAACTTTAGAGAAATACGGTCCAGATGCGACGCGTTGGTATATGATTACGAATGCGCAACCGTGGGACAATTTGAAATTTGACTTGGAAGGAATTACGGAAATTCAACGGAAATTCTTTGGAACGCTTTACAATACCTATTCGTTTTTCTCTTTGTATGCAAACATCGACGGATTTGATTTTTCTGAAGCTGAAGTTCCGTTGAACGAGCGACCAGAAATTGATCGCTGGGTGCTTTCTAAATTGAATTCATTGGTGAAAGATGTAGATGCTGCTTATGCAGATTACGAACCAACAAAAGCTGGGCGTGCGATTCAAGATTTCGTGAGTGATCAACTATCGAATTGGTACGTGCGTTTGTGTAGAAGACGTTACTGGAAAAGCGACGATCCGAAAGATAAATTATGTGCTTACCAAACGCTTTATACCTGTTTAGAAACAATTGCCATTTTAGCGGCTCCAATCGCACCATTTTATATGGATCAATTGTTCTTGGACTTGAATAAAGTTTCAGGGAAAAACAATTCAGAATCCGTTCATTTGGCGAATTTCCCTATCGTAAACGAAAGTTGGATTGACAAGAAATTAGAAGCACAAATGGAATTGGCACAACAAGCTTGTTCCTTAGTTTTAGGTTTGCGTAAAAAACAAAATATCCGTGTGCGTCAACCTTTACAAAAAATTATGATTCCTGTTTTGAACAAAGAAGTGGCAGAAAATTTGAAGCACGTTCAAGACTTGATTCTTTCCGAAGTGAATGTAAAAGAATTGGAATTATTGGAAGACGGCGCAGGAATGTTGGTGAAAAGTATCAAGCCTAATTTCAAAACAATCGGTCCGAAATACGGTAAACAAATGAAGGCAATCGCTGGAATTGTTGCTGGATTTACACAAGACGATATAGCCACAATTGAACAAAATAATGGTTGGACAGGAAGTGTTGAAGAAACGGAAATCAACTTGGATTTAGCAGATTTTGAAATCAATGCACAAGACATTCCAGGATGGTTGGTTGCTAGCGAAAGTGGACTGACAGTTGCCTTAGATATTACCATTTCTGAAAACTTAAAATCAGAAGGAATTGCACGTGAAATCGTAAATAGAGTTCAAAACTTGCGAAAAGACAGTGGTTTGGACGTAACTGACCGCATTACATTAAGTATCGAAACAAGCGATTTTGTACAAATAGCTACCCTTGCCAACAAGGAATATATTTGTGCTGAAGTATTGGCAAATGACATTGAATTTACGACTGTTTCAGCTGAGGCTTTATTGACAGATATTGAAGAAGTGGGCGATACGAAGATTGAGTTGAAGAAGGTATGATAAACGGAAGAAATCGACTTTTATAAGACCATAGTGCTGAACATCCTAAAAAAAATAAATGGATAATTTCGATGAATATCTAAGACAAGGCGAACCAGACAAAGCTGCAAAAGCCAAAGTTTGGAAAACAGCCATCGGACTACAGCAGGTTGACGGTTTAAAACCATCAGAATACCTTCTTGAAACTGCAAAACAAAACATTGAAGGTAACATTGCAATTGATGAAGTTTTAAAACGTATTGATGGATATTATCAAAAGCAATCCATAAAAAAAGACGAAAGTCGAACCGAAGAAGCAGACAAAGTATCAGCTCGAATTGCGGAAATTTTAGGCGAACAAACCTTCACTTTTTCACCAATCGAATACTTGTCCATTCATCGTAGGTTGTTTACAGATATTTATAGCTTCGCAGGAAAGATTCGTGATTACAATATCACTAAAAAGGAATGGGTTTTAAATGGAGAAACCGTTATTTATGCCAGTGCTGAAAGTCTGAAAGAAACTTTAGAATACGACTTCGATGTAGAGCGGAAATTCAAATACAAGGGATTAAGTGAACAGGAAATAATAGAACATATTGCAAACTTTATTTCCAACCTTTGGCAAATACACATTTTCGGAGAAGGTAACACTCGAACGACAGCAGTGTTTTTAATAAAATATTTACGAAAATTAGGTTTTAAAGAGGTGAATAACGACCTTTTTGCTCTTCATTCTTGGTATTTCCGCAATGCACTTGTAAGAGCAAATTACGAAGACCTTTCAAAAGGTATTTACAGCACAGAAAAGTATTTGGTTCAATTTCTTTCCAACTTATTACTGAAAGGGAATTACACGCTTAAAAATCGTGAAATGCACATTCTCTTTGATACTGTAAATGACACTGTAAAAACACAAATTGACACTGTAAATGACACTGTAAATGACACTGTATTTTCTTTGATTGAAAAAAATAAACACATAACAACTAAAGAACTCAGTGAAAAACTAGGTGTAAGTTTGAGTACAATTAAGCGCAAAATTAACTCGCTCAAAAAGAACGGAGTACTTGAACGAATTGGAAGTGATAAGGCAGGTTATTGGAGGATTTTGAATTGACTTTTTCGTAAGAATCCTTGTGGATTAAACATAACTGAATCTCTTGAAAATTAAAATATAAAAACTAAGTTTGCAATATCCGAATGCAACGGCAATAACGGATTTTATTGGAATTAAAAATTAGCGTTTGCTAAACGACCTGTAGAAGAAAAGTCGAAATTTCAAAACACACAGGGAAGTGAAAGTAAAACGCTCATGTTACGGCGTGGGCGTTGCTTTGCTTTGTGTGTTCGGGCTTCGACTCCCACTTCTACAAGCATTTCGGCAACTGTCCCACGCTTCTTTTTTTGTATATAACTCACTGCGGGGCGGGTGAAGCTAAACTTCTTAAGTGGCGGAATGCTTTAACGAGTTGAGATAATCAAATTGTTTATATAAGAACTTTTAACGTTAATCAACAAATTCCAAACGGTTTTCCATAATCTTAAACGAAAAATAAGTAGTAGCTAAAAACGAAAAAGTGATTGTTATTTTTGACCATGATAAGTTGCATAATAATAGATGATGAGCAGAACGCAAGAGAATTTCTGCAAGGTATAATTGAACGCTATTTTTCAACTAAAATAATCGTTTTAAGAACTTGTTCTAACGTTCAAGAAGGGGTTGATGCTATTAATCAATTTAAACCGGAGTTAGTGTTTTTGGATATTCAAATGCCGAATGATAAAGGTTTCCGACTTTTTGATTGTTTTCAAGAAATCAATTTTGATGTTATTTTCACCACCGCACACAAGGAGTATGCAATAGAAGCATTTAAACATTCGGCACAAGATTATTTATTAAAACCAATTAGTCAGACCGATTTGAATGAGGCGATCAAACGTTATGAAAAGAAAAAAGAAAGAAAAGTTTTCAGCGCGGATGTTGGTAGGCTAATGGAACAATTTAATGCCGACCCCTTTCGTTTTGGGAAAATTGCTTTTAGTACCGAGAAAGGTTATGTATTGGAAAAAATAGGTAATATTTTATACGCTGAAGCACTTGGGAACTATACTAAATTATTCACCTTTGACCACCGCATCATTTTGGTAACTCGAACGCTAAAATCGATTGAAGAAACCTTGCCAACAGCAGCGTTTTATCGCATCCATAAATCGTATGTAGTGAATTTAAATTACATTGCGAAATACGATAAAACCATCGGACTTTTTGTAGAATTAATAAATGGTGTTAAATTGCCAGTGTCGGTAAGAAATAACGCTGGATTAATCAATGCCATTACATCAAAGGTTTAAAACCCTCCTTCTTTTTTGTTTTTTGAGCTTAAGTTTTTTTGCTCAACGATTTCCATCTAAGCATTTTACGATTAGCAATGGGCTGCCTTCTAATGCTGTTTACTGTATTTTTAAGGATTCTCGCGGTTTGATGTGGATTGGGACAGATGCTGGCTTGGTGAAGTACGACGGCTATAAATTTCATACGATTTCAACACGTGATGGTTTAGCAGGAAACTTCATTAGAGATATTTTAGAGGACAAAAAAGGAAATCTGTGGATAGCTTGTTACGGAGATGGATTAAGTAAGTTTGACGGAAAAAAGTTTACGAATTACACCACAAAATCTGGACTGGTTCATAATGAGATTAGAACGTTGTATTTAGCAACAGACGGCAGGATTTTCATTGGAACGGAAAGAGGATTGAGCATTTTTTCCTTTAACAAATTCAAGAATTTTCTTGAAAAATCAAATAATATTTATGACAAATTCCAAATAATGAAAATTTGGGAGAAGGATAACAATTTGTACTTTTTAAGCAGAACACATGGATTGTACGAATTAAGAAATTATTTTGGATATGAGCGTGCCATATTATTAGATACTGCTTTGAAAGGCGCTATTAACAACTTCGAATTTCAAAAGAATCAATATTTTTCCAACGATTTTGGGATTTTTTCAGGATCAGAAGAGTACAAAATGAAAAATATATCAAATATTCTCGTTTGGGATAATTTAAATTTTTCAGATTGTGCATATCTCGCTGCATATTGTCCCTTTTGTAGTAATGGCGGTTTATTCAAATTGCGAGACAATGAAATTTATGATATTTCTAAAAAACACGGTATAACTGCAAGACAAGTTTGGAGTCTCTTCTTTGACAGGAAACATAATAAACTATGGGTTTCAACTTTAGATTATGGATTTTATGTAATTGATTTACTTCCTAAGGTAAGTTTTTCAAAAGTTGACAATCTTGTTTATTATGATAAAAATTCGATAGGAGAGCTTAGTCTATTTGATAATAACCTGATTTTCAGAAATAAAAAAACAAAGTTTACTTTAGAAATTAAGGATATACTTCAGTGGACCTTGAAACAAAAAATGTTCTATGATAATTTAGAAAAAACAAGAGGTTCAATAATAGGTAACTTAAAAATCGAATCTTTAAAAATTTGGAGAGATACAGCAAATTTTAGGAATTCACAATTTGGGAAAAACAGTTTTTTTGTTTCCTCAGGTAGTGGATTGTTTGAGTTTGATTATACAGGTAAACCCAAAAGTTTTTTCCCAGGAACAACAAAACAATTTGGGGTTTTATCTGAAAATCAAATTTATTGGCCTAATCAACACCGGTTGACTTATTTATTGAATCGAAAGAATAATATTTGGGAACATAGTCCGATTTTTTTGGATGGAAAAATGAGAAGAATAAATGAAAAAGAAATTTTTCAATACAAAGGAAACTTAATCATTAATACGTTTGAAAATGGAATTCTTTACTTAAAAAAAGAGGATCCTCAAAAACTAAAAGTTCTAACAAAAAATAGTCCTAAAACAATGGACGTTTGGAATGATTTCCTTTATGTTGCGAATAAGACAGGTGGAATCGATAAATTCATTATTAAAGATAGTTTAATCTTTTTTAAAACCCTGAGCAGTAAAAGATTCTATGGGGAACAAGTTTTTGCAATTAACCACTTTAAAAACAAATTGCTTGTACTTACAAATCGTGGTTTAAATATAATTAGTCCAAAATCAACCATCTTAATAGAAGAAACCAATGAGTTGATTTTTAATGAAATAATAAGGTCTTTTGTATTTAACAACAACTACTATCTTGTCACTTCAAAAGGAGTGTTTGAAATTTACTTAAAGCGATTGTTCCAAAATAATAGAACAAAATTCTTTATCGAATCCGTTATAAAATTTGGCTCAAAAAAAAGGGTTGACTTGTCTAGAGTTAATGGTAAAACTCCTGTTATTCAAGTATTACCAAATGAAAAAGGAGTGAACATCCAACTCGGAAATGAATTCGTTTATTATCCTACTAAAGTAAAGCTGTTTTATAGATTGAATAAGGGAGATTGGTCCGAAATTTATGATAGGAAAATTTCCATTCAGAAGTTAATGGTTGGAAATTATAATCTAGCACTTAAAATTATAAATTTAGACAATGGAGTCACTCAAAATTACAGAATTGCTCAAATTCAATTTAAAGCGCCATTTTACAAACAAACGTGGTTCATTCTGTTAGTTATTGTAATTTCTATTTTAATAATGATTTTGGTTTTTAAGCAAAGAATAAAAATAGTTAAATCCAAAGAAAAACAAAAAGCTGCTCTCCTCAAACGTATTGCCGAAACCAAATTGGAGGCTTTACAATCGCAGATGAATCCTCATTTTATTTTCAATGCGCTGACTGCTATTCAAAGTTTTGTACTCAAATCCGACATTGACAAGACCTTGGTGTATATGGATAAGTTTTCGAAACTAACCCGTCAAACATTAGAGTTTTCTTCTCGTTTACAAATCACATTATTAGAAGAGTTGGAATATTTATCCCATTTCTGTGCCTTGGAAAATATGCGTTTTGGCGACCAAGTGAAAGTGCAATTTGATGCCGGCGAATTAGATACCAGTAAACTACTGATTCCCCCTTTATTAATTCAACCATTGGTAGAAAATGCCTTTGAACACGGATTCACTAATCGCGAAAAAGCCTACGAACTCCGTCTTCATTTTTTCATTGAAAACGAACAATTAATTGTGCAAGTTTCTGACAATGGTGAAGGGTTCGAAACAACTACGCTTTATAAACCTAGCTCCAAAGCCATCCACATTATCAAGGAACGCTTATCGCTTCTCGACCCAAAATTGGTTGAACACTTTAGCATCAAGCGAACAAACAATCAAACCATCATACAGTTTGCACTACCGATTGTGACACTCTAATTCTACGTTTATTTAGAGATTACAAACGCTAATCACGAGGCGTTGTACGATGGATAAGTTGGTTTGTTCTTTTGTTTTTTCAGAGTGACTTTTGTGAAGTCAAATTCAATTAAAAAGCTCATTATGAAAAAAATAATCTCGATTTCAATTTTTTGTTTCGCATTGATAAGCAATGTAATGTGTCAAATTCCAAATTATGTCCCATCTAATGGACTGGTTGGTTGGTGGCCGTTTAACGGAAATGCAAATGATTTGAGTGGAAATGGAAATAATGGAACGGTAAATGGTCCTGTTTTATCAACTGATCGCTTCGGTCAAAGTAATAAAGCGTATAGTTTTGATGGAATAAATGATTTTATTTCTTTACCCAATATTCTTCCCGTTCAAGTTGGAACAATTTCTTTTTGGTTTCAAACAAATTCCTCGAACGATCAAATATTAGTTTATCATGCAAATCAAAATTCAGAAAATGGTTGGGGAACAGCAAATCAAAATGCAATAGAGGATCATACTGGAATCAGTTTTGGTGGAGCTTCTTATGTTTTTGATAATGGAAATGGAACAGTATATTATCACCCAACAACTTTAATTTTAAATCAATGGTACCACATGGCAGTTGCTTATAATAATAGTTCTGCATTCTGTTACTTAAACGGGTCATTAATTTACACTATGGATATTTCAAGTGAAACAGGAAATAACTTACCAACCACGACATACATTGGACGTCCCAATTGGGCAACTCGATTTTTTAGTGGGAAGTTTGACGACCTTGGTGTTTGGAATCGTGTGTTAACAAGTCAAGAAATTTCAGCGCTCTTTACAAGTTGTCAATTAGGTACTACGATTTCACAAAATCTAACAACAGGAAATATTGGAAGTAACGTATCATTAACTGCTAGTTCAACTTTAAATTCAACTTTTACATGGCAAACAAATCCTGCTAATAATGGTTGGCAAAATGTTAATTCAAATAATAATTATAGTGGAACTTCAACTAATACACTTTTAGTTAATAATGTTCAGTTAGCAAACCATAATCAAACCTTCAGAGTTATCTCTACTTTGGGTAATTGCATAGATACTTCGAATGTTGCTACGATTCAAATTTCTGATACTTGTATAAATACCATTACGGTTTTTGACACAACTACCGTAACAATTTACGACACAACACAAGTCACCATTTACGATACGCTTAACACTACCGTAACGGATACGCTAATTATCAATACTACATTAAACCTGCCTGCTCCTAATAACGAGAATTCCATTCGCATTTATCCAAATCCTGCAAGCGATTTTATATTCATCGATAATGGAAACTATACTGCTATGAATGGCTACAGTATTAAAATTGAAAACAATGCTGGTCAACAAGTTTTCCAAAGCACTATTAATCAAGCCCAATTTATTATTGACTTGAGCACATGGACAGGTGATGGTTTATATTTTGTCCATTTAATTGATACGCAGGGAAATACGGTGACAGTTAGAAAAATTGTTTTGCAATGATGAAATTCATTATTTCTAGTTTTGGGTTAATCTTGCATTTGTCAATATTTTCCCAACAAATTGTAAGGTCAAATATTGGCTCATTTGGAAACTCCAAAACTAACGACGGTATCACACTCCAACAAACCATCGGTCAACCTGCTTTGGTCAACCATGTGAATGTCGATGGGACAGGTCTTCGCCAAGGATTTCAGCAGCCAATTTATTTTGTCGAAGAACAAAACGACTTAAACGTTACACTTTATCCCAATCCCAACCAAGGTGAGTTTTCATTTATTGTAGAGGAAAGTAGTGAAATAAAATTGCAGTATCAACTTTTCGACCAACAAGGAAAATTGATTTTTCAAGGCAAAACGGATGCAAACGTTCTAACGCCTATATCGATTCAAAACCCAACTCCAGGAATGTATCATTTAAAAGTGAACAGTGATACGAAAGTTTCCTCATTTAAAGTCAATGTAATACACTAATTTATGCGAACAATTTATTGCTTGCTTGTTGCAAGTTTGCCACTTTTTACCTTTTCTCAAAAGAAAATCAAGGTGGATGAAATCAATTTTTTAGTTGGAAAAAATACCACCAAATTCTTGTATGCTTTCGGAAGTGAAACCAAGCCCACACAATGGATAAACGGCAACAGTTATTCCTTGAATGTAAACCTTGCCTTAGCACCCAAACATTTCTTGCGACCAGAGGTAAATTACTACCAAGCAGGAGCAAAAAGCAACGTTGACAATCTAGCCTTGGGGTGGAAATTGAATTATTTAGGTTTAGGATGTGGCTACGCGTACAAAGCTTTTTCCCTTAAAACGATTTCGCTTTCAACAGGTGCCTCTTTTGGGTTAGATTTTCTGACCAAAGGCGAACAAACGATTGGAAATGAGCGCTACAGTATCACAGAAAGCAATGTCCTAAAACGCTTGAATGTGGGTACAAATTTATTTGCGAATGCTCAATTCAAAGTGACAGAAACCTTGTATTTACAATTTGAATACCGCTTTGGGATTGGCCTGAATCAAATTGAAAAAGATGCAGGCGAAAAAACAAGAAACATAAGTAATACAGCCTTGATTGGTCTCTCATTTAAACTTTAATTTTTTCAAAATCACATACAATGAACAAGATTATCCTCCTCTTATTTATCGCATTTGCAACACAATTCGGATTTGCTCAAGCACCGCCTCAAGGCATCAATTACCAAGCGGTAGTTTACAGTGACAATGGTGAAAACGAACCAGGACTTAATGTTCCGGGTCAAGTATTGAGAAACAAAAACATTCGTGTGCGCTTTACAATTATTCAAAATGCAGCGAACGGAACAGAAGTGTACAAAGAAGCACACACAACGACGACAGATGCTTTTGGAATGTTTTCGTTGGTTATAGGGCAAGGAACACAAGAAAGTTCAAATGCCTTTTCAAGTATAAATTGGGGAGCAGGCAAACAGTATTTGAAAGTTGAAATCGACAAAAGAGGTGGAACAAATTACGTAACAATGTCTAACCAACAATTGTTGAGCGTACCGTATGCACTTTATAGCGACAAATCAAGCTATGCGGCAAGTGCGGGAAATGGTATCACCAGTGTTGCAGACAACGGAAATGGCACCTTGACATTCACGTATGCAGATGGATCAACGTACACAACGCCCGTTTTATCAGGCTTGCAAGGCCCACAAGGAGCAATGGGGCCACAAGGTCCAGCAGGACAAAATGGAACGAATGGCGTAAACGGAACAAATGGAATCAACGGTCAAAATGGTTTGAGTGCGTATGAAATTTGGTTAGCACAAGGAAACACAGGAACAGAAAGTGATTTCTTGACAGCCATTACGGGAGCGCAAGGTCCACAAGGAATTGCAGGACAAAATGGATTGGATGGCGTAAACGGAACCAACGGTCAAAACGGTTTAAGTGCGTATGAAATTTGGTTAGCACAAGGGAACACAGGAACAGAAAGTGATTTCTTGACAGCCATTACGGGAGCGCAAGGTCCACAAGGAATTGCAGGACAAAATGGAACGAATGGCGTTAACGGAACCAATGGAACTAATGGAACAAATGGTGTTGACGGTAAAAATACTTTAGCAAAAACCACCACCGAAGCAGCAGGTGCAAACTGTACGACGGGCGGAATCAAAATCGAATACGGTTTAGATGCCAACAATAACGGAACCTTAGATGCAAGTGAAATCAATGCATCTTTGACGAAATATGTTTGTAACGGTGCAGTAGGTGCAACTGGCCTTCAAGGTCCGGCCGGCGTGGCAGGAGCGACTGGTGCAACTGGCGCACAAGGTATTCAAGGGATCCAAGGGGTTGCAGGTGCTAACGGAACGAATGGAACCAACGGAACCAACGGTATTGACGGTAAAAATACACTAGCAAAAACAACAACTGAAGTTGCAGGTGTAAACTGTACAACGGGCGGAATCAAAATCGAATACGGTTTAGATGCTAATAATAATGGAGCCTTAGATGCAAGTGAAATCAATACTTCTTTGACGAAATATGTTTGTAACGGAGCAGTAGGTGCTACTGGAGCGACTGGCGCAACGGGAGCGCAAGGTATTCAAGGAATCCAAGGAGTTGCTGGAACTAACGGAACAAATGGCGTTGATGGTAAAAATACCTTAGCCAAAACCACTACCGAAGCCGCTGGTGCAAACTGTACGACGGGCGGAATCAAAATCGAATACGGTTTAGATGCCAACAACAATGGAACCTTAGATGCAAGTGAAATCAATGCTACATTGACAAAATATGTGTGTAACGGAGCGCAAGGAACACCTGGTTCTCAAAACGCTTGGAGTTTGACTGGAAATTCTGGAACAAACTCTACAACCAACTTTATTGGAACTACTGATGCGAAGGATTTTGTCGTTAAAACTAATAATACAGAGAAAATTCGACTAACTTCTGCAGGAAATTTACAGTTCAAAACCACATCACATAATCATAGAAGTAATGTCTCTGATTTTTCTGTTTTATCAAATGATGCTGTACCTATTTCGATTCAGAGAAATTGGGTTAATTGTTCTTATTCTGCAATAAACAATACTGATTCAGTATATTTCGGTATTAATTCATTAGGAAATGTTTCAATTGGACACCAAGTTGACGCGTTTTACAACCCATTACAAATAACCCAAAATGGAAATGTAGGAATTGGCACGAGTAGTCCTCCATTTAAATTAACTTCTGTAGATGATGGAATAGGAGTTACTAGTCCATTTGGAATAACAGATTTAGCAAATAACCCAAGATTTAGACTTGATATTGAGGGTAACAATGGAACAAATACAACAAACGTTAGATTTGATGTTTTCACATTATCTGATACAGCTAAAGCTCAAATAAGATTTTTTAGGTCAACTAATACCACAGGACCCAAATCGGTTGCTTTTTTTAGAGGTAATAATACTACGCAAGGTTCAGCATTGATAGGGATAGATGGTTTAGATAGTTACTTCCAAATTCATGGTGGTAATTTTGGGATTGGAACGGCTTCACCTTCAGGTAAATTCCATGTTAACAATGATATTAGTGGTTCTGACAGTTCATTTGTTGTGACAGCGGGGGGTAATGTTGGAATTGGGACGAGTAGTCCTACTGATAAAATTACAGTTCAAAATGGGGGTATTAGAATTAATGGTCAAAATGGCATTGGATTTAATGATGATTCATTTGCAAACACATCTCCAAATGGATGGGAGGGAGCTAAAATATATTGGGAAGAAGGTACTATTAACTCAGCTGTACCTCAATCAGATTATCTAGTTATTGAAAAGAAAGATGGTAATTCATCTTCACCTGATGGTGGAATTGCATTTGCAAACAGAGGAAATAACGGATTGAGAAGTACAACAATGGTGATAAGTGGTTTAGGAAATGTTGGTATTGGAACAATAGCACCAGCTAGATCTCTCCATATAAATGCAGTAATGCGCTTAGAACCAATTCCAACTGCACCAACCTCACCAGCTAAAGGAGATATGTATTTTGATAGTACCATTAACAAACTAAGAGTTTATGATGGTACTGTTTGGCAGAATTGCTGGTAGGAATAATAATTCTCTTTTTAAAAACACCTCACTTGGGGTGTTTTTTTATTTTGTTGCGGGTTAAACCATTAAAATGGTTTGGGTAATGTGGGTGTTTACCCCATAGGTGTGGGTTTAAACCCACACCTATGGGGTTCAATTATGGGGATTTAACAATCGTTTCAACGATTTATTAATCGTCTAAATTCACATAGAAAATTTAGGAAAAAAGTGAATTTTTTTAGCCTAAATTTCCTATAATCGACCTAAGACAAACGCCAACATTGTCCCACCCAATTTCGAGAATGCAAACCTTGGTTCGACAGGCTCACCACAAGTTTTTCATCAAGCTCACTACAAACCTCTTTCCCAAATCTTTCAACGATGCGCCAACGTGGTACAATTCATTTTGGTCGATGATGAGTAAGCGATTTGAAAGTTGACCAAAATTGCTTGTTCTTTACTTGAAATAAATGTAATAAAATGGTACAAATCATCCAATCAATTACTACATTTGTACCAAGTATTTACAGATGGTTGTAAGAGATATTCAAGATTTACTTCACTATTATGGTCAGCAATTCCGGGCGGTGATGCTTGTTGGTCCAAGGCAATCGGGAAAAACTACGCTTGCAAAAATGGTGTTTCCAGCTAAGAAATATGTTTCGTTAGAAAACCCTGATGAAAGAAATTTAGCTTTGAGCGATCCAAAAGCATTTTTGAACCGCTTTCCCAATGGAGCCATTTTGGATGAGGTCCAGCGTGCACCAGAATTACTGAACTATTTGCAAGAAATCCTTGATAATACAAGTGAAGATGGTCTATTCATTCTAACAGGAAGCAATAATCTTTTACTTCAAGAAAACGTAAGTCAAACCTTAGCTGGCAGAATTGGTGTGTTGGATTTATATCCACTGAGTTACCGCGAATTAAAAAATCAAGATAGACAGTACACCTTAAATGAGCTAATTTTAAGAGGATTCTACCCTGAAATTCATCAAAAAAACAGAAATCCTGATTTGTGGTATCAATCTTATGTGCGCACTTATGTCGAGCGAGATGTGAGGCAGCTAAAAAATATTGATAATGCGATGCTATTTTTTAAATTTCTTCGTCTTTGCGCAGGAAGAATTGGTCAAACTGTGAATCGGAGTGCCTTGAGTAATGAATGTGGAATTGATGTTAAAACTGTTGATTCGTGGTTGTCTATTTTAGAAAAAACCTTCGTAATTAAAATGCTCCCAACCTACTTCAATAACTTTAACAAGCGATTGGTTAAAACACCAAAACTTTATTTTGTAGATACTGGTTTAGCTTGCTCCCTGCTTTCCATCAAAAAAGAAAGTGAACTAGAAGTGTCGCATTTTAGAGGAAGTTTGGTTGAAAATCTGATCATTATGGAGTTTGTGAAGAACAATGCTAATCTCAATCTTGGTCATCAATTCTATTTTTGGAGAGATAATAAAGGCCTTGAAATTGATTTAATAATCCAGACAATCAGTCAATTAAATGCAATAGAAATCAAGTCTGCTCAAACATTTTCATCTGATTTTACCAAAGGTTTAAAGAAGTTCAATGCATTGTCGGGTGAAATTGGTGGTTTTTTAGTTTATGATGGTGAAATGGAATTCACTTCACAAGAATTGATTAAAGTTGTAAATTGGAAATCAATATTAGCCGATTAATTCTTTAAACACTTTGCAAAAGGAAACTTCCCGCAATTTTATCCGAATTATTATTGAGAGAAACTAGTATTGACTTTATAAATATATTGAAATAAGAGGAAAAATGAAACTTCAAATCAAAAAAATATCAGATGCCAAAACCGTAAATTGGGCACACGGAACGAGTACAGAATTGTTCGTTTTTCCTTCCGACGGAAATTTTCTAACAAGGGATTTCACTTTTCGAATCAGTACTGCAACCGTTGAGGCAGAAGAAACTACCTTTTCTGATTTTTCAGGTTTAACGCGTATCTTGCTGATTTTAGAAGGTAACTTAAACTTGATTCATGAAGGGCGCTATACCAAACAATTAGCTCCATTCGAACAAGATACTTTTGATGGTTCTTGGTCAACAAAAAGTCAAGGTAAAGTGCGCGACTTCAATGTAATGTTCAGAGAGAATGTGGCAGGAAAGGTGGAGCATTTTCATTGTGAATCCGTTGCAAATTACCATTTCAAATTAGATGGTGCTTATGATTTTTTCTTTATTCAAAATGGCTCGTTTCGTGTTCATGATTTGGAAATTCAAAAAAATGATTTACTCGTTATTGAAAGAGAAAATTCGGAATCAATAGCTTTAGAATGTCTTGAAAGAGGTGATTTGATAAAGATTAGAATTGACTTTTTATTTTAGTATGCTATAGTTTATTTTCTTTGAAAACCTTGCACTAATGCAAACTGTGCGAATAAATAGGTGGACATCACAAAAAAGCTACCGTGATTCAGTTTATGGTGAAATAAACCTGTAGCCAATAAACTATCTGAGAGTACGAAGAAAAAAGCACCCACTGCAATCCATTGATTAGCAATTGTTTTGTTTTCGATATAATTACGCAACGCAAACCATAACATCGTAGAAATCGTCGTTCCATATAAAACCACAGGAATTTTCAAATCTCCAAGTCCATTCCACAAAAAGGATAAAAAGAAAAAGAGATAGATTACAATAATCAAACTTAAAACTGCAATTACACCTTTTTTTTGAATGGTTTCTCGTTGAAGAAATAATAGGTAAATGTACACGACATGCGCCAACAAAAACGATCCTAAACCAAGAATGAAATGCAGTTCCTTATTGGATAGTAGAAAAATATCGCCAGCAGTTGAAAGTGCCAAAGCAAGCACCAGCGTCCATTTCAAATTGGACTTGATATATGCTATACTATAAGCAACCAACACTGGAATTAGAATTGGCTTCAAATAAAAATTAAGGTCAGTTGGTTGATTCCAAACCGTGCAACAATAGGCGGAATAGAACAGAAGAATTAAAAAAGGAATCGATTTTTTTAAGCCCATTGTAGGTTAGATTTTCGTGAAAAATAAATGGAAATCAATAAGGAAACTACCACATAAAATGCAACTCCATAAGCAACACTATTGTTCAAATTAAACCAATTACCCTCGAAATAATACATGATAACGGCCATAAAAAACAGTCGAATCAATTCAAAAACATAATTGTATGGGTTTCGATCCATCAAGTCGGTAAACACATATATCGTCATAAAAATGAAGACACCATAAAAGAAAATACCCGGAGAACCGATTGCGGCAATATTGTAAAACAAATGGCTTACAAAACCAAGTGTGATAAACAATTGAGCCAGCGTCCAATAAAAAACACCACCTGAAACTTCGGAACGGTATTTTTGAAAATGGTAAACATCACTTATTTTTTTAACGGGATATTTTTCTTCAAAACCCATCGGGCGCCAACCAGTTCGACGAAACCAAATAGTTAATTTATCTAAGAAAGTTGTTGAACGCCAAGCATCTGTTATCAACAACCATAAATGTTGGAAATTAATTTTGAAAGGATTCCATGTTGAAACAGGTCGAGTAACGCCATAAACCGGAGGCAAATCTTCTCTTTCTTCCTGAAATGTTCCAAATAGGCGATCCCATACAATGAAAATCTGACTGTAATTTTTGTCTAAGTATTCAGGATTCATAGCATGGTGAACCCGGTGATGCGAAGGAGTAACGATAATATATTCCAAAAATCCTAGTTTTCCAATGTGGCGGGTATGATACCAAAATTGAAGAAAGAGATGAAGCGGTAGTACAGTCGCAATCACTTCTGGTTTAATCCCTAAAATAGCCGCAGGAATCAACATGAAACCGAAGAATCGAACTATTGACGAAACAGGTTGACGTAAGGCACATGCCAAGTTGAATTCCTCACTGCTATGATGTACAATGTGCTCATTCCAAAAAAAGTTGATTTCATGATCCCAACGGTGTCCCCAATAACCATAAAAATCGATAATAATAAAGGAAATAACAACTACCAAAATCGTATTCTGAATTTCAAAAATAGCTAGATGATTAAACAACCATTCATAACTAAAAATGCTGATGGACAATCCCAAAACATCTTTCACGACATTAGACATTCCTGAACTTAAACTCGCAATAGCATCCACTAAAGGAACGGTATCATTCTTTTTCCAAATACCGTAAAGTTTTTCCAAAACAACAAGTAATAAAAAAACGGGCATTGCTATCAATAAGATTTTTCCGTACTCTTCCATAAGTTAATTTTTTGATTTTTTCTGAATTCCAGGATGGTATGTTCGTTCAGCATTTTTCAAAATTTCTGCTTTATCAAAAGACATAGGTTTTACTTGCTGTTTTACCCAAATTTTCAACTGATCCGTGTAATGCGGACTTTCTGGATGAGCTGATACTCCATAATTCAATAAAGTTTCTACTTTTTTGACGCCGTTTTTGTCGTATTCAACGAACATGGTGTAAGTGTCCCCTATGTATCCAACATATTTTCCGTCTGACTTTCTTAACTTGGAATAATTTGCGGCAAGGGCATCTGGGAATCCGGGCATAGGATATTCTTCATTACCTCTTTTCACCACTTGAATTTGTTCCAAAGGCACTTCTAAAGTCTCGAAGTATTTTAGTAAATGTGATTTCGTGTATTCTAAAGCTTCAACTAACATTGTCTCCGTCATCGGGAATCCATCTAAGAAATTCTCGTCATTGAATTTGTACTTAGAAAATAAATGATTAAAGGCTAACAAGTAATAAGTAGCGGCAATCGATTTTGGCTCGGCTTTTTTATCCCACTCTTGCATTTTTTTCAAAATAGAGGAATATTCAGGGAATTTATTGGCGTCAGTAGTGTAAATCACTGCGATGCTTTCAAGAAACTTCCCTGATTTTGGATATTGATTATCAAATTTGATGGTTTTCATGTCCTCGTAACTTACCCGTTCCATTTGCTCCATAAATTCCATAAAACGCAAACTGCGATTGTTATCCCCTAATCTGAAATTCATGTGCGGATCCCATTGACCCAAAGGCATTTTTCCTTCTTCACACGTAGCGCTAAAAGGCGTATTATTCATGTTTGACACATACCCACAATCTGGATTCAACGATTGAGGTAATTCGTTGGTAGCGTAGGTTTCTTTCCAAACCGCATCGGAAGTGTTTCCCGGTAAGATTCCTTTCCAATTAAAATCCTTATCACGCTTTGGGACAATCCCATTATCGATATAAAAAATCGTATCGTTTTTGTCTGCGTAAACAATATTAAATCGTGGTAAGGCATTCATTTCAATACAGTTATAAAATTCCGAGAAGTTTTTTGCCTTATTCATTTTCCACCATTGTTCTGAAGTACGGAGTTCGTTCATTGCTCCCCATCGAAAAGCGTAATAGTCACCACTTGGCGATTTTAAAACAGGACCCAAAACGCTGTGAAAGTACTTCTTTGTAACAGTCAAAATAGGAAGTAGCTTTGAGATTTTTACTTTCAATTTTACCTTTTTCTCTTCCAAGTCCAACCATTTTCCATCGAACTCATACTTTAACTTGTTTTGGGGATGCATCTTTAACTTGTAGGTATCCACCAAATCGTATTTGTTCCAAGTATGTGCCCAACCCAGATTCCGATTCGTGCCCACAAAGATGCTTGTTCCTCCATGAAACAATGCGCCCATAATGTCCATGCCTTCATTGCTAACTAAATGCGCCTCATACCATGAAAACATGCCTTCAAATTGAATATGCGGATTAATTGTTAACAAGGTATTGCCATTTTGAGACTTCATTTTATTGATTGCAAAAGCGTTGGAAGCAAATTTTACCCCAATAGTATCGTATTTCCCTTCGAGCACGCCTTTGGCCTGTTCATGAAATGCCGTTATTAAGCCGCCCAAATAATGAAAGGAGGCAACTACATCTTGAGGCGTTATAGGGAAAGCTTTTTTTACTTTCACTTCCTTTGGATGAGCCAATGCGTAATCGTTAATCCCTTGACAATAACCTTTTAGATATGCATCAAATTTAGGATCAGTGACTTTTTCATAATCTTTCATTGCAAGTTGCTTTGAACCCATAAAATCCACCACAAAATCCATAACCGCGCCGCTTTTCCCTTTCCAACGTGCTAACATTCCCTTAGCTGGAAGTAAGGTTTCTTGCATCGTTTGAAAATCGTCCTCTGCATTTGCCCACGCTAAACCATAAGCCACATCTGCGTCAGTATCTCCATAGATGTGCGGAACACCCCAAGAATCACGAATAATAGTGGTGTGTTCAGCATAATTACGTTGGGAAAAGCATAAAAAACTTGAAGCGGTGAACAAGAAGAGTAGGAGAAAAGGTTTCATGAAAAAATTTGTGTCCTAAATTAGAGATTAGTTTCCAATTATTTGCCACTTCCCTAAAAATAAAAGGAAACAATTCTGATTCCATTTTTTCTTCATCATTTGACTTTACTTATAAAGTAAATTTATGAAGAATATCGAAAACGTTTCATGAATCACTTATAAATTAATGACTTAAAAATCAATTCATAAAAAAATAATATTAATTTAGAGGCGCTAAACTAAAACTCAATTTCTTAAACCTACACCTGTGAAAGCAATCCTTCTTGTTTTTACATGCTTTTTGTTAATGAAAACTGCCAATTGCCAATCAGCAGATGAGGCAATAAAATCAGTTTATGGAGAAGCATGGTATTCCACTGAACTCAACGAAAATCCGCAAATGATTCAATTGTTGAGAAATTTTCATGACAGAGGAATTCAAATAGAAAACTGTAATCCGGACAAGTATTTGGATTATCCAGAGTTAACCGAAATCCCATTACGATCAAAAAGTGGAGCTAAAATCGAAATTGCAAGCTTTCTCAATGAATTTGAAAATAATTCACTTTCCCCACTTTCTTTAGGATTTTTTCCGCAAAAAGAAGCTCAGTTTTTCAGATTACAAGGTCATAACAACAAGATACTAGTAGTTCTTTCTCTATCTCAACTAAAAGAATAATCTATGAAAGCGCTTTATATAGTTTTTGCTCTTTTTTTTAGTTTATCTTCCTTTTGGGTTTTTGGTCAAAATTACAACATGGCGAATGGCAATATTTCAACATGTTCTGGCAACTTTTTTGACTCAGGAGGATCTGGTAATAATTATAATAATAATCAAAATTTCACTTACACCATTTGTCCTTCAACACCTGGAGCGAGAATTAGTGTTGCGTTTACCAGTTTTAATACGGAGAGCAATTATGACTATTTATATGTTTATGACGGAAATTCGACCGGAGCAACCCTCATTGGAACATATACTGGAACTGGACTTCCGGGTACGCTCACTGCTTCAACTACTAATCCAACTGGGTGTTTAACTTTTCGATTTACTTCTGATGGTTCCATAACTCGTGCAGGCTGGGCGGCAACAATTTCGTGTATTTTGCCTTGTCAAACGATAACAGCTAACTTCCTATCTTCAAACCCCGCTCCACAAGCCGATGGCATTATCCGTGTGTGTCAGGGACAATCCGTTACCTTTTCAGGAAGTGGAACTTTCTCAAATTCAGGAACTGGCGCAACCTATAGTTGGTCAATGGGCAATGGAACTAATGTGAACGGTGCAACTGCAAATTATTCCTTTCCTGCGGGCGGTGCTTATTCTGTCAATTTAAACATTACCGATCCAAGCGGTTGTACGAATTCAAATAGTCTGAACCGCATTGTTCAAGTCTCAACCACTCCAACACTTACCTCATCAGCAAGCCCAACAACAATTTGTCAGGGTCAAACTGCTAACCTAACTGCTGGAGTAACGATGACGCCGTTCATTCAAAACTGTACTCCACCAGTCAGTGGAACTACATTTTTACCGGATGGTTCAGGAGCTTCATACAATACCGCAATTAATGTAAATTGCTTCAGTTCAACCCAAACCGTGCAGTCAGCAAGTGATATCCAAAATGTATGTATTACGATGGAGCATTCTTATCTGGGAGATTTACAATTAAAACTTATATGTCCAAATGGTCAAAGCATGATCTTGAAAGCGTATCCAGGAGGAGGAGGTACATATTTAGGTTGTCCGCTCGATGACGGTGGAACGAATCCTGGAACTGGTCGCACTTATTGTTTCACCCCAACGGCATCGACTCTTCTTGTGAACGGGAGTACATCAAACTGTGGAAGTCCCTCATCAGGTTCAATTGTTGCTGGAAATTACCAACCTGTCCAAAGTTTTAATAACCTTATTGGATGCCCTCTGAATGGTAGTTGGACAATCAACGTCATTGATAATCTCGCGGCTGATAATGGTTATATTTTTGGATGGGATGTAAACTTCAACCCTTCATTAGCCCCTGCTTCTGGTTCTTTCACCCCAACTATTGCATCACAAGGATGGCAAGCAACTCCAGGATTGACATCTACGGGAACAACAACTGCCACTGTAGCGCCAACTACTTTAGGTTCTAATTGTTACACTTATTCTATAACAGACAACTTCGGTTGTACTTACAATAGAACGCAATGTGTAACAGTGACAACAGGCACAACGCCAACATTTACACAATTAGGGCCATTCTGTCAAGGAGGTACGCCAGGTTCACTTCCAACAACATCAACAAATGGGATTTCGGGCACATGGAGTCCAGCCTCTATTTCTACTACTTCCCCTGGGTCAACTGTTTACACTTTTACTCCTAATTCGGGACAATGTGCAGGACCAACAACGATGACTGTTATGGTCAATCCTGCGCCAACGGTTAGTATCGCTAGTCAAACTATTTGTTCAGGAGCATCAACAACTTTGGTTGCCACTGCCAATCCAACTGGAGGGACTTATTCATGGTCACCAGGAGGGGCCACAACAAGTTCAATAACTGTAAATCCTACTACCACGACCTCATATACCGTCACCTATAATCTAAGTGGCTGTGGAGCAGTTAATGCCACAGGCACTGTAACAGTAAATCCAAGTGCAACTGTCTCAGTAAATTCGGTCACAATTTGTAGTGGTGAGTCCACAACTTTAACTGCCACTCCAACAGAATTCGGAGGAACGTATTCTTGGTCTTCAAGCGCTACTACCGCATCAATTACTGTAAATCCTTTATCGACAACAACTTATTCAGTAACTTATACGTTGGGTTCATGTACTCCATCCATAGGGACTGGAACGGTGACAGTCAACCCTGCTCCAACGGTGATAGTCAACCCGATAACCATTTGTAGTGGTGAAACAAACACTTTGACTGCAACAGTTTCTGAAAGTGGTGGTACGTATTCTTGGGCGCCAGGAGGTCAAACCACAAGTTCGATTTCCGTAAATCCTACGACAACAACTACTTATTCGGTCACTTATTCGCTCGGTGCTTGTACACCAGCGACTGGAAATGCGGTAGTGACAGTCAACCCTGCTCCAACGGTGACAGTCAATCCAATAACCATTTGTAGTGGTGAAACAAACACTTTGATTGCAACAGTTTCTGAAAGTGGTGGTACATATTCATGGTCACCAGGAGGGCAAACCACAAGTTCGATTTCAGTAAATCCAACGTCAACAACGACTTATTCGGTCACTTATTCGCTCGGTGCTTGTACTCCAGCGACTGGAAATGCGGTGGTGACAGTCAACCCTGCTCCAACGGTGACAGTCAACCCGATAACCATTTGTAGTGGTGAAACAAACACTTTGACTGCAACAGTTTCTGAAAGTGGTGGTACATATTCATGGTCGCCAGGAGGACAAACCACAAGTTCGATTTCCGTAAATCCAACGTCAACGACGACTTATTCGGTCACTTATTCGCTCGGTGCTTGTACACCAGCGACTGGAAATGCGGTGGCGACAGTCAACCCGGCTCCAACGGTGACAGTCAACCCAATAACCATTTGTAGTGGTGAAACAAACACTTTGACTGCAACAGTTTCTGAAAGTGGTGGTACATATTCATGGTCACTAGGAGGACAAACCACAAGTTCGATTTCCGTAAATCCAACGACAACAACGACTTATTCGGTCACTTATTCGCTCGGTGCTTGTACTCCAGCGACTGGAAATGCGGTGGTGACAGTTAACCCTGCTCCAACGGTGACAGTCAACCCGATAACCATTTGTAATGGTGAAACAAACACTTTGACTGCAACAGTTTCTGAAAGTGGTGGTACGTATTCTTGGGCGCCAGGAGGTCAAACAACAAGTTCGATTTCCGTAAATCCTACGACCAATAGCGTATACACCGTTTCTTATTCATTAGGCGCTTGTACGGTCGCTATTGCAAACAGCACAGTAACAGTCAATCCAATACCAGTAATTACCATCTCGAACCAAACCATTTGTTCTGGGAATTCTGCAACATTAAATGCCAATTCAGTGCCTAGTGGTGGATCTTATGTTTGGTCAACCAATGAAACTAATTCATCTATTAGTGTGAACCCAACGCAAACTACAACTTATTCAGTTACTTACACCTCAAACAATTGCAACGCGTCTCAACCTGTAACAGTGACCGTAAACCCTACCCCAACAATAAATATTGCTAATCAAACAATCTGCGCAGGAGAAAGTGCCACATTGAGTGCAATAGCAACTCCAGCGGGCGGTTCCTATACGTGGTCAAATGGAAGCACTTCATCAAGTTTGACAGTTTCTCCTACCACTAATATCACCTATAACGTCTTATACATGCTAAACGGATGTAATGCAACAGCTTCTGGAAGTGTGACAGTGAACCCAATTCCAACTGTTTCATTAGCAAATACAACGATTTGCGCAGGTCAAACTGCAACATTAATTCCAAGTAGCCCCTTAACGAATGGAACCTATTTATGGACAACTGGGGCTACAAGTTCAACACTTTCTGTTAACCCAAACGCAACCAGTATCTATGGAGTAGTTTACACGGTGAATAACTGTAATTCCGTTCCAGTGAGTGCTTCAGTTACAGTAACACCATTGCCAATAGTCACAGTTAATAACCCTTCCATTTGTATTGGCAATACAGCAACGCTAACAGCATCAGCAACTCCTACAGGCGGAACTTATAATTGGCAACCAATAAGTTCATCAACAAGTTCAGTTCAGGTTTCTCCAACTGAAAACACCTCCTACAACTTGGTTTACACACAGAATAATTGCAGTTCAATACCTGTCACCGCATCTGTCACTGTAATTCCTCGTCCGGTGGTTAATTTTAATGCAGATAAACTAGCAGGATGTTTACCGCATACGGTGGTGTTTCAAAACCTAACCACAAGTTCTAGTTCAATTCAAAACTGCACTTGGTCAATAGGTAACTTAGGTCAGTTCAGTTCCTGTGATTCATTGGTATATACCTTTAACACGCCAGGTTGCTTTACTATAACCCTTAATGCAAGTTCAAACGGTTGCTCTTCCAGTCAAACCTTAAACAATTATATCTGTACTGAAGCTGTACCTGACGCTAATTTTTTTCCGACTCCAATAGAATTTACGGAGCCTTCTCAATCTGTTTCATTCATTAATACATCTTCAAATGCTTCGCAATACAGTTGGGAGTTTAGCAATGGATATACCAGCTCTGATAACAGTCCGAATGTTTATTTCCCCAACACCATGGAGGGACAAACCATTACATTGACAGCAACAAATAGTTTAGGTTGTACGGATGCGTATTCAATATTTATTCCATATAAAGAACCAACCATTTTCTATATTCCAAACTCATTTACTCCAGACGGTGATGGCTTTAATCAAACCTTTAAGCCCGTATTCACAAGTGGATTCGATCCTTACAACTTTGAAATGACCATATTTAATAGATGGGGAGAAGTCGTTTTTGTTAGTTTTAACGCTGATAGAGGTTGGGATGGTTCATTTGGAAAAACAGGACTTGATGCACCTGAAGGAACTTACATTTATAAAATCACTTACAAAATCCCTCAACAGGACGAAAGAAAAATGGTATCCGGTCACATAACTATGATTCGTTAATTCCGTTAAAAAAGGTTAAGCACTCTTTCAACAGTAAGCAATTCTACTTAGTTTAGCATTGTTACATGAAGAAAAAACGCGTCAGTATTGCCACTGTTTTACTCACCCTATCGGTTTTGAGTCTCCTTTTGATTCAGGTATTTCAGATGTTGCAATTATATGAAAGAAAATCCATTCAATTTTCAAAAAGTGTTGATGGATGTTTAGATAAAATAGCTTTTCGTCATGAAAAAGCTGAGGATATGCGTCGATACATGCATATTGTTAATCACGATTTTAGTGGGCAATATAAGGATATTTTAAAACAAGAGTTCAAGCATTTACTTGCTGCGCAGGAATCGATTGCCATTCATGATACAACATTGACAATCAATGGAAATCAAGAAGAATATTTAGTCATTAAAGGAAAAGCATATGATTCTATTTCTGGGGTCATGACAGAACAAAAAGTACTTGCGCGAGATGTACGCGAATTTCGTGATTTATTTAATTCAAATGGTATTGCTTTTAATTCTTCAGATTCAACACGTGTTGCCATTCAATTAAATCAAAAGGTATTGCAACAAATTTTCAAAAAAGCGAAATTCATCAATGAAATGATGATTCAAGCTTTTCGTGAGAATGTTTACCAGACACCTCAAACGCGCATCGATCCAATTTTTCTGGACTCTGTTATACTAATGGAAATTGAAAAAGAACAACTTCCCAAACGTTATGAATTTATGATTACCGACGAATTTGGAAAGGTTATCAATTTCAGTTTGAATCCAAAAACGTATAACAAAAAACTTCTTGCTAAAAAATGTTCTAAAATCGCACTTTTCCCTAGTAATACTTTAGAAGAATCACTTTATCTCTATGTTTATTTCCCTTCAAGGAACGCCTATATTATGAAGGAAATGAAAGCGACATTCATTGTTTCTGCATTATTAATGGTGATTATTGTAATAGCCTTAGTTTTCATGTATCGAACGATAGTTGAACAACGCAAATTATCGGAAATGAAAAGTGATTTCATATCCAATATGACACATGAATTCAAAACCCCCATATCTACAATTTCGTTAGCTTGCCAGGCACTCAATGACAAAGACATGACGTCGGATGAAACACGAAAACAAATTTCTCCATTTTTAAACATGATACATCAGGAAAACAAACGCTTGGAAATTTTAGTAGAGAGTATTCTCTATAGTGCAGTAATGGACAAGGGGAATTTGAAACACAATCGGGTAGAAATTAATCTTTTAGAAATCACTCAAAATCTTGTTGAAAATGCTCGATTTAGAGTTCAAGGAAGAGAAGGCAATATTCAATTTAGTTACACAGGACAAGATTTCAGGCTTTCTGCCGACAAAATGCATATAACCAACCTAATTGCTAATTTAATAGACAACGCCATTAAGTATAGTAAAGAAGAGCTGGATATTAAAATTCAATTAATCGAACAAAATAAAATTATCACTTTGACCGTTTCTGATAATGGTATTGGAATAAAAAAGGAGCACTTACCTAAAATATTTGACAAATTGTACCGAGTTCCGACTGGGAACGTTCACAATGTCAAAGGTTTTGGTTTAGGTCTGAGTTATGTTAAATCAATTTGTGAAGAATACGGTTGGAATATAACAGTGAAAAGTCAACTGGATCTAGGTACAACTTTTGAGGTAATATTTAAAACTAAAGAAAATGGAAAATAAATGGAACGTATTATTAGCGGAGGACGACGAAAATTTAGGACAATTGTTAAGCGCGTATCTTCAAAATAAGGGATTTAATGTTGTACTCGCCCGAAGTGGAAAAATCGCTTTCGATAAATACTATGCCGACAAAGCACACTTCGATTTACTGTTACTAGACGTGATGATGCCAGAAATGGATGGATTCACCTTAGCTAAAGAAATTCGCGAGTTGGATAAAAAAACGCCTATTATTTTTCTCACTGCAAAATCCTTGCAAGAAGATAAATTAAATGGATTTGATTTAGGTGCTGATGATTATTTAACTAAACCTTTCGCAATGGAAGAGTTGTTGGCGCGCATTAGTGCCGTTATGAAAAGAGTCGCTCCAACAGTTCGAGATGTAAAAGAAAATGTGAAAATTGGAATTTTGGATTACGAACCAGAGTTGAGCATATTGCATTTGAGCGACGGGCCTAAAAAACTTACAACCAAAGAAAATCAGTTGCTACAATTGCTCTCTAAAAACAAAAATGAAATATTGGATCGTCAGGCAACTTTACGTGCGGTTTGGGGAGACGACAACTATTTCAACGGACGAAGCATGGATGTTTACATTGCTAAATTGCGTAAAATGTTAAAGGAAGACCCGAACTTAGAAATCATGAATATTCACGGAATTGGCTTTAAATTGATTGTAAAAGAGTAATTTTCCAATCTTTTTATGCAGCGCATATTTTTCTCGAATCTAGTTCTAACTTTATTTCTCAACTTGTTGATTAAGCCGTTGGCGCTTTTCGGAATAGATGCTACAGTTCAAAACAGGGTGGGGCCAGAAGAATATGGTTTGTATTTTTCATTGCTTAACTTAAGTGTGATTTTCAACATGTTAATTGATTTAGGGATTAACAACTACACTACCAAAAACATTGCACAGGAACCTGAAATAGCAAAAAAGTATTTTGGGAAATTGATTTCCTTTCGCCTATTACTTTTCCTTGCTTATTTAGTTGTTGTTTTCACTTTTGGAGCAATTGTGGGTTATAATGCTGAACAATTTTCCATACTGTTAATCCTTTCTTTCAATCAACTTTTTATACTCATCACAGCTTTTTGTAGAAGCCATTTTTCGGGATTTCATTTTTTCAAATATGATGCCTTGATTTCGGTTTTAGACAGAACATTACTCATCCTTTTTGGCGGTTCATTGTTGTTTCTTCCTGGATTAGGTATTAAGATAACTGTTGAACTTTTTGTTGGAATTCATTTAATCTGTTATGCATTAACAACAGTTGTGGCACTCGCATTGTTATTGAAACATGTGGATCGCCCTTATTTTCAATGGGATTTGAAATTTAGTTTGGGATACGTAAAACAAAGTTTACCCTATGCGCTCCTTGTTGTTTTAATGTTACTTTATACACGTGTTGACGGTGTTATGTTGGAACGTATTCACCCGAAAGGCGCTTATGAATCTGGGATTTACGCACAAGGATTCCGATTATTGGATGCACTTTTCATGTTTGGTATGATTTTTACCAGTCTGTTATTTCCAATGTTTTCAAAGCAATTGAAAGAAGATAGAAAAGCGATGCACGATTTACTTTTTAATGCTGGAAACTTATTGACTGCGGGTTCGCTTGTTATTGTTATCGTTGTCATTTCAAATGCTTCTTTTTTGTTGAATTTGATTTACACGAACGGTGACGCATCCGTTCCTTCCTTTCAATTATTGATGGGAAGCTTTTTAGCTATAGCTGTGAACTTTATATTTGGAACCTTACTCACTGCCAACGGAAACATGAAATTTTTAAATTGGACATCAGTTGTCGGTATTTTTGTAAACGCAGGGCTTAATTTTTGGTTAATTCCAGATTATGGTGCAACTGGAGCTGCTTTTACAACACTTATCACACAAAGTATTGTTTCACTTTCTCAATTTATATATTGTCAAAAATTGTTTCAAATCGGATTTAACTTCAATTTACTGGTACGATATTTAATTTTAGTGCTTCCACTTATAGGACTCGTTTATTTCCTGCCGGATCTCGAAGGCCTATTTTTCATTCAAGTCATTCTAGGTGGTATATTACTAATGGTACTTTCGTTTATTCGTATTGATTCACTAAAAATGCTTCTAATCAAGGGTGAGAAATAGTACTTATTTGAGCAATAATTATAAATAAATGAAGTTTTGCATTTGGGAATAAAAAACTCATTAATCAATTAACCCTAAATTCGCGACACAAAAATTAATTATGGAACAAGGATTGAACCTCAACGAACAACGTGACAACCTGATTCGCTTTATTTGGACAAATCGAAAATCACTTTTAGTTTTCACAGTCGCTGCGGGCATTGTTTCAACCGTCGTCGCCTTATTGATTACACCTTTGTATTTATCGTCGGCAATTGTGTTTCCTGCAGCATCGAGTAATGTTAGTTTCTCAGAACAGCGTAACGTAAAAGCGGCAGCAATGGATTTTGGAGAGGAAGATCAAGCAGAACAATTGGTTCAAATTCTTCAATCCTCACGAATTCGGGATAAAATAATCCAAAAATACAAATTGATGCAGCATTATGAAATCTCGAATAATGATGTAAACAAAAACTACAAATTGGTACAAGCCTACAACAATCACTTTTCATTTAATCGTACTCGCTATGGATCAATTCAGATTGATGTATTAGATAAAGACCCTGAACTAGCGGCAAAAATGGCGAATGATATCGTGGATTTAATAGACACCGTTAAAAACGAGATGATTCGAGAAAGAACTATTCCAGCTTTTGAAATTAATAAACGTAAATTCAGAATGCTCATTGCAAGTCGTGATTCAGTTTTACGTCAATTGGATAGTTTGTCAAATGTCGGTGTTGTTTCGAATGACATTCGTTCCAACCTTTATCAGGCCTTAGTCGATGCTAAAAATCCAGCGGAAAAAGCTGAATTAAAACAACGTATCGATGTAAATACTCGATTAGGTTCTCGATACGACGCCCTTGAGCATACAAGAAATGAGGTAATCAATAAAATAGAAGATTTCCGTGTCTCTTATGAACAAGCCGAATCCGATGCTAACGCCCAATTTACCCATAAATTCGTTGTTGAAAAAGCTGTTGTAGCGGATAAAAAGGAAAAACCAAAGCGAATGATCATTGTATTGTTAGCAACAATAGGAGGATTTATTTTTGGAGTCTTTTTCTTGCTTATTCGTCAACGCATTCAAGATCTGAAAAAAATAGCTTAATGCGATTATCAGTTAATTGGGGCAATACATTAATTGCTCTCCTATTGGCTTTATGTTTTGGTACATTAATTTGGTTAGACTTACCCGAATTAACACTTTTTCCTGTCGTATTACTACTACTTTATTTTGCCATTTACAGTACGGAAAAAGTTTTTCTACTTCTTGCTCTTTTCACTCCTCTTTCTATCAACATTGATGAGTTTAATCAAAGTTTTGGTCTTTTTCTTCCAACAGAACCTTTGTTATTTGGGTTTATGCTATTGTTCGTTTGGTTGGAATTTAAATCTTCCATTTTATCCAAAGGGATTTGGAAAAACCTCATTATCAAATCAGTTTTATTTTATCTCGCTATTGTTGTTATTACCGTGATTCCCAGTTCGCACCCATTGGTTTCAATTAAATTCTTAATCGCGCGACTTTGGTTTATTGTTCCAGTTTTAATCTTTGGAACTCATTTTCTAAAAACATACAACAACCGACGGGTTTTTTTCTGGTATTTGACAATTGGAACTTGTGTTGCCATTGTTTATACATTGTATCAACACAGCCTGTATAATTTTGGAGAACAAGAAGGACATTGGGTAATGTCGCCATTGTATAAAGATCATACCATTTATGGTGCGGCTGTTGCATTGTTATTACCAATTTCAATAGCTTTATTTGTGAGCGAGAGACATTCTCCATTAACACAAGCCATACTGTTAGTTTTGATTTTCATCAATTTACTTGGTTTATATTTTTCCTATACACGAGCTGCATGGCTCAGTATTATGCTAGCAGTTATTATCGGATTCTTAATTTATTACAGGGTCAATTTCAAATTGCTGGTTTCTGCTGGACTTCTTGTATTAGTTGCGCTTTTTTTTAATTGGGATAAAGTACAACAAGAGTTGGCTAGAAATAAAAACGAGCATACCAATGAGTCTTTCGACGAACGACTACAAAGTGCCACGAATGTAACCACCGATGCTTCGAATTTGGAGCGAATAAATAGATGGAGTTGCGCTATAGAGATGTTTAAAGAACGACCGTTTTTTGGTTTTGGACCGGGTACTTATGCTTTTGAATATGCACCCTATCAAGAGCCAGAAAATCTCACCATTATCTCTACCAACTTTGGAGATATGGGAAATGCCCATAGCGAATATCTTGGTGCGCTTTCAGAAATGGGATTATTTGGCTTACTTTCGTTTCTCGGCATTGTGATTGCTATATTCTATGAAGGTATCACCCTCTACCACGCTTGGCCAAAAAATGATAGAAAAAACCGTGTAATGATAATGGGAATGGTTCTTTCTTTGTCCACTTACTTTATTCATGCTTTTTTGAATAATTTTCTCGACACCGACAAAGCAGCCGTGCCTATTTGGGGCATGTGCGCAATGTTTATTGCAATGCGCTTACAACTTCAAACACAGCGTAGCGAAGAAGTTTCTTCCGACTCCAGGTAATAATCCTGGGCCTGGATAACCTCCTGCACGACGAGTAGCATATACCACATCCATCAAGTTATTAACTCCCGCCTTGAATGAAACTTTTGTGTTTACCTGAAATCCTGCTGTAATATCCATTAATTTATAGGACGGAATCAAGCCTACTGTAGCTGTTGCATTCGGTTCTATTGTGTTTACAGCATCGGTATAAACTTCACCAACATAATTGAACTGATACGCTACTGAAAAACGTTTATAGCGGTAACTTAACCCAGCACGAATAATATGCTTTGGTGCATTTTCTACTCGTTTATTCAAAATACTTTTAGACGGATCACCAGCAATAGCCGGATTATCCCAACGCGTATAAATAGCATTCACAAATGCATAGTTTCCAAAAATCGAAAGATTTCCGAGGTAACGATCTTTCATTGCAGCAAACGGTTTGACTTCCAAAAAAGATTCGACACCTTGGCTTACTGAAGTGCCAATATTGGTGCGATACTGTACATTGTTTTGTGTTACATTTCCGATACGATTGTTGTAGTGTAAATAAAAATAATTGACATCAAATTCTAAAATCCCATTCCACAATTGTCCTCGATACCCAGCATCTGCATTATAACCACTAGCATCTTTCATATTAGGATCGATAATATCTGTTGTAGCAGATGGTGTTAACTCAGAAAAGGTTACTGGGCGATAATTCTGACTAAAATTTGCATAAAACGATGATTTATTAGTGATGGAATACTCCGTTCCCATTCCCATTAAAATGATGTGACGATTTCTCAAGTCATCAGGAATTGCTCCAGTAGAGCTAGTATTGATATACCCACTTGTTAGGCTTTGAATAAATTCATAACGAATCCCTGGTACGATAGACCATTTTGAAGTGATATGAAAGAGATTTTCAGCGAATACAGCTGCGTTGTTGGTGGTAAAGTCCAACGAACGACCAAACTCTTTACCATTACTTAATTGAATAATTGTTAACTCATAGTCCGATCCACCAGAACCAATTCCTTGATTTCTTCTTAAGGTATTTCCACGATAAATTCTAATCCCTGCTGAAAGCGCATGTTCTTGATTAAACAATTTGTATTTCTGAAGCATCCGAATTTCTGCCCCTATATTCTTATAGAACTCACGATCCAATTGACGATAATTGTAACTATTAATAGCTGTATTAAAAGTGTCTGGTATATTAATTGTTTTCATAAATCCTATACTGTTTCTCTCTGCAAGGACGCCAAAAACTTTAGTTGTTACCTTTAAATTTTGTGAAGGATTCCAATCCAATGTTAAGGCTGCAACATTCCAAGGCGTACTCATCCAGTTTCGTTTACGCGATGAATATTGAGGTGCTAATTGAAATTGTTCGTCTGTTAATCCACCTGCTTGCTGACTAACATGGTTGGAGCTTGTATATTCTGCGCTTATGCTTAATTTTTGAGAGAATTCATAAGACATTTGAAATCCACCGGCCATTGTCTTATATCGACTATTTTGTCGCCATCCATCTGCTTGTCGATGTTGAAAAAAACCGAAATAACTGAATTTTCCAATTTTTCCCCCAATGGCATTATAAGTGTTGAGCAAACCGAAAGAACCTACTGTTTGCATCGATTCAGCCTGAAATGGTTTATCACCTAAACTTTTTTTCATCACAAAATTAAGCAGACCTCCAAACTGAGTTCCATATTGAAGTGAAGCAGCTCCTCTCACCAACTCAATTTTTTCCACCGCCTCCATTGGCGGTGTATAATAAGCTTCTGGATAACCAAATGCATCGCTACTAATGTCATAGCCATTTTGACGAACATTGAATTCCCATGAGCGATTTGGACTTAAACCGCGAGTCGCGATTCCAACTTGCACCCCACTCCCATCGTTTTCCCAAACTGAAACGCCAGGTACTTTCGCAAAAACTTGTCGAGTATTATTTGTAGATAAATCGGCATTTGTTGCTGAAAGCTGAATGATTTCATTTTTTTTACCAGCGTAAATCGAAGTACCTTGAATGGTATTTAACCGCTCTGTTCCTTGTTTATTTGTAATTTCAAGAATCTGAATTTCTGGCAGTTGAATCTTTTTTAAACTATCTTGACTTTGGATATAATTTGAGAGAATTAATGAAGCAAATATTAGTTTGTTTTTCATGTCTTATTTTTAAGGTGCAAAGTAAGCCATGCTTCATCTGACATACAATACCATAAAAGTGGTATTTTAATTCAGTCTAAATAAGGATATGAGGCAACTCTAAATTTTATCGAATTAACTGAATGAATCCAGACTTTTCTCCTGCTTTTTCTTCTCCACCAGAAAAGAATTCTAGCTTGTAAAAATAAACCCCAGGGACGAGATCGTTTCCATTCATCGTTTTTCCTGCGAAAGGAGCTTCACCGGTTGAAAATTTATAAACCTCATTTCCCCAACGATTACAAATGGTGATTGTATAAGTGTCGCATGTTTGAAAATAACTATCAATATTCAAATCTTCATTTACGCCATCACCATTTGGTGTTATCACATTTGGAAAATCAAAATCATTGAAAGAATAAATATTTTGAATAACAACATTTATAAAACTAACTGGAGAAACACATCCTTCAGCAGAAGTCTGAAAAGCAGAATAGACTCCCATTTGTGGAACGGACATCGACAAACTATTTGAGGAGGAAACCGATGTGAAATTCTGAGGTCCTGACCATGTAACATTGGCTTGTGGTTCTATTACAGCCATTAAAATTGCCTCATCTCCTATACACTTTATTTCGTTTACAGATAAAGAAGGTGCAGAAGGTATGACATTAACAACTAACGGGAAGATAGAAGATGCTGTACAACCGAAATCAGAAGTCACCACCAACTCCAAAGAATATGATCCAGGAATAGAAAAAGGTTGACTAAAATTCTGAGCAGTTGAAACTTCAATTCCATTAACTAACCATGAGAAATTCAATAATTCGTCTGGCGTTACTGTACTCACATTATTGGCCGAAATCACTTCACCCGCACATATAGTAAAATCTCCTTGTACGCTCAATTGAGGGACTCCATGAATAAATACATTTTGTATAATAGAACTAGAACAAACGATCGAACTATTATCCTCTGAAATAAATAATTCGATGGCATAATTTCCGCCATTTGGAAACGTAAATGAAAAATTTGAATCCGTTGATTGTAATGTTCCATTTACAGACCAAAAATAAGTTGATCCGGTATTAACTGTACTTTGATTTATGATTTGCACCAATGATTCGGCGCATGATTCAGGTATAGAAAAAGATGCTACAGGGGACGGAAAAATCGTAACCAACTCATCTAGGGTGTCACTGCAACCGTATCCTGTGGTAGCGATAAGTTGAATTTGATAAGTACCTGGCGAATTATAAGGATAATTATATGAGGCTTGAAGAACTGGGGCTTCACCATTTACAATCCAACTATGAGTTAGGCTTTGACCTGCAAAACCGGAACTCTCAGAAATTAAATTTAAAGGATTCCCATCGCAAATATCGTTAATAGTGCTAATTGCCGTGGGATTGTTAAAATAATTGACTGACTGTGTAAATGAACTGTTACAACCGTCTGTGCTAGCAATTGTTAAGGTCACATCATAAGTCCCTTGCGGATCAAAGACATGATTGAAGTCTAGATTATTTGAGGAAAAACCATCAGTTGAAGACCATGTAATTTGGTCTGTAGAGCTATTTGCAAATTGAGAAGTATTTGTCAATATCATAGGACTACCAGAATCTTTACATGTGTTATCTAAACTAAAAGAAGCCGAAGGTTGAGGAAAAACGGTTATTGTGCCTGTTATAGAATTACTACATCCCACATCAGAATTTATACTTAAAGTTACTGTGTAAGTTCCAATTGCAGTATAAGAATGTGAAGGGGAAACAGAATTACTAAGTGGGGTTCCATCACCAAAATCCCACGTGTAACTATTAAGATTTGCATTGGTAGCTGAAGAAGTATTTGTAAATAAGGTAGTAGAACCCAAACATGTTAAGTTCGTCTGAAAAGCAGCAGTAACGACAGGTTGATTATACAAAATCACAACTAGTCCATTTCCTGCATTTTGAGAGGCAGTTCCGCCATTTCCTACACCCGATTGATAGTGAATATCTGTCGAATTTGCCGGATTTATTCCATTACCATTTGTTAAAATATTGCCCGTTCCACTTGCAAAGTTGGCGCCACCGCCACCGCCACATCCACCACAATCACATCCAGTTGGGGCACTACCACCCGTTCCACCAAAACGACCGCCACCACCGCCACCGCCACCTGCTCCATCAGCGTTACCTCTATCTCCACCTTGGGTTCCGTTTCCATTACTTGAGCTATTCGTAAAACCTTGATTACATCCAGAAACAGTAAACCCGTTTTGTCCTCCACCACCACCAGCAGCACCTGCACTTTGATTACCACCGCCCGAACCGCCGCCGCCGCCACCAGCAATTGCTAATGCAGTTGTTCCAAAATAAACACCTGACCCTGCCCCGCCGCCGCCGCCGCCGCCAGAACATCCTTGTGAACCAGCATTACCTCCTCTTGCACCGTTTAAAAGACCGTTCCCCCAACCACCAATTCCACCTGGTGCTGAAGATGCACAGTTGGTACCTAATGCACCTGCACCACCCACAATTATTGTAATGGACTGACCAGGTGTCACCGACAATGTAGTTTGAGTAAAGGCTCCACCACCTCCACTTGCTCCGTTATAAGTATCTTGACCCCCTTTATGACCTCCAGCACCCCAACACTTAATAGTTATCGACTGTACACATGTGGGAACAACGAAATTTTGCACACTTCCTGTATAGCTATACGACTGAACTGTTTGTGCGAATAACCAATTATTACTCACCAGAAAAGAGAATAGGAATACAGTATTCAATAAAATTGATTTCATAGGTTGTTTAAAAGGAAATCTAAAATAGAAATAATTTATGAACTCTGTTCAATTAATTGATTCGGATGAAAATTGATTGGAAACTCCTTAAAATAAAAAAGGGAGAAACAATGTTCTCCCCTTTCATTAGTAGTCGGAATATCTTAGCGAATGCTATGTTTCAAAACTTTTGAAGAGTTTCTACCATTCTTAATTTGTAAATAATACATTCCTGATGGTAATTGTTCTTCAAATAAAATCATATTTGTTCCGTCTGTGATTTGCACGTCTTGTTTTGCAACTATCATTCCTTTTGAATCTGTGATTACAACCGTTGCTTCTCCCACAAAATCCTCATCATTCACCAATAATTTGAAGCTTGAAGAACTTGGGTTTGGAAAAGATAACAAAACCTTTTCTGTTGATGTACATGATACAAAAATTGGATCGTACATTTTCTCATCGCCATTATTATCGAGTTGACGAAGGCGATAATATATTGCGTCATTACCAGCATTTTCATTCACATAATTGTAGTTTATCAAACTATTGCTATTTCCAGCAGCAGCCATTGTTGAAATCGTATTCCATGAAGTACCATCTCTCGACACCTGAATTTCAAAACTTTCACTATTATGTTCTGAGGCAGTGCTCCAGTTAATGATGTGCGAATCATTCAAACACTCTCCTGAGAATGAAAGCAAACTAACAGGAAGTGGTGACTCATTATCTCCACCAACATTGAACCAAGAGAAACCTTGAACAGCTGAAACCGATACGAGATAATCAGTGCCTGAAAGACTTCCTGGGTATTCTTCAAAGCTAGCAGTTGTTGATAAAAGTTCAAATGGGCTATGTCCACTATTACTTCCTTTTGCTCGAATGATTCTCATTCCAGGAGGGTTAGCAGTTACAGGATTTTCTCCTATAGCGTCATTATTAATGCGTAATATGATATTATAGTTTCTAACATCTATTCCGCTTCCGTATTCTGACGGAATAATTTCCCAATAACCTGTCGAATCAGTATTTTGAATATATTGATTACCATTATCAACGTAAGCTAAAGGTAGGTTATATGATGATGGTGGAGCACCTAATTTGAATTCAACAGTAATTGATCCATCACCAGAGTTACCAGTAAAATTAATCTGAGCATATCTATTTCTTGTAGAAGTACCAACAGGGAAAATTCCACTTGCTTTATCAGTTGCAGAATTACCAGATGAATTAGCAGTGGATGCAAACCAACGTTTCATTGGACCTACAACTGTTCCAGATGTCCAATCAATTGAACCAAGAACAGAAGTACTTGCACCAATTTCAAGGATGTTTGTTACATCCGAAACGATATTACCTTTTGTCATAGTCAGGGTGCCTTTTATTTGAACTGGTTGTTCTAAAGTCACTGTTCCTGATTCTTTATCCACAATTACATTGTTGAAGTTAGAAATCAGCCCTGTTCCTTTAATTTTTTGGTTTGCAGTACCTGTGAATCTTACGTTACCAGTATTAGGATTAATTGAACCATTATTAGTGAAATCACCCGTCAAAGCCAAAGATCCATTTGATAAATTCAAGGTTGCGCCTTCTCCAACATAAACATTTCCTGCTGTTTCACCATTACCCAATGCAGGTGCATTAGAACTATTTACACATACACCAGCAGCATTATTTGAAAGAGTGTACACCTTTGTTGATGAAGATGGCTCACCTGTTGTCATACGAATCCAACTACCTACATTGTTTGTTACAGTATATAGATACCAATTACTTGAAGTACTCCAGTTGGCATCTGTCAAACCATTCCAAAGTACGTCTCCAGCCTCAACGACAGCTGAAATTGCAGTAAAAGAAGGTTGTTTGAAGTCAACTGTTATTGTATCTCTAGTAAAGCAGTTATTTCCAGAAGTAGATCTTATATGTGACCACACTAGTTTTTTTGCTTGGCCTCCCAAAGCTGAATTAGAAGCAGTAAAAGTTGTTGAAGTAGCTGAAGCATTTGCAGGAGTAATATCAAATCCTCCAACAACTGACCAACTACCTACAGACTCCGCTCCTGGACTATTTGCTACAACACTGACTGTATTTTTACCACATAAGGTTGCGTCAGTAATATCTGCAGTAGAAATAGTCGCTGTTGTTGTTGGTGATGGGTAAACGTTCAATGCTACTGTATTTGATGTTGCATTACCACATCCTCCAGACACAACAACCGAATAGTTACCATCATTTGCTGTTGTTGTACTAGGAATATTGAAAGATGCAGAATTAGTACCTACGTTTGTTGCACCATATTTCCATTGATAAGAAAGAGATCCTGTTCCGGCTGCAACAACTGTAAAGGTTGTATTCTGACCTTCACAACCGGATGTTCCAACAGGTTGTGTGGTTATTGCAGTTGCCGGATTAACTGTTAAAACTGCTGCATTAGAAGTAGTTGTGCCACAATCTCCTGTTACATCTACAGTATATGTTCCTGCATTTGCAGATTGCGCATTTGAAACAGAAAGCGATGAACTGTTGGTTCCAACATTAGTACCATCTCTTTTCCATTGATAAGATAACGTTCCTTGACCTGTAGCTGATACAGCGAAATTGGCAGTATTATTTTGACAAATCGTAGAGGCACTTGGTTGAGAAGAAATAACCGTTGCTGGTTGAACAGTAAGAGCTGCAGCATTCGAGGTAAGTGCACCACATTCTCCAGTAACAATCACCCTGTAGCTACCTGCATTTGCGGATGTAACACCCGTTGCTGTATAGCTTGAATTGGTAGCAGTATTAATTGGCGACCCTCCAAATGTCCACTGATAAGACAAAGTGCCTTGTCCAGCGGCTGTTACACTGAAGTTCGCATTAGTATTTGTACAAGTAGTTACCGCTGAAGGGTGTACAGAAATACTTGTAGGTGTTTTGAGCGTAAATGCTGCCGTATTAGAGGATACAGTACCACAAGCACCTGTGACATCCACATTGTAATTTGCCACATCTCCAGCGCCAACTCCAGACAAGGTAAGCGTTGCACTTGTAGCTGTACCATTTCCAGTAACATTTGCACCATTTTTCTTCCATTGGTAGGTTAAAGTACCCTGACCAGCTCCCGTTACAGTAAAGTTTGCTGTACCCGATGCACATGCTGAAGTTGCACTTGGTTGAGCGGTTATGGAAGTTGCGGTATTTACTGTGGTTGTAATCGCAGAACTTGTTGCAGACGGTTGAGTTAAACAAAGCCCATTTAAACTTGATGTCATTTCAAGTGTAATTTGATCATTGTTTGCCAAGCCTGTTGAAGTATAAGTTGCATTTGTTGCGCTTGAAATAGGACTACCGTTTAGTTTCCAAACATAACTTGGTGTTGCACCCATATTTGTAGATGAATTCACACTGAAAGTAACAGATGAACCCGGACAAATTGCAGAAGATGCAGAGCTTTGTATAGATACGGTTGGTGTAGAGGCCGTAGAAGTTAATGTAACTGTATTACTATTCGTTGCCGAACTACTTGTTAAGCACGTTTGTGCGGATGGAGTCATGGCTACATAAATTGCATCTGCATTGTTAGGGGACGCTAAAGTATATGTAGCATTCGTTTCATTTGTGACTGGTGAACCATTCAAATACCATTGATATGATGGTGAAGCACCACCATTTGTTGGTGTTGCAGTAAAGGTAATTGAACCACCACCACACGCAGATGTTGATGAAGCTGAATTGGATACCGAAGCTGTAATATCAGGATTTACTGTCGCCGTAACTGCAACACCTAGACTTTGGCAACCGGCAACATTTGTTTTTGTTGCATAATATACTGTTGTTGAAGAAATAGATGGTGTTGTCCAGTTTGTTGTACAAGGGTTAGGTGTTGTACAATTTGCGTATGAATCCAAAAGATTTGTTAAACCTGCATCTGAATACCATTTTATTGTTCCATTTATTGAGGTTTCTACTCCTAAAGAAACAGTACCTGTTCCACAACGCGATGCTGAAATTCCTGTTGGTGTTGCCGGAGACGCATTTATTGTAGCAGTTACTGATGTTCTGCTACTTTCACAACCATTTGTTCCAACCTCAGCTACATAATAAGTTAAAGTAGTAGCGGTTGACGTGGAAGGTGTTGGAGCGCCTGCCAATGGTGTTCCACCTGTTGAAACTGTATACCAGTTTTGTGTATTGGACCCTACCGGTGTACTTGCAGTCATAGGACTTGAAGTAGCTCCTTGACAATACGAAACTGCTGACGCAGTTGGTGCTGTTGGAACTGGTTTTGTTGTAAATGTCACCCCAGTTCTAGAGCTACTGATACACCCTGTTGTTGTGTTTCTTGCTTGCGCATAATAGGTAGCTGTAGCATTTGCGGGAACTGAATACGACGTAACACCTGTTCCGTTTGATGGTGTTGTTAATATAGAACCACCGCTTGAAGCAGCGTACCAATCTGCTGTTTCGCCTGAACCAACAGAAACCACTAAGTTTTGGTTGGCAGCGTTGCCACATTCTGTTACATTACCAGCAGAAACTGGTGCCGATGGTAAGGCATTTACAGTAACACTCACAGTACCAGTGGATGCACACTGCGTATTTGGATTAGTTGCTGCAACTGTATAAGAAACAGTTCCTGGGGTGCTCAAAGCAGGGGTTGTGAACGTCGTACTTGTTGCTCCGCCAATATTAGAACCAGCAGTTGACCATTGGAAAGTATAGTTTGCACCAGGAACGAATTTCCATGCGGTATTTGTTATAGTTCCTGTATTTGAATAAGCAGTTGCACCCACACTTGCATCTGCATTTTGAAGACCTACTACTTTATTTGTAATTGATCCATACCCTACAGTATTGTTGTTTGCGATATGAATTTCTACGTTACCCGTAGTTTCAAATAGTTTGATTTGCGAGGATGATGTTCCGCTAACATATCCTGGTATTGCATTCCATTCTACAACGAATATTCTGGTAGGTGCAGTCCCTTGTATCCAATATCTTATTGTTCCTGATGTAGCATAAAAATCATTAGCTCCAGCGGCAATAACATTGGTAGGTTCTGTGGCTGTAGGGAAAGATGTCGCATAGCTGTAATCACCCAATGATGTAGCATTGTATGTACCAAATTGTACCACACCATTAGTTCCAACATTCAGAGTTGTATAATTGTTTCCGAAGAAGTTGTAAGAGAAACCGATTGGAATGTTTTGCCAACCTCCATCATCTAAAGTTCCAGATGTTAAAGCAACACTTGCAACTCCAGCTGAAGCTAGATTAGTTGGAGAAGAAGGTGATGCCAGAGAAAAAGTTGTTGTTGAATATGTAAACCCTGAACTTGTCAAATTAGAAGCCAATGTAGCAGTCCCTCCAGCACAAACAGCTGTTGGATTGGAGGTTGGCGTAAATGCAACACCTTCAATCACACCCACTGTTGCCGTTTCTGAAACAGCACCGCATCCTGTAACTGTAGCGTTCATGGTGTACACAGTAGTAACCGTTGGGCTTGCAATGGTAGAGGCACCTGAAGTAGTAGATAAATTAGTGTTTGGAGACCAAGTAATAGATGAACCTCCTGTTAATTGCGTGCTTAAAGTAACTGAACCTCCAGCTGTACAAATTAGACCATTGGAAGGATTGTCTACCACCATTGATCGCACTGTAACACTTGCTGAACCTCTAGTGGCACTTGAACAAGTTCCGTTATTGTCTTCAGCGTAAACAGTTAATGTTGATCCCGCGGTACATCGAACTGCCGAGGTGTACGAAGATCCTGTTCCAAGGACATTACCACCAGTGGCCGCATCATACCAAGTTACGTTTGAACCAGACGCAGAGAAAGCTGCAGTTCCCCCAACATTTATTTGAGCTGCAGTTGCAGTAACGGTTGGTGCTGCTGGCGCAGAACCAGCTACTGTTGCAACCACTTGATCTGTCGCCGAACAGCCGTTTGTGCCGGTTACAGTTAAAGTATAAGTGGTAGTCGTTGTTGCAGAAGAATTTGGATTTAACACATTCGTGGATGATAAACCTGTTGCTGGAGACCAAGAATAGGTTGGGTTTAGTGTATAATTCACTGTAATAATAAATGAATTATTATTAACAAAATTATCTGTTGTTGCACATGTTGTTCCAGAAAATGTTCTAAAGGCATGTAATTCAAAATTAATAGTCCCTCCTCCAGATACTCCATTGGCAATGGTTAAATTATTACGTGAATATGGAACAGTTCCTGTACCTGTTCCACTCCCTGACGAAATGGCACTTTCAGCAATTCCTCCTACATTGGTACATCTAACATAAGAACGTTGGTCAGACCTCCAACCATTGGATGCGGCAGTCATCGAATAAGCTACGTTTACACCGGTAATAACGGCACCGACAGGTATTGTAACTGAAAGAGGAATTGGACACGAAGAAATTGTAGCTGTAGTAGGTGATGCGCTGTACAAAGTACTTGCATTTCCTGATGAATAAGTTGCACTTGCGCTTGTTGATGTTGATGTCGCATTCGTACTTGCATTCATGGCAACTGTTTGCCCTGAACACATGTTAAAGTCTGCTCCTGCATTCACGGTCGGTGCTGCAGATACGGTTGTTGCAGTGGAGGAAGTTGCTGCGGTGGCAGAACATCCAGAAGCATTGCTGTAGTTTACAGAAACCGTTTTGCTTCCTGTTGTTAGCCACTTCAAGGTAACTGTATTGCTTGATGAACCAATTCCTCCAGAAGTGATGGAATAATCTGTATTTAGAGTGCCCGGAACAGTCCACACATACGAAGACTGGCCAGACTGTGTTGTATAAGTAACATCAGCATTCGTACAACCCGTTGCTCCAGGTTGAGCAGTAAAAGTTACTGTAGGGACAGCATTAACAGTTGCCGTAACAGCTGTTCTAGCAGCCGTAGTACAACCGTTGGCAGTTGCGTCAACATAATAAGTAGTTGTTGTACTTATTGATGGTGATGTATAACTTGTTCCTGTTCCTGAACTAGCGCCACCCGATGCTGCAGCATACCAATTTATAGTGCCTGCACTTGCTGTTGCACTGAGCGCAACCGTTCCAGTGCCACATCGCGAATTCGGTGTTGTTCCGGTAATCGTTGGTACATCATTCACAGTAGCAATAATTGCTGTTCTAGAACCAGTTGTACATCCACTTGATGTTGCATCAACATAATAAGTAGTTGTTGAACTAAGGGAAGGTGTTGTATAACTAGTTCCAGTGGCTAAACTTGTGCCACCCGAGGCAGCGGCATACCAATTTATAGTACCTGCACTTGCAGTTGCTCCAAGAGCAACCGTTCCCGAACCACAACGAGATGCAGGAGTTGTTCCAGTTATAGTAGGAATCGCATTTACTGTAACTGTAATTGCATTTGAGGTGACAGAAGGAGTACATGTTCCGCTCACTACACAGTCGTAGCTTCCTGCATCAGATGTAGTAGGGTTTGTGAGGGTTAAAGTTGCTGAAGTAGCACCGCTAAACACTCCACCATTTGAAATGTTAACACCACCTTTTCTCCATTGATAGGTCAAGCCTGCGCCAGTCGCTGTAACGGTCATTGTTTGCGTACCACTACCCGAACAAGTTGCCGTTGGAGTTGATGGTTGACCTGTAATTGCTGGGAGCGCATTTACAGTAAGTGTTCCATTTACGTTTGTTGTACCATTCCATGGTCCTGCGTTAAAGCCACCATATACGGTGCAACCATTATAAGTGAAACGCATTGTGTAATAATAGGTTCCAGCAGTTAGTGAAGATCCAAAAGTTCCTACAAATTCATCGTCGTTGGTTTGTTGAGCGTTAAAAGAAGCACTGCCCCATGTCCAACCAACACCTGATGGATCTGAATTTGAAGAACTATAACCATACTGAGCTGTAATACCTGCTCCTGCTCCTGCAAACTCTGTAACTCCAGACTCGTATACTTTTCCATAAATACTTGCATTACCTCCTACACAGATAGCTGCTGTTGATGGGAATTGTAAATTAGCCCAATCTAATGTTTCGCTCACTGTTATCGTTCCAGTAAACGTAAACGCACAGTTTGAAGTTCCAGAGGTTGTAAATGTATAGGTATAAACTCCAGATGCTGAAGGTGTTCCACTAATTGTTAATACGCCTCCACTAACTGAACCAGAAACTCCTGTTGGTAAAGAACCAGAAGTAAGTGAAGCGTTATTCGCCCCGTTAGCTAAAGAATAGGTAATATTTGTTATTGCGGTTCCTTTACAAACAGTTTGTGCATTTGTTCCAACTGCTGAGGAAAGTGTAGCAGATTGTGAAGCAGGAACGGTTGCAGTTCCGTTTGAGCCACCGCTGCCATAAACTCCTCCATAGCCTCCATAAATTGGACAACCCGCATAAGAATAACGGAATGCGTAATACCAAGTACCTTGAGTAAGACCTGCGCCTAGACTCGCGCTGAATTGATCATTATTTCCTTGTTGGGTATGAAATGTAGCAGAAGTCCAATTTGACCAAGTATTTGGGTTTGTATTTGTCGAACTCCAACCTAAGTCAGCTGTTAAACTTGCTCCTTGACCAGCTGCTTCAGTTGTACCCGCTCTATAAACTTGACCGTAAATTGTTTGGGTTGAACCACAGATTGAAATTCCTGATGAGGGCGACGAAATTTCACCCCAAGATGCAGGTGTGATAACTACATAAGCAGAAGAAGCGTCACTAACACATTTTCCACTTTCTGTTTGTGTTGCTGTTAGGCTTTCTCCTGAACTTACAGATGAAACTGTTATTGACCAATTGGAACCACTCCAAGTTGCCGATCCGGATTGAATTTCAGAACCACTTCTGATAACTTTTATGGTAGAACCATTGACTCCAGTTCCTGAAACAGTTGTATTACCTGGGCAGATAGGGCCTGTAATTGTTGGGGCTGCACTTACGGCAGTAAAGGTTAAATTTTTAGTAGCTGTAACATTTGTACATCCTGTTGGTGCAGTAGCAGTTAAGGTAAGTGTAATTGTACCTGATTCGTTTGCTGCAGCATTATAAACAGCGGTTGAAGCATTTGTTGGATTTGTCCATGATCCCGAACCTCCAGACCACGTTGCACCAGTCGCACCTCCACCCACACTTCCACCCATTTGAGCGGTTGATGTACCTCTACATATGTTGCTAAGTGCTGAGCCAGCATTTGCTGTTGGTGCTGCATTAACCGTTAAGACACCGTTAATGTTGGTTGTACCATTCCAAGCACCACCACCACCACCACTGTATCCACCATAGAACCATGAACCCGTTGAACAATATCTATATCTAATTGAATAATAATAAGTACCCGCTGCTAAACCAGTAAGGTTACCTGTATATCTATCATCATTGCCAGTTTGCTCAAACCAAGTTGCAGCAGACCATGTCCAACCAACACCAGATGGATTTGTATTAGAAGAACTATACCCAATTTGCACTTCAAAATTAGGATCAGCTCCAGCAGGGTTTGTATACGTATCTTTCCATACGCGACCTCGAACGGTGTGTGTACCAGTTGAAGCACAGATTGTTCCATTTTGAGTTTCTAGATTACCCCATCCGACAGATGTGTTGTGGACAACAATTGTTTTAGTCGCAGTGGCATTAGAACAATTTCCTGCACTTGAGGTAAGTGTTAATGTAATGCTACCAGATTCAGATGCTCCAGCAGTGTATGTTGCGGTTGATGCATTTGTGGCGTTTGTCCATGAACCAGCTCCTCCACTCCATAGTGCTCCTCCTGCACCAGTTGCGCTACCACCCATTTGAGCAGATGTTGCACCTGGACAAATAGCACTCAAAGCCCCACCGGCGGATGCAGTCGGTGCGGTGACAGGAGTAACAGAAATTGTGTTCGTTGCAGACACAACGGCACCACAACCAATCTGTCTAGTACAAGAAATAGTTCCAGAAGTCGTTGAAGTTGGAGTTCTAGTAACCGAAGCTGCATTGCCAGAACCTGTAAAATTAGCTGGAAAAGTCCAAACTTCAGATCCTGATCCAGCTCCAGCTGTATATGTTTGAGAGACATTCACACAAGGATTTGAAGGGCCTGAAATTGTAAAAGCTCCTGCTGTTCGACCCCTTACTCTCCAATAAAGGTATCTTGTAGCTGCGCCACTTCCATAATTCAAACAACTATTAGTACTATGACGAGATAAACGAACTCTGTATTCTCCATCAACGGTGCAAACAATTGTTGCTGTTTCATCATTGGCATTAGGAGTACAACCTAAACCGGATGTCTCAGTATCCCCATCAACCTGCAAAGTTGCAAAACCAACCGGGCCAGTAATAGTAATTTCGCTATCATTTCCAGTGCATGAAGCTAATTGTATTGTTGTTCCAGCCGTAACACCTGAAAAAATCCAAGTCAAAGTTGTGGAAACATTAGTTGCACTCTGTGTTTGCCATGCATCTATGGTGACACTACCTGTTGTAGAAATGGTTGCAACGGTGGTTCCACCAGCACCAGCACAAGCCGTTCCACCTGTTCCAGTATTTGTACACTGCCCCCAAACATTTCCAATACTCAGAGCGACAAAGAGAGTGAGAGCGAGGAGTGAAGAGTGAAGAGTTGAAAATTTAGAATTCAGAGTTGCGAACATAGAGTTGCGAGTTGCGAGTTGCGAATTCAGAATTAGCTTCGCTGCTACCTTCGGAAGTGTGAATTGCGAGTTGCGAACGCATTGTTGCGAATTCATTTGGTTTTGGTTTGAGTAGTTGTTTTTCATGGTACTCAGGTTTTAATGTGCTAATTATTTAATGTGCTAATTGTTTTAAGGGCTAAGATTTGGTATGTGTGTATAAAAAAGTCAATTTCATAGCAAGTTATGCATTTTTAATATTTCGGCCAACTTTGAATCGGTTTTGGCGAGTTCGCGGAGAGCTGAGATTACTGATTTATTTGATCCATCGGTCTTTAACATATCAATTTGAC
>JBDKEM010000014.1:0-10685 GCA_039795265.1 Bacteroidota bacterium | reverse complement strand
ATATTGATAATATGGGTGCATACGATTCTACAGCTGTGAACATTAATGTAACCAACAACTATTCTTATGATGAGGAAGGAAGATTGATAAAAGACAAAGCTGAATTTATCAGTAAAATCGTTTGGCGCGTGGATGGAAAAGTGAAGGAAATTCAACGAAACGGCGGAAGTGCGAAGTGGATGAAGTTCGATTATGACGCCATGGGACACCGTATCGCGAAGCACGTGTATAACACTGCGGGGACGGTTTTGGAACGATCCACTTACTATATTTTGGATGCCCAAGGGAACCAAGTTTCCACCTACGACCACGAAGTAGTTGCCGAAACCGCACAGTTTAATTTGAAAGAAAGAAATATTTTTGGTTCGAGTAGAATTGGTTCAAAACAAGATTCGTTGAATGTACTTACCGCATCTATATCGCAGAATTACAAACAAATAGCAGGCAGAAAGTTCTATGAGTTCACCAACCATTTGGGCAACGTACTCACCGTATTTACTGACCTCAAAATCCCGCAAGACACCGACAACAACAACGTGGTGGACAATTATAAAATTGGTATTACACGCACTGCGGATTACTCACCATTTGGCGTTGAACTAGACGGCAGAACCCTCACTTATACAATACCAGTTGTCACCAACGGCACGCCAACGGTGATTTACCAACACAAATTCGACGACAGCCCGAATGCGCATCCATACACCGGAACGCCAAGCAACCTCGACGCGAATTTGACACAGGTGAGCTGGACAAACTCCCGAAATGCGTGGACAAACTTCACTGGTCAGACTGGGCGTGCGATTGCGATCAATTCAGCAACTCCCGACACGACAAAACTCTATTTAAACTTGACAGTGAACCCAGGGTATTTATTAGATGTGACGAGTTATAGTTTTTATCACCGAAGTTCCAACACGGGTTACACGAATTACAGGCTGTATATCAATAACATACTTGTTGGTAATGGAAGTATTTTTGTAAGTTCGGGGAGCACTTTACAACACACTGGAACTGTGAACGTTTCAAATGCCATCGCTGGTTTATCAGGAAACATCACCGTGCGTTTTGACCTTTTCGGTGGCAGCAACGGTTCTAACGGAACGTTTAGAATGGACGATTTTGTCTTGAACGGCTATACCACCGCGGTGGAGCATTGGAGTCCTGCGGGGTATAGGTATGGGTTTCAAAATCAAGAAGTGGATGATGAAATTAAGGGGAATGGGAATTCTGTGAATTACAAATACAGGATGCACGATCCGAGAGTTGGGAGGTTCTTTGCGGTGGATCCATTGGCTAACCAATATTCATATAATTCAACATATTCATTTAGTGAGAATAAAGTAATTGATGGAGTCGAATTAGAAGGTTTAGAATTTAAGAAAAGGATAGCATGGAATGATGTAAATAAATCTATGTACCAGTTAAAAAATAATCCAGAATCAATTAATCAAACTGGAGCAGGGACTTGTACAATGGCAGCAATTACTTATATATGGATAAAACGTGATTTTGAATCATTCCACAAAGCTATGGTAGGATTGTATTTTACAGGTAAGGCTCAAGTTAATAACTTTAAAATTGAACCAGATGCACATCTATTTTGGGTTCATCCTGAAAATTCACGAAACTCAATGAACAATTTCTATAATCCTGATGAATTAAGCACTGAAGATTTAGTTTCGGATTGGATAATTTTATCTTCATTACAAAATTCTTTACATCCTGATAAAAGTTTTTACGGTTATGCCAATGGTGAAAATAGCAAGGCTGGAAATAGTCGGAAAAATTTATCCTACATGATGCAAAATTTATTAGGGCTTACAAATGTTACTCATAAATTTTATAATTCGCAGGAGTCAAAAGATAACATGGATCCGAAAAAAGTACTTTCGAATTTAGAAAAGTTAAAAGGTGCAGGAAATGAAATAGTTATGGAGATTAATGCGAAATTAGTAGGTGGAGGCGATGGGTTACATAATGTCACATATATGGGGAATTATCAAGATTTAGGAAATGGTAATGTTTCTTTTGACGTACAAAATTGGGGTGAAAAACAAACTGTAACCACTAATATTAGTGATTTTAAAAAATATTACAATGGAGCTACGTGGGGTAAATAAACTACTATTAATAATTCTTACTATTTGTTTTGGTTGTAATGATAAACAAGAACTTAAAAAGTATCTTGGTGACAACCATTATCAAATAGAAAAAGGAGATACTATATGTATTTACATAAACAATAGTTCAATGCAAACATATTGCCCACAGCCTTTAGAACAATTAAATCATTTAAAATTGATTTCGATAAAAAAGATACAAGATGAATCTGTTAATTGTATAGGTTGTACAACCACAGAGTCATTAATTTTTAAAGGAATTTCGCTTGGAAATGATACCCTCATAATTGTTAAACCTTATCAAAATCAAAGTTGTGATGAAGCTAGAGGTATAAAAAAACTAGTTGATACTATTTACTTTAACGTGGTAAAGGATATAAAATAGTTTAAGAAGGAACAAAAGTCCAGATACTACAATGACGGAAAATTTGCATTGCTACTCCCATGACAAATTAAAATCAATCTCTGCGAATAAAGAAATTGTAACCTCTTCAATGAAATCCACAAACGCCTTCGATAACTTCAATTCCATACAAGTTACCTCGCGTTTGTATTTGATTGTTGATAAAATGCATTTTTCAGGCGTAAACAACATCTACATCAACAACATTTTCGTGGGTTCAGGTTCAATTTTCGTGTCATCGAGTTCGTCTTTGCAAACCACAGGAACGGTGAACGTTGCCAACGCCATCGCTGGAATTTCCGGAACGGTGACGGTGCGCTTAGACTTATTTAACCGCGTCGGAACACTCACGCAAGGCACATTCAGAATGGATGATTTTGTCTTGAACGGCTATACCACCGCGGTGGAGCATTGGAGTCCGGCGGGGTATCGGTATGGATTCCAAAACCAAGAAAAGGACGATGAAATCAAGGGTGCAGGAAATTCAGTCAATTACAAGTATAGGATGCATGACCCGAGAGTTGGGAGGTTCTTTGCGGTGGATCCGTTGGCGGCAAGTTATCCTTGGAACTCGACTTATGCTTTTAGTGAGAATGTTGTGCTAAATGCTGTTGAGTTGGAGGGATTGGAAAAAGTATATGTGTACAATGTTTGGTTTGACAGTGATGGCAAAAAGAATGTCAAATTTTCTCATTGCTACACAGATAATAACTTGAAAAAGAATGTAAACAAAGTGAATTATTATAATGGAGGTGGAAAAGTCACTCTAACCGAATATAAAGGAATAAAGTCCAATTCGTCTTTAACAGTTTATCCTACTGTAAGCTCAAAACCAGAGGAATTAAACGATGTTTACAATTATTTTAATCCAATTGAAATAGTTCCACAGCAACCGGAAGAAAAGTCTGTGAATCAAAAAAGTGGATTAGAACAGTATAGAGATGAAGCCTATAACAATGGGAATTGGATTGATTATTTATACTATGCAGGGCGCGACCTAGATAGTAAATCAACTGGTATTGAAGGTGCTAAGAGGGTTTCTGGAATTTTAGATCAAATTAGTACGGTTACTGGGTATATTCCAGGGGCGGGTCAAGCAATAAGTAAATTTACTGGCGCTGTTTCAATAGTTATGAGAACTGGAATTGACTATGAAGAAGAAAATGTAAATGCTGATTCGAACCTTAAGTGGAGAGTAGCTGGATATGTCTTCTCAAATGCCGCTGGTTGGGGAGTAGATCAATCCACTTTGTTGAATGAAGGATCAAAATCAGTAATCGGTGGTGCTATAGGCCAGTTTAGCTCTATAATTACTGATGAATTAACTAAAGATGAGTAAACCATGAATCTAATACCTGATTTAATTTTGATTGTTGTCGGTTTATGGTCAATATATCAAGGGCTAACAAAGCCTGAAGCCGAATTTAGTGCACGTGGTGCATTCCTATTACCAACTGGTGTGATTGCTTTATTAATTGGTATTGGAATGATTATTAAAAATATTATTATTTTCATCTTTTATTAATAGTTGACATCATAAACAAACCACTTTTTCATTAAAAACATCGGTCAAAAAAGAACTCAATGCCCACCACCACAACAAAATATTTCTTTCAACCAACAGTCCAAGGCAACCCAATCTCCACCTACGACCACGAAGTAGTTACCGAAACCGCGCAGTTTAATTTAAAAGAAAGAAATATTTTTGGTTCGAGTAGAATTGGTAGCAAGCAAGATTCGTTGAATGTACTTACCGCCTCTATATCTCAGAACTACAAACTAATAGCAGGCAGAAAATTCTATGAGTTCACCAACCACTTGGGCAATGTACTCACTGTGTTTACCGACCTCAAAATCCCGCAAGACACCGACAACAACAACGTGGTGGACAATTATAAAATTGGGATTACGCGCACGGCGGATTACTCACCATTTGGCGTTGAACTCGACGGCAGAACCCTCACCTACTCCATTCCGGTTGTCACCAACGGCACCCCAACGGTGATCTACCAACACAAATTCGACGATAGCCCGAGCATGCATCCTTATACTGGAACGCCGACCAACCTCGACCCGAACCTGACGAACGTGAGTTGGACGAACTCCCTCAACACTTGGACGAACTTCACGGGGCACACCGGGCGGGCAATTGCGATTTCAAATACGGTTCAAGATACCGCACGCTTGTATTTGAACTTGAGCGTTACGAATGGATTTTTGTTGGATGTCACCTCATACAGTTTCCGCCACCGTTCTAGCCCAACGGGTTACGCCAACTACAACCTTTACATCAACAACGTTTTTGTGGGTTCAGGTGCAATTTTTGTTTCTTCCAGCAACTCCCTCCAAACCACAGGAACCGTCAACGTTGCTAACGCCATAGCAGGGCTTTCGGGGTCTGTTACCGTCAGATTGGATTTATACAACCGCGTTGGGCCTCTCACGCAAGGTACGTTTAGAATGGATGATTTTGTGTTGAATGGCTATACCACCGCAACGGAGAATTGGAGTCCGGCGGGGTATCGGTATGGATTCCAAAACCAGGAAAAAGATGATGAAGTGAAAGGAAGTGGGAATAGTTATGATTTCGGGGCGAGGATGTATGATAGTCGGGTTGGGAGATGGTGGAGTGTGGATCCTTTTTTCTCAAAAAATCCTTCCTTTTCACCATATGTAGTTTCATCAAATACTCCTATTCAAGCAGTTGATTTTCAAGGTTATTATACAATTTTTGTGAATGGTTATACTGGAGGTGGAGCGGTTCCTTATAAACCTTATTGGCAGGGTGCAGGTAGATCTAACATGAAAAATAGAGATAAAAATGAATTTATTAACGCGGCTCATAATTATTTTGGAGACGGTATAGGAAGATATGTTAATGGATCCGGTGATAATATTTTCTCAATGGCTTGTACAAGGCAAGCTTATGGACGAAAAATAGGAAAATCATTGGCAATAGAAATAAAGAACGCAATTAAAAATGGTGAAGACATCAGTGAAATTAATTTTGTCACTCATAGTATGGGCGCAGCCACAGCAGAGGGAATAATTGAAGTTTTCATGCAAGATCCAATATTATCAAAATTTGTTGAAAATGGTCAGATAGTTCACTTTTCTCCAGCAGATGCAGATATGATTAAAATTTCGAAGAATTCCCAACATTTGGATAGAACTCAAATTAACTACACAGGTGATATTACTTTGACTTCAAAAGCTGATATTAAATCGGAAGATGAATTTGGAGGGTATTTAATTGAAGGAGTAAAAAAAATTGGAATCGTAAGTGCCGATGTAAATGTTCTTCATCCTTTTATTAAGGATAAAATTAATTATGACTTTCACGATGATACAAAAACATACAAAGAGGCATGGAATGCAGTTAGATATGTAAATTTGGCATTAAGGAATAAAAAAAATTGGAGTGATACTGTTAGAATGAGTTCCTTTGATATTTTAAATCCTCCGAAAGACTTAGGAATAATAGATTTTTTAAAAGGAGCAGGTTTTTTTGATGAATAACAGTTTTACTATTATGAAAAGTCTACTTAAATACTTAGTTATTTGCGTTGTATTATTTTTTATCCTAACTAAAATTATTGGTGATTATTGGTATACAAGCAAATCATTTTTAAGAAACCCCGATAACAATTTATTTTATTCATTTCTAAATGAAAATGAAAAACAGTTTATTGATTCAGTTAAAAAAGAAGGGGTTTTTGACATTGAAATTGTTAAACCAAAAATAGGATATGAGCATGCTTTAGGCTATAATATTTATGAAGTTTATCTTGAAACCAACGAAAGAATTAATTTGGACTCAATTAAAGATGTTTCCAAGAAAATGGCAAAAACTTTATGTGAAAATGTGATTTCCAAACGTTACCTTGAAGACATTAATTCTATTTATATTCAAATTAGTATTCATCATTTAGAAAAAACTAAATCCATTCACTTTGAATTTTATAAGGATTCATTATTGAATAAACACAGGTGATATTAAAATAATTGGATTAAATAATTGGATTAAATAATCGGATTATACTACTAAAATTGCGGGACAGAATTTGAGACCAATTTTAGAAACGAAAAATTAACAATTTAATCATCTACCTTTAATCCACAAAACCACTCTAAGAAATGCCCAGAACCACCACCTTTCACAACGCCATCGCAGGATTATCAGGAAGCATCACCGTGCGTTTTGATTTGTTCGGCGGTAGCAACGGCTCGAACGGTACGTTCAGAATGGACGATTTTGTGCTGAACGGCTACACCACCGCGGTGGAAAATTGGAGTCCGGCGGGGTATAGGTACGGTTTTCAAAACCAAGAAGAAGACTCGGAGACTGGTTTGGTGAACTACAAGTACCGCATGCACGATCCGAGGGTAGGGAGGTTCTTTGCGTTGGATCCGTTGGCAGGTAGTTATCATTTGAATTGAAGACATGAAAAAATTGAAAAATTTATTAACAATTCTAATATTACTGTTTATCATTACGTCTTGTAAAGAAAGTAATGATAAAACACTAATAATCAACACGGTAAATTTGTTTAGGGAAAGGGAATTATATAGACAAATGGGGATTCATATTTTGGAAATAGAAACATTAGATTTTTATGGAAATCGTAAACTAATTGGAAAAGGTGATACAACAGTCTTACAAGTCAAATATAGGAGTCGTTTTTTTCCTGATGTAAAATACAGATCCAAAGCTATGTTGACTAAATATAATTTATATACGAATTACACACTAATCAGAAGATGTAATCAATATTTAGTGATTTCAAATGATTCAACTGAAGAAGTTGGCTTTTTAGTAAATTTAAAAGGGAATAAACAATTGAAATTCAAGAATGAAAATGGGAAAGTAACCGATAATTACTTTGTTAGTTTATTTACGCTGTTGGCATATTAATCTTAAATTCATGCTGAACACTTCTCCGAAAGCCAATTACACCTTGATTTTGGGCAGAAAATTCTACGAGTTCACCAACCACTTGGGCAACGTACTCATCGTATTTACCGACCTCAAAATCCCACAAGACACCGATAACAACAACTTGGTGGACAATTATAAAATTGGGATTACGCGCACGGCGGATTACTCGCCTTTTGGTGTCGAACTCGACGGCAGAACCCTCACCTACTCCATTCCTGTTGTCACCAACGGCACCCCAACGGTGATCTACCAACATAAGTTCGATGACAGCCCGAGCACGCATCCCTACACCGGAACGCCGACCAATCTCGACCCGAACCTAACGCAAGTCAATTGGACGAACTCGCTCAATTCTTGGACGAACTTCACGGGGCACACCGGGCGAGCGATTGCGATTTCAAATACGGTTCAAGATACCGCACGCTTGTATTTGAACCTGAGCGTTACGAACGGATTTTTGTTGGATGTCACCTCTTACAGCTTCCGACACCGCTCTAGCCCAACGGGTTACGCCAACTACAACCTTTACATCAACAACGTTTTTGTGGGTTCAGGTGCAATTTTTGTTTCTTCCAGCAACTCCCTCCAAACCACAGGAATCCTCAACGTTTCCAACGCCATCGCGGGGCTTTCGGGTACCGTAACCGTTCGATTGGATTTATTCAACCGCGTTGGGCCACTCACGCAAGGTACGTTTAGAATGGATGATTTTGTGTTGAATGGTTACACCACCGCAACGGAGAATTGGAGTCCGTTGGGGTATAGGTATTGGTTTAATGGCATGGAAAGCGATCCTGAATTCAAAGGACAAGGAAATAGTTACACAACGGAGTTTAGGCAGTATGATGCACGTGTTGGAAGGTGGTTGAGTTTGGATCCTTTGGCTCACAAATATTCTGATATGTCTCCTTACAATTCATTTTGTAATAATCCAATTTATTTTATTGATAAAAATGGAGATGATATCGGGATCTATACAGTAAACAGTTCTGGTCATTTTGAAAAAATAAAGGATATTAAATCAGAGGAAAATTATGACATGATTTATAAGCAAGAAGATTGGGACAATAAGGATTATTCAAATGGAGAAGGAATATGGGATAAGAATATTTTGTCTGGTTTATCCCAAATTAAAAAGGATCAAGAGATTCAAATAGGAACATCCTTAAGAGGTGCAGTAAATGGTGAGGTTCTTGCATATGTTTCAGAAGGTAAAGAAAATGAGGTGATGAAACTTTTCTACTGGCTAGCTAATAACGTTAGTCGAGAATATGCTGTAACTCAGGGAATAGTTGAAGGGAAATTAATAACAAGAATAGGTTACTATTATGGAGAATATGGGAAAAGTACAACTTTGGATGCTGAGACTATGGGATTTGAGATAAAAGATGTAAAAATGCATATTCACAATCATCCATCATATTATAAAAGTCAAAAGAAAGAAGAAATATCCATGGGTAACGATAATGGTCGATATGTAGAGTCAGACATGAATTCGGATTGGGAAAATAAAGTTAATGAATATTATAAGTTTAATAAAAACCCATATTCATCTTATGTTTATTTTCACTGCTCTCAAAATTTATATTCTGTAAATCCAACAGGGACAACACAAATTAAAAAAGTAAATAGTCATAAAGAATTCCCCTATTTTGGATCAAAAACAACTATAGAAAAATGAGAAGGTTATTTATTTTTTTAATTTTTTTTATATCCTGCAGTCAAATTGATGAAAACTCTGTTCAAAATATCGACACGATTGATTCAATAGATGTTAAAGCATTTAAGGGAGAATTGAAAGAGATAGTTAAGGTTTGGTTGATGAAGGATAAAATTAGTTCTATTCTTACAGGTGAGGTTAATGACATCTATACTGTAACTTTTTATACTCGCGGTATTGATACTTTAATAGAGTTATCTTCCAACAGTTTTTTACAACCTTTACCTGATAGGCGATGCGGGTGGGGTGCAATATATAAAACTACTTTAATGAACAAAGAGTTTATTTATATTAGTAAACTAACCAAACCTATAGGTAAAGACTTTTTAAATTTAAATTATTGGAAACCCTTCAGTATGCAGAAAAATTATAAACCAAAACTAAATTCTGAAGGAAGAATAATACATGGAAGAGGAAAACAGTTTCTTTTTTTCTGTTTCAAGAAAACGAATCAATCAGATCAATTTATTCACAATTTTTTTTACGAAAAATATATATATAAAGATGATGACTTTTCATTAGCGGCTGACAGTGTTGATAGACTTAATGAAAAAGAAATGTTTTATTAGTAATTGTAAAAAATAAATCTACTATTACGTCAACCCCAACCTTTCCATATCGCCATTTTTCGCCACATTTGGTTGGTATAACGAATTCAAGTGACTATTCGCCTTTCGGGGTAGCATTGGATGGGAGATCGGTGAGTACGGAAACGTATAGGTATGGTTTCAATGGACAAGAAAAAACAGATGAGCTAAGCTGCTACTCCCACGTCAAACTTAAAACAAGACCTTCTATCCATTCAAAAAACTAAATGAAAGGAATCAACGCCATAGAAAACACCAACGACCCGGGCAAGGACGGTGCTGCGGGGGTGAACAGCTATTTTGGTAAAGACCTCACAGCCTTTAGTTTGAGTTATTTTAATGGCGATTATGCGCCGATTAATGCCAGTGCGCCGATGGCAAGTGTGAACAACGCCAGTCACGCGGCAACGAATAGTTCGCAGTTGTTTAACGGCAACATCCGCTACATGCAAACGCGCTTGACGAACCCGAATACAGGAGCAGCAATGCCGATGTTGAATGCGTATAAATATGATCAACTCAACAGACTATTAGAATCGCGTTCGTATGAAAACAGTTTGAGCTCACACGAATGGAATCCGATTGGTTATAACAATGAGTATTTCAATCGATTTTCGTATGATGCAATGGGAAATATTCTGACTCAACAGAGACATAAAAGCGACGGAACATTGATAGAGGATATGCGATATAAATATCATTACCTCGACCCAACAACTAAAACAAAATTAAAAAGCAACAGATTGTATCACATTTACGAACCGCTGTCGTTATCAAGTCTTGACCCAAGTGATATTGATAATATGGGTGCATACGATTCTACAGCTGTGAACATTAATGTAACCAACAACTATTCTTATGATGAGGAAGGAAGATTGATAAAAGACAAAGCTGAATTTATCAGTAAAATCGT
>JBDKEM010000051.1:0-48959 GCA_039795265.1 Bacteroidota bacterium | reverse complement strand
ATACGAAAAATGCAAGTTTTTACACTTTAAAGATACAAAACTTGTAGATTTACAGCTCTAAAAACAAACCTATTTTATTGACAAATAGAGTGTTAACATCTTTTTAAGGGTTGACTAAATATGTTCAATTGGCTCAGTATGATTTTGATGGGACATCCGAGATCTTGGCTACAACAACTTTGTCATGTGAAAACTCAGAGGTGCTTGTTTATCCAAATCCAACAACAGGTGTTTTAAATATTCAAGTATTTGTTGCTGAATCTAGTGAACTTAATTATAGAATCATGGATATCAATGGTGCTCAAATTGAAAAAGATCAAGTCACTGTTTCAAATGGAAATTTTACCTTAAGAAAGGATTTGTCCTCTTTAAGTAGTGGTGTTTATATCGTTGAACTTACAATTGGAAATAAAGTGACTTTTCATAGAATCGTTAAAAACTAAAATCTGTCATTCCAAAATTTTAAGGCTACCGAATAGGTGGCCTTTTTTGATTATTCATGCTTTTCAAAAATTAATATTATCAGTTCGATTTTAAAATTGATAGCTCGCTCAAAGAATTTTTATGTTCATTTAAACTGACTCCAAAAAAAACGGAGACTCTCGCCTCCGTTCTTCTTGTTATGGTCATAACCCCTAAACTACAACAAAGTTGTTGGACAAACATATTCCGTTTTTGGAACCGCTGTTTTCAATATTTCTGTCATTCCACCTTCGACATCTTTAAAATCATGATATCCGCGACTTTTCAACATCGAAGCTGCAATCATACTTCTATAACCGCCTGCACAGTGAATGATAAAGGAGCCCTTTTGCGGCAATTCGCTCATTCGATTACTCAATTCATTTAATGGAATATTCATGGCATCCACAACGTGTTCCGAATCAAATTCACTCTTTTTACGTACGTCGATTATGATTGGTTTAACGCTATATAATTTTTCAAATTCACTAGCTGTCATTCGATTAACAGAATCAATTTCTTTACCTGACTTTACCCAAGCTTCATATCCGCCATCTAAATAACCTATCGTATAATCGTAGCCCACTCGTGACAAACGAATGATTGCTTCTTCTTCGCGACCTGGTTCGGTAACCAAAAGGATTTCTAGTTTAATATCGGTTATCAACTCCCCTACCCACATTGCAAAATTTCCATCTAACCCAATATTAATGCTATTCGGAATGAAGCCTTTAGCAAAAATTTCTGATGCACGAGTATCTAGTACTATTGCGTCTGTTTCTTCCGCAATTACCTCAAATTCAACTGGATTCAAAGGTCGTTTTCCCTTCTCCATGACAGTATCCAAACTTTCGTAACCTTGAATATTCATCAATACGTTCTTTGGAAAATATCCTGGTGGTGTTGTCAAGCCAGTTAATAATTCCTTTACAAACTCCTCTCGTGTCATGTCCGCACGAAGGGCGTAATTGGTGCGTTTTTGATTGCCTAAAGTGTCTGTGGTTTCCTTACTCATTTTCTTTCCACAAGCTGAACCTGCACCGTGATTAGGATAAACAATTAAGTCATCAGACAAAGGCATAATCTTATTTCTCAAGGAATCAAAAAGATACGATGCTAATTTCTCTTGTGTCAAGTCCGCGATTACATGTTGTGCTAAGTCAGGACGGCCAACATCACCAATAAACAAGGTATCGCCAGAAATGATGCCATGCTCTTTTCCATTTTCATCGATTAGTAAGTACGTGGTGCTTTCCATAGTGTGACCCGGTGTATGAATCACTTTTACTGTATAATTACCTACTTTAAATTCTTGATTGTCTTCTGCAACAATGGCTTCAAAACCTGGTTTCGCAGTTGGTCCATAAACAATTGACGCACCTGTTTTCTTCGCCAAGTCCAAATGACCAGAAAGGAAATCGGCGTGAAAATGTGTCTCGAATACATACTTAATTGTCGCGTTATTTGCTTTTGCTCGATCGATGTAGGGTTGAACCTCACGAAGTGGATCAAAAATCGCTGCTTCACCGTTGTTTTCTAGATAATATGCTGCGTGTGCAATGCAACCCGTGTAAATTTGTTCGATTTTCATAGCTCTAATTTTTTGAATTTGTTAAGGCAAAAGTATTTTGACTTAATAAATTGGTTTGTAATTCATGTTACTGAGTCAAGACTCTCTATTTGAGAATCAAAATTAGAAGTATGAAATAGCAAGGAATATGACTTAGGTCAAGTTAAAACAAGAATGAAATCAGGAGCGCTAAGGATTGCTTAAAAAATGGAAAAATCTTAATTCTTATAATGCATTCTCGCTTCCGCTCCAAAGTTGCCAGCTTCTTGCCGCTTGTTCTTTGAGCATGGTTTCCCCATTTAAAACGGTTGCTCCGAATTTAGATGCATTTTTTAGAAAGGTAGTATGAGTAGGGTTGTAAATTAAATCAACCACCAGATGCTCGGTGCTTAGAAACTCAAACGGAAAAGAAATACAATCATCAATATTCGGGAAAGTGCCAGTCGGCGTACAATTCACTACCAACTTACACGCATTCAACATGTAGGAATTGATGTCGTCGTAACTAAAAGTTTTAGGCTTACCGTTCGGATTTCTAGAAATAAAAATGGTATCAATCCCAATCTGGCGAAGAACATACGCCACGGCCTTGGAAGAGCCTCCTGTTCCTAAAATGAGCGCACGCTCGTGTTTATTAGTAAGGAAAGGTTTTATCGACTGATGAAACCCATAAGCATCTGTATTGTAACCAATTCGGCTTCCGTTTTTAAAAACAATCGTGTTTACCGCTCCTATTTTTTCAACCTCCTCGCTTAGCTCGTCTAAAAAAGGAATTACTGATTGTTTGTAGGGTTTGGTTACATTAAGCCCTTTCAAGTTTTCAATTTCAAAAATAGAACGAATATCGTCAATCTGTTTTAAATCAAAAAGTTGATAACTGGCTTCGAGTTGAAGTTGTGCAAAAAGAGCATTGAAATAATTTGGTGAGAAAGAATATGCAATTTCACAACCTATCAATCCGTATTTCATCATAACGAGAAACTGGGATCTTTAGAGTTTTCTAGCAACTTCCACTTCTTCGTATGCCTCAACAATATCACCTATTTGGATGTCATTGAACTTGTCAATATTCAAACCACATTCGTAATTGTTTTTCACTTCTTTCACGTCATCCTTGAAACGTTTCAATGATCCAAGAACACCCGAGTGAACCACAATTCCGTCGCGAATCACGCGCACTTTTGAAGAACGTTTAATGATTCCGTCAAGTACATAACATCCAGCAATTGTTCCAACTTTAGTAATGTTAAATGTCTCTCGAATTTCTGCAGAACCGAGGATTTTTTCTTCGATATCTGGAGACAACATTCCCTCCATTGCTGCCTTAAGCTCTTCAATTGCTTTGTAAATGACTGAATAGAGTCGAATATCAATTTGTTCGTTTTCAGCTAGCTTACGTGCACTAACCGAAGGACGAACTTGGAAACCAATGATTATTGCATCCGAAGCAGAGGCTAAGTTCACATCCGCTTCAGAAATCGCACCAACTCCTTTGTGGATGATATTCACTTGAATTTCCTCTGTTGAAAGGTTCAATAATGCGTCAGACAATGCTTCGATTGATCCATCCACGTCACCTTTTACAATCACATTCAATTCTTTGAAGTCACCGATTGCCAAACGACGACCGATTTCATCCAAAGTAATATGTTTGGTTGTTCGAAGACCTTGCTCACGATATAACTGTTCGCGTTTAGTTGCAATTGATTTTGCCTCTTTTTCGTCGTCCATAACATTGAACTTATCACCAGCACTTGGCGCTCCTCCGATTCCTAGAATAGAAACGGGTGTTGCGGGGCCAGCTGTCTTCAATGAATTTCCTTTTTCATCGTGCATTGCTCGAACACGTCCATAGTGGCGACCGACTAGAATTACATCACCGATTTTCAAAGTTCCTGCCTCAACAAGCATGTTAGTTACATATCCTTTTCCTTTATCTAAAGACGATTCAATTACGGTACCTAAAGCGTTTTTATTTGGATTTGCCTTTAGGTCAAGAACTTCTGCTTCCAAAAGAACTTTTTCTAATAACAGATCAATATTGATATTCTGTTTTGCAGAGATTTCCTGCACTTGATACTTTCCACCCCAATCTTCAACGAGAATATTCATTTCGGAAAGTTGACGGCGAATATTATCTGCGTTTGCACCTGGTTTATCTATTTTATTGATTGCAAAAATCATCGGTACCCCCGCTGCTTGCGCATGAGAAATTGCTTCTTTAGTTTGCGGCATCACATCGTCATCAGCTGCAACAATGATAATTGCAACGTCTGTAACTTGTGCACCACGAGCACGCATAGCAGTAAAGGCTTCGTGACCTGGAGTGTCTAAGAAAGTCATTTTTCGACCATCTTTCAAGGTAACGGAGTAAGCTCCAATGTGTTGCGTAATTCCTCCTGCTTCACCAGCGGTAACATTTGCATTACGGATTTTGTCCAATAATGACGTTTTACCATGGTCAACGTGACCCATAACGGTGATAATCGGCGGACGAGAAACTAAATCCTCTGGTTTATCTTCCACCACGGTAATGGCATCCTGAACTTCAGCACTAACGAATTCTGTTTCATAACCAAATTCATCCGCTACAATCTGAATTGTTTCTGCGTCCAAACGTTGATTAATTGATGCAAAAATCCCAAGGGACATACATGCCGAAATAACCTTAGTTGGTGGCACATTCATCATTGAAGCCAATTCAGAAACCGTTACGAATTCCGTCAATTTCAATGTTTTCTCTTCTGCCTCCATTGCCGCCATTTCTTCTTGACGACGTTGTGCGAAATTATCTCGTTTTTGACGACGATTTTTAGATGCTTTAGACTTGCTTCCTTGATTAGAGAGACGAGCAAGCGTTTCTTTTATTTCTCGTTGGATATCTTGTTCTGAAACTTCTTTTTTCTCAGTTCCAGCATTTGCTCCTTGAGGGCGATTATTGTTGTTGTTCTTGTTAAAACGGTTTTGACCTTGATTATTCCCACTTTGATTGTTGCCTCCAGAATTGTTGCCTCCAGAATTGTTTGATCCTGTAGAGAAATCTGCCTTTTTTATTCGTTTTCTTTTCTTTTTCGGGTCTCCACCAGCACTATTTTGGTTCGGATTATTTGTTGTTTTCGGTTTTTCAACTGGCAAATCAATTTTTCCAAGAACCGTAGGGCCAGAAAGCGTTTGACTTTTGACACGTATTGTTTCAATTACTTGAGGTGCAACAGGTACTATTTCTTCTTTGACTGATTCAACTTTAGGCTCCTCTTTGTTTTCAGGCGTTGCTTGAGTTTTAACTTCTGGTTTAGGTTCAACCCTTACCTCCTTTTTAGGTTCTGGCTTCCGTTTATCAGGTCGCGTTTTTTGATTTAAAGACGACAAATCTATTTTATCCACAACCTTTAATTGATGAGGACTTGAATCGACTGACGGCTCCTCTTCAACAATTTTAACTAGTTCAACTTTTTCCCAATCAGGGGTTGGAACGGGTGAAGCTATTTCTGGCTTCGGGGTTGGTTTCGCGTAATTTGGCGTAACACCTTTGATTTCTTCTTTGATTTTTTCAATATCAAAATCGTCTTCATCCAACTCTTCTTTAATAACCTTTGCGGGTTTTTCTTCCACCTTATCCTCAAGAGAAACTACCTCCCGCTTGTCACGACGGGGAATTTCTACGGACGCAGCAGCAGGTTCAAGATTGGCAAAAAATTCTTGATTAAGCAACTCAACATGATGAGGCTCCAATTTTGTGTTCGGATTCGGATCGATTTTCTGACCCTTTTTTTCGAGATACTCCACAATAGTCGAAATCCCGATTTTATACTCCGATGCTGCTTTACTTAGTCTTATTGGTTTTGCCATATTTTACTGTTAGCCTCTTACTAGAGGGCAAATTTACTCAAATTCTGCTTTTAAAATTCTGAACACCTCTTCAATTGTTTCTTTTTCAAGGTCTGTTCGTTGTACAAGTTCGTCGATACTGATCTCTAAAACAGACTTAGCGGTATCACATCCAATTGCTTTCAATTCGTCGATGATCCATCCGTCAATTTCATCTGTAAACTCTTCCAAATCAACGTCTTCGTTGTCTGTTTCTCCATCTCTGAACACGTCAATTTCATAACCTGCCAACTTTCCTGCTAACTTGATATTGAAACCACCCTTTCCGATAGCTAAACTAACTTGATCAGGTTTTAAATTCACTCGAGCTTTTTTCGTGTCTTCAAACAAGTCTATCGAGGTGATCTTTGCTGGAGATAAGGCTCGTTGAATTAATAATTGGGAATTCGTTGTGTAATTGATTACGTCAATATTTTCATTTTTCAATTCACGAACGATTCCGTGTATTCGAGAACCTTTCATTCCGACACAAGCTCCAACTGGATCTACACGGTCGTCATACGATTCTACAGCAATTTTTGCTCTTTCTCCTGGCTCACGAACTACTTTACGAATCATGATTAATCCGTCAGCGATTTCGGGAACTTCCATTTCCATCAATTTCGCAAGGAATTCACCTGCTGTTCTTGAAAGGATAATTGAAGGTGTACCGTTTTTCATTTCAACGCGAGCAACAACAGCACGAACTGTCTCTCCTTTTTTGAAGAAATCAGCTGGGATTTGCTCCGTTTTTGGTAAAGACAATTCATTTCCATCGTCATCTTGAATCAAGATTTCACGTTTCCAAACTTGGTAAACTTCACCGCTAACGATATCTCCGATTTTCTCTTTGTATTTACGATAAATTTGATCTTTTTCTAGGTCAAGAATTCTGGAAACTAAGTTTTGACGGAGCGACAAAATGTTTCTTCGTCCAAAATCAGTAAACTTAAATTCTTCTGCTACTTCCTCACCTATTTCAAAAGAGTCGTCGATTTTTCTAGCGTCAGTGATAGCAATTTCAGTACTTTCATCTTCTACTTCGCCGTCGTCCACAATCTCCTTGTTCAAGAAAATCTGAATGTCCCCTTTATCAATATTTACAATTAAGTCGATGTGCTCGTCTGTATTGAATTTCTTCTTTAACATCGCACGAAAAACATCTTCCAAAACCACTTGCATCGTGGGTTTGTCAATGTTTTTCATTTCTTTAAACTCTAAAAACGACTCAACTAGTTCTTTGTGGTCCATAGTTCATTATTTAAAAGTTATCACAATTTTAGTCTCCTTTACTTCATTAAATGGTATTTCCACGACAGATTCCTGCCATTCTTTTCTTTTCTTACCGTCAACAATTTTTAACTCTCGCATCAATAAAACAAAACCATTTTCAACTAACTTAGCAATGGTTCCTTCATATTTTTCACCTGATTTCGTTATCGTTTTAACTGTTCTACCGATATTTTTTGCGTACTGATTTCCGTGACGGAAAGGCTTATCTAGCCCTGCGGAAGAAACATGTAATTCAAAATCCTCCTTTTCACGATCCAAATTATGTTCTACATTTCTAGAAACAGACACACAATCATTCACACTTACACCCCCTTTTAGCTTGTCTAACTCAACATGTATAACGTTGGAAGGCGAAATCGAAAGTTCAACAACATACAAACCATTGTTTAACTCTTGTATGCGTTCTTCAATTAATTGTGCTACTAATTCTCTACTAATCATATACTTAATAAAAGAGGGGACTTTCGTCCCCTCTCATTTAAACCAAAATTCTGATGCAAATATAGTGCTTTTTTCCAAAACACAACAAACACACCCTAAATTAGAAGTATTTTTGTTTTATGTTATTTGCTATTGAGGATAAACTTATCTCTACAGAAATCTTTTCAAAGAAATTTGTTTGCGACTTAAATGCTTGCAAAGGAGCGTGCTGTGTAGAAGGAGATCAGGGTGCGCCATTAAAAGACACAGAAGTTGAATTTTTAACCCAAAACCTTGAGTTGATCAAACCTTTTATGCGTCAAGTTGGAATTGATGCAGTCGAAAAAAACGGAGTATCTTACATTGATTCGGAAAACATGCCCGTAACTACTTTAGTAAACGGTGCGGAATGTGCATTTGTGTTTTTTGATCAAGGGGTTGCAAAATGTTCCATTGAACAAGCCTATCGCGAAGGGGTAATTGCTGAGAACAAGCCTCTTTCGTGTCACCTCTACCCTATTCGCGTGAAAAAGTTTGGTGAATACCAAGCGTTGAACTTCGAGGAATGGAAAATTTGTGAGCCTGCTTGTGCTTGTGGTGACAAATTAGACCTTCCTGTTTATCGCTTTCTCAAAGAACCACTTGTTCGTGCCTATGGTGAAAGTTTCTTCCATGAACTTACATTGGTTGATAAGGAGTTTCAGAATCGTTAAGTTTCTATTTGGAAGCGCTACCTCATAAATTTGTAATTTCGCCACACGATGTCTATTGAAGTTAAAAATCTAATTAAATATTACGGAGAACAAGCTGCGGTAAAGGACGTAAGTTTTTCTGTAAAACGCGGTGAAATTGTCGCCTTTTTAGGTCCGAATGGGGCTGGAAAATCAACAACAATGAAAATCATTACGGGATACATTCCTGCTTCCTCTGGAATTGTTGAAGTTTGCGGCATGACCGTTGATGTCGAAAATTTAAAAACGCGTCAAATTATTGGATACCTTCCTGAAAACAATCCATTGTACACGGATATGTATGTAAAGGAGTATTTGGAATTTGTTGGAGGTATTTATAAAGTCAAAAACATACGTCAACGTGTAGCTGAAATGATTGACGCCGTTGGGTTGGAAGTGGAACAAAATAAAAAAATTGGGGCACTTTCGAAAGGGTACCGTCAACGGGTTGGATTGGCACAGGCAATTATTCACGATCCAGAGGTGTTAATTTTGGACGAGCCTACAACAGGTTTAGACCCAAATCAATTAGTTGAAATTCGCGAGTTGATAAAACGAATTGGCAAAGAAAAAACGGTGATGCTTTCCACCCATATCATGCAAGAAGTGGAAGCTATTTGCGATCGCGTGGTGATTATTTCGAAAGGTCAAATTGTAGCGGATGACAAAGCGCTTACCTTACAGCAACAGCACCAAACCGTGTATGTGGAATTTGATAAACCTGTTTCAAAGGCTCAAATTTCAAAAATCCCAAAAGTGAGAAAGGTTCAACCAGTTCAAAACGGTTGGCTTTTAGAAACGGTGGAAAATATTGACTTACGTAAAGAGGTAGCTCAATTCGCTCAAAAAGAAAATTGGTTGGTTTTGACCTTAAAAATTGAGCAACGTACCTTAGAAGAAGTATTTAAAGAATTAACAAAATAAAATGCCAACAAACTTTATTGAAGAATTGAAATGGAGAGGTATGATACACGACATCATGCCTGGGACGGAAGAAGCACTGATGAAACAACAATCAAGCGGTTACATTGGTTTTGACCCAACTGCGGATTCATTACATGTTGGACATTTGGTTCAAATCATGACCTTGGTGCATTTTCAACGGTCAGGACATAAACCGTTTGCATTGGTTGGAGGAGCAACTGGAATGGTTGGCGATCCTTCTGGAAAATCACAAGAACGCAACCTTTTGGATACAGAAACCTTAAATCATAATGTGGCTTGTGTGAAAGCGCAATTGGAGAAATTTTTGGACTTTTCTGGTGAAAATGCTGCTGAAATGGTGAACAACTACGACTGGTTTCAAAACATGAGTTTTTTAGATTTCATCCGTGATGTTGGAAAACACATAACCGTAAACTACATGTTGTCCAAAGATTCCGTAAAAAAACGTTTAGAAACAGGAATGTCGTTTACTGAATTTTCTTACCAGTTGGTGCAAGGCTACGACTTTTATCATTTAAACCTTCACCATAACTGCATCGTTCAATTAGGTGGATCTGACCAGTGGGGAAATATCGTGACGGGAACAGAATTGATTCGCAGAAAATCAGGAAAAGAAGCTTATGCCGTAACAACACCGCTTATTAAAAAAGCAGACGGAACAAAATTCGGAAAGACAGAAGGTGGAAGCGTTTGGTTAGACCCTGAAAAGACAAGTCCTTACCAATTCTATCAATTTTGGTTAAATGTTAGCGACGCCGATGCAGGAAACTTCATCCGTATATTCACCTTACGAAGCCGTGAAGAAATTGAAGCTTTGGAAGTTCAGCATAACGAAGCACCCCATTTACGTATTCTGCAAAAAGCCATTGCTGAAGATATCACAACACGAGTTCATGGTGAAGATGCACTAAAAGCGGCTATTTCAGCAAGTAATATTCTTTTCGGAAAATCCACTTCAGATGATTTGAAGGCTTTAAGTGAAAAAGATTTTTTCAGTGTTTTTGAAGGTGTTCCACAAGCAACTATTTCACGCGAGGAGTTTGGCGATGGAATCGGAATTGTGGACGCACTAGCTGCTAAAACAGGATTTCTGCCATCCAACGGGGAAGCGCGACGCGAATTGAAAGCAAATGCGATTTCGGTAAATAAGGATAAAATTACCGATGGTTTTGTGCTTACAAACGAGCACCTCATCAACGGGAAATATGTGTTGTTGGGTAAAGGAAAAAAGAATAATTATATTTTGATTATAGCCTAAAGGAAAAAAATTTCATTTCGTATTTAGGCGAAAGTTTAGACCATAAAAAAAGCCACTGAATTTCAGTGGCTTTTCTTTCTTTTAGTTCGGTTTATTATCTAACAACCACGTTGCGAGTTGTAGTGTAGCCATTTGATTTGATAGAAACGATGTAGCTTCCTTTCGCCATATTCTCAGTAGAGAAAGAAACTAATTGCGAACCGTTCAATCCGTTTAAGTTTTGAGAAGCGATTACGCGACCTTGTAAGTCAATAACTGCAACTGTGTAATCTGCGTTAGCTGCTTCAAAAGAAACGTTAATAGTTTCAGAAGCTGGGTTAGGATATACGTTCATTGCAACTAAATCCATTTCTGATAAACCAAGAACACCTGTTTTGAACACACTTGTTTCATCATCAACAAATTCACCTCCAGAAACTAAAGTAGTTCCATTTGCATCTTTAACAGTGTAACCACCATTTCCGTATGAGCAACACATTCCGTCGCCATAACTATCAAAAACTTTAAAAGTATAACATTCTGTAGGATTTAAAGCAGCTTCAACAGGAGCGATCACTGCTGTACCAGTAGCAGATAAATCTGTAAAAGGACCACCTTGTTGAACAACTTGATTAGCAGAGTTATATAATTTCCAAGTTGTCTCTGAACCGTATCGATCTGTTGTGATATTAATTGTTACGAATTGTGAAACAGCAGTCGCTGCAGGAGGAACAACAACTGTTTTTGTGTTGTTTGCTGTATTTGCGTCGTTGTTTGTAGTTACTGAAATGTTTAAGGTACCACCTGTAAAATTTGTAATTGGTGTACAAGTAACCGTTGCTACACCATAAGTTGCTAAGCTTCCTGTATAAGTTCCAGTAGAAACCGTGTTTCCACCCATTGTAATTGTAACTGTTGCATCAGTTAGAGCATCTGTACCGTTGTTTTGAATTTGGATTTTCGGTGTGTATGAACCCTCACAGTGAATCAAACTAGCCATGTAGTTCATCGCTGCAACATCAATTGGTTGGGAAGCTGGAGCAGGACAACCACCAAGGTAGCTGTTTAATTTTGTCAATGTTCCGATACTACCAGCAACACCTGATTTATAAACTGTACGATTAGGACAGATAACATACATTACTGGGAAGTAAGGTATTTGTAATCCTGATCCTGTGAACGAAGCAGTAGTTGTTAAATCTATAATAGGCATATTTTCTCCTGTAACCCAGTCACCTTGAGATGGAGAAGATCCGTTTGCGCCACCATATAAACCTGTAGTTGGTGTTGAAGCATCTCCTTCGATAAAAAATACCATAGCTTCGTTAGTTCCGTTTGGACCTTTTGCGTTGTAAAAATCGTTTAAAGCGTTTGTGTTGTGATAACTCCAACATGGACCACACCAAGTTGCAGAAACATCAATCACTACCATTTTCCCTGCATCCAAATAATCGAATAAAGAATGAGAATTTCCGTTAAGGTCAGTTAGGGTGAAATTTCCGACAATTGTACCCTCTGGAGTTTGTGCATTCGCAGTAGATAAACCAGCAAACACAGCCAAGCTGAGTAATAGTTTTTTCATGTTATTATTTTAAATATTGGGTAAATTTAATAATTTGTAAATACAGAAAAAAACTTGTTCCTAATTAATCGTTATTAATAGTCAAGATGTTATAAATATCCTGTATAGTAAGATGTGGGTTTTTGAAGATTTATTTCTTCTTGCACGTCGAAATTCCTAATGGAAGATACAGTGGACAAAAACTAATTAAGGAGGTTAGAACAAATACCGACGCCAAAACCAGTAAGACAATTCCAAGTGTTCCAGTTACAGTTCCAGTGAGGTTTAAGATAAAAATTACGATTGCGATTAATACTCTGTTTAATCGATCAATTGTTCCCATGTTTGCTTTCATATAGTTAGATTTTCTACAAAGGAAATATGCCTAAATCACAAGATAAGTTACTTAAGTTGCAGAACTAATCCTTTTTAAACGCTTCTTCTAGAAAACGTCCTTTCAAGTTAGGCATTTCAAAATTCAATATTTCGGAAATTGTTTTACTCAAGTCTATTAATTCACCTTCTTGGACAATCGTTTTCCCTTTGGGACAATCAGGCCCCAAAACCAACAACGAAATATGACGACAACCTTCACAATTGTCCCCATGACTAACAAATCCATTTTTGTGTTTATCTAAATGCCTGCCATGGTCGTTGGTAATGAACAAGGTGGTTTGATCTTTTAGTGTGGGATTAGATTGAATCATGTTCCAAATCGTTAAGGCATATTGGTCACATTTCACAAGAGACTCAAGGTATTTCTTGTAATTTCCTGCATGTCCCCAAACATCAACCGCGAGTAGATTGATTAGCATTAAATGGGGTGGTTTTTCGCTTGTTAACAATTCGGTTGATTTTTCCATTGTTTCTGCATCCGTTCCATAAGTAATTCCATTTCCATTCGGCCCGCAATAGGTTTCGGGAAGAAATTGGTTTTTCCAGGATTTATTTGACGTCTTTCCGAGAACATTTAATTTCCCTTTCGCTGAAATAACATAAGCATCGGAACTTGGTGTTTTTCTATTCGCTAAATAATATTGAAAAATAGAAGGGTTTTTTGGAAGAGCCGTACCCGTATTCGCCATTTTTTGATAGAAGCCAGTTGTCATAGCAGTATGTCCAGGAACGGTGTAAGTTGGGCCGTTATTCCGGAAATTACTGTAAAAGACACCTTCGTTTTTAAGTTCATTACACAGATTTGGGATATATCGACATGCTGTGTCACCGAAAGTTTCTGAATAACGGGGACCATCGATAACTAAAATCACAACATATTTCGTGTTGTATGCAATGCTCTTGTCTTGAGAATAAGCGACTATTTGAACCAATAGCGCTAAAAGAAGGGAAACGAAAAACTTCAATTTTTTTCTGCGAAGTTAAGCCGATTTATTCAATAAACTGAAGCTAAAAACCCAATTGCCATTTTTCCAACTGGAAATTCATTTTTCCTGACGCGGGACGACTGAAAAGCACGTACAAGTTTCCAAACTGATCTGTTTTTGACTCCAAATAACGAAATCCTGAGTGCTGAACATTGGCATTTAACTCTTTTGTGTTTAAGGAAACAAACGAATTTGGAGTCATTCCATACCATTCTGTAAAGCCGTTATTCAATAAGATTTTTCCATCGCGGTATGAATGTAACGTGTAACGTCCTCCATAGGTTTTATCAACTGAGTGGGCAAATTCAAACTTTCCGTTTTGATTGTAAACTGCGACAAACTGGTAAAAAATATGTCCAATATTCATTTCGTGAGGAAAGTTTGTAAAATTCCCTCGATTATCAAGAGTTAACTGACTGTTGGAATGTCCAGTAACTGCTATAGAACCTGTCTTTTCGTCGATTTTCAAATCATCTAAAAACAACATGGTTAAATCTGATTCCCCTTTGAAATAGTGATGCCAATTTTCGCGTAACTGCTTATCTAAACTAATCAAATAGGCATCGTGGTGATCAGCACCCTCCAAAACAGTTGCATTTAATAATAGAAAGTAGCCCAAAGCTGTTTCGGTAAATGCAGCAATTGAAACCATCGAACTTGTTGCCTCAAATTGTTGCCAACGAAGTAAGTTTCCGTTTTCCTCCTCAATGAAAAAAATCGAATGTGGAAACTTCGTTGGAATAATCGTTCCTTTCCAACTGAATACAGAGTCATCGGAAGAGGTGATATTTAAAATATTACCGTTAGCAAGTTGAAACTGGTTGGTCGGGATTTCTACTGCCATTTCACTACCTGTATAAACCGAAACACTTTCAACACTTTTGCGCTGTTCATTCAATATCTCTTGTGAACGTTTATTGTTTTCCAACTGACCATTTGGTGTCACATAGAACAAGCTTTTTTCTTCGACTTTTCTGATCTTATAGAAGTAGGAACAAAATAGCCCATTACCTACTAGAGTCAATTTACTTTTCATGAACGGATTATCAAATTCATTGGCATTCCCGATTCCTTTGCTTCCTGTTGTTTGAACTACCCAATCTTTCTTGATAACCAAGTTCATTTCTGGAATTTGTGCCGAAATTGACGTTAAAAAAGCAAGACAAAAAAGGAGAATAAAGCTGCGATTTTTCATTTGAACCAACTTGAATATAACACATAATTATTTGCGATGCGCTGTACTTCTCCTGCGAAAAGTTCAGGGGATAAGGTCTTCACTTTTTTGGCTGGCACCCCTGCATAGATGCTCCACGATTCTACTCGCGTTCCTTCTAACAATACCGCCCCGGCAGCAATTATACAATTGGCTTCGATGTAGCAGTTGTCCATTACTATTGCTCCCATACCTATCAACACATTGTCTTCAACAGTACATCCGTGAACGAGTGCGTTGTGACCAATCGATACATTGTTTCCAAGTACGACTTTGGTTTTTTCATAGGTGCAATGTAAAACCGCGCCATCTTGAATGTTCACCTTGTTTCCTATTCTAATGGAATTGACATCGCCACGAACCACCGCATTGAACCAAACCGAACATTGATCCCCCATGACTACATCACCTATCACGGTTGAATTTTCGGCCAACCAACAATCATTACCGAAGGTCGGATAAACTCCTCTACACGCTTTTATTAATGCCATTTCTATACTAGTTAATTTTATCTTCTCAAAAATCCAGCTTGTTTGTCAAAAGTGTAAGCTAAGGAAAGTTCCAACGAAAATCGGCTGATATTTCCCACTTTACCAATATTAAAATCATTTGAAATTCCTAAACGAAATGGACCTAAATCAGCGCCAAGATACGGTGTAAACGCACCACCGTTGAAACGCATAAAAGCTCCAAAATAGATATTCTGTTCCTCTGAAAAAGTCGTGATTAAAGACGCTTCATGCATTCGCCAAATGTAAAGCATTCCAATAGTAGTTTCCGTATGTTTTCCTTGAAAAAACTGAATCGCATTGATCTGAAAAGCAGAAGCATTACTAATTCCGAAACGATACATTGCATTAATCGTTAACTTTCGGTACAATTTATCTTCTGTTAACGCATCGTAACGCAATTTGGGTTGATTGATGTGGTGAAGCGCAATCCCAAAATTGAATTCGTTCGATTGGCGTTTCACGTTCACATTGCGACTTGGTTTAAAACGATAGTTCAGTCCTGCGCCTGCATCCAAGTAACCATAAGAAACATTCAAATTGTTTTCTCCTGAAGGAAGGGAGCTATTTAATGAAGAGCCGTCCCATTGATTGTAAAAAACCAATCGCGACAAATCTGCCGAACGGTTATTAAACGCCAGTTGCATTCCTGCGGAAAGCCAATGTCCATTTTTAAAAGGCACATATCCCGCAGCGGTTACTCCTCCTGTATTCAAACGCATTTTCGACTCGCCACCAACGTCTGTATTAAGCATCAATCCTAAACCAACAAAAGCCTTGCGACGTCCTCGTTTTTGACCAATACTTACCTCCCCCATAGCCGTTGAAGTTGAAAACATCGTTCCGCTTCCTAACCATTGATTGCGATGTTGAACACCGATTACGTATTGATTGTCCCCTGAGGCTGTAGTTGCTGGATTCAACAACATCGACGTCTTATTCAATTGCGAATAATGAAAATCTTGAGCGAAAAATATTGGACTCAAGCACACAAATACAAAAACTACCCAATACTTCATGCTTAGCGAATTAATGTGATGTTACCGTTTCTGTTTTCTGTTTTGCCATTGATGTAAGTGATTTCAATGGTGTAGGCATAAACCCCTGAATTGCACGGTTTCTCTTTATACGTTCCGTCCCAAACGAATTGCTTATTTTGCGATTCAAAGAGTTTATTTCCCCAGCGGTCAAAAATGCGGAAATAGATGGCTTTCACATTTTTCCCTACTATGATTTTATAGACATCGTTGTTCGGGTCGCCAAGTGCATTGGGTGTAAATCCTGTTGGAATATGCACACCATCGGCACATTCAATTCCTTCTCCATTAGGACTACATGGATCTAAAGGATCGGACCCCAAAACCACCTCTTGTCCATCTGAAATTCCGTCGCCATCAGTGTCAGGGTTCGTTGGATCGGTTCCCAAAGTTGCCTCTACACCATCCGATAATCCATCACCATCGGTATCAATTTGACATTGTGGTAGGGAGTCGTCTGGATCACATGGGTCAAGCGGGTTGGAACTGTTTGTTACTTCAATTCCATCAGAAATTCCATCACCATCGGTATCAGGATTGGTAGGGTCAGTTTCTACTGTTATCTCCTGTGAATTGGTCAATCCATCGTTATCTTGGTCACATGGTCCAGCATTATTATTAGGACTACAAGGATCTAAGGGGTCAGAATTTCCCGTTTCTTCAGCGCCGTCTGAAATTCCATCGTTATCTGAATCAGGATTGGTTGGACTTGTTCCCAAGGTTATTTCTTCCGCATTCGTCAATCCGTCTTCGTCTTGATCACAAGGGCCAGCGTTTACATCTGGACTACAAGGGTTAGCTGGATCTGAACCACTATTGAACTCGATTCCATCAGAATAACCATCTCCATCTGAGTCTGGATTTGTGGGATTAGTCCCAATTGTTGCTTCGTCATCGTTCGTTAATCCATCCCCGTCTTGGTCACAAATTCCGACTAATGGGTTGGGATCACACGGATCTAATGGATCACTTCCGCCCGTAATTTCATCTCCATCCGTAATGTTGTCTCCATCTGTATCAGCTGTTGGGTCTATTGGAATAAAAACCGCTCGAACCGTTTCTGTTCCTGCAATGTTGATGCTATTGGTGTCCTCAGTTATTGCTAAATTCATTGGGCCGTTAAGGTATTCCCATTTTAAAAATTGGTATCCAGGTTCTGGTTTTGCAATGACGTTGGTTGTAATTCCACCGTAATAGGAGGTTGTCCAAGGATAAGAAGGTGCCCAAACGGAATTTACTTTTATTGTTCCCGAATTAGCAGGAGTAACCTGAAAGGTAACGCTGTGAGGTCCTGAAAGTTGATAACAATCTATCATCCCTGATTGAATGGCCGTGCAACGCGTATTCATAAAATTGCGCATTGCTTGAACGTTGTTTTGCCAAGTTGTCATACTGCCTCCCCAACGCGTAATTTGACGTTGCATTTCTGGGGTGATTTCTTGAAGCATACTATCCAACAAGGCATTCATATAAGTACATGAGAAATAAGTGTTGGACAAATCCGCGTATCTCGCGATGTAATATTGTTTCACCGTTGGATTCTCAAGAATCAATTTACTAAGAATTTGCGTGTGTCCTTGTCCACCTGGATCGGGTAAGTTTTCTGCGTTACAAGGATCGGCATTGGCTGAAACATCAGGAATTCCCGTGTAGTTAGTGTAATGACCAAAAGTTGCGTCCATGTCCCAAAGGGTGTAATTCCACTTTTTCTTGTCACCATTTGGATTAGTTCCTCGCCACCATGCCGTATTCCAATTTAACCAATCTCGATTGACTACGAAAGAGTTAAATACGAAATAATCACATAATGATTGCCAATTCAATTTCGAGTCAACGTATGCAAAATTGGCCGGTGTTGCCATGTTGTTTGTTTGAATATAGTTTATCAAAGTATTCCAATCCGGAAGTGCGTTAGGAGCACCGTACTCTTCCCAAGTATTTCCCCAAGTTTTTAGGTAATAATTATCGAACTTACCTTGGTCGTAATAATATTCCGTATAATCTGCATCATCAGCCTTTTCACGGATTTCATAAACACCCCAATATTGGCCATTTAAATATACCACGCAAGGTCGCCATGTCCGTTCATCCAATTTCATTTTTGCACGATCGGAAAGCGTATGAATAAATGCGTCACGAATATGAGCACCACCTGTTTCGAAGGGATAATTGTCGCTAGCTGCGCATTTTAAGATTAAACGTTGGAATTTATCCCGCGACTTTTCAGGAAAAATTTGATGGTCGATTTCGTTGTTATAACCATACTGATCGCGCATGATGAAATCAAAACCGCGTTGATTATAACTCCACGAATCGTTTCCATGTTTGTTAAAATCACCTTCTCCTTCATCCACAAAACTGCCATCTTGCTCGAATAATTCAAAGGCTCCTACTCTATTCGGCGGATTCTGTGAACCATTGGCAACCAACTGGAATACACCTTGACTACAAACTGAAACCACAGGGACAGTGTGAGTTTCATTGATAAAATAAGTGTTTGTTGCCGTAAAAGAGGTTAACCCTGTTCCAAAAGCAGCCGCACGAATAACTTTAGTTGAGGTAACAGAAATTGGCCCAGTGTAAGCCGTTGAGGTTGAAGTTGGGTCTTGTCCATTCAACGTGTAACGAATTATTGCGGTCGGATCGGCGCACGTAATATTCACCATTTGTGGGCCGTTATAGAATCCCGCTTGTAAGGCAAAAACCGGTGTTGGAATATAGAAATTTCCTCCACCAACATTGTTTGCATTTGGGGTTGGATTAGTAAATAATCTAAAGTTCGCTGCTCCATTCGTCGCTCTTCCTACTGAATGATTCGCTTTTGTTAAGTGGACGATTTTGAATGAATCCGCAACAACAGCTGTAGGATTTGATAGAATAATCCAATCACCGTCTGTTTGTGAAAGTGTAAAATTGGTATGGTATTGATTGCCATTTACAGTGTTTCTCTTCGAGCAAAAAACCATTTTAAATCCATTAGCCGGAATGCTTCCCGATGGGATTTGCCATTTTGTCAAATTGTTGGCTTTATCAGAAAGATAATACCCCGTTAAATCAATCGATGAAGCGGTTGTATTATACAATTCAATCCAATCTTCTCGCTCACCAAAGGCGTCAGTAATTCCATTGACGTTAGAGCATGAATATTCATTAATAACAATAGTTTGCGCCTTGCTTATAAAGGAAAAAAATCCAAAAGCCAGCAAGAAAAGTAGGTTTCGAACGTCTAAATGCATGTTCAATATTAGGATATTTTTCAATGTATTACTAACTGAAGCCTTATTAAAATTACATTTGAACCATTAATTTAATATATAATGAAGCTAAAATTTGGACTTTTGATACTACTCGCATGCTCCATTTACTCTTGTTCAAAGGTGGAAGGAACTGGGGGAGGAGCAACTATTAAAGGAATACTTTTCGAACAGAAATACAACACTTTAGGCAACCCAATTAGCAACGGATTTTATGCGAAAGCCGATAACGATGTTTTTTTAATTTATGGTAGTGAGAACACCTTTTATGACGACGACACAAAATCTAGTTATGATGGATCATTTGAATTTCGTTATTTGCAAAAAGGAAAATATAAAGTATTTGTTTATGAGGACTGTACAACTTGTCCAAGTGGTAAACAAGCTTTAATTTACGAAGTGGAAATCACCAAACGCAATGAAGTTGTTAACCTGGATACAATTACCATCAAGAAGCAACTCTGATGTCGTTTCGCTTTTTCATCGTTAGTTTATTTTTAAGTCAATTTGCCTTGACTCAAAACGAATTTTGGGTTTGGACAGAGACGGGAATCAATGCACGATTTTCAAAAAAAATTGAAGGCAGTTTTGATTGGAATAATCGTTTTTCAGATTTTGCTGTACAAACCACTTTTGGAGAAATTAGTGCACGATATAAAGTAACGAAATGGTTCCGACCGTCTTTAGATTTGCGCATTATCGGAAATCGAGATTTAAACGGCAACATATTGAATAACAATCGTTTGAATATTAACGCTAACTTTTTTCATGCTCAAAAACGTTGGGATTTTTCGGCACGAATTCGTTATCAATTTACAGGTTCAACATTGTTTTATTCGAATTACGAACCAGAATTTGACAAAAGCATCCGAGGAAAAGTTGCGTTAAAATACGACATTAACCAACTACCGATAAGTCCTAAAATTTCGATTGAAACTTTTTACAATCCTTCAAACGGCGAGTATGGACATCGGTTCAACAAAATGCGTTATTATTTCGGTTTGGAAACAGATTGGAAATCGAACCACCAACTAGAGCTTGGTTATTTAATTGATCAAAGGATAAATTTATATGGTGAATTGTACCGTCATATTGCTGTATTGGGTTACACTTATAAGCTCGACTTCAAAAAGAAGAAAGAAAAATAGCTGTAGAAACAACAAACTTTAATAAAATTCAAAAATAATCAAAGGTTGTTTGTGGAAAAAACCTATCTTTGCAGTCCTAAAAATTTTAAAAAGCTATTTATGTACGCAATTGTAGAGATAGCAGGGCAGCAATTTAAAGTGCAAAAAGACCAAAAATTGTACGTTCATCGTCTTTCTGCTGAAGCTGGTTCAAGTGTAGAATTTGACCGAGTGCTTTTAGTAGATAACGACGGAAGTATTAAAGTTGGCGCCCCGGCTGTAGAAGGAGCCTTAGTTAAGGCAACTGTAAATGACCATGTTAAAGGTGACAAGGTTATCGTATTTAAGAAAAAAAGAAGAAAAGGTTATCGTGTAAAAAACGGACACCGTCAACAATTCTCTTCTATTACTATTACTGATATTAAAGCATAATTAACCTCCCTAGGGAATAAAAATTTAGAACGATGGCACACAAAAAAGGAGTTGGTAGTTCGAAAAACGGTCGTGAGTCGCATAGCAAACGTTTAGGCGTTAAGATTTTCGGTGGTCAAGCTGCAATCGCAGGTAACATCATCGTGCGTCAACGCGGAACTGCTCACCACGCAGGTAACAACGTTGGTATCGGAAAAGATCATACACTTTTCGCACTAACAGACGGAATCGTTGAATTTCGTAAAAAGAAAAATAATCGCTCTTTCGTTTCTGTAGTTCCAATGCAGACAACAGAAGCTTAATAAGCATTCAATATTTTTAAAAAGGTCATCGTTTCGGTGACCTTTTTTTATTTCCATTAATTAAATCGGTTTATCTTGGTCAAAATTATTTTACGCAACTATGTTCGCATTTCTTCAAAAACGATTCGGTCGATACGCGCTTTCTGTTCTCAGTGGAATCCTTTTCGTTCTTTGCTTTCCTTATTCTGGAAGCTTAACTCCACTCGTCTTTGTTGCCTTTGTTCCATTATTACTTGTGGAAGATCAATTAGCAAAATCCAAAAAACGTGGATTCTTTCTTCATGCTTACGTGACTTTTTTCATCTACAATCTTGGTACAACTTGGTGGATTTGGTATTCAACCGATGTAGGAGCCATTTTAGCCTTCGTTTTCAACAGTCTCCTTATGGCTCTTGGTTTTTGGGCCTATCATTTTGCAAAAACGTCTATCGGTAGAAAACAAGGCTATTTCTCCCTCCCTCTAATTTGGCTTGGATTTGAATACGCGCATTTCAATTGGGAACTTTCTTGGCCGTGGTTGAGCTTCGGAAATGTTTTTTCGATTTTTCCGGATTGGGTTCAGTGGTATGAATTTACTGGTGTTCTTGGCGGAACCTTGTGGGTAGTTATTGTGAACTTAATGCTGTTTCTATATATGAAACGGAAATGGTTAAACGGAGGGAAAAATGCGACTTCTACTTTAATTTTTGGTGTTCTTTTTTTAGCGATACCAATTGTTGCTAGTTATGTCATTAAAAGTTCTTACTCCTTTTCAAAAAACAAAAACTACATTGAAGCCGTGATCGTACAACCAAATATCGATCCTTACACGGAAAAGTTTTCCAGCAATCTCACCGTAGAAGAACAAATGGAACGCTTTTACACTCTCGCACAACAAAAAATCACTTCCTCTACACGACTCATCATCGGGCCTGAAACCGCAATAAGTCAAGGTTTTTTTGAATCGGATATTTCTATTTATCCGTTCTACACACAACTTTTGGACACCATGAGTCGCTACCCAAATGCAGAACTTTTGATTGGAGCATCAACAGCAAAAATGTTCGACAAAAAAGTATCAGTTGCTACACAAGCTTTTAGCAATGGAGAAGGGTTCTATGAGAGTTATAACACCTCTTTATTCCTATACAAAATGCGTAATCATGGGTTCATTCATAAATCAAAATTGGTTTTAGGAGTTGAAAAAATTCCATTTGCAGCGCAATTTCCTTTTTTAGAAAATTTGGCGATTGAAAATGGAGGAACAACCGGTACATTAGGAATTGAAGATTCACCAAAAGTGTTTCGCGCGGCATTCGGAAACATTGCTCCTATCGTTTGTTATGAATCTATTTACGGAGACTTTGTAGCCCAACAAGCACGGCAAAACGCTCAACTTTTGTGTATCATTACAAATGACGGTTGGTGGAAAGATTCACCAGGATACAAACAACATTTTAGCTTTGCTCGATTGCGTGCGATTGAGACAAGAAAATATGTTGTTCGATCCGCAAACACAGGTAAAAGTGGTGTTATCAACGAGTTGGGCGAAGTAGAAAAAGAAACAGGATGGTGGAAAAAGGATGTCATTCGTGCACGAGTACGTTTAAATTCAACACCAACTGTATATGTGACTTATGGTGATTATCTTGGAAGAAGTTCACTTTTTGTCAGTTTACTCATCCTGCTTTTCGCTTTCAAACAATGGTTAGTTTCTAAACTCAAAAAAACAGTTTAACATGAAAATTGCAACGTTCCTATTAACGCTATTTCTGAGTACAATACTATTTTCTCAAAAAGACAAAGCCTTTCAACTTTATTCCATTTCAGGCAAGAAAGCGAACTACAAACAATTGTTGAAACAAGCCGCTGCTGCAGACGTCGTTTTATTTGGCGAATATCACGACAATCCGATAGCACATTGGTTAGAATTGGAGTTGTTAATTGATCTATTCGCATTAAAAAAAGATAAATTGGTCTTAAGTTTTGAAATGTTTGAACAAGATCAACAAACTGTTTTGAACGATTATTTAAGTGGAAAAATAGATGAAAAAACATTTCAATCTGCCGCAAGATTATGGCCAAATTATGAAACTGATTATAAGCCACTTGTCGATTTTGCAATGAAAAAAAAGATCACTTGTGTTGCTGCCAACATCGAACGAAAATACGCTTCGTTATTATTTAAGAAAGGACGTTATGCTTTAGACACACTTTCCATGACAATTAAGTCGCAAATGGCAGACATTAATTTCCCCGTAGATACCACACTCTCTCAATATCAAGCTATCCGCGAAATGGGAGGACATCAGGGAACAAATATGGTCGAAGCTCAGGCTATTAAAGACGCAACTATGGCGAAATTTATTTTAAAAGGTCTTAATGGAAAAGAACAGGTTTATCATATTAACGGCGCCTTTCACAGTGATTACCACCAAGGAATCGAATGGTATCTGAAGCGCAGCAATCCTCAATTGACAGTGTTTACTATTTCCACCGTAACACAAGAAAACATCGAAAATCTGGACGCAGAAAACAAAGGGAAAGCAGATATAATTATTTGTGTTCCAGAACGCATGACAAGAACACATTGACGTTTCTTAATTGGAATTTCAGAATAACCATAACAACGAATTAGAGCGATATTATACGGCTGATTTTAATCATGTTTTTAAATGATGTCGCTCATTTAGTGGCTAGTAGAATTGCCGCACCTTTGTTGTGTAAGTTTTAGCAGACAAACACATTAGTTCAGACAAGTTCTTTGATTAGCACAAAAAGTTTACAAAACAAAAGAAACGTTGTTACTCTTTCAAATTAGTTTAGGGTTGTTACAATTATTTATCTGTCGTTTTCCTCTTTTTACTCAGCATTTTATACGACAGCAGAGTCAACGTACAAAGCCCGAAGGTTTAATGATCTTCGGGCTTTTTTTTTAATCTTCGTCCCACTCGTCTAAAAAACGATCCAATTCACGCCGATCTTTTTTAGTTGGTTTTCCATCTGTTTCGCGGTAAATATTTTGAGCCGCTTTATAATTCTTATATTTTTCGATTTCCTCTTCTGGGGTAACATCTACCAGATAATCTTTAACTAATGGAGCACCAACACGTTTGTCCAACAAAGCCAGAACTTTGTAAGAAAAAACTGCACTATTTCGTTGAATTCCAACCACCTCTCCTATTTTTACTTCACGTGCAGGTTTGATTTGCTCACCATTTACCCGAACTTTTCCCTTTGAAATTAATTCAGCAGCCTGAGAACGCGTTTTTGATAAGCGAACACACCATAAATATTTATCCCATCTCAATTTCATTTCGCACTTTTTTAGGTAAGGAATTAAACACCAACTGATACGATAAATCAATCAACTCGCGCACAAGTTGATCATCAGCATCCATATTCACGCGAACCGTATTCCAATGCGTTTTGTTCATGTGCCAGCCAGGTTCGATTGCCACATAATTTTCCCTCAATTCAATCGCTTTTTCTGGAATGCACTTCAGGTTGATGCTTTCAAATTTTTCAGTATCCGCTAATGCGAACATCTTTCCTGCGACTTTAAAAACCAAGGTGGTTTCATCAAAAGGAAATGTAGGTTCAACCCCCTTTTTCGAAGCGCAATAATCGTAAAACGTTGCGAAGTCCATTTATCGTTTTTATCTTTTGAATGGCTAAAAATAGTTAAGCTTCCCGTTTCCAAATCAAAAGACCTTATCTTTCGACACCAAAGACAAAAATATGGCAATCGTAGGACGACTCATTCAGCGAACAACGGCATTGACTTACAAGCGAGTAAACCGAAAAAGTATTGACTATAAAAATCAATTAGAAGTGCTCACAAAATTACTCAGCCACGCGAAAACGACACAATTCGGGTTAGTCCATTCCTTTCATGATATCTTGAAAAAAAACGATGCTGTATCTGAATTTCAATCAAAAGTACCCATTACTGATTACGATAATTTTTACAACGACTGGCTTCATGAAAGCATTAATGGAAGTAAAGATCACACATGGAAAGGAAGAATAAAATTCTATGCATTATCCTCAGGAACAACAGGTTCGCCAAGTAAACGTATTCCTGTTACGCACGAGATGATTCGTTCTTTTCAAAGGACTAGTTTACGTCAACTTTCAATCTTACACAATTTAGATTTACCCGAATCATTTTTTAGTGCGCAGATTCTAACCGTTGGTGGATCCACTAAATTAGTAAAGGGGAAAAAACATATTGAAGGCGATTTAAGTGGTATTCTTCGTAAACATACGTCATTAATTGCTATGCCGTTTACAAAACCTGGTAAGCGAATTACCGACTTAAAAGATTGGAACGAAAAACTTGCGGCTATCATAGAACAAGCACCAAAATGGAACATTGGAATTATTGCAGGAATACCGAGTTGGTGTATTTTATTGATGGAAAAAATCATCGAATATTATGAATTAAAAAGCATACATGATATATGGCCAAATTTGTTAGTGTATGTTCACGGTGGGGTTTACATGGAACCGTATATTCATCGTTTAGAAAAAATCTGCGGAAAAAAAATACAGCTTCTTGACACTTATTTAGCCAGTGAAGGTTATTTCGCTTATCAAATGTCTCCTCAAAAAAAAGGAATGAAGCTCCTGCTTAACAATGGTATTTTCTTTGAATTCGTTCCGTTTAACTCCGACTTCTTTGACGAAAACGGTGAGTTGAAAAACCGACAGGACGCGTTGACGATTAGCCAGGTTCAAAAAGGTGTGGATTATGCCCTTATCATTTCTACAAATGCTGGTTTATGGCGTTATGTAATCGGTGATTTAGTGCGTTTCGTTGATGTAGAAGAACAGGAAATTATCATTACTGGTCGCATCAAACAATTCCTGAGTTTATGCGGCGAACACCTTTCAATGGACAACATCAATCATGCATTGATGGATTTCTTTAATTCTGAAAACGCCACTTTTACTGAATTCACAATCTGTGCCGACGAGATAAACCAACAACACATTTGGTTTATTGAAACGAACTATTCTGATGTGGAGAAATTAACTGAAGGAATGGACGCAGCTTTGAAAAAAATTAACGACGATTATGCTTACTACCGAAAATATGCGTTGAAAAAACCTATTTTTCACATCCTACCCACTGGTACATTCTATAACTTCATTGCGTCACTGGGGAAATCAGGTGGACAAACCAAAGTGCCACGCGTACTTAATAAACAACAAGCTGAAAAATGGCGTATTTTTATGAGTAATTTAAATCAAATTTGAACCTCGACCCCTTAATATATGACTAAATCCTTTGCAACATTAATCTTCTTAACGGGACTTTTTTTTTCTTGTCAAAATTCGGATAAAGAACTAAAAAAGACAGAAAAAGAAACAGAAAAAGACACCATTTCCCTTACCACAGAAATCACAAGTGACGAAGATAGATTCCCTTTTGATTTTAAAATACTCACCTACATCGTTATTCCAAATACGAGCGGACATGATACAGATGAATTAAAAAATCTGCAAAAACAAAAACTATGGTTTGGATTTTATCATGTGGAGGGAAAATCGTTTGAAATTAAACCCGTTTCCATTCGTTTTGAACGCGAATTTGATGGGATTATGGATAACGAAAATGGACCGTATACAGGTATTAGAACCGTTGCAGATTCAAACGAAAATTGTCTATTTGCTTTCAATCCAATTTTCAACATTGAACCCAAAAACCTAAACGCTTATCTTCCGCTAAACACTGTTTTCAAACCTGGAACGAAAAAGACGTTTCGGGTGAACGGGATCGAATACACGCTATCCGCCTCTGGAAAACGAGTGAAAGAAGAATACCTTGAAGGAATCAAAGATTATAAACTCGTTTTGAGTTATATGAATAGCGACGCTTCTGAAAAAGAAATTCTACTGATGAAACTACCAACGTACGAGGAATACGAAACTCCAAGCATTCAAGTTGTTTTCGCTGGTAAAATGGATAGTGACAACTTTCCAGATTTTGTTTTGAAAGACAATAATCAGTATTATTTATACCTTTCAGCAGGTTCTAAAAACGAAAAACAAGCAATCTGTGTGGGTACAGAGGTAATTTTTGGTGGTTGCTAATGTTCCGTTTCAGCGATAAATTGCATCACCTTTTCGACCATTAGTTTAGAGCCTACATAATAAGGAACTCGCTGGTGTAAGGCTTCAGGTTTAATTTCTAAGATTCTTTTTCTGCCTGTTGTTGCCAATCCACCTGCTTGTTCAGCAATGAATGCCAATGGATTACATTCGTACAGCAAACGCAATTTTCCCTTTGGAGCGGTGAGTACGTCAGGATAAATATAAATTCCACCTTTGATTAAATTTCGGTGAAAGTCAGCAACTAAGGAACCAATGTAACGACCAGAATACGGTTTTCCAGTTTGATTTTCACGGCTTTGACAGTAATTGATATACTTTCTCAAACCTTCCTCACATTCAAAAATGTTTCCTTCATTCATCGCATACAAACGACCAATTTCAGGCATTTTCATGTTCGGATGCGACAAACAAAACTCACCAATTGACGGATCCAACGTAAATCCATTTACTCCGTTTCCAGTTGTATATACCAACATCGTTGAAGAACCATACAAAACATATCCAGCGGCCACTTGTGCTGTTCCTGGTTGAAGCATGTCTTCCAAAGTTGCAGGTGTACCAATCGGGGAAACTCTTTTATATATAGAAAAAATAGTTCCTATTGAAACATTGACATCAATATTACTTGAGCCATCCAGAGGATCAAAAAGAACAATATACTTGCCATTCATGGAGTTTCCTTCAAAGGCAACGAAGTCTTCATTCTCCTCTGAAGCAATGCCGCAAACTTCACCACCCTGACGAAAAGCATTAATGAAAGCAATGTCAGCTACTACATCTAGTTTCTGTTGTTCTTCTCCTTGTACATTTTCATTTCCTTGGGCACCTAAAATGTGGTCCACTAGCCCGGCTTTACGAACGTCACGGCTCACAATCTTTGATGCAACAGCTATATCGGATAATAATCTTGAAAATTCACCAGTTGCTGATGCATACTCGGATTGTTTAGCGAGAATGAACTCGTTTAAAGTAGTAAGTTTTGACATAAAAAAGGGTCTTAAACTCGTCCAAAAACGAGCTTCTGAAAATTACATAGTGAACATACTTGTTCCCGTGAACTCACTTTCAATTGGATTTACAATCATGGTTGGAATTAGAGCATCGTTGGTAATGATGTATTGCTCATAATTCGTTGTAATTGCACTTAAGAACGCATTTTTATTCAAGTTCATAATCGCAATTAAGTCCGCATTAACCATCGCGGCGTATTTCACCACTTCCTTGTCAAATCCAGAGCTAGGAATAATTGCGGTTGTCATTTCGATGTCTCTATCGTGGAAAAACGCTTCTGCAAATAATAAATTAGATTGCACTTGATTTCTTAAGAACTCATCTGACTCATCTGGGGTAACCACATGAACTTTTGAGTTAAAATACTTTGCCAAAGTTGCCACGTAAGACAATTTTTGTTTTGTTTCCTTGTGTAAGTCCATTGGAACAACGATAGAATCGAATCCAGTTGGACGAACCGCTTTTCCTTGAACAATAATAAAAGGAACTTGAGAACTCATCACTACACGCAATGCATTACTTCCTGTTATATATTGCCATCCGTGCGGACCGTGTGTTCCCATGATTATTAATTCCGCTTGGTGCTCTGCAGCAAATTCGCTGATGTCTTCGAAGATGTTACCTATGCGAACGCTTGGTAAAATTTCAACACCATCTCCACTGTGTTTAGCCGCAATTTCCTCCAATTTTTGAAGAGATTCTTCAATTTGAGTGTCTTTAGAAACTACGTGTAATAAGTGAATGGTTGCTCCAAAAGGTTTTGCTGTTACGATCGCTGTTTCAAGAGCGTTTTCTGCAATTGGAGTAAAATCATGAGGGACAATAAAGGCTTTTTTGGTCATAAACACAGTTTTTGCAAATTTAATAGAAACCCTTGAAGAATGAAAGAGAAATTTTAGAATAAAGCGCTTTGTATGGGGAAACTAAAACTTCAAGTGTTTCACAGAATTTCCAGAGTTTTGAATTTCTTTCAGTGATTGGATTCCTATTTTCAAATGATCATTGACAAATTCTTGCGTTACTTTTTGGTCACTTGCTTCTGTTTTAACGCCTTCTGGGATCATGGGTTGATCACTTACCAACAACAAGGCTCCTACAGGAATTTCGTTGAAAAAACCAACACTAAAAATTGTGGCTGTTTCCATATCAATTGCCATTGCACGGATGTTTCGAAGATATTCTTTGAAGTTTTCGTCGTGCTCCCAAACGCGTCGGTTGGTAGTATAAACCGTTCCTGTCCAATAATCTCGTCCGCTAAGCCGAATAGTGTAAGAAATTGCTTTTTGTAAATTAAAGGACGGCAACGCTGGCACTTCAGCTGGAAAATAATCGTTCGAGGTTCCTTCTCCGCGAATGGCGGCAATTGGGAGTATAAAGTCGCCGATTTGATTTTTCTTTTTCAAGCCACCACATTTCCCAAGGAATAACACGGCCTTTGGATCAATAGCCGTAAGCAAATCCATAATGGTGGCAGCCATTGCGCTTCCCATACTAAAGTTGATAATGGTGATTCCATCTGCGCTTGCACTTTGCATTGGCCTATCTAGTCCTTCAATAGGAACATTGTGCCACTCGGCAAACATTTTTACATATCCCGAAAAATTGGTAAGCAAGATATATTTTCCGAAATCCTCTAGGGGTTTACCCGTATATCGAGGCAACCAGTTTTCTACTATTTCTTCTTTTGTTTTCATTTTGGGGACGTTAGGATATTATGACTTTATGATTTTAAGCTTTTATGAGGGAATGAAGCGCAGGTTTTAACGAACCAAATACCATTAACTAACAACAAATTTAGTTTTATAAAACACATTTTCATTTACACGAATATAAGGAAAATGAGGAAAAATTGAACAAAAAAAAACCTGAAAAGAAACACGATGTATTAACGGGTATCTTTTCAGGTTACTGCAAGTTAAATAAAACCAAAAATGAACAAACGTTTTTGTTCGGCTTTTGATAAAACGCCTGAAGGTTTGTTTTCGTTGCTTTATAAATACTTGTTTTTTTATCTTTCGACAATTGAAATGGATTCAATGATTATTTATCAAGATTCGTTGAAAATTCAAGTAGATTTTTTTTAAAGAAGGAACAGAAGTGTTTCCAACACAGCATTCGGGTTTTCAACATGCGTCATGTGTCCAGAATTTGAGATTATTCGCACCAGTTTTTCGTCTTCTAAACGTGCTAATAACAGTTCCGTACTCACCAATTTGTCCAAATCGCCGTGAAGAAATAAATAATTTAAAGGGTTGTTTTTTACTTCGTTTGAATAATCTTTTCTTGTACTCATCGCAAGAGCAGAATAGGCTATGGCATCTGGTGAAATTTGTTTGGCTTCTTCAATTAAGTGGTTGATATACACAGCGCTTTTTACTTTATCCGCGAATAAATTTGGAATCGCTTCACGGATAAATATGTCTTTTGAAGTAAAAGCAAATTTTGCAATTCGTTCCCGATCTCTTCGCTTGTTTTCGTCGTCAGTCCAACAATTTGAATTCAAAAAAACCATCTTTTGACAGCCTTTCATTTTCTCTTTAACCACCAGGCCAACATAAGCTCCCATCGAATGTCCAACAAGGTTAAAGTCGCTGATTTTTAATGCTTCCAACACCTCTATTACTTTTAAAGCCATTGCTTCCATTGAAGGTGCGTCATCTGATTCAATCATTGGTGATGAACCATGCCCTGGTAAATCAATAAAAATGCAACGAAATGGCAAATTATTCAAGGGCAAGCTTCTCCACATTGTTGACGACTCTAAAAATCCATGAAGAAAAACGACATTTTGACCTTCTCCTTCAACCGAAAAGTGTAAACCCATACTAACGATTCATCAAGTCTTCGATTTCATCGGCTTCGATGGGTATATTGCGCATCAAATTAAAAGGGGCGCCATTTTCTTGTACTACTAAATCGTCCTCAATTCTAATTCCCAAACCTTCTTCTGGAATATAAATTCCTGGCTCACAAGTAAACACCATTCCAGGCTGAATAGGTTGATGCCAAATACCTACGTCGTGCGTATCCAAGCCTAGGAAATGAGAAGTCCCATGCATGAAATACTTCTTGTAGGCAGGCCAGTCTGGATTTTGATTTTTAATATCATCCATTGAAATCAAACCAAGTTTAACCAATTGTTCCTCCATTAAATGACCTACTTGTTTGTGGTACTCAGCCATTATCGTTCCAGGAATCAATAATTTTTCCGCTTCTCTTTTTACATGCAGAACGGAATTATATACTTCTTTTTGACGTGCCGTATAACGACCATTTACGGGAATACAACGCGTTAAATCCGAAGAATAATTCGCATATTCGGCACCAACATCTAACAAAATAAGTTCTCCGTCTTTACATTGTTGGTTGTTTTCGATGTAATGTAGTACGCAAGCATTCTTTCCCGATGCCACAATTGGTGTATAAGCAAATCCTTTTGAGCGATTACGTAAGAACTCATGTGCCAATTCCGCTTCGATTTCGTATTCCCAAACTCCAGGTTGGATGAAATTCAATAAACGTCGAAAACCTTCTTCTGTAATATCACAGGCCCTTTGCATTAAATCCAATTCGATTTGTTCCTTAACAGAACGAATTTCGTGCATAATCGGTGCTGCTTTATAAACTTGATGAGCTGGAAAATCCTGTTTCAATTTTTTAATAAAACGATCCTCTCTCGTCTCAACTTCTACATTTGCACGAAGGTGTTCATTCGTATTGATGTAAACGCCGTTCGCCTCGGCCATTAATTGTTTAAAAATGGTGGGGAATTGTTGCAACCAATAAACTGTTTTTATTCCTGAAACTTCAAAAGCAGCTTGTTTAGTTAATTTCTCTCCTTCCCAAACGGCGATATGCTCGTTGGTTTCACGCAAAAATAACACTTCACGATTCGCAGGATTTGAGGCATCAGGAAATAGTACTAGAATTGATTCCTCTTGATCTACACCCGATAAATATAAAATATCACGGTGTTGTTGAAAAGGCATCGTACTATCCGCGCTGATTGGATAAATATCATTGGAGTTGAAAACCGCAAGTGTTCCAGATTCCATTCGAGTGGTGAACTTTTTTCGGTTTTTGATATATAATTCGGATGCAATTCGATCGTATTTCATTTTTTTATATTTAAAGTTGAGCAAAAGTCAAAAAATTAATCCAATAATGAGGAAATATAAGGGGTTTTAAAAATACCATCAGGGTCCAATTGAGCACGTATTTGCTTAAACAAGTTAAATTCTGGATAAACTTTTTGGAAATAATCTGCGGTCCTAGTGTGCATTTTCCCCCAATGAGGGCGTCCAATGTGATCTACAAAAAGGGCTTCCAACTCCTGAAAATAGCGTTCATAATCCATTCCTTTATACACATGACAAGCAATATACGCCGACTTTCTGTTGTTAGCTGGACTCAACATAATGTCATCTTTTTCTATAAATCGGTGTTCTAACGGGAAACTTATGCCATACTTATTATTTTTTAGCATTTTCTGCAACTCATTGACGACAGATTTATATGCCTCAAAAGGAACATTATACTCCATTTCAACGAATTTCACATTTCGTACAGTGCTGAAAACATTATGGCTTTGTTGCACCTTTTTTTCATTAGAAATAAATGCCGCAAGGAGGTTTGAAACCCGTCTGGATTGTTTTGGAAACCATTTGTTATAACGGCATAATTGTTCTAGAGCCCAGTTTTCCAGGATTATATCATTAATAAAAGCCTTCAATTTTGAGGTATATGTTGCATCGGATTCAACAATGTTGGAATAGCGAGTTTGAACCCAATCTGTCTCGGGAATTAAATAAAACTCAAAATGGCGATTGGTTTCCAAAATTTCATTTAATCTATCTAACATATCCTGTAATTTTTCCTTCCTAATATCCAATTCCAAGTTATATTTTTCCTTACAACGGAGTGTAATTTCAGTAACAACTCCTATAGATCCTAGCGATAATTGAGCCGCTCGAAAAAGATCACTGTGCTCCGTTTCATTTATCGTTAATTTTTCACCAGTTCCTGAAATTAAGGTAATTGAAACAGCCTGCGTGGCAATGCTTTTCAATTCAAAACCAGTTCCATGCGTTCCTGTTGAAATTGCCCCCGCCAAACTTTGTTTATTGATATCACCCAAATTTTCTTGCGCAAGTCCTATTGCCGCCAATTCATCACCTAAACGATAAAGCTTCGTCCCAGCGTGTACTGTAACCAAATTGCCCTCTCTTGAAATGATGCCTTGCATGTTATCTAAACTAATAGCAATATCATCCGTCTCACATAGTGGTGTAAAGGAGTGACCAGACCCAATCATTCGAACGCGTTTCTTTTCAGAACGAGCTTTGTGAATTAAATCAATAATTTCTTGTTCATTCTTTGGCATGGCTACTTGAGTTGGGTTCCAAATGACATTTTCTGACCAGTTTTTCATAATGGTTACAAGTGAGTGTTAATAATTCGAAAAATAATTTCGTTGAGTTTTTAACCAACTTAATTTTCCGAACATAAAGTTATAAAACAAGTCATTCAGTAACAGAATTCGAAATTATTAATTAAAAAAAAGGCCAACCTTACGATTGACCTTCCAAATTTCTTAACTCTAAAGTTAAATGTCTCCTTTTCCAAAAACAGCGTAGGCAATTTTAAGCGCTTCTATATTTTGTAATTCGTCACGAATATCAAATATCAGTCCTGAAGGAGCACCTTTGTCTGCTTTGAAACATGTGATAACCTCTTCAAGCGGTTTATTCATTCGACCTGGCTTTTGAGAAAATTTATCTAATTTCCAACGACCAACTGCGTTAGTACTATATAGTCCATCGCTTGTTGCTTGAACGATATTGTCTAAGGAAAGTGCATATCCCATTTTAAATTGAGCAGCCCTTGCCTCATTGCGTGGCTTACCTAAATACAAAAAGTCAATTTCAGAACGTTGCTTGTATGGAGTTAAATCCGAACTTTTAGTCCCCATAGGCGGATCAACTTGTACTGTTGGATCTACTTCTTTAGAAGTTGTCGCCACCATGAAAAAGAACAACAACATAAAAACGATATCGGGAAGGGAAGCCGTATTTACAGCAGGCACCGATTTTGTATTATCTTTTTTAAACTTAGACATACGATTAGTTTTTAGGTTTAATTTCGATGATTCGAGCTGGATAAAGAATCTCCAATAAATCTGTTTTGGCAACGTCTTTAGGATCACTATCTTGAGCAACTCGACGTTTTAAGATAGCGTAAGATTCACCGAATAAACGATTACATTCTTTATCACGCAATTCAAACAAAGCTTCCTCTATTTCGTTTTGAATCTTGGCGAAAATCTCATATCGTGTACCTTCTTGTACCTCAATACGAATATGTGCTTGTAGATCGATTTCACGCAATTCAGATTTTCCGTAGAGACGCAATGCATTTTTCTTTTTATTCCATTCGTCATAGGAATTTAAAAAGAATTCAGCCTGTGTGGTATTTCCAACATTTTCTGCCTCTTCTATTTGTTTATCTAAAACAGCCATTTGCTGATCACACATCTGCAAGGTAGTGGTTGAATATAGCGGAAAGTTGCTTGTTAAATCATTTGCCTTTTCATTGGTCTGATAAAACTTTAAGATGAAATCGGAGATTTTATTCGGGTCAGAGAAAATCTCATCACGCACCATCAACTGGTTTTGACGATTTGCCTTGATTGCAAGAATATTTCTTTCTTGAACGTCGACAGGATCAGTTATTTGATCAATTTTTTTCGGAATAGAACGGATATAAGCAGTATCCTTATCCATCGTTGTGGTCACCAAAAAGAACAGCAACAAAAGGAAGGCGATATCCGCCATTGAGCCCGCATTAATTTCCGGAATTTGTCTATTCGCCATAACGACTTTTATTTACGGTAACGACCCATTAAAGGACCAGCCACAATTACTAAAAGACCAACAATAAGACTCACACCGATGGTATATAATCCTGCTGTTGTATGTCTCACTACATCGATTGATACAGGATTCTTTAATGCCAAAGTATCAGTAGTGTCGCTCGTTCCAGCTGTTAAGAAAATAAAATATACAACAGCAGCAATAATTAGACCCAGTATGGAAATTAATGTCTTTTTCGGTTGTGTTGCCAGCTGATAGATGAAAAACAAAATAACTAAAGCAATTCCTGCAATGACTATGAAAATCATATAGTTAATTGCTAGACTCATTTCCATACTCTCACGGAACTTTTCCAAAACATCTTTACCAGCAGTCACATTTGGACCACCGATTATCATTAAGCTAGATACAACACCAATTGCGATGAGGATATAACTTACGATACTTGTAATTAACTTAGCTTTCATCTGTTTAGATGTTTGATTAATCTGAATTAATTACTTAGAAACTTTGTTTTTCAACAACATGTCGATCAATGAAATAGAAGCATCTTCCATTTCATTTACTAATCCATCAATTTTCGAAGTAATATAGTTGTAGAAAATTTGAAGTGCAATTGCTGCAATCAAACCAAATACTGTAGTCAATAGGGATACCTTAATACCATCTGCAACAGTAGTTGGAGATACTTGACCGTCAGCAACAATTTTATCGAAGGCTTGAATCATACCGATTACCGTTCCCAAGAATCCTAACATCGGAGATAATGCAATGAAAAGTTGTAACCAAGACAATCCTTTTTCAAGATTACCCATTTGTACACCACCATAAGCAACAACAGATTTTTCAACCATATCTAACCCTTCTTCGTTGCGGTCAAGACCTTGATAGAAAATTGAAGCTATTGGGCCACGTGTGTTGCGACACAGTTCTTTCGCTTTGTTTACGCCGCCAGACTTTAATGCTGCCTCTACATCGTTTAAGAATTTTCCAGTGTTGATAGTGGAAAGGTTTAAGTAAACAACACGCTCAATAGATAGTGCCATTCCAATAATCAAACAAATCAAAACGGGTGTCATCCAAAGAACATCACCCTCGATGTATTTTTGTTTTAAAGTTTGAACAAGCGTCAATTGCTGTTCTTCTTCTTCTGCCGGTTTTGTCGATTCAGCGCCATCAGTAGCGGCACTTGTTACTTCCGTGTTTGCAGGAGCTTCGTTGTCCTGAGCAAAATTACCTGTTGTAAATCCAAAGCTTAACGTAAGAGCGATGGCTAATGAACTAATTAGTTTTTTCATAAGAGAAAATTAAATCGTTTTCTGGTTTATCAAATGAGAGCCAAAAATAGTGTTTTTTTAATTTCAACAACATTTTTTCAATGTCAACTGTAAATTTAACATTGGATTAAACGTTCTTTAAATCGCAAACTAAACTTTTGTTTCTCGTAAATAGGTCTTTATTAACGAAATAGAAATTCAATTATTTTGAGACAAGCGTTTTATTTTTAAAAAAAAAATTTGTTGAAAACCGCAAAGCCAATGTTAATAAACAAAAAAAGGGACGCCTTTTGGGGTCCCTTCATGTTTAATTTTCTTGTTTTTTTATCCGTTTAAGGCTTCTGCACCACCAACGATTTCAAGAATTTCATTGGTAATAGCAGCTTGACGTGCCTTATTGTAACTTAGTTTCAAACTTTTCTGCAAATCTTTTGCATTGTCTGTAGCCTTATGCATAGCGGTCATTCGAGCACCATGTTCAGCGGCAAAAGAGTCACGAAGAGCTTTAAACAATTGCAATTTTAATGATTTTGGAATCAAGTCTTCAACAATTTCTTGCTTTGAGGGCTCGAAAATGTAGTCACCGTTCGATGTGCTTCCCTCAGTTGCAGCAGGAACAATTGGCAAGAATTGCTCCGTCTCAATAATTTGAGTTGCGGCATTCACAAATCGATTATAAACCAGAACAACTTTGTCAAATTCGTTGGCTCTAAATAGACGCATTAATTCTTCTCCAATCTGAGCTCCACTTTCAAAATTCAAATTTGAGAAAACGTCTTCAAGTGGCTCTAATGTAGAATTGATAAAATAGTTAGGTGTGCGTTTATAAACATCCTTGATTTTCTTACCGAGACATAACACTTTCACGTCATTACCAGCATAATCTTCCTGAATCAATACACCAACACGTTTGATAATGTTGTTATTAAATCCTCCACAAAGACCACGATTTGAAGTTATTCCAACAACCAAAACCTTTTTGATTTCACGTTGCTCTGAATAAGCATTTTCAGAAAGATCAAGCGTTGCACTTAAGTTCCCAAGGATTTCTTTCAGTTTATTTGCATACGGACGCATTTGAGTAATGGCATCTTGAGCCCGCTTCAATTTTGCAGCCGACACCATTTTCATGGCTGAAGTGATCTGCATCGTTGAACCTACCGAAGTAATTCTATTGCGTATTTCCTTTAAACTTGGCATCTTTTTTTGAATTGCGGATTACGTTTTACAAAAAGCAGATTGTAAAGAATTAATGTGCATTCTGCTAATTGTAATCTGAATTTTTTAATATTTATCAGCTACTTCTTTTGCGACTTTAGTCATTACATCGGTCATTTCATCTGTATATTTTCCTGCTTTTAAGGCAACTAATACATCTGAATGTTTTGCTTCCATAACGTTCAAGAATTCTTTCTCAAACTCTTTCACTTTCGCAACAGGAACTCGCTGAATTAATCCTTTTGTTCCAACATAAATTATGGCGATTTGCTTTTCAACAGGGAATGGGTCGCCTTCTCGTTGTTTCAAAATCTCAACGTTTCTTGCTCCTTTATCAAGGACCGATTTAGTTGCAGCGTCGAGGTCAGAACCAAATTTTGCAAACGCTTCCAATTCGCGATACTGTGCCTGGTCCAATTTTAATGTACCCGCCACCTTCTTCATGGATTTAATTTGCGCAGATCCTCCAACTCGAGATACAGAGATACCTACGTTAATGGCAGGGCGAATTCCAGAGTTAAACAAATCCGATTCCAAGAAAATTTGTCCGTCTGTAATCGAAATAACGTTTGTCGGAATATAAGCTGATACGTCTCCTGCTTGTGTTTCAATAATAGGTAAAGCAGTTAATGAACCTCCACCTTTCACGATTCCTTTTAACGATTCTGGTAAGTCATTCATTTGTTTTGCGATGTTATCATCCGCAATAACTTTTGCCGCTCGTTCTAATAAGCGAGAGTGAAGATAGAAAACATCACCAGGATATGCCTCGCGTCCTGGCGGACGACGAAGTAATAGGGAAACCTCACGATACGCAACCGCTTGTTTCGACAAATCATCATAAACGATTAACGCTGGACGTCCAGAGTCACGGAAAAACTCACCAACCGCAGCTCCGGTCATAGGTGCATAAAACTGCATTGGAGCAGGATCAGAAGCATTTGCAGCTACAACTACCGTGTAAGCCATTGCTCCCGCATCCTCCAATTTCTTAACAATTCCTGCAACCGTAGAACCTTTTTGTCCAATAGCTACATAAATACAGAATACAGGCTCACCTCTATCGTAAAATTCACGTTGGTTGATAATTGTATCGATAGCAACGGTTGTTTTTCCCGTTTGGCGGTCACCAATGATTAACTCACGTTGTCCTCGTCCAATTGGAATCATTGCATCTACTGCTTTAATACCCGTTTGAAGTGGCTCATTTACAGGTTGACGGAAGATAACACCTGGCGCCTTACGCTCAATTGGCATTTCGTATAATTCACCTGTGATTGGACCTTTACCATCAATTGGTTGTCCCAAGGTGTCCACAACGCGACCTACCATTCCATCACCAACTTTTACAGAGGCAATTCTACCAAGACGACGAACGGTATCTCCTTCTTTGACACCTGAAGAACGTCCTAAAAGAACGGCACCCACATTGTCTTCTTCAAGGTTAAGTGCGATTCCTTGCATTCCGCCGTCAAATTCGATTAATTCACCGTATTGAACCCCGTTCATTCCATAGATACGGGCAATACCGTCACCTACTTGAAGTACGGTACCTACTTCTTGCAATTCAGTTTCAGAGCGAAAACCTGATAATTGTTCTCTTAAAATTGCTGAAACTTCTGCCGGTTTAATATCTGCCATTTGTTTCTGTATTACTTATTTAATTAATTTACTAATGCTTGACGTATTCTACCTAATTGAGTAGCTACGGATGCATCAATTTGTTTATCTCCAATTTTTACAACAAAACCACCGATCAAATCAGGATTTACTTTTTCTGTTATCTCTGGTTGACCATTAACGTAGCCTGCTACTTTACTTAAAATACTACTTTTTGCTTCGTTCGATAACGTCGATGCGCTAACGATTGTCACCGGAACAATTCCACGGTGCGCCTTTAATAAGTCAATGTAAGAAGAGGCTATCTCCACCATCATTGATTCACGACCGTTCTTAGCAATCAAAGTCAAAAATGACGTTGTTAAACCGTCAAACTGCCCGAACAATTCCTTAAGGATACTAATTTTCTTATCTACCTTGATCACAGGCGAGTTTAAGAAAACCTGAAAATCATGTGTTTCTTCAGCTGTTTCCAAAAGATGGAGCATATCTTTTTCTACCGCATCTAACTTTTGTTGTTCGATAGCCAACTCTAAAAGTGCTGTAGCATAACGAGAAGCTGCTTTCGTTGACTTCATCTTAGTTTAGGTTGATATCGTTTGCTAATTGCTCTGCTAATGCTTTTTGTTTGTCAGAAAAAGCTAATTCTCCACGAACAACTTTTTCAGCAATACTTAATGAAAGACTTGCAACTTGCGTTTTCAATTCTGCCATAGCTGCCGCTTTTTCGCTGTTTATGGTGTGACGAGCATTTTCGATTACTTTATCAGCTTCGATACGCGCTTTATTCTTTGCCTCCTCAACCATATTTATTGCAGCATCTTTTGCTTCACGAAGAATTGTATCACGCTCTGCACGCGCCTCTTTCATGATTTTTTCGTTTTCCGCTTGTAATGCTTGCATTTCTGCTTTCGTTTTCTCAGCTAATTCCAACGACTCTGCAATTTTTTGCTCACGAGCATTTACAGCTGATAAAATTGGTTTCCAAGCAAACTTTGCCAATAAGAAAAGTAAGATACAGAATACAATTCCTGTCCAAAATAAAAGACCTAAGTCGGGTAATACTAATGGATCCATTTCTACAATTTTTTAATAATAAGTTTTGAAAAAAATATTGTGTTGTAACCAACCGTCACAACACAATATTCAATTACTTAACCCCAGTGTTTAGACCTAAGAAGCCTACTACTACTCCAAAAAGAGCAACACCTTCAATTAACGCTGCTGCGATAATCATAGCTGTTTGGATTTTCCCTGAAGCTTCAGGTTGACGTGCGATCGCGTCCATTGCTGAACCACCGATTTTACCAATACCCAATCCTGCTCCTAATACCGCAAGACCCGCTCCAATTGCTGCTATACTTCCGTACATACTATATAAATTAAAAAATTACAAATTAATGATGCGCCTCTTCAACAGCTGCACCGATAAACAATGATGACAACATCGTAAACAAAAACGCTTGTAAGAATGCTACCAACAATTCTAATATAGAAATAAACAATGCCATTGGAACAGACAAACCTCCCCAAGCAACATTTTTATTGATGAAAATGATTGAAATAAAAGCCAACACAATTACGTGGCCAGCTGTAATGTTCGCAAACAAACGAATCATTAATGCGAATGGCTTTGTTAGCACACCAATCAACTCAATTGGCATCATGAATAACTTCATGGGTACAGGAACACCTGGCATCCAAAAAATGTGTCCCCAATAATTCTTGTTTCCAGAAAATAAAGTAACGATTAAGGTACAAACAGCTAAGAAAAAGGTTACTGAAATGTTACCTGTTAAATTCGCCCCTCCAGGCAAAAATGGTACAAGACCTAACATGTTATTCAACCAAATAAAGAAGAAAATCGTTAACAAATACGGAACATACTTTTTATAATGATGGTGATCAATGTTTGCTTTTGCGATATCGTCACGAACCATTAAAATAATTGGTTCCATGAACTTGGCTACACCTTTAGGGGCAACAGCTCCATTTTTTTTGTAAAATCGAGAAACACTCAACAACAGTACTAGAATTAAAGTCGCTCCGAAAAATAATGAAAGTACGTTTTTTGTAATTGAAAAATCCAACGGTTTCACGTTATGAGGATGTCCATCTTCAAAATGAAGTTCTCCGTCATCTAATTTGTAGATTTTCTCATGAAACATTCCGTAGTCAGCAGCAGCACCTTTACCAACCATATAATGCAATTCTTCTCCTGTCTCGGTAACAAATGTTTTCTGTTCTCCGTGATATAATTCCTTTGATGAAAACGTCTTCAGTCCATTGTCAATTAATATAACAGGAAGATAGATTGAAGTCCCACCGTGTTCCGGGCCAAATAAGTGCCATTCATGCGCATCTTTAATATGGTGCATAATGAGTTCACCAACATTAAATTCTTTTTCCTCAGATGAATTAGCGAAAGTTTTTGAAGAAGAAATAGTCATTAATACAATTAAAATGACCGATTTTAACACACTTGAATAGGACTTGAACATACCGTTTTCTCTAGTAGTTTTTCAAAATTTGGCGCAAAGGTAGTTAAACTTTCTTAAGACACAATACAAATTGTGAATTACGTTGGATTAACTGTTAATAACCATGCGGTTTCGATAAAAAAGTGGGCTTGTAAATCGTATAATTTCCTTCTATGTTTACATTTGTCAATGCGTCTTCGTTTTTTACTTTCTTCCCTTTGGTTGAGTTTATTATTTTGTTCGTGTGATGGAGAGCGTGAAAATCTCGTTGCAAAAGGAAACAAATCTTATGGTGGGGAAATTAGTTTCGTCGCTCCGCCGATAAATGAGTCTTGGTTTCCATTAAATGCTCATTCTGTTAATGAACAACGTTTGTTAAGCGCAATTTTTGAACCATTTTTAAGGGTTGATGCTTCGGGAAAAATACACTCTAATATTGTCAAAAAGGTATTGATAAGTCAAAACGGTAAAAAGATTACCTTGAAAATGAGAAAAGGGGTATATTTCCATCCTGATGCGTGTTTTGGAAATGAATATACTGAAGCGACCATAGATGACTACGCATTCTCGTTAGCTATTGCTTGTTCCGGCTTAAAAATTAATCAGTTAGGACACGTGTTGACAGGAAAAATTGAAGGTTCGGAACTTTTTTCAAAACGAACTAAAGCAAAATGGAACGAAAAGCTCCCTTCTGGTATTAAAATCATTTCGGATAATACATTAGAAATCAAGCTAACTGATGCTTATCCTGATTTTCTACTGTTGTTAAGTCACCCAAGTATTGTTTTACTTTCAAAAGAAGCTTTTACCAAATACGGCAATAAAATTACTCAACATCCTGTTGGGACTGGACCTTATTATTTGGCCTCTTCTACTAAACAAAAAACCGAACTTTATGAAAATGAGAAGTATTGGAAAAAGGACAAATTTGGTAACCAACTTCCCTTCATAAAGACGATTACCATTCGACACCAACTTAACCATGACAAAGAATATAATCTTTTTTCGAATGGACAGATTGATTGGTTTGCACAACTTGGTGTTGACCAATTAGAAAATTCTTGGGGTAGTTTAAAGGAAATTCAACGCAATAAAAAAGTGTTACATCAAGCTATTTCGCAAAAAGGAAGTTTGGTACATTTTGTTGGGATGAATTGTGAAACAGCTCCGTTTTTTGATCTCCGCGTGCGTCGAGCTTTCCTTCTAACAATTAATAGAAATGAACTTTTTAATCGTGTTTTAAATGGGGATGGAAACATTGATGCTCCTGGATTTATTCCCCTCAATTTTGGTTATAAAGGTGCCAGTGTAAAGCCTATTGAATTTAACCCAGATGAAGCAAGGCGATTGATGAGCGATTGTGGTTATTATGAAGGAGTTGGGTTCCCTGAAATTGATTTTTATTACACTGCTGAAAATAAATCACTTACAGATTATTACTGTCGTTATTTAAAAAACACGTGGGAAAGAGAATTGGGAGTAAAAATCAAGTTAAGAAATGTGAGTTATCTCGAAAGAAAAAAGGCGATATTAACCGGAAAAGCGGAATTATTTAAAAGTGGTTGGACGGCAGATTACCCTAGTTCTGAAGCCTATTTAGGTGTTTTTTACAGCGGAAATAAAGGAAGAAACAATGAAAATTGGAACTTGATTAACTTTAAAGATTTTTATTTTGATCGCTTATATCGTCAACTTCTTCTTGAAAAGGACAAACAGAAAAAACAGCTTTTGTTAGAAAAATGTGACCAATTGTTACTGGACGAGGCGGCTTTGATTCCTTTGTTTACGGAAGATTATTTTTTACTTGTGAACATTCGAATTCGTGGTTTTAAAATCAACGAAAGTGGAATAATTGATTTTTCTAACCTTTACATTAAAGAAACGAAATGAATGTCTTTCTAAGTAGTTTTGCACATAAATCTTAAAAAAAATTGAAACTTAATTATTCTCATAAAGAATTCATTCCTGCTGTTCTTACTCAAGAAATTTTTGGCCCAAAAGAATTTTCTGTTCAAGAAATCGTTTATGACTCTCGCCGTATTAACTCTGGAGACCGAGTTGCTTTCTTTGCTCTAAAAGGTGATTTTCGGGACGGGCATGAGTTTATTGACGAGGCGTATAAAAAAGGAGTTCGAATTTTTATTGTTGAGCGTATTCCTTCTAAACCACGAATTGATGCCAGCTTTATTTTGGTGGAAAACGTGCTTAATTCACTTCAAAACTTGGCGGTTACACATCGAAATAAATTCACCTTTCCTGTAGTTTCAATTACGGGAACTTTAGGAAAAACAATGGTCAAAGAATGGGCATTTCATTTGGCAAAAAAAGAGGTGCGCATTATTCGTAGTCCAAAAAGCTTTAATTCCCAACTTGGTGTGGCGCTATCCATACTTGAACTCAATGAAAATTGCGACCTTGCTCTATTTGAAGCAGCGGTTACAAGACCTGGAGAAATGAAAGAAATCCAACAAATGATTCAGCCTATTGGGGGAGTGTTAACCAATGTATTGATTTCACCTTTGAGTCATTTTTCCACTTTACATCAAAAGGCAACTGAGTACCTTGAACTATTTAAAAATTCAGAATGGCTTATTCTACCGTCAGAATTAAAACTGTCGGCTAAAACCTCCAAACCTGTCTTTATCCCGATTAAAACCGCAAATTTTGAAAAAGAAATGCGAAAGGTGGTTTACTCTGACGAACCATCAAAGAAAGCTGCCTTACTTTCAATTGCTCTCTTACGTCAACTCAACGTGCTTGAGGAAAAGAATATCTCAAGTTTACCTCGTCTAGCGATGCGTCTTGAAACTTTTGATGGGAAAGACAATTCGATTATCATTAATGACACCTACAACCTTGACAATGAAGCGCTCGTTTCTTCCCTTTCGTATCAGCGTGAATTGGCTGGAAACAAACGTCGAGTTGTGGTCATTGGTCTTTCGGAAGAACGTGCAGAATTGGCCTCAGTGTACGAGCAATTAATTCGTCCATTCTCTCCTGATGAGTTAATTATCTCCGCAAATCCAACATTAGAATCTTGTGATTTAACCAATGCTGTTGTGTTGCTCAAAGGAAATCGAAGTGTTCATTTGGAACGATTGGCGCAAAAATTACGTTCAAAACAACATACCACCGAACTTCTATTCAACTTGAGTGCATTGAAACACAATGTGCAGTTGCATAAAAAACTTCTCCCAACGAAAACAAAGATACTAGCGATGGTCAAGGCTCAAGCATACGGGGCTGGGCTAGAGAAAATTGGGGTGTTTTTAGAAAATATGGGTATCAATTACCTTGGTGTTGCTTATTCCGATGAAGGCGTTGAACTTCGAAAAGCGGGCGTTGAAATTCCAATCTTGGTCATGAATCCCGAAATAGGAGGATTTGAAGATTGTCTTGTTTATAAGCTTCAACCCGCGATTTTTTCTTTCGATCATTTAGATGCGTGGCTACGTTTTTTGATTTCTGAGGGAATCTATGATTTTCCGGTTCAGTTGAAATTGGACACAGGAATGCGTAGGCTTGGATTTCAACCCGAGGAAGTACCTCGATTGATGGAGATTTTAGCGGCTCAACCTGAAATTAAAATAGCTGGGGTTTACTCACATTTGGCAGATGCCGACAACGTGCGAGACAAGCGATTCACACTAGTTCAAATTGAACGTTTCAAAAAAGCGTCGGATTTCATTCTGTCAAAACTAAATTACCCAGTTATTCGACATATACTAAATTCAGAAGGTGTTACGCATTTTCCTGAAGCAGCTTTTGATATGGTTCGTGTCGGAATTGGCATGTTCGGGCTTTCTTCAAATATTAATTTACAACGTCGACTTCTTCCTGTCATTTCATGGAAAAGTGTTGTCTCACAAGTAAAAAAGATTCACAAGGGAGAAAGTGTTGGGTATGCTCGGACCTTTGTGGCGACAGAGGAAACTCAAATAGCAACTATTCCATTAGGATATGCTGACGGATTTAGAAGATCTTTGAGTAATGGAAAAGGCGGTGTTTACATTCAAAAGAAATTTTGTCCAGTTGTCGGAAGAGTGTGCATGGATATGATTATGGTGGACATTGGTAAGCTTAAAGTCAGTGCAGGAGATGAAGTCGAAATTATTGGTGAAAAACAATCACTAGCTGAATTTTCAAACAAAATGCAAACAATACCGTATGAAGTGTTAACGGGTATTTCAAAACGAGTGCATCGACGGTACTTTGAAGAAAGTTGACTTACGATTTAAAACTACTAAATTTGTGGCGCATTCAACAATTAAAGACTTTTAGACACGTTCATTTTTTAAATCACAGCATGAAAAAAATCAAACTCCTTTTTACACTTCTATTTTTATTTCTAGGAACAAACCAAATTCTAGCACAAAATGTTGTGAATCCTGTCGATACAAATACGTATGTTGTTATCCGTAACAATGGAACTGAATTGATTGGTAAAATAATAAGTGATGACGGTAGAGAAGTTTTATTAGAATCCAAAACAATTGGGAAGATTTATATTCAAAAATGGGATATTAAATCAATCACTGTATTCAAACCAGAAAACGTAACCAAAACTGGCGAGTATCGAGAAAAAGGTCCATTTACAACTCGGTATCAATTCACGACTAATAGTTTCCCGATTGAAAAAGGAGACAACTATGCCGTGGTCAATTTATACGGTCCAGAAGTTCAATTTGCGGTTACCAATCGCTTCTCAGTTGGAGTGATTGCAACATGGATTGCAAGTCCGATTGCGCTTGCTTTAAAATATACGATTCCAACCAACAATCCAAAATGGAACTTTGGTTTAGGAACACTTTTGGGTTCAACAGGATATATCAATCAAGGAAGAGGATTTGGCGGCTTACATTGGGGAATGGTTACCTATGGAAACCGATTAAATAACATTACTTTTTCGGCTGGATTTTCCTATTTGAAAACTGGCATTAACGATAATCAAAATTTATACAAGCCAGGTACTTATGCGGCGCAGCAAGACCCAATGAATCCTGGTACTTACTATTTTCAATATTATTTTCCTTATTTAGAAAAAAACAGTTCTCCAATGGTTTCTGCTCCAATTATTGGCCTGGGAGGTATCACATCTGTCGGTAAAAAAGCCTCTTTTGTTTTTGATGCCATGTTACTCTTTGGTACATTTAAAAGTAAGTCATACACCCAAGATGTTCAAAATTATTACAATACAACAACAGGACAACCTGAATACACTGTGGTTTCTGATCCGATAGAAACAGGAACAGAAAAAATTAAATCCGTTAACGCGGTCATTATGCCTGGTATGCGGTTTCAAAAATCAGAAAACAAAGCTTTTCAAATTTCTCTAGCTGGAGTTATAGGGAAAACTGATGGTGTTGGTTATTCTTTTCCAATTCCAATGGCAACATGGTATTTTAAGTTCTAAATGCTGCGGTTCACGTCTTTCAACCTACAAAATGAAAAACTTGAACTATATGAAACTAAAATCTTTATTGATCTTGATTTTTACATGCTTTGGATTGTCAAGCCTGTATTCACAAAGCCAACATGTTACATCCGATACGAACAAATATGTAATTGTACGAAACAATGGTGTTGAACTAATTGGGAAAATTCTTAGCGATGATGGTAGAGAGCTGTTATTTGAATCTCAATCAATTGGTAAAATTTATATTCCTAAGTCTGACATAAAATCAATTACCCTCTATAATGCCAAAAACGTCACCGCATCGGGAGAATATAGAGAAACGGGGCCATTTACCACTCGATACCAGTTTTCAACAAACGCCTTTCCAATAGAAAAAGGAGAAGACTACGCAATGGTCAATCTTTATGGTCCAGAAGTACATTTTGCTGTCTCAAAGAACTTTTCATTGGGAATAATGTCAACCTGGTTGGTTAGCCCGTTTGTACTTGCTATGAAGTACTCAATACCTACAAATTACAAAAACATTAATTTAGGAATTGGAACCTTATTTGGATCAACCGGATATCTCAATCAAGGGCGAGGGTTTGCTGGACTTCATTGGGGAATGATAACATTTGGAGATCGATTAAAAAATCTCACTATTTCTATTGGTTATTCCTACCTTAACACTGGATTTGACCGATATTTCGTTCCTGGCACTTACTCGACCAGCGTCAATCCTCCTAGAAAGTTTGGCGTTATGAATAAGGCACCTATTATAGGTATCGGCGGACTAACTTCACTTGGAAAAAAAGCAAGTTTTATTTTCGATGCTATGTTCTTAATTGGTAAATCTCCCTATCAATATTATAGCTGGAACGGCGTGGATCTAATCACGTACACTCAAATCACTTATTCATCTTCTCCCAATTTGATATTAATGCCCGGAATGCGCTTCCAAAAAACAGAAAACAAAGCGTTTCAAATTTCGCTTGCTGGGATAATAGGTGATGGCTACTCTTTTCCATTACCGATGTGCTCTTGGTTCTTTAAGTTTTAAATCGACTATAGATTGACGAGTTTTTTTTTGATTTTTTCTTGTATTGTTATTCGTTAAAAAAATGTTTAACTTTCTGAAAATCTTTACCATGCCTTTTAATAAACTTGACGAATCAACCATTGGGAAAATCAGACCAAGATTCAAACTCAGCACCACCTTAACGCAGGAAGAAATCATGCATACGATTTACTCCGAGGCCAAATTGGACAACTCAATTTCAAAAACTATGTACGGCCGATACATTAAACTGTGTATGCCGAAAAAGGGAGAACACACTTGGTCGCCTGTTCTACATCTCAACTTTGAAAAAAATGAAGACGGTGGCACCCTAATACGTTGTTTAATTGGACCGAAAGATGCCGTTTGGCAAACTATAATGATGTGTTACATTGCCTTTTCCATTCTTGGGATGTTTGGTAGTATTTTCGCATGGTCTAAGTGGCATTTAACTGGTGAAACGATTTATTTAGTCAATCCTTAAAAACCCTTTTTCTGATTCGCTTTAAAAACCAGGTCTCATAATCAAGTTTTGAATTGGCGAAAAAAATGAGCTGAAAATGGTTTGAAAAAAGTGAAAAAAGA
>JBDKEM010000028.1:0-51220 GCA_039795265.1 Bacteroidota bacterium | reverse complement strand
TATTGAATTTTGCGGTTATAGTCCAACTTTCAAAAAATCGCATTAAAAACGTCAACCGATTCCTAAAAAAAGTAATTGAAAAAATCATCTCTGTGATGGCCTATTTTCGTTCACTCTTTATCGTTACTTTTAATAGGTTTCTATGTGAGTCTTTAATCAATCTTCTATACTAAGCGTTAGCGAACTATGTTTCTATGTGGTTAAAAAATTGGAAACCACATAGTTTCTTTTAGAGGTCATAGGTTGAGTGACTCGGATAGACGCCGAGGCGTTGACACATAGCGATTTTTAAATTTCTATGTGAGCCATTAATCAATCTTCTATACTAAGCGTTAGCGAACTATGTCTCTATGTGGTTAAAAAAACTGTCATCCCAATGTCTCCAATCGGCTGGCTATCGTTAAATTGTTATAAGGGTAAACACTGAATTTTCCTTAAAAAACCGTATTCATGGATAGATTACCGACTAAATTAAATTACTATATATCTGTATTTTAAGTAAATCAAACGGCTGTAAACTACAAAAAACAGACCTAACTAACGATTTTTTTCTGGCGCATGAACGACGTACTTTTGAAAAAAAAACGACGAAAAAATCAACCATGCTACCTCTAAAAAACTGTTCAGACTTCGATCAATTGTCCACGAAAGCAAAGAATAGATTGCGCTTTTGCAGGATCACCACCCTAGAAGAATTGGCGGCGTTTTTAGCGAACCCCAAAAGCATGAAAGAAACCCAAGGAGTCGGAAAAGTGACGATGAAGGAATTGAGGGATTTTTTTCAAAAGGTTTAGGGGGAATTGTGGACTGCGGGTTTCTTGCGTTGGCTTTTTCGTATCAATTTTCTACTTGAACTATCGGCGAACTTTGCGAAATTCTTTGTGGGTTGTGCGATTAGCTTCGCTGCTGCTTTCGGTTGTGAGGATTACGGACTGAAGACACTGACCGAACTGAAGTGACGTAGATACAGACTGGAAAGAAGTGGAACGACTAGTATGAAACGGATTGCATATTCGGGTTGGTTTTCAGACATTGGCGATTTCGTTTATTTTTCTGCTCGATTCATTTAATAATGGCTGTGAACTTGTTGTTTTTTGTGATTAAAATTTGGCTTAATTGAAGCGCCCCTCCTCCCTACTCTTTCGGACATAATACAGCGAATGAATAAAAACAGCTCCTAAAAATTAAAATTTCATCCGAAAAACCCAAAATTTTATCAATTTTAATATCAGGGTAAACCCTGATTTATTATTTGTATATATTTGATTTATAAGTATTTAAAATTAACTTAATGTATTCACCCCAAAAAGAAGCACTCGCTGTCCTAAATTTGCGTCGTTCTAAAATTTTATTAACTTTAAAAATCTAAAAATTATGGCAGGTTCTATCATCACTTTGCAAGAAGGTTCAGACATGACAGCTGAATTTCGTAAAAATTTTCCAAACGCTACAAAAGCTGTTTATTACACAGCAGACGTCTATCAAGACATTTTGGCGCAAGCAGGTTGTGTTGGGATTCGCATTTATAATGCCATAAACGAAGATAATAAATTGACAAATGTGTTGGTTGGTGTTGATAGATTTGGGAATGACTTATACCTCGGAAAAATTTATGACTTTGCTGCATTATGTCCTCCAAGTTGTCCAGTGAATAATCCATTAAATTCTTGATAAATATTTTCAATCTTTCTCTTTTTTTTCAGCTATTGGCAGGTTCTTTGCCAATAGCTTTTTTCATTTTTAAAAAGTCGAATAATAATCAAACACTACAAGCCATTATTATTTTATCTTTTTTGACGAATTTATTACAAGTCACAACACACTTCTGGAGGATTAACAATAAATGGTCATTTATTTTGTACCTTATTCTAGGTTATATATTATACTCATTCTATTTTTTCTCAATTCTAAAAAATAAGTCTGCAAATTTGTTTTTAGTCCTTATTCCTTTGTTTTTGGTGTTTTTTTCAATTGAATATTTGGGATATAATCAATTTTCAAATTGTGTCTTGTTCTTTATTTTTATTCAACTACTAGGTTCTTTGCTTTACTTCATATCCAACATTCAATCTGAGATGAATTTATCTAAAAACAATTTCCATGACCTTATAAATGGATCGATATTTATTTATGCTACAAGTACCTTATTTCTTTTTTTAATACTTTATTTTCTTATGGAAAATCACCTTTGGTATATCCACAATTTTATCGAAGGTATATCCAAACTTATAATAGCCTACGCATTTTGGAAACTACCGAAAACATCTCGAATTTAAGCCTAATAATTGCTTTTTCAGCCTTCTTTGCTTTTCTTTCGATCGGCATTTATGTCCTTTTCCTATCCTTCAAAAAACGCATCCAGCGCGAACAAGAAGCCCTGCGTAACGCCGAAATTAACTTCGAACGCCAAATCAACGAAGCCGCAATGAAGGCCGAACAACAAGAACGCGTTCAAATTGCTATGGACCTTCACGACGAAATCGGTTCCATGATGACTGTTCTCAAAATCAACATGCACAACGCTAAAAGGCACGCAAATGCACCCGAACTCCTTCACGATGTCCTAGATAGCACCTCCGACATCATCGAAAAAACCGCCGATGCTGTACGTAACATTTCTAATCGAATTTCGCCGCCATCACTCTCTAAATTAGGACTTCATGCCACCATGAACATGCTCGTTCAAACCATCAATTCCACTGGAAAAATTAACATTCAATATACCAGTAACCTAGATACCTACCGTTTTCGTCCCGAATCTGAATTGAACTTGTACCGTATTATAAAAGAGCTGATCAACAATATCTTAAAACACAGCCACACGGAAAAACTGAACTTCCAAATCCGCTTGAACGACGATCTTTTGCTCATTCAGTTCCACTACGAAGGTCTCGGTCTGAGCAATGAACAAGTGCAACACCTCCTGCGCTTCGACAAAGGAAACGGTCTCAAAAGCATTCAATCGCGCGTTAACAACCTGAGGGCGAGTATCTCATACGAACTTGCCAAAAATAACGCAGCTTCTATTCTCCTTAAAATCCCGCTCCATGAAATCAACAATTAACGTCGTGATGGTGGACGACCACAAACTGATTCGCCAAGGAATTAAGAGCCTTTTATTGGGACACGATCACATTCAGGTGGTTCATGAAGCCGCCAACGGTCTGGAAATCGTTCAATGGTTCAAAGAGGAACGAAACGAACTTCCTGTGCACGTGGTATTAATGGACATGCAAATGCCGAAACTCAACGGATGGGAAACTACGGAGACCTTGCTCAAAATGAACCGCAACCTCAAAGTTCTCGGGCTTTCTTCTTATGACGATGAGGAGTTTATCAAGCAATTCATACGCAGCGGCGGAAGGGGCTACCTGTTGAAAGATCAGGAAATTGAAGAAATAGTGGATGCGATCGAAGACATTTTCGAAACAGGATTTTATTTCAGTCACCGAGTGCCAATTGAAAAGTTGAAAGAGTACATTAAAATACGTGACATTAGTCCCAATATTCGTTACACAACCTTAACCAAGCACGAGATCAAAATTGTAAAACTCATCTGCGAGGAATTGAGTACCCAGGAAATCGCCGACGCACTTTTCTTGACAAAGAAGACCATTGAAACACATCGTTCACATATATGGAGCAAGTTGAAAATCAAAAATATGGCAGGTTTGGTACGTTACGCCGTGAAAAACAAAATCGTGAAAGCGTAAGATTTTTTCACCATAAGCCTTGTTAAAAACCTGAGTTCTTCTACAAGAAGAATATGCAATTTGAAGTTCCAAAAGTCTATTCAATAAAACGCATTATCTCACTTTAAATCAATCGTTCTCTCACATTTTGGGAAATTTGTACAACCTAAGAAATCACCAAATTTACCCGTTCGCTTGACCATAAAACCGCTTTCACAATTTGGGCATAAAACGGTATTTTCCAATATTTCAAGATCGTTAAAAGCTTGGTCACAAATAGGAAAATTGGAACATCCTAGAAATTGATTATGATTCTTAGAATTACTTTTCACGATGAGATGTCCGGTTTGACAATAGGGACAATGGGTTAAACTTACAGTGTCGTTGGAGGAGGAATACAAGAACTTATTATCTGCTATTAGCTCTTCTGCAAACAAAGAGGCATCACTTGGAAGTAACAAGACCACCTCATTTTTAGTTCTGGTCAAAGCTACATAAAACAAACGACGTTCCTCGGCATAACGGAAGTTCTCATAATCACTCAGCAATAAGGAAATTAGTGGATCGTCCGTCATTTTGTTTGGAAAGCCAAGTAAATGATTTTTGAGATTGAGAATAATCACATTATCAGCCTCTAGTCCTTTGGATTTATGAACGGTTATGTATTTAATATCCAATTTTTCATACCCTTGGATTTCTAATTTATCACTTCTCTCGATGTATTTAATTTTACTCGAAGGAGATAGTTTTATAAATTCATTGATGTCAAAACTGTGTCTGCCCAATACAAGAATTGATTTGTTACCGTATTCGTTGACAAGCCGTTGGATTTCATGGATGAAAACTTCTTCAACGTTATTGGAAGAATAGGCAACAAGTTTAATTGGATTTACCAAAGGTTCTTTTTTTGATTTTGGTTTTTTCGGAATTTGTTTTTTGTTCTTTTGAATGTAGGACGAAGTGATGTCGATTAAAGCTTGTGAGTTGCGATAGGTTTGTTCGATAAGTAATTGTTGAGATTGACCAACGAAATTTTCGAAATTACTGAAAAGAGAAATGTCACTTCCTGCAAAACGATAGATAGATTGCCAGTCGTCGCCAACACAAATTAATCGTGCTGAAGATAAATCGCGTATTTCTTTGATTAGATTGAATCGAGAATAGGATATGTCTTGATATTCGTCAATAATGATGTATTTGTATTTGATCTTTGGTTGTTGGGTATGAATCAGTTCAGTTGCTTTATTAATCATATCGTTAAAGTCAATTTCATTTAACTGATGCAAAGTCGCATTGTATTTTTTTAAAATGGGCAGCGCAAATTGTAGGAAAAGATGTTGTCTTTCAAGGTTGTACTTGTTTTTAGTTTTTTCTCGATTGGTAAAAAGTTCTCGAATTGAAGATTCTTCTAGTTTTCTGGATTTGCTCAAATTGATAAAAGTTTCGAGCAATTTTGTAATTTCCTTTCCATAATTCTTATCGTTTTGAGTCACTTTTGAATAAATTTCTTTCGTGTCTTTAGGTTTGAAAACTACTTTTTCGGCAAGTAACGCTTCTTGTAATTTGTCGAATAGAATTTTGTCTCTATTGTAATAAGAATATGTTTCTAAAAGCTTGGTGTTGAATTTTTTATGAGTGGATCTTTTGATTTCCATTTCTTCAACATATTTCTTTTCATTGAAGGGTTTTAACCACTTTGCTCGATTATTTTCATCAACTCCAAAGTGTTCAAGATAAATGTCATAATCTTTGAGGTAGAAATCAGGACGATACGGAACGTCACCATACGGGTATGGTTTTTCATATTCGTATTCTATACCGTTAATAAACAAGAAATTAGCGATTATCAACTCCTCGACACTTTTAACTTTTTCGCCTTGTATTGTATCCAAATTCGCGATGGATACTTTGTTCAATGGTATATCTTGGAATTTAGATTTTAAGGTTTGAAAGTCAATACCTTTTTCAGTGTCCAATTTGTTTCCTAATGAAGAATAAGCTTCGTTTTCTTCGGGAATATTCATGTAACAAGAAACGTATTTAACATAGGCATCTAGAGCTTCGGGATAATTGTAGATTTCATTGTCTAAAAAGGATTGAATAACATTCCCTAATGTGTTTGCATTGGAAACAGCTGGCGCTTTATCGGCGAATTTTTTGATGATTTTGTATCCGAGTTTATGAAAAGTGGTAGCTTTAACCATCAGCCCCATACTTTGCAATCTTTCATTCAATTCTTCGACCGTTTTTTGTGTAAAGGATAGCAAAAGAATGTCTTCAGCGTCGATGTTTTTGTGTTCAATTAAGTACTTAACTTTTCCGAGAATGGTCAAGGTTTTTCCAGAACCAGCACCAGCAATGATTAAATTAGAGTATTCGTCAGTGATAAGCGCTGTTTGTTGTTGATCGTCTAATTGTTTTCCTTCAATATTATTGAAAAAGTCCTTTAATAGCGCTTTTTGGGAGCTGACATATTCAAGATTACGTTCATTAACGTATTGCTCAAAGGACTGAAAAACAGCATTGAATTTTTTGACTTTTTCCTCATGTTTATAGTAAGTTGTTTTGTTTTTGAAGTAGTTTGCGGTCAATTGATATTCGGATTTAAGTTGATCCCGATGTACCCAAGTAATGTAATCGTTGATGCGATCTATTGAACTAAAAAAGCGATCTATTTGCTGTAAATTAGAAAGATAGACAGGATTTTCGTACTTCTTTTTATCGTTTTTACGCCAAAAAATGAAAGCCCCAATTGCACTAATGAAAAGAAAAACAAGGAAAAAAGTCATATTAAAATGTCTTGAATGACCAATTGATTAGAAAAGTAACTCAGTATATCAAAGTTAATAAATAAGGCATAATTACAACCACAAATGCAAAAGAACTAACCATAACGATGAAAATTGGGTTCTGTTTTAGGCATCGAAAAATTGGTAAGAGACGCCATCAATCAAATCATGAAAACATAAAGAGGAAATTTAGGATTGATGACTTTTAAACAATTCCTTTCTTGTTGAAAAATCAGACTATATATTTTAAAGTAGAAGCAAAAAATGAGGACAAAACAAAACAGCATTTTCGCGTTCACTTTATGTTTACCGCAAAATTCAATACTTTTCACTAAAAAAATCAGGGTTTACCCTGATTGCACACCTAAAATTTTATGGCTTACTTGCACTCCGAATATCGAAGGAAAAAACTCAATGTGAAAGATTGGTTTTGAGTTGAGGGAAAGCCCTTGGTTTTTAGGAGGGGAATGGTATATTTGAGGGAAGATAAAAGATACAAGGCATCGCAAGGCGATTTGGAATTTAGGAGCTAGGCGAAAGATTGTTTCGTATATATTTAAGTTAGCAGTAAGCTTATTGACGACACATCACAAAACAATGGAACGACTTAAACATAGACCTCTTTCCAAATTAGACGACAAAAGAAAACGAAAATTGAACAAATGAAAATTAAGAACATAGCTATAAATAATTTTAGACTTTTAGAAGAGGTTAAGCTAAATATTGAAGACGACTTAACTTTAATTGTTGGTAAAAACAACACAGGAAAGACATCTCTTTTTGAAGTAATAAATATGTTCTTTAGCGAAAAGAACAATTTTAGTTTTCACGACTTCTCTCAAACGACATATTCCAAATTTGAAGATAGTTTCAAAATTTATGAAGCATCAGTAAAAGAAACTGACGAAGAAAAAAAGGAAGCGTTAGAAATGGCTTTAATTTCATCAATGCCGTACATTCAACTTCAAATCCAAATTGAATATGACAAAGCAAAAGACAGTTTAATTAATCTTTCAGAGTTCATAAGCGACCTAGACAATTCAAAAAATATTGCAACGATAAAACTACAATACCAATCAAAAGATAGTTTAAGACTATTTGGTTCATTTGAAGTCCGAAAGGAAAAATCACAGAAACTGATTGAATGGTTAAATGAAAACATCACATCGTATTATGATATCAAATGCTATGGTGGAGATAATGTTATTGAAGAAAACTTTAAACGCAAACTGTTCACTGTTTTATATTTTGAGACAATTCAAGCATCAAGAAAGCTAGACGATACAAAATCAGATAAAAACAAAACATTAGCCGTTGGCTTTTCTGACTATTACCGAGAAACAAATAAAGATAATAATGAAGATGTTGAAAATTTAGAAAAGCAACTAAAATTAACTTCATCAGACCTTGAGAAAAAATATGAAAAGATACTTAATGAACTACTTGAAAAACTGAAATTATTTGGAGTTGAGCCACATCTGACAATTCCAGAAATTGTTCTTCAAGCAGGATTTGATCCTGAAAATATTCTTAAAAACAATATAAAATATTTCTATAAACAAGACGGTGTTCAACTTCCCGAAAACTTTAATGGTTTAGGATATAGCAACTTAATCTATCTCGTCTTAAAAGTTGTTAGTTTCATAGTAAAATTCAAGAAGGCTGCACCTTTAAATAAATCCGAAACTCTTACAATTTTAATTGAAGAACCTGAAGCACATTTGCACCCACAAATGCAGCAAGTTTTTATTTCTCAAATCAAACGAACGTTAAAAGAAACAAAAGAAAAAGAAAACTTGTCGGTTCAAGTCATTATAAGCACTCACTCATCACATATTGTAACGGAAGCAGGAATAGATGTTGACAGACGTTTTGAAAGAATTAGATACTTCTCAAAAGCATATGACAATACAGAAAAACGGTACAAAGTTGAAGTAAAAGATTTTAATGAGTTTCGTAAAGAAAGCGATAAGGAAACATTCCGTTTTCTAAAGCAGTATATGACGCTTCACCGCTGTGACATATTTTTTGCTGACAAAATAATTCTTGTTGAAGGAACAACTGAAAGAATTTTGCTTCCATTAATGATTAATAAAGCTGCGAAAAGTCTGAACAATGAATATGTTTCAATAATTGAAGTTGGCGGTGCTTACACATTAAAATTTAAAGAACTATTGAAATTTATTAACGCTAAGTGTCTAGTAATTACCGATATTGATTCAGTTAACCCTTCTGACAGTCGCAAAGCTTGTCAAACCGACACTGCGGAAGCTGAAACATCGAATTCAACATTACTTAATTGGCTACCCAAAAAGAAATTAATTAGTGAACTTATATCTTGTACCGATAATGACAAATTCGATACTTATTTGATTCGTGTAGCTTATCAATGCAAAGAAGATTCTTCAACTTATGTGGCAAGAAGTCTTGAAGAAGCTATCATAAATAGAAACAAAGATTTTTTTGCATCAAAATATAAGATTGAAGAAGATGAAAAACTAGTTCAAGATTCTTTCTATCTACTAAAAGGTAAAGACATTGCCAAAAGTCTGCCATATAATTTAGCACCAGCGTCAGGAGAAAAAACAGATTTTACTTTTGATTTAATGACCTTTAACGAAACCGAAACAAAGCTGGAGTGGAAAGTTCCAAAGTATATTGAAGAAGGATTAGTGTGGTTGGCTAATAATGAAATTGCAAAATAGTATGTCAGCATTCGAACAAATTCAAAAACTTATCAAAGAAAGAAAAAGCTTTGTATTAGAAGCAGGTGCAGGCTCTGGCAAAACATATACATTAATACAAACACTAAATTATCTTATTCAAAATAAGGATGAAGAATTAACAAAATCAAATCAGAAAATTGTTTGTATAACCTACACTAACGTAGCCAAAAATGAAATTATTGAAAGAATTGAACACAATGAATTAGTTCTGGTATCAACAATTCACGAATTTTTATGGGGTTCAATTAAACAATTTCAAAAGCAACTCAAAATTGAACTCTGCAAGCTAAATGAAATAAATTTAGAGAAGGACAGAGAAAAGGCGAAAGAAAAAGGAAAAGAAGTTAATTCTAGATACATAGAAAATTTAGTAGAAAGAATTAGTTTAGTTGACAAGGTTGAATACAACGATACATCTTTTAATGATTTTGAAAAAGGAATAATTCAACACGATGATGTAATTGAGATTGCAAAAATGATGTATGAAAATTATCCTCTTTTGACGGATATCGTTTCTACAAAGTATCCTTACATTTTCGTTGATGAATATCAAGATACAGCAGCAGAAACCATTTTCTGTTTAATTGATTGTCTATTAAAACGGAACATTAATAAGTGTGTAATTGGCTTCTATGGTGATTCACATCAAAAAATTTATGATTACGGCATCGGAGATTTAGAGAAATACTACACTTCCAATGGGGGCATAATTGAATTAGTAAAGAAAGAAGAAAATTATCGTTCTTCTCAAGCTATCGTAGAGTTACTGAACAACTTCAGAAAAAATATTCAACAAAAACCACAGAGAGAAATACAGGGGAGTGCAAAGTTTATTTATTGGGCTAATCATCCGGTAAAACAAGCAAAACAAAAGGTTAAAGATTTTAATGAAGAGAATGCTCCATTAAAAAACCAATTTTATAACCAAGTAATTAAAAAATTATCAAAAAAGGAATGGGTATTTGAAGGAAAAACTAACTCTAAAATTTTAGTTCTTGCAAATAGTCGTGTAGCTAATAGAGCTGGATTTGGAAATCTCTTTAAATTATTTTCGAATAGATTTCCAACAAGTGTAAAAGAAAGATTACTTGATAGAAACCACCCTTTAATTACTTTTTTTGTTGGTTCCATCGACAAGAAAACTTCCCAAGAAAGAAAAACGGGGCTAGAACATTTAATTGATTTTTGGAATGAAGAAAATCAAAATGAAGCAATCAGATTTATAAAGAAAAATGGTTCTATTTTCAAAGACGAATTTAAGCACAGCCATAAAAAACAAGTTGCTGAGTTGCTTGAAACACTAACGACAAATAGGAAAGATTGGAAAATTAACGACGCTTATGAATTAGCTTCCAAAAATGGTCTCATTTCAAATAGAAAGATTATTGAATTCATTGAGAAATTATCTGTTGACCCCGAGAAACTGAATGATGAAGAAAAAGAAAGGCAAAAAAAAGACAAAACACTGTTTGACTCTTTTATGGATTTGTCATACTCAGAACTTTTAACCTTTTGGAAGCACGTCCAAAACAATACAGTTTTTTCAACTAAACACGGCACTAAAGGTGACGAGTTTGAAAATGTCCTAACAGTAATTGATGACACAGAATGGGTTCAAGAATATAACTTCAAAAATTTCTTTAATGACTCAGAAGAAAAGCCTGAGAGAAAATTAAGAACAAGAAACTTGTTTTATGTTGAATGTTCAAGAGCAATAGACAACTTAATGGTTTTGTGTTTATCCGAACTTGACTCGATAGCACTAACAAACATTAAAACTTGGTTTGGTAATGACAATGTAATAGACATAGAAGAATATTTAAAAAACAAATGACTCGAAAGACAAAAAAGCCTTCTGCCAACAGCACCTGCCCAAAAGTGACGGTTCAGTGGTTAAATCATCTCGATAGCTATCGGGATTGTGCTTCAATCAAAGTTCTTGCTTGGTTGACAGTGAAGTTCTTCGATCCCGAAAGCTTTCGGGACGACACCTTCGGGTAGCTGCAACCCGAAAAGACCAGACAATTCAAACTAGAAAGATATTAATCGAAAAGTAAAAAAATGAATAAACTATCAGACCTAATAAAATTCTTTGAACCAGTTAGCGATTGGCAAGAAGTTGTCAGGAATAATTTTGAAAGAAAATCAGGGACATATAGTTATGTGACTGTAACGGACATTGAAGTAAAATATAATGACCAGGTATTTTACTACCCCACTAAAATTAATTTTGAATATGGTTATATCAAGGCATTAAAGGAAATTGTTCGGAGAGAAAAAATTTCATTAAATGAAAAACAAATTAAGATAACTGAACGAAAGAAAATTATTCCTTTTGGTTTTTATGAAAGAGGTAAAAAATACTCAGGTGAAATATTTCAAATAATCAATGACATAGTAGGAACAAAAATAAACTCCAATTGTCTTTTTTCGCCCGACTTACTAACAACAAGAGACAGCCCTCTTTATAACATTGATTCAAATCAAAAGTGGGCTTCTTACCTATTAGTCCTTCAACGAATAAGTAAAAACGATTCTACTGTTACTCCTGAGATGCTGGATATTTTAAACGACCTATTGGACGATTATGGTATTCACTATGGGTATGACTCCTCATTAAGAGATTTTGTACTTGTCATTTTCCCAATGCCATACATCAAAGTAGTTGAGAACAAAATAAAGAGAAACGAAAGCAACGAATCAATTTTTCTTGTTCTAGAGGTCAACCAACTTGGACTTTTTTACACCTCACAACTGAAATTAGAAATCGATGGGTTAATCAAAAACGTTAAAAAGGAAATAATTTATCAAAAAGTCGAAAGTGTAAAATTTGGAAAAGCAAAATATCAAGTAATAGAACTCACTCCAGATTCAAAAGGAGAGATAGGCTTTGCTGCATTCTCAATAAAAATAAATGGAATCTTAGTTGAGAAATTTTCAGGCTACTACATCCGTGATATCAAACTCGACATAAAAGTAAAATAGTATGAGCAAGTTAGTATATCAAGAACCTCAGGATTATTTTGTGCAAGTTTCTGTTTGCTCATTAAATTCATTTCTAGTCTTAAACCCATTTGCCGTCAACATTAGTGAAACAAATCGTTTAAAAATTGATGCGGTTTTAAATAACTCCATCGGTTCTAAGTTTATTCTTTTTCCTGAATATACATACTCGGATGAATTGCAGGAGATTTATCAAAATTATTGCGATGAACATGGTTGTATAATAATAGGTGGAAGTGGACTAGACGCTATTGGAGATAATTTTTACGCTTATTCACCAGTATTTCTGCCAAATCAAGAGACAATTAAGGTATATAAAAGACATATAACAAATGATGAAACGGTTTATAGCGAAGGTAGAATTATTGCATATCCAAATGACATTCAAAGAGAAATTAGTATTAGCGTAGATGAAGACACTTCATTTACTGTTTCTGTTTATGTTTGTTACGACTTTTTAATTGAAAATAAGAAAAGAACTGATGTAATTTTTGTTCCTCAGTATGAGCAATCGCCTCAACAATTCATAAATGAAGAAGATAGAATTTCAAAAGGAATGAAAAACTTTGTATTAGGTGCTAACAATTCAAATAACAACCAAAGAAGTTTGGGTTTTGCAATACTAAATAACCAATTAATTACTGCATTGGCAGCAAGACATTGGCGACCTGAGAATTATCTCGATGTACAAGGGAATCAAATGGACTTTCATCACACAATTTTATATGACACTCAAGGAGAAAAGCTATTGAAGTTTAGAATAAATATCGGAAGACCTTATTCATTACCTTATACTTATAACTTAACAGACAACCAACCAATACTAATTCCATTACCTGACATTGCAATATGAAAAAGACATCACCTTATAGACAAAATCGGGCAGCAGCTAATCAAGTAGCCTGCCCTGCCAATAATTGACAAGGAGAGGCTCTCCCACCACTGAAAGTTCCGACGTTACAGTCGGAATACAGCGTTTTCCCGAAAAAACGGGACAGGCTCAGAAAGGATGGGTTTAGTTGTTCGTAGCGTTTGTGAATGAAAACTTTTCCTCTTTATTTCAAGCGTTTTAATGAATTAGTGGCTCGCGTTAAAAAAACAAATCGCTAAATTTGAGTTGACTAAGGATGATTTATAGCTTATAAATAATTGATTATGAGTGAATTTTAAAAACGTTAATTAAAATAAGAGCTATAACAAGGATACAAATCGGTATGAGCGCCTAAATAACTTGCTCTTTATGAGTATTACGGTAATTGGTTTTTTAGTCACGATACTGTTAGGCTTGAAAGAATTACTAATTGAAAATGGTCAGAATGAATACATGGAAAGAACATTCACCATCGTGACCTTTATTTTGCCTTCACTATCTTCATTCTTGCTCGTTTATTGGTCACAAAAAGGATACAAGAAAAAAGAGGAAATTAGGGAGGAAGCCCGAATCCAATGCAAGTTTATCGTGAACGAAGCAAAAATCCGATTCGCGGCCATCAACAACAACCCGCAGGAATACGAGCGCTTATACAATTGGCTCAATGAACAAATTCACGGCCTTCAAATTGGACAAGTGAAAAATTATTATTCCGTGCATAATCAGCTTCAACGATTAACAGATGGGGAAAAGGCGTGAAAAAAATCCGTTTTTATTTGCACCAAAAAATTTAAATACAATTTACCTTTAATCATTTCATCTTTCGTTGTGAAGAAATTGATTCAATACACTAAGCCGATTTAAATCTTCAAGAAATTGGTTCGAGAAAATGTCAGCAGACTCCACAGTTGGAACATCGAAAAACTTCGAAAACCTTTTAAAACCCTCGTCTTTGATGAAAAGTCGGGGGTTTTTCGTTTATGGATTTTTTTAGAAAAGAGAGAACTACACCAAAGATAGATTAAACAGGAATCATTAAAACTAAATTGACTCCTCCTGCATTAACAAAAAAAATCCACTCACAACTATAAAAATCTCAAATTAAAAAATTGATTAACATTTACACTAGCATATCCCAATCATTTTTTGACTAGTAGAAATTAAAGTCAATCTGTTCTATATTTAGTGATCTTAACCTTTTTTATCTTCATTGTCACTCCAATTTTACTAGATCAAATTTAAATATATAAAGGTAAGCAACCTGAAAAATCACAACTACTTACTACTCACTTAAACTGTCATAATCTGGAATTTGTCCGATTTCATGCCAGCGCATATTTACTTTTGAAAAACGCCAAATTTTGTTTTCCAATCCGTTCGACATGAGCATCACTTCCGCTTTTACAATGGCTTGATAACTGGCAAGTTGTTGAAAAACAGCTGCTGTTAACGGTACGTCTGGAGCTTTACATTCTACTAAAATTTGCGGCTGCGCGTCTGCCGAAAAAACAACAATGTCCCACCGTTTCGTTCTTCCGTTGTATTCAAATTTTTGTTCAACCGAAATACGAGAAAGTGGAAATCCGAGCACGTCACTGAGATAAGCAATAATGTGCTGACGTACCCATTCTTCTGGCGTTAAAATGACAAATTTTCGTCGAGATAAGCAGCAAACTTTTACCTTTCCATCCTTCCGAGACAGTTGCAAACGACAAGGTGGAAAATTCAACGGAACAATAAAATCCATCAAATACCCGGAATCAATAAGTTTATATCCTTGAATTTCAAACCAAAAGCTTTCGCAAGAACTGGATTCGTTAAATTTCCTTTGTAAAAATAAACGCCGTTTCGGAATCCTTTGTCGAAGCGAATTAAATCTTCCACACCACCTTTGTCGGCGATATTTAACAAGGTTGGTGAAAAGTGATTCGATAAAGCAAACGAAGCTGTTCTGGAAACCTTAGAAGCTATATTGGGAACGCAATAATGAATCACACCGTGCTGGATAAACGTTGGGTCATTGTGGTTAGTAATTCGCGACGTTTCCACACATCCACCTTGATCAATACTCACGTCCACCACAACGGAACCGGATTTCATGCTTTCAATCATTTCTTCAGTAACCACACATGGTGTAATCCCATTCGGAGCCCGCAAAGCACCAATTATCACATCCGCTCGACGAACGGCTTTCGCTAGCACTTTCGGCTGAATCACAGAGGTATAAAGTCGCGAACCAATATCATTTTGTAATCGACGCAAACGCGAGAGGGAATTGTCAAAAACCTTCACAGAAGCACCTAAACCCAAAGCGGCACGCGTGGCATATTCACCAACCGTTCCGGCGCCAAGTATAACCACTTCCGTTGGCTGAACACCTGCAATTCCGCCGAACATCAAGCCTTTTCCGTAGGAATACGACGACAACAACTCACCTGCAATTAAAATGGAGGTGTTTCCAGCAATTTCACCCAAGGTCCGAACGATGGAAAAAACGCCTTCTTCGTCTTGAATATAATCCCATGCAATCGCGGTCATTTTCTTGTCTTTCAGGCGCTGTAAAATCTCCTTTGGTTGATGAGAAAGTTGCAATGCCGAAATAAAAGTTTGTCCTCCTTTTAACATTTCCACCTCTTTTTCAGTTGGTGGCGCGACTTTTAAAATGACATCGCATTCATATATCTGTTGCACATCGTAGCAAATTTCTGCTCCCGCTTCAGAATATTCGTTATCTGAAAAATTGGCACCTAATCCTGCTTTGGTTTCGATACGCACCCGATGACCGTTATTCACTAAAAGCGAAACCGCTTCTGGAACTAAGGCAACACGTCGGTCTTGAAAACTCGTTTCTTTTGGAATGCCAATAAACAAGGTTCCTTTTTTCTTCTTTATTTCCAACATTTCCTCTTGCGTCGCCAAACTTCCCTGACGAATGAGGTTCTTCAATAACTCCGGATCTGTGTTCATAATGAATAACTTAGTATGCGTTTAGTGGTATCAGAATTTACACGAAGATACAGCCAAATGACATCATTCGGAAGTAATTTTTCAATTTTTTCTGGCCATTCAATAAAAAACCAAGCCTTTTCTTCCAACAAATCGTATAAACCGATATTTAGGGCTTCTATTTCCGATTCTAAGCGAAAACAATCTAAATGATAAATCGGTGTTCCATTTTGAGTATGATATTCTTCGATTATGGAATAGGTCGGCGAACCTTCAGGATGTTCCACTCCTAATTTTCGCAATAACTGTTGAATGAACGTTGTTTTTCCAGCGCCCATCTCGCCTTGAAAAAGAAGAATTTTCGGCGCGTCAAATTGGTTTAAAAACGAGTGCGCAACTTGTTCTAAAGTATCTAATGAAAACGTGATTTCGTGCGTCATTATGCTTTTTCTGACAAGGTAATGTAAGTTTCAAACGAATTTTGTTTCCAAGTCATTAATTCGGCATTTTCTCCATCAAAACGAACGAAGGTTTCATAATTCAACCATTCCCCCAAATTAATGTAAGTGGCATGGTCAATACGGTACTTCAACGGGAGATGTCGGTGACCGAAAAAATAATAATCCGCTTGAGTAGTTGGATGAATTTCTTTCACATAGTGCCACAATCTTTCTTTTTCAGGACCTACATATAAACGATCTTCTTCAGCATTCATATTTCTGCTCGAACGAGAAGAATACGCTGCGACACCAATTCCAAAGTTAGGATGTAAACGCGCAAAAAGCCACTGAAAAACGGGATTGCGGAAAAAGAACTTCATGAATTTAAAACCATTGTCTCCTGGTCCCAAACCGTCTCCGTGAGCAACATAAAATTTCTTTAAATTTATTTGAAATTGGTATTCGTCGAAATGAACTTGTACTCCAATTTCCTCTTGTAAATAACTGAACATCCACATGTCGTGGTTTCCGCCAAAAAGATGCACAGGGATTCCTGCGTCAACAAATTCTGCCAATTTCCCTAATAAGCGTACACTTCCTTTAGGAACAGCATGTTTATACTCGAACCAAAAATCAAAAACATCACCCACTAAATACAGCGACGCAGCATCTTTCTGAATTTCATTTAACCAAGAAACAATACGTTTTTCTCTAGCTCTACTCGTTTCCAAGGTAGGTGCGCCGAGGTGAAAATCGGAAGCGAAATAGTGATATTTCTTCGAAGCTTCCAAGAAATTAGTGACCGTAAATGCGTTTTAATTCTTGTTCTAGGGCCTCACCACGTAAGTTCGTTTTGATCACTTTTCCATCTTTGTCGATGAGCACTGTAAATGGGACACCCGTAACACCGTATTGTTTCGCTACTTTCGCATTCCAACCTGCGAGATCACTGACATGATTTGGCCACGATAAATTGTCTTGTTTAATTGCTGCTGCCCATTTCTCCTTTTCGGTGTCCAATGAAACGCTCATTACAGTAAATCCGTCGGCCTTGTATTTTTCATAGGTCTTCACCACATTTGGATTTTCTCGACGGCAAGGTCCACACCAAGAAGCCCAAAAGTCAATGAGGACAACTTTTCCTCGTAAGTCAGAAAGTTTCATCGTTTTTTTCCTGTCCAGTAATAATTCTTCAAAATCAGGAGCAATTTTTCCAGGAGCAAGCAATTGAGCGTCCTCCATTTTTTTCTTTAGTTGAAGGTAATTTTGGTAGTAACTCTGTACAGTAGGACTCTCTCCAAAGCCTGCATTCAACTGCATTATAATGTTTTCATACGATTTAAAATCTTGGTCAGGATTAATAGCGGAAAGCGCAATAATTAAAGCGGGAGATTGTTGATTATCTGCAACGAACTGCTGAAAATCAGATTGCCAAACCGAAAATTCTTGTTGCATATACTGATTAATCTGCGCTTCTCGAGAAGGATCCTGTGCTAGTGCCATACGTGCCGAATCTGCTTTTTGGTTCCATTGTTCCATGCGAATTGCAAAATCCGTCAATGCTTTCGATTGATCCGAACCTACAATGTTGCAATGTTCTTTAATTTTCTTCCCGTCAGCAAATATTTTGATGTCGTTTTTATCTTGAATAACCAATTGCACATTGTTGTTACCCACTCGTAGCACGTAATAATCTTTAGATGGCAATTTTCCTGAAAAGGAGAAGTTCCCTTTTTTGTCTAAAACTATTTTATGGAAATCTTTGAAATAATTGCCATAAAATTGAGAAATCATAATCGTATCCGATGGTGCGTTAAATATCATTCCTGACATTTTCACTTCCACTTCCTTCTGACCGAAAAGCATCAGTGTAAAACTTAAAAAGCTGAATAGAATGAGTTGTTTCATGTGTTAATTTTTTAAAACTGTTTCCAATTTTTGTTCCAATTTTTCTCCTCTCAAATTCGTCCCGATGATTTTACCTTCTTTGTTTACCAAAACCGTATATGGAATTCCATCAAAACCGTATTGTTGCACCACAGGACTCTCCCACCCTTTCAAATCAGATAAATGTGACGTCCAAAGTAAGCCATCTTTTTGAATGGCGCCCTTCCAAGCAGCTGCGTCCGTATCTAAAGAAACAGAGAAAACTGTAAATCCTTTGTTCGAAAAACGTTTGTAAGCTTTCACTACGTTGGGATTTTCCTTTCTACATGGTCCACACCACGATGCCCAAAAATCAATTAAAACCACTTTCCCACGAAAATCTGACAAGCGAATTGGTTTTCCATCTGGAGTTTCACCAGCAATTTCAGGAGCGTCAATCGTTCCGTTGTTCATTGCAGCAAATTGCTCGTATTGACCACGTAACTGATCGGCTTGTGTGCGCATAGTGGAAGTCGCATTCTCTTTTGGATATTTTCTTTCAAAAGCTTGAGCTACTTTTTCAAACGCCGCCAAATTATCTGGATTCCATTCTTCAAAACCAGTAGAAGGCAACAAGCTCATTGACAACAAAATATTGTACGGACTGTCGGAATGATCCAACATGTAATTTCTACTATACGCATCCACTTTTTGACGAGCCTCAACAAACAATTCGTTCACTTTTTCTTTTGAAAGTTTGTCTGCAATTGTTTTAATTGAGTCTTGAGTGCGACGGAATTTTTCTAATTCGGCTAAATAACCATTTAGACCTGCCGACCAAGAGGTGTTCGAAGCGTTTGGTTTTGTAGTGAATTCGGAAAGGTCACAATTAATTTTTAGATGGTCTTTCGGTACTAAAGTAATGGGAATAGCTCGATCGTTACCTCCACCGATTCGTAGCACATAATAGCCCATTCCAGGTATATTTCCGCGTAATTTAAAATCACCTTTATTGTCGATTGGTGCATTTGCAACCTTAATCACTCCACGATCTGAAGGTGCATCAATATACACTTGCATGTTTTCCGCACCAGAAATGTGTCCGGAAACAGTAAAGTTTTCCTCCAATTTTTCATCGTCCGTTTTTTCAGTGTCATCGCAAGCGAAAAACAATCCTGACAATAAAAATAAGAACACCAATTTCTTCATTACGCTTCTAGTATTTTTCTCAATAACTGATTCGATGCTTTTGGATCCGCTTTACCTTTAGAAACTTTCATCAACTGTCCCATAAAGAAACCAGTTAATTGCTTCTCTCCATTACGATAACGCTCGTATTCTTTCGGATTTTCGGCAATCACTTGATGTATGAATCCTTCCAAAACGCTTTCATCAGAATTTTGGATCAAGTTCAATTTTTCGGCTAGTTCCAGTGGCGATTCTTCGGATTTCAACAATTCAGGGAAAAGGCGTTGAGAAGCCATCGAAGTCGAAATTTTACCCTCGTCAATCAAATGAATCAAGGCCGCTAAACGTTCTACTTTAATTGGAAACGCTTGAATTTCAACACCAAATTCGTTTAAATAGGATTTTACATCGCCCATGACCCAATTCGCTGCGGCTTTGTAATTTTTGGTGTGTTGAATCAAACTCTCATAGAAAAGAGCTATCCCTTTGTTTTCTGTTAAAATCGTTGCATCGTATTCAGAAAGTCCGAAATCTTTTGTGTAGCGCAAAAACAACTCACGTGGTAAAGCAGGCATCTCACTTTTCACAGCGGCAACCTGAACAGCATCCACTCGAATTGGTGGCATATCCGGTTCTGGAAAATAACGGTAATCGTTCGCTGCTTCTTTCGTACGCATGGAGATGGTGATTCCTTTCAGCGCATCAAACGCACGGGTTTCTTGATAAATCGGTTCGCCACTTTCAAGCGCTTCAATTTGTCGCTTCATTTCAAATTCAATAGCACGTTGCACATTGCGCATCGAGTTCATGTTTTTTACTTCGACCTTCGTTCCAAATTCAGCAGCGCCTTTCAAACGTACCGAAACATTGGCATCACAGCGCATTGAACCTTCTTCCATGTTTCCGTCACAAATTTCTAGGTAACGTAACAACTTTCGCACTTCCATAAGGTAATTGTATGCCTCTTGCGAACTGCGGATGTCCGGTTCAGAAACGATTTCCAACAATGGCGTACCAGCACGATTCAAATCCACTAAGGTGTCGTAAATATCCACATCGTGAATGCTTTTACCAGCATCCTCTTCCATGTGAATTCGCGTCAAACGAATTGCTTTTTCTTGTCCGTTTTCGTCGCGAATAATGACCTGTCCCCCCGTACAAATCGGAGTTTTGTCTTGTGTAATTTGATACCCTTTTGGGAGGTCCGGATAAAAATAGTTTTTACGGGCAAAATACTGATCCTCCGCGATAACTGCATCAACAGAGATTCCTAAACGAATCGCAAATTCAATGGTTTTTCGATTCATCACCGGTAAAGTACCTGGGTGACCTAAAGTAATAGCACTCACCAGGGTATTCGGATGAGCTCCGTATTCATTTTTATCGTTGGAATATGCCTTGGATTCGGTCAACATTTGAGCGTGAACCTCTAAACCAACAACAAGTTCATATTTATCGCGAAGTGCGTTTTCCATAATTTAAACTCGAGAAATAAGTTCTTTCATGATTAAGGTCATTTTCGGTTCTTGACGACTTGCAACATCAATAACGTCTTGTAAACTAACCTTGTGAATTTTACCAGGAACTCCTAAATCGGTGATAATTGAAATGGCGAAACAAGGAATTTCCATGTGACGTGCAACAATTACTTCTGGAACAGTGGACATACCCACCGCATCAGCGCCACAATTACGCACATAACGGTATTCAGCAGGCGTCTCCAAAGTTGGTCCTGTGAGTCCAGCATACGTTCCTACTGAAACTTTAATATTGTTCTCAGCAGCAATTTGTTTTGCCAATTCAATCATTTTACGATCGTATGGTTCGCTCATATCTGGAAATCTCCAACCAAGAGAATCATAATTTTTTCCGATAAGAGGGTTTCCAGGGAACAAATTGATGTGGTCATCTTGAATCATAATTTCACCCACTTCAAAATCTGGATTTACACCACCAGAAGCGTTACTAACAAACAAACGCTCTATCCCTAAAAACTTCATTACACGTACTGGGAAAGTAACTTGTTGCAACGAATATCCTTCGTAATAATGAAAACGACCTTGCATTGCCACTACTTGTTTTCCACCAAGTTCACCTAAAATTAACTTTCCTGAATGACTTTCAACAGTGGATATCGGAAAATGAGGTATTTCACCATAAGGAATTTCGTCGATAACTTTAATTTCTTTTACCAAACCACCAAGACCTGTACCTAGGATGATTCCGATTGTAGGTTGAACCGAAGTTCTTGAACGGATATACGCCGCTGACTCTTCAAAGTGCTCTAACATATTGATTTACTTTATTTAAAAATTCAATTTCATTGTCAATTTCAATTTCGATAGGGAGATAAAACCACGGATAGGATTCCATTTCCCACTCAGATACGTGACTTCTCAAACGAACATAGTCTTTTTCAGTTGTCAAAATGATAAAATCACGGCTGGCAAAGGTATCAAATTTCCGATGAATCGCTTGAATGTCTTTTCGGTCAAATTGATGGTGATCGGAAAAAGAAAATGTTACAATTGCTTCAAAAGTCGATTTTAGGTCGTTTTCCAAGATTTCAGGTCGTGCGATTCCCGTCACCAAGAGTACTTTTTTGGACTTCATTTCTTTCAAACTTCCAAATCCAATGGGGCTTTTGTAACGAATTCGACTAAAAAAAACAGGGATTGAATGAATCGCTTGAACACTATTTATCAGGCTAAATTTTTTCTCTTCGGAAATGGAAGTAGGACATTTAGTGATAACAACCAAATCAGCCCGTTTGAGACCCGATTTTGATTCTCGTAGATTTCCTGCTGGCAACAAATAATCCTCCATAAATGGATCAGAAAAAGTAGTTGTAATAATATTCAAACTTGCTTTTATTTTTCGATGTTGAAACGCGTCGTCAAAAAGCAGCACGGTATTGGATTTAACGGCTAATTTCGTCAAGGCCTCTACCCTACTTTCCGCCACAAGGACCTCGATTTCATTACCGTATTTCTGCTTGTAAAGTAAGGGTTCATCGCCCACATTTTCTGACGAATCATTTATTTCAACCGCTCGAAAACCGCGTGATTTTCTACCGTAGCCACGAGAAATGACAACGATACTTTTTTCTGCCATTAATTTGGAAATCAAAAAATCAACTAAGGGCGTTTTTCCCGTTCCTCCAATGGACAAATTCCCGACGCAGATACTTGGAGCGGTTGGTTTCTTAGAATTTAAAATGCCAGCATCAAATAACCAGTTGCGAAGAAAGGTGACACTTCCATAAAGAACAGAAAACGGAAACAACAACAAGCGCAACCGCTTCATCTATTGCTTCAATTTCGTTCCGTGAAATGGACAATATTCCCAATTTCCAGCCATTTTTTGACCATCGATTGGGCAATTTTGAGGTGGCAACAAACACGCTAAAGGCGTCACAAATGAAATTTTCTTCCCTGCATATTGAAAACTAAAATCACTTTTTTTGTTTTCGTCAATGGAACAATTGTCTAACTTTTTAAACAATAAAAAAGTCATTCCCTCTCCCATTTGCCCCAAAAGATTACTGAACATCGGTTTGAATTGCGACATAAACAAGCGCATCGTTTCATCATATTCCGACTCAGGAAGTGGTTTTAAGGATTGAACACCACAAAATAATGTCGAAAGGGTTCGTAAGGTTTTCTCGTCTCTAAATGTAAATTGTGAACCGCTTGTTTTATAATCCACAAGGCAGAAAAGAACATAGTTCCCGAAGGTGTTTTCTATCATTTTTACGGCAGAAGGGCTCACCGCTGTATTCTTTGTTGCGATTGTCCAATACGAAGTTGGAATCCACCAAACCAATAAATTTCGGTCATTAATTCGTTCTAGTACTTGTGTCTCTTTAATGAAATCATTCAAATTGACATCAGCAACTTGTGCCTTAAGTGTTCCAAGTAATACTGGAAAACAAAAAATTAAAATTAAATACTTCATTTATCGAAGATACTCAATTTTCGATTGGCACGTGTCTTTTTTTTTTATGGATTCTAATTTTTATTCAATTCTTCAACACGTTTTTGGCGTTGCATCGGATTCTCACGAACCGTTTGCGTTTGTTTGAACAATTGGTATCGTGTCGGAACGCTTGTTTTTGGGAATGAATTGTTGTCCAAATCCACATCAGCAGTTTCGAGGAACGGATCCAAGCGAACACTTTGCACCTGTTTGTCAAAAATGAAGACGCGAGAAACTTTGTCTTCGTACATTCTCCATATTTCTGCTGGAATTCGCACCACTTCTTTCGTTCCGTCTTCAAACGTAAACTCTAAAATCAATGGCATCACCAAGCCACCGACATTTGAGAATCCGATTTCGTAAAACTGCTTTTTACTGTTCAGCATTTCCAAATCTTTCGGATCAATTTTAGCTAAGAAATCGCTGTATTCTTTTTTGTCTAAAGCATCAACAAAATAGAGGTTGCGTTTTGCGTAAAAATCGTCAATGTCCTTGTCTTTTTCATTAACCGTTTGACCAATAGCTGTCGCATTTCGAGTAACACCAATGTGCACATCTTTACTTTCGTCTTGCTCTTTTTTAAACGCTTTTTCCTCCGTTGGATTTTGGGTGTTCAATTGAAACCATTTCACATAGTCGATGGAAATATCCACGTGTTCGGTCCCGAAAAACCATCCGCGCCAAAACCAATCCAAATCCACTGCGGATGCGTCTTCCATCGTTCGGAAAAAATCAGCAGGAGTCGGATGTTTTAATTTCCAGCGCTCGCAATAAACCTTAAACGCGTAATCAAATAACTCTCTACCCATGATAGTTTCTCGAAGAATATTCAGCGCTGTTGCTGGTTTTCCGTAAGCATTATTTCCAAATTGAAAAATGGACTCCGAGTTGGTCATAATCGGCGACATCGTTTTTTTGTCTCCCTTCATGTAATCTACAATCAGATGCGCTGGTCCGCGACGAGAAGGGTAATTGCGTTCCCATTCTTGTTCGGTAAGGTACTGCACAAACGTATTCAATCCTTCGTCCATCCATGTCCATTGGCGTTCGTCAGAATTGATAATCATTGGGAAGAAATTATGTCCAACTTCGTGAATAATAACGCCCCACATTCCATACTTTTCCTGCTCTGAGTAGGTTCCATCAGCTTCAGGACGTCCGCCATTGAAACAAATCATGGGATATTCCATTCCAATCCATTTTGAATGAACTGAAATTGCTACAGGATATGGATAATCCACTGTGTACTTTGAATACGTTTTAATGGTATGTGCTACTAATTTGGTTGAATAACGTTCCCAAAGCGGATTTCCTTCTTTCGGGTAATAGGACATACAAAGTACGTTTTTCCCTCCAACGGCTTGATTTTGTGCGTCCCAAATAAATTTTCTTGACGTTGCAAAAGCAAAATCGCGTACGTTAGTCGCCTTATAAATCCATGTTTTTGTGGACGTTGCTTTGTTTTTTTCTGCTTGTTCGGCTTCTTGTTGCGTCACAATTAAAACAGGACTATCCGCTTTCTTTGCTGCTTCCAAACGCTTCTTTTGTTCAGCGGTTAAAACGGAAGCATAATTTTGACATTCACCCGTTCCTGCAACGATGTGATCGGAAGGAACCGTAATGGAAACCTCATAATCTCCGAATGGCAAAGTAAATTCTCCACGACCTAAAAACTGCTTGTTTTGCCAACCTGTAACGTCGTTGTAAACACACATTCTTGGGAAAAACTGCGCAATTGTATAGAGGTAATTGTCTTCTTTTTCAAAATATTCGTAGCCGCTTCTTCCGCCAACAGCCATTCGGTCATTGATGTTGTACCACCATTTTATTTGAAACGTAATGCTGGTGTTTGGCGCAAGGGGTTTATCCAAATCAATACGCATCATTGTTCTGTTGATAAAATAGCGCATTTTTTGTCCGTTCATGGCTTTAATTTCCTCGATTTTATAACCGCCGTCATATTTGAAAAATTTCTTTCTGATGTCGCCAACCGATTTAAAATCCTCCATTTTTTCCACTTCAATCAACTTTGAATCCGAATTTTCAGCGTAAATATTCTGATCCAACTGCAACCACAAATAGTCTAATTTATCCGGCGAATTGTTGGTGTAAGTGATGGTTTCTGTTCCAAAAAGTTGTTGTTTCTCGTCATCGATACGAAGGTTCATTTTATAGTCGGCCTTTTGTTGGTAGTAACGGTGACCTGGAGCACCTGCAGCATTTCGGTATTCATTAGGCGTGGGTAATTCCTGATCCAATTGGGCGAATTTCTTCTGTGCCGTGAAAGTCGAATTCCATAAAACGATGCTGGAAAGAACGAGAAATTTATTCATAATCTTTTCTATTTAAAGTAATTACAAAAGCATTAGGTAAAAAATCAAAGGTGTTTTTCTTTCCTTTGAATAAGAAAGTCAATTTGTTTTGTTGTTCAGGAAATTGGGACATCAATAAATTAAAGCTGACGCTCAATTGTTTCCATTCAAACGAAGACGAACTTAAGTAAATGGTTGTATATCCTTGTAAGTCAGAAAAATACCCTTCCCAATTCCATTGCAATGCTTCACCGTCGTTGAAAATGGAAAAATTTTGAAACATCAATTCACTCAAAACTCCAGCATTCGTTGGATTATCCAAAACTTCAGTAAGTCGTGCGTTAGGCTTTAATTTTTCGAGCAAGAAAAGTTCAAAATCGTGTGAGGTTACTTTTACGGAAGCTTCTAATTTGGAAGTACTCGGATTGTATTCCACTTCAGCATAAGCAAAATAAAATGCGTGTGCTGAGACACCCTTTGCAAGTGCCATAAACAAGAAGGAAAGTATTAAATGACGCATTTAGTTGTACGAAGATAGAAATGAATTTGAAAACTAAAGGTATTGAATTTAGGAGCCGTTTAGAACATTCTACAATTGAATTTCCATCACGTAATCGTTCATGTAGAAACCATTCCCGATATCAAAATCGGCTGCTTCGCGAATCGTAAAACCCATTTTTTTATAGAATTCTACTGCTTTATTTTCACGATTAACTTGTAGTTCCAAGGAAAATACCTGTTGTTTTTTTGCTAAATCTATTGCTTTTTGTAACAAGAATTTTCCAATGCCTCTCCCATGCTTTTCGACTAACACATACAATTTTTGAATTTTCCAATTTTGCTTGGAGAGCGCTTCAATTGCTATAAAACCTACTGGCTCTACATTTTCCTCCGCTATAAAAAATTGTTGTCCTTCTTCGAATTGTTTTTCCAAGGTCTCTAAAGAGTACATCCAATTCAACATGAAATCCATTTGTTGTTGACTGATCATTTCCTTGTAGGCAAGTGGCCAAATTCGATATGCCAAATCGCTAATAATGGATAATTCTTCGCGTTTACAAGAACGAATTTGAATTGTATTCATCTTACAATTTATTGAATTTCGCTTGTTTCACCTTTCCATTTTGAACAACACGTATCCAATACGTTCCAGCGGATAATTGCGAAACATCAACTGTTTTCTCATTCACAAAAACAGACAATCGTTGACCATTCAAATTATAAACTTCAACCTTATCCAATTGGTTTTCTAGCGAGATTTGAATTTTATCTGATGTTGGATTTGGATAAACCAAAAAGTTTTCTGTAGTCAATTCCACCGTCCCTAATAACTCAACGGCCACTTGCACAGCTTTGTACGCATTTATTTTTCCCATTCCCCAAGTAGTGCTTCCAAGTCCCCAAATTACACCTGTAAATGAATCCGTTCGCGCCGTTTCTTTAATGACACTTTTCACTTGTCGCGGTGTTAAATATGGATTCGCTTCTAATATTAAAGCTGCTATTCCAGCAACAGCTGGAGAAGCCATCGACGTTCCCGAAAGTTTCGCAAAATGGTAGGTGCGACCATTGAAAGGTACATTGGCTACCGAACTAAATGATTGATCATAATAGGACGACATGGAAGAAGCAATGCTCACTCCTGGTGCTGCTATATCAGGTTTTGCTGCTCCATCATAACGTGGTCCTATACTCGAAAAACTGGCAATTGCACCACCAACCCAGGAACCTCCACCAGTTTGATATTGAGGCGCATACGCAGCAACACTTATCACATCGTCGGAAACGGAGGGCTCACTTAATCCATAAAGTGCATCACCTGAAACACTACCTGAGCCGTTCACCATGAAGCTCATTCCCCAATTCCCTACTCCGCTTGTTAATTCTGTAACGTTCCAATAATGCACGGTTCCTTCCGCCGCTCGTGACTTATACATGACACGAATGCTGGAATTTTTAGACTTCACTCGAAAACGAATTTGAGGACGCCCATTGAAAGGATGCGCCGCGTCACAACTCACATTGTAATAAACCGTATCTAAACCATACACCAAAAATGAATCGACATATTGATTGGTGTAACTTGTTCCATAATAGGGACTTTCAATCATGCTCAAACCTGAAGAATTGGCAACATAAATCGCGCTCTCGAAGGGTTTTCCGTTTTCTCCCCAAGCGTGAATTGATTGCCCCCACATCGTTGGAAAAGTGTACGTGTAAAATTCAATCCGCGTTTTTAGTTCATCGTTGGCAAAATTCTTTTTCAAGTGGAAATTCACGTTTCCATTGTTTCCAGCTGAATTTACGAAGGTCACACCTAAATCGGTAAAATGTGTAATTGCTTGACTAATTGGTGAATTCCCATCCAAAGAACCCATGTAATACAAGCCCCAACTCATGTTGACCACAAGACGTTTTTGGTGTTCTATTGATTTATCGTACAACCATTGCCAAGCATCCAAAACCGCTCCTTCGTCCACTAAAAAGGTCACTAACAACAAATTTGCTGAAGGAGCTAAACCACGATAAACCGTTCCCGCTCCACTACCAGCTGCGATTCCTGCGACGTGCGTTCCGTGGGTTCCGTAATTGTAAACGTTCGATGTATCACTTTGAGCGGCAATCAATTCCGAAGCCGAATTATATTCAGTTCCGTAATTATAACCGTTTGGATGTGGGCCAGAAGTTTTGAACTGATCCCATGCCGCCAAAATGCGTATTTGTTGCAACAAGGTGTCGTAAAACATCGGTGAACCATAATCAAATCCCCAATCTGTAATTCCAATCAAAACGTCCGCTCCTGTGTAGGATTGCGGCAAATCGATTCCTCGGTGAACGCTGTCTGCACGTGTATCCTTCACCACGCGATCCAAATCTTGTTGAACTTTTGCTGCGATGTGTAAACTCTTAAATTCGGTAAATTCAGGAACTATGTGCAATTGGTTGATCGGAATTTTAACATGAACAACAGCGCCAATAGGACGACTGAATTGCACATTTTTATATTTCGATGGATTCCAAGCTGATGGTGAATTTAAACAACCAATCATCGACAAACAAGGCGTTCCCTCTACGAGGTGAATTGGATATCGTTCCGAGAATAACTTTTGGTTGCGTTCATAATTCAATACGATTTCCCGAATCGCTTGTTGATCGGCAGTCGAAACGAATTTTTGAGACCATAAAAAGGAAGAAATAAAAAGTAAAAAAGAGGCTAAAAAAAGTTTCATAGAAGTGACTAAATAGAATTAATTCAATTTTGAGTTACTCAAATGTAGGTATATAATTCTAATTGGAAGTTGATAACCAATAATGAAAAATGCACCGATTTATCAAAAATAAACAGGCACTAATTTGTCCATTACTCTAAAACTTGTTCATTTGAATTTCATCAACAGGTCATGAACTTGAGAATTCAACTCGGAATAATTTAGTAAATTCGTAAAGCAATCAAGTTGAAAATTGTAGTAATCCTTTTTCCATTTTTATTTCCTATTCCCAAAACATAACCATTCATTTTAATGCGGCTGAATAACTTTCTCACGATATTTTTCCTATTGCTTAATTCTAAGATTTGGACACAACAATCCACCTGGACTTATGATACTATTACTTCAAATTCTGAAGTTCATTTTAAGTTCCCAGACACGACGAACAATCTATTTTTAAGGGAATTGCGAATTAAAAACGGTATGGCTCAGCTCATAGAAAACAAAAAATCAGATACTGAAAAAATATTGACTATTCTCAATTGGACACATCACCTATGGACACATAATGGGAAAAACATTCCAAAGAAAAATGATGCACTTTCCATTATCGAAGAGGCGAAAACAGGAAAAAGATTTCGATGTGTTGAATATGGGATTGTTGTCTCAAAATCTTTACAATCATTAAATTATAAAGCACGTTTACTTGGGCTTTCAACAAAAAATGTGGAAACCGCTAAAAGTAATGCAGGACATGTCTTAGCTGAAGTTTGGATTCCGCAATTTGAAAAATGGGCTCTCATTGACGCTCAATTTAATGTCATGCCCGTGTTAAATGGAATACCGTTAAATGCGGCGGAATTTCACGAAGCAATTTCATTAAAGAAGAACTTTACTCTGATTGATTTAGACGGTGAAGTTGGCGAAATCAGAAAGAAAATTTATGTGTCCTTTATTTCCAACTATTTGTTTTACATGAATATAAGTTTTGACGAAAGCGATCTACCTTACAAGGATCTTCTTAAATTCAATGGAAAAACTAGTTTATATTTAGTTCCTTTGAATGCTAAAAATCCAACAAAATTTCAGCGAAAATTCAAAATCAATTATGCCATTTACACCCATTCATTGCTTGATTTTTACCAAAAACCTTAAAACCTTTATATCCAACCTTTCAAAGAAATTTTTCCATTTAAATAAAAAAAATCCTACTTCTCACACCAGGAAAAGTAGGATTTCAATTCAAGCATTAATGCTCGTGGCAATGCACGGTGTAGGTTCCTGTTGAGTCAGTGTAGGTTCCTAAGGCTTCCAAATCCTCTAATGCCTGACCACAAAATTCACCTAATTCGATTTCAGCTCCAGCTTTGTCGTAGTGACATTCGTGACATTTGTTTTTGTTGCAAGAAGATAATACAACAACTGAAAATAGTGCCAACACACTTGTCATAATTGTTCTTTTCATGTTATTTGATTTTAAAATTATTACTTAGATTAAAACTTAGGCTTAAATAAATATTCCTACCCGGGTTGGGCATTTCAATATTTTTTAAGCGAGAAAGGTGGTCGATAAATTGGGCGTTTAATAAATTTTTACAACCCAATTGCATTGTAAAAGGGGACTTTCCGTCTATTAAAATGGTGAGTGAAGCGTTCAGTACATTGTAAAAAGGTGAAGGTGTTTCATTAAGTGCTACCTCATCTTGTTTTGCTACCAACGTATTTTGAACAAGTACATCTTTCAATTGAACTTTTTTACCCCATTTGAATTCATATCGCAAACTCGTTAACAGACGCGCCGGAGGAATTAATGAAATTCCTTGTGAAGAAGATGCAATGGTTTTAATCCATGAAAAAGTGGTTTCCAAATGCAAATTATGTGCAAAATGCGGATGATAATGAATTCCTAAATCGCTACCATAAAACAATACTTGATTCATTTGTCGATAGTAGAAAACGGGAAGTCCATTTATAACAGAATCAGCAGGTTGAATATAGATGAAATTGGAAATTAAATTTGAAAATGGGTTCATTATCAGCGAAACATGCTCATTTCTAATTTCTGCTGTCACATCCAGTTGAAGCGCTTTTTCCGCTTTTAAGTTAATGTCTCCTATTTCATATCGCAAAGCACCATGATGAAAACCGTTTGCCAAAAGTTCCGATGGATGAGGCGCTCGAAATCCCGAAGATAGATTCGTTCGTAGCACCAACATTTTTTTACTATAAACCGCTCCTAAAGCTAAGTTCGGACTGTGATATATTCGGGTTAAAGGCGCATTTCCTTTAAACGTTTCAAGGGTTTTAAGCATTCGCACATCATAACGAACTCCCGCTTGAAAATTCCAATTGTTCATCTCAAAAAGCCAATTAGAAAAAATTCCAAAATCACTTGTAAATGAATTAGGTAACAACTGTTCTGTTCCACTTTGGCCATTTCGATTTTGTTGAAACATGGATTGTAATCCGCTCAATAACTTCATTTTATTGTTCAATTCACGGTTCCATTTCACGTTCGCGATCGTGTTCCATAAGTTCATTTGAATCCCCGGAATCGTCACCTTTTCATCGTATTCTGTCAATTGATTTAAAGTTTGACCGAGCAATACGCTAATTTCATTCTTCTTTTTGAAGTACTTATTTTCAAAAGAAAGATAATGATTGTCAAAGAATTGCGCTGGAATAGTTTGTTGCCGCCGTTGAATGTCCACTTGAAAATCCAAAGGATTAATAATCGTGTCGTGAGTATGACCCGGAATACCAGAAACAACATGGTTGTAGGAATACCTCAAGTGACTCACATTGGATCGCCAATTCCAAGAAACTGCGGCTTTTACCACCGCCTCACTGAACCGAGAATTCTGAGCATACTTTTTATTGGGCAACTGAAAGTCAGCATTATTCCCATAACTTCCACCCAACAACCAACGCAATTTTTTACCGGATTGTTTGTACAAAAAGCGCCCTACTCCTCCGTTTGTATTTGAATTATAAACGGTTTGAACGTTCAAGGAATTTGAGTTCGTCGGAGCATATAATTCATCGGCATAGTAAATCACTCCGCCCAAGGCATCAGCGCCGTACAAGAGCGATGCGGGACCTTTTATAACTTCGACCGAACCAATTCCCAATTCTGCCATCCCCATTCCATGATCTCCTCCCCATTGTTGTCCCTCAATCCGAAGTCCATTAATCAAACTTACCACGCGCATTCCTTGTAAACCTCGTATCACTGGCTTTGAAATTCCATTTCCCAAACTCGATTGATAAACACCTGGGATTTTCGCAAGTGCTTCGCCAATATTCGTATTTACAATCCCATTCAGTTCACTAAGTTTTCTTGTTTCTATGTGAAAAGGATTGCTGTTGCGTTCCATTTGAATTCCACTTGAAATTGTTACTTCTTCCAAGTCCAAATGCTTCTCAACTAATAGGACTTCAAGGTTTTGATTTCGTGTCAAATCAACAAACAACACTTGACTTTCAAAACCATATCCAACGCAACGAATACTAACTTTTTCAAGAAGAACACCATTGAATTGAAATTCGCCCAGTTGGTTTGTTTTGGTGTATTCACCAGTTTCTATTAATTGTATTGTGATTCCTGCAAGAAGTTCATTGGAATCTTTCTGTTTGACAACTCCTGAAAATTGTCGTATTTGCGCAAAATTGTTACTTGCAATTAAACAAGCAACTATAACTAACCATTTCATTTTTTGTGATTTGAAAATTCATAGCTTAAAAAAAGGATTGGCCATTAAGATTACCTCAACTATCCAAATTAAAAAGCATAGAAAAAATAAGAATTCAAGCGACTAAAGAGATTTAGCACTTGTAATACAATACATTACAATAAAACCTGAAAACAATCGAAACCGTTCCGAAAAAAGAAATTTATTGTAATTACAAAAATGAAGGAGGCGCACGAAGCTGAAAAAACTGTTCGAATTCCGCCTTATGATTAGCGAAAATCGCTTGAGCGTGAACAATTTTTTGGTTTTTTTGAGGAGTAAAAATATAATCTTGATGAACGGTGAACGAACTTAAGTCCCAATCACAAAAATCACAATTATCTGAATCGTAATGCGATGAATCACCACTTAATTCTACTGCGTGGTCGTGATGACAATCGTGCCACCAATCTCTCGGTGTAAACAAGATTGCAAAACTTGCGAGTAATAGATAAGCAACGATTTTTTTCATTTATTCGATTGCACGAAATTACAATAATTCTTCAATAATTCGATCCATCGAGTAACCTTCAGCTTCCGCACGATAATTACGCACTAAACGGTGACGTAAAATCGCTTTTGCAACTGCTTTTACATCCTCGATATCTGGCGAGTATTTTCCACGTAGCGCTGCATGACATTTAGCACCAACCACTAAGTATTGCGAAGCACGAGGTCCAGCACCCCAAGTAATGAAATCTTTGGTAAGTTGAGGAACTCCAGGTGAATTCACACGTGTTTTTCCAACCAATTTTACGGCATACTCCAATACATTATCAGCAACAGGAATACGACGAATTAAATCTTGGTAATTTAAAATATCTTCACCTGTTAACACTTTGCGTAATTGCGTTTTGTGATCAGACGTAGTAGCTTTAACGATTGCCAATTCTTCCACATAAGAAGGATAATCCACCCAAATGTTGAACATAAAACGGTCTAATTGCGCTTCAGGTAAAGGATACGTACCTTCTTGCTCGATTGGGTTTTGTGTTGCCAAAACGAAAAATGGATATGGTAGTGTGTAAGTTGTACCTGCGGCTGTCACCTTACGTTCCTGCATCGCTTCCAATAAAGCAGATTGGGTTTTTGGGGGGGTTCGGTTAATCTCGTCCGCTAAAATCACGTTGGAGAAAATAGGTCCTTTGATGAATTTAAAATTTTTGGTTTCGTCCAAAATTTCAGAACCAACAATGTCCGACGGCATTAAATCGGGAGTAAACTGAATGCGGTTAAAACTCAAACCCAAGGTCTCAGCAATCGTGTTCACCAACAAAGTTTTGGCCAAACCTGGAACACCGACCAATAAACAATGAGCACGTGAAAAAATGGCAATCAGCACTTGATCTACAACTTCTTCCTGGCCGATAATGACCTTGTGGATTTCAGTTTTAAGTTCCTGATAATGTACGACCAAACGGTCAATTGCTTCTTTATCTGACATCATGGTTTAGGGTTCCAGTTACTATTAAAATCACAATCCTTGAATGAATTATCGATGCGAATATACGCATTACCAATTTTTGAATTGATCCAGTTGGTGATCGTACGTTGTTTTTTATCGTTTTCAGCAGCACTTTTAATTAACGAATAATCGTCTTTAAGATTAGCAACATGCGGAGGATAACGTTCCATTAAACGGACTATACGCACTCCTTGTTTGCGTTCGTAGATGTCCACATGCAGATTTGGTTTAGTGATATCCCCCTTCTCCATGGCATCGGTTAAGAGGTAAATTTGTGGGTCAACTTGGTTCAAGTCTTCCATATCCCACGTTTGTTCTCCTGTAATTGGATTGGTGATAATTCCACGGTTTTGTTTCGTTAATTCATCGTTGGAAAAGCGCAAAACTGCTTCATCCCAAGTAATTTTATTTTCGCGTAATAAACGATAACAGCTATCAATTTTCAAGGAAGCTTTATTCATTGCTTCAGGAGAAAACTCAGGCATTAAAAGAATATGTAGAACGACATAATCATCACCTTTGCGCGAAACGAGCTTAAGAATGTGATACCCATACGTTGTCTCCACGATATCAGAAACTTCCCCCACTTTTAATTTAAAGGCAGTAGCTTCGAACTGCGGAACCATCATGCCACGAGAAGCTTCTATGCGTCCTCCTTTTGCTGCGCTTCCAGGATCTTGAGAGTGAATTCTTGCCAAGGTTTCAAAGCTTTTACCTTGATCAACAATTTGTGCACGTATATCTTTCAATTCGTTGTATGCGCGCATTTTATCCATTTTGGTAATTTCAGGATAAAATACAATTTGTTGAAAACTCAATTTCATATTGATGAACGGAATTGAGTCGGTTGGAAGAGTTTTGAAAAATTTCTCCACTTCTTTTGGTGTCACCGTTACCTCCCCCACAATTTTTCGTTCCATTTCTTGGGACAACATGTCGTTTTTGATTTGCTCACGGAACTCGTCTTTTATCTGACTTGTTGTTTTACCGTAAAACTCTTCTAATTTCTGACGACTTCCCATTTTTTGTTCAATCAAACGCAAACGGTTCTCCATGTCAGCATCCACCTGATCATCAGAAACTTGTAAACTATCTAACTTGGCTTGATTCACTAAAAGTTCACGATTCAGAAGTTGCTCTAATATGGCACAATCCGTAGCTCGCGAAACTTCCATTCCTGCTTGAATTGCTTGTAATTTTTGAGTTTCGATGTCCGAAAGTAAGATGATGTTATCCCCTACTTGCGCCACTACTTTGTTTATCACTTTCCCGTTTTGAGCGGTCGCAAGTTGAGTGCTCACCAGAAAAAGTAACAGCAGAAATTTATTCATTTTCAAATTTTATCTTTAAACGATGGTCGTGTAGAAATTATTTCTTTACGTTTCCTAAATTGTACAAAACTTTGTAGTTCACCTTTACAGGATGCTTTTTACTGATTTCTTCCAACCACGTTTTTTCAAGGTACGTTTGATAATCAGAAGTTACTGTTCCTTTTGCTTCACTCAATTCTTTCGGCATCACTTCTAGCACTTTTGCTACTTTAACCACAAAATATTTGCCTTCAAATTCGTAAGTCGGGTTGATTCCTTCCTTCCACGTTCTTCCTTTTAATGAATTGGTCGCTTCAATGTCGAATTTATTCATCCGTACACGCAAGTTCAATTCTGAATCTTTATTGATTTTTTCAATTACATGCTTAGAATTAATCGTATCGTTTTTAATCATTTGCGCTACTTCAGCCGCGATTGAAGCGTTGGCACATTCGTAAATTGTTGCGTCAATTCGACGAGGCCACATGTAATTTGCTTTGTTGTTATTGTAGAAATTTTTCAAGCCCACGGTATCTTTCACAGCTTTGTTCCACACTTTATCGGACATCACTTCGTACAAAATAATTCCATCGTGATATTCTTTCACAAGTGCTTTGTATTCCGGGTATTTTTTCGTCAATAACGATTCTTCGTAACCTAAAATAGCCGCTTTTTCCCAATTCTTATAATGGTAATCTACGACATCTTTGATATCATCTCTTTTTAATCCTCTGTAATTTTTTTCCAAATAGGCTGCGAAATCTTGTTGCTTAAATTTCTTGCCATCAATTGTGAAAAGCGTGTTATTGGATTTACATGCATCTGCTTTCCATTTCCCTTGTAAATAGGTGGTATCCAAATTATTATAAAACCAATTCAATTCTTTTTCAGCGGCTGTTTTATATCCGTATTGAGTTTTTAATTTTGACACAAAAGAATCTTGTGTTTTACGAGAACGCTCGTCTTTGTTTACACGTCCTTGCAATTCTTTTCGCATGGTTTCATAGGAAGCTAACGGTTTCCATTCTAGTCGTTTAATGATGTGCCAACCGTATTCTGTTCTCACTGGGCGACTGATTTCTCCATCGTTTTTTAAAGCGAAAGCAGCATCTTCAAAAGCAGTTACCATGCGTTGCGTTGTTCCAGAACCAAATACAGGAAGTTCTCCCCCTTTTTTGGATGAACCTGGATCGTCGGAATGCATAGCCACCAATTCTTCCCATTTTTCTCCTTTACTTAATTTCTCATATAGTTCATTCGCCTTTTTTTCAGCGTTTTGTCGTTGGTCTTCATCCGCATCTTTTGGTACAGAAACCATTAAATGCGCCACTTTAATTGACCCTCTTGCAGGACGTTTATCGGTTACCTTTACAATGTGATAACCAAAACGTGTTCTAAAAGGATCAGAAATTTGACCAATCGGAGTCGTATAAGCTTTTTCTTCAAACGGATACACCATTTGGAACGCCGTGAAAAATCCTAAGTCACCACCATTATTGACAGCAGAAGGATCATCTGAACCTGATTTCATTTTGGCTACCGTAGCGAAATCCTCACCGTTTTCGATGCGTTTTTTCAAGGCCATAATACGATTCCATGCCGCTAGCGTATCTTTAGCACCTGCCGTTTGTTCAACGCGAACGAGGATATGTGACGCACGCACCTCGGTTTTTATGCGATCGTAGGCTTGCTCCACCAAAAAGCGATTGGCAACAGAATCAATTAAATACGGATTCGCGAGTTGCTTCATGTATCCTTCCAATTCGCGTTTTAATTTCGGAATGGTGTCGTAACCTAAATTCTCAGCTTCTGCCACTTTCAATTTGAATTTCTTGAACATTTCCAAATAGTTATCCAACGATTCTTTATCGAATTTTGGATCAGGATTGTTCTTTAAATAAATTTGAAGAAATTCGGACTGTGTAACTGGTTTTTTGTCGATAGTGAGCAGAACCGGGTCTTTTTGGGCATTGATAATTAGCGTTGTAACTACTGCGAATACGGTCAATACGGCTTTTCTCATCTGTTTATTAATTTGCATTTATGGTTTACTTTAGTTTTAATTCGATTTTATTTCCCAAATGTAGTATTAAAACGAAGCAAAATACCTCATTTTTTGGCGGTCGAAAATAAACGATGATGTTTAAATTCTATTTGATTTTAACATTATTTTATACTGTAATTCGGTGCTTCACGGGTGATCGTCACATCATGAGGATGCGATTCTCTCATTCCTGCAGTGGTAATCCTAACAAATTTTGCTCCTTTCAAACGTTCGATAGTTGGTGCACCACAATATCCCATTCCTGCACGAAGTCCACCTGTAATTTGAAGCATTACCTCAACCAAATTCCCTTTGTAAGGAACGCGTCCTGAAATCCCCTCTGGAACCAATTTTTTTACATCGTCTTCGGCATCTTGGAAATAGCGGTCTTTTGAACCTTTTTGCATCGCTTCCAAAGAACCCATTCCGCGGTAGGCTTTGAATTTTCTTCCCTCAAAAATGATTGTTTCACCCGGTGATTCCTCTACTCCGGCAAACATTGATCCAAGCATTACTGAATCCGCACCACCGGCAATTGCTTTTACGATATCACCCGTATAGCGAATTCCACCGTCAGCTATAACTGGAACACCTGTTCCCTCCAATGCTTTCGCCACATCATTCACTGCGGTTAACTGTGGAACACCAACTCCAGCAATGATGCGTGTGGTACAAATTGAACCTGGACCGATTCCCACTTTCACAGCATCTGCACCGGCTTCCACCAAGTACAATGCCGCTTCCGCAGTTGCCACATTTCCAACCACAACGTCTAAATTCGGATAGCGTTTTTTAACTTCTTTCAACATATCGACAACACCTTTGGAATGTCCGTGCGCTGTATCAATAATAATCGCATCAACAGCGGCTTCAACCAATGCCGCAACGCGATCCATTGTGTCGAAAGTTACACCAACCGCAGCTGCAACACGCAAACGTCCTAAAGCATCTTTTGCCGCTAAAGGATACTCACGCACTTTTATAATGTCGCGATAGGTAATTAATCCGATTAAGCGATTTTGGTCGTCCACAACGGGTAATTTTTCTATTCGGTTCTCTTGCAAAATTCCTTCAGCCGTGCTCAAATTCGTACCGTCCTTTGTTGTAATGATACGCTCACACGTCATAATTTCGCGAATCGGTCGATCAGCATTCTTTTCAAAGCGTAAATCACGATTGGTGACGATTCCTTTCAAGACCTTATTTTCATCCACAACAGGAATTCCACCGATGCCATTTTCCGTCATCAAAGCACGTGCATCTTTTACCAAAGCTGTTTCGGGCAAAGTAATCGGGTCGATAATCATTCCACTTTCTGAACGCTTCACTTTACGAACGTGCATTGCTTGACTTTGAATGCTCATATTTTTGTGAATCACACCAATTCCACCTTGTTGCGCCATAGCGATCGCCAAATTCGCTTCGGTCACTGTATCCATAGCCGCGGAAACTATTGGCGAATTGAGAGAAATGTTGCGTGAAAATTTTGATTTTAAAGTGACTTCGCGAGGTAAAATTTCAGAGAAAGCAGGAACAAGAAGTACATCGTCATAAGTAAGACCTTCTTGGATTTCAGTAAGATTGGAGAGCGCCATTTGTGAACTTATTTTTTATATAAATTCTGGCAAAGTTAATGAGAGTTTTTTAGAAACGGGGATTTGATTCAAAGGAAAGTGAACAGTGAAGAATTAATAGTGAAGAGTGGAACCCCGATAATTATCGGGATAAAAATGTAGCGTCCAGCCCTGCGTGGCGGAATGTAGCTAGGTGGCGGAATGTGCCCCGATAATTTTTTTTGTGGGGAAAATGGAATTCCTTTGGATGGCTATCTTTTTTAGAAATTCAATAAATCACCACCACGCTTGACCGTCAAGGTTGGAAGGTTTAGTAACACCGAGCCAGCTTAACATGGACGGAAGTAAATCAACAGCATTCGCACTTTCAATAAGAATTTGATTCTGTATTTCTGGTTTTCGGATGATTCCCCATACTTTTCGGGTAACGTCCAAGTCGTCTTGTCCACCATGACCCGTGCCGCTTCCTCCATGGTCTGTTGTTAACACAACCAAATATCTATTTTGCGTAGAGTTTTCTTGATTGTAAACGAATTCCATTAGCTCACCAACGTACTGATCCGTAGTTTCAATTGCCTGAATATAAGCCGAATTGTTCGGATCAAAACCTGTGTCGTGTCCTTCGTGATCAGGTGCGTCGAAGTGCAACAACATTACATCTGGATTACAATTTTGAAACAATTCCAATGCACGATTTTTCACTTCTGCGTCACTTTCAAAAACCGCAGCATAATCTTCCTCCTCCGTTAGTCGAAGAAAATCATCCCAATTCGAAAGTGTTGCCAAACTCATGGAAGGCATATTTGAGCGAATCATGGATAACATATCAGGATATTGACTGTAGCGATTTTTGCGAAATGAATTTTCAGTAAGATTATGTTTCGCGGGCCAAACACCATGTAAAATCGTTGACCAACCTGGTACACTCACGGTATGAGGACCTCGATCTACATTCAAACAAACGTACCCGTGATTCATTAAAGTGTCAATATTTGGTGTATTTGCTGCCAAAAGCGCATCTGTCCGGACACCGTCAATTCCGATGAAAAGTATTTTCAAATTAGAAACCGAGGTACGACAATTCGAACGCAATTCTTTTTTGGGATTGAATTTATCCGAGCACGAAAAAGCGAGAACAACAAGAAAAAGGTAAGGTATAAATCGCATTATGAATTTGTTTTATTGGTTTAGAAAATCTGATTTTCAGAACGTGAAAATACATTTAATTCGGTTACGTCTTCAACATAACCTCCAGGTATATTGATAAAATTGTAGCGTCCTGACATTTGTGGTGGAGAAAATAAATGAAGAGTGAAGAATGCAAAAATTGAAAATTGTAGGGTGAAGATTCATTTTCTATTATTCATCATTTTAAATTTTCTAATCTAAAAGGTTTTGAGAAATATTTCCCTCCAAAAGCATAAAAGTTACGTTTCTTTAGTAAGTCGAATCTATCTTTGTGAAAATTCAAAAAATGCGCTACAATTTATCAGAAATAACAGCCGTCATTCGCGACAGACGTACGATTTATCCCGAGCAATTTTCGGAAAGAAAAGTACAAAAGGAACAAATCGAATTGATACTTAACAACGCGCAATGGGCTCCTACACATGGAAATACACAACCTTGGCGCTTCACGGTTTTTACAGAGGATGCACGAACGGAGTTGTCGCAATTTTTAGCCAAAACATATTTAGAATTAACTCCAGCTGCTGCACAAGACACGGCAAAATTGGCTAAAATGACCCGACGTCCATTACTCGCTTCAGCAGTAATAGCTGTTTCCATGAAACGTCAAACGGAACAAAAAATCCTCGAATTAGAAGAAGTTGAAGCTGTGGCTTGTGCCATACAAAATATGCACTTGACTTGCACTGCTTATGGATTAGGCGGATTTTGGTCAACTCCCAAATTAATTTATCATCAAAGGATGAACGAATTTCTTGGATTGGACGTTATGGATAAGTGTCTTGGTCTGTTTTATATCGGTTACCCTGCAATTGAATGGCCACAAGCACATCGTAAACCATTGGAATACAATACAGAATGGAGAACCCAGTAGAACACATCGACTTAGGTTTAGTAAACTACACACAACATCCGGAAAATCCGAAATATATCGTTTTTCGTTTTGTTGATCCTGTTCGAGCGGAAGACTTCGAAAATGAATTGGTGAAGAACAAAATTTGGTTCGAACGCGGTTTGGAACATAAAAAACAAATCTCCGTTCACCTTTTTGGAATTCATTCTCAAGACTTTAAACGCGTCGAAAAAATCAATTACTTGGTTGAGGCACGTCATAAGAAACCACTTGTACAAATGGCGTTTTTCCGCTGGGCTCTAGTTATTTTTGGATTATCAGCGATAACTTTAGCCATTGTTGGTTTTTGCTCTGCTCCTCAACAAATTAAAACCGAAGTCAGCGAATGAAGTTTTTGTTAGCCGTTTTTGTTCTGACTTTTACCTTTAATTTCCATGCGCAATTGGGAATTGGAAATGATTTGCCGAAGTTCTTTGGCTTTCAAGTGCGCACCTTGTTTCCAACGTCGTTCATGGGTGGCTCCTCATTGAGTCTGGAAAAAGACGGATTTGAAACGTTTATTCAACAAGATTTAGGTTACGCTTTTGGTGGAAATTTACGAGTTGGATTGACTGAATTAATTGCATTTGAAACTGGATTAAACCTCAATCAACGCCATTATTCGATTCAATCTTCTTTGGCGGATTCGGGATTGTATGTCGATAGAAAGGTTGGCTTCATACAATATGATATTCCAATTAATGCTCTAATTTATGTGAAATTGAACAAATCAATTTACATGAATGCCTCCCTTGGAATTGCGGCAACTTACAAACCGTCCTCTATCGGAATCATCACTAATCCGGGCGGAAAGAGTCAATTTTTTCACTTAGGTTTAGTGGACATTCGCAAAAAAATCGGAGCAGATCTCAATGCTAACGTTGGTTTTGAATACCGAACGAATAAAATCGGCACCTTCTATCTCGGAGGTTCAGCTCGTTTGCCTTTTGGGCCTATGTTTTTGCTCATTTCGAAATACGAATACTTGACGTATGAAATAGTGACCTATGGAAACGTTGGAGGAAGTTTTATTTCGCTTGATTTCAAATATTTTTTACCTAATTTTAATGGCTTAGGACGCAATGCACCACGTGGACCAATTGAATAAAGAAATCCATTTTTGGGTTGAAAAACTTGACTTACTACCACATCCTGAAGGAGGGTATTACAGAGAAACCTATCGCTCGGAAGAATCAATTCAGAACGGAAAACGCCAACTTTTAACGGTAATTTATTTCCTATTAACTTCCGAAAATCCAAGTCGTTTCCACCGCATTAAAAGTGACGAACATTGGTTTTATCACGCGGGAAGTCCATTGACAGTGCATGTTCTTCACCACCAAAAACATGAAAAAATACGCATTGGAAACGATTTAAACGCAGGGCAAACGCCACATGCCGTTGTTCCCAGAAATGTAATATTTGGAAGTTCTGTCGAAACAAACGAAGGGGAAAAGTTTGGCTACAGTTTGGTTTCTTGCGCTGTTGCTCCCGGCTTCGACTTTGAGGACTTTGAACTATTGGATCGGGAGACTTTGTTGAACGACTTTCCGAAACACGAAGAAATTATTTTAAAATTGACTTAGCTATGAAACGGTTACTTGTAATACTCTGCTTAATGACTGGAAACTTGGAAGCTCAAACGCCCTTGGTAATTGGACACCGCGGAAGTCGTGGTTACTTTCCTGAAAATACAATTATTGCCTTTCAAAAAGCATTGGAGCAAGGTGCTAATGGGGTTGAAATTGATGTAGTTGTTAACAAAGATCGTCAACTAGTCATTTCACATGAGCCGTATTTTAAAAAAGAGTTTTGCGTTCAACCTGACGGAAGTCCGATTAAGGATGAAAAAAAATACAACATTTACCACATGACGCAAGCCGAAATTGAGAAATTCGACTGTGGTAAAATAGGGCATCCAAAGTTTCCGGAACAAGAAAAAGTGAGTGCCATTAAGCCGCTTTTTCAAGATTTCGTCAAGGAAGTGATGATGGCGAAACCCACAATTCTCTTATACGAAATCAAATCGGAAGTTCCAGAATACAACATTTCACAACCCGAGCCGAAAGCATTTATGGAACTTATCGTGAAAGAGTTGGAAGGATATCCTTATCCCGAGATGATTTACTTCATGTGTTTTGATGCACAAATGTTGAATGAAGTACACCGCGTGCTGCCGAATGCAAAAACGGTTTATTTGACCTATTTGCCGAAATCAGCGGAGAAGCAATTGAACGATTTAAATTTCAAACCAACGGCGGTGGGAATGTTTTATCCAACCATTAAAAACCGTGACATTCAATTTGTTAAAAAGAACAACATGCAGGTTTTCGCTTGGACGGTAAACGATTCCAAAGCGGCAAAAAAATTGGCAAAACGCGGAGTAGATGTACTGATTACCGATTACCCTAAGCGCATTTTAGAAGCCATTAAACCATGACGGATTTCGAGTTCATTTTACAGTTAATTGACACCGAACGGAAGCAAATTAAGTTTGCTGAGAAACACGTTTATTTTATCGAACATCCAGAAAAACTGGAAGCACTTTGGCAGGTCATCACCTCCGATTTAGCACACCCCTACCCTGAATATGCCGCTTGGTGGTGGTCACATTTAGGTGCGAAAATGCCTGAAAAAATCTTGAAATTTCAACAAGAAATGATTCTATTGTGTACCACGAGTAAGAATCAAAGTGTACTTCAATCGGTTTTAAAAGCGATGGTCGATATCCAACGCCCCGAAGAAAACAGCGACCTATGGTTAGAAAATCAAATTCACATCATTGAAGACGATTGGTATAATGTTGCGACCAAAGTTTATGCTGCCTACAACCTCGCTAAATGGAAAAAGGAATATCCCGAATTGATGCATGAAATTGCGGAATTGTTAGCCTTAAAAGTTGAAAAAGGAGCTACTCCCGCTTTGAAAATGGCACATAAAAATTTCTTGAGAATGGTAAATACAACTTCAAAAAGAAATCGAAAATGAAGCACTAAACCAACAAGTTTTTTCTCTTAAACAATTATTATCATCAATTTCAAAGAAACTACATTTTCAAATCGATTAACTATATTTACCTTGTTAAAAATCAACGCAATGAAACACCTACTTCTCATCTTGTCCTTACTTTTTTCGGCAGCAATATCTGCTCAAAACAATTCCTTAGTTTCTCAAGGAACATTTTTTGAAGGAGAACCCTACCTGGCTGTAAACCCTCAAAATCAGCAACACCTTGTAGCCGCTTGGATGGGATTTCAGACGGGAAATAAGGTGGTTATTAAAAGCACCGTTTCTACAAATGGAGGGCTAACTTGGACAGCACCAATTGGACAACCGCACGTTGTTTCCACCTATTCATCCGCTGATGTTTCCCTCGCATTTGATCGCAATGGAAACGTTTTTATGTGCTATATCGATTACGACAACGAAAACCATTCGGAAGGTAAAGTAGTCGTGCGAAAATCCACCGACGGAGGAGTTACCTGGGGATCAGCGGTAGAAGTCTTGTCTTTATTGGACTGTCCGAATAAACTGTGTTTGGATCGTCCGTGGATGGTGGTGGACCGTTCAGGTGGACCAAATGACGGAACCGTTTACGTGACCAATATGAATGCGAATCAGCCAACTTTAGTCACTCCGCCTTACAATCCTTATGTGACGGTGAGTACGGACAACGGTGCTTCCTTTGCGCCTCCTCGCTTTTTGGATACATTGAACTTTTTATCGGGTTCAGCGATTGTACAACCGATGCCCTCTCCAACCGTTGCGAGTAATGGGAAATTTTATGCCATTTATCCGAGTTATGTTCAATCGCAAAGTCCGTTTGCGCGGATGATATTGGCAAGTTCAACGACGGCTTGTGTGGACGTCAACCATCAAGTAGCCTATCAAAGTGCGAGCCCACTTTTAACGAATAACAGCACTAACGCATTATTAAAGTCCGGGTATTTATTGCGTTCCAATCCAAACGATGCCAACCATTTAGCCTTTTTCTTTTTATCCGATGCCGACGGTGATGCAGATATTAAAATGATGGAAACTACCAACGCAGGAGCGAGTTGGTCGGCAATTAAGCGCATCAACCAAGATCCAATTGCGAATGGAAAATTACAAGATTTGGTTTGGGCTGATTTTGACAACGACGGTGATTTAGTGGTAGTTTGGCGAGACAGGAGAAATGCTTCGGGTTCAACGTATGGAGTCCCTACTGAAATTTATTGTGCCGTTCGTCGCAATGGAGCAGCAAATTTTGAAACAGATTACAGAATTTCCTCGCAACAAGTAAATCACGAAATCGTCCTTGAAGACAAAGGGAATGATTTTATGAATGTGGCGGTTCAGAACGATACAGCTTATGCGATTTGGGGCGATGTGCGTTCTGGAACCTTGAAAATCTATGTCAACAAATGGAATATCAACAACCAAAGTTCTAACCTTTACGAAATCTATTCTGAAAATGAACAGTTGTTGTATCCTAATCCAGCAATGGTGCAAGTAAACCTTCCTGAGACATCCTTGAATGGCGAATTCTATTTATACGAGACGAGTGGAAAAATCATTGAAAAAGGCGTGATTTGTTCCACAAATTACAATTGTGAACGGTTGAAAACAGGAACGTACTTTTTCAAAATCGTGAAAGGAAATAGTGTGGAAGTATATCGTTTTCGGGTGGAGAAGTAATGAGGGAATGTGAGAATATTCTAATGAGCTTCCGCCGCGGCGAACACCACTGACTTTTTAGCTTCGCTGCTCCCGCAAGCGAGGATAAATACTTCGTGGTCAGCAGTCCCTAGTTATCTGATTTCTCAAAAAGGAAAAAGCTTGATTCGCAATTGGTTAAAAAACTAGATGAACAAACATTGAAAAATCGATTTTAATCGTTAGTTCAGAATTTGAAAAAAAAGACCAACTGTCGGTTAAAAAAACAGCTTTCGGCGGAGAATTAAAAAATACCTAATTGCAAAGTCAAATTATTCATCTTGTTATTTCGAATAATCTTTAACTTAGTTCACCAATTGAAAAAATGATGAAAACTATTATCCAAAGAATCCATTCCAAAACAACTTGGACTATTCTCTTGTCGGTTTTCGTTTATAATAGTTTTTTCTCTCAAACTATTTTTGACATTGCTAGAAAAGGAACTGAAAAAGAAATGATTAGCTACTTGAGTAATCACCCAGAACACGTGAATCTTCTTTCTGAACGAGGTTCTAGTCCTGTGTTACTTGCTGCATATTACGGAAATAATGATGTGGCGAGAGTACTGATTGATAAGGGTGCAAGGTTGAATGAATGTTATGCTGAAGGTTCTTTAATTTGTTCTTTAATTTATAAAAACAACCTTGATTTGCTCGAAATTATTCTAAAAAAAGGTGCTACAATTGATGACACTTGTCAATTCGAACAATATGGTTATCCTTTGCATTTTGCAATGACACTGCTACGATACGAAGTCATTGAACTTCTTTTAAAATACAATCCTTCCTTGAAAGTTGTAGATCCCAAAGGAAGAACAATTAATGAATTATTAATTCAATACAAAAATCCAAAACTTGATGCCATCTTTAATAAAAACTAAGAAAACCTATTTGTTGCTTTTATGCTTAATTGGTTTATTCAAAAGTAGCTTTAGTCAAACTTATTCAACAGGAGTTGTAAATCTAAGTAGTACTAATGGGCTTGCAATGACCGCCAAAATTGATGTAACCAATCAAGTTAAACTAACTTTAACCGGTCCTGTTGGACGTTGGTTTTCTGTAGGTTTTAATGCAACTACAATGACAAGTGGTACTGATGTTGTCAGTGTACATAGTGCAACGAATCTCAACGCTTTTGACTGTTCATTATCGGGATTTAGCGCTCCAAATTCAGATGCATCTCAAAATTGGACAATCAACTCAGATGTAGTTTCAGGAACCGTACGAACGGTTATTGCAACGCGCGCATTGAATACAGGCGATGCCAACGATTATGTTTTTAGCGCTAGTCCAACTTCAATTAGTTTAATCTGGGCACGTTCAAGTTCAGCTACTTTTTCATACAGTTATCACGGTGGTTCAAATAGGGGAGCCGTTTTAGCTAACCTCGCATTGGTTCCTCCACCAGCTGCACCAACAGGTTCGACTTCGCAAACTTTTTGTTCTGGCGCAACGACTGCTCAAATAAATGCAACAGGAACTTCCATTCAATGGTATGCTAATCCATCAGGAGGTACAGCATTAAATAATGTCGCTTTGGTAAATGGAAGTACTTATTATGCAACACAAACCGTAAATGGAGTTGAATCTACCAATCGTTTGGCAGTTACTGTTACTGTAAATACTATTCCTGCATCTCCTGCTTCCATTAATGGTTCCACAAGTTTTTGTTTTTCGAATGCTGAATTACAGTATAGTGTTCCTCCAGTTTCAAACGCAACAAGTTATGTTTGGACCTTACCAAATGGCGCAACAGGTTCAAGTACCTCCAACGCAATAAATGTCCTTTATAATTCTAATTTTCAAACTGGTAATTTGACCGTCCAAGCTCAAAACGCATGTGGATTAAGTAACCCGACAACTTTAGGTTTGACACAGCATTTTTCATCAACCAATACACTAAATGTAACAACGTGTTCTTCGTATGTCTTTAATGGTCAAACCTATACTCAAAGTGGAACTTATCAATACACTGGTGTAAACGTTTGGGGTTGTGATTCAACAGTTAATCTCAATTTAGTGATTTCGCCTTCGATCAATGAAACCTTGAACCTAGAAACGTGTGAATCCTATAATTGGAATGGTCAAACTTTTACTTCAACCGGAACATACATTGACACTTTCCAAACTATCAATGGATGCGACTCAATCGTTACTTTGAATTTAACAATTAATCCAACAATTAGTGAATCATTGAATGTTGAAACCTGTGGCACTTATCTTTGGAATGGTCAATCATTTATGACTAGCGGAATATATATCGATACCTTCCAAACCAGCAATGGATGTGACTCAATCGTTACTTTGAATTTAATAGTTAATCCAACTATTAGTGAATCATTGAGTGTTGAAACCTGTGGTTCCTATCCTTGGAATGGTGAATCATATACATCTAGCGGAATATATATCGATACTTTCCAAACTAGTAATGGTTGTGATTCAATTGTTACTTTAAATTTAATTATCAATCCAATTTATAGTATTGCATTAGATACAACTGTTGATAACAGCTTTGTATGGAACGGAACAGTTTATACTACTTCTGGAACTTACACTCAATTTTTCACCTCTGTGAATGATTGCGATAGTTCATTTACAATCAACCTAGAAATCAACACTATAGATTTAGAAAGTTTGCAAAATGATTTTGTTTATTACCCAAATCCAATTGGAGAAGAGCGAATTTTACACTTACCAAATAACTCCATCCTCTGCGATTATTACCTCTATGATTTTAAAGGCATGCTCGTTCAAAAAGGTGCAGTTCAGAATATACTCGAATTGAATAACAACATTAAAGCTGGCACTTATATTTTAAGTATTCACCATGAGAAGATTTTGATATTGGTGGAGTAGTAAAGTGGGGAGATAATTAGCACATTATTCAATTAACCCATCAACTCTTTCAAATACAACTCAATAGACTTTTCTTTAGGAATGCCCAATTTCGCCTTGAGTTTGGTTTTGTTGACACGGACTGTTCCATCTGTATTATTCATGAGATTGGCAATTTCTTTTGAATTGAGTTCCAAGCGCAAATAACCACAAAGTTCAAGTTCACCACGCGTTAAATCGGGGTGTTTTGCCTTTAATGTTTCTAAAAACTTCATTTTTTCTGCATCCACAGCTTCGTTTAGGCCATTGCTATTTTTATCAATTTGGATTAAGTTGGAAAGTTGTAATTGTAATTCTTTTAATATTTCCTCTGTTGTAACTGATTTCTTTCTCCTTAAGGATTTAATATTTTCATTAAATAATTTATTCATAGAATTTTTTAGTTCCAAATTCAATTGTAATTGTCGTATTGCTGATTCTTTTATTAAAACTTCTTGTTCGAGCTGTATAGCTTTTAAATTATTGATTTCATAAACATGAATTTTCGAACGAAACCGAATCCAAAGTAACAACAAGAACAAAATAAATGTCAATAATAAACCTGTAAAAAAAACAGTTGTACGAAAAAAGGACGATTGCCTTTGTTTTTCATATCCCTTCTTTAATTCTTGAGTAGTATAATCTAATAAGGATGTACCTATTAAATTAAACTCCTTTGTTCGTGTATTCTCCTCTTTTTCACGAAAACTTCTATTCAATGCAATTACTTTTGATAATTCATCGAGATTTCTTTCTTTTTCATAAATTTTAATAAGTGCCTCGCTTGCGGAAGTTTGTAAATGCAAGTACTCCTTACTATACATGACCCTATTTAAATAATTAATAATCAATTGAATATCTTTTTTACTATTACTTTTTGACCTGTAAATCAGGTACAAAAAAAAGAGTTTTTTGTGCGCGTGTTCACGATGTTCAAAATGATTGATTACAAAGGAAAAATAATATTCTAAATTTTTTTCTGCATCGTCAAATTCTCCTAATCCAAATTGAGATTCACCAATATTTGCTCGAATAAGTGCTATCAGATATTTTTTTTGATCATCATTTATATTGCTGTTTTTCAGTTTATTAATCGTGTTGTTAAATACAGAAATTGCTTTATTATATTTTTTCAAGGACTTAAAACACAAACCCAAATTATTCCTAACTGAATGTTTCAGTAAATATTTATCAGGAATTAATGATAATGATTTTCTGTAACATATGACAGCATTATAAAAATTACCCTTTTTAAAATTCACTCCTCCCTGGACCAGATGAAATAAAACTTTTAAATTTTTACATTTATGAGTTGATAATATTGATAATCCTAATTCACAATGTCTTAAAGCCAAACGATCAGAGAAATATGAAATATCTCGAGCTATGTAATAGTGAAGTATAGCTTTAAGTAATTTTTTATCTTCAGGTATTTTTAGTAGTAACTTATTCGACTTGATTATTCTGAATGAAATAGGTTTGTTGAATGGAAATATGGATTTAACAAATTCCAATTCTAAATACCTAAGGTCAGAATCAAGCGTTTTGTTTTTTTGAAGTAATTCTGAAATTTCGGTTATCTTATTTTTCGGCTGAAAATAGTATTCAAAAAACTTGTCACTTAGGAATGCTTTTTCGAGCAAAGTTTGATTTTGGGATAAACTAATTTTTGGCAGAAGCAAGAAAAACACAAATAAGAAAACCTGATTTAAATTCATTTGGTTAAAAATTAAGGAAACATGATATGGATTGAAACTTGTTAACTACTAACGAAAACAAAGTTAAATTGATTATCTAGTATATTTCGGTCGTGTCTATAGATATGTAACATACTAACATTTTCAGCTTATTTACATACTGTTTTACAATGTTTTAAGTTATTTATTACTAACATGTTTTGTTAAAATAAAAGTGATATATATAACATTCTTCTAACACATGAAGAAGTTAATTTTTTCGAGTTAATCTAAACTTTGCGCAAAAATTCAACTTATGAGAAGAATAGTGTTATTCTTAATTTTACTTAGTGCAACTGCACATGCCCAAATTAAAATTGGCAACAATCCAAGTTCCATTAATAGCAATGCGCTATTTGAATTAGAAGCTACAAATAAAGGACTATTGTTACCAAGAGTAGCATTAAACGCAACTACAAATGCAAGTCCTTTATCAGCACACGTCGTGGGGATGACTGTTTACAACACCGCGACTGTTGGGGATGTAATTCCTGGTTATTACTATAATGATGGGAGTAAGTGGGTTCGTATTGCCTCGAGTTCAGATTTCAGCAATATATACATTTCAGACGGTACCTTATCAGCAAACAGAACTGTAACTCAGGGCGCAAACACTTTAAGTTTCACAAGTACAGCAACAAATGGTTTTTCAATTGATGGAACAACTTTTAGTGTGGATGCAGCGAATA
>JBDKEM010000002.1:0-3595 GCA_039795265.1 Bacteroidota bacterium | reverse complement strand
ATCTTTCTTCATACTACGTGTTTAAGTTACTAAAAAGTTATTTCCGAAATTTTTTTGAGCTTTTGAGGGCTCAAAAATTTCAGAATAACTTTCAGCTTTACACACTTTATGGGATGCTACCGTAATAATTTATGTCTTTCCTTCATTTCTTACTTTTTTTCGCGTTTTTATAGGGGAATCAATAAATTCATAATTTGAACTACCTCTTCCTTTTAAAGATTTCGAATTATCATTAAATTGTTGGAAATTCCACTCAAAAGTTGCTGGATTCAAATTTTTTAATGCATTAATAGTACTATTTTGTGAGTAATAATTAGTGTAACCATCAACTTCAACGTTATATTCACCCCTTTGTATATTTTCTCCAACATAGTAATTGGAATAAGGATTTGACGATTCTCCTTGAAACCACTCTCTATGCTCGGTGTTTCCTTGCCTAATTCCAATTTTATTATCATCTTTTGAAATTATTAATTGAGAATGTGAATATCTGTTGTTAATCCCATATACCAATACTATGTCACCAACTTCAGCATTCAATAATCCTTCTTTTCTTTCTCCAATTTTATTAGAATTTGTCTGAAGATCATTTGCACCAGTTGTTGTTAATACGTCAGAATAGAATGATTTAAAATCACCTTTAGAATAGTTTTCTTGATTGTACACCCCTGATTCGTTTTTAATTGTCAACGGTAGGTTGTTTTCTCTAGCAAAATCAATTAGTGTTTTTAATACAAAATCTTCACATGTTAGCTTTACTTTTTCTTTTACATACCTTTCAGTTTGTTTTTTAATTTCTGATCTGTACTTTTTAATCATTTGTGGTGTCCATCGATTTTTCACTTCCCATGCCTCTAATCCTTCAAGTTCAATACAATCAATAACCCTATTCTCACTAAACGCATACGTCGAGTTCCACGGATACTTACTCGCCAACGGATCCACTGAAAAGAACCTCCCAACTCTCGGGTCGTGCATTCGGTATTTGTAATTCACAGAATTTCCTGCTCCTTTTAGCTCATCGTCCTTTTCTTGGTTTTGGAACCCATAACGATAACTCTCCCCCGAAATCGTCCTGCCATCCAACTGCACCCCGAACGGCGAGTAGTCCGTGATGTTTCTTATAGGGGCACGGAAGTTTGAAATGGGGCGATATGGGGAGGTGGAGGTGCGCAGAATTGTGGGGTTTAAAGGGTCTTTAAAGTTAGTTTTTATCGAAGCGGTTGTTTTAAGTTTGTTGTGGGAGTAGTAGCTTAATTAATATATTTAGTCGAAATTACATAGAAACTTACCGAAGGAATGGGATTTATTGATTTCGTAAAATTTGTCGAGATAATTATTTATTAAACTCTTCTTCAAAATAATACCAACTTTTTTGAATTTTAATTGCAGAATGAACATATAATTTCCATTGGTTTAATAATTTATTTTCATCTTTTACATATAGAATTATTGAATTGTCCCAATTATAAAATTTTAAATTAATTCCATTACTTGAAAATTGAGAATTTAAAGATCTTATGTTTAGATTATCTAATATTGGAACTTGTTCATTCACAAATTGTTCAAGTTCTATTTCTTGTTCATTTAGTTTTTTATTAACATTAGATGTTTCGTATTTGCCTTTATTATATTCATACCAAATTTTTATTTTTTCATTATTGTCTCCATTGATTTCTAGTAAAATATCTCCATTCTTAACAGTTCTAAAAAGACTTTTGTTTTTGAACATCTTGTAAACATAATTATGCTTCTTTGTAATTTTAGGAACATTTTTGTTTGTACATTGACATAACAAAAGAATGGATAAAATAAATACTCTTATCATTATTATCTTTTTATATCCAATTTATTTAAAAATTCTTCAGATTTTCCTAATCTGATTTTATTGGCGGGACTTTCCGCAGCTCCCCTGACAATCGCGCTTTGATCCGCATTTGAATCCAAAAGTCCAGGTTTTCCATAAGTACCTGGTCCATGATCGTAGAAGTCAGTGTGATCTTTTCCTCTTCTTCCATTTTTAATATGATTATAATTAGCTCCAATTTGACTTATTCCTCCTGGAATACCAACTTCACTAGCTCCGTATCCAAACAAATAGTTTCCGATATCTCCGTTATCATATGCTATTCCATTTCTGATATAAAGAGTATTCTTTTCTATATCACCTGATTCTGCACCTTGAATTCCATAATCCATTTTCCCGTTTGCAACTCCATTTTCTAGTACATATTTATAAGGATTTGATTGGGCTTTTTTGGTGTAAACCCCACTATTTATCATTATTTTTTGAATTTTTTTGTCACTTAAAACTTCAATTTTTGTAATTGAGTTGTTGCGAATGGCTTGAATTGCAAGTTTTGAATCATTAAAAAGACCACTTCCTTTTGTATTCCATTTCCCGCCTTTATCATAATATCCTCTTTGAAAAGACCATGTAGATTTCCCATCATCATAAAATCCAAGAAACTTCCCTGAAAAATATCCAAATCTGGCAATTGAATCTCCATTTATGTCCATCAGAGTAATTGGATTGTTGTAATATGAAGAATAAGGTGAAACATCAGGATACTTTGAAAAATATGCATCAATCGTCAACCATTGCCCAACCCTACTATCATACATCCTCGCACCAAAATCATAACTATTCCCACTTCCTTTCACTTCGTCATCTTTTTCTTTGTTGTTAAACCCATACCTATACCCCGCTGGACTCCAATGCTCCAGCGCGGTGGTGTAACCGTTCAGTACAAAATCGTCCATTCGGAACGTGCCTTGGGTGAGTGGTCCGACGCGATTGTATAAGTCTAAGCGCACTGTTACCGTTCCGGAAATTCCTGCGATGGCATTGGCTACGTTGACCGTTCCTGTGGTTTGCAAAGTCGTGCTCGATGATACGAAAATTGACCCTGAACCCACGAAAATGTTGTTGATGTAGATGTTATAATTAGCGTATCCTGTCGGACTTGAACGGTGTCGGAAACTGTAGCTTATTACATCCAACAAATAGCCGCTGTTTACGTTCATATTCAAGTACAAACGAGCGGTGTCTTGTACGGTGTTGGTTATCGCAATCGCCCGTCCCGTGTGCCCTGTGTAGTTTGTCCAAGCGTTGAGGGAGTTCGTCCAACTGACTTGCGTTAAATTCGGGTCAAGGTTGCTTGGCGTTCCGGTGTACGGATGCGCATTCGGGCTGTCGTCGAATTTGCGTTGGTAAATCACGCCCGGCGTTCCGTTGGTGACAATTGGAATTTCGTAATCCTTTGTTCTGCCGTCGAGTGCAACGCCAAAAGGGGAATAATCTGCCGTGCGTACAATGCCAATTTTGTAGTTGTCCACCACGTTGTTGTTGTCGGTGTCTTGTGGGATTTTCACATCTGAAAAAACGGTGAGCACGTTGCCCAAGTGGTTGGTGAACTCGTAGAATTTTCTGCCCAAAATCAAGGTGTAATTGGCTTTCGGCGAAGTGTTCAATACGTTCATCGAATCTTGTTTGCTGCCAATGCGGGAAGAACCGAAAATGTTTCTTTCTTTCAAGTTGAACTGCACGGTGTTGTTCACTACCTCGTGGTCGTAGGTCGAAATTTGGTTGCCT
>JBDKEM010000050.1:0-20307 GCA_039795265.1 Bacteroidota bacterium | reverse complement strand
ACCAAAGTGGAAGTGGGTTTCATTTTACGCAAACCACTGCGAGTGCAAGACCAACGTTGATTGCTTCGGTTCCATCGCTGAATAACCAACCTGTCATTCAATTTGATGGCACCACGGATTTTATGTCCGTTGATTTTGGTCAAACATTTCAAGCTCCGAATACCTATTTTATAATTCATAACAACACAAGAAATAATACGACTCAATCAGGTATTTTCGATGGAATTGTGGATGGGGCAAGAAATACTTTTTTCTGGAGTACGCAAAGTAGTATTGGAAGATTATTGTTGCAAACGGCAACGAATTCTTCAATACGATACAACAAATCACAACCGTACGATTACGAATTAAATTCTATCGTATTTAACGGTGCTTCTTCGGCAATTTTTGAAAATGGAGCATCTATGGTTAATGGAGCACTAACCGATAATCCAATTTCGGGACTTCAAATCGGAAGAAGAACGAGTGGGGCAACAAATTTCTTGCAAGGGAATATTGCTGAATTTATAATGTTCAACAGACTGTTAAGCGTCACAGAACGCCAACAAGTCGAAAAATACCTCATGGACAAATATGCTCCACCCGTTAATCTTGGTGCAGATATTAATAATTCGTACGGTTTCTGTAATATTTCTTTAGCGCCAACTTCTGGTTTTTATACCAATTATTTATGGAGTACAGGGGCATCAACTTCTTCTATTTCAATCAATAATCCAGGAACATACTGGGTTGCTGCAACGGATATTTTTGGTCGTGTTTCCAGGGATACAATTGTTGTAAATCGTCCGCACTACAGTGCAATACAGTTGGCTAATCAAACAGTTTGTTTCAATAATCCTGTTCCAGTTACTGCTACTCTGCCTGCTGGAGATTATTTTTTCACCTCTTGGAACGACGGATTAACGGATCAAACAAGAATATTGTCAGTGGACGAAACAATATTTTACACCGTTCGAGATACCAATAATTGTAGTAAAAACTCAAATTCTGCTACAATATCAATTGATTACTCGTTAGATGGGATTTCACTTGGTCCAGACCAAAATTTGTGTGTAGGTAATCCTATTTCATTGGTTCAATCTTCTTCAGCGATTACAAGTTATCTTTGGAATACAGGCAATACCCAGTCAACGCAGCAAGTGTCAAATTCAGGCGACTATATTGTTACTGTTTTTAATGCTAACAACTGCTCCAATAAGGATACGGTTTTCGTCAATATTCTCGGCGTTGCGCCAACCATTCCAACAGTGTTTCCGACTAAACAATGTCAGTTTGAGGAATTGATTATTCAAGATAATAGCTTTGTGAATAGTGCAACTGGTGGTGTTGTCGCTCGTTTTTGGAGTGTCAACGATCAATTTTTATATGATAATACTACCTTTAATGGTACTTTTTCTGATGTGGAAGATGTTCATATCAAGTTGGAAGTGCTTACTAATGAGGGATGTAGAACTATTAAAGAAGCAGTGATTCCAATTGTTCCGAAGCCGATAGTCTCCTTTACGACACAAAATATCTGTCCATATCAAGACATTCAATTTTTTGCTAGCAATCAGGCACCAACGAATTTGAGTTCCTTTGACTGGAATTTTGGTCAAGCAAGTTCAGGAGCAAATAATATAAGTACCTTATCGCAACCTTCTCATAATTATGGTGTTGAAGGAAATTATACAGTTAATTTAAAGGTTGTTGATTTGAACGGTTGTAAAGACACGGTGGATCAACTCGTTGTGGTTCAGGCAGCTCCTGTTGCACAATTAAATTCAAGTCCGTCGTGCGAACGTGCTGACGCGCAATTGTTGGATGAAAGTTCAATTTCGTCCGGCTATTCGATCGTAACTAAAAAATGGAATTACGGTGACAATACCTCACGAATCAATCCTACAGTTCCGAAGGTTTATTACAACTACGGCGATTATTCGGTAGAATTGATTACGATTGCCAATAACGGATGTTCGGATACCACTTCAACATCGATTACCGTAAATCCAATTCCGCGTTTGGCGTGGGAACTTTCTCCAAGTTGTAAGAATGTCGAAACTAGATTTAACAGTCTTTCCACGATTCCAGTTGGTACCATTGACTCTACTTTCTGGTTGGTTAACCTACAATATCCTCAAATTGGATTGACAGGAGCTTATTCTTTTGTGACTACTGGTTTACAATACTTGACTTTATCGGCGAAAAGTGATCAAGGATGTAGTGCGGATACCTTAATTCAATTTACAACCAACCCGGAAATTGACGCACGTTTCAATTATTCTCCGTCCAACGTAGTGGCAACGGTTCCGGTTCGATTTACCAACCAAAGTATTGGCTCAACTTCCAGTGTTTGGTCTTTCGGTGATAATTCTTCCTCGCAGCAAAATGTACCTTACTCTTTGATCAACCACACGTATGGTGATACTTTAATTGATACTGATGTTGAGGTGAAATTGGTTGTTGTCAATGCAATTGGTTGTTCGGATTCTACTACTAAAGTGTTCCGAATTAATCGTCCGGATTTAGATGTTGAAATGACAAATCTATTCTTCCAAGAAGAAAATGGCTTCTGGAAAGTTGGTGTAGAGTTGAAAAATAAAGGAACGATAGAAATTAATTCGATGGACGTACAATTGACAAAATCTGGCGGTACTTCCATTAAGGAAACAGTTTCTTCAACCTTACTTCCAGGTCAGTCAACGATTTATATGTTCAATTCAAGTGTTTCTTCTTATTTCTCTACCCAAGATGATTTGGAGGATTTCATTTGTGCGAACGTGAGCATTATTAGTCCAAATCAAACGGAACCAGTCCTTTCAAACAACAATCGATGCATCGATTTGAATGAACAGACAACAACTTTGATTTCCGTTTATCCGAATCCTATAAACGATTGGTTGCATTTGAAGTTCTACTCAAGTGTTGAGGAAAATATAAGTATTGAATTGGTTGACATGAGTGGAAAAGTGATTAAAAATTTAGGTCAAAATTTGTCTATTGGTTACAATTCAGTGGACATTGATTTTACTAATTTCACTTTTGGATACTATTTCCTTAAAGTAAGCTCTCCATCCCGAAATTGGAATTATAAACTTATTAAAGCAGAATAAAGTATTCCTTTAGAAAAGTAGATTACTTTTGCAACCTCGATTTTACTAAATATGACTACTACTAAAAGAATTTGCTGTATTGGCGCTGGTTATGTTGGAGGTCCAACGATGGCTGTAATTGCTCAGAAAAATCCAAATGTTATTGTTACTGTGGTGGATTTGAATAAGGAACGAATTGCTCTTTGGAATGACGAGGATTTATCCAAGTTACCAATTTATGAACCTGGTTTGAGTGATGTAGTAGCTGATTGTAGAGGTCGAAATTTGTTTTTTGATACTGATGTTGACAAAGCCATTCGTGAAGCAGATATGATTTTTATTTCAGTAAATACGCCGACCAAAACCTATGGAAAAGGAAAGGGAATGGCCGCCGACTTGAAATACATTGAATTATGTGCTCGTCAGATTGCAGAAGTCGCTGAAAATGATAAGATTGTCGTTGAAAAGTCCACTCTTCCTGTTCGTACAGCGGAGGCTTTAAAAGATATTCTGTCCAATAATTCAAAAGGCTTGAATTTTCAAATTCTTTCTAATCCCGAATTTTTAGCAGAAGGAACGGCTGTAACGGATTTACAAAATCCTGACCGCGTATTGATTGGTGGTGAAATGACGGATGATGGTAAAAAAGCGATGGAAGAATTGGTTAATATTTACGCATCATGGATTCCAAGAGAGCGCATCCTCACCACCAATGTTTGGTCGTCTGAATTATCCAAATTAACGGCTAATGCTTTCTTGGCGCAACGTGTTTCTTCTATTAACGCCATGTCGGAGTTGTGCGAAGTGACGGGTGCAGACGTGGAAGAAGTGTCCCGAGCAATTGGTTTCGATTCGCGAATTGGAAGTAAATTTTTGAAGGCATCAGTTGGTTTCGGTGGTTCTTGTTTCCAAAAAGATATTTTGAATCTTGTTTACATTGCGCGTACCTATGGATTGCAAGAAGTAGCTGACTACTGGGAACAAGTAATTTTGTTGAATAACCACCAAAAGAAACGTTTCGCAGATAAAATTATCAAAACCTTATACAATACCGTTTCGGGTAAAAAAATTGCATTTTTGGGTTGGGCGTTTAAAAAAGACACCAATGACACACGCGAGTCAGCAGCAATTTATGTCGCTAAAGATTTAATTGACGAATCTGCGTTCATTCATGTGTATGACCCTAAAGTGAGTGAAAAACAAATGTTGTCCGATTTGGATTATTTGGAGCCTGCCTCAGAAAAATTACACCGTGAGCAATTGGTAGTTGCTGATTCACCTTATGAGGCCTTGAAAAACGCACATGCAGTAGCGATTTTGACTGAATGGGACGAATTTAAGACCTATGACTGGCAACAGATTTACGACAACATGAAAAAGCCAGCTTTCGTCTTCGATGGAAGAAACATTTTGGACCGTGAAGCGCTTCAAGGTATCGGTTTTCAAGTGTTTACTATCGGAAAATCGGAAATCAACTAGAAGTTTAATTGGTTATTAATCTTTATTTTCAAGAAAGGTCATAATAGTACTGCAAATTGTTGTAGCTGTGTTTCCGTGACCGTAAAAATGAACTTCTTCAGGATTAAAATTGGTTTTCATTTCGTGATACGCCGTTAGGATAGTATCAAATTCATTTCCTGCGAGAAAGGCTTTTTTGGATGCGATCAGCTCTTCCCATTCCGTTTCATGGCGCAGCACCAGGCACGGTTGATTGAAAAAGGAAGCTTCTTTTTGTAGCCCACCGCTATCTGTAATTACCAATTCTGCTTGTTTTAATGCGGCTATTGTTTCCAAATAACTCAAGGGTTGCTCGGCTTGAAATACGTCACTTTCTAACAGGTTTTTTAATGCAATATCAGAGGAAATTAATTTTTCCGTCCGCGGATGAATAGGGAAGATTACCTGACATTTTTCCAGCGCTGCAATTGCTTTAACCGCTTGGAGTAACTCCATAAGTCGCTCGGCTGAAACAGTATTAAAATCGCGGTGGATAGTGCAAAAAATAAATTTCTCTTTTGCCTTGGAGCTATCAATTTGCTTCCCGAAATGAAGTGCGTTATCATACATAATGTCCCCACATTCCACTACTTGGTTGAAAACATCAAAACCTTCTTTCACAAGATGTTGAGTGGCAACAGAAGTTGGCGTAAACAATAAATCGGAACAGTTATCCGTCAAAATTCGGTTGATTTCCTCCGGCATTTTTTTATTGAATGAACGCAATCCAGCTTCGATATGCGCCACAGGAATTTGAAGTTTTGAAGCCGCTAATGCACCCGCTAATGTTGAGTTGGTATCACCATAAACCACTACCATATCTGGTTTTTCTGATAGCAGGATTTCCTCAATGCCTTGCAACATTTTACCCGTTTGCGCACCGTGATTTCCACTGCCAATTTCCAAATTGAATTTAGGAAGTGGTAATTGTAATTCCTTAAAAAATACCGCGGATAAATTTTCATCGTAATGCTGACCGGTGTGAATCACGACTTCTTCTATTTTGTCTTGGTAGTTTTTTAACCATTCACGATGAAGCGCCGCAGACTTGATGATTTGTGGACGTGCACCAATAATGGAAACTATTTTTCTTGCCATTAATTAATTTTTCTGTTTTTAACTGCGGAATAAAATGCTTCTTGAATTTCAGTTCGAATATGCATTTCACGAATTTTCCAGTTCTCAGCATCGGGATATACGCGGTTGGAGAGGAACACAAAAATAATTTCATTTTCTGGATCTGCCCACGCCAAAGTTCCAGTAAATCCAGAATGACCAAAACTCTTTTGCGATGCCGAATTACAGCAAATTCCACCGCCACCGCCATTCGGACGATCAAAACCAGCACCCCGTTTGTTTCCTGAAAATTGCTGTTTCGTGAATTCTTCGGTTGTAAGTGTATTGAAAAAGTTCATTCCAGCGTAAGTACCTTTATGCATGAAAAGTTGCATGATTGCCGCCAAGTCTGAAGCATTACTGAACAAACCGGCATGACCACCAACGCCACCTAACATCGCCGCACCTTGATCGTGTACAAAACCATGTATGAGTTGATTTCGAAACAGTTTGTCGTTTTCCGTAGGAGCAATTTCAGTTAAGGGAATTCGATTGGAAGGCAAGTAACCGATTCGATGCAAGCCCATTGGACGGTAAATTTCTTTTTCTAAATAATCATTTTGTTTTCTTCCAGTTTGCAGTTCATTGATGCGTTGAACGAAGTAAAAACAAAGGTCAGAATACTCATATTTTTTTGGCGTATTCAAGGGTGTTTTCACAATTTGGGCATACATAGAATCGACGTAATCGTTGCGTAGGAATAAATTTGCAGCCACTTGAACGGTAAAGCCCTCTTTCTTTTCGGTGCTGTAAATTCGCTCATTCGGCTTACCATTTTTCAAGGTTGTTTTGTAAAAGGGAATCCAAGGGGTAAAGCCAGCTTGATGCGCCATCATATCTTTAATGCTCACCGAATTGTAAACGGTGTTTTTCGTCCAATCGCCTAAATAATCGCCTAATTTTTTATTCAAATCAAACTTATTTTGAGAATGCAAGTGCATCGCGAGTAGGGTGGAAGCGGCAATTTTGGTAACCGAGGCAATGTCATACACATCGGAAGCTTGAACGGGGTCGTTTCCTTTATATGTTTTGTTACCGAAACATTTGTTGTAAATCACACTTCCTTTGTAGGTTGCAAGGATTTGACATCCAGGGTAAGCACCTTGTTGGATACCATTCAAGGCAATTTCGTCCATTTTTTTGAGTTGGGAAGCAGAAATCCCAAATTCTTCTGGGGAACGGAAAGAAAAACGTCCGTTCGGAACTGTGGTCATTCCATGGCCGAGAGGAAACTCTTTGTTCAAATGATCGTCGAGTTTTGCACTAGCTCCGAAAGCACCAAAAAGTAGTTGTGCCGTTTCGTTTTGCATGATAGGGTGATTGTCTGGCGCAAAAACCAAAGATTGGAAGTGTTGGAATTGATGCTCTTTATGGTGTCCGTTTATGTTGCCGAAAAGCACCAGAACGGCTTTGTTTTTTGGTGTTATTTTGTCCACTAACTGCCATTGTTCGTGATGGATTTTTCCTTTTTCACCGTGTAAACTTACGAGGACAAGGTCGGAAGAATGGATTTTTGGTAAAGTGTGTAATAAATCAATTTCGCTTTTAATATGAAAATGCTGAAATACAGAAGTGTAGTTCTTCATTCCTTGTTCGAATCCTGAACTTAAACCGCCAAAACTAACCCAGACAATGGATTTGTCCAAGCGACCGATGGGAAGTAAGGCATTATCATTTTTAAGCACGACAATATTGTTGCGCGCATTTTGATGTTGTTTACTTAGCGATAGTTTGTTCCAATCTAAAAAATGTTTGTGGTGCCAAAGCGTGTCTTCAAGTTGATTTTCTTCGTTGGTGATTGTTGCCGTTGATTTATCAGACGCATTGAGAGAAACGAAAAACAGCGAGGAGAGGAGGATGACCAGAAGCGATAGAAGAAATTTTCGACTCATTAATGCAGTAGTTTATTAAATTACAATGACCGTTACAAAGGTCGTTAATCGAGGCTTTTTAAGAATTTAACGATGAGTAAGGGCTTTTGTAACGGTCTTTTACATTTAGTTTTTTCAAAGATAAAAACTCAGCATAAAACTGTGCCACATTTTCTTAGAAAACAAAAAAGCCGCTCCTAAGAACGGCTTATGACAATCTGTTATCCGGAATATTAATCTTCTGAACCCTCAACTGGAACTAAAATACGTCCACAGTGCTCACAAACGATGATTTTACGTTTTGTGATAATATCCAATTGACGTTGAGGCGGAATTTTATTGAAACAACCACCGCACGATCCACGAGAAACTTGAACTACTGCTAATCCATTTTTCGCGTTATCACGCAAACGGCTGTAAGCAAAAATCAAGCGATCTTCAATTTTCGATTTAGCCTCATCGGATTGCTTCATCAAACGGTCTTCGTCTTTTTGTGTTTCGCTAACGATTGCGTCTAATTCTGCTTTTTTATTCTTCAAGTCAGCTTGTTTCGATGCAACGATTTCTTTTGCTTCGTTCAACAATTCTTTCTTTTGCTCAATTTTAATTTTCGCTTCTTTAGTTCGCTTGTCGTTCAATTTGATTTCCAATTCTTGGAACTCAATCTCTTTCGCAAGAGATTCAAATTCACGATTGTTGCGCACGTTGTTTTGTTGCTCCTTGTATTTCGCAATAGCTGCTTCAGAATCTTTGGAAGCGATTTTACGATCCGCAATTTCAGTTTCTAATTCTTTGATTTCGTCACCGATTTTGCTTACTCGCGTATTTAGACCTCCGATTTCGTCTTCTAAATCCTGAACTTCTAGTGGTAACTCTCCACGAATGGTACGAATTCTATCAATCTCAGAATCAATTTTTTGAAGTTCAAACAACGCATCTAATTTGTCTGCGATGGTTACCTCTTTCTTTTTTGCAGTTGCTGCCATGTATCAAAAGTAGTTTATCGGATTTGTATTTATTTCTGTTAAATGGACGGCAAAGTTACTAAAATTTTCCTTTAATACTTCACCGAATAATTGTATCGTAAATTGCTCACTTTCATAGTGACCAATATCGGCAATAACCAACTTATTTTCAGTATCAAAAAACTCGTGGTATTTTACGTCGCTCGTTAGGTACAAATCAGCACCTGAACGAATCGCATCTTGGATAAGAAAGCTACCTGAACCTCCACAAAGCGCAATCGTTTTTATGGGACGACCTACAGGTTTCGTGTGTCGAATGCAAGCTGCTTTAAAGGTTGTTTTAATGCGGTTTAAAATCTCTTCAAGCGGTAAGGCTTCTTTCAATTCTCCCACTTTTCCCGCGCCTTGATACGGATTTTGATTGAGCAAAGGATAGATTTCATACGCCACTTCTTCATACGGATGCGCTTGTTGAATGGCCGCAAGTACTGCGTTGCTCAAATGCGACGGACTTAAATATTCCACCCGAAACTCAGACGTGAATTCCCGTTCACCAACGGTTCCTACGAAGGGATTTGCTCCTGCTGTCGGACGAAAAGTTCCTTCTCCCGATACGGCGAAACGACACTGATCGTAGTTGCCAATTTTCCCTCCTCCTGCGTTAAAAACGGCTTCGTCTAGTTTCGAAAGGTGCCCACTCGGAACATAGGTCACAATTTTGTTCAGTTTTTGATGAACGGGTTGCAAGATGCGTGTGTGTTGTAATTCAAGTAGTTGGGCAATTTTGTCATTCACACCAAATGGATGATTGTCCACATTGGTATGAAAAGCAACCAACGCTATGTTGTTTTGAATGGCCTTGATAACCGTTCGTTCCACGTAGTTGGCACCGGTAAGTTTTTTAAGTCCTTTGAAAACAATAGGGTGGTGTGAAAGAATCACGTTGCAATTTTTCTCTATTGCTTCTTGAACAATTTCTTCTGTGCAGTCCAAGGAAATCAAAACACCAGAAATTTGAGCACTTGGATTCCCCGTTAAAAGCCCTGAATTGTCGTAATTTTCTTGTAGTGCCAGTGGGAACAATTGATTCAATCGCCTAACAAATTCTCCTATCGTCATGCCTTAAAATCGAAAAGTTAAACCTAAGTAACCACCCCAATTACGCGATTTGTGAATGTAATCCGCGTATTTGATGTAGGTATTGGTGAGCTGACGTCGGTAAGAAACGCCCAATCGAAGGCCCAACTGACTTTTGAATTGATAATGAAATCCAGCATTCGCTATCGCTGAAAGAATAAACGTTTCTTTTCCTGTTCGTTGCTTGTCGGTGTAAGTACCTTTTGAACCTAAAGCGTTTGTCCAACTTTGATCTTGCGTATAGGATTGAATCAACTGAGGAAGCAAACCGCCCGCAATTTGAAATTTCAAACTTTTTCCGTGTTGCAATTGCAGTTGAACCGGCATTCCGAAGTAGCGATAACGCGATTCATAATGAAAACTGGAATCGTTTTCGGAAGACTGCCACGAATATTGCTCACCGTTTTGGAACATGCCCAAGCCTGTGTTAATTTGAAGAGCTGGTGTAATGGGCAAGGTAATTCCGAGTTGGTAAGAATACAATTTGATACTCTCTTCACTCGCACGTTGTCCCAAAGGCGTGTTTAAAAAATCCGGATTGGGAAAAAGTGAACGAAAGGAAATGCCGTACTGTCCTTCCACATAAAATAATATCGTGGTGTCTTTTTTTGGTGCCTTTTTTTCAGGTTGTCCCGACATTACGATCTGACCAAATGTGTTCGAAAAGAGCAGAATAAATAACGAAATGAAAACTGTGCGCATGGCAGAAAATTTTATCAAACTTAGAAAACTTTAGAAAATAAATCGAAAACGCCTAAATACACCGTTGCAAAATAACCAACAAAAATAATTTGGTTTAATTGCAAACTACTATGTGTCACATCGTGATGTCTATGATTCACTGAAGAGTTCGTTGTTGCTTGGCATTGTAACGAATCAAACTATACCAACTATGTCTCTGTTGTGGTTAAAAAAGGGAAACCACATTGGAAAGATAGCTTGCTACAGCGAATGTAAGTGTAAAAAGTTCCGATAGCCGCCGGAGCGTTAACACATAGTTGATTTCGTGATGAAAAACATTCACAAACAAAAAAAGTCCCACAATACGTGAGACTTCTCTGAACTATCGTTTACGGACTATCTTTTGTGCAATGGCTCGTCAGATACCGTTAATTTTTTACGACCTTTACGACGGCGAGCTGCCAACACTCTTCTTCCATTCTTCGTAGCCATTCTACTACGGAATCCGTGCTTATTTCTTCTTTTTCTTACCGATGGCTGAAACGTTCTTTTCATGATATGCGTTTAAAACGGGTTTTCAAAATTGGGATTGCAAAGATAGTCTTTTTTTAATTCCATGAAATATTCGACACAAATTTCTTTAAATTTCCTCCACGATTTCAATTCGGGTTAATTTTGCGCCATAATTTCAACGATGCTATCACCCAAAAGAAACAAAGATAAAGAGAAGGTTAAACTGTCAAAAAACAGTTGGAAAAGCGTAAAAAAACTATTGGGGTATTTGAAACCGTACGGCTTTCAATATTTCATCGGTTGGATCTTTTTGCTTTTTTCAACCTTAGCCGGATTGGTTTTTCCGTATTTAATGGGCAAGTTATTGGGCGTTTCCGGTACGAATATTTCTGACGTTAAAACCATTTTCACACTCAATTCCGTCAACGATGTCGCTATTGGATTATTTGTTTTGTTCGGTATCCAAGCTGGATTTTCCTTTTTGCGCATTGTGATTTTTACAAACGTTACCGAAAATGCCTTGCGTGACCTTCGCGACGATGCGTTCAAAAAGATGATTTTCAAACCGATGGACTTTTTCAATCAACACAAAGTAGGGGAGTTGACCTCGCGAATTTCGTCGGACATTGTGCAGATTCAAGAAACCTTAAAAACTACTATTGCGGAACTCTTTCGCCAAATCATCATGGTCGTTGGAGGCATTATTTTCTTGTTTTTTATTTCTTGGAAATTGTCGTTGATCATGTTGGCAACGGTTCCTGTTATGGCTTTAATCGCTGTGTTTTTCGGGAGATTTATCCGTCGCTTGGGGAAAGAAGCACAGGATTTTACCGCTCAATCCAATAACATCGTCGAAGAAGCTTTATCTGGAATTGCAAACGTGAAAGCCTTTACCAACGAGTATTTCCTCATCAATAAATTCAAAGTCGCAACGCAAGAAACCCGCAACCTCAACGTGAAAAGCGGTTTGTGGCGAGGACTTTTTGTTTCCTTCATCATTTTCTGTCTTTTCGGTGCAATCGTGTTCATTATTTGGCAAGGATTATTGATGACACAAGGCGAACATCCAGCGTTGAGCAAAGAAGGGTTCTATCAATTCGTGTTGTTTACGATTATGATGGGCGCTTCCATTGGTTCCTTGCCCGAGTTGTACGCAACCTTCCAAAAGTCCGTGGGAGCAACTGAAAATTTATTCGATTTAATGGACTTGGAAGGCGAATCGGAAGACGAAAACGCACCGAGAATCGACGTGGAAGGAGCTGTTTCTTTTCAATCGGTGGGATTCAGTTACCCACAACGTTCGGACATGGAAGTCTTGAAAAACGTGAGTTTCAGTGCGCCAAAAAACACCTCTATTGCCCTGGTGGGGTCCAGTGGATCCGGGAAATCGACAATTACCAACCTCATTTTGCGCTTCTACGAAAATTTTAGTGGCGACATTCTCATCGACGGAAAACCAATTTTGGATTTCGATGCACGCGCTTTACGCCAACACATTGCCATCGTGCCACAAGACGTACTTTTATTTTCGGGTTCCATTCGGGAGAATATTTTGTTCGGACGTCCGGACGCTACAGAGGAGGAAATTGTCGCTGCGGCACAACAAGCCAATGCATGGGACTTCATTTCGTCTTTTCCTGAAAAGCTGGAAACGCAAGTAGGGGACAGGGGAATCCAACTTTCAGGCGGGCAAAAACAGCGCATCGCCATAGCACGAGCGATTTTGAAAAACCCGTCAATTTTGATTTTGGACGAAGCCACTTCAGCGCTCGACTCCGAATCCGAAAAATTGGTGCAAGACGCCATCGATAAAATTATGAAAGGACGCACCTCCATTACCATTGCGCACCGCTTATCCACCATCCGCAATGCCGACCAAATTTTGGTGCTCCGCAACGGCGAGGTGGTCGAATCCGGCAACCACGACACCTTGATGCAACAAAACGGCAACTACGCCGACATGGTGCGCTTGCAGACCTTGCAGGGGTGATTAAATGTTTATGCGAAATTTGCTTACACCGTCGAAGACAGCATGCATACCGCTGAAAAGCAAGACACTTCATGCATAGTTCTTTTACATTTGCGGATAAACCACAACGGACTTTTTGTAAGAAATACTTTCTGCCAGTTCCATTGTAGTACCTGTTAGTATTTTTCGTTCAGCAGCTGCTGGAGAATAATTTGTCACTTTTGTTGTAGCTCTATGCTGCACTCCTGGCCTCCTTGCAGTTCCTCCAAATTGAAACCCATTCCATGCTCCTGGTACTCTCCTTTTAACTTGTTCCCACTTCTCTAAATTTGAGTCGGTAAAACCTTCGTTATCGAAACTTTCTTTGAAATGATTTACAGCTTCAATACCAATTATGTCCTTTGCATCATTTTCAAGAAATGATATTATTCTGGATAATTTTTGCTGAATCTTAAACATTTTATAAATTTGTGGTATTAAACATTGTTTAAAAGGCATTTAAAATTGTTGTAGGCATAGCCCACGATAGCACCCGAAAAGGAGCTTCTTTACAGAAGCTCCTTTTTGGCTTCTGAGTAGAAATTGTCCACATCATTGTCTTTCCAAGTATATTTCATAATTTTCCCTTCTCCATTTCTTAGAAATACAAATTTCAAATTTTCTTTATGCTTCATTTTTCCAGATAACTTATCAACCATTAGTTTTAGATTAGATTCAGTAAGCTTACCTGCAAATTCTAAGGCTAAAAAACATTTATCCAAGCTACCCAATTGAGAATCACTAGATAGTTTTCTACGAAATGCTTGTTTAAAATATGCTTCAACATCTTTGGCTTGCTTCCATTCAACTACATCACCGATAATATTAATATGATTTAATTCAGGGTTTTTAACTCCTTTTATATTTGAATGACTTCTGATAGAACAATCTTTTTTTGAATATTTTACAATATCAATACTGTATTTTAAGTTATTTACTAAGTCTCCAGGATCTGCATCAATCGGAATATTCACATAGCCTTTGCCTACTTTATAGCTTATTAATTCAACATTTTTTGACCGCAAATTATAAAACTCTTTTATAACAGCATCTTCATCTTTTTTTGATAATGAAGCAATGTATGCATGTGAAGAATCAAATATTTTCCCTGATTTCCCTGCATTTCCATCAATACTATTAATCTTTAGAGGTGGTTCAATTTAGTTGTGATTAGCTTTCACCGTCGAAGACAGCATGCATACCGCTGAAAAGCAAGACACTGCATGCATAGTTCTTTTATATTTGCGGATAAACCACAACCCCTTCGGTCGGCATTTGTAGAACTGGGTGGTTGTGATTTGCTTTCACCGTCGAAGACAGCATGCATACCGCTGAAAAGCAAGAAACTTCATGCATAGTTCTTTTACATTTGCGGATAAACCACAACTAACTTTCCTGTAAAATCTGTTGTAAGTTCGTTGTGATTTGCTTTCAGTTCTTTTACATTTGCGGATAAACCACAACGCGTTAGCTGAAATAGAAAAAGCTACTCTGTTGTGATTTGCTTTCAGTTCTTTTACATTTGCGGATAAACCACAACCCTATCCTTTCGCTTGTTAAAATCATTATTGTTGTGATTTGCTTTCAGTTCTTTTACATTTGCGGATAAACCACAACCTTTCATCCCATAATTTATCCAATTCTCCTGTTGTGATTTGCTTTCAGTTCTTTTACATTTGCGGATAAACCACAACCCCATTTACTGAATAATTGGCGCGAATGTCGTTGTGATTTGCTTTCAGTTCTTTTACATTTGCGGATAAACCACAACCAAAAGATATGAATGTTCAGTTCATTTGTGTTGTGATTTGCTTTCAGTTCTTTTACATTTGCGGATAAACCACAACTTAAATTCTCAAAACAATGGCTTATAAAGAGTTGTGATTTGCTTTCAGTTCTTTTACATTTGCGGATAAACCACAACAGATACAACAAAAGGTTTTTACGGTCTTGTGTTGTGATTTGCTTTCAGTTCTTTTACATTTGCGGATAAACCACAACAAGCGTAAATAAGTGCTACCCCCGAAGGGTTGTGATTTGCTTTCAGTTCTTTTACATTTGCGGATAAACCACAACTTGTTTGTATGCTCCAGCATGTAGGAGCGTGTTGTGATTTGCTTTCAGTTCTTTTACATTTGCGGATAAACCACAACATTACAGAAAATTCGTCATCTCCCGACAAGGTTGTGATTTGCTTTCAGTTCTTTTACATTTGCGGATAAACCACAACCACTACCCGCGGGATACTCGTCACGTAATGGTTGTGATTTGCTTTCAGTTCTTTTACATTTGCGGATAAACCACAACTTTTCTTTTGAATTCTGATGAAGTCATCTTGTTGTGATTTGCTTTCAGTTCTTTTACATTTGCGGATAAACCACAACTAGGTCTACAATATTCAGGCACCAACCAGTGTTGTGATTTGCTTTCAGTTCTTTTACATTTGCGGATAAACCACAACAATTGCGTGTTTGTAACGTCATTTGTTCACGTTGTGATTTGCTTTCAGTTCTTTTACATTTGCGGATAAACCACAACAAATAAGGGATTAAAATGCTCCGTGAACTTGTTGTGATTTGCTTTCAGTTCTTTTACATTTGCGGATAAACCACAACTCGGTACATTAGGAACAATGACGATTGTTGTTGTGATTTGCTTTCAGTTCTTTTACATTTGCGGATAAACCACAACGGTGTTTCTGTGATGTATCAACAGCACCACGTTGTGATTTGCTTTCAGTTCTTTTACATTTGCGGATAAACCACAACTAAAAAATTAAATGTTTATGGTGTAAAAATGTTGTGATTTGCTTTCAGTTCTTTTACATTTGCGGATAAACCACAACTTGATTCTCCAGAAAATGCTTACGAAGCAGGTTGTGATTTGCTTTCAGTTCTTTTACATTTGCGGATAAACCACAACATGGTTGTTAACGCATTCGCATGGCGATCAGTTGTGATTTGCTTTCAGTTCTTTTACATTTGCGGATAAACCACAACTAATGGTTAAACAGGAAGCGTTAATCAATGGTTGTGATTTGCTTTCAGTTCTTTTACATTTGCGGATAAACCACAACCGACAGCGGTAACAGGCACTACATCAGAAAGTTGTGATTTGCTTTCAGTTCTTTTACATTTGCGGATAAACCACAACGTACCCTTTCGGAAACCGAATAACGACTTGGTTGTGATTTGCTTTCAGTTCTTTTACATTTGCGGATAAACCACAAATGCTCTATCATTATAATAACCTATTTTAGGTTGTGATTTGCTTTCAGTTCTTTTACATTTGCGGATAAACCACAACTCCTCCATCAATGAATTGTGGTAAAGGTTCGTTGTGATTTGCTTTCAGTTCTTTTACATTTGCGGATAAACCACAACACGTTGTGTTATGCTTGGATTGTAGAACCCGTTGTGATTTGCTTTCAGTTCTTTTACATTTGCGGATAAACCACAACATACACTTTTTTTAATTCGTTAACTCGATCGTTGTGATTTGCTTTCAGTTCTTTTACATTTGCGGATAAACCACAACGCCAAAATAAATTGCAAGGTCTTACGGGGGTTGTGATTTGCTTTCAGTTCTTTTACATTTGCGGATAAACCACAACAAGTGCAACAGCACACAACTCAATTAGTTGTTGTGATTTGCTTTCAGTTCTTTTACATTTGCGGATAAACCACAACATCCAACATTTAATACCATCGGACGTGTGCGTTGTGATTTGCTTTCCGTTCTTTTACATTTGCGGATAAACCACAACTGTTGAGAACTTAACAGATGGCGAAATCTTGTTGTGATTTGCTTTCAGTTCTTTTACATTTGCGGATAAACCACAACTGTAGTTTGGTTTCTTGGATTCGCCAACCGGTTGTGATTTGCTTTCAGTTCTTTTACATTTGCGGATAAACCACAACTGTTACGAACGTTGAAGCCTGGACGTATTGGTTGTGATTTGCTTTCAGTTCTTTTACATTTGCGGATAAACCACAACTCTGACCTGTTGCTTGAAATGCTGCTATATGTTGTGATTTGCTTTCAGTTCTTTTACATTTGCGGATAAACCACAACCGAAACAGCCGAGGAGAAACAAGCGAGGTTGTTGTGATTTGCTTTCAGTTCTTTTACATTTGCGGATAAACCACAACGCCAGCATCAACAATGGTAGCTGGTCAAAAGTTGTGATTTGCTTTCAGTTCTTTTACATTTGCGGATAAACCACAACATTAAGCTCATCACATCCTTAAGCTCTTTAGTTGTGATTTGCTTTCAGTTCTTTTACATTTGCGGATAAACCACAACTTAAGCTCATCACATCCTTAAGCTCTTTAGTTGTGATTTGCTTTCAGTTCTTTTACATTTGCGGATAAACCACAACATTTCGCCAGTTACAATTACATATTTGCTGTTGTGATTTGCTTTCAGTTCTTTTACATTTGCGGATAAACCACAACTATTATGTCTCGAAAACAACAAGCGACATAGTTGTGATTTGCTTTCAGTTCTTTTACATTTGCGGATAAACCACAACAATTGCACGCCAAAGGAACGTTTGATTTTAGTTGTGATTTGCTTTCAGTTCTTTTACATTTGCGGATAAACCACAACTATCGGATTGAGGTGATTGACAAGAATAGGTTGTGATTTGCTTTCAGTTCTTTTACATTTGCGGATAAACCACAACAAACGTATCACATTGATGTTGCTCTACGTGGTTGTGATTTGCTTTCAGTTCTTTTACATTTGCGGATAAACCACAACTATGATTATTGATTTCAAAAGATACGACTTGTTGTGATTTGCTTTCAGTTCTTTTACATTTGCGGATAAACCACAACGTATCTTTGTTCTATAATTATTAACCAATAGTTGTGATTTGCTTTCAGTTCTTTTACATTTGCGGATAAACCACAACAAACACGAATCACATCAAGAATGTTTGCTTGTTGTGATTTGCTTTCAGTTCTTTTACATTTGCGGATAAACCACAACTAATTGCGGAATTTATTAACCTTTAAATCAGTTGTGATTTGCTTTCAGTTCTTTTACATTTGCGGATAAACCACAACGAAAGTGCGTTCAATTGATTTAACTCAATTGTTGTGATTTGCTTTCAGTTCTTTTACATTTGCGGATAAACCACAACTACTATTGTTGATGCAGCAGTTGACGGAGGTTGTGATTTGCTTTCAGTTCTTTTACATTTGCGGATAAACCACAACTTGTGCAAGCCATAAGCGCGTTTCTTTTCCGTTGTGATTTGCTTTCAGTTCTTTTACATTTGCGGATAAACCACAACTCTAGGTTTAGGATTTGTGCGATATCGTTTGTTGTGATTTGCTTTCAGTTCTTTTACATTTGCGGATAAACCACAACTAGGTGCGCTAATCCGCAGATGTAACAAGGCTTTCAGCTATTTGGTAGAAATTAAATTCCGCACAGTTGTTTTTTTAGTTTTTTGAAATTTATTGTTTTTTTTTGATTGTGATTTTTTTGTTATTGAAGTTTCCCTGAGAGCTTTGTAAATGATTTAATAATGGTCACCTCCCTCACCCTCCTCAAGGAGGGAAGAAAAAACTGTCACCTGTCTGGCGCCCATCGAGACCGGAATACATAATTGTCACCTCCCTGACCCTCCTCTAGGAGGGAAGAATTAAAACTGTCACCTCCCTGACCCTCCTTTAGGAGGGAAGAAAAAACTGTCATCTCCTTGACGCTCCTCGAGACCGGAATACATAATTATCACCTCCCTAACCCTCCTCAAGGAGGGAAGAAAACTGTCACCTCCCCACCACTCCTCAAGGAGTGAAGTTTAGAATAAGGTCAACTGTTGCACAGGTTGTTGCACCTCGCGTTTATCCGTGCCGTAGAAAATCTCCATGCGCCCAAATTGCTTGTCCGTGATTGCGAAAATCCCCACATGTCCTTTTTCGGGTAACTTGTTTTTGATGCGCTTAGTGTGTACTTCCACGTTCTCCATACTTTGGCAAAAGCGCATGTAAATGGAAAATTGAAACATCGTGAATCCGTCTTCGAGCAGATCTTTTCTAAATTTTGCCGCATCCCGACGCTCTTTTTTCGTTTCGGTGGGCAAATCAAACAGTACCATTATCCACATATTTCTGTAAGCGTTAAATCGTGAGTAATCCATTAGTATTGAAGTTGGTAGTGAAAATCAGGGTAGGCAATTTTTCGCTGTTCTCCCGAATAACATTTATACAAACTGGCGGTGGTCATTCCCACCGCATGAAACAAGGGGCGTTTTAGGTCGTTGATCATCACGTCTAATTGCGGTAATTCCAAAAGTTTGATTTTATGGACTTTGGTGAGGCCTTCGTCGTTTTCCTTTATATTTTCCAAATGCAAGACCATCCAATCCACGTACGGGCGAAAGGGTTCCATGATGTCATCAGCCAAACAGTATGCATTGTATTTGTTTTTGTGGTGAATCCCGAAGGTAGGGAGTAAACCGCTGGCTGTCAAGGAACGCGCCACAATGGAACGAAGGATAGCATAGCCATAGTTGAGTTGGGCATTTGGAGTTTCTTTTTCTCGTGAACGCACAAAATCACCTCCGTACAGTTGTCCCCAATAGTAAGCCGCTGCTTGCGCCTCGCAATTGCTACTGTCGCCACTGCTCACTTTGTCTTTCAGGGATAGTAATCGCTTGTTCTCACATCCAATGGCGGCTAATACTTGCGCTTGGTTATGAATTTTTGCTTTGATGGTTTGTTGCCACAATTGTTTTTTCAAGGGTAGGCTGGCATTGAGTTGCGTGTGCATGCGCTCGGTTTGTTCGGTGTTTCCTTCCAAGGGAAGCAGTAAACCGTTCGGCATGTATTTTCCATTACAGGTCACAAGGGCGACTTTGTTTTCCAATAATTCATCCAAAAGACCAAGTGTAAAGGTAATTTGGGGGTGTTCAAGCACCATTAAACCAATATCTTCAATCGGGACAGTGTGTTTGGTGCGTTGCTCGTCTTTTAATTCAACGATGAGTTGTAGTTTAGAGGTGGAAAGATGAGCGGGATTGCTAAAGTGGAGTGTACGCTTGACCATACGCTACTTTTTTAAAGTGAATAGCAGGGTTTACGAAAAAATGTGCCAATTGTTTTCCACCTCGGCGAAGTGCTAGTTATTCCAAGTGCTAATTGATTAATTTGATAATTAGCATATTAATAAATTAGCACATTGAAATTCATTTTTTCAGTAAGTCAAGATTTCATTCAAGCATTTGTGGATTTTGGCGATTTCGGATTTGGAGAGTGTTCCAATATGTTGCTTTAATCGTGATTTGGATAAGGAGCGCACATGTAAAGTTATTCGTATTCTATGACTTAAACAAGTAAAAATTGAAAAAAAATCAAGCTGCGTATTTGTGGGTATCGACATAAGGCTGTTCTCTTTTGATAACAGCAAAAATTCGATGCAATATTTTGTTTCTA
>JBDKEM010000049.1:0-25149 GCA_039795265.1 Bacteroidota bacterium | reverse complement strand
AAAAATTAATGAATTATGTTTGAGTACGACTTTGTCTATGAAATTGAAGAATATTAATAAATCACTACAGTCCTATAAAAATAATTTATTTTCAATTATCTTCAAAGTGGATGAAAACCTAATTGTGCAAGAAAAATGACAATTCAAGCTTTAAAATTTATTCTCTGTATACGAATGGCATTCAAAATCGCTAAAAGTGCCACTCCTACATCGGCAAAAACTGCCTCCCACATCGTTGCAATTCCACCTGCTCCTAATGCTAATACGATTGCTTTAACACTCAAGGCAAGAATAATATTTTGCCATACGATCTTTTTTGTGGCTTTTCCAATTTTAATAGCCGTTGAAATTTTGGATGGATGATCTGTTTGAATGACCACATCAGCCGTTTCAATTGCAGCGTCACTGCCTAAGCCTCCCATTGCAATTCCTACATCACTTAATGCTAAAACAGGGGCATCGTTAATTCCGTCGCCCACAAATGCAAGTGTTCTTGTTTTGTCTTGTTTTAAGACTTCTACTTTGGTCACTTTTCCTTCGGGTAGAAGGTCTCCAAATGCTTCTTTTATTCCAAGTTTATTCGCAACATCATTCACCACCGCTTGTTTATCACCTGACAACATGATCAATTCAATATTCAGAGACTTTAAACTGTCTACAGCTAATCTTGCATCTTCTTTTACCTCATCTGATACCGTAATATAACCGATAAATACGTCATTCATAGCGACTAGTACTATTGAGTCAACAATGGTGTTGATTTCCTCAGGATAGGAAATATTGAATTTTTTCAAGAGTTTGCTGTTTCCAGCTAAAACTGTTTGACCCGAAAAATTAGCTTTTAAACCATGGCCGGGAATCTCTTCAATTTCGGTTAAACTAATTTTCTGACAATTCTCACCACCAAATTCAACAATGGCTTTAGCAATGGGATGATTTGATTTTGATTCCAGGGAAGCTACCAAAGCGATAAAATCTTCTTCAGAAAGCGTTGGAGAATAGACTTTCTGAACTTTAAATACTCCTTTTGTCAATGTGCCAGTTTTGTCAACTACAACTGTATTAACTTTCGTCATTAAGTCTAAAAAATTAGAACCTTTGAATAAAATACCATTGTGTGAAGCTGCACCAATTCCCCCAAAATATCCCAGCGGAATCGAAATCACTAAAGCACAAGGACATGATATTACCAGAAAGATCAAAGCACGATATAACCAATCTGAAAACACATAATCATTGACAAAGAAATAAGGTGAAAATGTTAAAAGTAAGGCCAATAGAACAACAATTGGTGTGTAGATACGTGCAAATTTCCGGATGAACAATTCTGTTTGAGCTTTTCTAGCGGTTGCATTTTGAACTAGGTCCAGAATTCGGGCAATTGAACTTTCTGAAAAAAGTTTTGTTACTTCAATATCTATGACGCCTCCAACATTGATCATCCCGGCCAAAACCATTTCGCCTTTTTGAATGGTAGAAGGTTTACTTTCACCAGTCAATGCTGCAGTGTTGAAGCTACTATGTGAGTTTATTAAAACACCGTCTAAAGGAACTTTTTCTCCAACCTTTACTTGAATTGTTTCACCAATTACAACTGTTTCCGGTTTAACATTGGATAAGGATCCATTACGTACGACAGTTGCAGAATCTGGACGAACATCCAATAATGCTTTAATATTTCCTTTGGCACGTTTGACGGCTGCAGATTGGAACAGTTCACCCACTGCATAAAACAGCATTACTGCAACACCTTCAGGATATTCGCCAATTGCAAAAGCACCTAATGTTGCGATACTCATTAAAAAGAACTCTGAAAAAACATCCTTTCGTAAGATTGCTTTTAGCGCATCGATTACAACAGGTAAACCGACCGGAAGATAAGCAACTGCATACCATACAATACGTGTGTAACCATTGAACCATGATGGAACAACGATTTGTTCAAGTATTATAGCTGACAACAACAGAATAAAACTGGATATCGCCGGTAGGTATTCTTTTAGATCAGCAAGTGTAGTTTTAGTTGAAAGTCCCTTTTCTTTAAGACGTTCATCAGCTTCAAGATTTACTTTCTCTTCTAAAGAACAGCAGGTCATTTCCCCTTGTTCGTTGTAGGTATGTTGGTGATTTGGATCTGAGTTTATCATATTAAATATTTCAGGACTAGTTTAAATTTTTTCCATTTTGAATATTTTATTAATCCCTGGTGCTGTGAGATTAATAAAATAGATACCAGAAGGATAATTGGAAAAATTAAGATTTATTAAATCGAAATTAACTACAGACGATTTGTAGATTATTTCACCGTATATATTTGTGATTTCAATTGTTGTATTTACCGTTACAGCGGAAGAAAATTCAATAAGAAGATTATTTTCGGATGGATTAGGAAAAAGGATAGCATTATTAATTATTTCATTCATAGTTTGATTACCACTTTTGTTATAGGCTAAAGTTGCAAATGTTGATACTGCTAAACGTGCATTCCTTTCATAATACGGAACATTGAAATTGCCCAGCGTATCTCCCAATGTGTGCCAAAATGGATTGAAATCACCTTGATACTCCTCACTAATACCGATTGCAGATAAATTATTTAACCAAAAAGGAGCATGATCTGTATTCGAACTGCCAGGATTTACAATTTCAAGATTTAATCCAATATCGTAATCCAAGTTTGCTTTATCTGCAATGTTGGCAAGATGGAGTGAATTGGCTATTGGCCGAACATGAATTTCCGAACGATCATCAAAATTCCCATCCCAAGCGATCATGTCAAGATTGATATAGCCGAGAAGTGAATCTGTCGAAATATTAAAATTGTTAGCAAATGCAGTACTGCCAAATAAACCTAACTCTTCCTCGTCCCATAATGCAAAAATAACGGTGTTAGGAAATTGATGGTTACTTAATATCCTTGCTGCTTCAAGGACAACAGCTGTTCCACTGGCGTTGTCATCTGCACCAGGTGCAATTCCTCCTGTTGGAAGATTATCATAATGCGCCCCTAAGATGCAAACTCTTTCTGGAAAGATGTCACCGTATTTAATTCCAAATAAATTTTTTCCATTAGTAGAAAATGCCATCGAGTCTATTTCCAATCCAAATCGAGAAAAATTCTCTTTTACCCATTGAAAAGTTTGTTCATTTCCAATATCATTGTAAAGTCTACTTGATATGTAAATCGCATTACCATTTACAGTGACAGGTAATTCACCACTTAGTTGTTTGACATTGACGAGAACTGAATCGAACGAAAAATCGGACAGGTGAGATTGAACTCGAATATCTTGAGCAAAAGAAACGACAGTAAATATTAACTGTAATATGAATAAAAAAAATGTTCTCACTCTTTAGATATGTTGTATTAATGTTTGTGTATTTTATGCGATGGGCTAGAAGCCCCGGCTATGAAAAAACTTTTATTAAAATAAAAATTAACCGGGGTTCTGCCCATAAATATTCATTTAGTGTTCATGACCACCGCCACCTTCTGATTTTAGCAAATGACTTTGGATGTAATAAGCACCTTTTAGTACAATCTTAGCATTTTCCGGGAGGTCTTGCAAAACGGTAACTTGCACATATCCCAATTGAATGGTTCCCGTTTTCACTTCTATTCGCTTGAAATGGTAGGTTTTTTCATGCACTTCCTCTTCATGAGCGTGTCCGTCATCATGTGAATGGCCGGCCTCGTGATCATGCGCTTCTTCTTCATGACCTTCTTCTTCAGTATGATCCTCTTCCAAAACAAAAATAAATTCACGACCATCTGCTTTTACGACCGCATCAACCGGGAGAGCTTTCACTTGTTGTGAGCCAACATTGATCAATGCATTCACATACATTCCCGGAATCAAGGTTTGCTTGTCATTTATGATATCAGCATGAACAGCAACAGATTTTGTTTCATTTTCAAATGCTTTTCCAATGCTAAACACTTTTCCTTTAATTTCAGTATTATCCTGATTGGTTAAAACAAAATTGATCGTTTGACCTACCTTTACTTTCTGCAAATCTTTTTCATAGACTAACAGATCCACGTGCATTTTAGAATTGTCTACAATGCTGAAAAGGGTTTGTCCCGGTTCCGCATTCGTGCCTATTTTAATGTTTATATCTGTTACATACCCACTAATTGGTGCCTTAATTTCCATAGTTGAAGTTGCGTTATCAGAACTCGTCAAATTCAATGTGTTCATTTGTTTTTTTAATGAATTGTAGCGTGCTTTCTCGATCTCATATTCTGATTTTGCTTTTTGCAATGCTTTTTTTGAATTGGCATTTCCCTCGTTTAGGGTTTTTTGACGTTCATATTCCAACTGCATTAATTCAAGATTACTTTTAGATGTCAAATAAGCTTCTTGTATTTTAGTAAATTCCATGCTTTCAATGACCGCTAAGGTTTGACCTTGCTTCACAAATTGCCCTTCAATGATGTTGATTTTCTTAATCAGACCAGCAACGAGCACAGAGACATCTGCTTGATTTTGAGGAGGGAGTTTTGTATACCCATTTGCATTTATAACAGCGCTTAAATTTTTCAATTCGAAATCTCCCAATTGAATGTTTGAGGCATCGTATTGCGCCTGATTCAATTCTACCTCTTTATTTTTAGATTCACTGTGCTCTTCTTTTTCCACTTCAGCAGGGTCTGATGATCCACATGCAGAGATAAGAACCAATAAAAGCAAGGTTAAAATACCGCTTAATTGGTGAACATTTTTTCTAATAACTTTCATGATCTTTCCTTATTGATTTAATAAATATTGTAAGTTGATAACAGCCTGATTGTGATTCAAAATAGCCATTAGATACTTTGAACGGATCTCCAAAACCGTTTGATTTGCTTGTAAGAATTCAAGGTAGGAGATTTCTCCATTTTGATAATTTTTAACTGCATTTCCAGCAATAAAATCTGCGTTAATTAAGGCAGATTTTTCATAGTATGCGATCATTTCCTGAGCGACTTTCAATTCTTCTATTTGCTGTTGAAATTGTTTGTAAAGTTCATTCGATACTTGTGCCGCACGGCTTTCCTGTATTTGAATATTGATGTCTGCCGCTCGATTTTTTGCTACATATGAACCCGCAAAAATTGGCACTGAGATTCCAACGGTTATACCCTGGAAACGTGGAGCACCATTGTAGTAGCTTACTTGTCCATTAAACTCTTGATTACCGGTTAACGATTGAATAAAATATCCAACCTTCAAATCCGGAAACAGCATCGAATGTTCTACTTTCAATCCTGCCATCGCAATTTGTACATCCTGCACTGCCAAAGCAAAAATAGGATTCTGCTTCAATGCTGAGCTATCCGTCAACGCAATAAAAGTGATAGGGACAAAAGCCTGTTCAGACATGATAAAATCTGTGTCCAATTTCAGTAAGTTTTTGACATTCAGTTTCTCATTCTTTATGGATGATTCATTTTGTCGTATCACTTGTCGAAGTTCTTGTAATTTGGCTTCAGCCGTTACTTTCTCCAGATTATTTACATCACCTGTTTCATGCCGAAGAGATGTAGCTTGAACAAATTGTACTAAAAGGCTATCCTGCACTTTTAGAAATTCAGCCACTTGCATTAAATAAATCAAATGATTCCATGACTGCCTGATCTCCAAGGTTAACTGTTGTTTACTTGCCAACAATTGGATTTCACTTCCCGAAACTGCGGCATTGATCAATTGTTTTTTTGCTGCAATTTGAAAAGGATTTAAACCTTGTGAAATACTGTAGTTCTGATCGAACGCTTTTGTATTATACTGCCCAAGCATAGCGCCAATTTCTGTCTTTGGTAATTCAAACGCTGTTGGTTTTAATTGATTTTGGTAGTTAACGTTAAGTTCAGCTTGTTGTACTGAATAATTGTTTTTAAGACCAATTTCAATGGCATTTTGTAAATTCAGAACAGGAATATTTTGTGAAAATGATATTCCAGAAATAGCGACCATAAGAATGGTAATTGATGTTGGAAGAACAACCTTCTTTTTTATTTTCATTCCTTTTTCAAAGTAGATGTAAAGTATTGGCAAAACGATCAAGGTCAATAATGTAGCAGTTATCAAACCACCAATTACTACAGTTGCCAATGGTTTTTGAACTTCTGCACCGGCCGATGTGCTTAATGCCATCGGTAAGAACCCTAAAGACGCAACGGCTGCGGTTAAAAGAACAGGCCGTAATCTTACTTTAGTACCTTCGAAAACGCGCTTATTTACATCATCCAGACCTTCTTGTTTTAGTTGATTGAAATATCCGATAAGCACAATTCCATTGAGTACAGCAACACCAAATAATGCAATAAATCCTACTCCTGCCGATATACTAAATGGCATATCCCTCAGCCATAATGCGAACACACCTCCAATGGCTGAAAATGGAATCGCTGTAAAAATCAATAAAGATTGCTTGACCGATTTAAATGTGAAAAAGAGTAAAATAAAAATGAGTAAAAGAGCTGTTGGAACCGCAATAGAAAGTCTGGCTGAAGCTTCAATTAAATTTTCAAACTGTCCACCATACGTTACATAGTAACCAGGAGGCAATTTTACATCTTCATCCAATTTCTCTTGTATTTCCTCAACTACACTTTTTACATCTCTACCACGGACATTAAACCCAACCACAATTCTCCTTTTACCATCTTCACGACTGATCTGCATAGGACCAGGTTCATAATCGATATCTGCAACTTGCTCTAAGGGGATTTGACTCCCAGATGGCAGCGTGATGAATAATGTTTTCAAATTCGAAATATCACTTCTACTATCAGCAGCAAGACGTACAACCATGTCGAAACGCTTTTCACCTTCATATACAACACCAGCTTTGGAACCTGCAAAGCCAATCCGAATGATACTGTTTAGATCACCAACATTTAATCCGTACAAAGCTAATTTGTCCAAATTGTAACGCACGTTGATTTGAGGCAATCCAGCAACCCGTTCAGCTTTTGCATCAACGACACCATCAATTCCTTTGAGGATATTCAGTACCTCGTCTCCTTTACTGACCAACATATCAAGGTCTTCACCAAAAATCTTTACAGCGACATCACTTCGCACCCCAGTCATCAATTCGTTGAAGCGCATTTGGATAGGTTGAGAAAATTCAGTTGTAGCTCCCGGAATTTCATCCAAGGCTTCCTCCATTTTCTCCATCAATTCTTCTTTGGTTTCAGCAGAGGTCCATTCACTTTTGTCTTTCAACAGAATGATCATGTCGCCAGCCTCCATTGGCATAGGATCCGTGGGAATTTCTGCGCTACCAATTTTTGTGACGATCATTTTTACTTCTGGGAAACGTTTTTTGAGAATCTTCTCTGCTTTTGTTGTGGATTCAATTTCCTGTGAAAGTGAACTACCGGAAGCAATGATCAAATGTGTTGCAATATCACCTTCGTCCAAAGTCGGAATAAATTCACCTCCTAATTTATTAAACAACACAAAAGAAAACACCAACAACGCGACAGCGCATCCAACCACGAGTCCTTTCATTTTTAGGGATCTAGTAAGCAGTGGCTCGTAAATTTTATGTGCTCCATTAATTAGTTTATCACTGAAATTTTTCTTGTGACCGGTTTGTTTTTTCAGAACCAATGCTGACATCATAGGAACATACGTTAATGATAACAGAAATGCACCTAGAATTGCAAATGAAACGGTCTGCGCCATTGGTCCAAACATTTTCCCTTCAATACCAACCAGCGCAAGAATTGGTAAATACACAATCAGAATGATGATTTCACCAAAAGCAGCACTACTCCTAATCTTTGAAGAGGCTTTGTACACTTCTTCGTCCATTTGAAGAGCGGTAAGTTTTTGATTTGCTTTCGAAACTTGTAGACGATGAATAATAGCTTCAACAATGATCACAGCGCCATCTACGATCAAACCAAAATCGATTGCACCTAAACTCATTAAATTTCCACTTACCCCAAACAAATGCATCATGGAAACTGCAAAAAGTAGAGAAAGAGGGATTACCGATGCTACAACCAAACCAGCTCTCCAATTTCCTAATAAAAGCACCAAAATGAAAATTACGATCAAAGCACCCTCAATGAGGTTTGTTTGAACAGTACCAATTGCTTTATTAACCAATTTTGTGCGGTCCATGAAAGCCTCGATCTCGACACCTTCAGGAAGCGATTTTTTTATTTGCTCCATCTTTGTTTTAACGCGTTCCACGACTTCCGCAGAATTTTCACCTTTAAGCATCATGGCCATACCACTAACTTCCTCACCTTTGCCATCTTTCGTTACAGCTCCAAAACGAATACTACTACCCATTTGAACTTTTGCAACATCGCGAATTAAGACTGGGATTCCGTTTTGATTTTTAACAACGATTTTATTAATCCCCTCCAAACTATTGACCATCCCAATTCCGCGTATGAAAAAGGCATAAGGTTTTTTATCAATGTATGCGCCTCCGGTATTTTCATTGTTTTTTTCAAGTGCCTCAAAGATTTCGGTCACAGTAGTATTCATACTTTTGAGTTTATTTGGCTCAACTGCAATTTCATACTGTTTAAGACTTCCTCCCAGGGTATTGACTTCTGCAACTCCCGGTGTTCCTAATAATTGAGGTCTGATTACCCAATCTTGTATGGTTCTAAGATCAGTAGCATTGAACTTATTTTCATAACCTTTCTTTGGAAACACCACATACTGATAAATTTCCCCAAGACCTGTACTTACCGGTGCAATTTCAGGGCTTCCGAGACCAATAGGGATTGTGTTTTCAGCTTCTTTAAGACGCTCGTTAATTTGAGCTCTTGCCCAGTAAATATCTACGTCTTCCTCGAAGACTACTGTTACAACACTCAATCCAAATCGACTGATTGAACGTAATTCAACAATCTTGGGAATGGGTTTTACGGCTAACTCAATAGGGAATGTAATGAATTGTTCTACCTCCTGAGTTGCCAGAGTTGGAGAACTGGTAATAATTTGAACCTGATTGTTCGTTATATCCGGGAGTGCATCGATGGGTAGTTTACTCAAAGAGTAACCACCTACAACGATCAATCCAACGGTGAATAAACCTATAATGAATTTATTCTTTATACTAAAATGAATGACTTTATCTAACATTTGGAAAATATTAATCACATTAAAATGCAGCAATCCGCACAACGAAAACAAATTCATGTGCAGCTGCCATTCTTTTCAAGACACTACTTGAAAACCTATTGTGATTATGCTATTTTAGGGGGTTGCCAGATCGCGGCATTGAATTCTGAAGTGCAGAATTGATAGATAGGAAAAGACGCTAAACGTTCATCCAGAAAGACGTCATTGTTTTCTAACTCGAAGGGAACAATCGATTTAGGAATAAATAAAGTCAATGAAGGAGTAACGTGATCATGTGTCAATGGGCAATGATCTTGTTCGTGTTGTGCATCCGATTCATCATGCGCCCCATCTATGTGTTCCAAAACAAAATCTTGAAAACTCAATTGGTGATGTTCCTCGTTGTGGTGATTGTAATGTTCAATGAATTCCGGAACAAAAGTAATAGCATGCGCTAACTCCGATGGAAACGTAATTCCAGCGATGAAAAAGCAAACGAGTATCTTTTTGAACCATGTCATGAGAAGCAAATGTAGTTAAAAAATTCTTAGAACGGGAACTCAATATTTGATAACAATTTTAATCAACTTTGCCACCTCTAACAAACCTCTCAATAGGCTTCAAATCATTAACTTGAATTTTTATTTCATATAAGTCTTTTTTGGAGTTATATATTACATATGGAATCGTCAATGGATACTCGTCTTTCAGAAGCAAATAAGCTTTTAGCGAGAGGTCTAATTCTAAATCATGTTTCTCACCTTGAAAACTAAATCCAAACGCATCAGGAATTTTTTTTTCGTGTTTCTCCTCAAATGTAAAACCTCGTTTATTAAATTCAATCGCTGTAATTCTATCGAGGTGATAGGTTTTGTTTTTGGCTGAGGCGACCTCAAAAGCCATTAAAGTGTGGTAGTTATCGGTAAACCCAAAGGGCTCAACCAAACGATCTGAAATGGTTTCGGAATTGATGGAGTGGTAGCGTTTGAGTATGACTTGTTCTTTGTTGGCAATGGCTTGTGCTAAGCGTTCCACTATGCGACCATTCTTTGCATTCACCAAATGACCAGCTACAATGTTGACATCGGAAGCCAAGTAAATTTTGCTCAATACAGCATCTTTGAGTTTGTTCTTTTTACCGGTTGTCAGCACGATTTGTTTGAGGTATTCGGCTTCTTCAGTAGTGAAACGAATTCCCTGAACAGTGTCATTGTGAATGAAAAATCGGTTGTGTTTGTCTCGGTGTAAATCAAAGCCACATTCTCGGATGAGGTCAAGGTAGCGATAGACTGTTCGCTCAGTGGTTTCGAGCATTTCTGCCAATTGATTTACTGCTTTTGGCGGCCGCTGTTCTAGGAATGAAATGAATTGTAATACACGAAGAATTTTCCTTTGGTTTAACATGTTAAATAGTGATATGAGCACAAAGTAGCACAAAATGATACAAGCTACCAAATGATTGACCTTAGTTGTCAGAGAAATTTTAGTATTTGATTTTAAATGACTTGAATTGTCACTCGAAGGGTTGAGATTTGTCGCAAAATTAAAAATTTAGGTAATGAAAAAGATTTATGTTTTATCAGTGATGATACTTTCAGTATTTTCGATAAATGCTCAAAGTTCAAAACAAGAAAAAGATACAGTGTTTGTTGAACAGATTTATCAAGATTTGTCAACCTATTTAGTTTCTCAGCGAGTTTTAGAATTTGATTCAGTTAAAGCCAGTGAATTGATGATTCGTTTTGAAAATTGGGCTGGTCAAAACTTCCGAAACTACGAGAAGGTAAGAACTTCAAAAACAGAATCTCAAATTACATTGAATTACATTACATCCTCATTTAGCACATCACTCGATTTCTATTTGAATATGGTTGTAGAGTTCAAAGACAATAAAATACGAGTACAAATCTATGATGATGCAAATGTTTACAAACCGGGAAGTTATTCTGGAACTACCTATATTGCAGGAGTTGCAGGAAGAGCATATCACATTAGTTCGTATTTTAATAATGGGATGATCATCTACAAACCTAAACCGAGCATGTTGAATATCAATGAGAAAAATGCAACTGGAAGCCTAGCATACAAGACTTCCGTTGATGCGACAATCGAAGAAATTAATACATATATAAAAACCAAGTCAGTTGCACCTGCAACGAAGAAAGATGATGATGGTTGGTGATTAAATAAAAACGCTGCATTAAAAAACCAACTTCAGGAAACCGGGTTGGTTTTTTTATGGAAAATAGAACCCCTACCACATCAAAAAATAGTATAAGTACTAGAAATAATTAGTACAAGTACTATTTTTTCAGATTGCAAAATTCTTTTAGAGCCTTATATTTGTGGCGTTTAGCGAAATTTTGTTGTTAAACGGTAAAATTTAGGTGCTCCGAGACTGTCTAATTTTGAGAAACTTTAAAAATTTATATTATGGCATTTAATGGAGATGAGGGTTCGGTGGTAACCCTAGCAGAAGCGTCTGGATGGACAGCAAATTACAGAAAAACTATTCCTGCAGGAGAGATTATCGCTCAGTTTGTTGGTAAGAATCAATTGATGAAAATCCTTAATCAAAAGGGATGTATGGGTATCCGTTTTTATTACGGAATTGGTGATGATGGTAAAAAGAATTTGATTGCTGTTGGAGCTGGAAGTGATGAGAATGATATGGTTGATGGAATCATCTTAGATAAGTTTTTTATTTGTCCTTCGAAATGTTCTGTCAAAAACTCTTTAAATAGTTAATGTTATCAAACGTCATTAATATTTTATATTATTCTGGCTTAGTTTTTTATTTCCTACCAGTTTTAATGATTTTCTCAAAGAGGCGATTAAATATTTCGCCTCTTTTCTATTTCACATCAATTAATTTGATATCAGTATTTATTTCCTATTATTTCACTTTGAGGTTTTCAAATTCATACCCTGTTTTTCATTTATCCGTTCCAATTAATTCAGTCTTCATGTTAAGATATTTTCAGCTCTTAGAACAAAATTCAAGAATTTCATTTAAGCTTGGATATTTTTCAATTGCTTTGGTATTTTTAATTGATTTAATTTATAGTGGTATTTGGTACAATAATATTGTAACCACACTATTCACTAATGTTCTTTTCACATTTTTGTCTTGTAAAAGTCTGTTATTTCTTTTAAAAAGTAATAACGACTTTGAATTGGTAACTTTTGAGTCGAAATTTTATATTTTGATTTCAATCTTGATTTTAAATTCATCCTCATTCTTTTTTAGTATCCTTGAAACTGAAATAAGAAATGATACGGGTGATTTCTTTTCATTCTCTATTTCATTTTTGTTAGTTATAAATATCTTGTTTAATATCTTTATTTCTATTGGTTTATGGAAACAAAACAAGGTTTATTAATTGTTTTAGGAGGTATGTTTTTCGCTGGAATCTTATGTTTCAGTGTTATTTTGATGTTTATACTTTTTAAAAGAAAAGCATCATTTTTGAAGGCAAAGTTTGAACTTGAACTCAAAAACAAAGAGCTTGAATTGATGAATGCGGTGGTGCAAGCCCAGGAAACGGAGCGAACGAAAATAGCTCGGAATCTACATGATGAGGTTGGTTCGATACTTTCCATGGCGCAACAAAACCTGAGTGTTGCTATTAAACAAGTTCCAGAAGATTCTCCGTTTTTGGAGGACGTGGAGTTTACCATGGATGTGTTGGAACAATCGGTTGCTAAAATTCGCTCAATTTCACACGGAATGTTGCCACACTTTTTGGTGAAGTTTGGTTTGCAAAAAGCCCTTGAACGTCTGATGGAACAAACTCAAAAGACCTTGGGAAATCCTTGCTCGTTTTCGTCTTCTATTGATGGTAAATTGGTTTTGCCCCAACAAGCTGAAATTCACTTTTATTCGATTGCTCTGGAATTATTAAACAATCTACTGAAACATGCGCGTCCGCAATCCGTGCACCTGTTTCTTGATCGGAGCAAACAACATCTTTTACTTAAAATAACACACGATGGCGTGGCTATTAGTCAGTCTGATTATGAGTACCTTCTTCATCATGGTGATGGTATGGGACTGGAATCGGTTTCGCATCGGTTGACTTTGATTGCGGGAGAACTTCAATACCAACGTCATGCACTCGGCGGTACCATTGAACTGGCGATGCCACTGACTGAATCTACAGAACATTCAACTTATGAAGAAATCTAAATACCGTAAACCAGATAATAACGTTAGGGTTGCCGTAGTCGAAGATCATACGGTTGTGAAACAAGCCCTGGTGCTCATGTTGAAAAAAGAACCGCAAGTGGTGGTTGTTTTTCACGCTGAAAATGGGGAAGAATTTCTCGCTAAATTACCTAACCACGATATTGATGTTGTTCTACTTGATTTGGATATGCCGGTTATGGACGGACGCGAAACGCTCAAAGTGTTGCGACGTGATTTTCCTGAGGTGAAAGCGATTATGTTGAGCATGCACGAAGACCCGTGGATTGTTTCGGAATTGATTCGTGAAGGTGCTCGCAGTTTCTTGAAAAAGAATTGCTCTTTTGATGAAATGATTGACGCTTTGTTCAACGTGAAATTTAAAGGCAGTCACACACGGAAGTTGTTGAACAGGCTTTGTTTTCTGAACATGAATTTCGAATTAAAAATGAGGAAAGTGTGATTCGCTTGAAACTTACTGCTCGAAATCAGTTGATTTTGAAATTGATTTGTGACGGTAAAACGAGTGAACAGATTGCGAGTAAAATGAACCTTTCTAAAAAATCCATTGATGCTATTCGCTCTGATTTGCTGAAACGTATTGGTGCGAAAAATCCAATTGAACTGGTTCGAAAAAGTATTTTACTTGGCCTATACAAAGCTCGAACGGATGCTCAAATTGAAGAAGAAGAAAATTTAGAATTACTTGAAAAAAGTGAGCGCAAACGCTCGCGCCTAAATGAGTCTTCTGCCGATGAAGAGGAGTAAAATTAGTACTTGTACTATTTTTTTCTAGTACTTGTACTATTTTAGAAAAACTAAAATCCTTGTATTTTAAAGGTTTCATGAAAAAACTCCTGTTTTAGCAAAAAATGCTCGTTGTTCTTGTTTGTAGTTTCGTGGTTCAATCACTAAACTATGGCAAAGTTTCGTTTAAATAAACGTCGGCTTAATCCGAATAAGAATCACGAGGTACACCAGGAATCGTGTCCTCATTTTAATCAGTTAACTCAATTTGTGGAATTGGGAGAGTTTGTTTTTTGTTCAACGGCTCTGCAACGGGCTCGTGCTTTGGGCTACACGAATGTGGATGGGTGCAAGATTTGTTGTGTGGCGTGTCATAGGGGGTGATTTTTGCACCTCGGCTGATTCGACTTCGCTCAGCACTAGAGGCTCGGTGTGGGAAATTTAGAATGTAGAATGTAGAATTGAGGGTTTGTTGATTGCTAATTGGCAGATTACGGATTGCGGATTGCAGATTGCGGATTACAGATTGCGGATTGCAGATTACAGATTCACTTCGTGGCTGGCTGCGGCGGAACGGATTGCACCTAGAAAGGCTCGGTTTGGGAAATTTAGAATGGAGAATTTAGAATTTAGAGTTAAGAATTAAGGGTTGAGAATGCACCTCGGAAGGCTCGGTGGGGAAATTTAGAATAAATAGTTAACTAATTAAAAACCAAATAAAATGAAAAATTACAGAATTAACAAAAACACTTGGCACAATCCGAATGATAACCATGAGGTCCACAATGAGACTTGCAGTAAATATAATAAATTAGAATGGTTCGAAACTCTTGGTAGATTTCAAACCTGTCAAGAGGCAATTGCTGAGGCTAGAAGAAAAAAATACACAAAAGTGGATGGATGTAAAGAATGTTGCCCAAGTTGCCATAATGCTTAATTGATTTTATTATGGCAAAGAAATATGGGAATGATGACCTAAAAAAGAAAGGTCAAGATAGTAAAAGAGATGGTAGTAAGTATGAACCTTGGGAAAAGGGTAAAACGAAGCTAGTGAAAAAGAATTCGACGAAAAAATAAGGTGCTGCGTGAAAAGCCAACTTTGGGAAACCGGGTTGGTTTTTTTGTGGAAAATTGTAAGATTTAAATGGTTTTTTAGCTTTTTAAATGTCAAGTTTATTCCTAAAAAAAACTTGACAAACTTTTCGTTTTGCTTAAAGTTTGGGGTTGTTTCTCGCTAATCGTAAATCCTATGTATTCAGGATAGATTATAATCTTAAGACCGTTGTAAAACCCATTTCTCATCGTTACTTCAAAAATTTAATGTCCTCATTAACAAGGGTTAACTCCGGTGTTAAATTTTTAAAAAGCCTCGATTAATGACTTTTGAAACAATCTTATCTTGTCATTAATTCAAATGTTTGGTACCAATAAAAGAATGCTTCTGGATTTGACTTCTTCAACTTGTTTAATCTGGTTTCAAACGGTTGTTCAATATTCCATTCAGCAATTTCCTTTGGGTCAGAATATCTTTTTAGCTCCTTCTCATTTGTCCTTAGAACTGCTGTAATGTAAGCTGCTTTAGCTGCAGGAATCATAGCGCGATCTAAATGGAAACTTTCTGAAAATATGAAGTTGCGAATATTCTGAATTCCTTTTTGGAGTTCATCAAATTTTCCTTCTCCACTTTTTCCTCTTGTTCCAATTACTATTCCTGTTTGATAAGTATCTTCTAATACATTGGATGGGAGTTGGTCAAGTTCTCTGTATTTCAACTCTGTTTTAGCAAACTGATCAAATACATTTGAAATTACATCCACATTATCGACTATATCGAATAATTGACCAATATCAAATAGCTGTTTAATAATTTCTACTTCTTTGTCTCTTCCATATGGAATACCTGTAGTATTTGGAGCATATGCAGTTAATTTATCACCAAGTATAGCTTCAGGTAAAGGAACGGTAACCAAAACATTTTCCCCCTCAAGTAAAAGAAATGATGAATTTACAGGTATTTCATTTGTGTGTTCACCATAGTGACTATTTTCATAAAGAACATCAAGTAATATGTATTCGCTTTCTGCCCTAGCATTTGTAACCGGTTTGTAGTAGAATTTGTAATGAGCTTTTTCAATGTTTGATTTTGCTTTCCGCTCATTCAGTTTGTATTCGATAAAATCAGAATTTTGAATAACCTGATCTAAATAAGACTCAATATCTTGAGACTTATCAGGCACAATAATATCAATGTCAATAGAAAAACGTTTTGGTTCTGGTAGCATTAACATAAGAGCTGTTCCTCCCTTGAAAATAAATTTGAGATTAGTCAGCTTTAGTGTTTCCAGCAGATAAAGTGCTCGGATAACTTTTTCAACAAGAATAGGGTCTGACTTTTGCTTTTTAGCAACGTCTTTTATCCATTTTTCGTTTAAAGATTCCTTATTTATCATTTCCCTATGATTTGGCAAAATTTAATATTTATTGCCGTTTCTTTGTTTATTTATTAGTTGTTCAATGACTTCTTTTTTGTTCCTTCTTGTTGCGTATCGCAACAGTTTTGTTTCGCTTATTGTGTATTTTTCAAATGCAGTTTCATAAATTCTTGTCAATTCAGCACCTCGCTGCGAGCTAAACAAAGTTTCATTACTACAGATATCAACAAGTAACTTCTCCAAAGTGGTAGTTTTGACTCCATCAATTTCTTCAAGTGGGGCTTCTGTTATAAGACTGGTTATTATGATTGGCTCTTTTTTACTTGCCACATATTTGCTAAACACTTCCTCTGATGGATTAAGAAATACGTCTCTTCCCTGATCTTTCAAGTTATAAAACACCGACTCCATAGCATCTTTATCCACTTCAAGAATGGTGAAAAATCGACCTGGTTGGTGCAACATGAATTCATTAATGATTTTTGTATTCCAAACGCACATATTAAGGTAAGGGAATTGATTTTTAACTATTCCGAAAAGAAGTTTTAACGATCGTGATACCTCTGGTTTAAAATAATAAGTCTCAGAAAGAGAATAACTACCTCTGCCAATTCTATGCAAAATCCCCAGCTTTGTAAGTTCGTAGATGCGCCAATCAACTGTTGTTCTGTTGACCTGTTCCTCAAACCTTTGAAAAAACTGAATTAAGTCATGTACCGAAATTCTTTGGTCATGAACAAAAGCATTTTTAAGTTCTTTTATATGTAATGATTTTTTTGCGATTTTCAAAAATAAATATTTTCTAAGAAACGGCAAAATATTTAGTTAATTGCCGAATCATAGATTATATTATCCATCCCTAGGTTTCACAGTATAGAGTAAACTCGTGCAATTTAAATTGAACTGCGAAAAAATAGTATTTATACTAGTGAAAATAAGGGTAAATACTATTTCTTACATCCCGATAAAAGATATGTGTTAAAAAATAGGACCTTTCCTTAATCGAAATGTAAAGATTCAAAGAAGTAATATTAGGTCTTATTAAAGCGAAAAAATCATCTGTCTTTTCCCAAACTCTTCAACAATTTAATCAAACTCAATTGCGGATGGCAATCGGATTTATCGGCGCGGAAAGAAACGTGTGTCCAGATGCCGGGTGTTCCATCGAGGGCTTGGGTGTTGAGCTTCCACATGTCGGGTTGGTAAGTATTGGGGATGGCGTATTTCTCGCAGAGGTATTCGAGGAGAATTTTTAAAGATTCGAGTTGCTCGTCTTTGTATTTGTGGAAATAACGGTGTCCTCGCCATTGCATGCCATAGTCGATGACTTCTTCTTTGGGAACTTCAATGTTAAAGGTGGAATAAAACTTCCCTCCTTTTTCAACCAATGCTCCCCAATTACAGATTTCAATGCCGATGGATTGTTGATTTAATTGGGTGTTGTTCGGGTTGTGTGTACCTAAGTGATGTGCCCAATGCATTGAACTAAAACATTGGTAAATGGTTCCTTGACCATCAATGACAAAGGCTGTTGCCACACGCACGGGGGTGTAACCCCAACTGTTGATAACACTTGTTGCTCGCGGGCCACTTACGGTATGGTGTAAAACGATTTGTTTCTTCGTGTGAACCTGGGGATAATACTGTGCTTTGTTAAGTGGAGATTGAATGATGTTTTTCATGATTTTTAAATTTAATTATTGATTACTATTTGATGATTGCTCTTTTGGGTCGTCTCTTAATAAGTTTGAAGTTCTTATTCGTAGAGGCCTTTAAATCGTTATGAATCAACTCTTTTTTTAATTCGATTCAAGGGGATGATTATTAGTACATGTACTAGAATATTTTAGTATAAATACTATTGATTTTGCGTAGAAATACGTTCATTTTCGTTTGTCGGGTGAGTCGTTTGGGAACGAGATGAGGTTGAACATTTCACGCATTCGGGAGCGCAGGCGATTTCCGTAAATGGCCTCAAGGTCGGATGCACTGAGGTTGGTGGTGGCATGGGTGACATAACCCTGGCGAACCATCAGTTCGTAGCGATTCAAGAGGATTTCGGCAATGGTGTTGCATTCGTTTCCGTAATATTTCATGTTTTGTTCCACGCCCAAATCGTCGAAACAATAGATTTTTGGGTTGTTGGAATACTTCTGCAAGGTTTGATAGCCTTCTTCATGAAACTCAGCTGCAACTGCTCTTGTGGAACGGATAAAGAAATGGTTTGCTTCAAAAGTAAAGTCTGTCATGAGGGTCATGAGTGAGGTTTTACCGCAACCAATCGGGCCCGCTAACAAGATACCTTTGTCGGGATCAAGGCTGTACTTTTCATAAAAATTCTCGCTCTTGGTAAAGTACACCAACAGTTTGGAAATGATGGTCAAATCCTCTTTGTGAATTCGAAAATGCTTGCCGAATTTCAGACGACCTTTGTGTTGCAGATAACGAAGCGTATTGACGTAATCGTAGTTGCGTGCGCCTTCTTCATCAATGAAATAGGGCTTTTCTGTTGCCGGGTCATAGGGTTTCTTCATAATTCGTGGGTTTTGCGTGTAATTGATGTGGAGTGAGTTTGCCACTTTTTTCGGCTTGGAACTTCTTGCTTCGCAGGATCCAGTTTCGAGCTGCTGCCTGCCAGTCTTTCATTTTTGCTTTTCCGACCAGCCAACCATTGGCTTGGTAGTACAGAAAAAAAGGTTCGGCTTCTTCCGTAGGGAATTTTTGCTCTTTGAAAAAATTTAAAACTTCCTCTAAATTGGGCGGTGTAAAAAGCGTTTTACGCTCCCTCGTTTTATTAAGTTTTTTTCTTTTTATAGATAGTTTACTATCGTTTATATATGGCTCGTTTGTTAGTTCATTAGCTTGTTCACGAGCGTGTTCAATGCCTGTCTTTTTATTAATCTGCTTGCGTACTGATTTTTGAACTTGTTTATCGGTCAGTTCTAAATTGATGATAGTGACTTGACTGCCTCTGTAAGGATTAAAAGATGGCTCGTAGATGACGTATTTCTTTTCGTGTAAATCACGCATGCACTTGTGGTAAGTAGCTTTTGAAGCAATTTTACTCAAACGCATGGCTTCTTCTCGGCTGATGTAAATGGGGTTTGAAAAGCGCTTGATGTTCCAAAATTGAAATAAAGCGAGGTACAAACTGATGTGGGTTGGATTCAAGGAATCCTCGTAAATCATGCGCTCGAAAAAGCCTGTAAGGTGCTTGATGTAATTCATCTTTTGAAATTGATCTGTTTTATGTTCATGTTTCCATTCAGTAAGGCATTGATTCCTTTGGCGTTATAGAATATGATTCCGCCGATTTTGGTGTAAGGTAGCGTTCCGTTTAATCGTAAATTCTGTAAGGTTCCTGTGGAGATTTTTAGCAATTGACGGACTTCATTTCCTTTGAGCCATTCTTTCTGAATTTGGGGTTCGGGCTTTAAGATTTCTTTTAAATCTTCTAATAACTGCCTGCGAAAATGTTGCAGGTCTTCTCGGGTAACAATTTCAATACTCATATCATTTTTAATTAAAATTTAGAGGACAAAGTTCTTGGGACACGGTGGAATAATTTCCCCATGCGCACCGGAGGTTACGTGTTTTTTTTTACCATTTCTCACGAAATGCTTCTAAATCGTATGAATTGAAATCGAAAAAAAATGAAGGTTTCTCAAAGAAAAAATCAATGTTCTAAAAAGCTTTGGATTTTGGCTTTTATCTTCATTTTACATTTCAATGGATTTACCTAAACACTTTATATTCAATACATAGGGATTTCAAAATACCCGACCTTACCCGTAGTTGCAAAAAGTACATTTCAACTCAAACCAGCATCATCTGCGTTCATTCGGTTGTTCAAACCTTCTGCTAAGGAATCCAAAAACTTGGTGCGATTTCCTTTTCGGTTTTTTATCTCTGCGTAGGTTTTGTACACGTCACCGATATCAATATTGAAGGTGCTTCCCATCCAAAAGGCAATGCGTTTGACTTCCATTTTGCCATCGTTGACAGCACCTACGGCATTTAATCCATAAATCATTTCAACCAGGGCACTTTTGGAACTGGTCCATTTTAATTCTGAACTTTCGTTTATTTCGGTTGAAAGGCTTGGTAAGTTGAGTTTGCTTGTGTCTTTTTGAACGCTTTCCAAGAATTCCTGTACTTTGACCAAGGCAATGTATTCTGCTAATATCTCATCGTAGCCTGTGCTGTGCGTAAAGTCCAAGGATAAGAATCGATGCTCTATTTCGGTATGCAATTGGGCATTCTCACGGATGAAAAAGTTCTCATCGAGGTGCTCTTGCTTTTGTCGGTAATAGGTGATAATGGTATTGTATTGCTTGAAAAAGAGGTGACCGGTTTGTAAGTGTAACTTGATATAGTTTAATCTAACATCTTCATCTCCAAGGGGGAATTCTGATTGAAATTTCTGAATCCTTTTGTAAAAGATGATTTTGGCAAGGATTTTTGGTTTAAAGTATTTGAAGTAATAAATTTCATCCGAAGGACTTACCGACTTTTGACTTAGGAAAAAGTCTTTTGATTTTTGCAGGTGCATTTGGCAAACAGACATGGCACTGTGCACGTCGATAAATTTTCCGGAACCGATCAATTCATTGAGTTCTTGTTTAAACTCATTCTCCAATAATTTTAGTTGATTTTGCATTGATTTTTGGTTTAGCAACATAAAAATCGGAGTCCTTCCAAACGAGGACTCACTGTCGCAAAAGCAATCAAGTTAGATAGAATGAGAGGGTGCATTTTTGAAGGAAATTGGGTAAACTTCCTTACGGATTTTTGAACTTGCCAAGTTCCTTTTGGTGCAATTTGAAAGCACAATCCATTACTTAAATTTTAAGTATATGTGTGCAATCTATTGTCCGTTTTGGGAATTGATTCGGCGTAATTTTCACCTTTTATTTGTTCTGCACCTCATTAAAAACTGAACGGGTTTGAGCGTGATTTTCTCCTTTATTGACTGATAAAAAATAGTACATGTCCTCAACTTTTTTAGTACTTGTACTAATTTTTCGGTATGCGTGAACAATTGCAAATTGTTGGATTATTCAGATAGCACAAGGTTTTTAGCGATTTACAGGTTGGGATTTGTATCGTTTTGGTGAAATGTTGCAAAAATTACGGGTTTGGAAAGCTCTTAGATTAGTAATAAAAAATAATTGCTAAAACAAGACTGGCAATCTGATGTGACAATCATAACTGAAAAATAAATTAATTCTAAAAACAATGAAAAAACTAATTTTATCCTTTACAACCTATCTTTGCATAGGTAGCTTTTCAGCTCAAGTTGATAGTGTATTCTATTACAATCCTGATGGTACAAAAAACTGGTGGTACATTCAAAATGATGTTCAATGCATACGTTGTCTAAACGGGTTGGAATATACAGCCGCACCAGTTAATTCAGCGGTTATTAATTCGAGAGATTATGAAATTGATAATAATAATCTGAACTTGCAAAAATTTAACGCAGGCACTACTATCGCTGAAAGAAATGCAGAAAAAACATATGCTCGACAGCATCCTACTTTTGAATATGAATCATTGGTATTGACAAAAGATAAATTTTCCGTCAATGACTTTACTAAAAAAAGATTTGTAAAAACAAATGATGAAATTCTTGTAATTTTTAAAAATCCTAACATTTCAATTTCTCAAGTAAATCAGTTTACCACAGATTACAATTTGATTCTAGCACATAAACCATCTTCTTCATTACCTTCTACTACTCGTTGGACATATATTTTTCGTTTAAAAAATAAAACAACAACAAATACGCTGGAAGTGGCTAAAATAATTGGATCGGACAATAGAATATATAGCGCAGAGCCTAATCTGATTGGTGGTAAACCTCATGATTGCCCCAATTACAATGAAACTATTAATCAAGTACAAGGGTATAATTTTAATTGGCATATATCAAATGATGATGGAGTTATAATCCCAACAATTACAGATGTTCCTGTTAACGACGCAGATGCAGATATTTGTGAATGTTGGGGAGAAGGATTTACCGGTGCAGGAATTAAAATTGGTGTCATGGATTTTTATGGGATTAATTTTAATCATGAAGATATGCAAAGTGTATTTGTCCCAGGAGTAAAGGTTACCGGCCCTTCTTCATTTGTGCCATTAAATAGTGATGAAGTATTGGATCCCATTCAATCACACTTAATGCAAGTTTCAGGCATGATTGCAGCAAATGTTAATAACTCATCTTCTATGACAAGTAAGGCAGCCATTGGTATCGCCTATGGTAGCTCCATTTCTCCTATTTTATTACCTAATAATTTCACAACTGGTGATGTGATTATGGGTTTGCAGAAAGCATATGAACTAAATATTGACGTGTTAAATATGAGTTTTGAAACTACCTATGAATTTGGATTGTATAACGAACTTAACAACCTAGCAGTTGTAGGGCGCGGAGGAAAAGGAATTGTAATGATTGCGAGCACAGGTAATGACAATCAAAATTTTTTCGGGGTTTGGCCTGCATCATCCGAATCTACAATTGGTGTAGGTGGTTCAAATCCATCAGACCAAAGAATGTCTTATGATAGTCCGGCTAGCTGGTCGATGAATACAAATCAAGGGAGTAATTTTGGCCCCCCTAATTTCAATTATCACGTCGTTGCTCCTGCTGAATTATTAGTTTCAGCTGATATGATGGGTAGCAACGGAAATGAACTAGGAAATTATTCTTTAGAATCAGGAACATCTTTCGCTGCACCAATTGTGTCAGGTATTTCTGCTCTGTTGTTAGAAAAAAATCCAAACTTGAATTGGACACAGGTGCGTGATATCCTCACCAGTAGTGCAGATAAAGTTAATCCATCCTTGTATAACTACAATCAGTTTTCTGGATTCGCAGGTTACAATGAGCAAATGTTCTATGGTCGAGTAAATTGCATGAATGCTATAACTAGCCCTATTGTATCTGTTAAAGGAATTGATTTATCAAATGATATTTTATTGTCACAAGATGAGAACTCGTTTAAATTAACCTTTCAAAAGGACTTAATCCCTTCAGATTTTAAGGTAGTTGTTTTTGATATGACCGGAAAAATAATTTCTCTTAATCAGGAAACTAATAGTAATCAGATCTATTTCAATTCTTCTTCGCTATCTTCAGGCATGTATATAATTAATATATTTAACTCATCAAGCCAGGTTTCGTTAAAAGTTATTAAGTGAAATTGATTTTAGGTATTTTAATGTGTATACTGAGTGAAGTTAGCTTCGCTCAGTATACTTTTCGTTATGAATACGATTCAATCAGAACCTTACCAACTTCATTTGTCGAAGTTGAAGATGGTTTTGTAATCGCAGGAGCAAAACATCCGAACCAAGGTGATTATAATATTCATTTATACAATAGTCACTTAATTAAAATAAACAATAAAGGAGAATATCAATGGACAAAAGAACTAAAGGATTCATTATTCAACAATATTTTTGACATTGATTTTGATAATAATTATTTGTACGCAGTTGAACTGGCGAATATTGAAATTGACAGAAGCAAAACTTATTTTTTAAAATTTGACACACATGGCAGTTTGCTAAATAGAAAAGAAATTGGTTCAATTTCAAACACTTCAAGAGATAATTTACCTTCCGACATAATAGTAAGACAGGATGGAAATATATTATTAAGTAATTCAGAATTTAATTTTTCAAACGGGAATACAGAATGTGTTATTTATTGCTTGGATAAAGATGGCAATATATTAACAAGAACAGCATTTTCACAAGATACACTTTCTTGCATTCCATATGACTTGATTAAAACAACTGATAATGGATTTGCAGTTGTAATGAGTGCTTTGAACTTAAATACGCTATACGAAAAGGTTTTTCTATTGAAATTTGACAGTATTGGCAATGAAATGTGGCGTACTCAGATAAATACTTCTGATCCCATTCAAACAGATTTTAGTCTTTGTGAATTAAACAATACTCTTTATTGTGCGATGGCAACATCATACACGAATGGAGGACCAGCCCGTTTAACCATTGTTAAATATGACGATAATGGAAATCAGTTATTTGAAAAAAATTATGCAAACAATTCTTCATCTGAACCTGAATCATTTGATTTTCCAAGAATTTCACTAAATAAAGATTCCACAAGTTTGTTGATTTATGGGAGTTTCGCAGGTTCTCAAACTGTATTTAACCCAAGGTTATTATTCGCTGATTTAAATGGAAATATTTACAACTCCATTGATGTTCCATATCAACATGAATTAGGGAATGGATGGTCAATTGATTTAAAACCTTCAGATGATGGTGGCATAACACTTCTAAATAGAAATTTTAGTTATATACCACAAGCCTCAAATTATACCGAGCTTTTGAAATTAGACTGTGAAGGAAACTTTGAGTGGAAAGATAAATGTAGTTTTATTAACTCTGATTCTGATGTAATTATATTTCCAAACCCATCAAATAATTTTTTCAATTTCCAATTAGAAAACATTGCCGAAAATTCTAACATTGAATTAATAATTTACGATAATGTTGGAAATTTAGTTTTTAAAACGAGCTCTTATTCAAGGTGCTTTACTGTCGATTTAACTAATATTTCAATTGGTGTATACCAATTTAAATTAAGAATTAATGAAATTGATTATTTCACAGGGAAATTAGTAAGAAACTAATTCAATAAACAAGTTAATCAATT
>JBDKEM010000046.1:0-26960 GCA_039795265.1 Bacteroidota bacterium | reverse complement strand
GAGTGAACGAAAATAGGCCATCACAGAGATGATTTTTTCAATTACTTTTTTTAGGAATCGGTTGACGTTTTTAATGCGATTTTTTGAAAGTTGGACTATAACCGCAAAATTCAATACTTTTCTCAATGAAAATTCAGGGTTTACCCCTACAAATTTCAATTTTTTTCACTATACTTTTACTGCATGCTGAAACACAAAATATTACAACTCAGAAATGCAACTTTTCCCACTTCTTGACTATCTTTGGAAAGGATACAAGATAAAGCAAGCCAACGCTACATTTTGCCGCGATTCTTTTGCGTGAAAAAGAAGGAATTTTTAAACAAAACGAATGAATTGAAATACCTTGTTTACATATTACTTTTTTGCTTTTCGACGCTAAAAGCCCAAAACCTCATCACTAACCCAAGTTTTGAAGAGATTGATTCGTGTTATGGACAGCCTGCTGAAATTGGTTTTGATGTGTTCAAATGGTCGGGCTGTAAAGGTTGGTCAAATCCTATAAAATCATCGTCTGATTTATGGTGTCAAAATCCTGTTGTGGGAAGTCAAGTTCCTCCAAACGTAATAGGTTATCAAATTCCAAAAGAAGGTAAAAACATGGCTGGAATATGGGTGAATGGTGGAAACATCATTTCTTATAGAGAGTTTATTCAGAATGAGATTAAAATACCTTTAGTTTCGGGAAAAACATATAAAATTTCATTTTATTATTCTCTTGCCTGGGGTTCAGAATCTGGTTTTTGTCCTGCCAATCAATTTGGTGTATATGGAAGTGAAATTGAACTTAGAGATACCAGTGCTTTTTGGTTATCACAACTCAGTCCTTTAGGTGTTTCTAATGTAACTGACTTCATTGACGATACTCTAAATTGGTCGCTATATGAAATTACTTTTACAGCATCAGGTGGAGAGAAATTTTTGACTATTGGTAACTTTCAAGACTCTACAAATACCACTTTCAACGAACCCTGTGATACAAGTTTATGGAATGGTATAAGTTATGCCGGTACCTATTATTATTTAGATGATTTCAGCCTTAATGAGTACTTTGACTTTGAAATTCCGAATGTGTTTACACCAAACGGAGACCATGTAAATGACTCTTTTCTACCAAAAGTGATTAATATTTCCGATTGGGAATTAACCATTTTCAACAGATGGGGAAATACGATTAAGGTACTAAATCATGTGAATTCAAATTGGGACGGAAGTGAAGCCACTGATGGCGTCTATTATTATCTTTTCAAAAGCAACGAAAGACAAATTGTAAAACAAGGATTTATTTCAATTATTCGATAATTGAAAAATCATGAAAAAATATTTTATTATTGGTTTAATGCTAGTCGGTATAGCATTGAACAATTTATGGAGTCAACCCATTGGGTATAATACGCCAATAGCAACCAACTCAACAAATGTGATTACAACTGCAAACGCCGCGTGGTATAGGGGCGGAAATAATGCTGGTAGTACGCCTGGTAATGCCAACATCTTCGGTACCCGCTGGAACAGTGGTATTTACACCATCACAGATAACCAATTCCGCATGAAATTGAATGGTACTGTGAGTTATCCAGTTAATGGTTATGCAGGAAATCGAAATGGATATTTACTAATCGGGCAATCGATTGGCGGGAATTACACTTCGAACACAGAGGGAGCCGCATCTTTGTTACATCTTAATGGTACTTATAATTTGAATTCACAACCAGCACTTGGCTACCGACCATGGATGGAAACTGGGGTGACTTTTTCTGATAATAATGACCTTTCTTATTTTGGCTTGCGTCGGGTAAATGATAATTTAGATTTAACAGAAACAACAATTTGTTGGACTAATGATAATGATATTCCGGGTGATGTTGGTCCAGATGATATGGTATTTCGATTTACAAGTGGTTCAGCAGGGACAGTAGGAAATACAATTAATGATAATTTAATTACCTCTGAGGATTTAGATGGATTACATGTAGCGAGATATACCTATAATGGATTGATGGGGTTAGGAAACACATTTGGAGTTAATGGATTAAATAATGTAACAGGTAGATATGTAAGGCCTCAATCGTTGATGCACATGAGCTACAGTGACTTGCGAAGTATTTGGTCACAATATACCAATCGAAATACAACTACATCAACAGGTGGTTCGGGAGGTACTGGCGAAACTGCAAACGATGGATTAAGAATAGGAATAATTGGCAGTGCGACAACAGATATCAATGGATATGCAGCTATGTATAATCAAGAAGATAGACCAATTTTATTTTCCACTGGAGCAACAGCCAACGGAATCAATGTTTCATCAGGAAATACAGGTGAAAGAATGAGAATCATGCATATTGGTGCCCCAACTACAATTTCTTCAGGTAGTATAGGGACATATAATCCAGCAAGTTTGGCTAGTAATATAACTAGAATGTCTATTAGTCATAATCCAACCACTCCAGTAACAAGACCAATGAGTTTACTTCATTTAGGTTATAATACCACAAGTATTTTAAGTACTGACGGTTGGAGAACATGGATGGATGTTGGAATGTATGTATCTAACAGTTCTGATCATGTTTACTTAGGTTTAAAAAATGAAGGAACGAATCGTCAAGATGCAGTTGTTGGCTGGGGGGATGAACAAACTGGAACAAATGGACCTGATAATCTGAGATTCATATTTTCTTCATCCGCAACAGGTGGAGTTAGTCCTGCAAATACAACAAATGGTCTTGAAGTTGCAAGAATGGTTCCAAACCTTGCTAGCACCTTATCAACTCCGAATCATGGTATGATGGGAATTGGTGACTTTTCACCAAATGGACCAAATTCTGCACCTGCCGATCAGGTTGATGCGAAACTCGATATTGATGGCGATTTGCGAATTAGAACTGTAACCCAAGATGCCAATTTAACTAGAGTTTTAGTAATTGACCCCAATGATAAAAATAGAGTTCATTATAGGGATATTACTCAGTTTGGTTCAAATAATATTTTAGGTAATGATTGTGGCAATACACCAAACCCTTTAACAACACATAGAGAAATTCCCTTGAATGATTTTAATTTTGTTTTTTCCGATCCTTCTGGAGCAACTGCCAACAATCGAGTTGGTATTGGTGGTCCATCTGGATATTGTACGCCAAATGCAAAATTACATGTAAGAAATCAGAACTATGGAATCGTCAATTCGGTAGCAAATGGAATGATTTTGGAGAATTATCAAACTTCAACTTCTAATGTTCAGGGTTTAGGTATTGTTAATACCCCAAGCACAGCATTTCAAACTTATGGAATTAGCGTGATTTCTTCCGGAGCATCGGATGTAAATCATGGAATTTTAAGTTCTGCTAATGGAAGTGCAGCCATTAATTACGGAGTAATTGGAGGTGCTACTGGGGCTTTGCAATCTAATCAAGGTGTAACCGCAAGTGCTCAAGGTATAAATCCTTTAAATATTGGATTAGGTGCACTGGGGACAACACCTAGTTCAAATAACTCTGGATTTACCTATGGTGTTATGGCTCAGGCTGGAAATGGTTCTCAAGCAATTGCAGGAGATTTTTATTCAAGTAATGCAACAAATAATTACGGGATTTACAGTACAGCTCCAAATACGTCGGGAAGTTTTGCGGGTTATTTTAATGGAAACGTTTTCGTTACTGGTACTGCAACAACGTCAGACCAAATGTTTAAACGAGATATTGAGGAAATTTCAGATGCATTGTCCATCGTTAAATCATTAAGTCCTAAATCTTATTATTACAAGACAGAGGAATACAATGGGCGAATTAATTTAAGTGAAGGAAGACAATTTGGCTTTATAGCTCAAGAGGTTGCACCTATTCTTCCTGAAGTTGTAGGGTTAGGGGTTCATCCAGCAAAAATGGACAGTATTGGAAATATTGTACAGCCTTCTTTTGAATTCAGAACGGTTAACTACAACGCATTCATTCCAATCAACACCCAAGCTATCAAAGAATTGAACATCAAAGTCGATAAACAAACTTTGAGCGATCAAACAACAAAAATTAACGTTCAAAACTTAACGGGTTCTTTAGATAAAGTGCTAGCAATGCGCGGTGTTTCTTTCAATTGGAATCAAAACGTACTTCCTGAATATGAGTTAGATAACACAGAACACGTTGGATTTATCGCACAAGAAATCAATGCAGTTGATCCTCGTTTAACATTTATAAGTGACGAAAACTTAATGCACGTTGATTACAACAAAATTGTTCCAATTGCTGTGGAAGCCATTCAAGAATTAAACGTTAAAATCGCCCAAAGAGACTCTATCATCAACAACCTCAACGACCGCTTGACGCACCTAGAGAACTGTTTGTCTGGCATTTTACCTTTCTTATGTCAGATCAGTCACTCCACCATTCAACCAACTCAACAAGAATTTCAACAACAATTGAAAAATGAAATCAATGTTCAATTATCAAATCGCAATAGCATTGTTTTAAACCAGAACGTACCGAATCCGTTCGCTGAACAAACTCAAATTTCTTTCTCTATTCCAGAAACGGTTAAAAAAGCCCAAATTCATTTCTACGATGCACAAGGAAAATTGATTAATTCAGTAGAAATTACCGATCGTGGCTTAGGTCAAATCAACGTTTTTGCAAGCGATCTTAGCACAGGAATTTATACTTATACACTCGTTGCAGACGGTCAAATTGTAGCCACTAAAAAAATGATGAAACAGTAAGAAATTTTACCTTTATAGAGAACGTCCTTTCGTTACGATAGGGCGTTTTTTTTATCCATTTTTTTTTAAAACCACAGAATCACAGATAGCACAGTTTAATTCCTTTCGGAAAATTTAATATTTGACAATGTTTAGTGGTTTCCATTTTTTTAACCACATAGAGTCATTGTTCGCTAGCGCGAAGGATAGGGTGGGTTGCAATGTTTCAAGAAAACAGAGGTTCACATAACAATTTATATTAACTACTAAAATCGCTATGTGTCAACGCCTCGGCGTCTATCCGAGTCACTCAACCTATGACCTCTAAAAGAAAATATGTGGTTTTCAATTTTTTTTTAACCACATAGAGACATAGTTCGCTAGCGCGAAGGATAGAACAAACTGTATTGTTTGAAGAATAGAGAGGTTCACATAGCAACTTTAGTAACACCTATGTGTCAACGCCTCGGCGTCTATTTCAATCTCAAAACTAGATAATCTATGTACCTATGTGGTTTTCAATTTTTTTTAACCACCTAGAGACATAGTTCGCTAGCGTGAAGGATAGAACAAATTGTATTGTTTGAAGAATAGAGAGGTTCACATAGCAACTTTAGTAACACCTATGTGTCAACGCTTTGGCGTCTATCCGATTAACTAAACCTATGCCCTCTATAAGAAACTATGTGGTTTCCAAATTTTTTAACCACATAGAAACATAGTTCGCTAGCGCGAAGGATAGGGTGGGTTGCAATGTTTCAAGAAAACAGAGGTTCACATAGAGATTTAAAAATACCCCAAAATCGCTATGTGTCAACGCCTCGGCGTCTATCCGAGTCACTCAACCTATGACCTCTAAAAGAAATTATGTGGTTTCCAATTTTTTAACCACATAGAAACATAGTTCGCTAGCGCGAAGGATAGGGCAGATGGATTGAGGTTCACATAGAGATCACGAACATTACAACACACCTAATTGTCAACGCCTCATTGTCTATCTGAGTCACTCAACCTATGACCTCTAAAAGAAAATATGTGGTTTTCATTTTTTTAACCACATAGAAACATGCATACCGCGATTTTTACCCAATTTTTGCAATTTTCACCCTGAAAAGTTGTTAATAACTTCGCATTTTTGGTCAAAAATCGTCGTTTTTTTTATCAGGGTAAACCCTGAATTTTTCTTTTTAACAAATAGGTTTAATAATTTGATATTCATCTATTTACAATAGTAAAAAAAAGTTATAAACAGTTCGGTATTTTCCAAATCGTCTTCACCCATCTAATTTTATCGAAGAAATTTTAACGTTTTTTAAGGGCTTCGGAAGGCACTTTTTATTGGCTCAATTTTAATCTGTTTTCCCTCCGTTTTTCTGCTTCGGCTGACTATTTAAAAATGTCATTTTTTCACTTTTTTGAGGAGTTGGTTTTTGTTTTTAAAAATTAGAATGTTGACCAGAAAACTACTACTTATGCTATTCGTTGAACTTGTTTCCTTGCCTGTCCGCAGTCAATCACAAGTTGATGTTGCCCCGCTTTTTGGGGATAGCACGAAGTCTGTGTTGTTGCTTTCAGATACATTGGGCTTTCGCGATTTCATAAAGTCGTTTGCCCTGCAATCTTTCAAAGCGCCATTCGATTTGAAAGCAAAACACCCGGAAAATATCGCGTTGAATGACAGCCTCAAAAATTGGAAACAGTATCTTCCATCGGTTCACGGTCAGGTGAGTATGGGCTACGATGCAGGACAATTACCCAATTATTTTATTCCCGACGAACAACGTCCTATGCACCTTTTTCACACGGAAGGAAACGTCAATACGGCATTGATTGGTTTACCGATGCGGGTTTCATGGCGCTATGCAACGATCAAGAATCCAATTGGAATCAACAATTTTTTCCGTTTTTCATTTGATACAGAACGCTTCAAGCAACTCCCAAACCTAAATCAACAAGCTGTTAATGCGCAAGTTTCCAAACAGTTGGATCAGATTAAAGAGAAAACAGGGCAACTGAACGGAAAATTGGGCTATGCCGAACTGCTTCGTGAACAATTGAAACTTCAACTTCAACGCACCTTAGAAGTGCAAGCACAACGTTTACAAGAAATTGCAGTGGAGCAAGCAAAGGCACAACAACAAGCTCTAGAATTGCGTCTTCGGGATTCTCTTGCTAACAACGGGAATTTAAGTGATTCGTTGGCAGCTACTTATCAAGAAAAACGGGAACAACTAGCAGCTGCGCAACAAAAAGTAGCAAAATTGCAAGCGGATTACGAAAAGGCGAAAACCCAAATCGAACTCTTGCAACAAAGTGCCGATACGGTTCAATATTACGTGCATCAATTCACGCAACTTCGCAACCAATTGGACTCCACGCAGGCGGAAATTTTAGATCAAAAAGCGCAATGGCAGCAACTGTCAAAAGAGGCGGCTTTGAAACAACTGAAAACTCTAGGTCTGTTCAAAAAGCTAGATTTTGGTTTAACCTATCCCAACACGAGTGCGCTGACCAAAAATTCGATTCCTGTGAAGGGCTTAGACTTCGAAATTCAAAAGGATAAAATGTACTATTCGTTCACGGCTGGGGTGACAATGAACAACCTGATGGTGACCAACAATGCCTTGCAAAATAGCCTCCAAAATTCTTTTAATTTGTTCAATCAGTTTGATTTTCAGTCCATTCGAGAAAAGCGACTCTTGGCAATGGCAAAATCAGGTTATGGTACTAAAGACGGCACGCATGCTTTTTTAGGATTGCGCTACATGAACAAGGTGATTCCAAACGATACCTATCAAGCGGACAGTTCCAATGTTGCGGGTGCCGCTTTTGGTTTTGAATTGGATCTTCGTTGGGTTCCCAAACGCATAAAAGGGATGTCTTTGGATGTGGTTTATGGTAAAACGTCGCGCGGTTACGACCCCAAAGATTCCACACAACGTTCAGCGGTAACGAGTTTATTTTCCACTGATCGCACGCACACCGCTTTGGCACGTTTGACCCAGCAAGTGAAAGCGTTAAGAAGTTCATTCATTGGCACTTTTCGTTATTTAGACGCTTTTGCAGACATGGCGAGTATGGGCGTTTTGCAACCCAATAATTGGCGTTTTGAAGTACAGTCACGTCATGCGTTGTTGGCAAGTACCTCTTTAGGTTTCACTTACCGAATTGACAGGAACAACTTGGACGGACAGCAAGATACAACGCGTCAAGTGGATTTAATAGGAACCAATTTTTCTACTTCCATCAAGGATAAAGTCAATATCAGTGCACAATTCAACTACCTCAATCAGCACTTCCGACAACCGCTTGTTCTTGCTGCGGCGATGAACTACATGAGTTCCGTTTCGGTGACAACCAATTATAAACTGTTTGGTTTCCCGCAAAATACAGGGTTGCAAATAAACCTATATAAAATCAATGGATACCAAGGACAAACACAGCTCAACCATGTCGGCGTTGATCAATCAATTCGTTTTGAAAACGGGAAAAACACCACCACTTTAGCCTATTTCAAAACCAGTTTACCGACCGATACAGTGTCGAACGAAACACTTTTATTTCAAAACAATTTTTCATACAAACACAAAAAAATGGATGCCAGCGCGGGAATTAAGCTCGCAGGAAGTTCCAAATACGGATTTCAAACTGGTGGATTCTGCGGCGTAAATTACAGTTGGACTTCGCAAATCAGTACCTTTTTTAGAGCCGAAAAATTAATCCTCGGAGACTTTTACAACACCTATGACCCCGAGCGATTTGCACGGTTTCCATTCTATATACAACTGAGTATCAATTATCAATTCAAATAATATGAAGCGACTATTTTTCTTTTTAACCCTCTTTTTGAGCCTAGAATTGGCGGCACAAGATCCAATCAATCTGATCACTCCATTCGATGAAGACACGATTTGTAACTACCATCCCACGTTCGCTTGGTCAATTTTGGGGTCGCCTGTATTCTCAAACGAGCGTGACTATTATCAAATTGTAGTTGTAGCCTTGAATGAGGGGCAAAATGCTTCAGCAGGAATACTCTCAAACACGCCTTTGCTTCGGGTCGATCATTTGACTTCGACGCAGCAATTTTATCCCTACGATGCACCGGCATTGGAAGACGGGAAAAGTTACGCTTGGCAAGTCCAAAAAGTAGAAAACAACCAAGTAGTCAGCACCTCTGAGGCATGGAAATTTACGCTATGCACGCCGCCGGTGTTGAGTCCGGTGTATCATAAACTAAAATATGGATGGGATGGTGTCTATTATGAACTTCAAAATGGAACCCTATATTTTGAACTAAAGGAGCCATACAAAGAAAACAGCCTAACTTATTCCTTGTATAATTCAAAAAACGAGAAAGTTAGCTCAGTTGTAAAACAAAAAACAAACGATTACGAACCTGCCATTACAAATGCAAAAAAGACAGGTGTAAACAAGTATGCATTGACGTTGAACGAATCTTTACCAATCGGGATTTACCGTTTAGAGGTGGTAGATGCAAAACGAAATAAGTATGAAATCCATTTCAATGTCCAATGAGAAGTAGCGTTTTAATATTATTATTTATGCTCGTTGTTATCCATCCAATTACAGCGCAAAGACACTTCAAAAATGTTTCCGATTATTTAAATTACTTGAAAGATCATTCTACATTATTGCAAGTCGTAAAAAACGATGGGAGTGTCAAATACATCATCACGTTTATTCCCAGAGAGTTGCGGGTAATTGAACTTATAAAAAACGACGAAAAAGAACTCGCTGAACAGTTTTGGCGAACATCAAAAGACGAAATGGAAATTATAATTGAGGTGGAACGAGAAAATATTGACGCGTCTCATTATCAGTTGGGGACAACTAAAAGTGCTGATTTAGCCATTTCAGGGGCATTGCGATTCGAATTATACTTTTTTAGTGATCAAATGAAAATCCCACTACATACATATTATCAACGCCCAACTAATAATCTTCAAAACGAGACTTATATTGTTCATTTTGATGCGAATAGAAAAGAAGATATTTGGTTAGAGGTCCTTAGTTTAGATCAGGGTAAGTCACTTTTAAAAACACAATTACCCCTGTCTATATGGAAAAAAACACCTGGTTTTAAAAGCTTCGAATACTTACTAAAATGAAAATTATGACACCAAAAATCCCATTTTATTATCCTTCAGACACCAATGTTGAAGCAAGTTGGATGAGTATTTTTTTATTGTTGGTTTATGTCAACGGTGCAATTGCTTTTCCGATGTTACAAATTAAAAATGAACCGGTAATGTCGAACTTTCGCAGTGGTGTGACTAACCTGGAGTACGAAAAAGATTTCATCGAAATTCAAGGAGTGGAAACGCCTGCTACAAATGCTATTCCTGGAGGACCAGATCAACCAGAAGTGCAAGGGTTCACACCAATAGGTCTAAGTGATATGGTTGATCCGTTTACGGGGGATTTCAGTTATAACTTGCCCTTGATGGATGTTGATGGTTACCCACTGAATATTTCCTATCAAGCGGGTATAACGATGGAACAAGAAGCCTCATGGGTTGGGCTTGGATGGAATTTAAATCCGGGTGTATTGAATCGAAATTTGCGTGGACTTCCCGATGATTTTAATGGCGATAAAGGAGATCAGGTTTATAAAGAAATCAACCAAAAAATTAACCTAACAAAAGAATACAAAATTGGTCTAAATTATGAGCTTTTTGGATTTGATGCAGCCAAGGCAGGAACAGCAAAAAAATGGTTAGATAGTGTTAGTGGTTCCATTAATGTTGCTGCATCTTTTTCTCTTCGTCAGAACAATCAAAATGGTGTTTCGGCAGGATTGAATTTGGGGCTAGATTTTAATTTAAAAAATCCTGCGAAGACATTACGACTAGATGGCGGATTAGGCCTTTCAGGGAATAGCGCCTCGGGAGCAACCATTGATCCTCATGTTTCTTTTTCACTGTCGGGCGAAAAGCGAAGAACCTCTTTGAGTTTATCAACACCAATAAATTCATTGCAGGGATTAGAAACAAGAGTCACAGCTCAATCAACAAGAAGTCAAAGTTCTAACGAAGACAAATACCGTTCGCATAGTTCAGGAACGTCATTTTCTTTTGGCAATGTTGCCACTTATTCTCCCAAAATCCCTATTCCTACTGGGATGTCGGCAATTTCCTTTTCCTCTAAACTAGGTCTTGATGTTTCTGGTGCAGATGCTTCTATTCATGCCTCACGTTCAATATCTGCAATTTGGACAAAAGCAAAAATAGTATCAGTACCAGCTTTCGGATATTTTAATTTATCTGCGGCGCGAGCTAACAAAGAAGCATTAATTGATTTTAATCGAGAAAACGATGGAATCTTCACAAAAAATGTTCCTGCTTTACCTATACCGGTCTTTACCAACGATATTTTTTCGGCAACAGGACATGGAATTGGAGGAAGTTACAAAGCATATCGATCAGAAATCGGATATAATTATGATCCCTTTCAACGCACAAGTAGTTCCAACATCTCTTTGGACAATGAATACAATTTAGGTTCAATTCAAAAAAATGGATTAGATGTAAATGTGTCCGTCGCGGTGAATAAAAGTGGATTTATGGAGGACGAACTAAATTATGCAGCAAACCGATTCGGATACAATTCTGACCAAATCCGTTTTCGTGAATCGAATGAACAAGCTGTTGACGAAAAACTTTCGAATTTAAACAATTTAGGTGGGGATAAGCCAGTTCGTTTTCAATATAACTATAGCGGATTTAGCAGCACCTTGGTGGGTCCGAATGGTCAACAATATTTCAATTATGCCCAAGATGAGATAACAGAACCTGTTCGCAATCAAGTAATGACAGGTTTAACTATAGGAGAGTTGAAAAATGGAATTGGTATCCAACCTTTACACGCCAATTCTTATGCTCAAGGAAGAACCGATTTAGATCACCACATTGGTCAATATACCGTGTTGAATACGGAGGGCACACGTTACGTTTATGGAATCGCGGCATTTTCTCATTTTCAAAGAAGTGCCACATTCGCTGTCGATTATCAAGGGATCTTAACGAAGAAAGATGCTCTCATTTCCTATTCGAATCAACAAAACTCAGTTGCAAATAATTCTGGTAGGGATAATTTTTATCAATGTGAAGTGACGCCTGCTTATGCACACAGTTACCTTCTAAGTTGTGTGTTAAATGCTGACTACGTGGATTCTGACAACATTAAAGGACCAAGTAAAGGAGATTTAGGTGGTTACGTTCAATTTAGTTACAAGAAAATTGATAATCACAAATGGCGCTCACCAATTTGTGCAACATCCAACACAGCAAATTGGGATGAAGGTTTAGCAATTGATCAATTAGATGATAAAGCCAACTTGGTAAGTGGGGAAAAGGAAGTGTGGTACATTACCGAAGTTCGAACAAAAAATCATATTGCTATTTTTCACACCTCGCCAAGAATGGATGCCCCTTCAGTAGAGGAAAATGGAAGTTTATCAGTCAACGCCGCTTCAATGCATCGTTTGGACAGTATCAGCTTGTATTCTTTGCCGGATTACGAGCAAAATGGACTAAATGGAACGCTCATTAAAAGAGTGCATTTTGTGTACGATTATTCCCTCTGTCAAGGTTATCCACTTAATCATGATCAAAGTACACAAGGAGGAAAGTTAACGCTCAAAAAGGTTTATTTTACTTATGCAAATTCGCAAAAAGGGAGATATTCCTACTATTCTTTCAACTACGCCAATAATCCGAATTTTCAGCATCAAGCAATGGATCGTTGGGGGAACTATCGAAACCAAGTAACCGCCATTGGGAGCAGTAATTTAAACAATCCATTAACCAATGCAGAAAATCCTTACTTAGGAAGAAATAAAACTGAAGTGGATCAAAATGTTGCGGCTTGGTCGATGAGTGAAATTCGTCTTCCTTCGGGTGGAAAAATCAAGGTGAGTTATGAATCGGATGACTATGCCTATGTGCAACATCGAAAATCACATGAAATGGTCAAGATTATCGGGGTTAGTATAAACGACGATAAAATAACCTCTGAAGCTCTTTTTGGAGGAGTACGCTCCATATCAAGTCAGAACCATAAGAACCCACGACTTTATTTTGAGTTGGCAGATAAATTAGATGGGAGCGGTAAAAACACGGATATTGAATCCTATCGACCTTTTCAAAATGTGGTCTTCTTTAAAACCTTGACTCGAATAATGGATAATTTGAGTTCCGAAGATGGTTTTGAATATGTTACTGGATTTGGTGAAGTGGCTGCAATGGGGATCACCCAACACAATGGTGTTGACGTTGGGTACATTGATTTGAAAGCAGTTCGTTTGAAGGATAATGGACAACGCGAGTACCATCCTATGGCTTTGGCAGGGGCTCAGTATTCACGGATCAACCTTAATAACTTTGTTCCTCCTAGCAATTATCCGAACGTGGGTATTAACGACGATACTCCCAATCTAGGTGACGCACTTCTAGGGATGTTCGACTCATTCGGCGGATTGATTTTAGGGCCAAATAACGCACTTTATTCCAAGGATATTGGAAACCATATTGTTATGAACAAATCTTGGATTCGATTACAAGAGCCGAATAGTAGAAAATTAGGTGGAGGATTACGTGTGAAAGAAATCCGAATTTCTGATAGCTGGAACGAATTGTCGAGTACAGAAAGTGCTTACGAATATGGACAAACGTATCACTACAATGACGAAAACGGGAAAAGTTATGGGGTAGCCACCTACGAACCGATGGCTGGTAATGAGGAAAATGTGATGAAAATGCCACTTGGATATGATTATGAACGTAAATGCGGAACTGATGATAAGAATTTTTCTTTAACACCATTTGGAGAACAGTATTTTCCAAGTCCAAGTGTGGGCTATTCGAAAGTTGTTGTAAAAGATCTTCCTAGAAATGGGATTTCAAGAACGGCAACTGGTAAAGTGGTCAATGAGTTTTATACTGCTCGTGATTTTCCCACATTGACTTCAAGAACGACTGTTGACGCACCTGCTGCCCAGAAATCAAAATTTTTCTCCTATTTCTTTAATGTTAATACGGAAACCATGTTGGCTTCTCAGGGCTTTATGGTTGAATTGAATGATATGCATGGAAAACCAAAAGGAACTGCTGTTTTTGCAGAAAATCAAAATAGCCCAATTTCCTCAACTTTTTATAGATACAAACACAAAAAAATTACGCTAGACGGTGTTGAAGTGTGTCAATTAACAAATGATGTCACGGTTGTTGATCAAAAAGGCAACCAAATGACCCGTTCTATTGGTGTCAATTACGATATGGTTGCCGACTTTAGAAGAAGCAAATCAAATAGCTACTCTGGATCTTTTGATTTCAATTTGAATTTAGTAACATTCGTTCCTATTGCAGTTGGTTTTCCAACGGTATCTATGGAATCAACAGATTTCAAAAGTGCAGTGATGATGAAACTTTTGGAACGCTTTGGAATACAAGATTCCATCATTGCACAAGATGCTGGTTCAATAGTAACAACCAAGAACTTAGCCTACGATGCACTTACGGGAGCTGTTTTAGTAAGTAAAACACATACAAACTTTAAAGACGCCGTATTTAACTTAACTATCCCTGCACATTGGTACTACGATCGAATGGGCCAGGCGAGTAAGAATATTGAAACAGTCAAAGGTAATTTCACCTTGGTAAATGGAAAAACTAATGCCATTAATTCTTCAACTTTAGTGGAAGGAGATGAAGTTGTTTTATACACAAGTTCAAATAATGTTTTCTATGCATGGGTAGAAGAAAGTACTCCATTAGGTTGTAGAATAATTAGTAAAGATGGTTCACCGATTGATGGATTAATACTAGTGATGAAGGTGATACGCTCAGGAAGAAGAAACCAGGCCAGTACACCAATTGCAACGATTACTTCGAGGCAAAATCCTTTGGACTTATTGAAATTCAATCAATACAAGGATGTTTTGCAAGCAGGGGCTACAGAATTTAGTGACCAATGGAGAACGTTTTGTAATTGCTTCATTGACGAAGGTTTTTACGCGGCAACAACGAATCCTTTCGTTTTAGGGATCAAAGGAACCTATCGTCCGATTACCTCTTTCGTTCAATTAAGTGGAAGAAATCAAAGCTTTACTCAAGGTAATTCCAACATTCGAAACGATGGATTTTTCACCTCATTTAGTCCATTTTATAAGTTGGAAAACAACAAGTGGCAAATCGACAAACAGAATTGGACGTTTACATCGTCGGTTGAAGCGTTTAGTCCGTTTGGTCAAGCACTTGAAACCAGAGACGCACTTGATCGCTATACAAGTTCGGTTTTTGGATATAACCAAACATTGGCTAAAGCTGTCGGAGTAAACACGCGATACAGACAACTGGGATTTGATGGTTTTGAAGATTATAACTTCACCAATTGTTCCGATGAGCATTTTAAACTAACTAGCAATGCGCATGTGGTTGACAATAAGGCGCATACGGGTAAAAAATCTATGTTAGTTACAGGCAATATTGACTTTGTGGTGCCATTGGAAAATCCTTGCGATAAAATCGAATGTAAATTAAATTATACTATGGTTGCTAACCATCAATCTGGTTATTCTGATTTTGAATTGGTCTTTAATGGAGGTGTTGCACCTTATGAAGTGAGTTATGAAGTGTTACAAGGTGATCCAAAAATCAGTTATAACCAATTGGGTAACATCAGTATTCGCACGGCTTCTTCCTGCTTGATGAAATTGGTAGTTAAAGATGCCAAAAATTGTTCACAAGTATTTACACTTCCTTTTGAAGTTGCTCAAAATTAAATCCTCATTACCATGAAAAATAAACTTATATTCCTGTCATTAAGCTTAATATTCTTTACAAGTGTACTTTTAGGACAAACACCAATAATCGTCAACGGACAAGAAAATACCAGTTGTGTGAGTGCCTACCGTATTTGCAGTGCTTTCAGCCAGCAATTTGATTTCAACAATAAAAATGCAAAGTCGGAAAATTGTGCGGTTAAACCACTCTTTTATGACGTTGAAATCACTTCTAGTGGAAGCTTAAACTTAACTGTTGACGGAGGCGGTTCACTGGTTTTATATGGCCCTTATACTTCGGCTTCTTTGTTTAGTTGTCAATCAGCAATGGGTTTTATGGGCGCTTCTGCAATGGTCAACCTCGGTGACAGTGTTGCTTACACCTGCAATTTCACACAAGCTGGATATTATGTTTTACAAGTAATTCCAAGCACTTGTAAGGCTTCTTTGAGTGTAGGAACTGCGGATTTAAAAAGAAATTGTATACAAGAAGTGGCCTGTGAAAATTGCTTGCCTTCTTTTTCTCCTATGGCGGGCAAATATGTCGTTTCGGCTTGGATTCAAGAAAAAAATCTTTCGCAAACGGTATTGAGTTATACTAACACGTCCATTATTGTTCAGTTTACTGGAAATTCAAGTCAATTTACCTTGGTTCCAGCTGGAAAAATCATAGACGGTTGGCAACGCATTGAAGGTGTTATTGATATTCCATCGGATGCCAATGAACTCAAGTTGTCTTTTATTTCCACAGCCGCACAAGGTGCTTATTTTGACGATGTAAGGTTTTTCCCCACGGATGGAAGCATGATGGCGTATGTGTACGACCCGATAACCTTGCGATTAAAAGCGGAGCTGGACGAACGCAATTATGCAACAATCTATGAATATGATGAAGAAGGCAAATTGGTGCGTGTAAAAAAAGAAACTGAAAAAGGAATTATGACCATTCAGGAGAATCGTGAAAAAATTAAAAAGAACTAAAATGAAAGCAATTTATCAATCGTGGTTATCATTCGTAACTGTTTTTTTTGTTGGACATTCTTTAATGGCTCAATGGACAAGCCTAGACAGCGCAACATTTGTCCGATATTTAGACGACGTAAATGGACAACTAAAAGGGGAGCTTGTTTTTTATAAAACCGAAAACACACTTTTCTATTCGCACAGCGGGAAAGATACTTTGACACATTTTACAACCCACTTCTATTTGAATAAATCCAAGAACCACTTTGAACAACATTATAACAATGTTTATGTTGTTCAGGACGGTGATTGGATGGTAAAATGTGATTCCGCTGAACGTGTACTTATCCTAACAAATGCTCAAGACCTACAAAATGGCGTGATTCCTGATTTTAGTCGAATTGATTTCTTTAAAAGTCAACAGTCCATTCAAAAAAGACAAGAATCCGATGGCAGTTTTGTGCTTCGCGTGATTTATCGGGACAATTTGCAGTTTGATTACCTTGATTTATACTTTGACAAACAGCAGCAATTCAAAAGCTACACCTTGTATTTTAAAGAAATCGACGATATAGTTGATGGTAATCCAAAGCGCTATGCTCCAAGATTGGAAATCAAATTATTAAACCATTCTGACGGTAATATTCAATCGCTTTCGGTTTCTGATTTTATAGATCAAAAAGCTAGCCCACAAAGCCGTTATCGTAATTATGAATTTATTGATTTCAGAAAAAACTAATACTCATTAATACAAATAGAAGCCATGCAAAATATAAAATATACCACCTGCTTACGTGCTTTTTCGTTATTGTTCCTTTTGTTAATACACTATAAAAGTGCTTTTGGACAGCTATCAAGTCATGTTGTGCGCTTAGATAAAGATCCAAACTCGAGTGTTTCCGTTGTTGTTGGTACACCTACTAGTGTTGCCACAGTCAATGCGCCCGAGCATACAGGAACTTTACAACCCTATGACCAAAAAGTATTCAATCGACATTTGTTTTATATCGATTTAAACTATCCTACTTTTCCAAGTTCAGCTAAAAATGTAAAAATCAAAGTAAAAGTAAACCGTTCGAAAACAGGATTAAGCTCGGACACAACTTTTTATATGGAAGTGAATTTTCAACCGAATATGAGTAATAACCCCTTCAATCAGAAGCAATTGATACAATATTACGGCTTCTATTCCTTAGTCACGACAATAGAGGAAATCTTTGTGAATGGAACATCGGTAAGCACACTTCCGGAATATTTAGTACTCCAAAATGAAATTATTGTTGACGTACAACCTATGTTTTTAGGCGTCCAAGGTATGAATTCAGTGAGTTTTTTCAAACAACTGCACGATAAAGATTGTGACGCTAAAAATGAAAGTGTAACGCTTTCTTGGTCAGCTGTTCCGGGTGCATTGGAATACCAACTTGAGTGGTTACATATTAATGATTATTCCTATGATCCAAACAATGCTAATTCCATTAATTTACATCGCTCCCCTGCTAACTTAAGCTATAATTTTACAGAAAACGCTACGCGAATTTCTACAGCTCAAACGAATTATAACTTGAATTTAGTTTTTGATAGAGGTTGGGTCGTTTATCGCGTTCGTGCATTAGGTTTACTTGACAAACAAAATCCCCAAAGTTACTATTACTCAGCATGGACCTTAGCTGACGCTGGTACAGTTGGTAATGTCTCGAATGACAAAAAACTACAAATTGACAACTCCTTAGTCCATGAAAATGCGCTCAATTGGCAGTACGCCACAACATACGCGGAGGAAGGAAAAAGAAAAGAGGTTATCAGTTACTTTGATGGAAGTTTACGCAATCGTCAGACCGTAACTCAAATTAATTCTGATGACAATACCGTGGTGGGTCAAACAATTTATGATGCTCAAGGTCGTCCTGCCGTGCAAGTTCTCCCCGTACCTGTATTATTGGATAACTGTTCTAGCTCGGGAAATGCGGCTTTACGCTACTATCCAAAATTTAATCGTTTTGATGATCAAACGGCCTATAATTCTTCGCATTTTGAAGTGTCTAGTGAAGGTACGCCATGTGCCATTTCTGCTGCCCCAATGGACGAAAACACAGGAGCAGCCTTGTATTATTCTCCCAACAATCCAAAACAAAACAACGCTCAAGGTTATGTGCCAGATGCAAATGGATATCCATTTACACAGGTTGAATACACACCTGATAACACAGGTCGAATTCGAAGACAAAGTGGTGTAGGAGCAACGTTTCAGTTAGGTTCAGGACATGAAACAAAATACTTTTATGCCCAACCGAATCAATTGGAATTGAACAGATTATTTGGTTCAGAGGTCGGTTATGCCTTGCATTATAAAAAGAACATGGTCATAGATGCTAACGGACAAGTTTCGATCAGTTATTTAGACCAAGAAGGACGTGTGATTGCGACTGCATTAGCAGGGAATGCTCCGTCTCAACTCAGTGCATTATCTTCTGACGCAACAGCTACAAGCAATTTGACCATTAACGCATTAGGAGCAGAAAACAGTTCCAACTTACCGAACACAGAAGTTAATGCCTTATTGTTTAACACGCAATTGGCTTTGGGTTACACCACCAATCTTACCTTCAACTACAATTTTTCGATGCCACCTCTAACCGAATCGTGCTTACCATCTGTATGTTTCGATTGTGTTTATGAACTCACATTGGAATTAGTGGATGAATGTGGATTGAATTTGATTACTAGTGATTTACAACAAAAAATCGTCGGAAAATTCACATCTAACGAATCAGGAATCAATTTTCATGGCAATTGCGTCGCACCGCTTAATGGAACACCCAACCTTGGCACAATTACTTTGGAAAATGTCCAAGCAGGCACCTATAGCTTGAACAAGATATTACGATTAAGTCAAACCGCACAGGAGGCATTTGTGGAAGCATATATCAACAATCCAGCAAATACTTGCGTGAAGTCATTTGATGATTTTTTAGAGGAGGAAATGGACAACATAGATACTTCGGCTTGTAATCCAACTTGTGAATCGTGTTTGGAAAACTTGGGGAGTTTAGATAATTTTATTATTGCAGGTGGAACACCAGAGGCATATTTTCAAGCGAAAGCAGCCTGTGATTTACTTTGTATGGGTAATAATCCTTCTCCTTGTGAACTTTCTTTAATGGCGATGCAAATGGACATGATGCCGCATGGACAATATGCCGCATATCTGGATCCTGAAGGGGATCAATTGAATTTTAGTTTCCATCCTTTATCGATTTTGAATCCAAATCATCAACTGCCAAATGCGTTGGCTTCTTGGCGCAAACCGATCACCAAAGAAGGACAGTTTTACTACCGCGGTCAAAGCGGAGATACTTCGCGTATTTATCTGATTTCAAATGCGAATGGATGGTCACCACAAGTTCTTAGCACAGCAACTGTAAAAAAGGATGCGCAACAACGAAGCTATATTTATGCTGAGGAGTTACAACATGTTGAAGATTTTATCGACCTTTTCGACTATTCTTGGACAGCTTCATTAGTAACCTATCATCCAGAATGGTGCTATTATCAAAACTGTTTAAGCTTTGACACGAAAAAACAAACGACAGATGCCTTCGCTTCAGTTGATTTTGACAACAAATTAATTGCCTCAACCACTTTTGAACAAGCAGTAAACAACAAATTTCTGAATGCTGATTACGCCTTTTTATTCAATAGTGCCTTGCCTGTAGTAAGTATTTCCAATCCAATTGAGGACTGGTTCACACCACCGGCTAATAATCCGCAAAATGGCACTCGTATTTGGGATGCTTTCGCTTATTTCAACCCGACAGAAGCGGCACCCTGTAATGTTTATGGGCAACAATTAAGCGATGCCTTTACGCAATATACCGTTCTCAATGGAAGCACCTTATCGATGGCACAATTTGCTGCTTACACGGCACGATGCGGTAGCTTTAACGTTGGTCTTGCTCCAGCTGCTTGTTTCGATTTTGGTAAAATGCACAATGGCGTTTATGATATCGAAATACTCAACCAAGAATGGGGCGTGTTAAAAAGCATTTATCTTGCAAAAAAGAAAGCACTTCAACAAATGTATTTGGATTGTAAAGCCCTAGATGGCTGCAACCAATATGGAGGTTGTATTGGTCAAGCGGATTACCAACCCGGCGAACCTTTGTCGCCATACGCGGGTAATAGTTCGCACACAACAAATGTTAACGCACCATGTGGACAATACACTATGCACTTGTATGCCGAAAAGCAACGGCGTTTTCCGCGAAATGAAAATCTAGTGTCACAAATTGAAGCCAATAGTTCCGAGTATGATTTTTATTTACAATCAGGACTTTGCCCGATCGACTTTGCGTTGGAAAATCTTTTAACAGAATTAGTGAGCAATCAGCAGCTCACTTCCAATGGCATATCCTTGAACAATACTAGTTCGTTTTTCGGGATTTTTTGCGCTATCAATAACCTGCAAAATCCTGGAACCATACCTACAATTGCCCAACAAGCTACGATTAGTTCAAATAACGATACGCTATATCTCGATTGGATCAATCAACAAATTCCGCAACGGGTGAATCGCATTACTTTAGTCAACAACGATCCTGTTTTAACATGGACCGACTTCACCCATTTACAAAAACTAAGGGTAATTAACGACACAACTTTTAAAATCTACGCCATCAAAGCGGCTAATGGTTTATTAATTGATAGCACGCGTTTGACAGGTTATATTTCCAACTTACAACTTGGCGCTTGTGCCTTTGAAACCACCTGTACTACTAACCAAGTTGGACTCGATTTGCAACATCTGTTTAATGTTTTAGCAACGAACAACCAAATTTTCCCTGTGACGCCATTATCCATTCAGGAAATTGTTGTGGGATCAGACACGTTAAATTTACAAACAACAGCTTTGAGTGCAGCTGCTTCATATTCAGGAACACTTTATTACGTCAATGCTTTACCATCAGGGGGTTCTTTATGGATTGGTTATCAACAAGGGAGCAACAATTATGGTCTGGAAATTAAAGTGACCCAAATTGCTGATCCTTTGTTTTTTAGTTCATCTGTTCCAGCTTATTACAGCAATTGGCGATCGACTTCTGAAAACTCGTTTAAGGTGGACGTTTACGATTCGACTGGAAATTTTACAGTGATTAGCGGCGTGCTACTTCGACATCACCCTACACTTCCACTTGCGGGCATTCCGTCTGGTTATTGCTCAACGCCTCAAAGTAGTCAATGTCGCACAAAAGCACACCGTACTTTCGAAGATTTTGCGCGCTTGTTACCTGATGTATTGAAAACACAATCCTCTGGAGGGAACTTTAATTTTGATCTTTTCAATAGTATTCACTTTACTCAATTGATTGCAAGTCAGTTACCAGCTTCTTTAAGTGCAACTTCTTCCACTTATAACGCCACTACAGACACACTTTTAATTCAAGCGGGGGACTGTGAAATCAGTCTTTATTTACCAGGTGCTGTTAATTTGGTGCATGTAACTCAAATTGGTGAAATGGCAGTAAGTGGTGCTGCTGATCCAACTGGAAACTACTTTGATTTCACCCTTGATGTCACCGTCAATTATCAAGGTCAAACGCTGTATAAGCAATTGAAAGGACACAGCTGTTTGCCCTTAAAAGCGTGTCCACCTTGTCAGCAAACCAAACTTTTGGCTGAGGATAAGAATGAACTTGGTGATTATAGCGGTACTTTTTCGGGGCAAAGTTCTCAGAATGGTTCATCTGATTGCGATAGTCTTTATGCCGCATATTTAGCATACTACGCCACTACAAGCTATTACCAAGCGGGGATTCCAGCGGTGAGTAAAGATCGTTTTGAACCTTGTCTTAAACTTGTTCGTCCTTCTGATGAATGTTATGCTGCTTATGATCAATACTTAACATGCGCAGACGGATTTAACAAGTGGGCGGGTGGTCCTGCCAATTATGCTTATCGCATTGATACGCCGTTCGTAGCACTTCCGTCTTTCCTTCAAGCGAATGTGTGTAATTGCATCGATAACTACTGTGCCCGATTGCAAAAAATTAAAGATGGACTCGTCACCTTTTCCTCTCAAACTGATTTTAACACTTATTTATCCGTTGCTGCCGTTTGTCCTCAACCGTGCGACCGCGTGGACGATTCAACGGGTATGGTATGGATCAATATTCCTGCGGATAGCGTAGAACTCGTGGCAGGGAATAATTGTGTTGAAGCCCTAATCAACCAAGCCTATTTCAGCGCTACGTTGCGTTATGAAAACTACCTTGATAGCTTGAAAGGCGCTTTGAATCAACGGTATAGAAATCATTGTATGGGCATTCAGGAAAGTCTGACTTATTCTTACACTGACAAGCAACACCACTATACACTTTATTATTATGATCAAGCAGGCAATCTTATAAAGACTGTTCCTCCTGCTGGGGTTGAGCTTTTGGCCATAACCAATGATAACGATGCGCTCAATCTACAAATTAACAATGATCGAAAATTCAATACTAAAAACGTTTTTACAAGCCACCGTTTGGTTACTAGATACGAATACAATTCACTCAATCAGTTAGTCGCACAATTCACCCCTGATACGGATCCAATGCAGCCCTTTGAGTTGTATTTAACTAACGGACTTCCTGCACAATTGGTCACCAATAGAATACAAATGTTGAACGAAATGGTTGGGTATTTGGCTGGAGAGATTGGCAACAGAGGATATCTCTTCCGAACAACCGACGGAGGAGTCACGTGGAATCGAATTAGCAGTATTGTCGGAACCGACTTCAATAAAGTCCGCATGATTTCTGCCAATGTAGGTTTCGCTGTAGGAAATCAAGGCGCTATTTTTAAAACTGCCGACGGTGGTCAAACCTGGGACATGATTTCTTTGCATAACCTTTCACTTACCACTGCTCTTCCTAACCTGAATGATATTGATTACCATTCTAATGCGTCCTTACCGAATGTAGTGACAATCGTTGGTGATGGTGGATTAGTACTCCGAAGTTTGGATTTAAATACCTTCCGACGAACCAATACAATTACGAGCACACGCTTGCTTTCTATTTCCAACGATGGAACCACCCAACTTATTTTAGCGGAAAATAGTTCGCGCAATTTGTTCTATAGTATGGCTTGCACGGGCGTAGATTCCATTTACACAGCATCAGGGACTTCCTTCCGTGGATTGGAACTTTATGCGATTGATTCTTTAAGTTCGAACTTAGTGATCGCTGCTGGTCGTGATGGTCGCCTCTATACTAAAGCTTGGGCCGCTCCAACCGCTTTTTGGAATCAACTCCATAATAACCTCACTGAAGACATTACTGATTTGCGCTTTTTCGATGCGAATGAGGGTATTGCCATTTCAGATTGTCACCTTTACCGAACTTTTGACGGCGGTCTGAATTGGACTTTGATTGATAATCATGTGTATAATTCTCTTGACAAAACTGTTGACAGAGTTGCTATTGTGGCTGTTGGTGATGACGGACGTATTGCTTTGTGTTTGAAAGGTTCAGCTAGCCCGACTCCATGGATTATACCGAGTGGCACAAGCGAAAAACTTCATGCTGCCTGGATAACACGTGAAACGAGCGGTACTGCCAATACCCTTACGCTAGCAGTGAGCGCTAACAATACAATTCGTTATTGTTGGGATATTTCCCAAGCGATGCCGCAATGGAATGTATTCACGCAACCAGTCAATGAGACGGTTTTGAAATTTTGCTTGAAAAAAACAAACGGACAAACCCAAACTGATGGTTTAATTCAAACCGACGCCAACAAATTGTATCGCTTCAAAATTAACGGCGCTAGCACTGTGCACCAAGCAATTTCTCTTCCTCAAGGGACAGGAGTGATTTTGATGAACAAAGCCCCAAATTATGACGATTATTTTGTGGTGACTAACAACTATTATTTGATGCGCTTAAGTCTGAATACTTCAAACAATTTCGTGACCAGTACCACGATGTTGAACAGTAGCGTTTTTGCCAATAAGACTGCCATGTTAGCCGATAAAGATACCGTTGTCATGGTTGGGAATTACCCTGTTCATATTTTCCGAAATGCTGCGGGAACAACCTATAGTTCACGGACACAAGCCACCGAATTTGCTACCACCAAACTGACGTCGATTATTCGTCACAGCAACCAAAACACTTGGGTTAGTGCGGGTGAAGATGGAACGCTCTACTACCTTTCGGGCACGTCATGGGTGCAGGTTCCGACCTTGGTGAACAACCGTTTTAACCGCCTCAGGGCCAATGCCAACGACCTGCTTATCGCTGGAAACAACGGCTATCTCAAAGGCTGGAAATTCAATACAGCAACGAACGTTTACAATAAAACTATTGATTTTCAAACGACTACGGGCTTACCGTTGGAAGGTGCCATTTCGGAACACCTCTACGACCTTGTGTTTTCTGGCAACCAATTGTGGGTAGTGGGTCAAAATGGCCGCTACCTCTTTACGCCGGACTACAGCACTACCGCTTTGGGACTTTTCACCAAAGGCAACCAAGATTTGCGCGGAATTGCGCTTGCTCCTTCGGGAAGTTCGCCGATCAGTGTGGGAAGCAATGCTGCCGTGTTGTTGCATCAATGGTCATACGCCTTGGAAAACACGCGCTTGTTTATTCCTCCTGTTAAAGCCCTCCATTTCTACGACGCGCAATACGGAACGATCGGCGCAAGTAGGTTTACGGTGCGTCAAACTTCTGACGGTGGAATGACGTGGAAAAATGTGGCGGCTGTCAACGTGGCACATACGCTCAATTATACCCCTTCGGCGGTGTTCATGGTTTCGCCCACTAAAACCGTGCTCTTTGGAAACGGAACCACCCTCAACGAACCGATGCGCATCGTGAACTTGCAAGCAACGCGTATCATGACGGGCAACAGAAATATTCGGGCGGTGGATAAAACCGATAACTTCCTGGTGTTGATCAACCAACCAACCACCACAATGAGCCTTTTAGTGATGGATTTGAACAACAACGACGCCATCACCTCGATTGGTACCTTCACCTCTTTTGACGGCTACGACCTCAAAGTGAACAGCAAAAAACAATTGTATATCGTTGGCCAGCAAGGATTCCGTTGCTACAATTGGAACGGTGTGGTGGGCAGCAATGCCACTTTGGGCTTCTCGGTGGCTACGGGTATTTTTGGCAACCGAAAACTCAACGCCATTGGCATGATGGATAATTATGCGATGGCCGTGGTGGGCGACAACGGTGCGTTTTATCACAGCACAGACCCGTCGATTAACAGTGCGGGATTGCTCACGGGCATCTCTTGGTCGGTGCGCACAGGCGTACATACCTCGGGGATTGATCCGCATTTTGTGACCGCTCAAAACCAAATTCACCTCCGCACCATTGCCTTTAGCAACAGCACACACGCAGTGTATGGTGGCACCTACACCAGTAATTATCTCTCCACGCCAACTGAACCCATGGTGCGCTACCTCTATACCGCTCCTTCCCGCTTTAGTGCACGGTTTTTCTACGACCGCCTCGGACGTTTGGTGGTGAGCCAAAATGCCCGTCAGTACAATAATTCCGACGGAACGGGACGAAAATATTCCTACAGTTTATACGATGCCCTCGGGCGCGTGGTGGAAGCCGGAGAAAAAACATCTTCTGCAACAAATGGCTTGGCGTTCAAGGATATTTTCGGGACATGGGTGAGCAATTATTACAACCCGCAAGTCATTGACGACGCGAAGTTATTGGCATGGATTGCAGGCAGCGGTGCACGCCGCGAGGTCACCAAAAGCTATTACGACCAAACGGTGATTACGGGACTTCCAAGTACTTTTACGCCTGATCCGTTGACCCAACGCAAACGCATCACGCACGTGACGTATGAAGAAACCTTTGACGGCAACGACCAAACCTACGACCACGCCACGCATTACGATTATGACATCCACGGCAACGTGAAAACGCTTTTGCAGGACAACCGAAAAATGGCGACAACTTTTACTGCACTGGCTTCTCAACGCTACAAGCGCATGGATTACCGCTACGATTTAGTGTCGGGCAACGTGCACCGCATGAGCGTACAAAATGGCGAAGTGGATCAATGGCACCACGCGTATCGTTATGATGCCGACAACCGCATTGTGGCCGCTTACACCAACGAACACACGCCGATGTTGCCGATGCAGCGCTTGAGCGGTGCTTTAGAGACGGAGTTGACCGAAAACGAAGATTGGGAAAACGACGCCAAATATTACTATTACGCTCATGGGCCACTAGCGAGGACGGAAATCGGGAATAATAATTTGCAGGGCTACGATTATTTGTATAACTTGCAGGGCTGGATGAAAGGAATCAACGCCATAGAAAACACCAACGACCCGGGCAACGACGGTACTGCGGGGGTGAATAGCTATTTTGGTAAAGACCTGACTGCCTTTAGTTTGAGTTATTTTAATGGCGATTATGCGCCGATTAATGCCAGTGCGCCGATGGCAAGTGTGAACAACGCCAGCCA
>JBDKEM010000045.1:0-4465 GCA_039795265.1 Bacteroidota bacterium | reverse complement strand
GAGTGAACGAAAATAGGCCATCACAGAGATGATTTTTTCAATTACTTTTTTTAGGAATCGGTTGACGTTTTTAATGCGATTTTTTGAAAGTTGGACTATAACCGCAAAATTCAATACTTTTTACTAAAAAATTCAGGGTTTACACTGATTGCACACGTAAAAATTAGTCTCTTACTTCGACGAGTTGAAATTGATAGTGGAAAATTGCCCTTGATTGAGCACTTCGCAACGCCTTTTCAATGAATATTTTTTTTCTTCCTTTTTAACACATTTAAAAACGAAAAAACAATGGAAAAATTGGAAAATCAACGAATTTGGATAGTCTTGTTAATTCTCGCTTTTTTAGGAATTGGATTTATCACATTGATAAGTTTTCAGGTGGATACGGAGGCAAACAATGGAAAGGTTTACTTAATTGCTGTAGGTACGGGATTGCTTATTGCGGGGGCAAGTTTCAGCAGTGGTGCGCTTTCTGGATTTCTTTTCGGTATTCCACGCATCATCAACAGTTCGGCATCAAAATCGAACGAGCTAACTCAAAATGTAATTCTCCACAATGATAACTTGGTGCAAATCAGCGACTGGTTGACAAAAATCATCGTGGGAGTTGGCTTAACACAAATTAATTCACTTCCCGAAAAATTACATAAGCTTGGAGAAGTCATTTCGCCTTGTTTTAAAATTTCTTCTGACAATAATCCATCAAACGATTTAGGAATAACAATAGCAATTTCGATACTTCTCTATTTTCTTTTTCTTGGATTCATGGCTTCATACCTGTGGACGCGCATTTATTTCGGAAAACTCATAAGACAAGAAACGACAATTGTAACCAACAAATTATCAAACGAAACTTCACAAGCGATTTAAAATGGCGGAATCCGAAAAGCCCGAAGAGTAGGAAAAATGAAAAGTTATCTATTATGAAACAAATTGCGATTTTAAAAAACAATTGTTTAGTGTTTAACAAATGGTCTTATTTTCTTGCTTCGGCTGAAAATTTGAAATTAGGTTCTTATGGATCAAAAATGACTCCACTTTTAAAGCCAAATTATTTATTAAAGCATTATGATCTTGATTTATCAGCGGCTAAAATTGACTGTGTTAAAAAAATAGATCTTGATCTTTCTTCAATGAGTAAAGGAGATTTTAAAGTTGGTGCAGATGCAAAAGTTGCAGATGGCAATTTAGGTGTAACATTTGAAAATTTTAAAGAAGGTAAACTCGTTTTAATGAAATTATCAGTTTCACTTGGAGAAATCAGAGATTGTATTAATACCTCTAATCCTCAAGCGATTAAAGCAATTCAAGAATTAGTTAGTATAAAAAATCCTCGAATTGTTAACCAGATTTTTGTCATTATTTCAGCCGATTTTGCTTCTAAAATGACCTTGTCAACTGGAATCAAGATAAAAAGTAATGTTAAAGGAATAGACATAGAACTTGAGCCCGAACACAGTGGAAAAAGAAGTTCGAAAATTAGTATTTCTGAAGGGACAGTTTTTGCTTATGGAATGTTGGCTCCAGTTTTCGGAAAACCAAAAGCACAAGCAACACAAATTGAAACATTTACACCAGACCAATTTGGAAACGGGTAATTGAATGAGCATTGATGAGATATAAATCAAACAAAAATCAAAATAGGTTTAAAAAGGACTAACCCTCCAACGTGACACGGGAAGACTAATCTCATTTAGTCATTTTAATGAGAGGCGATCACCGAAAAGCCATACGAGTAGGAATAAATTTAAAAACCATGGAAAACAACTCAAATCACAAATTAATGAAACGCGGGGCCATAGCGAGCCCAAGACACTTATTAGCAGCCGCTTCTCCTCATCAATTATTGGGAAATACACCTCCTCAATTTTTGTATTTACCAGCACAATTATCAAATTGGGGTAATGATCAATATGGGGATTGTGTTAGTGCAGAAGAGGCATTTAACAAAGCCTGCAATAATCCAGAAATTTTTATCCCAAGAGATTTAGTTATAGATTGGGCGACACAAAATGGATATTTAAATGGAGCAGTTTTAGTTAACGTACTTCAAACTATGCAAAACAATGGATTCGTTCTTGATGGTACTACCTATAATGATGGTCCATATTCGTCAGTGAATTGGCATGACAATCTATTACTTCAAAATGCGATTTCCAATTTGGGTACAGTGAAATTGGGAGTTGCTGCTGAAGATTTTGGTTTTTGGACAGGGAAAAACGGATGGTTCGCAACCGGTTTACCATCTGGAAAACAAGAAGATCATTGTGTCAGCCTTTGCGGTTATGGAACATTTCAATGGTTGGCAAATCAGTTAAATGTTCAAGTGCCAAGCGGGATAGATCCAAATCAAATGGGATATGCAATGTTTACTTGGGGAACAATTGGAATAATTGATATACCCTCACTATTAAACATTACTTATGAAGCTTGGGTACGAAATCCAACAAACACATCAGCTCCAACATCGTTTTTCCGTTTGTGGAATGGCACAGAACATTTTTATACGGTATCTTTGAGCGAAAGAGATAATGCGATTGCAAATTTAGGTTACCAAAATGAAGGAGTAGCTTGTAACGTTTACAGGATAAATATAGCTGGAACGAATCCATTTTATCGCTTATGGAATGGAACCGATCATTTTTATACGACTTCGGAAAGTGAAAGAGACAATGCCATAGCGAATTGTGGTTATCAAAGTGAAGGTATTGCATGCTATGTTTATTTAAGTCAAATTGTCGGAACAATTCCATTATTTAGACTTTGGAATGGCACAGATCATTTTTATACCACATCTTCAAGTGAAAGGGATAATGCTACAACTAATTTGGGGTATCAAAGTGAAGGAATTGCTTGTTATGTCTTACCAAGTTAATTTTTAAACAATTAATTTCAGAAATAAAGTCCCGGTAAGTAATTTTATCGGGACTTTTGTCTTTCAAGTAAGCTGTAAAAATGAATATTGTTTCGTTTTTTTTCTTGTAAATGTTCAAATAAATGAAAATGACAATTTATACTAAATATGTGAACTGGACAACTTGGAATTTTTTGCTGACCAATGAAATTAAATCCATATTTGACAATACAGTCGGTAAGTTAATTGGAGTTCGGTATAAATTAATTGCTTACAAAAAGAGCAATATTGTTGCAAACAATTTTAAATTCATTAGTTTAGGAACTATTGTTGGTCCTTTTAAACAAACGAAACTTTACGAGGTTACATTGTATAATTTGACAACGCATGAGAATAGTTTAAGTATTAATGAAGTCCCCTTGCCTGAATTCGAGAATATAAATTTCAAGCAGGAATGGAGTTTACCGGCAAATTCTGAGGTTAATGAATTGTTGAGTGAAGTTTTTTCATCTGATTTAAAAGCTGTGGCGAATACCTCATTACAAAAAATAAATTCTATAAGTAATTTCTTTGTTTTATGTCAACAAAAAAGTGAAAAGCAAGCAAGTTTCACAAAATTAGTTTTAGTCCATTTCTTGAATAATGAACTGTTATCTATAAAGGAGTTGACGTAGTAAAAAAACAATATCTAACCATTAAAACTAACTGCATTTTCCAATTAAAAAGATTTCGGTAAGTTGATTTCCCTTTTTTTGTTAGGGAAACTTAATGTAGGATTCAATTATTGAAGAGGTAAATATTGAATTTTAGTATGCAACTTTTTACCTTTTATCAGTTGTTTTTCAACGTCTTGGCGTCTATCCAATTCAATCAACCTATGTCCTCTAAAAAAACTATGTGGTTTCCATTTTTTTCAACCACATAGAAACATAGTTCGCTAGCGCGTAGGATAGAAGATTGATTAAAGGCTCACATAGAAATTTAAAAATCGCTATGTGTCAACGCTTCGGCGTCTATCCAATTCACTCAACCGATGACCTCTAAAAGAAACTATGTGGTTTCAAGTTTTTAACCACATAGAAACATAGTTCGCTAGCGCGAAGGATAGAGTGGGTTGCATTGTTTCAAGAAAACAGAGGTTCACATAGCAATTTATATCTACTCCAAAAATCGCTATGTGTCAACGCTGTGGCGTCTATTTCAATCTCAAATCTAGATAATCTATGTACCTATGTGGTTTTCATTTTTTTAACCACATAGAAGCATAGTTCGCTAGCGCGAAGGATAGGGCAGATGGATTGAGGTTCACATAGCAACTTTAGTAACCCCTATGTGTCAACACCTCGGCGTCTATCCGATTCACTCAACCTATGCCCTCTAAAAGAAACTATGTGGTTTTCAAATTTTTTAACCACATAGAGACATAGTTCGCTAACGCTTAGTATAGAAGATTGATTAAAGACTCACATAGAAACCTATTAAAAGTACCCATAAAGAGTGAACGAAAATAGGCCATCACAGAGATGATTTTTTCAATTACTTTTTTTAGGAATCGGTTGACGTTTTTAATGCGATTTTTTGAAAGTTGGACTATAACCGCAAAATTCAATA
>JBDKEM010000039.1:0-44476 GCA_039795265.1 Bacteroidota bacterium | reverse complement strand
AAATGCCCAATTTTAAACGAACAGAAAGCGAACTAAATAGCCGTTTGGATCAGTGGTTGTATTTCATACGCAACCTAGAGGATTTCCAATCGATTCCGAGTATTTTCTCCGACGACGTATTTGAGAAAGCCTTTGAAAAAGCTGAACTCGCCAAGTTGGGACAAGCCGATTTGTTCGATTACGAAATGAACTTGAAAATCTATCGCGATTATAAAAGTACCATCGACACAGCGTTTGACGAAGGAAAGTTAGAAGGAAAAAGAGAAATTGCACGTTCTGCAAAGCTTATGGGTTTAGATACAGAGGCAATTATGAAGCTGACGGGCCTTTCTCAAGAAGAAATCGAAAACCTGTAGGTAACGCCTTAAATGTTGAAACGATTCATAACCTTTGTTTTTTACCTGCCAGTATTTACACTGTTAATTGTAGCATGGTCAAATGCAATGGTCGAATTTTCAACAGATGAAAAAGTTTATGATTCAGTTTCAGACATTCCTGAAAAACGAGTTGGACTTTTGTTGGGAACCAGTCGCTATGTGTTGGGTAACATTCCAAATCACTATTTTTTCAATCGAATTGAAGCTGCAATCGAATTGTATCGTGCTGGAAAAATCGACAAAATTGTGGTAAGTGGCGACAATAGTGTTAAAGGGTATAACGAACCACAAGACATGATGGACGAATTAGTAAAACGTGGATTCCCAGCTGAAAATATTTATTTGGATTACGCTGGATTTAGGACGTTTGACAGCGTGTATAGAATGGAATATATTTTCGGTCAGAAGAAATTCATTATTGTCTCGCAAGAATTTCACAACCGACGTGCAATTGTAATTGCTCAAAAATTGAATCTTGATGCCATTGGTTATAATGCGAAAGATGTCAGTCAATATTATGGATTTAAAACACAATTGCGTGAAAAGTTCGCAAGAACTAAAATGTACCTTGATTTTCTTTTTGGAATTCAACCTAAATTCTTAGGAGAAAAAATTAAAATCCATTAATAAATAAGGCTGCCTCTCGACAGCCTTTCTCTTAGTTTTTAAAAAACAAAAATTTGCGTTTTGTTGACTTTTTAACCTCAACTGATTTTGAATAATTCATTAAAAATTGGAGGGAGTCATTACTTGGGCTCAACGCGATTTTGTTTTTAGAAGATAATGTTGCAAAGTATTTTTCAGGCATAGGCAAAATGGTTTTCTCAAAAACGACTTCTTTTTTATTTTAGTGTGATGCTATTCAAATTTTTCAATAGGAAATCCCCTTAATTGTCACGAGTGGTTAAAAGCTGTTTTTTAACAATTAAATAAAGCCCTCAAACTAATTCTCTTACATCTTGTTTATAGCTTTGCAACCTTTAAAACTACAATGCGATTTATCCTAATTTTATGCTTACTCTTCGGATTTTATGTTCGAGCTCAGAAAGCAACTTTATCGGGTTATATTACCGATTCAAAAAATGGCGAAGCCCTTATTGGTGCTAAGGTGGTCATTCCAAGCATTAACCAAGGGGCAGTAACTAATACGTATGGATTTTATTCCTTAACTGTTCCTATCGGAAGTTATCAAATTGAAATTCGCACTGGAATTTATCCAGTTGAGGTGAAGTCTATTGACTTATCCAATGACGTTTCCTTGAACATTGAGGTGGGATCGGATGTGAAAGAATTACAAGAAGTCGTTGTTAATGCCAAACGAGGTGAAAACGTCAATTCCACTAAAATGGGGCAAATTGAATTGGAAATGGAGAAAATTAAAACCTTACCTGCGTTTATGGGAGAGGTAGATGTTATAAAAACCATACAGTTACTACCGGGTGTATCTTCTGTTTCTGAAGGAGGTCAAGGGTTTTATGTACGCGGTGGTGGTCCGGATCAGAACTTGGTTCTAATTGATGAAGGAGTAGTGTATAACGCGGCGCATCTTTTTGGATTTTTCTCTGTTTTTAATGCAGATGCAGTAAAAAGTGTAAACCTGATAAAAGGAAGTATGCCAGCGAATTACGGCGGTAGAATGTCGTCCGTTTTGGAGGTTAACATGAACGAAGGAAACAACAAACAATTTAAAGTTAAAGGAGGAATTGGATTGATTTCTTCTCGTCTTACCCTAGAGGGGCCAATTGTGAAAGATAAAGGTTCATTTATCATTTCAGCTCGTAGAACATACATCGATGTCATCATGAAAGCAGCAATCCCAGATTCCTCACCTTTTGCTGGTTCGAGTTATTATTTTTATGATTTTAATGCGAAATTGAACTATAAACTTGGTCAAAAAGACCGCATTTTCTTAAGTGGATATTACGGGAAAGATGTTTTTAACTTCTCGGACAATGAAGGAGGTTTTGGAGCTCGCATGCCTTGGGGAAATGGAATTGCCGCTCTTCGTTGGAATCACCTTTTTACCAATAAATTGTTCATGAACGTAACTGGTACAATTTCGGATTATCTATTCAAATTTGGGTCCAATCAAGATCAGTTTCGATTCGAATTGGCTTCTGGTGTTCGTGATGTTGGTGGAAAGGTGGATTTTTCGTATTTTCCAAATAGTAAACATTCAATGAAGTGGGGAGCTAATTATATCTTTCACACCTTCACTCCTACAAGCGTTTCCGCCCAAACAGACAGCGTGGTTTTTAACACAGGAGCGGCACAAAAATTATATTCACACGAATCGGCATTATACTTTTTGGATGAATTTGATTTGAATGACAAACTAAAATTTAACGTCGGACTTCGATACAGTATGTTTCACCATGTCGGGCCTTTTACACGATACTATAAAGGGGACGGGATTTCCACACAGGACTCTATTTATCAATACAATAAAGGTGATTTAATCAAATTCTATCACGGTTTGGAACCACGTTTTTCCATGCGTTGGTTATTGCCTGACAAAAGTTCCATTAAGGCAGGATATAGCTATAATTACCAATATGTCCATCTTACCTCGTTGAGCGCCGTTTCATTACCAACTGATATTTGGTATCCCACAACAGATTTAGCTAAACCCGAAAAAGGTTGGCAGGCATCAATTGGGTATTTCCGCAATTTTTTTAACGACATGTTTGAAACTTCAGTTGAGGTATATTACAAGGAAATGAATAACATGATTGAATATAAGGAAGGGGCGATTCCTTCTGATAATGTGAACGATAACACAGATAATCTCTTAGTATATGGGAAAGGTTGGGCGTATGGAATTGAATTCTACATCAAGAAATCGTTAGGTAAATTCACAGGTTGGGTAGGCTATACTTTGGCAAAAACCGATCGAAAATTTCCCGATTTAAATGAAGGAAAGTTATATCCTGCAAAATATGATCGCCGCCATGATTTGAGCGTTGCCTTGACTTACAAATTGAACGACCGTTGGACCTTCAGCTCCGCCTTTATTTATGCCACAGGAAACACCTTGACTTTACCGAGTTCATGGTACGTTCAAGAACAAAATTTACTTTTCAATTACGGAGCACGAAATTCAACTCGAATGGCTCCATACCATCGCTTCGATTTATCGGCGACCTTGTATGACCGTCCTTATAAAACCAAAACGGACGCATCGGGTAAAGAAATTCAAATCAAGAAAAAATTCAGAAGTAATTGGTCTTTCTCGATTTATAACGTTTACAACCGCGCCAATCCGTTTTTCTTATACGTGGACAATGACGGAAATTTCCTAAACGGCGACTTTAAAATCTCGGTAAAGCAAGTTTCCTTATTTCCGATTATTCCGAGTGCTACATGGAACTTTGAATTTTAAAAGTCATTTAATCGAAATTTAAAACAGCATGAACAAGTTAATGCCTTTCCTTCAAAAATATGCAATATTGATTCCATCTTTGTTGTTGATTTTGGCTGCGTGTACCAAAGAAGTGAAAATTGATATTCCAGGTTTTAAAGAGAATTTAGTGATTGATGGGAGTATTGAAGTTGGTCAGCCTGCAATTGTTTTACTTTCTAAATCAGCAAATATTTATGCACCCACAAATTTGGAAGCCTACATCAATAGTTTTGTGGACGACGCAACGGTGATAATTTCAAATGGCACTACAATCGACACCTTGACAAAGCTTTGCACCGACAACTTGCCTCCCGGAACAGAAGAAATTGCAGCTGCATTTTTTGGAATTCCTGTGGAGCAGTTAGCGGAAGTGCATATTTGCGCATTTGTATCCACTGAAATGGTGGGAGAGGTCGGAAAGACCTACGATTTAAAAGTGATTAGAGGTGAGAAAACGTACACGGCAAGCACAAGTATTTTACCACCAACAGCATTGGATTCTTTGTATTGGAAACCACAAAATGGCTTAACAGATTTAGGTTTTTCTTGGGCCAAACTAAACGATCCGGGTGCTAACTCAGATGCTTATCGTTGGGAAGTGAAATATGTCAGTGATGCGGGTTTTTCTAAACCATTCAATCCCTATTTTAACGACAAGTTTTTCAATGGGCTTTCTTTTGAGTTTGCGTATGAAAACCCTATGAGTTTTAATGGTGAAGCACCTGAAAATGAGCAAGGTTATTTTAGACGAGGAGATACAATTGTCGTGAAGCTATCTAAATTAGGGCAACGTGAATTTAATTTCTTTGACAAAAAATATACGCAAATATACACCGCAGGAAACCCGTTTGCTACCCCAACTAATATTCCGAGTAACATTCAAGGAGGCGCATTTGGTATTTGGGTTGGTTATTCGTACTGGATGGATACGTTGATTTGTCAGTAGAATTAATTCTTTTGATAGTACCCCTTCACCAACTCCACTAATCGTTGAATGCGCTTCTCTTCCACTTTTAACATGGTTTCTGAAAACGCTGATTCCTCGTCGATTAATGTTTTTACCGCTCCTGAAAAATGAATCGAAGTGGGTTCAACAACTTCCAAAATTTTCTGAATATTCGACGCATTGACTCCTCCGCCAGGCATAATTTCAATTTGATTCCCTGCATAAGCACGCATTTGCTTGATGTTATTCAATCCAAGGTTGACGTTTGCCGCAAAACCAGAAGTTAAAATGCGTTTGAACCCCAATTGAATCAAGGTGTCAATCGATTTTTGCCAATCAATACTTTCATCAAATGCACGGTGACACGTAACATCTAGTCCTTTCGCTGCTTTCGCCAAACGACTCAAACTGACTTTATCCAAATCAAAATTCGCTTGTAAAGTACCAATAACTACGCCTTTAACGCCCATTTTTCCAGCCAATTCAATGTCCTTTTCCATGATACGCATTTCACTTTCTGAATAATGAAACCCCGCAGCGCGTGGTCGAATCAACACATGCGTTTCTATTTTTTGTGCGACCGCAAAGGAAATAAATCCTGCGGATGGTGTCAGTCCTCCTTGATCCAAATCTTGACAGAGCTCAACGCGGTCAAGTTGGTGTTTTACAGCTAATTCAACGGCTTCAGCGGAAGCGGCAACTAATTCTAATTTTGGCAACATATTACCTCATTAAGTGATGAAAATCGGGTTGCAATATTACTAAAGTATTAAGTACTTTTTTTATTCCGTCAATAAAACTTTGTGTGATATAATTTTCATGGCTTTTATGAAAACAAACTTAGCGTGGAATCAACTATCTTTGCAGCTTAAAAATTGCATCAATGTCAACATCCTCACCTGAAACAACGACTGTCGAAATGGATTTCGAAGCTTTCAAAAATGAAGTGCTTGCTGATTATAAGTTAGCTTGCGAATCACGTGAAGCTTCCTTGTTAGGTCGGAAAGAAGTGCTTACTGGTAAAGCGAAATTCGGAATTTTTGGTGATGGTAAAGAGGTTGCTCAAATTGCACTTGCGAAACAATTCCAAAACGGTGATTTCCGTTCAGGGTATTATCGGGATCAAACCTTGATGATGGCAATTGGTGAGTTGACTTTAGAACAATATTTTGCTGGTTTGTATGCGCACACAGATGTCACTGTTGAACCACAATCGGGTGGACGTCAAATGGGTGGACATTTCGCTACGCGCAACTTAGACGAGCAGGGCAACTGGAAAAATTTGATGGAGCAAAAAAATAGTTCGGCAGATATTTCACCGACAGCTGGTCAAATGCCACGTTTGGTAGGTTTAGCACAAGCCTCAAAAGTGTATCGCAATAATCCGGATTTGTTGAATAATCCGAAATTTAAAAATTTCACGAACGGCGGAAACGAAGTTGCTTTCGGAACCATCGGAGACGCTTCTACTTCTGAAGGACCTTTTTGGGAATCAATAAATGCGGCCGGCGTAATGCAAGTGCCTATGGTCATGTCAGTTTGGGACGATGGTTATGGAATTTCAGTGCCTCGTGAACATCAAACCACAAAAAATAGCATTTCCCAAGCACTTTCAGGAATGCAACGCAGTGAAGACAGTCCTGGATATGAGATTTTCGTGTCCAAAGGTTGGGACTACGCTCATTTGTGTGAAACCTACGAAAGAGCAGTTGCATTGGCAAGAGAAGAACATGTTCCTGTTTTGGTACACGTAAAAGAGGTCAATCAACCGCAAGGACACTCCACTTCTGGTTCGCACGAACGCTACAAATCGGCTGAACGTTTGCAATGGGAAAGCGATTTTGATTGTATTAATAAATTCAAAGAATGGATTCTTTCTTTTGAAGTGGAAGGAAATAGAATCGCAACAGAAGAAGATTTGAATGCCATTCATGCTACGGCAAAAACTTTGGTTCGTGACGCGAAAAATAAAGCATGGAAAGCGTTCACAGATGCCATCAAAACTGATATTACAGCGCTACTTTCGATCTTAAACATGGTAGCTGCGGAAAGCTCAAATCGCAGTTTTATTCAAAAAGAAATAACTGATTTAGAAAAAGCTTTTGAACCAATTCGTAAGGACATTCTATCTTGCGCTCGTCGAGTTTTACGCATGATACGTTCCGAAAATATTCCTTCTAAAAAAGTACTGGCTTCTTGGATTCAAGATACTTTAAAAGTAAATGAAGACCGTTATTCTTCCCATTTATATTCAGAATCGGCAGCGGCAGCTTTAAATGTTGAACCAATTGCTCCACATTATGACGAAGCGGTTAAAATGGAAGATGGACGCATTGTTCTTCGTGAAAATTACCGCAAATTATTGGAGTCTTATCCAGAATTATTGGTTTTCGGAGAAGATGCCGGAAAAATTGGTGGTGTCAATCAGACGTTAGAAGGTTTGCAAGATCAATTTGGTGTGCATCGCGTTTTTGATACTGGAATCCGAGAATGCACCATCGTGGGACAAGGAATTGGAATGGCAATGCGCGGTTTGCGTCCGATTGCTGAAATTCAGTATTTGGATTATTTACTCTATGCGATTCAAGTGATGTCAGACGATTTATCTACGGTTCAATACCGTACCAAAGGTGGACAAAAAGCGCCGTTAATTATCAGCACGCGCGGTCACCGTTTGGAAGGAATTTGGCATTCAGGTTCTCCGATGGGAATGATTTTGAATGCAGTTCGTGGCATGCACGTTTGTGTTCCAAGAAACATGACAAAAGCCGCTGGATTTTACAATACCTTAATGAAAGCAGATGATCCAGCTTTAGTAATTGAACCTTTAAATGGATACCGCACGAAAGAACGAATGCCGTTAAACGTTGGTGAATTTTGTGAACCATTAGGTGTTCCTGAAATAGTCCGTTCAGGAAATGATTTAACCATTGTTTCTTATGGCTCTACCTTCAACCTATGTGAGCTTGCTGCAAAACAATTAATGGAACTTGGAATCGATGTTGAATTAATTGACGTTCAAACCTTATTGCCTTTTGATATTCATCATTCTATCGTTGAATCGTTGAAAAAAACGAATCGACTATTGATTGTGGATGAGGATGTGAGTAGTGGTGCAACAGCATTTATTTTAGATCGAATTTTAGTGGAACAAAAAGGTTACTTCCATTTGGATTCTGCTCCTGAAACGATGGCTGCAAAAGACCACCGACCAGCGTACGGAAGTGACGGTGATTATTTCTCCAAGCCAAGTGTTGATGATATTGTTGAAAAAGCCTATCACATCATGCACGAAGCGGATCCTAAGAATTTCCCTGCGATTTATTAAACCTACTTTCATTGCGCCAACTAGTTTCCATAGGATTTATACTTGTTTTACTCAGTAAGTTAATTTACGGAGTAGTGTTTCAAGTGCATTTTTATTGGAATCAAAAGGAAATCACGCGATTGGAGTGTGAAAACAAAGATCGTCCTGAGATGAAATGTAACGGTAAATGTTATCTAGCCAAGCAGTTAGAAAAAGCAGAAAATGAGTTACAACAAAAAAAATCGGAACAACAAAAAACCTTAAAAGGTTTTAAGTTGCTAGAATCTGAAAGTTTTATTTCTTTAGATAATTTTTCGTTACCAACGATAAGTTTCTTTGATATTACTGTTGAAAATCAGTTGATTTTTTACCAAAGTCTAGCTTCACAAACGCACTTAAACGCCATTTTTCATCCGCCAATTTTTGGATAATTTTCACTTCAAGTTTTTGGCAATGTGAGCACTTGTTTACAAGAAAACTTGAGGTTTAGCGAGTATGCACATTAATGCCTCTAAATCTGCTATGTGTCAACACCTTGGTGTCTATCACGCTTTAAACACTATGTCATCTATTGTACCTATGTGGTTTTCATTACAATAGAAGCCATGGTTGTCAAATAGGATACATATTCATTTTTTAATGATCTATACGATTTGCAAAAAATTTGAAATAGTGGTTTAATTGCTAATACTCAATTCAATTTTTTATCGAAAAACTGCAAAGTGCAGTGTCACCAAAAATTGTAAAATGCACAAAGTTATTTTAACGATTGGATTGTTGTTCCTTTCGTTTTTAGGAAATACTTGTGACGTGTGCGGTGGAGTAGGGAGTAATGCCTCCATAGGTTTATTGGCCTCAACACGTTATCAATTATTCGGAGTTCGCGAGAATTTTCGTCAGTTCTCAAGTTACATGAATGGCATTCGTCATTCGAATGATTTCCAATTGGGAACGGAACTTTTTTTTCGAGTACAAGCACATAAGTGTATCCAGATTATGGGGCAATGGGCTTACCAAAACAATTGGCAAGTTCGCGACTTAAGTACTGATTATGTCGGTGGTATTGGCGATCCGCAACTGTTTTTGAATGCAGTGATTATCCAAAAAATGGATACTTCCAACCGAATGAAGCATTTTCTCACGCTCGGCTATGGATTAAAAGCTCCGGTTGGAAAGTTTGTCTCGCCGGATAACTCGTTAATGAACTTGCATCCTGGAACAGGCGCATTTGATCAGCTGCTAATGGCGCAATACACTTATGGAATTTCGGACAAATGGGCTATCCAAAATGAGATAAGTTACTCCCTAAAAGGCACGAATAAATATGCATTTCGTTATGGGAATTCCTATTTTCAATCGCTTATGGGAAGTTACAATTATAACCTTTCTGGATACCGTTTGATAGCAGGATTTGGCGCTTATTTTGAGCACCATAAAAGTTCAACTCTGAACCGACAAGTTCCTATAACGGGTGACAATAGCGGCTTTACCTTTGGAACGCGACTTGGAATGAACTTCATGACCTATCGTTTTCTTTACACCTTTTCAGCACAAATCCCCATTTTTCAGTACGTCAATAAGGGTGACACAAAACAGCAATATGCAGTAACCTTTGGAATTAATTATTTAATAAAACAAAAACAAAATGACAAGAATTAATTGGACATTTAGCACCCTTCTATTTATTGGGCTAATGATCAGTAGTTGTGGTAAAAACAAGTCAGCAACTACAGCAACAATAACCTTAGAGGAACCTGTTGTTATGGATACAATCTACAATGGAAATGAACTTCATATAGAAGGAACTGTCGAAGCCGATGGAAAAATGCATGGCTATTCCATATCTGTTTTGGATTCTCTAAATGGAGTGAGTTATTTAGAACGCGCCTCAGATAGTCGAAAAAGTAGTTATGCCTTCCATGAACATTGGGTGAACAACGTGACGGATACGGTTCATGCAGTTGTTGAATTAGTCGTTCACTTAAATGATAATGGTTTAAAAATGAGCAAGAAAGTGCCAGTTATTTTACTACCTTAATTCTTGTCTTAAAAATCTTAAAACATGATTATTTACTTAAATATTTTCTTGTTTCTCGTATTAGTTAAATTTCTTTTTGACATATACAAAGCATTAAGAAAAATTAGAACTAATCAACAAATTCAATCACGAATAACAAATCAAATTAAACAAAAATGAAATCAATTAAAATCTCTTTTTTCGCAATTGCGAGCATCATTTTATTGCTAACATCTTGCCATAAACACAAACACGAAGAGGATACCGTTGGAACGGTAAAAGTCAGTTTTTCACACGTTTGGGGTATGAATAGCGCAACGTTTTCACTGAACCAAGATTTAGTACATCCAATGAATGGTGAAACCATGAATTTTACCACTTTCAAATACTACGTATCCAATTTAGAATTGAAAAAAGAAGACGGCACTTATTGGAAACATCCTGAAAGCTATTTCCTGGTTAATCTTGCTGACCCTACTACGGCAACCTTGGAGATGACGAACGTTCCTACAGGACATTATACCGGATTCCGCTACACACTTGGAGTTGACAGTTTACGCAATGTTTCAGGTGCTCAAACAGGTGCTTTGTCCACTGCGAATGGTATGTTTTGGAGTTGGAATTCGGGCTATATCATGATTAAAGCCGAAGGAACGTCACCCGCTTCAAGTTCTGGGAATTTCGCTTATCATTTGGGTGGTTATGCTGGTACTAATAATGTTGTCACAACGAATACTATTGAATTTACTGACCATTTGGAACTGACGGAAAACGCTTCCAAGACCATCAAAATGTCAGCAAATCCAGCAAAATTATTTCATAGTGACGCCATTGCAAATGGTTCGTCTATTATGATGCCCGGTTCGCGTGCTAAAAGTATGGCAACTAATTTTTATAGCGGTTTTACATTTTTAGGATTAGAATAATCTCTGTCCGTCAATTAATGGGTGTCCAAGGAGTAATTCTTGTGACACCTATTTTTAAAAACATCAAAAATGAAACTCATTTACTTTTTATTTCTAGGAATAGTTGTCATATCTTGTAAGAAGAAAGACCAACCTTTTGTGATTACTTATCCTGAATATTTTCCATCTCCTGTTTATCAATTTATCGACAATACACCAACCAAATCACGTTTTGAATTAGGGCGAAAATTATTTTATGACCCGATTCTTTCTGAGGACAATACGGTGTCTTGTGCAACTTGTCATGCTCAAACACATGGTTTTGCTGATCATGGTGTGAGTTTTAGTCAAGGTGTGCATGGCTTACTTGGAAATAGAAATGCTCCGACTGTTTTCAATTTGTTGTGGTCGCCTTATTTTAATTGGGATGGAGGTGTGAATCATCTTGAGATTTTTTCTTTGGCTCCAATCACTAATCCCGTGGAAATGAATGAAAGTATTGAAAACGTACTTCTCAAATTGAATAACACGAAAGTGTATCGCGACGCCTTTAAGTTTGCATATGGAACAGAGGAGATTACCGACCAACTAATGTATCGAGCCATAAGTATTTTCTTAGCAGTTATTGTTTCCGATGGATCAAAATATGATGACTTTCGTCAAGGTAAAGTGAGTTTTACGGATGAGGAGAATGCAGGATATCAGTTGTTTAAGAATAATTGTGCTTCGTGTCATTCGGAACCACTTTTCACCAATTTTAGTTTTCAAAATAATGGTTTAGATTCTGTTTTTGTGGATTTAGGAAGGGCGCGAATAACACAAGAAAGCAGCGATATTGGAAAATTTAAAGTTCCCACTCTTCGAAACATCGAGCTAACTTATCCTTATATGCACGATGGACGATTTATGACTTTAAACATGGTTCTCAACCACTACGATTCAGGTATTAAACACTCGCCAACTTTGAGTTCGAGTTTATCCCAAGGTATTCATTTTACAAGTCAAGAGAGAGCGTCCTTGATTGCTTTTTTGAAAACCTTGACAGATTATAAATTATTGGATAACGCTAAATTTAGAGAGTAGGAAAGAAGAATTTTATTTCTTTTTCGTGGCTCTATTCAGCCGATCATTTATTGTTCGACCTAATTCTTTTTCAATCATTTTTTCTACAAAAAGGTGGTCAAATTTCCGTTCGTCCATGGTATGTAACGCATCATAAAGTTTCACTGCGGCTTCTCTTAAATCGCCTTTTTCGCTGAGAATGAATTGATTTTCTCGAGGAATGGAGTTGGAATAATTTTGAAAAAAGATATACCCTGAATTGGACGAGTTGCCGTTTGTTTTTTCAGGTGAATCGCAATAAGAAAGAGGTGTATTTGGTGCGTAGTGATGTGCAACCATTCCCGATGTTACAGGAAGTGCGTCCGTATGGTTTTTGATTTCGGGTAAATATCCAAGACTTTCTTCCAAAGCTTCGTTAGGAATCGCGCCGAGTCGGTAAATAACTACCTTTTCTGCTTCCATTCCAACGATTGTAGATTCAACACCACTAGTACACCATCCTCCTTCTAGTATAAATGGTATTTTGCCTTTGAGTTGCTTGAATACATGCTCTGAACGCGTCGGACTGATTTGCCCATAAGAATTGGCGCTTGGAGCTGCTAATGGAAATTCCAATTGAAAAAGTAGCTCTTGTAAAATAGGATGCGAGGGAACGCGAACACCAACTCGTTCATTTCCAGCGGTGATAACGAAAGGCACTTGATCACTTTTTGGTAGCAATATGGTAAGCGGTCCTGGCCAAAACTGAGCAGCAATTTTTTTCAAGGGAGCAGGAAAATCAAGGACAAATTGTTCAATTGCAGCTTCATTTCTAAAATGCAAGATGAGTGGATTGCTCATCGGTCTTTCTTTTGCTTCAAAAATTTTTCGAATTGCTGCTTCGTCCAATCCATTCGCAGCGAGACCATAAACTGTTTCCGTCGGAACAGCAACACATTCGCCTTTTTTCAATAAATGTGCGGCTTGGTCAATGTCTGTTCCAATCTTGGTTTCCATGGTGCAAAAATAATCTGACTTTCCAATTAGAATATGAAATGGCAATCAAATCTATTTTCGATTTTTTGAAAAGAATAGTTGGTTTAAATTGTCATTTTGGAATATGTTGCTACCTTTGTTTATATTAATTCTAAATAAGTGGAAATCATTTTAGCGGATAGCAACGATTTAATTCGTGTTGGTTTACGGACGGTTTTGTCGGCTGAAAAGGAAATCCATATTGCTGGGGAGGCGCATGACAGTGAAGAATTATTAGAACAAGTCAATAGTTTCGATATTGAATTAATTGTAATCGATTTTACAGCAAGTGGATTTGAAATCGACATAATTCCTAAAATATTGCAGCATAAACCAAAAATGCGTTTTTTAGCAATTACTCCTGATCAAAGCGCACAAACTTTGGTAGATGCCTTGCGTTCGGGTGTGACAAGTTATGTGAAAAAGGATTGTGAGATTAGCGAGATTGTTAACGCGGTTCACGAAACAAAAAATGGAAATAAATTTTTCTGTGGTCAAATCTTAGAAACTATTCAAAAAGCAAGTATCAATGTGGACGACCTCGATTTTGATTCTTTTTCCTGCGAAGCGATTGTGTTATCGGAACGTGAAAATGAAATCATCAAATTGATTGCAGAAGGTCAAACAAACGAACAAATCGCTGAATTACTTTTTCTGAGTAAGCACACGGTAAACACGCATCGTAAAAATATTATGGCCAAGTTGGGCGTAAGAAATACCGCTGGAATTGTGATGTACGCTGTAAAAACTGATATCGTGCGTCCGAATAAGTTTTTATTTGCTCCGGAAGCTTGATTACTTCAAACGAAGAATCAATTTTAGATTGAACCGTCGCTGCGTCAAATAATTAGGAATCGCGTAAAATTTTCCTTCAACATCCTGAATCCATTGTTTGGAAAGGACATTGTTTACACCAAGCAAATTGAAAATTTCAAACGAAATCATCGCGTTCGAAAAATTCTTATTCCAAAAGGCGTCTTTGCTCTTTTTTGGATTGATTAAGTCATAGGCAAACCCAAGGTCAACGCGGAAATAACTGCGCATTCTCAACGTATCCTTGTATCGATCATGGTCAGGAGGACCATACGGTAAAGGTGATCCGAATTGCATTCCCATTTGAACTGTAAAATTTTCCAAACCAGGCATTTGGTCCTGAACCAATGCTCCAAACGTGAATAATTGATCTGTCGGTCGCGGAATGTAGCCCGGAAAAATCACGGAACTATCAACCACCACTTGATCTTCGCTGAACCCAAAAATTATCTTTTCTCCCGAAGCGTTGTAGTATTCGGTGTATTGGTCATTTTTCAAATTTTCGCGCGTGGACAAAACTCCCATTTTAAAGAAGCTTTCGATGCCCGAAACAAATTCGCCGTGAACGTTCATATCGAATCCATAAGCATAAGCAACCGCATCATTATTAGCGAAATATCGCGTTCTTACGTTGTCGATTTCATATGGATTTACATCCCATAAGTATTTGTAAAAAATCTCACCTGTAAATTTGAAAGGACTTTTTCGGTTCCACATGTCGAAAAGGAAATTTGTTCCTGCCACGACATGAAGGGATTTTTGGGATTTTACATTAGGATTTAGGGATCCTGTGAATGTTCTAAACTCTCGGTAAAATGGTGGTTGATAATACAAGCCAGTTGAAAGGCGAAAAGTTAAATCCCTTCGTTTTATCTGATTGTTATGGACAAAATAACTTTTAGGAAAATAACTAATTGCAGCTCTTGGAGTGATGAAATACTCGTTGTTAAACGTGGTGTAAACGCCTCTGCCACCTAATGAAAGTGCCCATTTGTCCGTGGCTTCCAAAAGCGTTTCATTGAACACCTTATACGATTTTTCATCCTTTGATTTAATCTTTTTACGAATACTAACTACTTTATTACGTGAAGTTTTCGACCAACTTCGGTTCCATTGAACAAAAGAATTGAAACGTTCATTGCGTAAATTCAAGTTGCCTTTAATGACTTCAAACAATTCAATTTGGTTACTTGCGGATGATTGTGGAAGACTGTAACCAGCGGAATCCAATAACTTCCATTCAGAAAGCACATCGTAAAATTGATCGTGCTGAAAACCGACGCCCCATTTGATTTGACTAAATTGAAAATGATTGCGTTCATTATCCGAAAAACCTGATTTTATCAAATGAGAACCGTTATGATAAACGCTTGAAATTGTTGCATTCAATCGGTTACGAGCGTGATTTAAAAATGAACCGATACCAAGCACAGCAACCGAATCACCGTATTCTTCCTTCGATGGGTCCGTTTCTAATTGGTTGATATAATACTGACCGTCAATGTCAAAATACTCGCGTTCGTCCGTGTTGAAAACCGTCGCGTAAAGATCCAATTGTGTTTTCGTTGAAGCGGCATATTTTAAAGATAGCCCTCCCATCAACGTTTGAAAGCGCGTTTGTTCTTGTCCGTCAAAATAGATGCGAAACGAATAAGCTTCATTGGCGGTTCCGAAATCCGTATTGGAAGTTTGTGGTTGAAAGCGATAATTATTAGAAGAAAAATGTCCTAAAAAACTCAAGGTCAGTTTCTTTGTCATTTCAAAATTCGTCAATAACTGTGCATCAGCAAAAACGGGATTGTACGCTCCTTTCGTTGGAAGTGAATTCAATAAATATCCATTGGAACGGTAACGTGCTCCTACTAAGTAATTAAAACGTTTACCAATTTGCTGTTCAGCATGTCCCTCTACGCCGAGCAAAGATGCCATTCCTGAAGCATTAAATTTTGAAGGCGTTTTATAAGTAATGTCCAAAACACTACTCAATCGGTCGCCATATTGAGCATCAAATCCACCCGCTGAAAAACGCAGAGATTCCACCAATGACGAGTGAATAAAACTCATTCCTTCTTGTTGTCCACTTCGTGTAAGAAAAGGTCGATACACCAAAAAACCGTTGACATAAACCAAATTTTCATCGTAGTTTCCTCCACGAACGTTGTAATTGGTAGTGAGTTCATTGTTGGAAGTAGCTGCTGTCGTGAGTGTTAAGGTGCGTTCAACACTTCCTGTTAGGCGTTGGTTATCTAAAATGGGCATTTTAGTAATCTCAAATGGATCTTGTCTTTTTTGAATGACGTTCACGGTTTTTTGTTGAAGAATTGGGAAGATAACTGGTTCAATAATCAATTCACTTCCAAGAGTAAAAATGGATTTCACTTCTCGATAATCGTCAATAAAAAAATACAATTTCAAGGTGTCATTAGCGGGTGCGAAAAAGGAATAGGTTCCTGTCGAGTCGGTGATGACTTGTTGTTTAGGTTTCGTTGAAATTTCGACCCAAACATTTTCCAGCGGCATTTTATTTTTTCCTTCAACTTTCCCAGTAATTTTTGTGGATTGGGTAAAAATATTGCTTAGACAGAAGGTGAAAATAACAACGAATAAAAAGCGCATCGGACAAAGATAGAATCATAAGCTGTACTACAGACAAATTCCTAATGTAAAGTCACTACAGTTCGTTTTTATTCGACTTTTATTTTAGGTTTTTGGTAAATACAGATGATAAACGACATTTGGTGCGGTTTATTTCTGAATAAATTTTTCAACTCACAATCCCAAGAAAATTCGATTTCATTTTTTCGCAACAAGTTCATCTTTTTCACGTTCAAGATTATACTAATTTTAACTACTTCTTCCTAAAATTTAGGGAAGCAATTATCAAAAACATTTCTAAAAATGAATAGATTTAGTTGGCTCATTTTAAATAGTTTATTGTTCTTTTTTGGACAAATTTCGATTGGATTTTCACAATCAAATTTTTCACCAAAGCAATTTTTGGGTTATGAAATAGGGGAGAAGTTTACCCGTCACGCCGAAGTAGTTTCATATTTCAATGCCCTACAAACTGCTTTTCCAAAAATGGTGAAAGTTGAAAAATATGGCGAAACCTATGAACATCGCGATTTGTTACAAGTTTTTATTGGAACGCCTGAAAATATTGCCAATTTGGAACAGATACGCAATAATCATGTCGCATTAAATTCGGATGATAAATTGGCGATTGTTTGGATGAGTTATAATGTCCACGGAAATGAAAGCGCTGGTACAGAGGCAGCAATGCAGACTGCTTACCGCTTGCTCACGGATAAAGTTGACCTCTTAAAAAATACGCTCATTATTATGGATCCGTGTTTGAATCCCGACGGACGAGATCGTTATGTGAATTATTATTACCAATACGGTGCGCATCAACCTAACCCCGAAATTGAAGCCATAGAGCATCAAGAACCTTGGCCAAGTGGTCGTCCAAATCATTATTTATTTGATCTGAATCGCGATTGGGCGTGGATGACACAGATAGAAACACAACAAAGGATGAACAGTTATTTTCTTTGGAATCCGCATGTGCACGTAGATTTTCATGAACAAGGAATTAATGAACCGTATTATTTTCCTCCAGCAGCCGAACCGTATCACCAAAAAATCACTGATTGGCAACGCAAGTTTCAAAAAGACATAGGAAAAAGCCATGCAAGTTATTTTGACAAGAACAATTGGTTGTATTTCACAAAGGAAGTTTTTGATTTGCTTTACCCAAGTTATGGTGACACGTATCCAAGTTTTAACGGTGCAATCGGAATGACGTATGAACAAGGTGGAAGTGGACGTGGTGGTTTGGCTGTTATTACACAAACGGGAGATACGTTAACCCTTTCACAACGCGTGGAGCATCACGTCACTACAGGGCTTTCCACAGTCGAATTGTCAGGGAAAAAAGCTGAAGAATTAATTCGACACCAACAAGATTATTTTAAAAAGCAGAGTGCTGCCATTAAAGGTTATGTTGTAAGTGGTTCACCAGAAAAAATTGCAGATTTGAATCAGTTATTGGTTAAAAATCAAATCAATATGTATGTTTTAAAACCGAATCAAACAGTGAAGGGATTAAACCATGTCACCAATCAAAAGGAGATTTATAAAACAACTGGTAACGAGTGGTTCGTGCCGACAAATCAGCGGCAATCCACATTGGTACAAGTGCTTTTTGAAAGTCAAACTTATTTGTCGGATTCTTTAACGTATGACATCACTGCTTGGAATATTCCTTTTGCTTATGGATTGGATGTTCTTGAAGCATCAGAGGATGTATTGTTTTCTACTGATTCTCCGAAAAATGAAACAAAAATTGAAGATGCGTATGCGTATGTGGTGCATTGGAATAGTTTGGGTTCGGTACGTTTTTTAGTGGCATGTCAGAAAGAAAACATAAACGTTTCGTTCACTGAAAAGACGTTTAAAACGGAAGGCAAATCCTACGAAAAAGGTTCGCTTCTGATATTAAAAGCGGACAATTTGAAAGTTAATTTGAAGGAGAAATTAACCAAAATTCAATTAGAATCCAATGCAAAAGTTCATTGTTTGCAGACCGGTTTAGTAGAGGATGGAAGTGATTTAGGAACCTATACTATAAAGCATATTAAACAAGAACGTGGTGCGATAATAGTTGGCGATAATTTTAATTCGTTAAGTGTAGGTGAAAGTTGGTACTTCTTTGAGCAAGATATAAAGATGCCAGTAACCTTATTGCGTCAAAATCAATTGTTACAGGCCTTACCTCGATTGGATTTTCTGGTTTATCCAGAAGGAAATGCAGGGAAAGAAATCAACGATGAGATATTGAAATGGGTAGAAAACGGAGGTCGTCTGTTGGTGCTTGGAGAAGGGGTAGATGCTTTCGCTGAGACAGCTTTATTGGAGCGTAAACAAAGTGAGATTAAAGAAGGAGACATGGGTTTTGCAAAATCAGACAGAAAGCAGATTAGTGGTGCAATTACAGGGGCAATTTTCTCGACTGAAATGGATAATTCACATCCTTTGACGTTTGGAATTGATAACTATTTTACGCTTCGATTACGTTCCGATGCCTACTTTTCGAAAAATGAAAAAATAATAACTGTTCATAAAGACGGGAAACAAAAAAATGGATTTGTTGGACATTATGCCAAGTCAAATCAAGGTGGATCTATTGTAGTTGCATCTGTGAATCACGGAAATGGGAGCATTGTTCTGATGCCAGACAATCCACTATTTCGAGGTTTTTGGTATAACGGAAAAATGTTGTTCAGTAACACGCTGTTTTTTAACGGAAGATGGTAAAAATTGCCTTGATTGGTTGTGTAAAAGAAAAACTCGAATGGCCCTGCAAAGCTGGCGAAATTTATACAGGTGCTCAATTTTTAAAATGGAAACAAGACGCTGATGATTGGGGTTGTGATTCGTATTATATTCTCTCAGGAAAGTTTGGATTGATACATCCAAATACTATCATTGCACCCTACGATGTCAATTTGGATTTACAAACTGATGCCTACCGCGAGGAATGGTTTCAAAATGCAGCAAAGGAAATAAATGCTTTAGCCAAAGAAGAAATTGTGATAAAGTTCTTTTGCGCTTCGAGTTATTCAGACGGGATTTTGAACTTACTCTCGGAAAATGTTATTGTGCAGCGTTAAAATTTATACTTCTTACGCATTTCATCCCAATCCCAGATATAGTTTGACATGATGTCTCCTAAACGCTTTTTAAACATTGGATTACAACCATTTTGACGTCTAAAAAACTCATCTTGGTATTGGTTCAATTCGTATTTTTCAAAAATTGCCAAAGCCATAGAGTTTGACCAGTTTTTAGAATTTCGATTCAAGCGCATCATTTGGTCTTGGTAATCTTTAATTACAGCAGCAACTGTTTTAACATCGCGGCTATAAACATTTGCTAGTTTATTGAAAATACTATTGCGTAAATCATTTGCTAATTCGTAATCAAAAACAGACTCTATAATTGCAATATTTGCAGCAAGTACAATTAGTGCAAATTCATGTTTATTATTAGGGTTCACTTGCGGGTCGGCCACAAATGAAATATCATTATTGATTAAACCAGCAACGTCTTCGAAGCTATTTTCCACACTCTCAAAAATCCCATTGACGAAGATATTGGATAACTGATCCTCACTAAGTCGCTTCTTTATAGTTATACCGAACATTGGCGCAATCGTTTAAATTTGGTCAATTACAAATGTATAGGGTCATTATTTCCGTTTTTAAATCTTACTAAAGACATTATCAACTTAGTTATTAACAATTCACACGATTTTTGGGCGAAATTGCTGGAAATTCATCTTTTTTCTGTCTTTGATTGTCTAATTTTGACCAAAATTTATAAAATGAAAGGAATTATTAGAACAAGTAAAGGTGATATGACGGTGGAGTTTTACGAAAAAGACGCGCCAAATACAGTTGCCAACTTTGTGAAATTAGCGAAGGAAGGATATTACAATGGTTTAAAATGGCACCGTGTAATTCCTGATTTTGTAATTCAGGGAGGTTGCCCGAATACGCGCGATGGTGCGAACGGAATGCCAGGGACAGGCGGTCCGGGATATAAAATTGATTGTGAATTAACAGGTGAGAATCAATACCATGATCGAGGTGTTCTATCTATGGCTCATGCAGGACGAAATACAGGTGGTTCACAGTTTTTTGTTTGTCATTCTAGAAACAATACCGCACATTTAGATAGAAATCACACGTGTTTTGGGAAGGTTGTAGAAGGTGTTGATGTGGTTGATGATATTCGTCAAGGAGATGCGATTCTTGCAATTGATATTATAGAGGATTAAAATTTAGAAAATTTTGAACATAAAAAAAAGGCTGTCCAGTTAGTGGACAGCCTTTTTTGTTTGGCATTCTTTTCTATCGATCTTCTTCAACAGAAAGGAAAGTGCTCAAATTATTATTGATGTCTTCCAATTTGTGTTTTTCACGTTTTTTCTCGTCAGCCATACTGAAAGATTTCGCTTCCTCTAAAGTTGCAATTTCAACATCTAGATTATTGATTCTTTCATAGATGTTGCCCATCATATATTGAACAGCTCTGGAAAAATACATTTTGGTGTAATTGTTTTTGGATTCGCTCAATTGGCTAAGAATCCCCTGAGATTTCTCCAATGTTTCTGGACTCATTCGAATTACCCAAACAACATACGAGAACATAGCGCGCAATTCTTCATATCCTTTTAAATCTTTTCGTTGAACTAACGATTCGAGGTAAGCCCCATCTTGTTCTTCACCAAATTGAGCATACAATTCAGCAATAGTCATTCGCGTGCTTTCAATGTTCTCTTTTTCCAATTTACGAGCAACATTTAGTGCTTCTTCTTGATTCATCTTTGCTAAACTTTCTAAAGATTTTCCAAGAACTAAAAATGATTTATCCGTTTCAATCGCTTTCTTCAAAATTGCTGTTGCTTCTTGTTTTTCTAGCAAGGTACTTAAATAGTCCAAAGCAGCTGCACGAACCTGAGATTTAGGGTCATTTGCCGCTAAATCCTTCATCTTAGCAGTTATTGCATCATTGTTCGAACGTTTGATTTTTGTTCCAAATTCTATAGCAGCGATTCGGATGTTCCAGAATTTGTCAGAAAGTGCTGATAAAAACACCTTGTCAGCTTCTACGGATTTATCAGATTTTAATCGTTTTAATGCGGTATAACGAGCACGGTAACGGGTAGCATTTTCAAACTGATGAACGAATTGTGACATTGGTTTTTCTTCATAATACTTACCTAAAAGCATTTGTTCGTTGTCGAAAAGCATGTTTTTTAATTCACCTTTTACAGCGAAAGTGAAGGATTGATCAACGCTATCAATGACAATTTTTTCAGTTCGCATGCCAGACTCGTCCCATATTCCGACTTTAACTGGAATTCGATAGGTAGGGAATTCATCTTTGTTTTGACGTTGTCTGATTTTAAGGGTGACTGTACCGTTTTCTTTATTGATTTCTTGTTCAGTAAAGATAATCGGATGTCCTTTTCCTAAAAACCATTGATCAAAAAACCAATTCAAATCTTCTCCGCAAACTTCTTCGAACGCCAAACGTAAATGGTGCACTTCTGCTGCTTTGTATTTATTGGTTGTCAAATAATTATTCAATCCTGCAAAGAAGGCATCATCACCTAAATAGTGGCGTAACATGTGTAAAATACGACCACCTTTATTGTAAGAATGTCCATCAAACATATCCTCTTTGTCGAAGTAATCATAGCGAATCAATTTCATGTAACCACCATTTTCTGCAGAGCTATAATAACCGTCAGCTTCACTTTCTGCCTGATAATCCGCCTCGTCAAGACCGTATCTATATTCGTCCCACAAGTATTGTGAGTAGTTTGCGAAAGATTCATTCAAAGGTAAATTTGCCCAAGATTCACATGTCACTAAATCACCGAACCAATGGTGAAACAACTCATGAGCAATCGTGCTTTGGTCATTTCCGTCTAATAATTCACGTTCATTTTTGTAAACGAAATCTCCAAAAATAACCGCGCCTGTATTTTCCATTGCTCCTGAAACATAGTCTCTCACCACGATTTGGTGGTATTTATCCCATGGGAATTCAACTCCTAAACGTTGTGAGAAAAACTTAATCATGTTCGGAGTTTCTCCAAAAATTGCTTTTGCTTGGTTTTCGTATTCTGGTTCAACATAGTAGTTCACTTCCATCTTGCTACCATCAGGACGCGTGTAAGAATCTTTCACAACCTTAAATTCTCCAACCGCCATCATGAACAAATAGGGTGCATGCGGTAAGTCTTGTTTCCAATGATCAGTTCGCGTTCCATCAGTATTTTTCTTAGAGGCAATCATTTTTCCATTCGAAAGCGTAATGTATTTGTCCTCAACAGTAATCAACATCTCCTGAGTTGTTTTTGCGTTTGGTGCATCGATGGTAGGAAACCATACTGAATTAGCTTCAGTTTCACCTTGTGTCCAAATTTGTGGCATTTTGGTTTTGTCTTCTCCTTTAGGATTAATAAAGTATAATCCTTTGTCCGATGTAATGGCATCACTACCGCCCGTTTCGCGTTCGTTTGGTTTGGAAACGTAATCGATTACTAAAGTGAATTTTTCAGTTTTGGTATAAACTCTTCCTAAGTTGATATGAATTTGCAAAGAATCGACATAGTTATATTTCAAATCTTTACCATCCATTTTAACGCTCAAAATATCCATTCCTTTTGCATCTAGAACAATGCTGTCAGAAGGATAAAAATGTTGTTTTGCAGTAATTGTCGCTTTTCCTTTTAGCCGTGATTTTTCCCAATCGAAACTTACTTCTAGTTTGGTGTGAATTAAATCGGCAAATAAGGTTCTTGAAGAATTATAAATTGGACGTACATAAGGATTTTCTTCTTCGTATCCTTCTTCATATTCATCGTAGTATTCTTCTTCGTACTCACCTTCGTAATCGTCGCCATATTCGCCTTCCATTACAATTCCTTCAATAGGTTCGTCCTGCTTGGTTGATTTGCAGGAATAGAACGTTAAACCTGCCAAAAGAAAAATAAATAGTTTGTTCATGAAATTTTTATTTACTACAAATCTGCACATTTTATTTGAGTTAGAAACCAGATTCGTGGAATGCTAAGCCTCGTTTTTTTAGTTTTGCAACCAAATCAATCAACATGACAGCTTTTAAAGATTACAATTTTTCAGGAAAGCGAGCTTTGGTTCGCGTGGACTTTAATGTTCCTTTGAATAAAGAAACCTTGGAAATAACGGACGACAAACGAATTCGTGCGGCGCTTCCTACATTGAAACACATTTTAAATCAAGGAGGCAGCTTAATTTTAATGTCGCATTTAGGACGTCCGAAGGAAGGGCCAGAGGATAAATATTCTCTACGTCACATTACGGGCAGAATCGCTGATTTATTGGAAACCACAGTTCATTTTGCTAATGATTGTATCGGATTAGAAGCAACTGAAAAAAGTGCTGCTTTGAAATCGGGTGAGGTTCTAGTGTTAGAAAATGTGCGTTTTTACAAAGAAGAGACGAAAGGCGACATGGAATTTGCTGAGAAATTAGCCAAATTAGGTGACTGTTACGTAAACGATGCATTTGGAACGGCACACCGAGCGCATGCAAGCACGACTCAAATTGCTTCCTTTTTTCCAAACGATAAAATGGCAGGTTTTTTAATGGATGCAGAAATTCAAAGCGCGCAAAAAGTAATGAATCATGCTGAACGCCCATTTACTGCAATTGTTGGTGGCGCAAAGGTTTCGGATAAAGTGTTAATCGTGGAAAATTTGTTAAATGTGGCGGATCACATCATTATTGGTGGTGGAATGGCTTATACATTTTTCAAAGCAATGGGTGGAGAAATTGGTAACTCGTTGTGTGAAGATGAGCGCCTAGAAACGTGTAAAGAGATCATTGAACGGGCTGATGCCAAAGGTGTGAAAATTCATTTGCCATCGGATTCAATTATTGCCGATAATTTCTCAAATGATGCACAAACGAATAATTGTGAAAGTGGCGCGATTCCTTCGGGTTGGATGGGATTGGATATTGGAAATAAGGCACAGGAAGATTTTAAATCTGTATTGTTGGCATCTAAAACCATATTGTGGAATGGTCCAATGGGCGTTTTTGAAATGGATTCATTTGCAGCAGGTACTAAGGCGGTTGCTGAAGCGGTTGCAGAGGCGACTAAAAACGGAGCTTACAGTTTAATTGGTGGAGGTGATAGTGCTGCAGCTGTTCAAAAATTCGGATTTGCTGACGCCGTAAGTTATGTAAGTACAGGTGGTGGAGCCTTATTGGAATATTTTGAAGGAAAGGAATTGCCAGGAATTAAGGCGATTTTATAATTTCCAATTAAGTTTTTATTGAAAGTCCCTGTCTTGCGATGGGGATTTTTTATGCCAATAATTTTTCTTTCAGGTCCTCATATCTCATTTCCTTTAGCATAGAAATTTCATTTTCAAAAACACCTAGAAGTTGGCAATCGAATTCGAAGGTGAGTTCAATGTCGTGGGTGGAGAGCAAAATGCATTTATTTTCTTTTTCAGCTATTTCCTTCAACTTTTGCATGATTAATTTTTTGTTTCTAAAGTCTAAGGATGAGGTAGGTTCGTCGAGCACGATAAATGGAGTTTCTTGCACTACAGCTCGGGCGATTGCACACAACTGACGTTCACCATCACTCAGGGAATCTGTAAAACGATTTTTTAGATCTTGAATTCCAAAAAAGGAAATAGTTTCCTTTATTTTAATGAAGTCATATTGAGAAAGTCGTCCGCTTATTCCAGTGTAAGGTGCGCGTCCAAGTCCAATATATTCTGCGACTGACAATAGTTCAACGCCCGAAAATTTACTTTCTACAAAGGCAATTGTTTTCGATCTTTCAAGATGGGATAGGGAAGAAAGTGGTTTTCCAAATAAAATTAGCTCACCAGAAATTGCCGGAATAATTCCACAAATGGTTTTAAAAAATGTTGATTTTCCAGAACCATTATTTCCTACTAAAGCATAAAGAACGCCTTTGTCAAGTTGTAAACTACCGCATTGAGCAATCGTTTCATAGTGACCTATTTTGAGATTAGAAACAGTTATCATCTTACACCACTTTTAAAGACAACATAAATCACAAAAGGTGCTCCAATAAATGAAGTCAATACGTTGATTGGAATAACCATTAAATGTTCTAATTGAAGGATGAGAATGTCACAAATCAACATAAATATACTTCCGATTATAAGGTTGGCGAAGAGCAAGATACGGTGATTTCTTGTTTTGAAGAGCATACGAGTCACATTTGGTACTGCTAAACCAACAAATGCAATCGGACCGCAAAAAGCAGTTACCACACCAGCCAATATTGCGGTTAAAAGAATTATTACTAGGTTAAGGCGTTTAGTGTTTATTCCTAATGAATTAGCGGAGACTTCCCCTAAAACTAGTATATTCAAGGGTTTAACACAAAAAAATATACCAATGAAAGCTGAAAAAACGACGCCAAGAATTGGAACTATTTGGTTTAATTGAACGTGTTGTAAAGATCCCATTGACCATAAGGTGAAATTGCGCAATTTTTCGGCATTACTTCCTGCTTCTAAAAATGAAATTATTGAGCCGATAAAACTACTAATCATGATACCAACTAACAGTAGTCCAATGTTCGAGCGAATTTTCCCTGCAAGAAGTAACATGAGTGAACCAACTAGAAAACTTCCAATTAATGCTGCACCGATTAATCCTCCTGTCGATTGAAATAATGAAAAACCTGATAATATCCCGATTGCGACTAGTAAAGATGCACCAGAATTTATTCCTAGAATGTAAGGTCCTGCTAATGGATTATTAAACATAGTTTGCATTAACATTCCAGCAACTGAAAGGGACGCTCCAGCAATTAAGGCCATTATAATTCGTGGTAAGCGGAACTCCAAAAATAGAATGTGCGTAGTTTGATTTTCGTTATAATGAAAAATCGAATTATATATGTCAACAAAGGAAACTGTAATTTCTCCTGATTGAAAATGCAAAAACACCAGCGTTAAAAACACCGACAAAAGCAAAATCCATCGACCAGAATGTTTCATTTCAACTTTGAATAATAGGTCAATAAATTAGAGGAATAAACGCCAGAATTAATCAACGCTAGATCTCGAAGTACCAAGTCGGGTCGAACAGCACTTTCTTCCCAAAAACGATTTGCATTTTTTGAGTAGCAGAAAATGAGTTTGTTTTTAAAAGAAGAAAAATGCCGTGATTTAGGATTTAATTGCTCAAGTTCTTCAAAACTAGAGGCACCCGGATTTATCCATATTTCAACATTTTTTGCGTCGTTCACCACTTTTTCAAGTCCCAAACCAAGACTTCCGGTTCCTTTTGTAGTTGCATAGCGATAATTCATTCCCGCATCTTTCATAATACGAGCGAAATAGCTGCCACCAGCAGGAGTGTACCAAACATCGGCGGTTAAATTCCCACTCATGACACGCTGTTTTATATTTAATTTTTTGACCTCAGATTTTGTCTTGAAATAATTTGCCTTAATTGTGACGAGTTGTTTTTTTGCTTTTTCAAATTTTCCAGTCAAAGCGCCAAAAAGTAGCAACCATTCTGCTTTTCCTAAAGGATGAGTTTCGCGCCAATCGAAATCAGGAATAGCTGTAATTTTTAATTTGTCGAGTGATTCTTGATTGGAAAGACTTTCTCCAAAACCACTATAAACTACATTTTTTGCTTTTGATTTTACGAGCAAATTAATGGGAATTTGACCTTCGTCTCCTAGATTGATAAGTTGATTTTTTCTACGAATCAATTTTGGATTGTACAAGTATTTGGAATTTGAGATTGCTACGATTCGTTTAGTCTCGTCGATTTCGTTTAACATCCCGATATGGGTAGAGGACATTACTGCTAGCTTTTGTCTTGGTTGAACCCAAGTTCCGGAAGTACCGTCGATGGGCTTTATTGAAATTACATATTCGTATTTTTTCTTGGTGTCAGGATGTACGATTGAAATTTGTATATAATTTTTTGTTTCCGTTATATCCAAATATTCAGAATATTGGGTTATGGATTTAGAAGATAGATTTTTTTTTGGGGAATTATTTGACTTTGATTTACAAGCGCTTATAGAAAAATGAAGTAATCCAAGTAAAGTAATTATTTTAAAAAAAGATAGATGAACCTTCATTTCCGTAAAGATATTATAGCGCTTCTACAATTTTTTCTAGTGCAATTCCACGAGAACCTTTTAAAAGAATCAATTTATTGTCAATGGGATTCTTTTCAAGATGTTCTTTAAGAGAAATGCTGTTTTCAAAGACATTTGCTGTCACTTTTCCAAATTCTTTTCCTACAAAAATGACATTCAATTGAAGACTTTTACATTGTTCTACAATTTGCAAATGTTCCTTTTCACTTTCGGTTCCCATTTCTAACATGTCTCCAAGAATTGCCAATTTTGATGCTGATTCAATTTCCGAAAAACTGATTAAAGCATTTTTCATACTCGAAGGATTTGCATTGTAACAGTCTAAAATGAGCGTATTTTTTACTGTTTTAGTTACTTGTGAACGGTTGTTAGTGGGTGTGTAATTAGTAATTCCTTCGTTGATTTTTTCAAAAGAAACTTTTAGCAGTTTACCTAAAGTTATTGCTGTCAAGAAATTGGATAAATTATATAATCCTACCAAATGTGTTTGGATAACAGGCGATTGGTAATTTTCGGTTTGATAAGAAAATTGTAGATAAGGAGTTACTTGCCAATTAGATGCATTAACTAGTCCTTTTGCAGAAGTAGAGTAGGAGTAGGTGTTGACCAAGGATCGTTTTTTTATAGCTTCATTTAAAATTTCGTCATCGGCATTGAAGATACATGTACCTTCATTTTCAGCTATAAAGTCAAATAATTCACTTTTGGTTTTTATAACACCGTTTAAATCGATAAACCCTTCTAGGTGTGCTTTTCCGATATTGGTTACGATTCCAATTGTTGGTCGAGCGATCTCAACTAATTCTTTAATATCACCTGGTTTATTTGCGCCCATTTCAATAATTGCCAGTTCATGACTTTCATTTAATTCCAGTAAAGTTAGGGGAACTCCAATATGATTGTTGAGATTTCCTTTTGTACAAAGACTATTGAAAGTAGTACTTAACACGGCATTAACTAACTCTTTTGTCGTTGTTTTTCCATTACTTCCTGTAATTCCAATTACGGGGATTTGAAAACGATTTCTGTGAAAATGAGCAAGTTGTTGAAGGAAACGCAATGTGTTTTCTACATAAAAAATGGTTGAGTTATTTGCCAAAAGTTTATTGGACACAATTGCGTATTTCGCACCTGATTCAATAGCACTTTGGGCAAAAGCACCACCGTCAAAGTTGGGACCAACTAAACCAATATAAAGACAATTTTGGCGAATTTTTCTAGAGTCGGTTGAAACTCCATCGCATTGGTAGAATAAATTAAATAACGTTTCCATAAACAAAAAAGGCTCGCTTTTATCAAACGAGCCTAATATAAGGGGTTAAAAAATTATTTTTTTGTTTTCTTTTTTGTGTTTGGTCTAGAACTTCCAACTCTATCCATAGCACAACGGAATCCAATAGTAGCAGAGGCTTGGTCTTCATCCAAGAAACGACGGTTTCCTGGCGACAACCAATATGCTCTGTCTGCCCATGAACCTCCTTTGTAAACTCGAGATTTATCAGAGATTAAGGTGGTTGGCCATCCAGAAGATGCAGAATTAATGTTATTACCTTCCTTATCTTCGTTTTCGTGTTCATTTTGGTACATTACCATTTTTGGATCACGACGCCCTTGATTGATGTCGTTTTTACGCGTCACGTTGTTGTAGAATATAGAAGACTCTAAATCACCATCTAAATAGTCGCGATAGTCGTCTTGACGATAATTTAAGCGCCCAGCATTTTCTTCAACTGTTACGTTTCTCCAACGTTGTTTACCTTTCGTTTCTGTAACAAATTCTGTCAAACCATTTCGTAAAGTTGTAATCCAAGTTGTAATGGTTGGGTCAACAAAATAAGACTGGAATTTGTATTCAAGATAATCTTTAGAAAACATTGCCTCAGCATTTCCAGTTGTTCCAAGGATTATACCGATTGTTGCGGGTTCTACGGTCATTCCGAAAGCTGGCATCATGATATCTGTCTTCAAATTCACAGATCGCGTTCCGTCTTTGAAATCATCAGGTAAAGCCATGTTGAATAATACTCGTTCGGTGTATGCAGATGCTGCAATTGTTCTGCCTTGATTGTAAAGGGCAATAGCAGTATCCAACAACATATTCAAGGTATCCAAAAACTCAAATTGAAGTTTCTCTTGGATTGTGAAATTGTTTTTATTCGATACATAGTAAGAACTAGGTTGATTGAATTGGTACTTACGTGGATCTTGACGGGAATAAATTCTTGAATTCATTGGATTATTGTTCACAATTGAATCATTAACTGTCGTTGGTGCTCCAGGAGTTGCTCCAGTTCTTACATTAGATTGGTACGTGCCAGTTTTTCCTTGTTGGTACGCGTTGTTTGCAAAATTCAAGTATTTCACTCGTGCAAATTCATTTACAAACTCCTTCATACCGTGTACATCATATATGTTCTCATTCGCTTTTACTGGTTTGTCATATAGACCATCTGGAACCAATAATTGCGTTTTGTAAACATTACCGCGGAAAGGCATAAACTCTTCAAAAACTTCACTGGACATCGGACGATAAACATCCATTACCCATTCTGAAACGTTTCCTGCCATGTGGTATAAACCATAATCGTTCGGCCAAAAGTCAGTAACGCCAACGGTTACATCACCACCATCGTTTAAGTTACCTGCAACACCCATCATGTCACCTTTTCCACGAACGAAATTCGCTTGAATAGCACCTACAAATTGTTGCTCTTCTTGACGCACGTAGTGACCATCCCAAGGATATATACGGCGGTCATTGATGTTTTCAGAGTTAGGATCTAAGTTTCCAATTAATCCCAATGCTGCGAATTCCCATTCTGCCTCAGTTGGAAGTCGGTAATTTGGTAAAAGAATTCCGTCTTCTAATTTAACTGGACGAGAACCTAGACGACCTTTATTGATGTCAGCATAAACTGGATCATAGTTTTCTAATTGATAAGGGTCACGTGGTATGGTACGACCTGTCTTTTTATCAAGCGGCGTTTTCTTAGTTCCATTATCTAAAGTGTATCCACCTTTCGCTACACCATTTTCGTCAACTGTTCCTGTCTCAACGAAGTATGTTCCGTTCAAATAATTTTCAGTACTGAACATGTTTTGAGGAGTTGAAACCATTTTCTTATAGTCTTTCTCTGGTGCATTTGCAGCTCCAACATCTCCCATTTCAGACCCACCACGGTAGGTGTTCATGTGGTTTGAGTTATCAGCGAAATGCCATTTCAAAATTCCCTCACGTACTAAAATGAACTCGTTAACACGGTCAGTTCTCCATTTACAGAAATCGTTTGCTTGCAACCAAGAAACACCTACAACAGGATAATCACGGTAAGAAGGGTGACGTAAGTAATATTCAACATATTTTTCACGGTATCCTAAAGCAGTTCTCCAAGACAAAGTATCTGGCAAGCATTTTTTGTAAACGTGTGGGTACGTTTTATAATATACACGTTTCATCCAGTACATGTATTCTAACCAGTGTAAATTGGTCACCTCAGTTCTATCCATGTAAAAAGATGCAACTGTTACTCGAGATGCACGAGAATTCCAGTCGTACATTACATCTTGCTCTGTACGTCCCATGGTAAATGTACCACCTTCAACAAGTACCAAACCTGGCCCTGTCTCTTGCTCTCTTGCGTCAAATTTTTCAAAACCACCGTTTTCGTAGTTATTGTATTCCCATCCAGTAGAGGATGAGCGCTCTTTCGCACAAGAAGAAATCACTAATAATCCAATTAATAGTGTCCCTAACGGAATGAACTTAGTTATTTTCATAGTGTATTTATGTGTTGAAAATAAATGCATAATTGTTGTTTCGTTACATTAAAAAGAAGGACAAGATATTTTCCTAAAGTTTTTAGCCTTCTTCTTACATTTTAAATTAATTCCCATTGAAACTTCATGAGAACCACCAGAAACACCATTTCCTAATTTAGAAACAGTTAAATCGTAGCTGTATCCTAGTTTGAATTTATCAGTAGTGATTCCAAAGGTTAAAATGAACGCATCTCTGTTTCGGTACCAAGCACCCACAGAGAAATTACCGTATTTAATGTAAGTACCGATATTTAATTCTTGAAATCCATTTTGATATTGATAAATAATGTTCGGCATAATTGAAGTAGTACTTGCGTAACGACCTTTAGATCCAATTGGAATTGTCGCTCCAACGTGACCGGTAAATCGCATAGGTAGTCGTGATTCACCTAAAATCATTGATTCATCTGGTCGGTTCAAATGATGTACAGCACCTCCGAAATAAAAATATTTACTGTAACCTAAAAATCCTGCAGAGGCATCAAAAAATCCACGACGACCATTTCCGCGAGGAACGTCTCCCGTCTGATAGATAAAACCACGACGTGGATCAATCATATCACCAAACGTCAATTTGTCCCAGTCTAGAAATTTCTGAAAATAAGCCGCTCGAGCACCGAACATCAAGGAAAACTTACGATTTACCTTAAGGTTATAAGAATAAACCGCACCAATCATAGACGTTTGGATAGTTCCAGAACCCTGTTGGTCATGCATTGCTAATATTCCAATTCCACCAGAAACACTCTTGGCATACGTATCAAAAGCGGCGCTATAGGTTACGTAATTTCCAGTTAATTGTGGCCATTCATTCCTGTAGTTCATTGAAATTCTCGGACACCCTGTACTTCCCGCCATGGCAGGATTCAAATATACTGGATTAGAATAGAACTGAGTAAACGTCGGATCTTGAGACCAAGAAATGCCCGTCACGAGAAGCGCCATAAGCACTCCTGCAAAGGATAATTTAGAGCAATATGTTTTCACAAAAGACGGTTTAAGCACGAACAATGTTAACGCTGTTTTGGTTTTAAAGGTTACAAATATCGAATAATAATTCAAATAATTAAAGCAACCTATCGTTTTTCTTTTCGTTCCAACTCGAATTTATGAAAAGTATATTAACTTTTTTTTATACAATTTGCTTGTTTACAAGTTTTTCTCAAAGCACTAAATTGACCTTAGATTGGGAAGTAATTACTGTAGTAAACAATGAAGGCAATGATTTGAAATTTAGTCAAGTAAAAGACCAGGGGCTGGATAATGGTGTTCCGACTTTCTATTACATGTCAAACAAAGAAATTAAAGGAAAACCCGAATTAGTTGAAGTTCTCTCTGAGGTGGCTCCTGAAATCGACAAGACTCAGTTAAAAATTTTAAATGTATCCATACCAACAACTCCACGTGTTGATTTTAAGGTAACAACTGCAGGAAATGATAAGTTTTTTGTCGTTTATTCCATTCCATACTTTTATGAAAATAATGTGTTAAAAAGAATAACGGGATTAACTTTTAATTGGCAACTTTCTTCCAATCAAACAGTAGTAACTAAAGATTTTAAAAGTGAATCAGTTTTAAAACCGGGAAGCGGACAGTGGTACAAAATTTCTGTAAAGGAGGATGGGATTTATAAAATTGACAAACAATTTCTCTCGCAATGTGGAATTAATGTTCAAAATCTAAATCCTAATCATATTCATATTTACGGAAATGGCGAGGGCATGCTCCCAGAGTTAAATTCAATAACCCGAATTGATGATCTTGAAAATAATTCAATTTATATTAAAGGAGATGCTGACGGAAAATTTGATGATGAAGATTATGTCCTTTTTTATGGCTGGGGTCCACATCGGTGGATTGCAAATGGAACAGCAGAGTTTGATCAACGCCGAAATGTTTACTCCGATTTTTCTTACTATTTTATTAATATCAATTCATCTGTTTCACCGAAGCGAATACAATTTAATCCCTCCAATGATTTTACAGAGAACGTAACTGTTACTAGCTATGATTTCCGAGATGTCCACGAAGAGGATTTAAAAAATCTTGTTCAAGGTGGAAAACGTTGGTATGGAGAAACCTTTGATGTGGATTTAGAGCGAACTTTCAGTTTTTCAGTTCCCAACATTGATAATCAAGTCGCTCGTTTTAAAATTGCCATTGCATCCAACGCTTCCTCTGGTGGTGGAAATTTACAGCGTTATTCGTTAAACGGAAATTTACTTCATGAATCAGTACTCCCCGTTTCTGGAGGAGTCGATTATGCACGAACTATTCGTTCGTTTTCATTGAACAATCCACCTTCTTCAATTCCGTTAAAAATGACCATAGTTCGCAATAATCCAAATGTCGTTACTTATTTGGATCGTATTTTATTGAACTGTAGAAGAAATTTAGTGTTTACTGGAACGCAATTCGGATTCAGAAATTTAACAGATGCCAATGCTTCTCAAATTGCCAAATATCGTATTTCAAACTTTCCATCCAATGGAATGGTTTGGGATTTGTCTGATAGAAATCATCCGAAATGGCAACAAGGTTTCTACGAAGGAACAGATTTTGTTTTTAAAACGGACTTCGGTTATAAGGAGTTTGTAGCTTCAAATGGAGCTAATTTTTTAATTCCAGAACGAGTAGGAAGTATTGCCAATCAGAATTTACATGCTTTACCTCAAGCAGAATACTTAATTGTCACTCACCAAGATTTTATTACACAGGCTAATCGGTTAGCGGACTTACATCGAGAAGAAGGTATGTCCGTTCATGTAGTTACCACTGAACAAGTTTTCAACGAGTTCAGCTCTGGAGCTTCTGACGCTGTGGCTATTCGAATGTTTGCCAAAATGTTTTATGACCGTGGAGCATTGAATCCAGAAACAAAACCAAAATATTTACTACTTTTTGGAGATGGTACCTATGATCCAAAAAATCGCGTTTCGAACAATAATAATTATGTGCTAACCTATCAGGTGGATGAATCGGAAAATCATATTTCTGCATTAGTAACAGATGACTTTTACGGAATGTTGGATGATAATGAAGCGATTTCAGGAAATGATCTTCTGGATATTGGTGTAGGTCGAATGTTGATAAGCGATTTAACTCAGGCGAAACAACAAGTTGACAAAGTTGAGCATTACATGAAAAATGGATCAACCTTGTTCGATTCGCAAAATAGTAATTGTTGTATGGGTGAGGTAACTGGAAAAACTTTTGGAGATTGGCGACAAAAATTTGTACAAGTTGCTGACGATGAAGAGAATGGATATTTTTTGTTTAACGATACTGAACCACAATATAATTGGGTGAAAAAGTTTCATCAAGAAATGAATTGTGATAAACTTTATATGGATGCCTTCCCGCAAGTTACTACTGCTGGAGGTCACCGTTATCCAGATGTTTTTAATGCCATAACAAATAATGTACAACGAGGTGCACTGATTATTAATTATGTTGGTCATGGAGGTGAAGTTGGTTTAGCTGAAGAACGTGTTGTTACCATTCCACAAATTCAGTCTTGGTCAAACAGTAATGCGCTCAATTTATTTGTTTCAGCAACATGTGAATTCACCAAATACGATGATCCTGCAAGGGTTTCCGCTGGTGAATGGGTTGCTTTGAATTCAAATGGTGGTGCAATAGCATTGATGACCACATCGCGTTCAGTCTATTTCGGTGTAAATTCTAATACTGGAATGGCTTTTTATAAAAATGTTTTCACGCGAAACGCGGATGGAACGCCGTTAACTTTTGGCGAAATTGTACGTAGAACGAAAAACGAAGCCGGAAATAGTGATAACAAAAGAAGTTTTACGCTTATTGGCGATCCAGCTTTAAAAATTGCACTTCCTTCGTTGAAAGTGGTCACAGATAGTATAAACGGCAAATCACCATCGGTGCAAATTGAAACGTTACAAGCCTTATCGAGGGTAACGATTAAAGGTCATTTGGAAGATAATGCTGGTCAGAAAGTAAATAACTTCAACGGCGTGCTTGTTCCTTCCATCTTTGATAAAGTAAAAATACAACAAACCCTAGGACAAGATCCTAAGTCCCCAATTGTTCCGTTTGAGACGCAGAAAAATATAATTTATAAAGGTAAAGCTTCAGTTGTGAATGGAGATTTTGAGTTTACGTTTGTTGTGCCAAAAGACATAGACCTAGCTTTAGGAAAAGGGAAAATAAGTTACTATGCATATTCTGACAATACAGACGCAGGTGGTTATGACACTACTTTTATGGTAGGTGGTATCAATACAAATGGGATTGTAGATAATGTTGGTCCAGATTTAACTGCTTTTATGAATGATGAGAAGTTTATAGATGGCAGTATTACTGGAAGTTCTCCAGTTTTGTTAGTGAAGGCATTTGATGAAAACGGAATTAATACAGTAGGTAGTGGAATTGGTCATGACATTATCGCTATCCTAGATGGAGAGGTTTCAAAGCCTATTGTTTTGAATGATTTTTATGCTTCCAATTTAGATGATTACCAACGCGGAGAAATTCGATATCCTTTCTCAGATTTGAGTGAGGGTAAGCATTCTGTTGAAATCAAAGTCTGGGACGTCAATAATAACTCGTCTGTTGTGAAAGTTAATTTTGAGGTGAAGTCAAATAATCAAGCAGATATTAAGCATTTATTGAATTATCCTAATCCGTTCACAACTAAAACTGCTTTTATGTTTGAACACAATCAATCGTGTAGTGAACTAAAAGCCAATATTCAAATTTACTCCATTTCAGGCAAATTGGTAAAATCAATTCATCAGGATATTTCGACAAGAGGTTTTAGAGTTGATGGAATAGAATGGGATGGAAAAGACGAATTTGGTGAACAATTAGCTAAAGGAGTTTATATTTACCGACTAAAAATAGTTTTGCCTGATGGGAAAACTGCGGAAAAAACTGAAAAATTGGTCATTTTGAGATAGTAAAACAATAAAGGGACGCCTTTTACGTATATTTACCGATTCCAAAAACTCGCAAAGAGATTATCAAAAGAATATGAAGAAATTATCTGTTTTATTTTTAGGTCTTGTTTGTCAAACGCAATTAATCGCTCAATCAGGAGCAACTAATCAAGATTTACAACTTAACTCGATTACAACCGCAATGCCCTTCTTGGCAATCACTCCTGATTCAAGAGCCGGTGGAATGGGCGACGCAGGTACTTGTTTAAGTCCATCCTCTACTTCAGTTTATTGGAATACCTCCATTTTAAGTTTTGCAAAAGATAAATCTGAAATTAGTTTATCATATACGCCTTGGTTGCGTCAATTGACAAATGACATTCATCTTTCTTATTTATCAGGTTATGTTCGCTTGAATCGTTTGCATACAGTTGGTGGATCGCTACGTTTTTTCAGTTTAGGTGAAATTACCTTTACAGATGCTGCTGGAGGTGTTATTCGTGAAGATAAACCAAGTGAGTTTGAATTGACAGGAGCTTATGCCTTTAAATTATCAGACAAATTCTCGTTGGGAATGAATGGAAAATTTGCTTATTCCAACTTGACTGGCGGATTGACAGTTGGTGGGGTAAATACCAAGGCGGGCGTTGTTGGCGCTGCGGATCTTTCTTTTACCTATTACAACGACGAGGCTAAAATTGGTAAAGTTGATGGTGTTTATACTGCTGCAGTCACAATTAATAACGTTGGAAACAAAGTAGCATATTCAGAATTGTCAAAGCGCGATTTCGTACCTATGAATCTGCGTATTGGTAACTCTTTTAAAGCGGAATTTGATGATTACAACACTGTTACCTTCTCCGTTGATGCTCAAAAATTATTAGTGCCAACTCCTCCAAAATACGCGTTGATAAATGGCAATTATGAGATGATTTCAGGCAAATCAAACGATATTGGTGTTATTGCTGCCATGATTCAGTCTTTTTATGACGCTCCTGGAACGGTCGTGACTGACGAAAACGGAGATTACGTCCAAGCTTCAGATGGTTCTTATGAAGTAGTTAAGGGTTCAAAGTTCAAAGAGGAACTCTCTGAAATCACTTTGGCAGGAGGTTTGGAATGGTGGTACAACGATGTTTTTGCTGTTCGTACTGGTGCGTTTTTTGAGTCAAAGAATAAAGGGAATCGCCAATTTATGAACGTTGGTGCAAGTTTGAAATACAATATGTTTTCTTTAGATTTTTCTTATTTACTTTCCTTGTCAGGTCGCCAAAGTCCATTAGCAAATACATTGCGATTTACACTACGCATCGCTCTAGGTCGTAATGGTGGTGGAGCTGCAGCTGAAGGAGTATAATCATGAAGATTAGAGTTGGATTTGGTGTAGATGTTCACCGGTTAGAAGAGGGGAGAGAACTGTTCATTGGAGGTTTATTGATTCCTTCTGATCTAGGAGCTGTGGGGCATTCTGATGCCGATGTTTTGATTCATGCAATTTGTGATGCGTTATTAGGAGCAGCCAACTTACGCGATATTGGTTTTCATTTTTCTGACACTGACCCTCAATACAAAGGAATCGATTCAAAAATATTGTTACGAAACGTAGTGTCTTTGCTCAAAAATAAAGGGTACTGCGTTGGTAATTGTGATGCGACCGTTATATTAGAAAAACCAAAGTTAAATCCCCATATTCCTGAAATGCAACAACTCTTGGCTGCAATTTTGGAAGTTGATGAGGACGCCGTTTCTATCAAAGCTACTACTCACGAGAAAGTGGATTCGTTTGGAGAACGTCGGGCAGTAAAAGCCTATGCTGTTTGTTTGTTGGAAAAAAGTGCTTAATGAAGTAGTAACGAAACATAAGTTGAAGTTATATTTGTATCCTTAATAATTGCATCATTAGTTCTGAAATGTAATTAATAATTCATTTTTCTAATGTACAATTACAAACCGAAACAGATGAAAGTTAATCCAGCATACCAAACCAAAGAAGAATTATTGGCATTGTACAATAAACCTCTTTTGGAATTAGTTTTTGAAGCCGCTACTATTCACCGTCAATTTCATAACCCACGTGAAGTACAAATGTCTTCGCTGTTAAGCATTAAAACAGGTGGTTGTCCAGAAGATTGCGGTTATTGTCCACAAGCAGCACGTTATCATACGGACATTGAAGCACACAAATTGATGACTGTTGAAAGTGTTGTTGAACAAGCGAAAAATGCCAAAGCGAATGGGTCTTCTCGTTTGTGTATGGGAGCTGCTTGGAGAGAAGTTCGAGACAATAAAGATTTTGACAATGTGATTGAGATGGTTCAATCTGTCAACAATCTTGGAATGGAGGTTTGTTGTACTCTCGGAATGTTAAATGAGGAACAAGCGGTTCGTTTGAAAAATGCAGGTCTTTTTGCTTACAATCACAATTTAGATACTTCACCTGAGTTTTACGGCGACGTGATTAGTACTCGTGAGTATGAAGACCGTTTGAATACCATTGACAATGCTCGAAAAGCTGGAATCACTGTTTGTTCGGGAGGAATTATTGGAATGGGAGAAGCTGTCGAGGATCGAGTTGGATTATTGATGAGTTACATGAATATGGAAACACCTCCAGAGTCTATTCCGATTAATGCGCTTGTGGCAATTGAAGGCACTCCTTTAGAAGATCAAAAACCAATTGAACAATGGGAGTTAATTCGAATGGTAGCAACGACTCGAATCGTTTTTCCAGAGGCAGTTGTGCGCTTATCAGCAGGAAGAACAAAAATGAACATGGAGGCACAAGCTTTATGTTTTATGGCAGGTGCAGGTTCGATTTTTGCTGGCGACAAATTACTCACCACCCCAAATCCTGAATTTAATGAGGACAAGGAGATGTTTGAAATTTTAGGATTGATTCCAAAAGAGCCGTTCAAAGATGCTGAACAACCCGAATCAAGACCAGATCCAAAAATTGAAGAACGCAAAAGACTTGAAGCACTTCGTCAACAGGAATTAGAGGCTGCCCGTTTAAAAGCAGAAAAAGAAGGCTTTCAACCTCGAAAAGTGGTTGTCGAATAACAATGAACGAAACTTTTCTTTCTGAATTATTGGCCAAAAGAAAGGCTATGGGTTCGGAAAGAACGTTACCTGTTTTTCAATCTGAAATTGATTTATTTTCAAATGATTATTTAGGTTTTTCCAAATTTCAATTGGGAATTCATACTTCACAAAGTGGTTCAACTGGCAGTCGATTGATGTCTGGAAATAGTTCAGAAGCGCAAGAATGTGAATTGTTTTTAGCTGGCTTCTTTCAAACTGAATCTACTTTGGTCTATTCTTCTGGATATGCAGCCAATCTAGGGTTTTGGAGTTGTGTGCCGCAACGAGGTGATTTGGTGTTATATGATGAATACTGTCATGCTAGTTGTATCGATGGTTTACGTTTGAGTTTTGCCGATCGTCAAAAGTTTCTTCATAATGATTTAGTTGACTTGGAAAACAAGTTGAAAAGCGCAAAAAACAAACGGTTGTTCATTGCCATAGAAGGGGTTTATTCCATGAATGGAACCGTATCACCATTAGATAAAATTGCGCAATTAGCAACAGATTACAAAGCACTTTTAGTAATTGACGAAGCACATTCAATCGGTGTAATCGGCGAATCGGGTAGGGGATTGGCTAATTTCATGGATGTTGAAAAATCGGTTTTTGCTCGCATTGTCACATTCGGAAAAGCTTATGGGTTTCATGGTGCAGCCGTTATAGGTTCAAAAGTTTTAAGGGATTATTTGGTGAATTTTTCACGTTCATTCATATATTCAACTGCACTTCCTCCAACGGATTATTTAGAAATAATGGAGCGCGTCGGTTCAACAAGTATCAATTTTGAACGAAAAAAGTTGGAAAAGGTAATTTCCATTTTTCAAGAAAAGTTACGTCCAATTCAATCGTTAAGTTCTTCAAAGTTTTCACCAATCCAAATGATTTATTTGCCCAAAAACCTGTTGAACATCATCACCCAAAAATGTATTGATTCGGGTATTTTCACCAAACCTATTTTACCACCAACGGTTCCAGAAGGACAAGAAAGTTTGCGATTTTGCCTTCATTCCTTCAATACCAACAAGGAATTGGATGTCTTAGAAGAAATTTTTAAAACTTCCGACATTCGATAGTGTTTAAATTTTTCACTAAGCACAAAAAAACGCCGAGTTTCCCCGACGTTTTCCTTCAATTCAAAACGAGTAGTAGTCAAGTCAAAATTGAAATTATTGTTTGATAAACGGTTTTGTTATCATAGCTTCCTTGCTAGTGAGTTGCATCAAGTACATGCCGTTATTGAAATTGTCCAAATTGATTGACATTGTGAAATCCTGCGGATAAACTGTATGAATCACTTTTCCGCTCATGTCCATTAGAACGATTTTCATGATTTTTTCGGAAGAATGTACTGTGATTTGTTCCTTGGCAGGGTTAGGATAAACATTCACATCCCATGAAAGAATTGGTTCATTTTCCAAAATTGCTGCTGACGTTTCTACATTGTTTTCCACTTCAATTTCGCGTGTTGTTTCATTCATTGCTTCCAATTCTGGATATTCTTGTTGATCAATTCCAACAGGAGATGTGCCAAGTGTTACTGAACACATCTGTCCATACGGACCATAAGTTGTTCCATTTGAGTAAAGTACCGCCACTTCTACATTATATATATTATTTAAGGCTGCTCCACTCACTTCGTTGAAACGGAAAGTTCGAGTTGCTTTGTCGAGAATAACTGCACTTGAAAGGTTGCTACCATTAATTCTGAACCGATATCCTGTAGCTCCAACCGCAGAAGATGCAGTAATCACAGTGGTCAAGTTGGCGCCAGAAATCCCGCATTGTGATGAAATAAGTTGAGAGCTAAGGTCAGAAAGTGTATAGTTACATCCAGAATTATACGGACCAAAAGAGACTCCATCTTGATAACGAACAGCCACTTGGATAAGATAGGATTGCCCATTTAATAGTCCAGTAAATTCACTCAAACTGAAAAAAGTAATTGGTTTTATTATTTCTTGGGCGGTTGTTAAATTACCTCCCGAAATTTTTATTTTGAAACCTGTTGAGAAAAGTACAGTTTGAATTCCTATGTTTGAATTCATTGAGACGGAACTCCCACATTGCCTAGTAAAATAAGTCTGTTTGTCCCGATATTTCACGGTAGCCTCACACCCATACCCATTCGCTTCAAAAGTTGTAGAATTGGTTCTTACCGAAACTTGAACCTGATAAGTTGTACCGAATACCTCACCATTTAAGTCATTCATTCGGAAGAAAGGATTTGAAGTTGTGATAACTTGTTGCCCCCCTGAAAGACCGTAACCTGTCACTTTAAATCGATATTCAATAGCTTCTTGTACACTCTCCGCAAAAATTTGAGTGTAAGTGTCAGGATTATTGATGGTATGGATGTCTTTTATTTTGGTTTTGTTATTCGTTCGAACATTTCGCGACAAAGTGTATTGCGTTCCACAAGTATTGGTAATGGCTAAATTCACTGTTCCAGAACCACAATTATCAGTTCCAAAACTTACCGTTACAGAATTACTTGTCAAGCTTCCACCTACAACATTCATCCAACTTGGTAGCGTCCAATTGTAGGCAGTTCCAGATCCTGTTGGTACAGAATAGGTAGCGGTAGTTAGTCCATTGAGAACCTCAGGTCCAGACATGGTAGCACGTGAAACTGCGATTGAAATGGTTCGGAGAGCACTTGTTCCACAGCTCGATGAAGCAGAAACAGAAAGCGTACCTTGTGTAAAAATACTTGTGTTGAAACTTACAACCACTTGATTTGTACCTTGACCACTAATAATTGAAGCCCCTGAAGGTGTTGTCCAGTTATAGCTTACTCCCGCCACTGGATTCACACTGTAAGTGAACACGTTCGAGTTGGAAGATTGTTGTAAATTTCCGTTAGCATCAATAAGGTTGTTAGTTGCACCGCAGATTAGTGTGGTACCAGAAATCACGCTTGGACGACTCGGAGCAGATGAAATAGATAGGGTTTTGTAATCACTCCAACCACAATCGGTTTGCACTCGAACTTTGAGCGTTCCGCTTGTGAATGAATTATTAGCTTGAACTACAATTGAGGCTGTATTTGAACCACTTAGAATACTAGTTCCTGTTGGGAGCACCCAATCATATACCAAGTAGGCTGCAGATGCAGTAATCGAATATGTCCCAGATGTATTTCTACACAATTGGGAACTTCCTGAAATAGTGGCTGGTTGCGGTGCCATTAAAATTGATTTGGAACGTTTAGGACTCAATCCACAGGAATTTGTTGCCTGAACAGTAATGTTTCCACCAACAAATCCAATTGCAGCCTCCACAGTTATGGTTTGCGTACCCTGTCCATCGATAATATTTATTCCTGTTGGAACTTCCCAATTGTAGCCACTTGCTCCGCTCACCCCTGAACAGGTAAATGAAGTAGTTTCACCAACACAAAGGTAGTTCTGCCCCGTAATAGAAGCAGGAGTCCCTAAGATGCTCAATGCTTTCGTAGCTGTCATACTTCCATTGGATGTAGAACGCACCACACTTATCGATCCGGACACGAACGAGGAGCTTACTTCAACATCAATACTTGCATTGTTATTTAAATTAATGTCCACAAATTGTATTCCGTTAGGCAATGTCCATACGTATTGTGCGCCTGCAATTGCTTCAACAGTATATGTAAAAATCTGACCTTGACAAAGTGTGCTTGCCCCTGAAATGGAAAGTGCAGCCGAAGCAGCTAAATTTGTTGATACATTTAACAATTTTGTCGCTGATTGAGAACACGCATTTAATGCATGCACCGTCACTTGACCACCTATAAAAGTTCCATCAATACTCACTACAATCGAGTTTCCAGTTGAGGAAGCGATTGTCATTCCAAGTGGTAAGCCCCAATTGTAGGAAGTTGCATTTGTTACGGCTGATACAGCATACGTTGCTGAATTTAGTCCTCCTACATTGGTTGGGCCGGTGATGTTTCCAATTGAGCCAACAGTATTAACAATAGAAATAGTTTTGGAATCGGTTGCAACAGCACAAGAACCCGCACTAATTGCTGAGACGGTGTAGGTAGAGTTTGTTGTAGGATTAACTGTAATACTTTGAGTAGTTGCTCCATTCGACCAAGAATAGGTTTGAGCCGATGAGGCGCTCAATGTAAAAGACGCACCATTGCAAACTACTCCATCGTTATTAGTTCCTGCACTTGTTTCTGTGATTGAAATCGCAACAGAAGAAGTTCCATTTAATACCGTCACTGTCTGAGAGGTTGATGCGGTACATGTTCCATTGGCAGCTGTGACCGTATATGTTGTTGTTGTATTTGGGTTAACTGTAATTGCCGCCGTGGACGCACCATTTGACCAAGAATACGAGGTTCCTCCAGAAGCAGTAAGTGTAACACTTGCGCCACCACAAATCGTTCCGTCGTTGTTGGTAATTCCAGAAGTTTCTGTTATTGAAATACTTGGAGTTGGATTAGTACAGGTTAGCACAGTCAATGTTGCAGCATTACTAGTAACAGCACACGACCCACTTGATACGATTACACGAAGTTGCATTCCATTATAGAAGGAGTTTAGTGGTCCGCCAGTTAAGGTACTAGCAGTTTCATTTGTCGCATTCGTCCATCCACTTCCCATGTTGTATTGCCATTGATAAGTCAAGTTATCTCCCGTTGCGGTTACACTGAAATTCATGTTTCCATTCACATTGATAGTTTGATTGGCAGGTTGAGTGGTAATCTCAGGGTTGTTGCAGGCAGCACAAACAGTTCCTGATGAATTATCACCAAAAATAATCCAGCCTTTCGAGCTCGTTAAAGCATTTCTAGCTAAAACAGCATTTGTTCCATATTGTCGACCAGATGCATTGAACACGCGATTAGAAGGTGTCAAAGGATTATTAGCCCAGCCAATTAGCGTTGAAGAATAGTTGATACAATCGATGGCTGTTCCTGAAATTAAACCTTGCATTGAGGACAAATTGATTGCACCATTAAATGTCCAATTTCCAAGGGATTGATTAAAAGCTGCTGCACCAACGAACATTTCGGTCATATTTTGCACCATGCTTACATTCCAAGCGGAAAGTGGTTGGTTGAATACATCAGCGCTATTGAAC
>JBDKEM010000012.1:0-24140 GCA_039795265.1 Bacteroidota bacterium | reverse complement strand
TACGAAAAATGCAAGTTTTTACACTTTAAAGATACAAAACTTGTAGATTTACAGCTCTAAAAACAAACCTATTTTATTGACAAATAGAGTGTTAACATCTTTTTAAGGGTTGACTATTTATTGCTCTTTCCACTAACCATCTTGGTGCTTTCAAGCATTTTTATAATAAGTAAAATCGGAACCCAAAAGGCACATTTGGAGATGTTGCATTTGCTTCGATTTTTAAGACGAGCTGTTGATTCGACAGATTGCGTTCGGTGTGACTAATTTTTTTCGTCTAGCAAACGCTGAATATCCTCGATTAATGTATTCACTTCCTTTTTACTTGTTCCATCGTAGTAACCACGAATGCGCATTTGTCTGTCTATTAGCACAAAATTATTGGTGTGAATAAAATCACTTCCCGCATCTCCTAAGTTTTGAGCCGCTGCAGGTTTTAATACGAAAAAAGATTTCCTGGCGAGTCCATATAAATCCTCTCGTTTTCCAGTTAAAAAATGCCATTGCTTATCATTTGCATTATGATCAACAGCATATCGCTTCATCTGCGCCACATCATCCGTTTCTGGATCCACACTAAAACTAAAAATACTTACTTTTCGGTTTCCCAAATAAGCCTTCTGAACGCGCTGCATTTGCTTATTCATTTTTGGACAGATGCTTTTACAGGTGGTGAAAAAATATTCTACCACTGCTACCTTTCCACGCATGTCATCATCTGTAACCCAATTTCCATTTTGGTCTTGGAATCTAAATTTTCCGATTGTATGTCCTTGCCCTATTCGCAACATTTCGGGATCGACCATTTCTTCTTGAACATCAATTGGGTTGATTACGGGAAGTTCGTTTGAGGGCCTTTGTAGTAATAAATAATAACCAATTGGAAGACAAACAATCATTAAAACAGCTAGAAAAAGAATTCGATTTCGCATTTTGCGCATTTTGTTTGCAAATTTAATTTTCAGTCACCAATGAATCTAAGACATGGATTAGGAAAATCATTTTTTATTTTCAATCAACCTTTCAATTTCGTTTTTAACTATTTCCCATCGTTCCTTATAGTTTCCTTTAACAATAACGAATCGCAAACTTCTACTATCAAAAAAATCAACATACAATTGAAACAGTTCTTCACGAAAATTTGGGTGTTCTCTTAATGGATCATATACCCAGGGAATGTCTGGTTTACATAAAAAGAAAATATCGAATTGTTGTTCCTTCCACAAAGAGGTTATTTGCTCAGAAACGGTACCATATTTAACTTTTGACCAAATCATGAAAACTGTCATTTCTGTGTCAGCAATATAATTTGACTCCTCGTATTCTTCCCATCTTTTTACCTGTTCATTCGCCATTAAATCAAGGTCTTCGAATGTGTATTCTGTTTTATCAGCTACAAATTCTCGTGCATATTCAGGAATAAAATTCCATTTAAAATGACTTGCGGCTAATTTGGAAAGGGTCGTTTTGCCACATGATTCGGGTCCAGTGAAGGCAATTCTAAGCTTTTTTTTCATATTCCTTTTTCCATAAAAAATAGCCCCAAATAGCCATTATTAAATTGATAAAATATAAATCGGCAAATAATTTGAGATCTTGCTCATAGAACAGCACTACACTAAGAACATTAATAGGAATCCAAAACAACCAGTTTTCAAGAATCATACGAGCGCTTAATACCGTTGCGATAATAGCAAAACTTGTAATAACGGCATCTAGCATTGGAGCTTTTTGAGAAAGTGGTGCCAACAGAAAAAGAGCAACGGATAAAGCCGTTCCAATAATAAGCGTTAAGATTAAGTGGTTTCGACTAAGTTTGGATGTTCTTAGCTCATTTGATTTGTTCCAACTTACAAACCCATAGACGCCGAGAACGACATACAATCCTTGAAGAATCGCTTGATAATAAATTTGTTGTTTCCAGCTCACAATTGCAATTATTAAACAGCTCACGATTCCAAAAATCCATCCCCAACGATTCGTTTTGGCAATCAGAACTAAATAAACAATTCCACAAATTGTGGCAATCCATTCGGCTATTGACAAGAAAGAAAACTATTAATACAACAATTGCTTTTTACTGGTGTTTTTCCAACCTGCTCTGCTTTCATAATCAACGAAAAATATTTTCAAATCAGCTTGGCTTTCATAGTCCACAAAGAAAATTTTCTTCTTCGCCTGACTTTCATAATCGGTAAAAAACCATTTTCCATCATTATTGCCTGCTTGGCTTTCATACTTTACTTTATACACTAATAAATCAGCTTGACTTTCATAGTTCACAACATAAACTTTCACGTCAGCTTGACTGGCATATTTAACCGAATGAACTTTTTGAGAAAAACTATTAGAACCCAAAAGAATAAACAAGGATGAAACAATTATTTTTTTCATAGTAATATTTATATCAAATGTAATAAAAAAGGGGAACAACTTTCGCTGTTCCCCTTTTCGACATTCCTATTTGAATTTATTGTTTCACAACTCGAACAACTCTTTCAGATGTTCCGTTTGTCATTTTTACAAAATAAACTCCAGTTACAACATTACTCATGTTCATCGTGTAAACACCAGAACCATGAATCATGTCATTGTAAATAGCGACTGTTCTTCCGTTCATGTCTTGGATCACCAAGTTGTAATCCCCTTCAATTCCATCAACAGCAATTGAAAGGTCACCACTTGTTGGATTTGGATAAACATTCAAGCTGAAAGTTAACTCATCTAATCCAATGTAATCTACAACAACACACTCAGAAGTCTTAGAACAGTTATTTGAATTGGTTACTATAACCGCATATGAACCATTAACTGTTGGGCTATATACTTGAGAAGTAGCACCAGCAATTGGAGCGTTTGTAGCACAATCAATCCATTGATAAGTGGCTCCTGAAGTTGATGTCAATACACCAGCTCCATTATCAGTTACTGTTGCTGTTGGAAGAGGAAGAATTGTTAAATTCAAAGTCAACACTGAATCACAACCATTTAAGTTTGTCAAAGTTTGATTATAAGTTCCTGACTGTGTGTAAGTTTGGTTATTCGACCATTGGAACGAACCACAAGTAGTAACTGTTGTTATGGAACCATTATTACCAATTGTCAACACAAGTGTAGCAGTAGAATCACATCCAGCAACATTCGTTGTGTTGTATGTGTAAGTACCACTTGCAGTGTAAGTATTTCCATTCCAAGTGTAAGAATCACAAGCTGTCAATGCAGTATTGCTTGATGAACTATAATTTACTGTTAGCGCTAAATTCACCGTTGAATCACAACCATAAATGTTTGTTAGGTTAGCAACATAATTTCCAGAGGTTGTATAAGTTGTACCATTCCATGTAAATGAGTTACATGCAGTCTCTGTTAAGTTAACTACATCAGGTGCACCAACCGTTAAGTTTAATGTTATTGTTGAATCACAACCTGCAACGTTCGTCAATGTTTGAGTATAAACACCTGATGACGTGTATGTTTGATTATTCAACGTGTACGATTGACAAGCATTGACATTCAAAGTTGCTGAAGTAGGTTGTGTGATTGTCAACACTAATGTTGCGATTGAGTCACATCCTGCAGCATTTGTTGTAGCAAAAGTGTAGGTTCCACCTGTAGTGTAGGTTGTTCCATTCCAAGTATAAGATGAACACTCTGTATGTGTTGTTGTTGAACTTGAAGAATAATTCACCGTAACCGTAACACTTTCAACATCAGAACAAGCTCCTGCAGTTCCTAAGATATAAACAGTTTGAGTTGAAGTAATAGTATCACCAACAGCTAATACAGTACCAGAACCATTTGCATTTGTGTTGTAAGATAAGGTTAACCCTTGATTTCCTGATGCTGTAACTTCTGTAATATTTGGCAAAATATAAGAATCACAAACAGTCAAATCAGTAATATCAGCCACATCAACCGGAATACAAGGAGTATTTGCAACAACTGGTGAAGTTGACCATGGACTTACATCCCCGTTACCACAATTTGCACGAACGTATATGTCATATTGTCCATTCGGAGCTAAACCACTCAACAAATATGTTGCGTTGTTTCCATTAATATTAGCCGAAACGTTTGATAGAAGTGTACCTGTTCCTGGAATAAATCCAACTGAACCGTATTCTATATCAAATGCTGTTGCTGTTGAACAGTTCATTGTCCAGTTTACTTCAGCGGAAGTTGTTGTTACTCCTCCAATTGATGCCAATCCTAATGAAGGACAAGTTGGAGCTGGTGAAATTGTAATTAAATAATCTTCAACTTCACCATAACTTGAAGCATTACATGGAGTAATATCAACTCCGTTAACCGCAAACACTTCTCTTACACGCAATCTGTGAGGACCCGCAGGTGGGTTACAATCGATAACCACAGGGAAGCTCACAAATGAGTTCGCTGGAACAGGGTCTGCTGTAAAACCAATTCTCTCAGATGCTTCAAAGATTCCATTATCATTATAATCAATCCAAGCTGCATAGTTTCCTGACCAATCACCAGAATATACCGTACATAAGTAGCTAGAGCTAGGTAACAAGGTTGTTGTTAATGTTGGGTCATTTGTGTAATCATTGTATCCAGTAGTTCCAGAAGGACAAGCTGTTCCAGTATTGTTGTCAAGGGTGTTTAATACAACACGTGCAATTACATCACCATCTGTACATCCAAAAGTACTTGCTGGAATACAATAACAATCTACATAACTAGACATACCTACCAATACAGTATCAGTATAACCTGGCGCTCCATTACATGAGATAATCTGTAAACGATAGATCGAAGCAACCGTTTGTGAAGTTGTTAGCGTTATGCCTGTTGCACTAGGTACATCGGTGAAGTCAACACCGCCGTTTGTTGAAACTTGCCATTGGAAAGTTAAACCATCATTGCTTCCAGTGTAGGTAGTGCTTAAATTGAAATTAACACCACTACAAACTGTTGGAGCAGATACAACCGCATCAATTCCTGCTGGAGCCACGTTCCCTAAAATCGAAATTGCAACTTGGGCAGAACCAGCTGGATTAGAACATCCAGTAGTTTGATTAGTGTAAGAAATATCATACGTTGTGTTTTCAGTTGGAGACACTTGTTGTGTGAAAATATTAGTTCCACTCGCAATCTGAGCTGATCCTCCTGCTGTTATTGCAGACCAAACAGTTGTATAATTTGATGGTGGGCTAAATCTCCATCCTTCTGGTGTAGTTGTGGTCCAAGAACCAGTTCTTCCTGGGGCAACTGCTCCGATTGTTTTAGTTGCGTCTTGTAAACCAATCGTTGCCGTATTTGAGAAAGTTTTTTCTAATAGGTGAACTTCTACCACACCGATTGTTTCGTACATTTTACATTGAACTGTTGCTTGAGGATTGCTTGAATAACCTCTTACATTTCGATATTCAAGTACAAATACACGATTCGGAGCAAACCCTTCTGTCCAATATCTAACTGAACCAGTTGTGGAGTTACCCATGTGCATATCTGCAGCCATCAAAGCAATCACATTTCCTGGGTTATTTGCATTCGGGAAAACAGGAGGACCGTTGAATGTAAATTGACCCAATTGACCTGCTGCTGTTCCGTATCCAGGAACTGTACCGAACATTAATAAACCGTTTGTTCCAACAGCAACATTAGAGAAATTATTTCCAAAATAATTAAATGCAAAACCTATAGGAATGTTTGCCCATCCACCATCATCCATAGTACCACCAGAAAGTGGAAGAACAGCAGTTCCATTGTTCATAATAACACCGGCATTAGCTGGAGCAATTGAAGGGGCATATGGTATTGAAGATACGGTAAAGTTACCCGCACTTAAACCACTGTTAATATTCGCTTGCGTTCCTGGGCAAATACCGTTTACATCAGTTGTAACGTTTGCCGTTGGAAGTGGATAAACACCGACACTTACAAAAGTTTGGTTTGAACAACCAGAATTTGCATCAGTTCCTGTAATTCGAACATAAGAAGTGTTAGGAATATTTACATCCGCTTGATTGCCAGTTGTTGAAACGACACTTGCACCACCAAAGCCTTCAAAAAGATAAGTGTAATTCGCGGTAGACGTCGCTGTTATTGTGGTTATTCCTCCTGTACCACAGAAATTTGCAACTGAGGATGTTGCCGTAACTGATGGAGAAGTTGAATAAACAACATTTAAAGTGACAGGAGTCGATTGACAACCTGCTGCGTCTGAACCAATAACTGTAACTGTTGCATCAGCTGTACCAGTAAAATAAACTGAAGATCCAGTTGTTGCCCCTAATGAAGCCGAAGGTGACCATGTATAAGAGTCTGCACCTGATGCAGTCATTAATTGTGTTCCACAGAATGAACCGTTATTTGGAGCGTTCAATGTTACAGTAGGAGGTGTGTTGACCGTAATTGTAATCACATTGGAATATGACGTTTGTGAAGACGCGGTACAAGTTGATGCTATTCTGTAGTAGTAAACACCTGCAGACAAACCTCCTGTTGAATAGGTTGGGTTAGTTGCTCCTGCGATTGGGTTAAATTGCACATTGTCAATTGACCATTCCCAGTTATTTGAAATGTTTTGAACCCCTGTTGAAAATCCTGTTGCGGATAAAGAAACTGAAACGTTAGGACAAACTGTTGTATTTCCTGTTGCAGAAGCAACTGGAACATTTGGTGTTCCTGTACAAGGTGGCTCTAGCGTGTTAAAGTTTCCAGCCGCCCCCCAAGAACTAATATCTCCACCACCACAATTCGCGCGGATGTAAACTTGATAAGAACTTAATGGATCTAATCCGGTTAAACTTACCGTTGCATTTGTTCCATTGATTGTTGCTGTTACATTGGAAACCAAAATTCCAGAACCTTGAGTAAATCCAAATGGACCATATTCAAGGTCAAAATTTGTTGCTGCTGAACAACCTAAAGGAAAAGTGATATCTGCTGTAAATGATCCCGGAACAATAGTTGCTATAGCTCCTGGTGAAGGACATGTTGGAGGAGCGACGATCGTAATTAAATAATCTTCAACTTCTCCATACGATTGAGTTCCACAAGGAGTAATATTAACACCACCAACGTTCCATGCAGAACGCACACGCATTCTATGAATACCTGCAGGTGGAGTACATGCTAAACTTATTGGGAAAATTGCTGTTGAGTTAGCAGGAACTGCGGACGTGGTAAAACCAACACGCTCAGTTGTTTCAAAAGTACCGTTATCGTTGTAATCTATCCATACTGCATAATCTTGTGCGTAAGCACCTGCGCCGATGATGCAGTTGTAAGTAGTACTCGGCTGTAAAGAGGTAGTAAGTGTTGGATTTGTAGTATAGTTATTATAAGGAGCAACACATGTCGTACCTGAAACATTATTTAAAGTATTCAATGACACTGAGGCAATCAAATCACCCGCAGTACAACCGCTTCCACTATTTGGTATACAATAACCTAGTCTGAAAGGTGAAGTTGACCATGAACTAAAATCACCACCGCCACAATTTGTTCTTACATGTAAAAAGTAATTAACATCGGTTAGCAAACCTGTCGATGTTTCAGTTAGAGCTGTAGTTGTTGTTCCGCTAGCTGGTGGCGTGGAGGATGTCGTTACAATCCATTCATAATTAACTGGCGTTCCATTCACTGGTGCTGTCCAAGAGTGAGTAGCACTTGTAAGGGAAAGCTGAGTATTTGTCAAGCCCGTAACAGGGAAACATGTCGGAGCACTAATGACAACGAAAGAATAATCTACAAACTCACCCCTTGCTAAATTTGCACAAGGATTTGTTGGGTTTCCACTATTCCAATCCGTTACAACTCGCATTCTATAGGTGCCATTCGCTGTACCAGCAGGAATTGTGATAGTACCATTTGTAGTTGTTACATATCCAGTGGTATTAAATACACGTTCTGTAGTTTCAAACGTTAAATTATTATTCCAATCTACCCAAACGGCAAAACCACAAGTTGGACCACCTGCAGTCATTGAAATATTCGTGTTGTTTCCTATATAATTAGAAACACTTAAGTTGGCTGATTGATTATTATAACCTCCAGCGGTACCTGCTGCTGCCGAATAAGTAATATTAGAGATTCCACCTGTTGTATTGAACGCTGAAACCCAAGATGCTTGACTTGTTGATGCAGGAAAACAATATCCTGTTACAAAGGTTAGGCTGGAAGACCACACATTACAAACCGGCCCAACCGCAGCAACTTGAAATTCATAATTCGTGTTTGGGGTTAATCCTGTTAACGGAGCGTTTTCAGCAGTGTAAGGATTAGCTGGTGCAGAAATCCAAGTAGGACTTCCTACCGGACGATATCTAAAATTATAACCAGTCGCTCCAGCAAAAACATTCGCATTTAACGTCGCGCTAGTTAAAGTAATTGATGATGCTGCTAATGGCGACACTCCAGTACAAGATGATGTCAGTAAGATGTTATCAACTGAAGCAGGTGGGTTTGTTCCTCCACCACCATCATTCTTCCATGTAAAGATGATTCTTTTAGTGTTTCCAGCACAATAATTAGCTTGTGCTGTGGTAAAGGTGTAGGTTACGTTTGTGGTTGTAGTAGGCACCGCTGTTCCACTTCGTTGCAATAAATAATAACCAGTCGTACCATTAGTGTAACCTGTCCAAGTAGTTGCTGTTGTACTCGTTCCTGTTGGACCAGTTGTTGCCGGAGTAACAGAAACATCAGCGATGTAAACAAGTAAGTTATCCCAGTTTCCATCACTTCCATTTCCTCTCCAATCAAAACTTAGATTGATATTCGTTTCTCCAGCAGGGAAAGTAACATCACGATAAAAATGTGAACGTTGTGCTGTGCTGTTTGTGTATGCCCAATTTGTTCCTGAGTTGTTAGATACAAAGGCACCTCTGCTGCCAGTAAACCAAGCAGGAGCATTTCCAATTTGCCAGGTGTTTGTCGTGGCATTAACCGCAGTCCAACCATTGTCTGTGAACGTTGGGCCTAATTCAAAACCTCCAGCACCGGCCGGGTCTATTAAAACCGTTTGGGCACGAAAAGTTCCAATCAACCCTAACAGTAAAAGAAGGGTGAAATTGAATGTTCGTAATAAATTTTTCATAAGCGTAACTTTACTATTTTTGGCAAAATTAGTGTTTTTTAGACACCTCGCTATTAAACAATTTTATATTACCTTAAGTTTAAATTAACATACATGTCTTTGGAATTAATAAATCGTACCGCTTTAGTCTGTGGAAGTACACAAGGTATTGGGAAAGCTGTAGCTCTAAAGTTAGCAGAAATGGGTGCCAACGTGGTGCTAATTGCGCGCAGTGAGGAGAAATTATGCTCCACATTATCTGAACTTTACAATGATGGAAGTCAATCACATTCTTATCTTCAAGCTGATTTTAGCAAACCCGAAACAGTTAAAGCAGCAGTTTCAGCATTTATAAACAAGGGAAATGTGATAAATATTTTGGTGAACAATACAGGTGGTCCAGCGGGAGGCCCTCTCATTGACGCAGATATTTCTCAATTAATCGATACCTTTCAGCAACATTTGATTTGTAATCATCTTTTGGCTCAATCCGTTGTTCCGGGCATGAAATCATCAGGTTATGGTCGTATCGTCAATATTATTTCTACTTCTGTCAAACAACCTCTGCCGAACTTAGGTGTTTCTAATACCATACGAGGAGCCGTTGCTAATTGGAGTAAAACGCTTGCAACTGAATTGGGAGGTTATGGAATAACAGTGAACAATGTTCTACCTGGAGCGACTAATACTATCCGTTTGCAACAAATTGCCGAAGCAAAATCGTCTAAAACAGGTGAGACAGTTGAAGCCATTTTTGAGGAAATGTCTCAAGAAAGTCCAATGAAACGCATTGCACAGCCGGAAGAAGTTGCTGCAGCGGTTGCATTCTTGGCATCACCTTCTGCTTCTTACATCAATGGTATCAATGTTCCCGTTGATGGAGGAAGAACTAAATCTTTGTAAGGATGTATGTTCCGAGGCTCAATGAAATGAATAATTGCGATGAGCAAGTGGATTTTATCCGTCAGTTTCCTTTTGCCACATTGATAACAGTCGAAAATAAACTTCCACAGGCAACACATGTTCCAATTGTCGTAACAGAAAATGGAGCTACTATTTCGCTTCATACTCACATTGCCAAAGCGAATCCACAGGTTGAACAATTGAAAAATGGTGTGTTCTTGATTTTTAGCGCTCCTCACGCCTACATTTCTCCCAAAAATTACACTTCACCAATCAACGTTCCGACATGGAATTACATAGCTGTTCATGTTTATGGAAAAGCACGTTTGATAGAAAGTAGTTACGACCTTGAGCAATTAATGGAAAAAACAATTACCGCTTTCGAGTCTGAATTTATGTCGCAATGGAAAACTCTTCCTGCAGATTATAAATCTGCGCTTTTTGAAGAAATTGTTGCCTTTGAAATCCTAATTGACAAAATCGAAGGAAAGAAAAAATTGAGCCAGAACAAGTCCATTGAAGAGCAACAACGAATCGCAGAAAATTTATCCAAAAGCCCACACGAACATGAACAACTTGTCGCCAAATACATGGATGAACAAGTAAAAAAGTAAGCCTAATTTCTTTTCAAACTTTCATGAATCCAAATAATTGGCAACAACATATCGAAGTTGTAGATCAAGTCTTCCACCGGAATGGTAACGATACGCCAGCCAATGATATGTTCTGAATTATACCAAACAATTGGTTTTTCGGTGAACATACCTGTTAAAATACCATTGACGATTAAAAATGGAATGACCGCAATAAGATAAGTTAACCAAAAACGCCCGAACCAAGTTTGCTTTGTCACCAAGACTAATGCGATTAAAATCACCGCAACGAATCCTGCACCAGTGGTGTAAAATCTTCCAAAGAAAAAAAACGCCACTAACATTGAAATCAAAGCAAAGCCGAAACCAAATAATTTACCATTTTCAGCAATAGGGATTTTCTTAAAATACGCTTTTTGTACTTCGTGAATAAATACACAGTTGTAGGGAACTATAAAAAAGAAGAGAATTTCTTCTAAAGGAAGATGTCCTAAATATATACCAAGTAGATATCGAGGTGTAAAACCCCAAACTTTCAATTGTGTAAACCATTCATCCCAAATTATAAACCCTGTTGCAACGATAGAAATGGCAATAAAAACAGTTTTCCAGTGGGTGTAAAAGTGTACTTTTCTATCAAAACTGAGCGCTAAAGGCCCCGCAAAGGCGGCTAAAACAACCGCTAAGTACAGCGACATTTTTATTTGGTTTTTTGTTGAAAAACGCGTTTCGCTTCACGGTAGTATCGCGGCGGAACGATGAGCATTCCAAAACATTCTCCGTGCTCCTTGCCTGTATGTTTGTGATGTACTTTGTGAGCTTTTCTAATCGCTAAAAAGTAAGGGTGATCGATGTCGCGCAACCATTTAAAACGACGATGAATGAACACGTCATGAATTAAAAAATAGGCGAATCCATAAGCAGCGATTCCGAACCCTATCCAAACGGAAATATAATTTCCATTCATCATTCCAAGCATGATGCACAACCAAGAAGGAATGGCATAAATTAGAAAAAACACATCATTCTTTTCAAAGAAACCTGGCTCAATTTGATGGTGATCTTTATGGAAATACCACATCAAACCATGCATAACAAACTTGTGTGTTGCCCACGCCATGAATTCCATCACAAAAAAAGTAACTAATAAAACCAAAGGACCCCACCAATACATTTAGAACAAATTCAATGAAACAAAAAACACTGTCATTAAAACCAACAAATAATCATTGACTTTGTTCGATTCATTAAGGTTTGTGAAGTGATAAACCACTTGAATCAAAAGTCCAATTGCAAACCAACAAACATAGTTGTAAAAAGGTATCACTCCGTTTTCCCATGACCAAAAATCGGAATTTATAGCGACTGGTTCTAAAATGTAATCAAACCCGACCATTAAAAGAGCACCTATAAACGGTCGAAGCCAAATGCCCCAACGCCATTTTTTTGCAATTGAAGCGGCGGTAACAGAAACTATTAGCCAATTCACACCGATGATAATAGGAATACCTGAAACTTTGGGGCCAAGATTATCACCATAACCATAATTGCCAAAAAGCAAACCAAAATGCACTCCTATCCATTCAACAAAAAAACCAAGCACATATACAAATGCCACAAACATGTACCATTCCTCTTTCTTCTTATTTCGCGTTAACCAAAGTGCAAAAAATGATAAGAGAAGCGTAAAAAAGGTAAGGGATAAAAAAATTTCTTTAAATGCTGTTTGTGTTATTCCAATGAATCCCACAACATAAAAAATGGTTAGGACTAAATTTATCTTAAGAACTCGTGTCATGCTTTGAAAGTAAACGCTTTTGTCCTTGGTTTGTTTAATCTATTACAGTTATAAGGGAAATTCCGTCTATTCACAATCAAAAACTAAGGTGCTTTGAAGGGAATCCGCTAAATACTTGTTAGTGAGTTCATGAATTTTATCCGCAGAAATCAAATCAATTTCTCGGTGTATTTCCTCAATTGTGTCAATTTGATTGAAAGCTAAAAGACTTTTACCGAGTCCTTGCATCCATCCAGAATGCGAATCCATCCCCAAGGCCATTTGTCCTTTAAGTTGCTGTTTGGCACGTTTTAAATGCACCTCAGTCATTGGACGATCTTGCATCATGTGGAGTTCCTTTTGAATTAATCTCATCGCCTTATTAATGTTGGAAGGTTCACAACCCAAGTAAATCTGCCAAAATCCTGTATCGGCATAAGAGGTATAACTCGCTTCCACGTTATACGCCAAACCATATTTTTCACGAACAGAAATATTTAATCGCGAATTCAACGCTGGACCTCCAAGTATGTTCATCAGTAAAGACATCGCAACCCGATCGTCGTTGTGATAACTTGGTGCTGGTCCTCCCATCAAAACATGTGCTTGATAGTTTGCCTCTGTTCGAATTGTATGAAAAGGTTGGTAGTCAGAAAATGGTACAATGATTGAAGGCTTTTCACCCTTTCTTAAATCGCCTATATGATTTTCTAACCAGTTTTCGATTCGAGAATAAGGAATGTTTCCAACAAAAGAAATAACCAGATTTTCTGCCGTAAAATGTGAATTGATGTAGGATTTTAAATCATCGGACGTAATGGATTGAACACTTTCTGGTGTACCAAGAATATTATTTCCTAAAGGATTGTTCTGAAAAAAAAGGGCTTCAAAGTCATCGAAAATTTTCTCTGAGGGATTATCTAAATACGAATTGATTTCATCCAAGACGACTTCTTTTTCTTTCAACAACTCCTTTTCTGGAAAGGTAGCATTTTTAACGATATCGGACAACAATTCTATTGCTCGCAAGGTATGGTCCTTTGTGAATGAGGCGTGCAAACACATTTCTTCTTTAGCGGTGTATGCATTTAACTCTCCTCCAACAGCGTCGATGCGCGATAAGACATGAATCGCTTTACGTTTTACAGTACCTTTAAAGACCGCGTGTTCAAGAAAATGTGCGAGGCCTATTTTGTCTTGAGGTTCGTAGCGCGAACCTGCATTGAAAAAATAACCCAAATGCGCAACCTGACCTGGGATGTTTAAATAAACTACCCGAATGCCGTTGGATAATTGATGAATTTGTGGTTGATAAATCTTCATTATGGATTTTTGCGGTAAACGTTCCACCCCAAATCTTCACGTTCATAAACGATACGATCATGTAAGCGAGACGGACGACCTTGCCAAAACTCAAATTGCGTAGGAATCAAAGCAAATCCTCCCCAATGCGGTGGACGTGGAACCAAATCAGGAAATTGTGCGTCGAATTTTTCCAAACGTTCAATGAGGACCTCACGACTTTCCAATTTTTCACTTTGATGAGAAGCCCAAGCACCTAACTGACTTTCGCGAGGGCGAGAAGCAAAGTACAAATCGCTTTCGGATTCACTCACTTTCTCCGCTGTTCCATTGATGCGCAATTGACGGGATAAGCCTGGCCAGAAAAACAACATTGTAGCTTTCGGGTTTTCAAATAATTGATTTCCTTTTTGGCTAAGATAATTCGTATAAAAAACGAAACGTTCGTCTAATAATTCTTTCAAATATAAGATGCGTGCTTCAGGCTGCAATGTTTTTGCGTCAACGGTGCAAAGTGAGAACGCATTCGGTTCAAGTTCGTTATTTTCAACTGCCTCATCCATCCACGTTGAAAACAACTGAAAAGGAGCGATTTCGGCAGAATGTTCTAAACTCCCCTTGTCGAAATCACTGTGTTCGTCGCGCAGACGTTTCAACCATTCGCTCATACTTCGTCGTCGGAATAAGTGTCTTCAATTCCTTCTTCTACCTCATCTCTAGTCGATTCTTCGTCGTCTATTTCTTCATCGTCTAAATCCGAACCTGAGGCACTAAAAACGACGCCTTTTGCTTGCGTTTCATGGACTACTTCCGAAACGTAATTTGCAGGAGAAGCAACATCTTCTTCACGATAAGGAAAAATCTCAACAATCGGCGAAACAGTAATTGAAGGTACTTGAAAATCTATCATTAAAGTAGAAAGACTCTCTTGAATGCGGTCATACGCTTCTTTCACATTTGCCGCAGAAACTAAAAAGTTTTGAGCCACCACTTTCTTTTTATCACCTTCATCGTCGATTTTATCATAGGTCACTTTCGCTTTGAACCATGTGTCCGCATCGTCGTATTGAAAAATATCGTGTATGTCAGTGCGTGCAATTCCGGTAACGGTAAACTCACCACGTATCGTTGATCCAAGTTCTTCATAAATTCGCGCTTCTGCATCTGTAAATGTCATAGCAGCAAGTAGATATGGTTCGGAAACACGTTTGAAGGTTCCGTTTTCAAGTTGTTTGGTGTATTTCACCTTAACAGTAAACCAACTGTTCATAGTTAAAAAATTTAAGGGTGCAAAGATAAGGTGCTTGCACGGGAAATGGTTTTAAATCGTTCAAAATTTACAAATTCAAAAATTGCGAATGGCATCAAAAATTAGTACTCGAGTATAAAATTTGTTAGACAAGAGGAATTGAATCCATTCAATTTTGTTACTCAAACAATTGAATCTAGTTTCTTGCCAAAAAAAGTTCGCAATAAATTAGTAGATTTAGCCTAAGCATTTACCGTTTAGAAGCAAAAGTATCCGATGAAAAACCTACAAAAATTTATATCTAAACTGTTGACAGAGAAAACTTCAGGTTTAGAATTTCTTTACGACGTACCCTTTGAAAACATCTATTCGTTTTGTCTTGAAGACGAAAATGTTTTTTACATCAACGATAAATTTTGGAGAAGCTTAGGTTATAGTGAATCAGAATTTCCTAAAAGTGCAATTGAAATTCGCAATTTAATAGAGCCTTCCGATGTAATAGTTTCGAGAGACAATGTATTACGAAACCTTAATGAGCCAACTAAAACGTTCGAGCAAGTCCTTCGCTATAAAACTAAAAATGGTCGATATAACTGGGTTCACAACATTGGAAAGGTAATAAACGACGAGGAAAACAACCGAAAACTTTTAATTGGTATTCACTCTAAAATTTCAGAAACCAAGCAGACGGAAAAACTTTTAGCGATGTGCAACGAAGCGGCTAAAATTGGTTATTGGTATTTAGACTTAAAGCAAAATCAGGTTTTTTGGAGCGCACAAACCAAACGTATTCATGAAGTTCCATTTGATTACGAACCTACTCTAGAAACTGCCATTAATTTTTACAAAGAAGGGGAACATAGAGATAAAATAACGGCGGTTGTTAATGAGGCTATTGCGAATGACAAAGCCTTTAACGTTGAATTATTAATCATCACCCAAAATGGAAATGAAAAATGGGTCAATTCAGTTGGAAAGCCTCTTTTTGTTGATAATGAGTGTGTTCAACTTTATGGTATTTTTCAGGATATTGACCAAAAAGTAAAAGAACGTTTGGCGCTAGTTGAAAGCGAAAAAAATCAAAGAGAGATATTGCAATCCATAACGGATATAATATTTAAAGTCGATAACTCAGGAATAATTTCAGAATTATCGGATCGCTGGGATAAACAATTAGGCTACAACGCAGAAGAGGTGATCGGTAAGAAAATTACCGATTTTGTTCATCGCAAAGACATCGTTCTTTTGATGGACTTCTTAAACCACGCCACCTATTCTGGAAAAGAATCTGAATCCATTCAAATTCGTGTTAAAAATGTTCAAGATCAATGGATATGGTATAATGTTAGTGTGCGCTTAAGAATAACACTAACTGGTACTGTTTGCGGATATCAAGGGGTTTTAACAAATATTCATCATTTAAAAAAGACAGAAGATGAACTCGAAAGAACAAAACAATTTTTAGAAAGGACGAATAAAGTTGCTAAGGTAGGTGGTTGGGAATTTGATGTCATAAAACAAAAGGCTATTTGGACAGAAAACTTTGCGAAAATTCATGATGTTCCATTCGATAAATTTAAATCAACTGCCGATTTTCTTCATTTATATAACAAAGAAAGTAAAGATAAAATCAAACTTTATTTTAATAAAAGTCTGGAAAAACCAGGTGTTCATGATTTCTTCCTCAAGTGCCAAACACCTATTGGTAAGATAAAATGGATGCGCTGTAATGCAATATCTGAGTTTGAAAACAATGTTTGTGTAAAGCTTTATGGTATCTTACAAGATGTAACTGAAATACAAAAACTGAACGATGATTTATTTCAATCTTCACAACAATTAGACAGTATTTTGATGGAAATGACCGAGGTGGTGTGGTCTGTGAAACTTCCAGAGAAAACGATGATTTTTGTTACTCCATCTATTGAAAAGCTATACGGAATACCTCATGAAGCTTGCATGAAAGATAGTTATCATTGGACGTGGGTTATTCATCCTGAGGACAAACATTTGATACAGAAAATTATTGACCGAGTGGACAAGGATGGACATTACCAGCAGAAATACCGAATCATCGACGGTCAAGGTCAAATTAAATGGGTTGAAAACCGAGGCACTATTATTTACGAAAATGGTGTAGCTGTTCGTGCGCATGGAATTACAACTGACTGCACACAACAAATGATTGCAGAACAAACGATAAAATATGAATTAGGTATTCAAAATTTGCTCTTGAATATTTCCTCTGCCTTCATAAAATGTGATTTAAATTTTTTAGATAATGTCATTAATGAAGCCTTAAAAGAGGTGGGGCAGTTTATTAACGCCGATCGATCCTATCTTTTTATGGCGGATTTGAAAAAGAAAACAATAACCAATACTCACGAATGGTGTCGTGATGGTGTTTCGCCTCAAATCCAAAACTTAGTTGAGCTACCAATTTTGGCATTTAAAGAGCAATTCGAGAAACACATCAACAATGAACCCTATATTGTTGAATCCATTGAAGTTTTGGAGGATACTGCACTTAAAAACCATTTTAAAACACAGGAAATAAAAAGTCTATTCACCATTCCTATCATCAACCAAAATGAACTGATGGGTTTTATTGGCTTCGATTATGTGTTGCGTGAGCATAAGAGAAACGACAACGAAATGAAGCTTTTGTTCTTTTTTGCTCACCTACTTTATAATCAATTTGATCGTAAAAGACGAATGATTCAATTGACGGTTAAGGAGGAACGTTATCGAAATATCATTGCCAATATGCATCTTGGTATTTTAGAGGTGAACAATGATGATGAAATCGTTTTTGCTAATCAAAGTTTCCTTGATATGAGTGGTTACTCGATATCAGAAATTCTGAATAAAAATGCCACAGAAATATTCCTTGGAAAAGAAAAAATACCTATCACAAAATCAAAAATTGAAAAAAGAAAAAAAGGTGAATCCGATTCCTACGAAATTAAAGTTAAAAATAAAAAAGGCGAAGAACGTTGGTGGTTGATAAGTGGGGCTCCAAATTATAATGACAACGGGGAATTGGTTGGAAGTGTTGGTATTCACATGGACATTACCGACAAAAAAAGGTTGGAAAAGCACCTAGAATATAATGCGTCCCTATTTCGGGCTTTGTTTGAAAATTCACCGATTGGTATTGCCTTAAATGACTATGAAACAGGTGCGTTCTTAGATGTTAACAAAAAACTATTAGCACCAAGTGGCTATACGAAACAAGAGTTTTTACACCTAACGATGGAAGATATTACGCCCTTTGAGTATTGGGATGCTGATAAAAATGCCTCTGGTCAATTGAGTCAGTTTGGAATTTACCAAAACTACCAAAAGAAGGTGTTAAATAAAGATGGTGATGTCTATCCTGTTGAAATGCGGGGCACATTGGTAAAAACTCCGGATGGTCAACGTAAAGTTTGGTCGTTCATGGAAGACATTTCCGAAAAAAAACACTTAGAAAATGAAGTTATTCGGGAATCCAATCTAAGAAAACGCATAGCGGATGATTTAGAAGAGGTCCGCGAAAAAAACAAGGAAGAATTATATCAAGATTTACATGATGGGGTAAATCAATTACTTTTTGCTGCTAAGTTAGGTATTGAAAATGCCGAAATTAAAGACAATAAACATTTGAATTATTCCCTAGATTGTTTAACCAAAGCCATAGAAGAAATTCGAAAAATTGCCTTTGAATCCACCTCACAATTTATTACTGAACAACATTTTGACGAGGCGTTGACAGAATATTTATTGCGTTTAAACACCTATTCTGAGATGAAAATTTCCATGGACAATTGTATCTTAGAACCGCTTGACATGGATATTCGTACAAAAAAACACCTCTTCCGAATTTGTCAAGAACTTACTCAAAACGCAATGAAGCATTCTGGGGCGTCGAGAATGCAATTCCGATTAAAAATTGAAGATGAACATTTGATAATTATTGCAAAGGATAATGGAAAAGGTTTGAGTTCAAATTCCAAAAAAGGTGTCGGTGTAAAAGGTATTCATGATAGAGCCTACCTTATCGGTGGAAAAATTCGCTATTTTAATTTTCCAGGTAAAGGATTAGGTTTTTATATGTCAGTAAAAATAGAAGGCTCCAATGTCTTAGGTACTATATAAAGCGATCCTTTTTAAATAAAAAAGCGGCCCTCCGTAGAGGCACCGCCTTTCAACCTACACTCTGACTTGACACATCAAGCACTTAATTTCCTTCGTATTTTTTGAATACTTACATAACAAAAGTAGAGTTATTCAACTATTTACTAGGTTTTTAACATATTTAAATTCGTTATCAACTGTTTCAAACGCTTCAAAGTTTTATCCTTTTTGTATTTTATAATCATGTCAGAATCTTTATTGTTTTCCTGATAAACTCTTGTTTACATTATTAACAAGGGTTTTTTCTTTTTTTATTAAAAGAATACCCTCATGTTTTTTTGGTCTTTCCATATAGTTTTCTATAAAAAAACAATAGTTTGCTTTGCGAAACGAATGCATTACAACGTACTTGTTATTTTTGCAGTTATACATTTTTCACATGGATAAAAATCAAGACTTAATAAATCGTCGTGAGGCGGCAAAATTGGGAGGTGGTCAACAACGTATTGACAAACAACACCAACAGGGAAAATTAAGTGCTCGCGAACGAGTAACTTTTCTTCTTGACGAAAATTCCTTTCAGGAAATCGGTGCCTTTGTTGAACATCGTGCTACATCGTTTGGATTGGATAAACAACATTTTCCTGGTGATGGCGTAATTACTGGCTTTGGAACAATTCATGGTCGTTTGGTGTACGTATTTTCTCAAGACTTCACGGTTTTAGGAGGTTCCCTTTCCGAAACACACGCCGCTAAAATCTGCCGAATCATGGATTTAGCAATGAAAAATGGCGCTCCTGTAATTGGACTGAATGATTCAGGTGGTGCACGAATTCAAGAAGGTGTTGTTTCTTTAGCGGGTTATGCCGATATTTTTTTCCGCAATACACGAGCTTCTGGTGTGATTCCGCAAATATCAGTAATTATGGGTCCTTGTGCCGGTGGAGCTGTTTACTCTCCCGCTTTAACCGACTTCATTTTCATGGTAGAGGAGACTTCATACATGTTCGTAACTGGTCCAAATGTGGTGAAGACCGTTACCCACGAGGAAGTAACGTCAGAAGATTTGGGTGGAGCAAAGGCGCATGCAGAGAAATCAGGAGTCAATCATTTTATCGCAGGAAATGATGTTGAGGCTTTGAAAAAAGTACGTGATTTATTGACTTTCCTGCCCCAAAACGCTTACGAACAAGCTCCATTAACAACCGTATTTGATTTCAACACGTCCAAATTGGATCAAATTGGAAAAATTCTTCCTGAAAACGTAAACATACCATACGACATTCGAAAAGTGGTAGAATGTGTGGTAGATGATTCTTCGTTCCGCGAAGTACAGGAGGATTTTGCAAAAAATATCGTTGTCGGATTTGCACGCATTGAAGGTCGTTCAATCGGAATTGTTGCCAACCAACCTGCAGCTTTGGCTGGTGTTTTAGATATAGATTCTTCGCGAAAAGGAGCGCGATTTGTTCGTTTTTGTGATTCGTTTAATATTCCACTTTTGGTGTTTGAAGACGTTCCTGGATTTTTACCGGGTACCGATCAAGAATGGCGCGGCATCATTACGCACGGCGCGAAATTGTTGTACGCTTTTTCAGAGGCGACTGTTCCTAGAATTACAGTAATTACGAGAAAAGCTTACGGTGGCGCATTCGACGTGATGAATTCCAAAAGTATCGGTGCCGACTTAAATTTTGCATGGCCAACAGCCGAAATTGCGGTAATGGGCGCTAAAGGTGCTGCGGAAATTATCTTCAAACGCGAAATTGCAAGTGCGGAAGATCCACAAGCGAAATGGTTGGAAAAAGAAGCGGAATATGCAGAAATGTTTGCTAATCCTTACCGTGCGGCAGAAAGAGGAATCGTTGATGATGTGATTTTACCGGCTGAAACCCGTGCAAAAGTTATCGCGGGATTCAAAATGTTGGAGAAAAAGGCAGAAACTTTACCTCAGAAAAAGCACGGAAACATTCCACTTTAATAAAAAGTAAACCTATAGTTATCTGAAAGATCGATTCAAAATTCATTAATCGAGGCTTTTCGAAAACAAACTCCGCAGTTAACATTGGTTAATGAGGAAGTTTTGTTTTTGAAGTAACGATGAGTAAGGGATTTTGTAACGGTCTGACTATTCGACTTTTCTCCACATTTATTTTGGGAGGTGTATAAAAGCAAGTTGGATTTTGAGAAAAACAAAGAACAAATTTTTTATCAAGTAGTTGAATATGGCTTAATGCACGACTGGCTACTACTGCAAAAAGTTTATCCTCCCGAAAAATTAAAAGCAATAGCCACAAGTTTACGTGCTCTGGATAAAAAAACCTTATCTTATTTAGCACATTACTTTAATGTTGAAAAAACGGAATTTTGATGTTATACCGAAAGTCAGTCTCCGCAGAACTTCTGGAACACATCATGTCTCTATAAATTTTAGTTTTTAATTCAACCGAAAGAAAACCGGGATTCGCATTTTTGAGCGAACAAAGTTGTCGTTAAATTCCGCAGGTTTCCATTTAGGCATAGCTTCTAAAACTCTTACGGCTTCTTTTTCCAAAGAAGAATAACCTGCCACACCCTTGTTGACTTTTACATTACTTAGTGAACCGTCTTTTTCTACAATAAACTCCAAATATACTCTTCCTTCGATGCTATTAAACAACGCGTCTTGAGGATACATCAAATTGGTATTGATAAACTTTAAAAGCTCTTTAATTCCTCCTGGAAACTCAGCCTCTTTGTCTAAGGTTGCTACAATCAAATTGGATTCCTCCGAAGTGTCAATTTGAGGGATTTCCGGCTCTATTACTACCATTCCTTCAACTGGAGGAGAAGGAATTGGAATAACATCTCCTTGTAGAAATGATCCTTCAGTTTCATGAATAATCGCTGTTATTTTACCACCCTTTTTTGTGTCGGTTTGGGGATTTTCTTTTTTCACAACTTTTCTAATACTTTGCGCTTGTTCAAAACCTTTTGACTTTTGCTTCGGTGTTGTTGTCGATTCACACGAACTTAAACTGGCACAAACCAAAGCTAAAATCATCATTGCATTTTTGGCGTAAGCCGGACGAGAAATTACTTGCAATAATTCAGGCAAATCTTCCTCATAAAGGTCAAATTGATCGGGTCGCATGCGTCCACAAACAGAACCTTTTGGTTGATTTAACAAGTAAACCATTATTTCAGCTCGCGACATTTTGGTAAAATCCATCACGTCCTTTTGACAAAGTGAACAATGACGCGAATGCATTTTTATTTGCATCAACTCCCAGTTGGCATCGCAAGGATTAGGGATATTCAATTTCATATTATTATTTATACCAAAAATTGAACCATAAAAAAACCGCCCTTTTGAGGCGGTTTTCATTTAAATTCTATGCGATTTATACATGTAACGCACGATTCTCGGTTGCTGCCAAAGCTGCTTCCTTTACACCTTCTGAATACGTTGGGTGTGGATGGCAAATACGCGCCATATCTTCCGCTGATGCTCTGTATTCCATAGCAGTTACAGCTTCCATAATTAAGTCCGCTGCACGAGCCGCAATCATGTGAACACCCAATACCTCGTCTGTTGTTTTATCCGCCAAAATTTTGATAAAACCTCCAGTGTCCATACTTGCACGCGCTCGGCCCAAAGCTTTGATTGGAAAATTACCGACTTTGTACTCCACTCCTGCCGCTTTCAACTCTTCTTCAGTTTTTCCAACAGCGGCTACTTCTGGCCAGGTGTAAACAACTCCAGGAATAAGGTTGTAATTCATGTGTGGTTTTTGTCCCGCTAACAACTCTGCCACAAAAACACCTTCTTCTTCTGCTTTATGCGCCAACATTGCTCCTCGAACTACGTCACCAATTGCATAAATATTCGGAACGGCCGTTTGAAGGTGGTCGTTCACTTCCACTTGTCCGCGGTTATTCGCACTGAGACCAGCATTTTCTAATGCCAATCCATCAGTGTAAGCTTTTCTGCCTACAGCCACTAAACAATAATCTGCCTCTAAAGTTACCTCCTCGCCTTTCTTATTTGTAGCTGTTAAAACCACAGATTTACCTTTGTTTTCTACTTTTAAAACACGGTGTTCCATGTGGAATTTAAACCCTTCCTTTTTCAAAATTTTAGCCATCTCCTTGCCGATAGTCGCATCCATTGTTGGAAGAATGGTTGGTGCAAATTCAACAACTTCGACCGCTGTACCCAATCGACCATAAACAGAACCTAACTCAAGACCGATTACTCCCGCACCGATTACTATCATTTTCTTCGGAATTTCAGTCATGTTCAAGGCTTCCGTAGAAGTAATGATGCGCTTTTTATCAGGTTCCATTCCTGGAAAATAATTTGGTTTCGAGCCCGTTGCAATGATGATATTTTTTCCTGAAATTGTGGTTTGCGTTCCGTCTGCAGCAGTCACTTTTACAGTGTTTTTGTCAACAAAGGAACCAACACCCACGTGAACATCGATTTTATTTTTATCCATCAAAAATTTCACACCTGAACACGTTTGGCTAACAACGTCGTTTTTACGTTGAATCATTTGTTTGATGTCTGCCTTTAATCCTTTCACTTCGATTCCGTGCTCCGCGAAATTGTGTTTTGCATTGTGGAAGTGTTCAGAGGAATCTAAAAGTGCTTTTGAAGGAATACACCCAACGTTTAAACAAGTACCTCCAAGTGTACTATATTTTTCAATAATTGCGGTTTTAAAACCTAATTGGGCACATCGGATAGCAGAAACATATCCGCCAGGCCCTGACCCTATTAATATAACATCGTAAGCACTCATAAATTTTGAATTTGACACAAAAGTAATAAGACCGTTTAATTACCTACCATTCGTTGACTTGGAACGTCGAATTATTCGAAAAGAATCAAGGTATTTTGAATTTTTCGGATTGTTGATTTGAATTTTTTTTGATTTCGCTTGCTTTTTTAAAATTGTTTGTAATTTTGCACTCGCTTTTGCAAAAAGCAATAGTGACCCATGGTGTAACTGGCAACACGTCTGATTTTGGTTCAGAAGAGTCTAGGTTCGAGCCCTAGTGGGTCAACAAGAAAGGAATCCGAGAGGGTTCCTTTTTTTTGTACCCATAGTGCGAGAAGTTCATCCCGACATTTTCGACGGGAAGCCCTAGTGGGTCAACAAGAAAGGA
>JBDKEM010000048.1:0-59772 GCA_039795265.1 Bacteroidota bacterium | reverse complement strand
AAAACCCTCCAGTTGGCGCTAATGTCAAATCACAAAAACCATAGGCATTGTTAATATCCGCACCAAGATTAACGGGTGGAGCATATTTGTCCATGAGGTATTTTTCGACTTGTTGTTGTTCCGCAACGGTAAGCACTCTATTATAGAATATGACCTCGGCAATATTTCCCTGTAGAAAACTAGTCCCACCTCCTGTTCTACGCCCGATTTGGAATCCAGAAATCGGTTGATTTGGAAGATTCGCAAGTACCATTTGATTTCCGTTTTCACCAATATAAGAAGAGGCTCCATTGAAGAACACCGAATTCAAAATAAAATCATAAGGTTGAGTTTTATTATATCGGATGAACGAACCTGTTGCTGTTTGGGTTAACAATCTTCCTACACTACTCTGTGTAATGTACATAAATGTGTTCCTTGACCCATCAACCAAACCATCAAAAATACCGCCTGCTGTTGTTCCTGTTCTGGTGTTATTATAGACAATGAAAAAAGAATTCGGCGCAGAAAAACTTTGAAGGAAATCTACAGACATGAAATCATCCACACCATCAAATCTGACTACTGGTTTATTATTGAAATTTGGGGTATTCGAAACAAATTGAGGACGCGCACTAGTTGTACTTTGAGTCAAATTAAAACCGTTACCACTTGCATCGTTCCATTGACTCACCACGCCCCCACTTTGGAGTACTCCATCGTCAGCTTTTAACCAAAGCTTCATCCCAGATGTCGTAACCTGACTAAAACTAAAATTGACGAAGCAAAATATGAAAATGAAAAGAACAAACTTATGAAACATAATTTACTAATTTTGGGGACGAAAATAAGTGTAAATCTAATCTACAAATTCAAAATATCAATAATGATAAACCAAGAAACTTACATCATAGGCGAAATCGGTCAAAACCACAATGGTTCAGTTGACATAGCTAAATTAATAATTGATGCTGCCGCTCGTCCAATAAAAGAAGAATTATTTGGGCTCGAGTTAAAACAAATGAATGCTGTTAAACTCACAAAACGTGACCTGAACGAGGAGTTATCGGCATCCCAAATGGCTCGACCATACGATACCATACATTCTTTTGGGAAAACGTATGGAGAACATAGAGCTTTTCTTGAATTAAACGATGAACAGCACTTTGAGTGTTATAAATATGCGAAGGATAAAGGCCTTGATTTTGTTGAAACGCTTTGTGCGGTAGGTTGTCTTTCCCTATTGAAACTATTTACACCTGACTATCTAAAAGTAGCAAGTCGAGATTTGACTAATCTTCCTTTGTTGAGTGCAATGGCAGAGACCAAAATTCCAATCATTTTATCGACAGGAATGGCAGGTAAAAAGGAACTCGATGATGCCTTGAATACAATTTCAAAATACCATAGCAACATATCGATTTTACATTGTGTATCCCAATATCCTACCGAACCTCAAAATACAAACTTAAATACAATCAAATATTTACAAAAGGAGTATGGTCAGTATAATATTGGTTACTCAGACCATACAATTGGTATAGCAACTCCATTAGCAGCTGTAGCGATGGGCGCAACAATCATTGAAAAACATATTACTCTCGACAGGAGGATGAAAGGTACTGACCAAGCTGGATCTTTGGGTCCTGATGGAATAAATAGAATGGTTAGAGATATTCGTATGCTTGAAATGTCCCTAGGGAAAGAAGAGATTTTTATTGATCCAAGTGTTGCCATTGCAAAGGAAAAATTAGAAAGATCTATCGCTACCAACAAAAAGTTATCCAAAGGTCACATTCTTACAGAAAGTGATTTTCATCTACTCTCTCCTGGCGATGGCTTTAAGTGGAGTCAAAAAAATGAGTTGATTGGCAAAACCTTGAACTGTGACATAAATGAAGATGAAGTTATTTATCCTAATTTTTTAGAACAGTAAATTGCGCTATTTTTTATGAAATTACCAAAGTTAGTTATAACCGACATCGATGGAGTTTGGACAGACGGTGGGATGTATTATGATCAAACAGGAAATGAATGGAAAAAATTCATAACCGCTGATAGCGCAGGAGTAATTTTTTGTAGGAATTTAAATATTCCGGTAGCGATTATGACAGGCGAAGAAACAGAGATTGTCAAGCGAAGAGCTGAAAAACTAAAAATTGACTTTCTTTTTCAAGGTGTTAGAGATAAATTAGCCACTGCAAAAGAGTTGTGTGTAAAATTAAATATCGACTTAAAAGAAGTAGCATTTATTGGTGACGACCTAAATGATTTAAAACTTTTAAGAGAAGTCGGTATTTCTGGTACTCCTGACAATGCACAAGATTATATGAAAAAAGAAGTCTCCATTGTGACCTCTAAAAAGGGTGGTGAAGGTGCTTTTAGAGAGTTTATTGAAATTATAATAAAGAATCATTTTGACAATGATTTTGACTTTTTGACTTTATACAAATGATTGGTTTCATTATACAAGCGAGAACTGAATCTACCAGATATCCAAACAAAATTGTACTTCCTTTTTATCAGGAGGATTCAATAATTACTCTACTTTTAAAAAAATTAAAATCAAATTTCGATTTGCCAATCATATTAGCCACATCAACAAAAACTTCAAACGATATTATAGAAAAAATCGCAATTGAAAATGATGTAAGTTGTTTTAGGGGAAGTGAAAATGACGTTTTACAACGCTTTATTGATGCAGCTGAAAAATTTAATTTAACTTATATAATTCGAATTTGCTCCGATAATCCATTTATTGACGTTGAAAGAATTCAGCTTTTATTGAACTTTTTCAATGAAAATCAGGAATTAGACTATATTTCTTTTCTCGTCAAAAACACACCAAGCATTAAAACACACTTTGGTTTTTGGTCGGAAATTGTTTCATTAGAAGCATTAAAAAGAGTTAAATCATTGACAAATGATGGGTTTTATTTTGAACATGTTACAAATTTCATTTATACAAATCCGTCAAGTTTTAAAATAGAATGGATTGATGAGCAAAAAGAACTCAATGAATCAATTCGTACAACAGTTGATACACAAGAAGACTTTTCAATTGTTTCACAACTTTTTGAAAAAAGTATGGAACAAAAGTGGAATTTGGATAACCTTATAGATTTTCTTTCAGCCCAGGATGAATTATTGGAAAAAATGTACAAACAAATTCATTCAAATTCAAAGTGATTTTTTGTTGCCTAATCTTATAAAGTACTTTTCGTAATAAGTATAAACTAAATAGCTTACAAGTAACGATGCTATTATAGAAAGAGCTATTGTTATCGAAAAATGTAATTTTATAAAATGTGCTGAAATATAATTTATTACTATTCTCATTCTACCAAACACAATTGGGTGAATCAAATATAAGCTATAACTGATTTCACCTAAAAAAACAAGACTGACATCAATTAATTTAGGTAAATTCTGATTGAATTTATAGAATCCAAAACAAATAAAAATGCACGATAGAGTAAATACCAATCTTGGAATTCCAATTACAATATTTAATCTGTCACCAGATTGTGGATAAAAAATAAATCCAATTATTCCTAAAATGAGAATTGTATAAACTACCTCTTTTTTCACATTTCTTTCCTTGAATAAATATCCCATTATTATTCCACTTAGAAAAAGAAATAATTGATTTAATGGATTAATATAAACTTTCCAATTTTCAGAAGTATATAACGAATTATCAAAGGAATAAACATCTGAAAACGTAAAATATATGAAAACACAAAATACCGCTATGGAAAGTATAACAAACAAAATTTGATTTTTCTTCAAAGTGAATAGAAATAAAATAAAGAAGCAATAAAAGACTAATTCGTTACCAATAGACCATAAGCCGACTGCGAAATACTTATCCCAATTGATAAACCCAAACAAACCTGATAAATTAAGAGCTAAATCATATAAATTTGGAGCATCTGGGGAAATTAAAATTGAAACAAAAACAACCATCCACATAAGAGGGAAAATTCTAAAAACTCGTTTTTTAAAGAAATTCACAACTTCTTCAAAACTAAAATTGAGTTTTTGATTGTATACTAAATATAAGGTTAACCCACTTAGAATATAGAAAATAGAAACTCCATATATCCCTATTCTACCAATTACTGATGCAGAGTTGAATTCACCCACCGTCCACGATAAATAATGATAAATCAATATTCCAAACGCAGCCAGTCCTCTCAAGTAATCTAAATTATGTATTCTTTTCATCTTTAGAAATTAAATATATGTTTTTATTTTGTTTTAAAATACTTAAATATTTTAATCTTTGCTCGTTACTTTTCCATTTAATCAATTCGATTAAACTAAGTTTCAATTTTACATCTGCGTCTAACAACACAGTTGAATAGAACCCTATAAGAATATTACTTTTGTTGATTATCAAATCAAGAGGGACTTCTCTAGGGATTATTTTATAATTACTTAGATTTGAATTTGAGAGATTAAAATTGGGATGCTCTTTGATAAAAATTTTGTTCGTATCGAAATTTGATTTTAAGTATTGAATGACTTCTTCTCCAACCTCAAAAGCTAAATTACCTTGATCAATGAAAATAACCGCGTCTTTTGGAATATTATAAATGTCTGAAAAATAGGTGAGATTATTTTCGAAGTTATCACCTTGAATTGGAGGTAATTGTTTGAAATCTCTTTCCAAACGTTTAATGGGTAAACCAAAAAAACCTCTGTCTCCACCTATTAGAAAGTATGAAAAAAATTTCCAGTACATGAAAAGTAAAAGAAGGTAATCCTTTAATAATCTCGTATTTCTTAGCAGAAATAATATCCCTTTTTCTTCAAAAAAATGATCTTTGTTTTTAAAGAACACCTCATTTCTTTTCCTTAGTTCATACATAAAAAACAAACCCAATAAATCAAATCCATAGTAACAAAACATGAATTGCTTTCCAGAATAATTTGAGGCGAGTTTTTTAACGAAGCTAATTTGTTCTTTTAAAGTGGTTCTATTGGTAGCTTTTGTTATTTTCAGGTTGGAACATTTGATAGCTGTTTTTAAACAAAACTCTTCTATTTTATCATTGTTCGTAATTACCTCTAATTCATCCCAACGATAATTTCTGAGTGACTCAACAAGACCGGCATAAGAAGGGGCATAAACAATCATTTTTTTCTTTTGAATGGAAGAATTGACAAGAAATTATTAAGTTCTTCAGATAAAATCAAACGGTAAGCCAACATAAAAAGCAATACATAAATTAAACCGTGAAAAACAATATTTAAAAGATGGCCAAATTCAAAAATATTACCTCTAAATGAACCTAATCCTAATACAAAGAGAGAAATGAGAATTGGTTTTATAGAGTAAATTAAATAACTTTTAATAGGCATTTTAATTTTTCTTGACACAAACGTTAAGTCAATAAAAAATCCAATGTATTGAGCTACTGCGTAGGAAATAACGAAAGCATACAACCCCAAAAAGATTCCTATTGGAATCAGCGCAAAATTTAGCGAGCGTTTAATGACACTTAAGTACAAAAAATTTCTTGAGTCCCCTAATGACATGAGTACCTGCCCTGTCAATGTGGACAGTAACATCGGTAATAAAGAAAATGATAAAATCTGTAAGAGGGGGATTGAAGCTTCCCATTTTTGGCCATATAGAACAATTACCAAATCTCTACTTAATAAATGAAAAATGATGCTTAGTGGGAGAGCAAAAGTAAAAATGAGTTTAAAAAAAGTGAATTGTTTCAATCGAAATTCATCTAAATTATCATTGAGTTTTGAAAGTATTGAGAAAGCCGCAGTACCAATTACGCTTGTGAAAATGTTCTCTGGAATAGCATTTGTACTTTTCGCTCTTACAAAGAAGCCAAGTGTAGTTTTATTAAATACCTTTCCAATCATTAAATTATCTAAATTATTGGCAACTGCATTAAAAATCCCGGTAAACAATACGTTAGATGCAAACTTCCATAACTTTAAAAATGATTTCTTTTTGAAAGTCCCACTCGGTCTCCAGGTAGAAGTGGTCCACAATAACACTGTTACTATTAAAGCTTGAATCAACGTCTGCCAAACGATTGCATAAACTCCGTAATTAGTAACGGCAAGCACAATACCAACAATGATAGAAATCAATAATGCAAGAAGGTTAATTATCGTTTGTTTTCTAAAATTCAATTCCTTAACGAGTTGCGTGTTCTGGATCAATCCAAAAGAACTAATTACAAAAACTAGCGTTATCAATCGTGTTAACGGGATAAGTTCAGGCTCTTTATAGAACCCTGCAATTAACGGGGCACAGACAAAAAGAATTCCATAGAGTGAAAAACTGACAACTATATTAAAATAAAAGACGGTTGAGTAATCATCCTCAGAGGCACTTTTATCTCTAATCAATGCTGACGACAAACCTGCATTCAACAAGACATTTGACACTGAAATAAAAATAGAGAGCATTCCTGTTAATCCAAACTCGGCGGGAGAAATGTATCTAGCAAGAATTATGGATAAAAAGAAGGTTATAAAATACTGTGAAAATTTGGCAATCAAATTCCATCTCACCGTGTTAATCGATTTGCTTTTAAGATCACCCATACAGTAAAAAGCTAAATTTTATTTAAAAATTCACCCAACAAATTATTTTGGTAAGATCTACTGAAAAATTCTCTTTTTTCATCATTTCTTGTTAAGGATATTGGAATATTATTTCTTTTATTTTGAATCCAATTGACAAGAAGTTCTTTACCTTCTTCTACAGTATTGACGACAAAACCTGAACCGGTATCGATTATAAAATTTTCAATTACATCCCGGTCAGATGGAAAGAGTAGAATTGGTTTATTTGTGGCAAAATATTCAAATAACTTTACGGGATACCATCCTTTTACATTTTCAAAACCAGTCATCAAAAGCACATCGGAGTTTTCAAGATTCGTATTAAGTTCATTTTTCGGAAGCCTTGGTAAAACTCTAAAGACATGTTCAAACCCTGATATTAACTTCAAAATTTTGGAATGTGTACCTGCTTGTAATTCAATACCAATAAATGTTACTTCAATTGCATCCGTATATTCAGGCATCTTACTGATTGACTTACAAGAATCAATAAATAATTCAATTTTTTGGGATTCATAAAGGGTACCAGCATAAACAATCTTTAGCTTTGGTTCTTGGTTTGAATTTTTAAGAGGGTTGAGTTTATTATATCCATTCATGATTACCACTCCATCTTTATCTATGAAATTACTTATTTGGTTTACCCAATAGTCAGAAACACTTATGAATGCATCCGCATTTGACGTCCATTTCAATTCTGATTTCGCCTCAAGTTTACTAATAAATTTATGGATAAAACTTTTTGTAAAATCATTGTTCTGATGAGTATTCCATTCATCTCTATAGTCTGGAATCCACTTAATTGGAAATTGTTTCTTCAATAAATAACCAAAATAAAAAGATTGAAAAGGCCTACCACTTGCGATAACAATCTTTATGTCCTTGTCCTGCCTTAACAGTTCTTTTGAATAAAAATAAAGGTTGTTGTAAGGAATCAATCGGAGTACGAAATTTGAAAAAATCAACTCAATGAGACTAAGGGCTTTTTGGAAAACTTTTAAACTTGGGTAATCACTTAATTTATCGCGCAGACTTTGATTGTAAGGTAAATAATGTACTTCATAAAATTCATTTTTTTCAATTTTATGTACGTTTTCTTCAACTTTATCAACAATATCTTTTTGCCCATCATTCCAACATCGGGTCACGATAACAGGGTAAATATTATTCTTATGGAGGTTTTGTGCCCACGAAAATGTCCGTTCAGCGCCAACAAAATTTGAGGGTGGAAAAAAATAGGAAATAATTAATACCTTTTTCAAACTAAAGATTTTTTAAAATAACTGATTCTTGGTTTTCCCAATTATACTTCATTTTAACATCATTCAATACACCCTTAATTTCAGTAATTTTTTCATTAGAAAACTTACAACATTGGTTAATTGTTTTTGCGACATCATTTGAATCATTATAACACTGTAAACCAAGAAAATATTGGTTATACAACAAATCGTTTTCGGGAGAAAATGAACTAATTATAGGAATACCAGCATGTATATACTCAAATAACTTATTGGGGGAGGCGAATTTTTTACTCAAATTATAGTCCTCTAACAGATTTATACCGAAATCTGCTCCCAATGTATAACTCGGTAATTCTTTTGAAGAAACAGCATCCAAGAACTTAACCTTTTGTTCAATCCCTAGATTTTGTACCATTTGTTTCAAAGTATTCTTTAAGGTGCCATTTCCAAGTATTACTAATACAATTCCGTCGTCAATTTTCGTGCATGCTTCCACCATAATTCTCAATCCTCTTCCTTCATTCAAGGCTCCCTGGTAAAGAACAATCTTTTTATTTTCAGAAATATTCAATGCCTTGTGATATGAAAAAATCGCATCTGGTTTTACGTTAACACTTAATTTTGGTAAATTCATTAAGATCTTTACGTCTTTAACCTTGTATATCGTCTCAAAATAGTTTGCTAATGAACTATTCACAGTAAAAAACACATTGACTTTACTAGCAATTTTACTTTCAACTTTTCGACCATGTCTTCGCATTACGCCCTTTAAAGTGTTGAATATAATACTTTTAGGGAAACTACTATATCTAGGAAAAAATTGATTAATGGTTTCTATATATATTTCATGTGAATCGTAAACCAATTTAGCGTTCAATTTACGAGCAAGAATATAAGCTGGGTAGAGCGTAGGCAGGTCATTTGCCCAAATATAACTAAAATTTATCTTTTTTTCAAGAACAGAATTGATAAAAAAATTGTACTGATAACAAAAGAAAGTCAAGCTTAAAAATTTGTTTTTCAGTGTATTATCTAATCTGTGGTTGTACAACTTTACATTTTGAAAAATAGTTTCATCTTGTGTTTCCCCATCTAAATAAAATAAATGAATTTCAAAATTTTTAGAAAGTGTTTCAATTGTTTTTATAACACGGTAATCGTTTTTAATTGGACCGTTTAATAATACTGCAATTGATTTCATTTTTCGATTTTATAATTTTATTTTAGTGGTTTTTACAGCTTCTAAAAGAAGTGTTGTATCACTTATCTGATAAAGATGTAAGAACTTCCTTAAGTTTAGGATATTGTGATTCATACGTGTAATAATGGTCAAATAGACTCTTCGAATTCGCACCTAATTTCTTTCTACACGCTATATTATCGATAAGCGTAATGATATGATTCACCCAATCCTCCTGATTTACTGCAATGAGCACTTCCTCTCCATCTTTCACAAATTCAGAAATTGCAACTGGAGAGCATACTTGCGGAGTACCCATTAACAAAAATTCTTGGTGCTTCATGGCTATTTTCCCTTTCGTTCTGAGATTTGCTACCAAAAAAGGTGAAATTCCAATGTCAAAAGAAGCAAGTTGTTGATAATAATCATCCCCAAATTGTTTATGCTGGGATTCAATACCTGTTAATTCATTATCAAAGTTTTGTCTACAAATGTATTTGAAAATGAATTTTCTTCTCTTTGCAACTTCAACTAGAACTGGTATTATACCTTTTACGAATTGAAAATTAGCTGGACTTCCCATCCAACCAATAATGGGTGTGCCATCGAAGTCATAATTTTGTTTTCTAATGTAATTTTCTGTTGAAATCGTCCAAAATACCTGAGTTACAGAAAACCTTTTTCCAAATTCTTCTTTCAGGTGTTTATAACCAACTGTCAACTCATCAGCTGCTTTAAATACACCTTCCATTAATTGGGGATTATCCTGGTAATCTCCTCCATCCGTTGAATCAACAACAACTTTTCTGACTACTTTTTTTAATCTTGACTCTATATATGCATTTTTGCGAGGAAAATAAGGTATTATACACCTATCGATCCATACTACATCATAATTGTGTAACTTAAGGATTTGAGGTAAACGACGCCATAAGCTTTTAGAAAAATAAAAATACTTCGACGTCCAATTCCCTTTTTCAATTTTTCGAATACTTTCTTCAAAATCATTGATGTAAAAGTTATCGAAAATTATATTATCCTTTTCAAAATGGCCTTTCCATGCGCCCAATCTTAAATTTGAACCTATTTGATTCGGGGGACAATACCAAAAAGCCGCGATTTTTATTGTTGCATTTACTTTCTTCCTTTTAAAGAAAAGAGAGTAAAAAAATACAATCATATTAACAGAAAACTCTGAAAATCTTAACCAAACATAAGCGAATTTCCGTGTATAAAAATCCATTTTATTGATGTTTCGGCGGTAATTGGCTTAAATAATTTTCATTCTCAATATACCATTCAATTGTTTCTTTTATACCTTCTTCAAAAGAAATTTCTGGATTAAACCCAAAATCATTTTTAGCTTTAGAAATGTCTAACAACCGTTTAGGTTGCCCATTTGGATAATTTGTGTCCCAGAACACTTCACCATCAAACTCTAAAAACTTACACAAAAAGGTATATAAATCTTTTATCGAAATTTCTACTCCACTCCCTAAGTTCGTTGGATAAATATCAGTTGAATTAATGGATTGAACGATCCCTTTTGCTGCATCCCGAACGTGGAAAAAATCACGCGTTGGTGAACCATCACCCCAAGCAGTTATCGTCTTTTCTCCTCGTCTTTTCGCATCTAGAATTTTCTTTATTAGTGCTGGTATTACATGTGAAGTTTCTTCTCTAAAATCATCACCAGGACCATACAAATTCGTAACTAAAAGGTTTACGACAGGTAGTCCATACTGTTGATTAACAGCTAATGAATACTCCGCTACGGCTTTTTTAGAAATACCATAAGCACCATTTGTTGCTTCAGGATAACCGTTCCATAAATCTTCTTCTTTAAAAGGTACTGGAGTGATTTTAGGGTAACTACAAACGGTACCAATCAACACTAGCTTAGATGCTCCAGACAATCTAGCGCCATCAACCGTGTTCATTCCAATCATCATGTTATCGTAGAAATAATGAGCTGGATTTTTGCGGTTATCGCCAATTCCCCCTAAACGTGCAGCAATTCCAATGACCACATCAGCTTTTTGTTCATTGAAATATGCTAATGCCTGTAACCTATCTCGTAAATCCAAATCCTTCGAACGAGGAACAATTATTTCTGAGTTTGGATAGTTTTTTCTTAATTCTTCTACAACCTTTTGACCTAAAAAACCTCCACCACCAGTGACTAGTATTTTATCTGTTTTCATTGGCAATAACTTTTAAGTCTGATTCAATCATTTCCTCAACCAACATATCGAATGTGTAATTTGGTTTCCAGCCTAAAAGCGTTCTTGCCTTTGTTGAATCTCCCAAAAGTAAATCTACCTCTGTTGGTCGGTAATAATATGGATCAACTTCAATTAAAGTCTTACCTGTAATTCTATCAATTCCTTTTTCGTTTTCAGCTTCACCTTCCCAATAAATTTCATAACCAAGAAGTCCGAATGATTTTTCACAAAATTCTCTTACTGAATGTAATTCACCTGTTGCAAGTACAAAATCTTCTGGTACATCGTGTTGCAAAATTCTCCACATTCCTTCAACATAATCTTTTGCATGTCCCCAATCTCTTTTAGCATCTAGGTTACCTAAAAATAACTTTTCTTGCTTTCCTAATTTAATGGCCGCTGCAGCGCGAGTTATTTTCCTTGAAACAAACGTCTCTCCTCTTAGCGGGCTTTCATGATTAAACAAAATCCCGTTCACTGCATACATGTTATATGCCTCTCTGTAGTTTTTTGTTATCCAAAATCCGTACAATTTAGCCACCCCGTAAGGACTTCTTGGATAAAAAGGTGTAGTTTCTTTTTGCGGAGTTTCGTGTACTTTTCCGTAAAGTTCGGAGGTAGATGCTTGATAAATTCTAGTTTTTTCTGTAAGTCCTAAAATTCGAACAGCTTCTAAAAGTCTTAAAGTACCCAAACCGTCAGAATTTGCAGTATATTCAGGCGTTTCAAACGATACTTTCACGTGAGACTGCGCAGCCAAATTGTAAATTTCGTCGGGTTGAACCTCTTGTACAATTCTTATTAAATTGGTTGCATCGGTTAAATCCCCATAATGTAAATGGAAATTATTTTTATTGAGGTGAAAATCGTGAATTAAATGATCAATTCTTCCCGTATTGAATAAGGAGCTTCTTCTTTTGAGTCCATGTACTTCATATCCCTTTGAAAGAAGTAATTCAGCTAGGTAAGCGCCATCTTGCCCTGTAATACCAGTGATAAGTGCTTTCTTCATATTAAGTTAGGTGTAGTTTTAAGGGCGCAAATATAATATTAATTCTCGTGGTTCAATAGCACTGATTTAAACTCATTAAGAATTACAGTGTAAATTTTTGAATTCCATTCAATCCACCACCCAAACCATATCGCACTTCTTGGCATTGCGCCAACATTGTTTTCAGTTGTTCTGTTCTTAATTCATTTGGATAACGTTCGCTGTATTTTTCAACTAGTTTTTGAACAGAAAAATCGTTAGGACAACAACCCAATTCACTCGCACAAGTTTTAGCAATTACCTGTTCCAAAAGTGTTGCGGCGCCATGTTGGTCGTTTTGCGATAAAAGAATTTCTATTGAAGAAATATCGGCTTTTCTTTCAGTTTCCGAATAAGTAAATTTCTCCGCTTGCTCTTTTCTTTCAGCTAGAATCGGTGAATTCTTGGCTAATGGAGCACGTGGTTGTACCCCTCTAGGACGTGCAAAAAATCCGACGCCTAAAGCAAGTACCAACACGGATCCTAAACTCACCCAAAGCACAGGCGATTTCCAAACGGACTCCGAAGTCTCTTTTTGATTCGGATTCGCTTCACGGGTAACGGTGGTTCCACTTGTATTACTTTTTGCTTGAATTTCTTCGCCATCAAACACTTGATTTTCAGCTGTCAATTTGACGTACTTTGCAGTTTTGGGGTCAAAATAACTCACTTCTGTGGCTGGAAAATGAATTGTTCCAGAGGTATTTACTTTAATGGAAAAATCAAAAGTAACTTTACCTTCAGCTCCTGAAGCAGAATAAGTGAAATCCTCGCTTACTTTTGGATCACCATATATGGTCATTCCAGCGGGTAAATTCAATTTTGGAGCCACGATATTTTGTAAGTTGCCCGTTCCAGAAAGCGTAATCAAGCAATGAACTACATCTCCTTTTTTAACTTCATTCTTATCGAATTCTTGTTTCATTTCCAGTTTTCCAACCATTCCAATAAAGGATTTTGGCGCTTTCCCCGGCAAGGGCATCACTTCAACTTCACACGCCGTTGAAACAATTGGTAAACCATCAAAATCACGACGGAGAATCAATTTAAATGGATCAATGCGCAATTTTCCAGTATTTGTCGGAAAAATCAAATTTCTATCATACTCAAAGGTGTAAAAGGCAATTCCTTTGATACGCGTTTCTTCCGCCGCAATTTTCCCACCTGGAGAAAGGTTGTGTTTCTCTAAAGTTCCGTCTGGAGAATACGATTGGTAATCGTCAAAAGAGGAAGGATAGAAACGGGAGTAAATTTTAGCATTTAAAAGAATCGGTTCGCCTTCGTAGATTTTGGTTTTACTTTTTTCAATTACACCGAATGCTAATTGACGTAATTGTTTAGCTGTAACCTCACCAGATGAAACGTCAGCAATTTCTCTCTTAACGGTTACAGAAACGGAATTGGATTTATAGACTTTTCCACCGGAATTGATATAAGCAGGTCCAATGGTGAAAGTTCCTTCTTTTTTAAAGGTTCCATCAACAGCGTAGTAGAATAAGGTAATTATTTTTCCTGTGTTGTAGTCCGTTTCTTGTTCCATCCCATTCGCCATGGAATAGCCTTCAATGAACGCGCTTGGGTAATCAATTTTAATTTGACCCTGAACATTGGCTTTTACAGTAATTTGAATGGGTTGTCCTTTTTCAATTTGTGTAGGTTCAACAACAAGACGAACAATCGGCTTTTGAGCCAAAAATCCGCCAGCAATACAAGTCAATAAAAAGAGTACAGAATAACGCATTACCAATTTTTTCCTGAGGATGTTGTTGATTTTTTACCTTTATTGCTTCCCATTTTTTTTCGAGTTTCGGCTTCTTTTTTAGCTAAATCATCGAGCATTTTGTCCGCTTGCCGATTTGGAAGTGAGGAACTTTGGTTCTTATTTCCATTGGAAGAATTGTTGTTTTTCTTGTTCCCACTCGAATTTTTATTTTCGTTCTTTTCGTTTTTATCGTTGTTGTTTGACTGGTTGTCATCATTATTTTGTTGGTCTTTTTTCTCTTGTTCCTTTTTTTGACGAATGGCTTCGGATAAGTTGTATCGGGTTTCGTCGTCGTTTGGATTGTTGCGAAGTGATTCCTTGTAGGCAGAAATTGCTCCTTCGTAATCCTTTTGTTTCATACGGGCGTTACCAGAATTGTGTTGCAGTTTCGCTTTTTCTTTTGGATCTTTAGAAAGATCGGCTGCTTGTTGGTAATAGGTGTCGGCTTCTTGATAATTCTGAGAACGATAGGCGGACTGGGCTATTTCCTGCGTTAAATCAACCTCTTTTGGAGCGCTATTTTGTGCGGATTTGTAGAGTGAGTTTGCTTTTTGGTATTCTTTGTTTTTGTATGCTTTTCGGGCAGCGACCAGAGAGTCTGTCCAAGCCTGTGCAAAAGTCGAGGTCGAAAGACATCCTAAAAAAAGCAAAATCAAAGCGTTTTTCATTTCGTTTTTTTCCATTTTAGCATCGGCAAAAATAACCACAAAAGCCAACTGACAAAAGCGCCTAAAAGTGGAATATGGTATTGCGACGACATAATTTCAAAGTTCAAATTTCGGGATTTCATTCGTTTCAGGCGGTTAATTTCTGTTAAGAGTAAATCGACATCGGGATACGGCTCGGAAGTGACTAATGAAACGCCATTGGTTTTATCTGCGATCCGCTCTACAAATGCAGGATTCATGACCGAAACCACCTTCGAACCGTTATCGGTAACAAAGCCTTCGGATAAATCATCGGGATTGCGTGGAATGTAGCCTCCTGTTTTTGTGCCGATACCCAGAACGCAAGTTTGAATGTTTTTATCGATAATCGCATTATAGACTGATTCATCCTCAGATTCGTGGTTTTCACCATCGGTAATCAACAAAATTGCTTTTGATAATTTTTGTTCGGTAAACATTTCTAATGCCGTCGTTAATGCCGCTGGAATATTAGTTCCTTGTGTCGAAACATACGAAGTGTTAATTTCATTGATAAATAATTTCACCGCTCCGTAGTCGTTGGTAAGCGGTAATTGAACAAAAGCGTCTCCCGCAAAAACACACAGTCCAATTTTTTCACCACTCATTTTATTGACCAATTGGTTCATCGCTCGCTTCGCAATTTCGAGGCGTGGAGTATCGTCGATGTCTTTGGTATTCATGGAATTAGAAATATCCAAGCAAATGACCAATTCCATCGTTTTAGTGCTCCCTTTCACTTTTTTCTTTCCATACACCGGTTGCGTCATGGCGAGCACCAAACACACGAATGCACTTCGAAATAAAAAATAACGCACACCAATCCAAAATTCCGATTTCTCAGGAACGGCATCTTTTGAAAAAAGTGTGAGATGTTGTTGAAGTACTTTTCGCCGATTTTCAGAAAACAAGAAGAGATAAATTAGGGGTAAAAGTAGAGAAAGCAAATAAAAATTTTCCGGCTTAACGAAAAAAATCGGAGAACTACCCAATCCCAAAATACTATAGTACAAAATTGCAAAAAGCAACCAACTAACGGCTTCTACAAGCAGTATCAAGCGCAAAACGCCGCGGTCGAGAGGGAAATTTAATTTAGTCATTCTGAATAAAAAATCCGATTTCCGTAATGGCAATTATGAGTAGGAAAACAAAGGTCCAGTTGAGGAACGCCATTGGAGTTGGGGGAGGATCCGCACTTACAAATTTGTTTTCCATTTTGCGTTTTTCCATTTTTTCTATTTCCTCATAAATTTTCTTTAAACTTTCTTTGTCGGTGGCACGGAAATATTTTCCTCCCGTTTTGTTGGCGATTTCCTGTAAGGTGATTTCGTCAATTTCCACTGGTAAATTCTCGTAACGAACCCCGATGGGTGTGACTATAGGCGTCGGTGCTAATCCATTAGTTCCAACCCCGATGGTGTAAACACAAACATTTTTCTGCTTTGCTAATTCAGCGGCTTGAATCGGAGAAATATCGCCTGCGTTGTTACTTCCATCGGTTAAGAGTATCACCACTTTCGACTTTAAACTATCACTTTTCAAGTGAACAACCGCTGTTCCCAAACCCGTTCCGATTGCTGTTCCTGGTTCTATATCATAACCATCCAAAGCGTCAATCTGTTCCTTCACTACGTCGTAATCAATTGTCGCAGGACAGGCGGTATAAGCTTCTCCAGCATACGCCACTACTCCAATACGATCTCCTTTTCGTCCATCAATAAAATCTTTTGCTACCTCTTTCGCCACCTCCAAGCGGTTCGGACTAAAATCCGTTGCGTACATACTTAATGAAACATCAATTGCTAGGTATAAATCAATTCCGAACTTATAATCCGTCGGCATCGCATCTTTGTCGTTCCAACGAAACGGTTTAGCCAAAGCAAACACTAGTAAAACGAACACAGCAGTTTTTAGCCCCAATAAAATCTGACGAAATAAGTACACTCCCCTACTTGCGATTTTTTCTTGTGTTTGTTCGGTTCCGCCAAATTTCCAATCACCTCGACGCTGTTTTTCTCGTCGTGCCAATAACCAATAAATTAGCGGCGTCAATAGCAACGCGTACAGTGCCTCGATGAAAAGGTACTCGTATTCCAGCGGGTAAATGTTCCAACTATTGAGCATGCACGTATTCGATTGGACTGGTTTCTAGAATGAGTTGACGCAATTGATAAAAAGCCATTTCAACAATTTCTTCTTGAGGACTTGAAGCGGCAAATTTTACCATGTCGGAGTGATTCAATAATTTTAAAATCGTATCAATGAGTGGTTTATCTAATCCTTTTGCTTTTAATAAAAAACGCGTTTCATTCGTGGTTTTATCCAATAAATTCACTTCATAACGGTGGGTTAAGTAGGAACGTAAAATGTAGGAAAACTCCACGAAATGTTCTTTCATTCGATCCGCTCTCCACAACTCGGCTTGTTCTAAAGCGTCGATTGCTTTCAGCGTTTTTTCTCGCAAGGACAATTCAGGTTCTACAAAAACTTCCTTCTTTTTTCGTTTGATTATAAAACGGTACAACACCCAACCGATCAGCGGAAGGAGCCACCAAGCCACATAAACGCCGAAGTAATACCACCACGGTTTTGGGAAGGCTACATCCGTAAAACCTTCGCGAATGTCATAGATGTCTTTTCCTTTTTGACGAGGAACCAAACGTGACTCAATATATGCCGATGGAAATACGATTTTTTGTCCGTTCAACTCCGCCGTGATGCCGTCTAAAACTACCAATCCGCTGTCCCAAGGACATAATTCGTAAACACCAACCCACGTTTTTTTATTTCCTTTTTTTACAATGGTATCGTGAAAAGCGACGATTTCCATTTCCTTAAACGGTTGCGTCAACGTTGCGTTTTGTTGTGTCAATTTCGCGGGGAATTTACCGCTTAACTTTTCTAATCTAAACGATTCATTCGCCTTAAATTCAATGGAATAAATCAAATCAAATGTTTGTCCAATCAATACCTCGTCTTTTGTAATTCTGGTGGACGGTGTTTGGGTTAGTGCGCAACCAACTCCAAAAATTGAGAAAAAAACGAAAAGTAATTGCTTCATCTTCGTCGTTTAAACAATTGAATTAATTCAGGAATAAAATCACCATTGGAAGCAATTCTAACAGCGTCAACACCACAATTTCGCAGGTTTTCTTCCCATTTAAGGGTACGAAATTCAAATTCCTTTTTCAACAAGCGATTGGTATGTTCGGAAGACGCATTTACCCAGGAAGTAACACCAGTTTCTGCGTTGAAGAGCTGGATGTAACCCGATATAGGCAAAGAAAAATCGGCTTCATTTTCGATTTTTATGGCAATTAAATCATGTGTTTTTGCCGTTCGTTGAAAGTCTTCCTTTGAGAAGTCAGTTTCAAAATCGCTAATAAGAAATGAAACCGTTCGTTTTTTCTGAGTATTTCGGATGAATGAAAACATTTCTTTAAATTCCGTTCCTTTTTTCTTCGGTTTAAATTCGAGTAATTGACGAAGAATCAACAACACGTGTTCTCTTCCTTTTTTCGGTGGAATGTATAATTCTACGGATTCGGTGAATAAAATTGCGCCTACTTTATCGTTGTTTTTTAAGGCGGAAAAAGCCAAGGTTGCTGCCACTTCAATGAGTCGTTGTTTTTTCGATTGGGCATTTAAACCCACTTCAAATGAACCTGATAAATCGATGGAAAGTAAAATGGTCAATTCGCGTTCTTCCTCAAAGACTTTCACGAATGGGGTTTGATAACGAGCCGTCACATTCCAATCAATCGTTCGAATTTCATCGCCGGACTGGTATTCTCGAACTTCACTGAAAGCCATTCCCCTTCCGCGAAACGCAGACTTATATTGCCCTGAAAAAATATGTTTCGTCAGGCCTTTCGTCTTAATTTCAATTTGACGAATCGTACGTATCAGTTCCGAGGTATTCACGGTTTAAGGCACTTCAACGTGAGCAACAATTTTCTCGATTAAATCTTTTGGTTTTAAATTTTCCGCTTCCGCTTCGTAGGTAACACCAATGCGGTGTTGTAACACATCAACTGCCACGGAACGCACATCGTCAGGAACCACAAAAGCACGACCGTTCAAAAAAGCCATGGATTTCGCCGCCAAAGCGAGATTAATCCCTCCTCGTGGTGAAGCACCGTAGGCAATCAAATTCGAAAGTGCGCCTTGACCCACCAATTGTGGATCACGGGTTGCGAAAATGATGTCCACAATATATTGTTCTATTTTCTCGTCTAAATACACTTTTCGCACCAAATCACGCAAGCGAAGAATCGTAGCAATGTCCAACACTTGTTGCGGTTTCGGCATTCCTTCCGCACGAATATTATTGCGAATGATAATGCGTTCTTCGTCTTTAGTTGGGTAGCCCAAATTGACTTTCAGCATAAAACGGTCAACTTGTGCTTCAGGTAGATTGTATGTTCCTTCTTGCTCGATAGGGTTTTGTGTCGCTAAAACAAGAAACGGTTCAGGCAAGGCAAAAGTTTGTTCAGCGATAGTCACTTGGCGCTCTTGCATGGCTTCTAACAGCGCACTCTGCACTTTCGCAGGAGCACGGTTGATTTCGTCTGCCAATACAAACGAGGCAAAAACAGGACCTTTTTTGACGGAGAAAGAACCAGAATGTTGGTGGTAAACCATTGTTCCCGTCAAATCAGCAGGAAGTAAATCAGGCGTAAACTGAATGCGGCTAAAAGTTCCATTTATTGCCTCGGAAAGCGTTTTAATCGCCAAGGTTTTTGCAAGGCCAGGAACCCCTTCAAGGAGGATATGTCCGTTGGAAAGAAGGGCGATCAGAAGGGAGTCAAGCATCTTTTCTTGACCGATGATAACTTTTGAAACTTCTTTCTTTAAGGACTGAATACCAAGTAGTTCTACTTTAATTTCATCACTCAACTGACGGATATGATCAGCGGGGTTTACCCAATTTGGATTGTTCTCTATCATAATTTTAAGCACAAGGTTGGCAAAGTTGTTTAAGAAAGGAGGACGAAGATAGGAATTGGCTGTTAAATGATGTTAATGAAGGGGAAAGGGAGTGAAAAGTGGAGTCCCGATAGCTATCGGGAGAAGAGTGAAAAGTGGAGAGTGGAGTCCCGATAGCTATCGGGAGAAGAGTGAAAAGTGGAGAGTGAAAAGTGGAGAGTGAAAAGTGGAGAATGGGTGTAGCGTTCAGCCCGGCGTGGCGGAATGCTGCATGGCGGAATGTAGTTCCAATAATTATCGGGAGAAAAGTTAAGGGTTGAAAGTGAAAAGTTAAGGGTTGAAAATGGTCACCTAATAAATACTGGAAACCTCAGACGGAGTTTGACACTATTCACCGCAGTAAAGGAGTCAACAGCTCCACGAATGGAGAATTAGATTATGACTAAATTTAAATAGATGATAAACTAAATATTATTAAATAAAAATCTTATTTCCTTGGATGTATTTTACAACAAGACATAAAAAAAGCCAGTCTTCCGACTGGCTTCTGTAGCGAGACCGAGAGTTGAACTCGGGACCTTAGGGTTATGAATCCTACGCTCTAACCAACTGAGCTATCTCGCCATATTTATTTTATATCCTACGCTCTAACCTCCGCCGTGGCGGATGAGCTATCTCGCCATAAAAAAAGAAAAAATCTCCTTTTTGCGGGTGCAAATATAGCGTTTTATTAATTCGTTAATTCTAATTTTTCAATTTCTTTTTCGATGAATCCTACAAGTTCTTGTAAATGAGACAACGAAAAGTCAAATTTCACATTTGCAGTTGCGTAAATTTTAGGCATCGAAACTGTGTAACCTAAGGATAACGCAGCTTTGTAATCGCTAACTGCCTTTTCGTAATCTTGCTTGCTGTTCATCCAAACGCCAAGTGCTCCCAATTGGGCAATTCCGTATTCAATGTAATAAAATGGTAATTCAAATAAATGCAACTGTCTTTGCCAAGAATGTGCAATCATATCTTCAAAGCCCGTCCAATCGGTGAGACCCGTTCCAAAACGCTGGTTCAATTTCATCCAAAAAGCAACTCTTTCCTCCGCGGAATGCGTTGGGTTTTCATATATCCAATGTTGGAAGGCATCAATTTGGGCAATCCAAGGTAAAACTTTTAAAATATCTTGCAAATGTTCTAATTGCGCACGTTTGAAATCGTCTCGATTGATATAAAAATCATCCCAAAATTTCATCGACAACAATTCCATCGACATGGATGCTAATTCCGCAACTTCGGAAGGTACATTTTTAAAGCCAGTGAGTGTTAAATCACGCGTTAAAAACGAATGAATCGCATGACCACCTTCGTGCACCATGGTTACCAAATCACGTTGCGCACCAACTGCGTTCATAAAAATAAACGGCACTCCAATTTCATATAAAGGATAGTTGTAACCACCTGGAGCTTTTCCGGTTTTCGATTCCAAATCCAAGTGTCCCATTGCTTCCATTGTGGAAAGACAATCGGCGAAATACGAATCAATTTTAGAAAACACTCGGATTGTACCGTCCAACATTTCTTTTCCGCTTTTGAAAGGAGACAAAGCCGGTTTTCCTTCTGGATCGACTTCCAAATCCCAAGGTTTGAACTTCGTTTTCCCCATTTTCTCCAACTTCTTCGCTTGGATTTTTTTAACCAAAGGAACCACCAATTCTGCAATCGCTTCGTGGAAATTGAAACAATCTTCCTTGGTATAATCGAAACGATTTAAAGACAAAAATTTATAATCTCTGTAATTTTCTAGACCAGCGTTAATTGCAATCTGATGTCTTTTCTGCAACAAGTCGCTGTACAATGCATTGAGCTTATCAATGTCCTCACGGCGTCGATTCGCGATTTTTTCAAAAACAGTTTTTCGAACAGTTTCGTCTTGCACTTTCAATAATTGCGATGCTTGTTGCAAGGTCAACACTTTACCTTCGTGTTCAATTGTTTGAGCACCGGAAATGGCACCGTATTGTTGGGCTGTTTCACCTAAATAGGCTTCCAATGCCACATTTTCTTCACGAAACAATTGTTGTTGAACTTCTACGCTACGTAAATAAATGCGATAAGCCTCATTTTCTTTCAACGTTTCCAAGTGTTCACAAGACAACAATTTATTCACCAAACGATCTTCCGCTAGCGTGATTTCTGGTTGAATATTTTGAACGAAATGGGTGTAACGCTTTCTTTTTTCTTCGTCGTTGGTTGAAATAGACATGTGAATATATCGCCACGCTTGATCTTCTTCGAGAACGGCATCCAATTCACTTTTCTTTCTAAGAAAGTCCACTAGATTTTCTGCAGAATCTAAATTAATATTCTCTAAATGAGAAAAATACATTTCTATATCTGCCCAATTTTCAATCAACAAATCTTCAGCCAAGAAAATTCTCGGAGCGCGTTCAATATTCATGATATACGATTATTTACCTCTTGAACTTCCTGTTTTCGGAGCAACCACTTTTTTCGCAGATGCTGGTTTAGCGCTTGCTTTTGGTTTCTCAACTTTGGCTGGTTTTGCAGCAACCGTTTCCGTTGAAGGTATAGTCACATTCGATGCCTCACCTTCTTCAACTGTAGCTTCCGCGTCCAACAAACCAGCTTTATGCAACAGATTATACCATTGGAAAATTTTGCGTATGTCAGAGAGGTAAACGCGTTCTTTGTCATAATTTGGCAAAAACTCGCTTAATTCGGTTTCTAAATCCCCTACCATACTTTTATGAGAAATGGCTGGATTCTCCCCATACTTTTCCTTCATCGTAGCAAAAACCTCCACAAGTTTCACATCATCCTCTTCTGTGAAAATACTGATATCTTCTACTGTAGAAATTTTCTCGGAAGCATAAGCCGGAGTTCTTTTCCCATCTAACATGGATTCCACGATCACACTGTTTTTTCCTTGCGCAACTACCTTGAATAGGCCTGGACGTCCAGAAATAGCGATAATGCCTTTTACGTTCATCTGATTATTTAAAATTTTGGTAAAAATAGAAAAAGTTGAATTTCGTCAACCTTGTTTTTAAGGGATTTATAACCCGTTAATTGTTTGTCATTATTTTTGTAGCTCTAAAAAAACCGAATATGACCTATGATATTGCAGTAATTGGTGGTGGAATTGTTGGAGCAGCAACGTTTTATAAACTTCAAAAAAAGAACCCGAATTTAAAAATTGCCTTATTTGAAAAGGAAAATTTACTTGCAGATCATCAAACTGGTCACAATTCAGGCGTTATCCACTCAGGATTATACTACAAACCAGGATCTCTCAAGGCAAAAAATTGTATCGAAGGACGTCATGAATTAGTAGCATTTGCAAAAGAGTACAACATTCCTCACGATGTTTGTGGGAAAGTAGTGGTAGCAACGGAACAATCCGAGTTGGTAAACCTAGATAAAGTATTTCAAACGGGATTAGCGAATAAAATTGAAGGTATTGAGAAAATCACACCTGAACAGGTCAAAGACATTGAACCATTCGTAGAAAGTATCGGAGGGATTTGGGTTCCTGTAACTGGAATTATTGACTTCCGCGCCGCTACTGCGAAAATGGTGGAATTAGGAATTGCTACACAACCGGAGAGTAAATTGTTTCTTCAACACGAAGTTACGGATATTGTACGAGGAGAAAATGAAAGTAAAATCGTTACGAATAAAGGGAATTTCTCCGCGAAATATTTGGTTTTCTGTGCTGGATTACAAGCAGATAGAATGGCAAAAAAAGATGGCGTTAACTTGAAAGAAAAAGTTGTCGGATTCCGAGGAGATTATTACGAATTGACAGAACAAGCAAAACACAAAGTAAAAAACCTCATCTATCCTGTGCCAAATCCTGATTTTCCATTTTTGGGAGTACACTTTACGCGCATGACATCAGGTGACATTGAATGTGGTCCAAATGCGGTGTTTACGTTCAAACGTGAAGGATACGGGAAAACAGACTTCTCACTTCGCGATACTGTTGACGCATTAACTTACAGCGGTACTTGGCGGTTGTTTTTAGGAAATATGTCCTTTGGTATCAATGAATACCGACGTGCGTTTTCTAAGAAATTATTTTTGAAGACCTTACAACGCATGATTCCATCGCTATCAATGGACGATATTCACGAGGGTAGATCTGGCGTTCGTGCATTATTATTGGCGAAAGATGGCGACACGCGTGACGATTTTCGCATTGAATACCACGGACGTTCTATTCACGTGTTAAATGCTCCTTCTCCTGCAGCTACAGCCTCATTAGCAATTGGAAACTATATCGCTGACGCAGCTGAAGAACATTTTAACTTGAAATAACCAAATGTAAGTTTCAAAAAAGCAACCTTCTTGAAACTTGATGAAAAACTAATAGTTCACTTTCATTTTCTCAACGAATACTCTCGCGTTGCGCATTAAAATGGATGTGTATGTATCATCTTCTATAAAAGGTACTACTTTTCGGAAATCGGAATATAAGGTTTCCAAATTCATACTACTTTTTAAAGGTCGACGAAAGTCCAACGCCTGCGCAGCATGCAACAATTCTATTCCTTGAATCGAAGTACAATTATCTAACACTCGATACAATTTTGTCGCAGCATTAGCGCCCATACTGACGTGGTCTTCTTGTCCATTACTAGAGTCAATCGTATCTATTGAAGCTGGAGTACACAATTGTTTATTCTGCGAAACGATGGAAGCACACGTATATTGAGCAATCATCAACCCGCTATTCAACCCTGGATTGGAAACTAAAAATGCAGGCAATTCGCGCGTTCCTGAGATTAGTTTGTAAACGCGTCGTTCACTGATACTTCCCATTTCTGCCATAGCAATCGCCAAGAAATCCAATATCAAGGCTAAAGGTTGACCGTGGAAATTTCCAGCAGAAACAATTTCATCCTCATCTGGAAAAATCGTTGGATTGTCCGTTACCGCATTGATTTCATTAGTCAATACAGTTTTAGCATAAGTCAAGGTGTCAAAAGTAGCGCCATGAACCTGGGGAATACAACGAAACGAGTACGGATCTTGCACATGTGCCTTGGAGCGCTCTGCAATCTCACTTCCTTCTAAATAACTTCTTACCGAACGTGCTGTTATTAATTGTCCTTCATGCGCGCGAATCAAATGAACATTATCGTTAAAAGGTTCTACTCGTCCATCATAAGCTTCCAAGGAAAGTGCTGCAATGCGGTTCCAATTGTGCCAAAGTTGCTCCGATTTAAGAACGGCGAATGTTAAATAAGCACTCATAAACTGCGTTCCATTTAACAACGCTAGTCCTTCTTTAGATTGTAATTTTATTGGTGAAATATTGAAGCGATTCTCTAATTCACTTCCAGAAAATCGTTCGCCTTTAAATTCTACTTCACCTTCCCCTAAAAGCGGTAAACATAAATGCGCTAAAGGCGATAAATCTCCAGATGCTCCCAAGCTACCTTGCTGATAAACAATTGGATAAATCTCGCTATTAAAAAAATAAATCAAGCGTTCAACTGTTGCTAACTGCACACCTGAGTGACCTTTTGAAATCCCTAAAATTTTTAGAAGCAACATTAAACGAACAATTACTTTCGGCACTTCCTCCCCCATACCACAGGCATGAGAAAGGACTAAATTCCGTTGAAGTTGTTCTAATTGATCGTTCGAAATAGCAGTATTGCACAATGAACCAAATCCCGTGTTGATACCATAAATCAATTTATCCGCACCTTCCATTTTTTTATCGAGGTAATCCCGACATTTCAAAATCGCTTGTTTGGCATTTTCGCCTAAAATCAATTGCGTTTTTTCGGAAAGAATTTTTTGAATATCTTCTAATGAAATAGTTTGGTTATCAATTAGGTAGTTCATTTGTGTGAATTAATGATGTAACATTTGAGCGAAATCTTTGGCGAAATAGGTTAAAATTCCGTCAGCGCCAGCACGTCGAATACTGATCAGCATTTCATGAACTGCTCGGTTGTAATCCAACCATCCATTTTTTGAAGCGGCGTAAACCATAGCACATTCGCCACTTACGTTGTAAGCTGTTACTGGAACAAGGAAATTATCTTTTAAATCGCGAATCACGTCAAGGTAACACAACGCAGGTTTTACCATGATCATATCCGCTCCTTCCGCAACGTCTAATTCTGCTTCTAAGAGGGCTTCTCTACGATTAGCAGGATTCATTTGATAGGTTTTCTTGTCGCCGGATTTTGGTGCAGAATTTAAAGCATCTCGGAAAGGGCCGTAAAAAGCAGAAGCATATTTCGCGGTGTAGGACATGATACTGACATCCGTAAATCCAGCTTCATCCAAAGCCGAACGAATCACTCCTACCCGACCGTCCATCATGTCTGAAGGGCCAATAATGTCAATTCCTGCTTGGGCTTGAGCCACTGACATTCGCGACAAAATTGGTAAAGTCACGTCGTTGATTATTGCGCCATTTTCGACATAACCATCGTGTCCATCAGATGAATACGGATCCATTGCAACGTCGCTCATTAATACTATTTCTGGAAACGTTTCTTTAATCGTGCGAATTGCGTTGAGGTAAAAATTGTCGTCGGCATAGCTGTATGAAGCAATCTTGTCTTTTAGATTTTCATCGACTGCAGGAAACATATCGTAGGTCATTATCCCTAATTTCATACATTCCTCTAACTCAGGAAGTAATTTATCCAAAGACCATCGAAAGTTATTCGGTAACGAGGAAACTTCCTCTTTTATATTTTTTCCATCTTTCAAGAAAATGGGATAAATCAAGTGCTCGGTCCCCAATTTGGTTTCCTCCACCATGGCACGAATTGCCGAAGACTTACGGTTTCTTCGTGGACGAATCGGTAAATGATACATAAAATTACATTAACATTCCACCACAAACATGTAAGGTCTGTCCTGTGACATACGCTGACATATCCGAAGCTAAAAATACGGTTGCGTTGGCAATATCAATCGGTTGACCTCCTCGTTTTAAAGGAATCCCATTGCGCCATTCTTCCACCAATTTTTGATCCAAAACCTCTGTCATTTCCGTTTCAATAAAACCTGGAGCAATGGCATTACAACGAATATTTCGTGAACCTAACTCCGCGGCAATTGATTTCGTAAAACCAATTAATCCTGCTTTTGAAGCTGCGTAATTCGATTGACCAGCGTTTCCTTTTACGCCAACCACAGATGACATGTTGATTATCGAACCTTTACGTGCCTTTAACATCGGACGTTGAACCGCTTTCGTCAAATTAAAAGCTGATTTTAAATTCGTATTGATAACTTCGTCCCATTGTTCTTCTGACATACGCATCAACAAATTATCACGCGTAATTCCAGCGTTATTTACTAAAACGTCTATCGTGCCAAATTTTTCAACGACGGCATCCACCAATTGCTGTGCTTCATCGAATTTAGAGGCATCCGAACGGAAACCAACGGCTGTCCCGCCATTTGCAGTCAATTCAACTTCCAAAGCACGCGCTTTTTCTTCAGAAGAAAGGTAGGTAAATGCAACCGTCGCACCTTGACGTACACATTCTTCCGCAATCGCCTTTCCGATTCCTCTTGATGCACCTGTTATAAGTACCACTTTATTATCTAAAAGTCCCATATAATTTATTTGTAGTTTATTTAAAAATTTTGTCCGTGTAAAGTCCCCATTTCGCTAAACGGTATTTTACAGAGACACCTAAAACGCCCAATCCATATTTGACTGAGCGAGAAAAATTTATCGACGACGCCTCTTCGAAATATTTGGTTGGACACGTTACTTCACCAATCTCAAAACCTGCGTAGAAAATTTGTCCAAGCATTTCATTATCAAAAACAAAATCGTCCGAGTTCGCTTCAATATTGATTTTTGGGAAAATTTCCTTTGAGAATGCACGGTATCCTGAGTGATATTCCGATAATTTTTGAGACATCAGAATGTTCTGTGACAAGGTCAAAAAGCGATTAGCAATGTATTTATACATCGGCATCCCTCCTTTTAAGGCACCTTTACCAAGAATGCGTGAACCTAACACGACAGGATAAACATCGTAGGCAATGATACCCGCAATCGCATGAATCAATTTTGGTGTATATTGATAATCAGGATGTAACATGATGATTATGTCGGCTCCTAGTGATAAAGCTTTGGAGTAACACGATTTTTGGTTCCCACCGTAGCCCCTATTTTTTTCGTGACGAATTATATAATTAATTCCTAATTGGCGACCCAATTCTGAAGTGTTGTCCCTTGAGGCATCATCCACGAGAACCACATCGTCCACAATGTCGAACGGGATTTCACGGTAGGTTTTTTCCAAGGTCTCCGCAGCGTTGTAAGCAGGAAGTACAATGCAAATTTTTTTTCCGTTCAACATAAATTTTTGATTTTATTTCATTTTACCAAGACGAGCCGTAGCTTTCACCTCAGTTTTTGAATAAATAAATCCAATTCCCAAAAACGGTTTTGAAACGCGTGTTTCGTATTGCGGGTAAAAAACAACGTCGTAACCTGGATTTGCAACCATCAAATTATAAAGTGCATAATTCTGTGTGCGGTCTAAACCTGGAATCGGAGAACCAATTACTGGAATATTCGCCGTATTAATGAACGATGAACTCCAGCCTTCAACACTAGCTTGTTCTTTTTTGAAAAGACGATTCCAATCAATTGACAAAATTCGAGTGGTTGAGGCTTCTGCACTTACTTGTGGTGATAATTCGAAGTCGTTTCTTTCTAATTCAACACGCACATTTGGTTCACGTAAAGTTTTAGAAACTGATGAACAAGAAGTTACAAAAACAAATATTGTTAATACAGCAAAAATTTTGGTTAAACTTTTCATATTGATAGATTTATGGATTTGAAAAAAATTAATACTTCAATAATTTCGTCAGGGCTTCCTCCAAGCGGAAATTAGCCAAAAACTGTTTTTCCAACGGAACTGAAAAAGGAACTGCTGTATCTATGGAAGCCACACGCATCACTGGTGCATCAAGGGACTCAAAACAATTTTCAGTCACTAAGGCAGCGATTTCGCCACCAATTCCTCCAGTCATGCAATCTTCGTGTAAAACTAATACTTTGCCCGTTTTTCGAGCCGCAGCGAAAATGGCCTCGTTGTCCAAAGGAAGTAAAGTTCTTAAATCTAGAATTTCCGCATTGATTCCTAATTTTTCCACAGCCTCTGTCGCCCAATGAACGCCTAATCCGTAGGTAATTATCGTCAATTCATCTCCAGAGGTTACCGTTCTTGCCTTACCGATTTCGACGGTGTAATAATCCGTAGGGATTTCCTCTTTTAAACTACGATACAAATACTTGTGTTCAAAGAAAATGACTGGATTTGGATCTTCAAAAGCGGCATTTAATAAACCTTTTGCATCGTAAACAGACGAAGGATAAACCACTTTTAAACCCGGCGTATGTGCAAACCACGCTTCATTACTTTGGGAGTGAAAAGGACCTGCTGCGGTTCCTGCACCTGTTGGCATCCGTACAACTACATCTGCATTTTGCCCCCAACGCCAATGAATTTTTGCAAGGTTATTGATTATTTGATTGAATCCACACGTCACGAAATCAGCGAATTGCATTTCAACCATCGCTTTCATTCCTGAAATGCTTAAACCGAGCCCTGTCCCGACAATAGCTGATTCACACAAAGGAGTGTTTCGAACGCGGTCTTTTCCAAAAATATCGACTAAGCCTTCTGTTACTTTGAAAGCGCCACCGTATTCCGCAATGTCTTGTCCCATCAAAACCAATTCAGGATAACGCTCCATGGATTGGGTAATCGCATCTTGAACAGCGTCTATAAATCGCTTTTCAGATTTTTCACCATTGGCCAAAACAGGAATTTGAGTAAACGGCGCGTAAACGTCATTTAATTCAACAGCCAAATTGGCTTCAATTGCAGCTTCAGCTTGTGCCGTCTCAAAACCTTTTTGAATTTCTTCTTTAATTTCTAACTTGATGGCGTTTTCCAGTTCTTCCGATAAAATTCCGAGTTCTTTCAAAAACAATTCATAGTTGGAAACTGGATCTTTTTTCGCCCATTCGTCTTGTAATCCTTCAGGATAATATTTTGTGCCGGATGATTCTTCGTGACCACGCATTCTGAATGTCATTAATTCCACCAAATACGGTTTCGGTTCGTGACGAATCTCTGTATTTATCGAACGAATCAAACGAATAACGTCCAAAATGTTGTTTCCGTCCACTTGGACAGCCTTCATTCCATAACCAATTCCTTTGTCGATGAATTGTTTACATCGAAACTGTTCGTCCGACGGAGTTGACAAGCCCCAACGGTTGTTTTCCACACAGAAAATCACTGGTAGATCCCATACAGCCGCTACGTTCAACGACTCGTGAAAATCACCTTCCGAAGCACCACCATCTCCTGTGAAAACAATGGTTGACTTAGGATTCTTGCGCAATTTGTTTGCAAGAGCGATACCGTCGGCAATCCCTAATTGAGGACCTAAATGCGAAATCATACCGACAATTTTGTGTTCCTGAGTACCAAAATGAAATGAGCGATCGCGTCCTTTAGTAAAGCCAGAAAGTTTTCCTTGAAATTGCGCGAATAAACGGTTTAAAGGAATGTCACGCGAGGTAAAAACTCCTAAATTTCGGTGCATTGGCAAAATGTACTCATCAGAATCCATTGCATAAGCGCAACCAACTGAAATTCCTTCTTGTCCCCATCCAGAAAACCATTTGGTGATTTTCCCTTGACGGAGTAAAATGAGCATTTTTTCTTCAATTAAGCGCGGTTTAAGGAGCTTTTTGTAAATCGTTATTAGTTCAGCATCATCAAATCCTTCACGGTTAAATTCGATGTAGCGTTGAGTTGCAATTTCCATAAAAATAAGAGGTTCTTAAACTTTCATTCCTTTCACCACGCGCTCTTTACGACGTGATTTCTCTAGGCGTTTTTTAACTACTAGTAAGTGAGCTGTACGGGGACTTCCACGCAACAAATCAACTCTATAGGTTCCTCCTCCATATTTAACTTTTGCACCACCTTGAGCTTGCCAATCTGCTTCGAAGTAATAGCGTTTTGCATTACTTGAACCTTCTGCTTTGGTGGCGAATGAAATGATTTTTTGGTCACCTAATTCAAAACGAACTTGAATCTCGCCTTTAGGACCAAAGTCTTCAAAAACACATCTCGTTCCAGCAGGAATAATAATAGACTCTTTTTTGCTATTTGAACTAGACACTAATGCACCATTTTGAGTGGAATTTTGACTGTCTTTTTTGGTGTCTTCGTCAAGAATAATAGTGTGCGAAGTAAAGAACTGCACTTTTCGCATTTTTTCGTTTTCATCCAAGCCAAATTCGTCTTTAATTTGAGGTGTAAATGGAACTTTAACGCCACATGAAGTCAAAGCTACAACTGAAAAAACAATGACAAATAATTTATACATATCCAATTTTTTGTGCAAAGCTAACAATTTAGAAAAAGGAAGAAGCGATAAACGATTGTGAAAAAAATACAAACTAGATACAAGGAACAATTAATATAATCATCGAATCGCATTCTCCGGAAATTTCTCTTCCATCGCTGGGAAGAAAACATAACCCATAATCAAAGGGTTGAATACGAAATACTGACATTTAACCAAATCACCACTTGGAAGTTGGCACCAAAATTTATTCATGTCAATGTCCACAATTTCGCCCATCTCGTTTTGTTGTGGACCGTCAGATTTGATTCTGAATAAACGCAAAAGTTGTGATTTCCCACGTTTCTCTTTAAGACGCAATTCGCAAAAAGCGGTTGAACGTTTCACACTATCCACTTGGCGTTGACTTAATTCGTAGTTCGCCAATTCAAAATGCACTTTTTTAAATCCTTGTAAGTAACGATACACATTGGCGGTATCAAGATTTGATAACTTCTTTCCGTTTTGGGTTACCTGGAAACGTGCACCACCATTGACAACTTTGAAGTTCCGATAACTTTCTTTAGGAAACTTAACTTCCACCGAACGAATCTCTTCCATGTCGTAAGCAAAAATCTTGGTGCACATCCATTTGCGTGGATCAGCATAAAATCGTGGGTCAATGATACCATAAGTGCCAGATAGGCTCATCAAAACTGGAAAAGCACTTTTTCCGTATTCAGCGCTCTCTAATAGCATAATTTGTCCTAAATGGTCTTGTGATGCTGGACCGATATACCAAGATTTTGACCATTCACCGTTCTGATAAATTTCTACTTTGGTGTTTGAGGTGGACATTAATTCGGTGAATTTCTTCTGTGCTTTATCGGACAAATATCCTTTTAAGGTAATCTTTGCCATAGCGTCCAACATCAAATGTACGCCTTCTTGAGAAATACATGAACCATCTGCCGCTTGCCACAATTTTCCTTTACGAACGAGTTCGATTTTTCTTGAAAAAGCATCGGAAACAATAATTTTATCTACTGAATTAGTATCTTTTATTGCAAAATCAATAAGTTGCGTATCAGAACTTCCTTCACCAGAAATCAATTTTTTCGTGTACCAACCTAATGCGCCAATCGCAACAATTCCAACGAGCAATAAAATTATTTTCTTCATAGTTTATTTTCTTCCGTATTTTCTAAAACGCAAACGGTTTATAATTAATCCCATTAATAAAATTCCTCCAACAGGAAGTAAGAAATTAATTGCCTTGTAAAAACCAGCATATTGCTTCACCTTTTCCTTGTCAATCTCCTTGATGTCAATTTGTCGGCTACGAATATCTAAAACAGATAGGTCACCCATCATATAATCCACAGCATTTTGAAAGAACTCTTGATTTCCAAAGAAAATTGGCACTTGTCGAATAGCCATATCATGGTCGGTTCTTAAATCATTAATCATGTCTGGACGATACAAAAATCCTTTTCCTTTCGGATCAGGAATTGAATCATAACGATTGGCAATAAAACTTCCATTTCCAACCACAAAAACCTTTGATGCTGTTTTGCTCTCACTAAGGAAATTTGAATTTGGATTATTAACAAATTCAGGCGCTAAGCGATTAACGAAGTGCGATTTGAATTCACCTTCAGCTAAACCTGCAACGCACATTTTATTGATGTCGTCCTCCGGATTTTGAATAAGCACAGGATTCTTTTTATCATAATTCATTGGAAACGATAAACTCACAAGAGGAGCCAATCCAGTTTTATTCGAATTGGAAGAGGTGGTTAAAATTGGAGTTAAAGCAAGGTTATCTTGTTTTACGAATTGTAGTTCATTACAATACTTTAAAGAAACTGGTTCCACATTTTTGGCAATTGGATGAACACCAGGAGTAGCAAGAAGATGAAAAAACCAAGGTATATAAGATTGATTAACCATAGGGACTACCTTTGGAGCACATCGCACGTCAACTACATAGTTTTCGTTTACTTTTATTCCGTAGTCGAACAACATGTTTTCCAAGCGAAGATTCTTGCGGGTTGTATGCGTAACGCCTCGTGCCATCAATGAATCTTCCTCCAAATGTAGGGTGTTAAGAAAGCACATTAATTTCCCACCGCGCATTAAAAATTGGTCAATCAAGTATAAATCTTTATCGCTAAAAGGTGTTTTAGGGTCGGCTATTATTAGTCCGTCAACATCATTTAAAGAAGCCACGGAATCATTCAAAGTGACATCAGCAATCGCAAAATAAGGCGCAATTAAATAACGCGCTCGTAAGGTTTGATTGGGATTTAATTCACCATGACCATGAAGGAAGGCCACACGTTTTTTCTCCGTTTGAATCAATTTCCGCATGTTGGACACCAAATTATACTCGAGATTATTTAAGGCATTTTCAATTAATTGCCCCATGGTTTCCAACTGATAGGGATTTTGAGGTCGTGAACCTGGAAGAAACTGAATTACTTGTTCCTTTACTATTCCATTGCTGGAATATGTCATTTTTGCACCAGGCCAAAGACGTACTTGCCGTGTCTCTCCATTCTTATTGTAAATCAATTCCATGGGTATAATACCTCGAGCACGATCATACAATTGAATTTCCATTTCTCGAATATCCTCCTCTGACCCATTGTCGGGCGCGATAAAAACATACTCTATTCTATCCTCAGCTATCGCTTTAAATTCCTTGATTTTATCTTTTAAGGAATTTTGGAAATTACGGATTTCAGCTGGAAGATTTTTCCCGTCTAGATAGATTTGAATGCTAATCCTACTATCAAAATTTTCTTTATTTTCAAGAAACTTTTCTGTTGACGGTGCGAGGGAATATCGTTGATCTTCTGTCATATCGAAACGCCAATAAGCCAGCGAACTAATAACATTGATTAATATGATTATTACAAAAACAATGATCAACATCGACCAATTGAAAAGCACCTTATATAACTTCGAAGATTTAAACATGTTCTTATTTTTTAAGGGTTTTCACAACGGTTAACGAAGCAAAAATGAAAAGTACGATAATGGATAAGAAATAAACTATATCATTGGTTTCAACCACACCTTTCTGTATAGATTCATAATGTTCTGCAATTGAAAGGTAACGAATCACATAATCCATATTTCCAAATTGGCTGAAATCACCAAGTAAATTAAAACCATCGTAAATTAACCAACATAAAAACATTGCCATTATAAACGCAACAATTTGACTGGAGGTTAATGAAGAGGCAAAAATTCCGATAGCGACAAAAACAGAGCCCAATAACACTAACCCAATATAGGAAGTCAGCGTAGCACCCGTATCGATTATTCCAACTGGTTTTCCAAGAAAATACATAGTTAAGAAATAAACGACAGTTGGAATTATTGCAATGATAAGTAAAGTAACACCTGCAAAGTATTTTGCTAATATCATTTGTAGGTCTGAAATTGGGCGGGTCAATAATAACTCGATAGTTCCTGTGCGTCTTTCTTCCGCAATTGAACGCATTGTAATTGCTGGTATCAATACAAGAAAAATAACTGGGGAAAGATTAAAAAAGGGAATTAAATCCGATTCAGCTCCCTCGAGAAGATTGGTATTGTAAGACAGTACAAAATGAAAGAGCCACGAAGCTACGAGATAAATGACGATAAAAACGTAACCAATAATGGAACTCAGAAAACTATTAATTTCTTTGAGATACAGCGCGCGCATAAATTTGAATAGGTGGCAAATTTAATCAATTAAAGGGATTTTAGGAGAATGGTATTAGCTTGTATAGTTAACGAAATCAAAATACATAGCCATTAAAGTTTTACACTCAACAAAAAACCCTGACAAGGTGCCAGGGTTTCATTAATTTCAAGAATAAAGGGCTATCCTCCGAAGTCGTCGAAACGAACGTTTTCTTTTGGAACTCCCCAATCATCACACATTTTAACAACCGCGTTATTCATCATTGGCGGACCGCAGAAGTAGAACTCGATATCTTCAGGTGATTCATGTTTCGATAAATATTGATCTATAACCGCTTGGTGAACAAAACCGATAAATCCATCACCATTAGGGTCATTAATATCTTTCTTTGCAACCCAATTGTCCTCAGGAAGCGGCTCAGAAAGAACAAGGAAGAATTTAAAATTCGGGAAATCACGTTCCAAATCACGGAAATAGTGAATGTAGAACAACTCCTCACGTGAACGACCTCCATACCAATAGGTAACTTTTCTTCCCGTTTTAATAGTTTTGAAAAGTTCATAAAGGTGAGAACGCATTGGCGCCATACCAGCACCACCTCCTACATAAAGCATTTCTGAATCCGATTCATTGATAAAGAACTCACCATAAGGACCCGAAATCACTGCCTTGTCACCTGGTTTTAAGTTGAAAATGTAAGAAGACGCAACACCTGGATTAACATTCATCCAACCATTTCGAGCGCGATCCCAAGGTGGAGTTGCAACACGAACATTTAACATGATACGACGTCCTTCTGCAGGATAAGAAGCCATTGAATATGCACGAACTACTTCTTCGTCATTTTTCATTACTAAATCCCACATTCCAAATTTATCCCAATGTTTACGGAACTTATCTGGCTCACCTGGGTGATCTTGAGGATGTGCAGCAATATCCATTTCTTTGTAGTTCACTGTACATGCAGGGATTTTTATTTGAATATAACCACCTGCTTTGTAATTCATGTCTTCAGGAATTTCAACAATAAACTCCTTTATGAAAGTCGCTACGTTGTAATTTGATACAACGGTTGCTTCCCATTCTTTAATACCAAGAACTTCCTCTTCCACATGGATTTTCATGTTTTCTTTCACTTTTACTTGACATCCAAGTCTCCATTTAGAAGCGATTTCCTTGCGAGAAAAATGCGGCACCTCAGTAGGTAAAATTTCTCCACCACCTTCGAGAACCTGACATTTACACTGAATACAAGTACCACCACCACCACAAGCCGATGGAAGAAAAATTCCTGCGTTACCAAGTGTTCCTAATAAGGTACCACCACCATCCACTTCAACAATACGCTCTCCGTGATTGATGTCAATTGTAATTTTTCCTTTTGGGGATAACTTTGCTTTTGCAAATAACAACATTGCTGTTAATGCAAGGGTTACGGCTAAGAAAATGATTACCGTAACGGTCATTAATAAACCTAAACTCATTGTCCAACAGTTTTAGTAGTTGATACTGCGTCGTTATTAATTGAACGAACATTAGCGCTTTCTTTTTTCTCTTTTTTAGGAGCCTCGTCCACATATTTAATTCCACTGAAACTCATGAAAGCAATCCCCATAAGTCCAGTTAAAATAAAGGTGATACCTAAACCTCTCAAAGGAGCAGGAACATGTGAATATCGAATTTTTTCACGAATACCAGCAATAAGTATGATTGCAATGGCCCATCCGATTCCTGACCCAAGAGAAAACGCTGTTACATCCATAAACGTTGAATACTGACGCTCTTGCATGAAAAGAGCCCCCCCTAAGATAGAACAGTTTACCGCAATCAGTGGAAGGAAGATACCCAAAGCACCATAAAGTGCAGGAGAGAATTTTTCTACCAACATTTCCACCAATTGTACAATCGAAGCAACAACCGCAATGAACATAATGAAAGAAATAAAGCTGAGGTCAACATCTTTCCAAGCTGGGTTCAACCAAACCAATGCACCTGCTTTTAATAAATAATTCTCAAGTAAATAATTGACAGGAACTGTTACAACAAGTACAAAAATTACTGCTGCTCCGAGTCCTATTGCTGTCTTAACTGTTTTCGATACAGCAAGATAAGAACACATTCCAAGAAAATATGCAAAAATCATATTTTCCGTGAAAATGGCTTTTACAAATATGTCTAATGTAGTTTCCACGTTTTTCTAAATTTTAAGATTAATGCTCTTCTTGTAATGATTTGTTTTTTGAACGTTGCACCCAAATGATTATTCCAACAATAACTAATGCCATTGGGGGAAGAATGATTAAGTTATTATTCATGTAACCCATTGTGTACAAACCGCTTTCTTCTCCAGGTATCGCTGATCCGAAAATATTAATTCCAAATAAACTTCCAGAACCAAGTAACTCACGGAAAAATGCCACGATTAACAACAAACCTGAATACCCCATTCCATTTCCAATTCCATCAAGAAAAGAAGGCCAAGGTTTATTCGCCATTGCGAATGCTTCAAAACGTCCCATGATGATACAGTTTGTAATAATCAAACCAACGAAAACTGAAAGCTGTTCAGAAATATCTGGTAAAAAGGCTTTCAAAATCTCGTTTACAACGATTACTAAGGCAGCGGCAACCACCAACTGAACGATAATACGAATTCGTGGTGGCATGATATTTCTTAGTGCAGAAATTACAGCATTACCCATCGCAGTTACGAAAATCACCGATAATCCCATTACAAGCGCTGTATCCATTTTGACAGTAATCGCTAATGCAGAACAAATACCTAATACTTGAACAGTCACAGGGTTATTGTCAGTTAATGGATCTGTAATTAATTTTCTATTCTTCTTAGAGAAGAGTGGCTCGCTTGGAGCTTTTGTTTTTGCTACTTCGTTCTCCATGATGTTATTTGTTAGAATTTTTAAAATAAACGGTGTAAGGAACCAAACAACGATTCATCATTTCTTCAACCCCCTTGGAAGTAATTGTACCTCCAGAAATTCCGTCTACACGATTTGGTTGGCTTCCAGTTCCGTCTTTAACGATTTCAAAGGGAACAAAATCACCTGTTTCGTTACTAATTTTTTCATCCGCCTTAGTCCAACGGTCGATGAAAAACGGTTGTGAAATTTCTGCACCTAAACCAGGGGTTTCTCCTTGGTGACCAAAAGATGCTCCAGCAATAGTTTGCTTATCATCCGCAATACACACATTACCCCAGATAGGCCCCCAAAGTCCTTTTCCAACGACAGGTATAACATATAACATTTTACCTTTTAGTTCAGCGATGAACATTGGGTATTTGCGTTTATCAGCTTTTAACTCTTTATTCTTGTAGTCAGCACGAATGTTAACATTGAACGCTTCATCCTTTCCTTTTTCACCTTCGGCAATAACATTTCCTTTTGCATCCAGTACGACTCCTCCTTTAATATATTCGTCATATTTATCTTCTGCGTTTTCTCGGGTAATACTAGAAAATTCATCTGCAGATAATAAGGCTTTTAGGATATCCATCTTCTGTTTTATACGTGCATTTGCATCCTGTTGTGGCTTTAATGTAAGCGACAAAAATGCAAGCAACCCACCAACAACCACCACCATAATCGTTGCGAATACGATGGTATATAAATTACTTTCTTTATTTATTGCCATGATTACGCAGTTTTAGTTCTTTTTAATCTTCTGTTTATATTCGCTTGAATCACGAAATGGTCAATTAACGGCGCAGAAACATTCATGAATAGTATTGCCAACATCACTCCTTCTGGATAAGCTGGATTCAATACACGAATGAGGATAGCTAAAAAGCCACCTAAGAACCCGTAAATAAATTTACCAGTTGAAGTCTGGGCAGCTGTTACCGGATCTGTAGCCATAAAAACCGCTCCGAACGCGAAACCACCAAGAATTAAATGATAATATGCTGGTAGGTCCAAATAAGGATTTCCACCTAATGCATTCAATAATGCTCCCATGGCGAAACCACCAGCGAAAAACGATACCATTATTTTCCATGACCCTACCCCTGTTATCAATAGAATAGCAGCACCAATTAAACATGCCAATGTTGAAGTTTCACCGATTGAACCAGGTATCATTCCTGCAAATGCCTCCCAAGGTGTGTATTCTTGTGTAAATCCACTCAAGTTTTCAAATACTGGTTTATCTGACATAAAAGAGGCTAAATCACCCAACGCAGTTGCACCAGAAACACCATCTACTTCGTTACCAGCTAACCAAACTTTATCACCTGACATAGATGTAGGATAAGCAAAGAACAAAAATGCTCGTGCAGTAAGGGCAACATTCACCACGTTCATACCCGTACCACCGAAGATTTCTTTACCAATAACGACTGCAAAAGCAGTTGCAACTCCGACCATCCATAGCGGAACATCAGCAGGCATTGTCAATGGAATTAACATACCCGAAACAAGGAAACCTTCATGTAGTGAGTGTCCACGTAACATTCCAAACAAAAATTCAACGCCTAGTCCAACCCCATAAGAAACCACCAAAATTGGCCCTACGATTATTAAACCATTGATGAATTTTGTAGCCATATCAGCAAAATATGGTAGATTTCGATTTCCTTCAGAAGCCACCATTTCCCAGTGACCCGTGTTGTAAATCCCTAACAAAAGACAAGGTATCATTGCGATGATAACCGTCATCATAGTTCGTTTCAGGTCAACCCCGTCACGAATGTGTGAACCCTTCGTAGTTACCAATTTCGGGGTAAAAGCGAAAGTGGCAAGGGTTTCAAATAATGGATTCCACTTCTCGAATTTACCTCCTTTAACGAAGTTGGGTTCCATTTTATGAAGTATGTTTTCTAAAAATTTCACGATTTTAAATTTATTGGTTTACATACATTCTTGACCAATCAAGTCCAAACCTTTTCGGATTTTGTCTTGAATGTCAATTTTGGTAGTGCATACATATTCACAAAGTGCAAAATCTTCAGGAGCAACTTCGTAAATTCCAAGATTTTCCATTCCATCGATATCATTTGTAATGGCAGCTTTAATCAACTGCATTGGCATGATATCAAAAGGAAATACTCGCTCTAACTCACCTGTCACCACAAAAGCACGTTCTTCACCGTTCGTATTGGTGTCGAGAACAAACTTTTTAGACTTAGGTAAAAGGAAAGTTGGGAACAAGCGAGAGTTGGAAAACTTGTCAAATCCGTGACCTAACCATCCTGTGGTTAAGAAAAATTTGTATTCGTTTCCTTCAGGAATTACAGTAACTTGGTTATGATAATATCCTAAATATTCATCTTGTTCTTTTTTGTCCCCAGTAAGTACATTTCCAGAAATCCAACGGTTATTTCCGTTTTTAACATTTCCGCTCAAAATACTTGACATGGTGGTTCCAATTGTAACTTCAGCATATTGTGGAGTTGAAACCTCTGAGCCTGTAATTGCAATAGTTCTTTTAGCTTCAAATTTTCCTGAACGAATAAAAGCGCCAATAATGGCAACATCTTGAATATTTACCGTCCAAACAAACTCCCCTTTATTAATCGGATCAATATGGTGAATTTGAGTACCCACATTTCCAGCTGGATGTTTTCCGCTAAAATTGTTCACGATAACATTTTTCATTGATGCAAAGAAACCTGCATTTCCTTTGTTTACATTCAAATGAACCGAACCCTCTGTTAATTTCGCTAAAGCGTCTAAGCCCGCTTGAACCTCTGCCTCTCTTCCTTCAAGCACATAATTGTAATCTGGTGCTAATGGAGAACTATCGAATGCAGATACAAAAATCGCCTTTGGATTTTTTGTAGGATCAGCCACCACGTCTAACGGACGTTGTTTTATAAATGGCCACATACCTCCCGATAAAAGCGCTTTTTTAACCTCATCACCGGACATACTCGAGATGTTCAACGGAGTTGTGTTTAAATATTCAGTTTGGTTGTTGTTGTCTATCAAAACTTGAAGAATACGACGCTTTTCACCACGAACAATCGCTTTTACTGTACCACTTACTGGTGAGCAAAAGCGAATGTCTTCATTCGACTTATCAAAGAAGATAGGGGTGCCAATTTTAACTGACTCACCTTCTTTGACAAGCATTTTTGGATTTAAACCATGAAAATCCAAGGGTGTTAAGCATACTACCGACGATGCCGATATTGTACCTTTTTGCTTTGAAGCCTCTCCTACCAATCTGATATCCAAACCTTTGCGGATACTAACTGTTTTGGACATGCACTATAAATTTAATTTGACCGACAAAATTATAAAAATGACAATGCTACCTCGTTTAAAATCAAGTAATTTAAAGGTTTTGTGTTAATTTAGAATTATTCTAAATAATATTTGTTTCATAAAAAAAACCAGTATTTTGTTCTAAATTGAATAAAAACAGCAAAAAGAATAAATTGAACTACTTAACCTTAGGAAAAAAGGTTTTGCTACGGATTATCATCCAAGTCACTCCAACAGTAATACAACTGTCGGCAAAATTCCATATAGCCGGGAAAATTTGCCCCCCACCTACTCCTGGAACCCAACCTGGCCATGTTACATTGAACTGAAACATATCCACGACGTTTCCGAACATAAATCCTTTTTGACGTACTTCAACCTCGTGGATGAAACCATAATCCGAACATTTCATTTTGATACCTGAACCAGGTAATTGATTAAAATGCTCACACGGATTAAACTCAAAAAACAAATCGTAAAACAAAGAATCGAACAAATTACCAGTTGCACCAGCAAGAATTAAACCCAGAACGATTAAATATTCGGTTTTTACAATCCTTATAGCCTCCCTGTAGATGTAGTAGGTAATTACTATTATGGCAGCCACGCGAAAAAGAGACAAGAAGAACTTTCCCCAAATCGAACTGCCAAAAGTTGTACCGAAAGCCATACCTTGGTTTTCAATGTAATGAAGGACGAACCAATCTCCGAAAATGCTAACTTCTTCGTCGGCAACAAAATTTGATTTTATATAGATTTTAATAGCTTGATCTATGAGCAACAATAAACCAACTGCACCAAATACAAGAGTTAACTGCTTCTTCACTTATCTTTTTTGAGCATTTTTAGCATCAATACTCATTGTCGCGTGTGGAACTAAACGTAATCGTTCTTTCGGAATCAAAGTACCATTAACTCTACAAATTCCGTACGTCTTATTTTCAATACGAACTAAAGCAGCTTGTAAATTTTGAATAAATTTTTCCTGACGCGCCGCAAGTTGAGCGACTTCTTCTCGGGATAACGTTTCAGAGCCATCTTCCATCATGTTAAAGGTGCGGCCTGTATCATCGGTTCCGTGATCATCATTGTGAGACAAAGAACCAATAAGTAATTGAAAATCTTCTTGTGCCTCTTTTAATTTTCCTTGAATTAGAGTTTTAAATTCTTCTAATTCGGCATCTGAATATCTATTCTTCTCTGCTGTCATTTTATAGTAGCGTGTAGTGAAACTTTTATTGAGTTGCAAATATAATTGTCAAATGAAAATATGACAACGTTCGACTATAGTATTTGTGCGTTAAATGAATATTTTCTTAAAAACTTTTGACAATTGTTAACAAAGTTGAGAATACTTTTCTTGGTCGATTAACGTCCAAAGCTGTCAAAGTGATAATTTCGCGACGTGATTAGACTTTTTACGGGAAATAGATTTGGAGTATTGCTATTTATACCAATAATTATTGTCTGTTTTTTTCTCTTTAATCAACTTATCCACTTTTACAACCACGGAAATCCTGATTTCGGAATTTGGAATTTATCTGGTTTTCTCAACAAAATGCCATTTTGGCTAAATGTGATTTTTATTTCGTTTAATGCTCTAGGAATCAACATCCTTTTCAATCGAAATGAGTTTTTGGATAAAAATACATTTATAGTTGCTTTGTTGTATGTTTTGATTTTGAGCTTATTTCCAAACTTTTATGTTTTGGACGGAAATCTAGTAGCTCAGACACTTACTTTATTGACTTTAAACCAATTTTTTAAATTGAATCAAAATTCCGACGGAAGAAAACACATTTTTAACGGATTGTTCTTATTCGGCACGGCAGTCACATTTTTTCCACCACTACTTCTTGCCGCTCCGATTATTCTTTTCATTCCACTGATTATTAGACCATTGGTTATACGAGAACTGGTTGTTGGGTTTACTGGTTTGATCTTACCATTGGCTTACGGGTTTCTTTACCTTCATTTTGGCAATCAGTTCGATAACTTTTATAATCAAAATATTCGCTTTTCAAAGGAAACACTAGATGCAGATGATTTACTGGTTCTTGTCATTTTCGGATTACTATTTTTCATTGGATTTACTGCAATGTTCGATAGAATTTCAAAGTCATCGATTCGCCTGAAAAAACAGGTACAGATTCTCATTGTATTTACAGTTTTATCTATTGGATTTGGAATAATAAATTTCATTTTAAAAAACCAAATTAACTGGCTTGCAATAATTAGTGTTCCGTTTAGTTTCATATTGACTTTTGCTTTTCATTTGAAACGTTTCAACAAAATTGCCGCAATTTTCTTTTATCTGCTTTTATTTTATTCGATTTTGAAATTTTTCATTTTTGCTCCTTCGGGAGGAAACTAAATACCTAACTTTGAAAAAAAATACAATGAAATTTGGTGTAATTACTTTTCCTGGTTCGAATTGCGACCAAGATATGGTTTATGTTTTACGTGATATTCTAGGGAAAGAAGTAGTTGAATTATGGCATAAAGATCATGATTTACAAGGTGTTGAAATGGTTATTGTACCAGGAGGATTTTCTTACGGTGATTACTTAAGGTCGGGGGCCATTGCACGTTTTTCTCCCATCATGACGGAAGTAATTAAGCACGCCGATGAAGGAGGTTATGTTTTAGGTATTTGTAATGGATTTCAAATTTTAACCGAATCGGGATTATTACCTGGCGCGTTATTACATAACAACAACCAACGTTTTATTTGTAAAAACGTGTATTTAAAACCTGATAATTATGACTCACCAATCACAGCGGATTTAAAAGACCGTACTTATAAAATTCCAATTGCACATGGTGAGGGAAGATATTATGCAGATGAAAAAACGTTAGATGAATTAGAAAAAAACGGTCAAGTCTTATTTCGCTATGCCAATGCTGATGGAACAATTACAGATGCTTCAAATCCAAACGGTTCAGAACGCAATATCGCAGGCGTTTGTAATGCACGTAAAAATATTTTCGGTATGATGCCACACCCTGAACGCGCTGCCGATGCTCTATTAAATAACACCGACGGACTAGCCTTATTTGAATCCATTTTAAATCATTGTAAATGAAGGTATTGTTATTAGGATCTGGTGGACGAGAACATGCCATTGCTTGGAAATTAGCACAAAGTTCGATTTTAGACGATTTGTTCATTGCTCCAGGAAATGCAGGAACTAAATTGCATGGTAAGAACGTGGCAATAAATCCAGTTGATTTTGAAGCCGTAAAAACTTTTGTTCTTGAAAATACCATCAACATGGTCATAGTTGGACCAGAAGAACCTTTGGTGAAAGGTATTTTCGACTTTTTTCAAAATGATTCTAAATTGCGAAAAATTCCAGTAATCGGTCCTAGCCAGGAAGGTGCACAATTGGAAGGTAGCAAGGATTTTGCGAAAGCATTCATGCAACGTCATAATATTCCAACAGCTAAATACGGTACGTTTACAGCGGACACTTTACAAGAAGGAATTGCCTTCTTAAAAACCATGAAAGCGCCGTATGTCCTTAAAGCAGATGGACTTGCAGCTGGAAAAGGAGTCGTTATTCTTGAAAAATTGGAGTATGCAATTGAAGAATTGACCAACATGCTTGCGCATCGAAAATTTGGTGAAGCAAGTGCTAAAGTTGTAATTGAGCAATTTCTATCTGGAGTTGAATGTTCAGTTTTTGTTCTTACTGATGGGGAATCCTACAAATTATTACCTGAAGCGAAAGACTATAAACGAATTGGTGAAGGTGACACAGGATTGAATACAGGAGGAATGGGGGCAATTTCTCCAGTTCCATTTGCTGATTCAGCTTTTATGGATAAGGTGATCAATCGAATAATAATTCCTACTATTAAAGGATTAAAGAAGGAGGATATCACCTATAAAGGGTTCATCTTTTTCGGTCTAATAAGTGTAAAAGGAGAACCTTACGTTATTGAATATAACTGTAGGATGGGAGATCCAGAAACGGAAGTGGTTATGCCTCGTATTAAATCTGACTTGCTCGATTTATTAGAAGGTGTTGCAACGAATACCCTTTCTGAACGTGACATTCAGTTTGTCGATAAAGCAGCAGCAACTGTCATGATGGTTTCTGGTGGTTATCCTGAACAATACGAGAAAAACAAGCCAATCTATGGACTAAATAATGTAGTAGAAAGTATGGTATTTCATGCAGGAACTGTTGCTGATGGACCTTCTGTTTTAACAGCTGGCGGCAGAGTTTTAGCCGTCACTAGTTATGGAAGAACTTTGGAAATGGCTGTGGCTAAATCTTATGAATCACTGGAGAACATATCTTTCGAAGCTGCTTTTTTCAGAAGAGACATAGGAAAAGATGTTATGCCTTAAATATCTAAAATGATATCCTTAGTATTTCTTTCTCTTTTGCTTTCTGCCTTCTTTTCTGGAATGGAATTAGCTTACATTTCAAGTAATCGCTTGAAAATAGAAGTTCAAATTCAGAAAGGAAATTTTACTGGCAAAGTACTCAAAATGCTCTATCGTGAGGAGCAAATGATTATAGTTCTTTTGTTACTTGGAAACAATCTTTCGTTGGTAATTTATGGTGTGGAAATGGCAAAGATTCTTGAACCAATGGTTCGATCTGTTTTTCATTTGAATCAAGGCGCCAATGGATTAGTGATGGTTATTCAAACTTTATTATCGACAATTTTAGTGTTAATTACTGCTGAATTTTTACCAAAAGCTATTGTTCAAATCAACCCTAATCGCTTTATGAATTTAGGATATTTACCGTTGACAATATTCTATTTTCTATTGTATTTACCGGCGAGATTAATATTTTGTTTCAGCAACGCATCTTTAAAATTATTTGGAATTCACCGTCAAAAAAATGATAAAGTGTTTACCAAGGTGGATCTTGAGCATTACGTTCACGATATTTCTTCCCGATTAAAAAATGAAGAAGAACTTGGTAAAGAATTGGTTTTTCTTCGAAATGCACTCGATTTCTCGAATGTAAAGGCGAGAGATTGTATGGTTCCACGTGCTGAAATTATTGCAATCGATTTTGACGAAACCATTGAAAATATTGGTAAATTATTTGTGGAAACTGGATTATCAAAAATTATCGTCTTTAGAGATTCCATTGACAACATTATTGGATATGTACATTCGTATGATTTATTTAAAAAACCGAAATCGGTCAAGCAAGTATTAAAACCAATCAGTTTTGTTCCGTCTGTCATTAGTGGGAAAGAACTAATGGAGAAATTCACCAAACAAAGTAGCACTTTGGCCGTTGTCACTGATGAATATGGGGGAACTGCTGGAATCGTGACGTTAGAAGATGTTATTGAAGAAATTTTTGGTGAAATTGAAGACGAGCACGATAAAGAAGAATGGTTAGAAGAACAAATAAATGAAAATGAATACTTGTTTTCAGGAAGAATTCCTGTTGATGATCTCATAAAAAATTACAATCTAACATTAACAGAATCAGAAGATTACGACACTTTAGGAGGAATGATTCTTCACCACATGGAAAAGATTCCAGAACAAGGAGAAAATTTAAGAATCGGGGATTATCTCTTTACTATGGAAGAAGTTAGTGATCGACGAATTGAAAAAATACGTTTAACAATTAGTTGATGCGATTACAATTTTCAGCTTTTCTATTAGCTTTTTCCTTTCATTTAGTAGGGCAATCCTATAACCTTCCAAAAGAATTGAATGAGATATCTGGAATTCAATTTATTGATGACACGACTTTAATCGCGCTAAATGACGGTGGAAATGAAAATGCATTGTTTCTTTTAGACAATTCTGGAAAAATTAAAAAAAAGGTAATTGTCACAAATGCGACAAACGTAGATTGGGAAGATATTACTTTCAATGGAAACTTTGTCTTCATTGCCGACATTGGAAACAATTTGAACAATCGTAAAAATTTACGTATTTATCGAATAGGAATCGAAGAAATAATGTCAAAGGAGTCAGTTACTGCGGCATTCATGGACATTCAATATGGCGAGCAACAAAGTTTTCCGCCAGATAAAAAGCAATTAAATTTTGACGCTGAATGTTTAGTTTATGCAATGGGGCATTTATGGATTTTTACAAAAAATAAGACGGAACCATTTGATGGTATCTCAAGGGTTTATAAATTCAAGTTTCAAGAAGGAAAATCGAATAAGTTATCTGAATTTACAACAGTCAATTTTGGAAAAAGAGGTTGGACTTTAGACGCGATAACAGCTGGTGATTTCGCGTACGATTATTTCTACTTATCGACGTATAATCGTGTGATTAAATTAGAGCTAGACGGAACAAAATTCAAAATAGTCAAAGAAATCACCTACCCCAATTACAATCAAAAAGAAGCCTTGACAGTTATTAAAGACGATGAGATTTGGGTAGCAAATGAGAAACACAAAATCCTCGGAAAAGCCCAATTAAGGAAAGTACTTCTGAAATAATTCTCTGTAAATTCAATTCCTATTTTAAAATGTCATTAACTATTACTGAATATGATGCAGTCATCTTTGACATGGACGGCGTACTTATTGATTCCGAACCGCTTTGGAAAATCGCAATGGAAAATGTTTTTCATAGTTTAGGTTCAAACTTACAAAAGTCAGATTTTCAGAAAACCGTTGGATTGCGTATTGATGAAGTAATTCATTTTTGGAACCTTCATGAAAATTGGCATTTGAAGGATGAAAAACAAGTCGAGAAGTTAATTATTGACGAAATGGTGAATTTGATTTTAACAAATGGTAAGCCACTTTCAGGTGTTATAGAGACCTTGAGATTTTTAAAGCAAAATCAATTCAAGATTGGACTAGCCACTTCATCACCTTTACGTTTAGTTGAAGCAGTTTTGAAAAGTTTGTCAATTAGTGAATTCTTTGATGCGATACATTCTGCTGAAAATGAACCTTTTGGAAAACCACATCCATGTGTCTATATCGAAACGGCTAAAACTTTAAACACCTCACCCTATAAATGCCTTGTTATTGAAGATTCTTTCAATGGTGTCATTGCAGGAATTGCCGCAAAAATGAAAGTTGTTTGTATACCTGAAAAAACACACTTCCCAAACACAAGATTATCTGTTGCTGATTTTACATTTGATAGCATGGATGAGTTTTTGAAAACTATCCAGCATCAACTACAACACTGACAAAGGGTTTCAATTTAACACCAAAAAAAAAGCCGTCTCAAAAGAAACGGCTTTTTTGTATTCATTGAAAATCAATTACATCTTAATGAATTTCACAGTGTCAGATTGTTTTCCAGATACTAATTTCACAATATATGTTCCTTTAGGAAGATCATCGGAATCCAATGAAACAGAATTCGTTCCATTTGTCAAATCCTCCACTTTTATAGTTTTAACCAAAGAACCTGTGATAGAGTAAACAGAAACAACCGCATCACCACCTTTTAACAATTCAAAAGACAGATTCGTATTTCCATTTGACGGATTTGGAAATGCTTTTAATTTTGTTTTAAATGTTTCTGCCGTGACTTTAGAACCATTTCCTCCATTGTTTCCAACACTTAAATAAGCAGTTGAACTCCAGATACCTCTTCCGAATGTACCGATGTATATTTCTCCTGGACGACCATTTCCTTCTTCAAAAGTTCTCCAATTTTGACGTACCATGTAAACTGGTGTGCCTAAGAACCCTTCGCTCGCGTTTTCCCAAGACAATCCTCCATTTTCCGTAACAAAAACACCACTCGATGTTCCAACTACGATTACGTCTGGATTTAATCGGTCTATGATTCCGTCATAACAAGCCACATTTGGAGAAGTGATACTTGTCAAATTTGTAAAAGTAGGTGTCGCAGCAGTTGCATTATTCGTTCTTCTATTTGTTCCACTGAATCCTGCGAAAACAACCAAGTCATTTGCGTTATTAGGATTTAAAGCAATTCCCTCGTAAGAACCTGTTAAAATACGAGTAGCGGTCGTTGCTGTCGGAACAGTGCCGGTTGCTCCTGAACCTACATAAGCCACCTTGGAGATAAAGTCTGGGTCAGAAGTATAAACCGAACCTAAACCATCAACTCTCCAAATTCCGTTTCCAGATGAAATATAAAGGTTATTAAGATCTTTTGAGAAAGCAACGTCTACATCGTTAAACAATCCACCACCAAAACCACGAGCTACACAAACCCATAATGGGTTGGTTACTGAAAAACGCAGTGCATTTCGTGTTCCCCATAATTCACCACCATTAGCGTTTACGTAAACTAAAAACCATGATTGATAAGGATCTTGTACTTTAACTGTATCCCAAGCCACATTGTATTTTACGGTGTCAGTACCCATGGAAACTATTTCACCGGTAGCCGTATTTTGTCCATAATTAACACCATTAGACGTTAAGGCAGGATTGTAATACAATGTATCATCAAAATAAAGATTCGAGTTGGTAATATAAGTTATTGTATCACCTGAGGCAAATGAAGGCACTTTGATGGATGCACCAGCTGCATAATTTTTAGTAGGAATGAAAGTAACAGAATCCTTCGAATTGGTATCATAATACTCCGCCAAGAAGATGGCTGTGTGGAATGGATGAAAGTTACCAGATGTTCCAGGAGCGTCGTAGGTATTAGGAAGTGTTGGTACAAAGGAATTAAAAGTAACTCCTTTATCTCCAGATCTTGAAATAGAATTATTATAAACTGATGAGAACATTACTTTAGGGTTAAAGAATGAAATCTCACAATTAAATCCATCACCACCATTTACTTGAACGAACTCGGTATAAGTTGAATTCTTGTGATCATTATAAAGTGTTCCATTATCTTGCGTACCACCAATAACAGAACCATCACGGTCAAAGGAAATACCATAGAATTGAGTCACGTTGTATCCTCTATTTGCAGGATACCAATTTTGACCGAAATCGTTTGTAATACCAATTCCTCCATCATTTCCAATATACAAACGGTTGTTTACATCCCATTTCATTTCATGATTATCTGCATGGGCATAAATTGGAGAGCTAGGAGCAACAAACCACTGTGTAATTTTCTCAAAACCACCAGATGGCGGGTTGTTAACAGTTTGATTCCATTTCCAAACATCAATACCACCAATTAACAATTCTTCAGGGTTGGTTGGATTAACAGAGAGAATTGAATTATACGTTCCTTGATCACGGTAAATATCGAATTCATTCGGAGGCCCTGAAGCACCTACAAACTGTGTCCATGTTTGACCATTGTCGTGTGAAACATGCATGCTCAAAAGGTTCGAGTTTGTACGAGTTGCGTAAAGCGAATAATTATTTGAAGAATTTTTTGTTGCAGAAATTGCATACTCAATTCGAGATGCTCCTGTTGGAACTAAATTATTCGTTGCTGTTCCAGATTTGTCACTAAAAGTAGCACCACCATCAGTAGAAACATAAGTTCTATTTGCACCATAAGCTGCAACGACAACACTACCATCTTTAGATAGATCCAATGCAAAACATCCACCAGATGCTACAGTCACTGAAGTCATACTTGCATCTCCTAACTTCCATTTTTTCAAACCTGACTGTGTAGCCATCCAAGCGTAATTATCTACATCCGATGAAACTACCTCTGTACAACTAGCCGAACCTGGAACTTTTTCCCAAGAGTCACCGAAATCTGTTGAATACCATACACCATTTCCTGACCAACTTTCTGCATTTGATCCAGTTGCAACGTAAATTGTACCATCAATAGTTTGGGTCATACTAGAAATAAATGGGCTTGCTCCTGCATCGATATATGAAGTAACCGATCCCCAAGTATTTGCTCCGTTATAGGAGACAAATAATCCACCAGACACACCACCAGCCCAAATTCGATCTTTCCATGTACGGTCAATTTGAATCGCACGTGTACGACCTCCAATATTATCCGGACCTTGAGCCATGAAACTAATTGATTTTGTTTTTGGCAATTTTAAGACTTGCTTGTGTAACGACATTAAAAGTTCAGATGAAACTGGTTCACCTGTATTAACGTCCACATACCGCGCGCGCATCCATTTCATCGCGTCCTCGGCTTTCTGCTCTTCAAGAATTGACAATTTCTTTTCTTGATAGTTTGACTTTAAATCAACACCAATAGTCGTTATTCCAACCACTGCTGCAATCCCAGTCAACAATAAAGCACCTACTAAAAGTCTATTTTTTGTCATATTAGGTAATTATTATTCTAATTCAGGCTACCAAATTAGGTATTATTTCAATTTGTTATAAAAAACGTTAAAACAATTTTTCTTATGATTTTCTTAAAATTCTTAAAAAATATGTTTTTCTGCATGGTAGGACGAACGAACAAGTGGTCCACTTTCCACATATCTAAATCCCATTTCTAATCCTATTTCTTTGTATTTGTCAAATTGTTCCGGTGTAATAAACTCTTGTACCGGCAAATGCTTTGGAGTAGGTTGTAAATATTGACCTAAAGTTAAAATATCTACACCCACAGCGTTCAAATCTTGCATCGTTTCGATTACCTCTTTCTCGCTTTCGCCTAGACCAAGCATAACGCCCGATTTTGTACGCATTCCTCCTTTTTTCAGTCGAAATAAAACCTCCAAACTACGATCGTATTTTGCTTGAATGCGAACTTCTTTTGTCAATCTTCTCACCGTTTCTAGATTGTGTGAAACGATTTCTGGAGCGACATCGATGATTAATTGTAAATTTTCCCATTTTCCTGCAAAATCAGGAATTAAGGTTTCCATTGTTGTTCCGGGAGAAATTTCACGAACGGCTTGAACCGTTTTTACCCATATCTCAGCACCACCGTCTTTCAAATCATCACGATCGACAGAAGTGATTACAGCGTGTTTAACATTCATAAGTTTTACGCTATTGGCGACTCGAGCTGGTTCTTCCCAATCTGCTGGTAATGGTTTTCCGGTTTTCACGGCACAAAAACCACACGAACGTGTACAAATATTTCCTAAAATCATGAAAGTTGCAGTTCCTTCCCCCCAACATTCGCCCATGTTTGGACAACTTCCGCTTTCACAAATGGTATGTAATTTATGTTCGTCCACCAAGCCACGAACTTTTCTATAATTCTCGCCAGTTGGTAATTTAACGCGTAACCATTTTGGTTTACGCATTACTGTCGAATTGGGATTTTCCATTATTTCACAGGTATTAAATCGTCAATCTTAGATGCCAAACGATTGAACATTCCATAAAGTTCATCGACATCCATTTTTTTAATTTTACTTCTATTCTTAATTTTCCTAATGATTTGCCGTGACTCTAAGAATGCCCACCAGAAAACTCCAATAGAGAAGTAGTATAACGTTCCGAAATACCATTCAACATCCAAATAACTCGCCACAACTGTAACCAAAACAATATTATATAGTCCTGCTATAATTAAAGAAATCAACATTTTGGCAGACCCCCAGAAAACGCTACGTTTGAACTTTTTCTCAACAAATTTTTTAGCAACTAAAAAAGCTGGCGCGATGTGAAGACAACCTAAAATTGAAAAAGGCAACAATAAAAGCAACTTCAAAAGATGAAGTAGAAACCACTTAGAATTCTTTACCGATGCGTCTTTTAAGGCAGATAACGGTAAATGGTTCTTATAAAGAATTGAGAAAAAGCTTGCTAAATCCCCTTTTAATTGCTCCAATTCTTGAGAAAGCTCGTTGTCAAATTCATTTAACCAATTTGCTAATTCTTTTGAGTACCTAAATCGTTCTTTTAAATCTATTTTATTTCCATCTAATTCCTCGTGCATTCCTTTTCCAGTTATGGTCATAATATGTTCATGAAAGTCACACCATTCCTCTCGTTCAACATGTGTAATTTGGTCAAGCATGTGTCTATTTAACCTTTCTGTAACTTGATTTATAGCTAATCCTGGATTTTCTCGATACACATCAGCATATTCCAAAAGCGAAAATTCATCAGAAGTTTTAATAAGTAGTGAACTTCGTATTAAATGTGGATTGGTATAATTACAACCTACAGCAGCCATTTTAATGTCCATTTTCCAATCACAGGCATCTAGGGCTGAAAAACCCATTCTAGCAGCTCCTTTTTTAATAGGTTTTAGTCGTCTAACAAAAACGTCGTCGGTAAAGCCTTCTGCAAAAATCAAGGGGCTTCTTTTACTTTTGAGAATTTTATATACCTCGCGAAAAACTTCCATGTTTTTCTCTTTCGTATCCACTCCATCCTGCTGTCTGTAAATTGGAAGCATGTGTGCAGCCCATAAAAAAGGTCGCGAAAAGGTAGTAAAAACATCCGAACGCGTCATGAAAAATACTAAGGCACGATTGAATCCACCAATAACCAAGGGATCCATAAAAGACGAAGCATGATTGGACGCATAAATAGTCCGGTTGTAAAATTTTCGTGGTCGATTTATGGTTACAACAACTCTGAAATATAAATTCATTGCGTAGGTTACACTCACCCACATCAAGAGATACATTATTCGCATGGTTGCGAAATTAAAGATTCATACAAGAAATGAAGTGAAAAAAGTATAATTCAAGAAATTTGAAATTCAATTTAAATCTAAATAATCCGGAAAACCGCAAAAACTTTGTTGATTAATATGAGTTGAACTGTTTGTTCTGTTTATGAAATAGAATTTATATATAAGCATTCGTTATGCATTTTCTTGATTCTTTCAAAAAAATTCATGTTCAAAACGCACAAAACATACCTTCTTTTTGTTGCCCATCTATTAATTTGGCTAAAAATATTTGAATTATGAAGTTCATTTTTACCTTTTCTTTCGTTGCCTTTTGCCTCTTTCTAAATGCACAATTTTCCGTTGGACATACTACTATCACATTTAATGACGCCACAAGAACGGGTGGTTTTGGTTCAGGCGGTGGAACTGGAAGACAAATTCAAACTGAAATTTACTACCCAGCGACATCAGCTGGAGATAATACTCCCTTTGCGAACGGACAGTTTCCAGTAATTACCTTCGGACATGGATTTGCAATGTCATGGGATGCGTACACGAATATCTGGCAACGCTATGCAGCGAAAGGTTATATTCTTGCTTTTCCAAGAACAGAAGGTGGTTTGATTCCTTCACCAAGTCACAACGATTTTGGCTTAGATTTAAAGTTAGTCAATGAAAAAATGATTGCTCTAAACACAACATCCTCTTCTATCTTTTTTAACAAAATCAATGGAAACACTGCAATTGCTGGTCACTCCATGGGAGGAGGCTGCACTATTCTCGCTGCTGGAAACAATACGAATATTAAAACAATTATTGGATTTGCTCCTGCTGAAACCAATCCTTCTGCTGTGACAGCTGCACCTAACGTTTCCGTTCCTGCCCTAATCTTTTCCGGAACTGCCGATGGAGTTACTCCACCAGCGGAACACCATACACCTATCTATAATGGCTTATCAAGTTCCTGCAAGTCTTTTGCTTCCATCACAGGTGGAGGACATTGCTATTATGCGAATACCAATTTTAATTGTGATTTTGGGGAATCTACCTCCTCACCAAATATCAATATTTCTCGCACGGAACAACAAACTAGAACATATTCAGTATTGGATCATTGGTTAGACTATAAGTTGAAAGGCAATTGTCAGTCTTATTCCTTATTTATAGCAGCCTTAAACGGAACAGGAATTGTCGGCCAAACGATATGTCCAACATCAGTTGGTCCAACCGCTACAATCACTCCAAACGGTCCAACTTCATTTTGCGGATCGGGTTCAGTTGTTTTAAATGCTAACACAGGAAATGGGAATACGTACCAATGGAATTTAAACGGCAATCCAATTTCCGGAGCAAATCAATCTTCATATACTGCCACTTCTGCTGGAAGTTATACCGTTACGGTTTCAAACTCAGGATGTGATATTACCTCCTCCCCTACAGTAGTTTCAGTAGATACCCCTCCAACAATTACCTTGACGGGAGCAAGTTCTTTCTGCGCAGGTGTTGGTACAACTTTAACTGCTACATCAGGTTCGTTTACTTACGCTTGGACCTTGAATGGTAATCCAATTTCAGGTGCAAATGGAAGTACATACAACGCACAATCTGCTGGAAATTATCAAGTAGTTGCCACAACAACAGGCGGGTGTCAAGGAACATCTAATAGTTTGACGCTCACTTCTAATCCGTCGCCTACTGTGACATTCTCACCATTATCACAATTGTGTAATAATGCTGGTTCTACACCACTTTCTGGAGGTCAACCAACAGGAGGAACCTACTCTGGACAAAGTGTTTCGAATAATAGTTTTGACCCATCAATTGGCGTTGGAACTTATTCCATAACCTACACTTTTGTCGATAATAATTCTTGTCCTGGAACAGCTTCTCAAAATTTAACGGTAATTGATTGCACAGGTTCAGGGACATCTTCAAACACAATTGAAGGAGTATCGATTTATCCAAATCCAACAAAAGACTTTGTAACTCTTGAAATTCCGACCGCATGGATTGGAACACATGCATTTTTGACCGATGTAAATGGCATTGAAATACAACAAATTGTACTTCACTCATCGGCTCAAAAAGTGGCACTTGACAAATTTGCAAAAGGGATTTATTTCATTCGATTTGAAAAGGAAAAAAATAAAGCCATGAGAATTGTCAAAGAATAAGGATTTTTCACTTTGTTGAAATCAAGAAGATTTGTTTACTTTCGTTGAATGCTTAATCGTTTTTTATTCTTTGTTTTTTTAGTGGTAATCTTGGTCTCTTGTACAGGAAACCATCAAAAAGAAAAAAAAGCCATTATAAAAAATAACATGGACTTCCCTAGTTGGGAAAAGCAGAACTTTTATTATGTGGATTATCGAATTCCAACTTTTTTCAGAAAAGATGAATGTTATAGTAACTTCACTCTGAATAAAGATCATGCGATTAACTACTGTTCTTACCAATTAGAAACCTACTTTAGTGTCGAGAAAATTTCAGAGGAAAAAGCAACTGATTATCAATATTTAAATAACGGCGCGAATTTAAATCTTGCTATTTTGGAAGAATATGGAAGGAGAATTTTAAAAAACGCCTATGGTAGAATGTCCTTACCTTTCCGAATAAAAGGAAAACAAACGTTTAATTGTGTTGTAGTATCAACCAATTCATCTGGAGGATATTTAGGAGATGAAATTCGCGATTATGGTTCCTATTATTACATAGGTGTAACCAAAAAAAGTGGCGAATATTACGCTTTTCAACTCATTGGTAGTCATGGAATGATGGGATTTTTATTCGATGATTTCAAAAAGATTCTTTATACAGTAAAATAATCGACCTTCTTTTTAACCCGAAAAATTCTTGAAATTTTTCGCCCAGAGGGTCTTTTGGTCAATAGATTGTCATTATACTTGTCCTTCAGCGTCAGTATTGACGATTTATAAAAACCAATAAAACAAAACGTAGAGATTTTGTATTTTTTTAGTTCATAAATTGTATGACCCAAATTTGGGCTAGTTGGTTTTTAAAAAAGTTAATTCTTGCTTTCTATTTATAAACAAAAAACAAAGTTACTAAACCTATGAACAATGTTCCTCCTGCTACACCTAATGCACCTGTTTTTCTTGAATTAAACGTATAAGATGCTGGATAATTTAATATTTCATTCGGCCTTGCACTTGTTTCCATCACTTCATTCACCCAAAATTCATTGTCGTTGTATATTTCTTTCTCAAAATTTTTATCTGTTGATACAGTTATAAAACTTCGAAAAGTAAAAGGGGATGAATCTTTTGTAAATACAATTCTTTTACCGTTTACTCCTCCATATACACATTGAAATTCGACTTTTTGCTTTTCGCCTTGGGTTTCTAACCATGAATTCAACATTGTCGGAGAGGTGTAGCTTACCTTAGATTGGGGAGGAATAAAACTAATGCGCTCATTTTTATAAACCGTTCCACTTATTGCGCTACTCACCTGCTCAGTAGAAAAAATACTTGACGGGACTCTTACACCAACTGCATATCCTTTAAATTGTTCATTTTCTGAAAAGTAACTAATTCGTTGATTATTAATTATCGCTGAAGATTTACTCCAATCAACATAAAGTGGTGATGTAAGTTTATTGAAAATGGTAATATTTACTGGAAGTTTTTCACCGTTAAAAGAGTATTCAATTCGAAAGGAATCGTTTTCAAAAACCAAACCACTATCGGATATATCTGGATTATTAACAATGTTTATATATTGATAATCAGTACACGAACCCAAAAAAGAAGCGATCACAACAACTAGGATAAAAGAAAAAATTCGCATTTTATGTTATTTTAAGAATCGAATATACTGCTATTCATTGATTTGAAACAACCAATGAACAAAATTCAACTTATCTCAATAAGGTCACTGAACCCACCGCCGTTTCACGTCTATCTGTTTCTTTAGACTTATATGTGATTTTCCAAGTATAAACCCCTTCAGGTGCTTTTAAGGCATAACGGCTGTAGGTTCCGTCCCATCCTTTTGTGGCATCATTCGATTCAAAAACAACCTCTCCCCAACGGTTAAAGATTTTCATATTGAAACTATATGGATCGAATCCTGACGTAAATACTGGTACAAAGTTTTGGTTAAATTCGTCACCGTCAGGAGTAAATGCATTCGGCACATAGAAAATGGCTCCTGATTCAATAAAAGGAATATTCACAGTATAGGATGAAGAACAACCAACCGCATTGGTAGCAATAAGGGTTACTGTATGACCATTTTGATTGCCAGAGAAAGTGAAGTTTGGATTAGATTCTACTGATGTATTCCCGTTACCAAAATTCCAAACATACGTAGTAGCATTGGTTGAACCATTATTGAAGTTAACATTTTCAATTTCTTGACTAAAGTTCGACGGATAAACAGTAAAGAACGCATTCGGCGAGGCCGTAACGCAGACCAAATCAACCTCAGTAGCCGTCACTGAACATCCGTTTGGTAATGTCCCAACTGCTTGAATGGTGTAACAACCAGCGAAATTAAATACATAATCAAAACTATTTTGTGTACTCACTTGTGCTGAATTAATTGACCAAACCACAGTTGTGAAATTCCCATTAGACGAAACATTTATTGTTGCAGGTGCACAGCCACTCGTTGAACTAACCGTGATATCAGGAGTAACAATTGGTGTTTCGGTCAAAACAAAGACGTTGGAGGTTGAGGCACAATTGCCATTATTAACAGTAACTGAATAGTTTCCAGCTTGATTCGCAGTAAAAGTTGCTGAAGTTGCCCCAGCGATAGGAGTTCCGTTCAGGTTCCATTGATAAGATGTCCCGTTGGATGCTGTTAGAACCAAAGAAGTACCTGGACAGAAAGTAGTTGCACCTCCTGCTCCTGTTATGGTTGGAGTATATAAGGTCACGACGAAATTAGCTGAATTCGAAGCGCAATTTCCATTTGAAACACTTACAGAATAAGTTCCAGCTTGTGTGACGGTATAAGTTGCATTTGTAGCTCCAGTTATTGCCGTTCCATTTAAACTCCATTGATAGGATGTTCCTTGTGAAGCTGTTAATACAAGTGTTGAACCTTGACAAATTTGAGTACTGTTTCCGGTACTTGACACCGTTGGAGTAAACGTAGTTATTACAAAATTGGATGTTGTTATGGAGCAATTTCCATTCGAGATTTGAACACTATACGTTCCTGCTTGAGTGACAGAATAAGTAGCTTGTGTTGCTCCTGCAATTGCAACTCCATTTAATAACCATTGATAAGAAGTTCCATTGCTTGCTGTTAAGGTCAGTGTTGATCCTGGACAAATAGTTGTAACATTTCCAGTGCTTGAAATTGAACCAGTGAATACCGTCAAATCAAAAATAGCGGAGGTTGACGTACAAATTCCATTCGATACCTGAACAAAATACAAACCAGCTTGGGTCGCCGAATATGTTGCGTTGGTCGCACCTGCAATTGCAGCACCATTCAAATACCATTGATAACTTGTACCATTCGTAGCTGTTAAAGTCAATGATGAACCTGGACAAATAGTTTGGGCATTATTCGTTGAGTTGATAACAGGAGTAAAAATGGTCACAACAAAATTTGCTGAAGTAGCAGTACAACCATTATTCGTAGTAACAACTGTGTAAGTACCAGCTTGCGAAACAACATAGGTTTGGTTTGTTGCCCCAAAAATATTGACTCCATTCAACTGCCATTGATACGACGTTGCGACAGTTGATGTGAGTGTTAATGTTCCATTGGTACATAAAACTGTAACATTGTTGGTACTTGTTATTACTGGAGCCAACGAGGTAATTATGAAAGCAACAGAGGTTGAAGTACATCCTGTGGTAGTAACTGAAACAGTATAAGAACCAGCTTGAGTTGCTGTAAAAGTTTGATTTGTCGCACCTGTAATAGGAGTTCCGTTGAGATTCCATTGATAGGAAGTTCCGATAGAAGAAGTTAACACTAAACTGGATCCAGGACATAATGTCGTTGCTCCACCGGCTGATGTGATTGTTGGAACTATTTCAGTGATAACAAAAATACTTGATGTTGATGTGCAACTACCTGTATTGACTGTGACAGAATAGGAACCACCTGATGTGACAGAATATGTTTGATTGGTCGCACCGGCAATAGGAGTTCCATTTAAATTCCATTGGTAACTTACTCCGGTTGAGGAAGTCAATACCAATGTCGAACCCGGACACAAAGTCGTTGCTCCTCCTGCTGAAGTTATTGTCGGTATAATTTCAGTAATTACAAAAGCGTTGGAAGTTGAAGTACAAGCGCCATCCGTAACGGTTACTGTATAAGAACCTGCGACCGTCACCGAATAAGTTTGATTCGTTGCTCCTGCGATTGGATTTCCATTCAAATTC
>JBDKEM010000010.1:0-128195 GCA_039795265.1 Bacteroidota bacterium | reverse complement strand
TCGGTGGAGGTAACGTTATCAGTGGTTCGTTTAGCACCATCAATTGGGAAAATGGACCCTATTTCGTGAAAATGGAAGCCGACCCAACAGGTGGAACAAATTATACCGTGAGTGGTACTTCGCAGTTGTTGAGTGTGCCGTATGCCTTGTATGCGAAGACGAGTGGGAGTTCAACGCCCGGTCCAACTGGTGCTCAAGGAATACAAGGTGTTGCCGGAACAAATGGAACGAATGGAGTTGATGGAAAAAATACTCTTGTAAAAACGACAACTGAAGCAGCAGGTGCAAATTGTGCAACTGGAGGAGTGAAATTAGAGTACGGTATAGATGCTAATAACAGTGGGGTGTTAGACGCAGGCGAAATAAATGCAACATTGACGAAGTATGTGTGTAATGGAACAAGTGCTTCATCCTCATCTAACCAAGGTGTTAGAATAGGCTTTTCATCTTCTACAACTTGGACTTGCCCAGCTGGAGTTACACAGATTACTGTTGAATTATGGGGTGCAGGTGGAGGAGCAGGTTGGCATTATTGGTTATGTTCTAGTAGTGCGGCTAGAATTGGAGGAAATGGAGGTAAGGGAGGTTATAATTCAAGCATAATTAATGTTGTCCCTGGTCAAACTTATAATATAACCATTGGTATAGGTGGACAGTTAGGTTCTTATGTAACATCAAATTGTTCTTACTGTACTGGAGAAATAAAAGCACTTGGAGGTTCAATTGGTACTGATGGTAGTCCTTCCTCATTTAACGGTGTTTTGACAGCAACAGGAGGGAAAGGCGGTACATCTGCCACATCCACAAGTAATGGAACGAATGGTCAAAATGGAGATGTTTTAAATTATTCTTATCCTTCATACAATTACGGAACAAGAACTTTTATTCCCTCGAATTATTTAACACCTTTACCAACTTGTTGTTCCAATGGAGGGGAAGGACAAGGTAATTATCCTTGTTTTACGCAAGGGAAATCCTCAACAGGTGAAAATGGTTATTGTGTAATTTCTTATTAAACCAATGAAAAAAATATTATTCTTATTCTCAGTTTGTTTGTTGAAGTTTGGTATAAATGCTCAAACCACCACCTATTTATGGAGCAATGGTGCAACCACCTCAACTATCAACGTAAATCCGAGTGTAACCACCACATATCGGGTAACGATTACCCAAAACAGTGTTCAATATCTAGACAGTTTGGTGGTGTCCGTAAATGCGGACCCAACGATTTCAGGGGAAACTACACTTTGTCAGGGTTATACAACTCAACTGACGGGTAATGGTGTGCCTGCAGTTTCCAATGCTTGGGTTTCTAGCAACACGGGAGTAGCAACGGTTTCTAGTACTGGTTTAGTAACTGGAGTTGCGGCAGGAACAGCAACGATAACTTACACCAACAGTGACGGATGTTCGACCACACAAACTATAACCGTTTACCCAAGCTTAGTTGGGGTAGATTACATAACTTCTTGTAGCCCAATCACATGGATTGATGGAAATACGTATTCAGCAAGTAATAACACGGCCACTTTTACCATAGTTAGTGGCTCTACTTACGGATGTGACAGTACGGTGACATTGAATTTAACCATTCTACCTACTGCCACAAGTACAACAAACACAACGATTTGTGCATCTCAATTGCCCTATTCTTGGAATGGATTAACGTTTAACGCAGCGGGTTCACAAATAGCACTCATAACAGCAGCAAATGGTTGCGATAGTTTGGCTACTTTGAATTTGACGGTGAGTCCTGCTTTAACTAGCACAACTGATGAAACGATATGTTCCTCCCAATTACCCTACACTTGGAACGGCTTAATATTTAATGCTTCTGGTTCACAAACAGCAACGTTGGTGGGTTTAAACGGTTGCGACAGTTTAGCGACTTTGAATTTGACGGTGAGTCCTGCATTAACTAGCACAACTGATGAAACGATATGTTCCTCCCAATTACCCTACACTTGGAACGGCTTAACATTTATTGCTTCTGGTTCACAAACAGCAACATTGGTGGATATAAACGGTTGCGATAGTTTAGCGACTTTGAATTTGACGGTGAGTCCAACACCACAAATCATAAACATATTTGCTTCTATTTGCTCGGGTTCGACTTTCACAGCAACTCCTGTTAATGGCACCAACGGAACCGTTCCTACGGGAACAACGTATTCCTGGGCTGCACCAAGTGTTGCAGGTATCACAGGTACATCATCAGGAACTAACGCGAGCAGCATTTCAGGAACCTTGACCAACACCACCAATGGGCCAATTATTGTAAATCACAATGTTACCCCAGTTGCAGGTTCATGCACCGGGACAACATTTAATGTTTCTGTAACCGTCAACCCTGCACCAACGGTCTCCGTGAACAGCGCAACGGTTTGTTCAGGAGGTTCAACCACCTTAACCGCAACACCATCTCAAAGTGGCGGTACGTATGCTTGGTCAACGGGTGCAACAACAAGTTCGATTTCTGCGGCGCCATCTAGTACAACAACGTATTCGGTAACTTATACTGTATCTGGATGTACGCCAGCAACAGGAAGTGGAACGGTTACGGTTAATCCAAGTGTAACACCAACATTTAGTGCTGTAAGTCCAATCTGTTCAGGTGCAAGCTTGAGTGCATTGCCAACGACATCGAACAACGGCATCACAGGAACGTGGTCGCCAGCCTTGGATAATACAGCAACAACAACTTACACGTTTACACCAGACGCAGGACAATGTGCTACAACAGCAACGTTGACGATAACGGTCAATCCAAACGTAACACCGACATTTAGTGCAGTGAGTCCACTCTGTTCGGGAGCAAGCTTGAGTGCATTACCAACGACATCGAACAACGGCATCACGGGAACATGGTCGCCAGCTTTAAATAATACAACAACAACGACTTATACTTTTACACCAACAGCAGGGCAATGTGCGAGTACAACTACGATGACGATAACGGTGAATCCAAACGTAACACCGACATTCAGTGCAGTGAGTCCAATCTGTTCGGGAGCAAGCTTGAGTGCATTGCCAACGACATCGAACAACGGCATCACAGGAACGTGGTCACCAGCCTTGGACAACACCGCGACAACAATTTACACGTTTACACCAACTGCAGGTCAATGTGCGAGTACAGCGACGATGACGATTACTGTAAATCCGAATGTAACACCAACGTTTACTGCAGTAAGTCCAATCTGTTCAGGTGCAAGCTTGAGTGCATTGCCAACTACTTCAACTAATGGAATCACTGGAACGTGGTCACCAGCCTTGGACAACACCGCGACAACAACTTACACGTTTACACCCGACGCAGGACAATGTGCTACAACAGCAACGTTGACGATAACGGTCAATCCAAACGTAACACCGACGTTTACTGCAGTGAGTCCAATTTGTTCGGGAGCAAGCTTGAGTGCATTGCCAACGACATCGAACAACGGCGTCACAGGAACGTGGTCGCCAGCCTTGGACAACACCGCGACAACAATTTACACGTTTACACCCGACGCAGGACAATGTGCTACAACAGCAACGTTGACGATAACGGTCAATCCAAACGTAACCCCAACATTTAGTGCGGTAAGTCCGATTTGTTCAGGAGTGACATTGTCTGCATTACCAACAACATCAAATAATGGTATTACTGGAACTTGGTCGCCAGCTTTGGATAATATAGCAACAACAACTTACACGTTTACACCAACGGCAGGTCAGTGTGCGAGTACAGCTACGATGACGATAACGGTTAATCCAACAACCACTCCTACATTCGTTCAAGTAGCACCAATCTGTTCAGGAGAAACGTTATCAGCTTTACCAACGACATCAAACAACGGTATCACTGGAACGTGGTCGCCAGCTTTGAATAATATAGCAACAACTACTTACACGTTTACTCCAACAGCAGGACAATGTGCTACAACAGCTTCTTTGACAATAACTGTTAACCCTGCGCCAACGTTGTCTGTAAATAGCGCAACAATTTGTTCAGGAGGTTCAACCACGTTAACTGCAACACCATCTGAAAGTGGAGGTACATACGCTTGGTCAACAGGAGCGACAACTAGTTCGATAACGGTTTCACCAACGAGTACAACAACTTACACAGTTACCTATACCTTAGGAAGTTGTACGCCATCAACAGCAACAGGAACGGTAACTGTGAATCCTTCAATAACTCCAACCTTCTCGCAACCATCGCCAATTTGTTCAGGCGAAACATTATCTGCACTCCCAACCACTTCCAATGAAGGGATTACAGGTACATGGTCTCCTGCTTTGGATAATACTCAAACTACAACCTACACATTTACACCTGATGCAGGTCAATGTTCTGGAAGTACAACGCTTACATTAACAGTTAATCCGTTACCAGTTGTTAGTTTGAATAGTGAAACCATTTGTGAAGGACAATCAACGATTATCAATGCCACGGTAACGCCAAGTGGAGCTTATAATTATCAATGGACGGATCCAGACGGAACTTTTGCAAATGCAAATCAGGCAAGCATCGAAACAACAACGGCGGGTAATTATTCTGTTCAAGTTTCAACAAGTCAAGTAATTTTTGAAGTGATATCACCTTCCACTATTGCAGCTACCTATAATTTTACTTGGGCGGATCCTGCAGGAGGTTGGGGTACACCTGACTTTAATATACCAGGAACCTCTATCCAAGGTGAACTAATGCTCGTTGAAGATGGTTCAGAAGGCACTAATGCTCAAGGACACCCGATTTCACAAGAAGGATGTAATCCATTAATTAATGATTTAACAGGTAAAATTGCTGTGATTTACAGAAATACGTGTGAATTTGGATTGAAAGCTTTACATGCTCAAAATGCAGGAGCAATTGGAGTAGTTATTATCAACAGAACACCCGAGGTGATTAATATGGGAGCCGGCTCGTATGGTTCAGAAATTACTATTCCTACTGTCTTTTTAGGTAGTGTAGATGGTGCCACATTGGTGAATGCGATGAATTCTTCAACTGTTAATGTTACCATTGGGAATTTTGGAGGTGCAATTTGTACTTCCAATTCGAATATTGCTACAGTTACTATTTTACCAGCAACAACAAGTCAAAGCAATTTAGCTATTTGTGAATCCGAATTGCCATATGTATGGAATGGCTTGACCTTCGAAGGTGATTCCGTACAAACAGCGATACTTACTGGTGCAAACGGTTGTGATAGTTTAGCGACATTGAATTTGACAGTAAGTCCAGTTTCAATGGGAACAGACAATATTACATCTTGTACACCAATAACTTGGATTGATGGTAATACATACACTTCAAGCAATAGTACGGCTACTTTTACGATAGTTGGTGGTTCAGCAAGTGGATGCGATAGTTTAGTGACATTGAATTTAACTATTAATCCATCCGTTACTCCAACCTTCTCACAACCATCGCCAATTTGTTCAGGCGACACATTTTCAGCATTGCCAACTACTTCCAATGAAGGGATTATAGGTACTTGGTCACCAGCTTTAGATAACACGCAAACCACAACATATACCTTTACACCAGATGCTGGTCAGTGTTCTGGAAGTACAACGCTTACATTAACGGTCAATGAAACTCCAGAAGTTTGGGTAGATAATCAAGTGGTTTGTTCTGGACAGAGTGTAGTTCTTGTAGCAAGCACTGCTTATAAAATTGGATTTGGAGAGTTCTTATGGTCAAATGGAGAAACATCAAGAATTATCAATGTTACACCAACTACAACCACAAATTACACAGTTCAATTTACAATTAATGGTTGTACCTCACTCCCAGTTACGGCAAACGTAGTTGTTTTAGAATCCCCTTCATTGAGTCAGAATAATCTAACAATTTGCTCATCTGAACTGCCTTATGAATGGAATGGCTTAGTCTTTAATTCAGCTGGTTCTCAAACAGCAACTTTAGTTAGTGTTGGAGGTTGTGATAGTTTGGCAACTTTAAATTTGACGGTTAATCCAATTTCAACGGGTATAGACATCATTAGCTCTTGTACTCCATTAACTTGGATTGATGGTAATACATATACCTCAAGCAATAGTACGGCTACTTACACTATAGTTGGTGGTTCAGCAAGTGGATGCGATAGTTTAGTGATATTGAATTTAACTATTAATCCATCCGTTACTCCAACCTTCTCACAACCAGCTCCTATTTGTTCAGGCGAAACATTATCAACACTCCCAACCACATCCAATGAAGGGATTACAGGTACTTGGTCGCCAGCTTTAAATAATACAACAACAACGACTTATACCTTTACACCAACAGCAGGGCAGTGTGCGAGTACGGCAACGATGACGATTACGGTTATTCCACAAACAGGAGTTGTAAGTACTCAAACGTCATGTGGAACATATACATGGAACGGAACGACTTACACAACAAGTGGAACGTATACATTTGCCAATAGTGCTTGTGATGTGGACACCTTACATTTAACGATTACGCCACAAACAGGAACAGCTACTGCTCAAACGGCATGTGGAACATATACATGGAACGGAACAACGTACACCGCAAGTGGAACTTACACCTTCGCGAACAGTGCTTGTGATGTGGACACCTTACATTTAACGATTACGCCACAAACAGGAACAGCTACTGCTCAAACGTCATGTGGAACATATACATGGAACGGCACGACTTACACGACAAGTGGAACGTATACATTTGCCAATAGTGCTTGTGATGTGGACACCTTGCATTTAACGATTACGCCGCAAACAGGAACAGCTACTGCTCAAACGTCATGTGGAACATATACATGGAACGGCACTACTTACACAACAAGTGGAACGTATACATTTGCCAATAGTGCTTGTGATGTGGACACCTTGCATTTAACGATCACACCACAAACAGGAACAGCTACTGCTCAAACGTCATGTGGAACATATACATGGAACGGCACGACTTACACAACAAGTGGAACGTATACATTTGCCAATAGTGCTTGTGATGTGGACACCTTACATTTAACGATTACGACTCCATTTACGGCAGGAAGTATAAATTCAGTAGGACAAATTATTTGTGATAACAGTGCACCTATAAGTGTGACAAGTTTAACACCAGCTAGTAGTGGAGGAGTGATAACGTATGAATGGAGAGCGAATGGCGTTCCAATTGCGAATTCAAACAGTGCAGATTACACGCCACCATCAGGTTTTTCAGGATCGATTACTTATACGCGTTGGGCTAAAGATAACCTCTGTACGTCTACATTTACTCAATCCTCAGGTGAGTGGGTTTTGATGGCTTCTTATCCTTTTGAAGTAAGCGCAACAGCAGGAACTGTAGGTCCAACTTTTTACAACACTATTTCTGATGTATTTAACTCGATTAATAATGGTGTGCATAGAGGATCAGTAATAGTCAAAGTGAATTGTAGCTCAACAAGTAATCTCTCGGCTTCTTTGAACGCGAGTGGAACAGGGAGTTCTAATTATACCTCGGTGAGTATTTACCCCTCAACAATTGGTGTAACTATTTCAGGATCGATTAATTCACCATTAATTAATTTCAATGGTGCAGATAATGTTACCATTGATGGTCGAGTGAACGGAACTGGAACGTCAAAATCGTTAACTATTTCGAACACGAATACAGGTAATACTGCTAGTACAATTCGGTATATTAATGCTGCTGAAAACAATACGGTAAAAAATACAATTTTGTCAAGTTCCAACAGGGCTGCGAATTTGGGAGCAACTATTTTCTTAAGTACTGCCACTGGAAATGGAAACAGTAATATAAGTATTACTGATAACACAATTACAACTGCTGTTAGTGCTCAATCAAATCGTCCTTTTAGAAGTATTTTATCGAATGGAACAGAAGGAGCTGCAAATAGGAATGTATCCATTTTAAATAATGAGTTTGTAGATATTCTAAATTCTACAGCTACATCTTATGGGGTTCGTACACTCGCAGGGTCTAGTAATTGGACAATAAGTGGAAACCATTTTTATCAGACGGATGCCACTTTTACACCAACTGATAACAATACTTATGCGATGATTGACATTGCAAATACAACAGGAAATTCGTTCGTTGTTTCAAATAACGTTATTGGAGGAAGATCGACTAATGCAGGTGGTTCATCAATGAACTTAAGTGGAGCAGCTTCTAGTATTTTCTATGGTATTCGTTTATCAGCTGGAACTTCAGGAACTTCAAGCGTAGAGAGTAATATCATTAAAAATATTTATCATTCAAGCTCCAATGACATTGCTTTCTTTGGAATTCGAATTAATGATGGAAATGTCAATGTCAATGGTAACACAATCGGTAAAGACATTTTGTTGCATTGTCCTGTTGTGAAAGCTACCGCAACGGCAACAGTAAGTGGAGGTGTTGTCACGAGTATTTCATTAACCAATGCAGGATTAGGATATACCAATGCACCTTTAGTAACGGTGAACGGTGGTGGTGGATCAAATTGTGCGTTAACCGCTGTGGTCACTAACGGTCAAGTAGGATTATCAATAGCAAACGGCGGATTAGGTTACACTTCAGCACCTACAATTACAATCAACGGTTCACCAATTGGACGTGGAATATATTTATCAGGAACTGGAACTATTGAAGCAAACAACAATACCATTTCTGGAATTTTGACAAGTGGTTCGAATGCTAATTCGGTTTATAGTTTCTACGGAATTGAATCTGCATCGAATGCTCCAAGAACAATCAATGGAAATATTATTGGAAGTGATTCGGAATCAAGCAGTATTGTAATGTCAAATCCAACAACAAGCGCGGTTCAGACACAATCGTTTTATGGAATTTACAGTTCAACAGTACAATCCGTAACAATTAACAATAATATAATAGCTAACGTAACGAATGCAGCGGTGAATTCAGTTGCATCTGTTGTAAGAGGAATTCACGTTACAGCTGGTACAACAACAATTAACAGCAATGTTATTCATGACCTTGAATCAGCGTCAACATACAATAATGCAATTGCAACAAACGGAACTATTGTTGGAATCCAAAATGAGAGTACAGGAAATGGAACGGTTCAAAGTATTCAGAGCAATAAGATTTACAACTTGAGAAGTACAGCAACCTCGGCTGATGTGCGTGTAAGAGGTATTCATTTTAAAGGTCTTTCAAGCGGATCTCATACAATTAGTCATAATTTTATTCACTCGTTATCAATTGCGTCTAATTCAACATCCGCTCAATTGTTTGGTTTACAGATCGAATCAGGAACAATAAGTTTGACTAATAACATAATTAATGTAGGTTCAGGAGCGACAAACGGAACACAGGTTTATGGTCTATGGGAGGCAGGTGCATTGGGAAGTAATTTAACCATATACCACAATACTTTTGTAATCAGTGGAGCAACCAACAACACCTCAACTTTGACGTATGCGTTTTTTGGTAATAGTGCAAGTAATACTAAAAATATTCGCAACAATATCTTCACCAATATTCGCTCAAGTGGAAGCGGTTCTAACCTAAACTTTGCGTTACGATTATCTGCAATTACGGGAACTACAATCGATTACAATAACTACTTTGTCAATGGAACTGCTGGAACCATTTTAAGAATGGCAAGCACGAACCATACTACACTTACAACATGGCAAACTGCAACGAGTCAAGATGCAAATGCATATAATCTAAATCCAGGCTTTGCGACTTCACCTCCAACCACTATAGAAAGCCATTATGTTCCGTTGTGTGGTATGAATGGCGCTAGTGGTTTGGTAGCTATTGATTATAATGGAACAGTGCGATCTAACCCAACGGCAATAGGTGCATTTGAGGTCAATTCTCGTATACCAGATGTGGACAACATGACTGCAACAAGTTGTTCGGGGGCTCAGTTTACTGTTAGTCCAGTAAATGGCGTAAATGGTTCTGTACCTCAGGGAATTACTTTTTCTTGGTCAGCACCAATGGTGACAGGAGCAATGACAGGTGGTGCAAGTGGCATTGGAGCGAGTAATATCTCAGGTAGCTTGACAAATACAAGTGCCTTGAATCAAACTGCCACTTATACCGTTACACCTACATCTGGTAGTTGTCAAGGTGCTAACTTCACAGTAACTCTTACCATACGCCCTCAAATTAATGCTGGGGCTATAAGTACTACTGGAGAAACAATTTGTGCGGGAGGTGATGCAGGTATAATTGCAAGTGTTACTGCGGCATCAGGACCAAATGCACAAATCATTTATTCATGGCGCTCATCTGTAGATAATTTTACAGGGGCTATTGACGGCGCTTCAGCAGTCAACTATGATCCACCAGTGCTTAATTCAACAACTACATATCGTCGTTATGCGAGTGATTCAGAATGTAGCACAAATATGATTCAATCTGCTGGTGAATGGGTGGTAACTGTGGGTTCAAATTCTCAAGTAACCACAATATCAGGCCCTTCAGTGGTTTGTACCGGAACAACAGCCGATTTGAGTATAGCTAATACTACAGGGGCGAATCAATGGCAATCCTCAGTAGACAATCAAATCTTTGTGAACATCGCCAACGCAACTGGTGCTAACTATTCAGCTCAAAACGTAACTGCTACTACCTATTTTCGTGTAGTAATTACAGGAGGTTGTGCAGCTGGAACCACAGAAGTGTTTACAGTGTCAGTTAACCAACCTACTATCAACATTCAAGTGAATAATACCTCAATTACGAATGGAGATTACCTCTGGAATGGTAACATTAGTTCTGATGGTAGTTTGTTGAGTAACTGGTACGTTTACAACAATGGAGTTTACTCGGTAGCCACTACTTTACCAACAAATCAAACAAAAGTTTTTGTAGTCGATTATGTGAATGCAAGCACTTGTGTATCTGAGTTTAACAATGCGAATATACCTGAATTAGGAACGTTTGCTTCCAATAATTTATACATAGGCTCAAATGCGATTTTGACCTTAAGTCCAAATGCGACTATCAATGTGAGTGGTGATATGATTGTAAATGGCACATTGAACGCTATTCCAACCTCTACGATTAATTTTAATGGAACAGGTATTCAGAAAATTAGTGGAACTCAGCCTATCGTAATTGACAATTTAACGGTCAATAAAGCAAATGGTAATTTAAAACTTGAGGCTCCAGTTACTGTTCGGGGTACATTAAATATGCTAGATGGTAACATCGTAACTACACTTACTAATATTTTAGAAATAGGTTCAGACAATTTTACTACTGGAAGTATAAATTGGGTGGATGGATCAGTTGTGGGTCCTTTGAAACGTTGGTTTACAAATACCACAAATTCAACACAATCAAGTGGTATATTTCCTGTGGGTAATGAAGGAGTCAATCGATATGCACAAGTTAACTTTACTGCACCTTCAGCTGATGGTGGCTATCTTATCGTAGCATTTAAAGATGGATTAGCTCCCGATGCATACAGTAATTTCCCGTTACAGTACAATGAAGGAAATAGTACGAAATACATTCAGAATTCAGATCAAGTGGGGTATTGGGAAATGACACCATACAGTGCTTCAGGTCAAATGTATGGGGCGCTAGATGATGTTGCTTACACCTTAAGATTACGAATCAATGTACCAACAAGTGTGGCTCAAGGAGGACATATTTTGAACGACCCTCCAGGTATCCGTTTAATACGTGCTAAAGGAAATGCTGCAGGTGGACATGAACCTTGGACTTTAGCGGGAACCTATAGTCAATATGTTTACAATAGCTCATCAGATGTGGTAATTGAAAGTACTGGTGTTGAAGGATTCTCATGGTTTAATGGAGGTGGTAATAATGACAATCCACTTCCTGTTGAATTGCTTTCATTTGCTGGTGAATGTATCGAAAAAGATCACGTGCTAACTTGGCAAACGGCTTCTGAACACAATAGTGAAAGCTTTGAGGTGCAATCTTCACGTGACGGTGTGATTTGGAATACAGTGAACACACAGGTTGCAGCTGGAAATAGCAACAGTTTACTTTCGTATAATTTCATTCATTCAAACGTTGGAAGTGATTCGTATTATTACCGTTTGAATCAAATCGATTTTAATGGAGAAAGTAAAACGTACGATCCGATTTTAGTTTATTGTGCTTCAAGTAGCAGTGTTTTGATGACTTATCCAAATCCAAGTAACATTGGCTTTAACTTAATTGTTAAGGATGATAATTTAGTTGGGACTACAACTATTACGATAACGGATTCAAAAGGAAGTTTGGTATCAAAACGTTCTGTTGAAATCTTGGACGGCACTAACATGATTCGAATTGAAGAACCACTCGCGGCTGGAATGTATTATTTACAACTTCAAAATGGAACGAATTCTTCAATTATTTTGAAACACGTCATTCACTAATTAGAAATAGTATAAAACTAGGAAATGTATAGATGCTTATCTTCTATACATTTCTTAGTTTATAGAAATACCAAAATCCAAAGAAGTTAGAACAAAAAATAGAGATTAATTATGAGGAATTCACTCACGATTTTACTGTTATTGAGCATCTTTTCCAGTTCAAAATTAGTTGCCCAAACTACCACTTATTTGTGGAGTAATGGCGCAACTACATCAACAATTGATGTGAACCCAAATGTAACAACTACCTATCGCGTAACCATTACCCATACGGGCGTACCGTATTATTATAGTTTGGTGGTAGCAGAATCCAAATGCGAAAGTACTGACTGTAAACACTGTATTTTCTCACTTTTTTGTAATAAACCCTTTGATTTTTTAGAATTTTAACTTACATAGTTTATTAACAACTTTCTTCTATGCTTATTTAAAATAAACCCCTTATGAAAAAGCTACTTTTTACCCTCTGTTTATTATCTTTTAAATCTATTATTCTTGCCAACAATATCCAAATTTCTAGTATTTCTCTCACGGGACAAAACACCACCTCCGATTACACGATGGTGCGTTTTAATCTGACTTGGTCAAACTCGTGGCGCGTTACTACTGGTTCTTCCAATTGGGATGCAGCTTGGGTTTTTGTAAAATACCGTGTGGGTACTGGACCATGGTTACACGCTTTCTTGGATAATACAGGACATATTAATGGAACTGGTACAGCAGCTACCATAACACCTGGTTTACTGAATACTGCCAATGCCTTTAACGCCACTTCTAACCCAGCGATGGGGGTTTTTGTACACCGAAGCGCAACTGGATCAGGAACATTTACCCAAACAGGTATGCAATTGCGTTGGAATTATGGAGCTAATGCTATTGCTGATGGCGATATGGTAGAAATTAGGGTTTTTGCTGTTGAAATGGTGTATGTTCCAAGTGGAAGTTTTCGAGCGGGCGATGGTTCAACTACCTCTGTGCAAGGTCAATTTAGAAATGGATCTACCAATACCCCGCTTATTATTAGCTCTGAAAATGCCCTAACCCTTGGCGGAACGACGAATGGAAACTTAGCCAACAACAATGCATCAGGAATGTTTACAGCGGATGATTTTAATAATACCACCACCCAAACGCTTCCAGCAGCTTTCCCAAAAGGTTTCAATGCGTTTTATTGTATGAAATATGAAATATCCCAACAACAATGGATAGATTTTTTTAATGTTTTAGACATTACTCAAAAAACCAACCGCGACCTAACAGGAGGTACTTTGAACTCCACAGGTAAAGCCTCTGATGCTATTGTAAACCGAAACAATATCAGTTGGACATCAGGTGATGCGACCTTGAATGGCGGAACCTTTGGCAATGTAGCTTGTAATTTTTTATCGTGGATGGACGGTGCAGCTTTTGCCGATTGGGCGGCACTAAGACCCATGACTGAATTAGAATTTGAAAAAGCATGTAGAGGAACACTCACTCCTGTAGCGAACGAATATGCTTGGGGATCAACCACAATTACAGGGGCAACTGGAATCTCCAACAGCGGCGCTAGTACTGAGGTAGCTTCGAATACAACTGCAAATGCGGTTTTTAACAATAATGCTAGCGTTCAGGGGCCCCTGAGAGTAGGTAGTTGTGCTAAAACAACTTCAACACGTTCGAGTGCTGGATCAAGCTATTATGGAATTATGGATTTAAGCGGTAATTTGTGGGAGCGCACCGTTTCAGTAGGGAATGCAACAGGAAGAAATTTTACCGCTCCAATTCATGGCAATGGCTTGTTAACAAGCGATGGATTTTGCGACATTTCGACATGGCCAGGTTTTGTTACTGATAAAGTAACAGGTGCAACTGGGGCTGGGTTTCGTGGAGGTGGCTGGGATATTTTATCCATCGATTTGCGTGCATCTGATCGAGACGATGCTTCTAATGTCAATGTGACACGTGCCTCCACAAACGGTTTCCGTGCCGTGCGGTCGGTTCCATAAGTCGCTCGTCTAGTAAAATAGGAAATAAGAAATAAAAATATATCATATAGCTCATCAATATAAAATACAATGAAAGAAATAGTTTTTTCAGTACTACTAGTATTTGTTTCAAACAATATTCTGTCGCAATATTTAGGGGGAAGTGGACGAGGGGATGCAGTAGTTCGGTCTACCACAACCACGCTTAATGGATATTTACCAACGATATCGTCATTTACGCCCTCAACGGTATGTGCCTCTAGCGGAGCAACGGTTACCATTACAGGAACAAATTTTACAGGTGCAACGGCCGTTAGTTTTGGCGGAACATTGGCAACTACTTTTACTGTAAATTCCGCAACTCAAATTATCGCAACAGTAGGAGCAGGAACTACGGGAACCATCTCCGTTACAACGCCAGCAGGAACAGTAATAAGCACTGGGATATTAACAGTTGATCCTAATTGTACTACAACAAAAGCTATTTTTAACTATACAGGTTCTAATCAAATTTTTACTGTTCCAAATTGCGGTGTTACCAGTATTAAGGTTAAGATGTGGGGTGCAGGTGGTGGTTCAGGAGATAATACCAATGGTGGAAATGGCGGTGGCGGTGCTTATGTCACGGGGACTCTTCCTGTCACGCCTGGACAGCAACTGACAATAATTGTTGGTCAAGGAGGTGCAAGAGGTGCTGTAAATACAATTGGTGGGTATTCAATGAGTGCAGCTTTTGGTGGCGGTGGAAGAGGAAGGGATGAAGATCGTGGAGGAGGAGGAGGAGGAGGAAGAAGTGCGATTCGTCTTACAGATGGTACTGAAGTAGCCACCGCTGCAGGAGGTGGTGGTGGAGGAGGAAGTGGCACGAGTACCGGCAATGGAACAAGGTATTGTGGAGGTGGAGGTGGAGCATTAGGTGGCACTGGTGGTAGAGGAGGTGATATCAATGGATGCGCAACAACTGGAGGTTGTGGTGGATCTAGTACAACAGGTGGAGCATGTACGAATGCAGTTAACGGTTCTCAATTTATAGGTAGTGATGGTCAAAACAATGGTAGTCAAACCTATGGAGGTGCTGGTGGAGGTGGAGGATATTGGGGAGGTGAAGGGGGAAATTCAACATCAGGAACTGTAACCATTGGTAGTGGAGGTGGTGGAGGTGGTGGGTCTTTTTTATCAACTTCATTTTCTGCAACTTCATCAAATAGTGGTTCTGCTGGAAGTGTTGTTGGTACGAATACCTCTACCCGCCCAAGTGCAGGAAACTATACAGACACTGATAATGGTTCTACTTATGGTGGTGGTGGAAATAGGGGGGCATCCGCGACTAATAATACAGGCTCAGCAGGACAAAATGGTCGGATTGTCATTATTTATGATATTAAAACAACTCCTGTTCCAGTCATAACGGGAACCTATTGTGAAGGGGCTACATCAATTAACGGAACAAGTGCAGCTAATGCATCAGTAATTGTAACTGTTAATGGTGTTGCTCAACCAGCCGTATTAGCCAATGCTTTAGGAAATTGGTCAACAACGGTTTCAGCACTTGTCGCTGGACAGAGCATAACCGCAACTGCACAGGTTACAAGTCAATGTATAAGTGCAGCTTCAAGTCCGGTAACGGTAAATCCAACCAATACAATTACCCTCAGTTCAGCTGTTGGCACCAATACACCAACAGTCTGTACCAACTCAGCGATTACTAACATAACCTATACAACTACGGGAGCAACAGGAGCAACAGTAACTGGCTTACCAACGGGAGTTACAGGATCATGGGCATCCAATGTATTTACAATCAGTGGCACTCCATCAGTATCAGGTACATTCAATTACACCGTAACAATGACTGGTGGTTGCACAGGAGGAACAAATACAGCAACTGGAACAATCACAGTGAATCCAGCAGCTACAGTAAATTCAGGTTCTTCAACATCTATCTGTTCTGGAGTAGCCTATTCCTTAACAGGATCAAGTATTGGAGGTTCGGCAAGCACTGGTACGTGGAGCATAACAGGCGTGACAGGTACCATGACAAATGCATCATCACAATTAAGTTCAATCACTGCAACAACTAATCCTTCAACGGTAATATTTACACCAATATCTGGTAGAAGTGGAACAGTAACCTTAACTTTAACAACAGACGATCCAGCCGGCTCATGTCCATCAGTATCATCGTCGGTAATATTGACGGTTTCCTCAGCACCAGCTGTTTCAGTCAATAACGCAACGGTATGTCCCGGGGCACCTGTCACCATCACGGCAACACCTGCTCAAAGTGGTGGTACTTATGCTTGGTCAACAGGTGCAACAACAAGTTCGATTACTCCGACGCCATCGAGCACAACAACTTATACTGTTACTTACTCATTATTTGGATGTGCGTCATCAGCGGGTACAGGGACAGTCACTGTCAATCCTGTTACAGTTTCTGTGAACAACACAACTGTTTGTTCAGGAGCAACGGCAACAATCACCGCTACACCATCTCAAAGTGGTGGAACGTACGCTTGGTCAACAGGGGCAACGACGAATTCTATTACTGCTGCACCAACAAGTACAACACCGTATTCTGTAACTTACTCTTTATCTGGATGTACGCCAGCTACAGTAACAGGAACGGTGACCGTCAACCCTGCGCCAACAGTTTCTGTGAACAACGCATCGTCATGTTCAGGAGCAACGGTAACCATCACCGCAACGCCATCTCAGACGGGTGGAACCTACGCTTGGTCAACAGGTGCGACTACGAATTCAATTGCTACTGCACCAACAAGCACAACAACATATACAGTTACTTACAGTTTAGGATCATGCACACCATCAACAGGAAATGGAATTGTGAGTGTAAATCCTGCAATAACTCCCTCGTTCTCAGAACCTTCATCAATTTGTTTAGGAGAAACATTTTCAGCACTACCAACAACCTCCAACGAGGGGATTACAGGTTTGTGGTCACCAGATTTAGATACCACGCAAACTACAACTTATACTTTTATACCAGATGCAGGTCAATGTGCTGAGAGTACAACGCTTACATTAACGGTAAATCAAGTTTCAACAGGAACAGACATCATTACTTCTTGCACTCCAATTACATGGATTGATGGTATTTCCTACGCTGAAAGCAATAATTCTGCAACTTTCACGATTGTCGGAGGTGCAGCAAGCGGTTGTGATAGCCTAGTTACATTGGATTTAACGATGCTACCCTCTCCTGTATCCAGCACAACCGATGAAACCATTTGTTCCTCTCAATTGCCATACACATGGAACGGATTAACATTTAATTCTGCAGGGTCACAAACAGCGACATTAGAAGGGGCTAATGGCTGCGATAGTTTAGCGACTTTGAATTTGACAGTAAGTCCAGCAACCACCCCAACTTTCACCCAAGTTGGACCTTATCTTTCAGGAGCAAGTATTCCAGCATTACCAACGACCTCTACTAATGGGATTTCAGGGACATGGACGCCTGCGATAAACAATACCACAACTACAACTTATACGTTTACTCCAAACGCTGGACAATGTGGCACAACGACCACAATGATTGTTACCATTAATCAACCTTTGCAATATACGTTAACGGCAAATGATTCAACTGTTTGTGCGGGAACTACGGTAACGCTTTCAGTGAATATCGGGCCATCTTACCCAGCAGGAACGGTTCATTGTAACGGAACACCTACAGCAGTTGTGGATGTAACCAACCCAATTACTGGAAAAACATGGATGGACAGAAACTTGGGAGCAAGTCGTGCCGCAACATCAAGTACCGATTCACAAGCTTATGGAGATTTGTATCAGTGGGGAAGAGGTGCTGATGGTCACCAGTGTAGAACTTCGACCACAACAACTACATTGAGTAGTACAGATGTACCGGGAAATAGTAGTTTCATACTTTCACCAACCACACCTTATAATTGGCGAAACCCTCAAAATACAAACTTATGGCAAGGGGTGAATGGCACCAATAATCCTTGTCCGAGTGGCTACCGTGTACCAACCGAAACAGAACTCAATGCAGAACGCTTGAGTTGGAGTGTATCTACTAGCGTTGGTGCTTTTTCATCTCCACTTAAATTACCTGTTGGTGGTTTCCGTAGCTATAACAGTGGTTCATTTAGTGGCGTTAGTAGCAGTGGGGTATATTGGACTAATACAGTTAGCAGTAACTTTTCAAGATTACTTTATTTTGACGCCAGTAGTTCTTCAATGAATATGAATTACCGTGCTAATGGTTATTCTATTCGCTGCATAAAAGATTAAAAAAACTAATTATGAAAAATCAACTATTTCTTTTTCTTTCAATTTTCCTTGTGGTGGGGCAATTAAAAGCTCAAACCCAAGTTCCAAGCTATGTTCCCACCAATGGTTTAGTAGGTTGGTGGCCGTTCAATGGAAACGCTAACGATGAAAGCGGAAATGGGAATAATGGTACGGTGAATGGCGCAACGTTGACAACAGATCGTTTTGGGAATATTGGGAAGGCGTATAGTTTTGATGGGGTAAATAGTTTAATAAATGTAATCAATTCATCGCACCCAACAGGTGATTTTGATATTACTTATGCTATTTGGGTAAATTGCAATGAATTGTCTCAAGACCGAAGCCTAATTTCTGTAGGCTTATCATCTGGGTTTAACAATCGAAGTGGAATTCATAAATATATAGGTGGAAATTTAGTTTATGTGGTAAATGGACCAGATTATGTTACAAATTTTATCCCACAGTTAAACAAGTGGCATCATATTGTTTTTACTAAAAGCAATTTATCTGTTGCTTTATTTGTTGATGGGGTACAACAAAATCAAGGGGTTTTATCGCAGCCTCAAAACTTATCTAATAGAGATATTAATATTGGCGGAAATGGTAACAATCTAAATAATTACGGAGAACATTTTTCAGGTTTATTAGACGACATCGGCATCTGGAATCGCGCCCTTACACAACAAGAAATAACAAATCTTTATAATTCAACATCGCCTTTTGATATTTCAGCAAGCGCCAACCCAGTTTGTGCAGGAGAACCAGTAACTCTAACTGTAAATGCACTTCCAGGCACTATTTCCACCTTAACGTGTGCCTCAGCTACCAACAATGGTACTTTAATCGCAGGTGTCGCTGCTAGTGGAGTGAATAGTTTAGTTCCTTATACTGGTGGTAACGGAGGTTTACACAATGGCCAAATTGTCACATCTACAGGAGTAACTGGACTTACAGCAACTTTAAGTTCAGGGACTTTTTCAACGAGTAGTGGAAATTTAACTTATACAATAACAGGAACACCTAGCGGTGCAGGCACGGCCAGTTTCGCTTTGAACATTGGTGGTCAAACGTGTACATTAACAAGAACAGTGGCAGCAGGAGCGATTACAACCTTGTCGTGTGGAACAGTAACAAATAACGGTACCTTGATAGCAGGTGTCGCTGCAAGTGGAGTAAATTCAGTTGTACCTTACACAGGCGGCAACGGTGGTTTGCACAACGGACAAACCGTTACTTCAACAGGAATTACTGGCTTAACAGCAACTTTGAGCACTGGCTCCTTTGCAAGTGGTGCAGGAAATTTAACTTATACAATAACAGGAACACCTAGCGGTTCAGGAACGGCCAATTTCGCATTAAATATTGGCGGTCAAACGTGTACACTATCAAGAACAGTGGCAGCAGGAGCGATTACAACCTTGTCGTGTGGAACAGCAACAAATAACGGTACCTTGATAGCAGGTGTCGCTGCAAGTGGTGTAAATTCAGTTGTACCTTACACAGGCGGCAACGGTGGATTGCATAACGGACAAACTGTTACTTCAACAGGAATTACTGGCTTAACAGCAACTTTAAGTACTGGCTCTTTTGCAAGCGGTGCAGGAAATTTAACTTATACAATAACAGGAACACCCAGTGGTGCAGGCACGGCCAATTTCGCATTAAATATTGGCGGTCAAACGTGTACACTATCAAGAACAGTTTTTGTTGCAGGAACAATTACGGCACTGAATTGCGCTTCCGCAACTAATAGTGGGACATTAACAGCAGGTGTTGCAGCAAGTGGAGTTACTTCTATTGTTCCATATACTGGAGGAACTTCTGGAGCTCACCTCGGACAAACTGTAAACTCAACGGGAGTAACGGGGCTGACAGCTACTTTACCTTCGGGAACGTTTGTAGTAGGTTCAGGTACCTTGACTTATACAATAACAGGAACCGCTACTTCCGCAGGAACCGCTAGTTTTGCACTTAATATTGGAGGTAGAACATGTACATTAACACGCACTGTGGATTGTTGGAGTTTGAATAATACGACTACCGTAGTAGAAGTTACCAATCCAACTACAGGAAAAACATGGATGGATCGGAATTTAGGAGCTGTAAGGCAAGCAACATCTTCAACTGATGTTTTGGGATATGGTGATATTTACCAATGGGGTAGAAATACCGACGGTCATCAATGTAGAAATTCGTTAACAACAACAACACTAAGTACTACAGACCAGCCTGCAACGTCTAATTTTATTGTTGTAAGTACAACAAATCCTGGCGATTGGCGCAATCCACAAAATGCAAATTTATGGCAAGGGGTAAATGGTATTAATAACCCTTGTCCTTCTGGATTTCGCGTCCCAACCTATGCTGAGTTGAATGCTGAACTTACTAACTGGACGGTTGCAAATGCATTTTCTTCTGTTTTGAAACTACCAGCTGCTGGTGGGCGCTTGTCTGTTACACCTAATAATGGAACCCTTGCTTCCGTCGGGGTTGGAGGGGTGTACTGGACCTCAACTATTTCAACAACGACATCGAGAAATATTGGTTTTGGCAGTTTAGATGCTGGTCTAACAGCTGTAACGCGATCAGATGGAATGTCTGTACGTTGCATCAAAGAGATAGATGGTTCCATTGGGGCTTTAAACTGTGGAAGTTCAATAATAACAGGAAACCTCATTTCAGGAACGGCAGCAAGTGGCGTAAGCGCAAGTGTTCCCTATACAGGTGGAAATGGAGGTTACTATGCCGCTCAAAGTGTTTCATCATCAGGAGTAACAGGTTTAACAGCAACTATTTCTCAAGGATTGTTTGCAAGTGGTGCAGGGAATTTAGTTTATACTATTTCTGGAACGCCAAGTGCTAGTGGAACTGCAAGTTTTGAATTGAACATTGGAGGAAAAACATGTACATTGAATTTAACGGTAGTAGCTAATCCTACTAATCAATATCCAGTAGGAACTGTTTTTTGTGCAGAGCCAACATTAATTGTGGATGTAACTAATCCAACAACTGGAAGAACTTGGATGGACAGAAATCTAGGAGCTACGCAAGTGGCAACATCCAGCACAGATGCCAATGCGTATGGAGATTTATATCAATGGGGAAGAAGAAGTGACGGACATCAGTGCCGGAATTCTGCGACAACCACAACACTAAGTTCTGTTGACCAACCAACTCATGGGAATTTTATTTTATCGCCAAATTCACCATACGACTGGCGTTCTCCTCAAAATAATAGTTTATGGCAAGGTGTAAATGGCATAAATAACCCATGTCCTATAGGGTATAGAATTCCAACAGAGTTAGAATTGAACGATGAAAGAAATAGTTGGAGTACAAATAATCAAAGCGGTGCTTTTGGCTCCAGTTTAAAGTTTCCTGCTTCAGGTTATAAGTCCTGCTTTAATGGTACATTAGTTAATCAAGGCACATATGGTGACTATTGGTCAAGTACTATTTTTTCTATTTATTCTCGCATTTTAGAATTTTCAAGCAATCCTTTTGCAGGAACTATAAACAATTACAGAGCAAACGGATATTCCATTCGTTGCATTAAAGAAACCATCGGTTCTATCGGCGCTCTCAATTGCGGTAGTGCAACAATTACTGGAAACCTTATTTCAGGAACAGCTGCCAGCGGGGTAAGTGTTAGCGTTCCTTACACCAGCGGCAATGGAGGTTTTTATGCCGCTCAAAGTGTTTCATCATCAGGAGTAACAGGTTTAACAGCAACTATTTCTCAAGGATTGTTTGCAAGTGGTGCAGGGAATTTAGTTTATACTATTTCTGGAACGCCAAGTGCAGATGGAACTGCAAGTTTTGTTTTGTCAATTGGTGGACAAAGTTGTACGTTGAACATAACAGTTAATAGTGTGCAACCTGGTTACCCTGCAGGGTCAGTTTTCTGTAATGGAGCGACTATTGTGAATGATGTTATTAGCAGCGCTACGGGTAAAACTTGGATGGATCGAAATTTAGGAGCATCTCAAGCGGCTACTTCTAGTTCTGATGCCAATTCTTTTGGAGATTTATATCAATGGGGAAGAAGAAGCGATGGGCATCAGTGTCGGAATTCCACAACAACTGCAACATTGAGTTCTGTGGACCAACCAGCTCATGGGAATTTTATAACGAATTCAACGAGTCCGATAGATTGGCGAAATCCCCAAAATACTAACTTATGGCAAGGAGTAAATGGTGTCAACAATCCATGTCCTTCTGGATATCGATTACCGACTCAAACAGAGCTTAGTAATGAAAATATTCTGCAGCCTACTACATCTATGACATCTGAGATTAAAGCACCACAAGGAGGTTATCGTTCAAACACTGGAGTATTAACATCTGTTGCCACTTGGGGGTTTTACTGGACAAATACAATTAGTGGTACTTTGTCTAAATACTTAAAAATTGGAGGTGGCCCAGGATTTTATGACTTCTCAAGGGCAACTGGAGCATCCGTTCGTTGCATCAAAGAAACCGTTGGTTCCATCGGTGCTTTGAATTGTGGAAGCTCAACAATAACCGGTAACCTTATTTCAGGAACGGCAGCAAGTGGCGTAAGCGCAAGTGTTCCCTATACAGGAGGAAATGGTGGATTTTATGCCGCACAAAGTGTTTCATCATCAGGAGTAACAGGATTGACAGCAAGTTTATCTCAAGGATTATTTGCAAGTGGAGCTGGTAGTTTGGTTTACACGATTTCTGGAACTCCAAGTGGCAGTGGCTCTGCAAATTTCACATTGAATATCGGAGGAAAAAGTTGTAGTCTGAGTATAATCGTTTATGGCGTGCAACCAGCCTACCCAGCAGGAGCTGTTTTCTGTAATGGAGCATCCATTGTAAATGATGTTACCAATCCAACAACTGGAAGAACTTGGATGGATCGTAATTTAGGGGCAACACAAGCAGCAACATCGAGCACTGACGTAAATAGTTATGGTGACCTATATCAGTGGGGAAGAGGAGTTGATGGTCATCAATGTAGAAATTCAACAACATCTAGTACGCTGAGTCCAAGTGACCAACCAGGGATTAATAGGTTTATTATCAATTCAACTAATCCTAGCGATTGGCGCAATCCGCAAAACAACAATTTATGGCAAGGAGTAAATGGAATTAATAATCCATGTCCGAATGGCTACCGAGTTCCTACAATTACTGAAATGGATGCTGAACGATTAAGTTGGTCGAATAATAATGCCGTTGGCGCATTTTCATCACCATTAAAACTCCCAACAGCTGGTGATCGATTGGGTTCAAATGGGCAGTTGTACGATGTTGGAGCTAGTGGTGTTTACTGGAGTAGTACAGTATCAGGGACAAATTCAAATTATATTGTTTATGGAGCAAGTTCCGCGGGAGTTTATTCAATTGTTCGTACAAATGGATATTCCATTCGTTGTATTAAGGAAACAATAGGTTCAGTAGGAGCATTCAATTGTGGTAGTTCTACAGTGACAGGGAATCTTATTTCAGGTTCGGCAGCAAGTGGTGTAAGTGCTAGTGTGCCTTACACAGGAGGAAACGGAGGTTACTATGCGGCTCAAAGTATTTCTTCGACTGGTGTAACAGGTTTAACTGCAAGTATTTCTCAAGGTTTATTTGCAAGTGGCGCTGGAAATTTAGTTTATACGATTTCAGGAACACCAAGTTCAGATGGAACGGCAAGCTTTGCAATTTCAATAGGTGGGCAATCGTGTACGCTTTCTATTGCAACACTCGGAAGTTATTATCCTTCTGGTAGTGTTTTCTGTGCTTCTGGACCAACAGTTGTTAAAGATGTAACCAACCCCACAACAGGCAAAACGTGGATGGACAGAAATCTTGGCGCTTCGCAAGTGGCAACAAGTTCAACAGATGCGGCTGCTTATGGTGATTTGTACCAATGGGGTCGAAGAAGTGACGGGCATCAGTGTAGGAATTCGGCGACGACATCAACGTTAAGTAGTAGCGATCAACCTGGAAATACATTTTTTATTAAGACACCGAATGTTCCTTATGATTGGAGATCCCCTCAAAACGCTAACTTATGGCAAGGTATTAATGGTATAAATAATCCTTGTCCTACAGGATATAGATTACCAACTCTAAATGAGTTAGATCAAGAACGATTAACCTGGTCAACATCTAATTCGACGGGTGCAATAAATTCGATTTTAAAGTTACCACTCGGCGGTTATCGTCAATGGGATAACGCAAATTTTATTAATGTAGGTTTAACAGGTAAATATGCAAGCAGTTCAACATCAACTACATGGTCAAGAAGTTTGACGCTCGATACTGTTGGCTACGATGTCACGAATATGACTTCTCGGGGAAATGGTGAATCTGTTCGCTGCATAAAAGATTAAAAACCATTTAATGGTTTTGGTTGAATGTGTTTTCCTACTAGGTGCGGGTTTAAACCCGCACCTAGTAGGAAATTTATGATATGAGGCAAAATAGCTATCCGTAGGTTGTCTAAAAGATTGAGAATAGAAAAAATAAATATATGATTTTTTAGATTATAATCGAATAAATGTATATTTTTAATCAAGTTTTCGATTATGATAGAAAGAAAAGTACATATAGCTCGCATAGTTCCATTTATTGATAAGCCTATAATTAAGGTTATTACGGGCATTAGACGCTGTGGTAAAAGTACCTTGCTCAAACAAATTGTTCAGGTATTGGAAAACAGAAATGTGTCTCCTGATCAAATTATTCTAATTAACATGGAGTTAATGGAATTTGAAAGGTTAAAAAACTACCAAGATTTTTATGCTTACATCATAGAAAAACAAGCAAAAGCAACGGGTAAGTTTTATGTTTTTGTAGATGAGGTTCAAGAGGTGAATGAATGGGAAAAAGCCATAAATTCTTTGCTAGCAGAAAAGAATAGCGATATTTTTATAACTGGTTCTAATGCAAAATTACTCTCGTCTGAATTGGCGACACTATTATCAGGTAGGTATGTTGAATTTAAAATTTATCCATTGGTTTTTTCCGAATTTTTGTTGTTTAGAGAAGAAAAGAAAAAACTAGTATCTATTAATGAGGAGTTTAATAATTTCATAAAATTTGGTGGTTTTCCAGGCTTACACCACATGGAGTTAGAAGACACCATTATACGTCAGTATTTACAATCTATTTATAATAGCGTTTTACTAAAGGATGTTATTGTTAGAAACACCATTCGTGATGCAGCCATGCTCGACAATATCAGCAAGTATTTGATTGACAATAGCGGAAAAATAACCTCTGCGAAAAGTATTAGTGACTATATGAAATCGCAAAAACGAAATGTATCAGTTGACACGGTACTTAATTATATTCGCTTTAATTGTGATGCAATGCTTTTTGAAAAAGTAGAGCGCTACGACGTAAAGGGTAAACGACTTTTGGAAACCCATGAAAAATACTACATGTCAGATATTGGTTTGCGATTTGCTACATTAGGATATACGCCTCAATCAATCTCATCTCAATTGGAGAATATCATGTACTTGGAATTAAAGTCTAGGAATTTTAATGTGACGATTGGGAAAATTGATGATTTGGAGATTGATTTCATTGCAACAAAGGGGAACGAAAAATACTATTTTCAAGTTTGTACACAACTCTCCGATCAAAAAGCGATTGAACGTGAATACCGTTCTTTGGAAATGGTGGCGGATAGCTTTCCGAAATATGTAGTATCGCTCGACAAAGGTTTTGAAACTACAAATACTGGTATAAAATGGATGAACATCATTGATTTTCTTTTAGATACAAGTGTATTGGGAGTGCTTGATGATGTTTGCTGAGAAACCTAAAAAACTCTTTCCCTATTCGCGTGTAGAAATTGTGTTTTCCCCAAGGGAACCGACCTTCCTGAATTTAAGGAGATACTTTATATTTCGAAACCAGTACATTCATGATTAATACCGACGAACGCACAAAATGTCTTGTAGAAAATTCAAAGGAGGTGTAAACCATAAAATGGTTTTGGTTGAATGTGTTTTTCCTAATAGGTGTGGGTTTAAACCCAAACCTATTAGGAAAAAATAAATATTTTGAAACGAGATTAATGAATAATTTTTTGTGATTTTGAGGTTTATAAAATTTTTATAATGATAAAAAAAATGCTCGAAAGTACTATTATTCAAATGTCCGATTTTGCAAAGGATTTTTAAATTATTAAATTTGAACAAAAAATATTAGATGATTAAAAAATCGATTTTCATAGTTATTTTATTTTCAAGCTATTTTGTAAATGCGCAAACTATCACTGGTTCCATCTCTTCACTTGCTGGAGAAATGTTGAAATTTGGTTCGTTCAATGGTCTGCAATCTAAGAATTTAGACAGCATGGTTGTCAATTCAAAAGGTGATTTTTCGTTTAAATTTAACACAGATAAACCATGTATTGGTTATTTGATAACAGCTGAAAACAAACCTTTTTTTCTTATTTTAGACAAAGGAGAAAACATTCAATTAGCGGGTGAAAGTCTGGCTTATAAGGAAACCATTCAGGTTTTGAAAGGCCCGCAAAACCAAGCTTTTTCTGTGTATGCATCTGAACATCCAAGAAGGGAACAAGCCTTGAGTGCTTGGGGATATTTGGAAAAAATTTATTTGTACGATTCATTGTTTTCCATTCAAAAAACACCTAAGAAATCCATCGAAGCTGAAGTTTTACGTATTAAAAATGAGGATAAAAATTTTCTTGCGAATTTGGACCCCAAAAGTTATGTTGCGTGGTATCTTCCTGTGCGTCGTTTGGTTAGTGATGTTTCTACCATTGCGCAATACCGTACTGAAGAAATTCCTGCAACAATTGCTGCTTTTAGAAAATTGGATTATACGGACGAACGTCTTTACAGAAGTGGTTTGTTGAAAGATGCGGTTGAAAGTCATTTTTGGTTGCTGGAAAATAGCGGTAAATCCTTGGATTCTGTTTTTATTGAAATGAAAATTTCCATCGATGCAATGATGGTTAATCTGAATAAAGACGAAAAGAAACTCAATGAAATTACAGACTATTTGTTCGATTTATTGGAACGCCACAGTTTGTTTCAAGCATCGGAATATCTAGCGTTGAAAGTTTTAAATGAAGTTAGTTGCACGATTAACAGCGATTTGGCAAAGCAATTGGAAACGTATCGTGCGATGAAAAAAGGTAACATTGCTCCAGATTTTACTTTTTATCCCAACACCTTTTTTCCTGCTGACATTTCTAAAGAAAAAACCAAGAAACTTTCTGACTTAAAATCAACTTATACAGTGATGGTTTTCGGTGCAAGTAATTGTCCACGCTGCCAAGAAGAAATTCCTGAAATTGCTAAATTGTATTCCAAATGGAAAGCTCAAGATGTGGAAGTAGTGTTTATTTCCTTGGATGAGGTTCAACAAGAGTACACCAAGTTTTCGGCTAATTTACCATTTATTAGTTCGTGTGATTTTAAGAAATGGAGTAGCCCTATTGTCGAATCTTATTACGTTTTCGGAACACCAACGATGTTTTTATTGAACCAAAAACGTGAAATTCTCCTTCGCCCAAATTCCGTAAAACAAATGGATGCTTGGGTGGATTGGTATTTGATTCAGGGGAATAAATGAAAAAAACCGCCTCAATTACTTGAGACGGTCGTTATATAGTCGCTTCGCACTATCCGAATTAATCGGGAAGATTGATGCGGTGAAGAGCCCGAAGGCTCTTATTACACGATTACATCATGCCTGGCATTCCACCACCCATTCCAGCCATTGCTGCCGCAGGGTTAGCTTCTTCCGGTTGATCTACGATTACGCACTCAGTCGTTAACAACATGGAAGCAATTGAAGCAGCATTTTCAACTGCAATACGAGTGACTTTAGTTGGGTCGATTACTCCAGCAGCATAGAGGTTTTCATACTTTTCTGTACGCGCATTGTATCCAAAGTCATCTTTTCCTTCACGAACTTTTTGTACAATTACCGCTCCTTCTCCACCTGCGTTAGCAATGATTTGACGAAGTGGTTCTTCCGCAGCACGTTTAACGATGGCGATTCCTGTAGTTTCATCTTCGTTATCTCCTTTCAACGCATCTAAGCTTTCAATCGCACGAATTAAAGCCACACCTCCACCAGGAACGATTCCTTCTTCAACAGCTGCACGAGTAGCTGCTAATGCATCGTCCACACGGTCCTTTTTCTCCTTCATTTCAACTTCAGTAGGAGCACCAACATAAAGCACAGCAACTCCACCAGCTAATTTCGCAAGACGCTCTTGTAATTTTTCACGGTCATAATCTGAAGTTGTAGTTTCCATTTGTGCCTTAATTTGAGCAACACGCGCATCAATTGCTTCTTTGGAACCTTTTCCGTTAATAATAGTTGTATTGTCTTTATCGATTTCGATTTTTTGAGCGGTTCCTAGCATATCGATAGTAGCACTCTCTAACGTCATTCCACGTTCTTCAGAAATCACCGTTCCGCCTGTTAAAATTGCGATATCCTCTAACATTGCTTTTCTTCTGTCACCAAAACCTGGAGCCTTAACAGCAGCCACTTTTAATGAACCACGAATTCTGTTGACAACTAAAGTTCCGAGCGCTTCCCCGTCCACATCTTCCGCGATAATCAACAAACCTTTTCCCGCTTGAACAACTGGTTCCAAAATTGGTAGCAATTCTTTCATGCTTGAGATTTTTTTCTCGCTGATGAGGATAAGTGGGTTTTCCATTTCTGTAACCATTTTCTCAGCATTGGTCACAAAATAAGGGGATAAATAACCTCTGTCGAATTGCATTCCCTCCACTGTTTTCACCTCGGTTTCAGTACCTTTAGCTTCTTCAACTGTGATAACACCATCGTTACCAACTACTTTCATTGCTTCAGCGATAAGTGTTCCAATTGTTTCGTCGTTATTTGCAGAAATGGTAGCGATTTGACGAATTTTATCGTTGTCCGAACCAACTTCTTTTGAAATGGTTTTTAAGTTATTGACAACTTCTTTTACCGCTTTGTCAATTCCACGTTTTAAGTCCATTGGATTTGCTCCAGCAGCAACATTTTTTAAACCCGCACCGATAATTGCTTGTGCTAAAACAGTTGCAGTTGTGGTACCATCACCAGCGATATCAGCAGTTTTTGAAGCTACTTCTTTTACCATTTGAGCCCCCATGTTTTCAACGGGATCTTTCAATTCGATTTCCTTAGCTACTGTAACTCCATCTTTGGTTACGTGTGGAGCGCCAAACTTTTTACCAATTACTACGTTTCTTCCTTTTGGTCCGAGAGTTACTTTCACCGCGTTTGCTAATGAATCAACTCCTTTTTTCAATTTTTCTCTTGCTTCTACTTCGAAGAAAATATCTTTTGCCATTTTTTTTAATTTAATTAGTGATTAAAAAATACCGTAAATGTCTGATTCGCGCATGATTAAATACGCTTTACCGTCGATTTTAATTTCTGTTCCTGAATATTGTCCATAAAGAACAGTATCGCCGACTTTAACAGTCATTGGTTCATCTTTTTTACCATTTCCAGCAGCGACGATTGTGCCTTTCAATGGCTTTTCCTTTGCTGTGTCCGGAATAATGATTCCGCTAGCGGTTTTTTGCTCTACTGGCGCAGGTTCTACCAGAACTCTGTCTGCCAACGGTGTGAAATTAACTGACATATATAGACTATAAATTTTAGTTGTTTTTCTTTTTTCCAATTTAGTGCCAAGTGAAAAATCTTGTCAATTTTTCAGTCGGAACGATGAGTAATAAAATAAAAAATGTCAGTATGCTGACATACTGACATTTCTAAATGTGATTTGCTTGTATAATTACTTTGCCGGTTTTTTAGCAGGTGCTTGTTGACCGTTTCCGTTTTGCTGACCGTTTTGTTGTTGTTGTTCAGTACCCGGTTTTACTGTTTGCTTTGCTGGTTTAGGTTGACGCAGGGTCATTACTATACTCGCAGCAGCAATAATACCAGCTAACGACCATGTCAATTTATCGATGAATTCGGTTGTTTTTTGAACCCCGCCTAATTGAGTTGGTGAACCGAAGTCTGAACTCAAACCTCCACCTTTAGGATTTTGGATATATACAACAAGAATCAATAAAGCACTTGCCAAAATTACGATTAGGGATAAGATCAATTCCATAATTATTCGTTAAGTTTTTTCTTTAAATTTTTAATTTGGGATGCAAAGAAACTCTTTTTTTCGGGAATAATCAACATTAATTGTTCATAAATCGAAATTGCCTTCTGATATTTCCCTTGTAAAGAGAAAATTTTAGCTAAGGTTTCGCTTATCGGCATGTTGGCATCGTCCAAACTTTCTTTTGCTTTTTTCTCTGGCGAAAAGAATTCTCGTTTTGGTTTTTCAATAGTTAGCACCTCACCTTTCAATTCAGTTTCTTCGTTCAATACATGTTGATCAATTGCAGAGATTGAATTTCTGCTTTCAATTGTTTCAGTTATTATATTGTTTGATTCGTCGTTTGAAGTTGTTTTGATTACTCTCGGCGTTTTGTCCTCGTTAATCGTTTGACTAGGGGCAGCTTTTAACCAAGAAGTGAAACGGTGTTTATTGGCAGCAAAAGACACCTTTCCAGGTATAGAAGTTTTAATTTCAACTGATTCTTCACTTGATACCTCAGATGGTGTTTCAGGTGTTAATTTTTCTTCTGAAAGAACAGCATCTAAAGTTGTTGGAGAAGTTGATTTATTTCTAGTTGAAGCAAAATAGTCACCAGAAATAACGGCTGAATGGATAAGATTATCCAACATGTTTTTTTTCACTTCTGTGCTTACCTTCTGTTCTAATGAGAGCGGAATGATCGGTTCCTCTTCTTCAATTTCGATCGATTCAACTACTGCTTCTGTTTCTTGTATTTTGGTTTCGTTGATGTCATTATTGACCTCTGTTACGTGCGTTTTTTCTTGACTTATAGAAAGGTCTGTTGGTATTTCTTCGACATCAATTTTTTGTTCAACAGCAACTTCATTAGGCTCAATTTCATCAAGTTGAAAGTCAATTTTTTCGATGGTATTATCCTCTTGATCAGCTGCAATTTCTACTATTGGAATATCAACTGATTCTGGTGTTTTTTCAAGAAAAGATTTCTCTTTAGTTTCTTCGAATATTTCAGATTCTTCATTTGCTTGTTCAAATCCCACAGAATTCAAATTTTGCTTGCTATCTTTTTCCTCAATTTCATGAACAAAAAGTTCTGCGGATTCCTGAATATCTTCTGTTAATTCAATTTTTTCTTCTTGAATTTCAACTTTTGCTGTACGATTAACCTCTTCACTGATGGCTACAATTTTTTCCTCTGTTGAAGTAATCTCATTTACTTGAATTTCAGGTGTTATAGTTGGAATTATTTTCTTTTCAACCTCAATTTCATCGTTTTGATGAACGGTCTGAAAAAGGATACTTCTATCGTTGATGTGAGGAGCTAACCTTTCTAATTCAGATGGAAAACGTAGATCATTCGCTTTAGAAAGTGCCTTTAGATAAAGTATTGAAAACGAGGAGATATATGGCATTAAATCCACCAATTCTTTTAAATCAGTCGTTTCATTTACCGTTACCCTTGAAGGAAATTGAATGAGCTCTTGAATGCGTTCGTTTTGCAACATTTACCAATTACTTAAAAGTTTATTCACTACGTCTTGAATGATTTGTGTGTTAATATCACCAAGAAGTTGGGATTCTACCGTTGCTAAATTAACATTTGCATCAAAATCAGCAAATCGGGTGGACGATAAATTAATGATTTCTTCTTTTGGTCGCGTTATAGAAATTTGGAATTGAACGCTAATCGTCAAGCGGTTTTGTGAGGCATTATCATTGCCTTGAATTGCAATTGGACTAACATTGTAGTTCGTGATTTTCCCTTCTACATTTACCTCTCCATTGCCAAAAGTAGTTCCTAACAGCAACCGCGAATTGTTTTGAATACCGTCTTTCAAGGATTCTGTCAAATTAGCACCATAACTTAAAGGCGCATTGGGTGCTAAAACGTCTAAGGTTTTCACTGTAAACGTTTTCCATTCAGGGGGCATTGAACCGTCACGTAATGCAACGCTCGTGGGCCAACAAGAAGTTAGACTTAGCAATAGAAAAATCCCGATTATTAATTTCATAATTCGAGGTTAAATTCCTTGATTTTTCGATATAGAGTACGTTCAGAAATACCGAGTTCTTCAGCGGCGTATTTTCTTTTTCCGCGATGCTTTTCGAGTGCTTTTCGAATTAATTCTTTTTCGCGGTCTTCTAAAGAAAGTGATTCCTCTACTTCTTCGTGAACTGAATAGGTTTCGTTTGGATTTACAAAGGTTGCCGCATTTTCATTGTATGTTGCCACAGCTGGTAATGCCATTGTATTCAAATTCGGTACATCAGAAACCTCTTGATAAATTCGATTAAAAATAGCATGATTATCTCCAGAGATAACAGGACTACCTTGCTTCATAAAGTCAATAACCAATTTTTTTAGGTCAGTCAAATCACGCTTCATGTCGAATAGAAACTTGTACATGATTTCCCGCTCTGAAAAATTGTCTTGAACGTTTTCTCCACCAACTCGAATCGGAGTAGCTTCTGTTTGAACCGTTAAATAATTGGAGAGAATTAAAGCCGAAATTTCTCTCTCAGTTTCAATAACGGAAAGTTGTTCGACTAAATTTTTCAATTGACGGATATTTCCCGGCCAATTATAGGAGGTCAACAATTGAACAGCGTCTTCTGTAAGTTTTACTGCAGGCATTCGGTATTTATCTGCAAAATCTTGAGCGAATTTTCGAAACAGTAAATGAATATCTTCAGGACGTTGACGTAAAGCAGGTAATTGAATTGGAACCGTGCTCAAACGATAAAATAAATCTTCTCTAAACTTACCCGAAGCAATAGCGCGTTGCATGTTTTCATTCGTTGCAGCCACCACACGAACGTTAGTTTTAATCACTTTTGACGAACCCACACGAATAAATTCTCCCGTTTCCAAAACACGTAATAAACGAACTTGTGTTTGCATGGGCAATTCAGCTACTTCGTCTAAGAAAATGGTGCCTCCATTAGCTACTTCAAAGTAACCTTGACGACTTCCACTTGCTCCAGTGAAAGCTCCTTTTTCATGCCCAAACAGTTCAGAATCGATAGTTCCTTCCGGAATTGCGCCACAGTTTACCGCGATGTATTCACCGTGTTTTCTGGAGCTTAAGTGATGAATTACTTGCGGAATGATTTCTTTTCCAGTACCACTTTCTCCGGTAACAAGCACTGAAATATCCGTCGGTGCCACTTGCATCGCCACTTCCAAGGCACGATTTAAGGCGGCAGCATTTCCGATTATTCCAAAACGTTGTTTTACTTGTTGCGTATTCATTTTAAGCACAAATTTCAACTACTTCCCCCATCAATGTAGCTGAGGTGCATTCTGTGATTTTAACCAACACATACTGTCCTTTCTCGTAGTTTTCTTTATTGAAAATCACCATGGAATTTCTCCCAGTTCGTCCACATAATTGCTCATCCGAACGTTTAGATTTACCTTCAATAAGCACTTTTTGTATGGTTCCAATTTGTTTTTGATTGGAAAGCAAAGAATGTTGCAATTGTTTTTCGATAATTTCATTCAAACGTCTTCCTTTTACTTCGTCGGGAACATCATCGTCAAAGCGACGTTCAGCCAATGTTTTTGGACGTTCAGAATATTTGAACATGTAGGCAAAATCGTATTGAACTAGATCCATTAGTAATAATGTATCCGCATGTTCCTCTTCTGTTTCTCCACAAAATCCAGTAATAATATCCGTTGAAATAGCACAGTCAGGAACAATTCGTTTTATCGCATCAATTCGATCCAAATACCATTCACGGCTATAGCCTCGATTCATTCGGTACAAAACTTCTGTATTGCCAGACTGAACAGGTAAATGAATGTAAGGACAAATGTTTTCGTATTTTGCCATTATTTCCAAAACATCGTCCGTCATGTCTTTTGGATGGCTTGTACTGAATCGAACACGAAGTAGGGGAGAGACCAAAGCCACTTTTTCCATTAGTTGTGCGAAGTTAACCGTAGGTAATTCAGGATTTTTAATCTCACCTTTTGAAGTGATGTTCCAACGATAACTGTCCACATTTTGTCCTAAAAGCGTCACCTCTCTATAACCTTTTTCAAACAAATCTCTACATTCTTCAACAATAGTTTCGGGGTCTCTTGATCGCTCTCTTCCTCGTGTAAAAGGCACAACACAAAAAGAACACATGTTGTCACAGCCACGCATTATCGTCACAAAAGCTGAAATTCCGCCTTGATCCAAACGAACAGGTGAAATGTCGGCGTAAGTTTCGTCACGCGACAAAAGTACGTTAACAGCTTTTTGCCCAGTTCCAACCTCTTCAATCAAGTTAGGAAGATCGCGATATGCATCTGGACCAGCAACTAAGTCTACTAATTTTTCTTCTTCTAATAGGTTTTTCTTTAATCGCTCTGCCATACAGCCTAAAATTCCGACGACCAATTCTGGATTGTCTTCTTTTTTCTTTTTGAACTCAGTCAAACGATTACGAACTCGTTGTTCAGCATTTTCTCGAATGGAACAGGTATTTATAAGCACAACATCAGCAGCACTCACGTCGCGTGTTGTTTCGTAACCATTTTCAGAAAGAATCGAAGCAACTACTTCACTGTCAGAAAAATTCATCTGACATCCATAACTTTCAATGTATAATTTTTTTGCATTCTCTGAGCCGTTAGATTGAATTTCTATGGCTTCACCTTGTCTTGCCTCGTCGATTACTTTATTATCAAATTCCATTTTTCGAATTTTGGGTTGCGAAATTAGTCCATTTACCTGACAAATTGACATAATAAAGGTAAGGAAAAAGAAGGACATGCATTTTTTTAGTTTCTTTAACCTTTGGTTATATGGTGTAATCCAACTTCAATTACAAGAAAATTTAGTTCGGTAACTTAAATTCAAATTATTTTTGTCCACAAATGCAAAGAAATGGGTAAGAATTTAGTAATCGTTGAGTCTCCGGCGAAAGCCAAAACAATTGAAGGATATCTTGGAAAAGACTTCACCGTAAAATCAAGTTTTGGACACGTTCGTGATCTTGCTAAAAAGGGCTTATCTATTGAAATTGAGAAAGATTTTAATCCAATATACGAGGTTACTCCTGATAAAAAACAAGTCGTTTCTGAATTGAAGAAATTAGCTAAGGAGGCTGAAGTTGTTTGGCTAGCAACCGATGAAGACCGTGAGGGAGAAGCGATTTCTTGGCATTTATACGAGACATTAGCATTAGAAAAAAAAGATACTCGACGCATTACCTTTAACGAAATTACAAAATCTGCAATTCTAAAAGCGATTGATTCGCCTCGAAAAATTAATCAAGAATTGGTAGATGCACAGCAAGCGCGTCGCGTTTTAGACAGAATTGTTGGATTTGAACTTTCGCCTGTGCTTTGGAAAAAAGTCCGTCCAAGTTTATCTGCAGGTCGTGTACAATCTGTTGCAGTTCGTTTGATTGTAGAACGTGAGAGGGAAATTCAAGCTTTTAACTCTTCGCCATTTTTCCGAGTTGTAGCCCAATTTGGAGCCAAGAATGGGGATTTTAAAGCAGAATTAAACAAAAATTTGTCTGATTTTGACGAGGCAAAACAGTTACTGCAACTATGTAGTGAATCAACCTTTTTTATAGAAGATATTCAAACAAAACCCGCAAAAAAATCTCCTGCGGCACCATTTACGACTTCAACATTACAACAAGAAGCGAGTTTGAAATTAGGTTTTTCGGTAACCAAAACGATGAGTGTAGCTCAACGCCTGTACGAAAGTGGACGCATTACTTACATGAGAACAGATTCTGTGAATTTGTCGGATACCGCGTTGAATGGTGCTCGGACAGCGATTCACAACGCCTACGGTGAGAAATACGCTAAAACCAGAAAGTTTACCACAAAATCTGCAGGAGCTCAAGAGGCGCACGAAGCAATTCGCCCAACAGACTTTGGTGTTTCAACTATTGATGGTGAGCGAGACGAACAACGTTTGTATGAATTGATTTGGAAACGTTCGATTGCGAGTCAAATGAGTGATGCAGAATTAGAGCGAACGCAATTGAAAATCGGCGGATTAAAAGGTGAAAATTACTTTTCAGCGAAAGGTGAGGTTATCAAGTTTGATGGCTTTTTAAAGGTGTATTTGGAATCTACTCTAGACGAAAACGAAGACGAGGAAGAAGGCTTACTTCCAAAAGTTGAGTTGAATGAATCGTTGAATTTAAATGATTTAACAGCTACTGAACGATTTACACGACCTCCGAGTCGATATGTAGAAGCATCATTAGTTAAAAAATTGGAGGAATTAGGTATTGGTCGTCCATCTACTTATGCCCCAACAATTTCGACCATCCAAAAAAGAGGTTATGTGGAGAAATTGGAGCGCGAAGGTGAAAAAAGAAATTACCGTGTTTTGAAATTGGACGGAACAAAAATTTCGGAGGAAACGAAATCTGAAATCACTGGAAAAGACAGAAACAAATTAGCTCCAACAGATATCGGAATCGTTGTTACGGATTACCTTTCTCAGCATTTTGAAAATATAATGGACTATCACTTTACAGCAAACGTGGAAGAACAATTTGACATCATTGCACAAGGAAAAATGTCCTGGACAAACATGTTAGACAGTTTTTATAAGCCTTTTCATAGTGATGTAGAAAATACTTTGGAGACAGCAGATCGCGCTACTGGTGAACGTGAATTAGGGATTGATCCAGTAAGTGGTAGAAAAGTAATTGCAAGAATTGGTCGTTTTGGTCCAATGGCGCAGATTGGTGATGAGAAAGTAGATGGTGAAAAAGCACGTTTTGCATCACTTCAAAAGAATCAATCCATTAATAGTATTACCCTCGAACAAGCATTGGAATTGTTTAAATTACCACGAATTTTGGGGGAACATGAAGGTTTAGCGGTAAAAGCAAACGTGGGAAGGTTTGGTCCATATGTTCAAATTGGGAAAGATTTCGTTTCCATTCCAAAAGATGAAGATTTATTTGAAATAACCCTGGAAAGAGCCTTAGAATTGTCGGAACAAAAAAAGGCAGATGCGGCAAGTAAAATCATGAAAACCTTTGAGGGACGTGAGGATATGCAAATCATCGATGGTCGATTCGGCCCATATTTAAAAATTGGAAAAGATAATTTTAAATTGGTCAAAGGACAGAATATAGATGCCTTGACGATGGAGGATTGTTTAGCGATTGCAGAAAAACAGGCAGCGGCACCAAAGACGAAGAAAACTTTTAGAAAAAAGTCGTAACGATGTTTATTTTGTATATTTGGGAGTATGAACGGTAGTGTAAACAAAGTTATTCTGATAGGAAACCTAGGGAAAGATCCTGAAGTTAGAAGATTAGACAACGGTGTTATGGTGGCGACTTTTCCACTAGCAACATCTGAAGCGTATATTGATAAATCGACTGGGGATAAGAAAGAAGTAACCGATTGGCACGACATTGTATTATGGAGAGGTTTGGCTGAAGTAGCAGAAAAATATATTCGTAAAGGGGCTAAAATTTATATTGAAGGCAAACTGAAAAAACGATCTTGGCAAGATAGAGATGGTAACATGCGTTATGCTACTGAAGTGGTTGCTGAAGATTTAACTATTTTGGTTCGACCAGATAATCATGAAACACCGCGTAGTCCTTATCCTGAAAATCCTAAGAACACTATCTCACCTATTTCTGGATTAGAATCAGAAATAGGGGATGATTCCCCATTTTAAGTTGTACTATGTTAATTGAATCTTCCAGTTGTATTGACGATGTACCCATACTTTGCGCCGGTATCGGCGGGAGCACACTGATTTCTTTTTCTGTCATTATTATTTTACTTCTTGTTTTATCAGCCTTGATGTCAGGAGCCGAATCTGCCTTTTTTTCGTTGACACCACAAGAAAGTCAAAAGATTAAAGAGCAGGGCACTGTAAAGTCGAAATTGATTTTATCCTTATTGACTCAACCTAAGGAACTATTAGCAACACTTTTGATTGCTAATAACTTCGTAAATGTTGGAATTGTAATCATTTCCTCCTTCATGTTGTCTGAGGCCTTTGGTGATTCTTTATTAAAAGCTATTTTGGAAATTATTGGCATCACCCTAATGATTCTACTATTTGGGGAGGTTATACCAAAAGTATTTGCCTCTAGAAATGCCTACACAGTTGTTAATTTAACAGTTTATCCTATTTATTATTTATCGAAAACGCCGCCAATTTCAACTTTACGGTGGTTGCTGGTAAAAGGGACACTTTTCATACAGCATTTTAAACGATCTCCAGCAGTAAATACTGACGAATTAGAACAAGCATTGGCATTGACCATGTCCGATCAAATGGAAGGCGAGGATCACAGTATATTAGAAGGAATTGTCAAATTTTCGAAGACAGAAGCTAGTCAAATTATGACCCCTCGAATTGAGGTTGAATCCTTGGATGTTGATGCCGATTTTAAAGAAGTGATTCAGTTTGTTTTAGATGCTGGTTATTCGCGGATTCCTGTATACAAGGAACGAACCGATAATGTGGTTGGATTATTGTTTATTAAGGATTTGTTACCGTACATAAATGAAGAAAATTTTGATTGGAAATCGGTTCTGAGAAAACCATATTTTGTTCCTGAAAACAAAAAGATAAATGATTTACTTCAGGAATTCAGGAATATGAAAATGCACATTGCCATTTTGGTTGACGAATATGGCGGAGCAACAGGAATTGTGACACTAGAAGATATTTTAGAAGAAATCGTTGGGGATATTACAGATGAGTTTGATGATCAGGAAGTTGTATATACAATGGTGGATGAACGTACATTTTTGTTTGAGGGTAGAACATCATTAAATGATTTTTATAAAATTACAGATATTGATACTACTTCTTTCGAAGCAAAAAAAGGAGATTCGGAAACCCTTGGTGGTTTTGTAACCGAGCAAGCTGGACGTATTTTAAAGAATAATGAGTATATAGAAATTGGTTCGACTAGATTGATTGTAGAATCTTCCGATAAACGAAGAGTAAAAACCGTAAAAGTCAGATTATCCCAATGAAGTACGCTATTCTTATTGTGTTGTTAGGTGTTTTACTTGCTTGTGGAGAAGAAAATCCCATTCCAAAACCTCCTACTTATTTACGCACAGATTTTCCAGAACATTCTTACCATTTTTATGAAAACGATTGTCCTTATTCAATGGAAATTTCGGATTTATTTCAAGTTAAAACTATGGAGCGTGTTGGCGATGCCTATTGTTCCCAGGAAGTTGATTTAGGTCCTTTGAATGGAACTTTGTTTTTGTTTTACATGCGTTTTAATCATCGAGATAGTTTAGCTGCTTTGATTAATTATTCGAACGATAAGGTAGATGAACATAAAATCAAAGCGGATAGAATAGATTATGAGCAAATTAGCAATAAAATCAATAAAGTTTACGGCACCTTTTTTGAATTAAAAGGTAATGTGGCGACCAATTTCCAATTCTATTTAACAGACTCCACCAAAAATTTCATTCGAGGAGAAATTTTATTGAACTGTCGTCCAAATTATGATTCTTTGCGCCCCGTTTTGAATTATTTGAAAGAAGATGTTTTACATCTTGCCAAAGGGTTAAAATGGAAATCCACGAAGTGATATTAAGTATTGGTTCCAACCTCGGAGATCGATTCAAAAATATTGATCAGTCAGTTGGCATTCTTCAGAAAGATGCGCGAATTGAATTGGTTGAAGTTTCCAGTTATTTGGAAAATGAGGCAATTGGATTTGAATCCAATCATCTTTTTATAAATGTATGTGTCTTAATAAAAACTTCAATTCCTCCTTTCGATTTGTTAACCTTATTAAAGTCTATTGAAAAAGAAATAGGTAGATCGTATTCGAAGAATGGATATGAGGATAGATTAATCGATATGGATATTATTTTTTATTCTGATTTTGAGATTAGTACAGATACATTAACCATTCCACACCGAAAATTTAGGGAAAGAGATTTTGTAATTTTCCCCTTGAATGAAATCCTAAAGAGTACTAGTTTTTCATTTTCGAACTACATAAAACAAAATTTAGGTTAAAAAATAAATATTTGTAATACTTTTTTTAACACTCATTTAGATTCTTTGTTTTAATTTTGCCGCCGATTCAAAAAAAATTGAAAATCATGAAATTAAACAAATTTGCGGTAGCTTCTTTGATTGCTGGTACAGCCGTTTTATTTTTCCCATCATGCGGTACTGTGAAGGATTTTACATACAAAGTAAATCCTGATCCACTTGAATTGCATGGAGAAAACGTGAAATTTACTGTGGTCGTGAATGTTCCTGAAAAAGGGATCAATAAAAAAGTTAAAGCAGAAATAACACCTAAATTAGGTAGTACTGCAATTGGAACATGGGTACTTCAAGGTGAGAAAATCACTGGAAATGGTCAAACTATATCATTTAAACCAGGTGGATCCGCAACATTTGAATTAGACGTTCCATATCGTCCAGACATGGAGGCAACAGATTTGAAAGTAACTGGGAAGGTTTTCAAAGGAACCAAAGAAAAAGGTGATATCGGAGAATTAAAAATCGCAGACGGTACAATCATCACACCGTTAATGGTTCGTAAGGATTTCAAAATGTTGTACGAAAAAGAAGAAAAAGTTGCACCTCCTGTAAAAACAACTACAGCTACAATCAACTTCGAAAAGGCAAAATCTGTTGTTCGTCCAAACGAGTTAAAAGACAAAGACATCAATGATTTATTGGCTTGGTTAAAAGCAGCTGAAACAAATCCTAAAATTCAGATTACTTCAATCGATATTAAAGGTTACGCATCTCCTGACGGTGTTGAAGATAAAAACCAAAATTTATCAAGTGACCGTACCCGTTCTGCGCGTATCGCGATGGTTGATTTGTTGAAGAAAGCGAATATGTTGACCTATGCAGATACCAACAAATATATGATACAAGGGTTAGGAGAAGATTTTGAAGGTTTCAAATTACAATTAGCTGCGACTGCATCAATCAAAGAAGATGATAAAGCTTTGTTCTTACGTATTCTTGAAATGACAAAAGATCCTTCTCAACGCGAAAAGGAAATGATTAACTTAGGAAAATCATACACCGAGTTAGAGAAAGATGTTTTTCCAAAAATTCGTCGTGCGGAATTTGTAGTAACTTACAAAGAACTTGGTTTAACTGATGATGAGGTTTTAGCTGCGGCTGTTTCAAATCCATCTGTTCTGAACGTTGAGGAATTGTTGTTTGCGGCTGATAAGGCATCAGATTTAAATGAAAAAGCACGAATCTACGGAATCGCTATTGCGAATTTTCCAGCTGATTACCGAGCGTATAATAATTTAGGTGCTGTTCAATATGTTCAAAATAAAATGGCGGATGCCAAGAAAAACTTGGAAAAAGCAAATTCTCTTAAAGACAACAGCTCGTCAAAAAATAATTTGGCAGGTATTGCCTTGTTAGAAGGAGACAAAGCGTTGGCTAAAAAATTATTGAATCAGGCAAAAGGTGGTGATGTGAAACGTGGATTTGTAATATCTAATAACACTGGTGCAATTGACATTATGGAGGGAAATTACTCAGGAGCTGAGTCCAACATAAAAGAAAACAGCTTTAACCGTGCATTGGCTCTTACGCTACAAAATAAATTGTCTGAAGCAAAATCTGCTTTAGCAAATGAAAAAGAAAGTGCTGACGTTGCATATTTGAAAGCAATTATCGCAGCGCGTGGTGGTGAAGGAGTTGACGCAATCGTTAACAATTTAAATACAGCTTTCTCATTGGACTCTTCTTTGAAAGCGAAAGCTGCGAAAGATCGTGAGTTCATTAAGTTTTTCTCTAACAGTACTTTCAGTGCTGCCGTGAGATAAATACTAGAATTAATTTCAGAATCCCGGGCTAATTTAGTTCGGGATTTTTTTTGTGCAAATTATTTGGAAAGTAAATTGTATTTATAGAGGTATTCTTGTTCCAATTGTCCTTTACAAGGGATTAAAAATTTTGCTGATTTGTTCAGTGTCTTCAAATCCATAAGTGTTGAGTATCCGCAATAGCCCAAAATGTTTTCTGCACCAATAATTAATCTATCAGATTCTACCCAGTTTGTTGCAATATGAATCTTCCATTTTATTGGTAAGTTTAAATCCTGTTTAAATGGCATTAAGACAAGTACCTCTTCTTTGGAAAATTGTTTCTCGTACTGTTGGATTAATTCTTGCCAATGTTCTTTAGGACCACTTACAATTAATAAATAGTTGATGATGTTTTTTTTTTCCTCATTACAATCATAAGAGAAGCGAGAAAGATGTCCGATGTGAAAAGTTGAGTTTAAAATTCTATCTGTCGCTTTGGATAAATATCCGGCCAAGGGTCTTTCTTTTTCGTCAACAATCCAAATTTCATCGAATTTCCGTATTAAACGTTGATGTATTCTGTTACCAATCATCTGAATTTTATTTACGGGAAGTTGGAGTTGATGCGTAATGAAAACAGACTTTACTTTGTCAGTCTTAAATCCATAGCGGTGATCACTTAACACCAAATCAATTGAAAGTTCTTTGCAAAGTTCTTCAACTTGTTTTCGTTCTTTTTTCATGAATTGAACAATGGAAAGAGAGGATTTAATTAAACTTAGTGCAAAGGATTCACCGGCTTTAAATGAAAATGGATAGCCATCAAATCTGATTATTTCAATTTCTTCTGAAAAGAAATATTGGGTGTAAATGGCAGCTTGAATTTCATTACAACATACGAAAATTTTATTATGATTTTGAACTAGAAGACGAATAAGTTCAATCGAACGGCTGACATGACCAAAACCCCAATTCAAAGGTGAAAACAAAATGCGCTGACTTTTGGTTTCTAAAATAGGATTCTTCATTACAATTGATAAAAATAGATAATTAACAGTAGGTACAAGGTGAGAAATGTTAATTTTAACCCTTCAAAAAATTAGAACATGATTGACGGAAATGAGTTTAGAAAGTATGCTACAAAACATGTTGGCATCAGTAGTGTAGCGGTCGATAGCTATATTACATCATCTTTAACACCTTATATTATTGAAGAACGTCCATTGAATATGACTCAAATGGATGTGTTCTCTCGTTTAATGATGGATCGAATCATCTTTTTAGGCACAGGAATAAATGATCAAGTTGCCAATATTATTAATGCACAATTATTATTCTTGGAATCGGTTGATGCAAAAAAAGATATTCAGATTTATTTGAATTCTCCCGGCGGATCTGTATATGCTGGTTTAGGAATTTATGATACTATGCAATATATTCGTCCTGATGTTGCCACAATTTGTACTGGGATGGCTGCTTCTATGGGAGCGGTCTTAATGTGTGCTGGTGCACCAGGAAAGAGAAGTGCATTAAAACATGCCAGAGTGATGATTCATCAACCGCTTGGAGGAGCACAAGGTCAAGCTTCGGATATTGAGATTACTGCTCGCGAGATTCAGAAATTGAAAAAAGAACTTTACGACATAATCGCTACTCATTCCAACCAACCATACGAAAAGGTGTGGGCTGATTCTGATCGCGATTATTGGATGACAGCTCAAGAAGCCAAAGAATATGGAATGGTGGACGATATTTTAATTAGAAATCCTAAGCAATAAGAATGGCTAAAAAAGAGGCGTCTTGCTCATTTTGTGGTTCATCAAAGAATTCTGTTAGAATGTTGATTTCAGGAATTTCTGGTCACATTTGTGAGAATTGTGTAAGTCAAGCGAATAAAATTGTAGAAGAAGAATTTCAATTTAATTCACCCCATTCAAAAGGGAATCCAAAAACTTCAAAATTTCAATTATTAAAACCAATCGAAATTAAACAACGTTTGGATGAATTTGTAATTGGTCAGGAGGAAGCAAAAAAAGTTCTTTCAGTTGCCGTCTATAATCATTTCAAAAGAATAGATTATTTGACGAAAGAGGAAGTTGATATTGAAAAATCAAACGTGATTCTTGTTGGTCGAACTGGTACTGGAAAAACTTTATTAGCTAAAACTATTGCGAAACTTTTGCATGTTCCTTTCTGCATTGCCGATGCAACAGTTTTAACGGAGGCAGGTTATGTAGGTGAAGATGTAGAGAGTATTCTCTCTCGCTTGCTTCAAGCAGCAGATTATGATGTAGAAGCAGCTCAGAGGGGTATTGTTTTTATTGATGAAATTGATAAAATTGCACGAAAAAGTGACAATCCTTCTATTACACGAGATGTTTCTGGTGAAGGAGTTCAACAAGCATTGTTAAAATTATTGGAAGGGACTGTTGTGAATGTTCCACCGCAAGGAGGACGTAAGCACCCTGAACAGAAAATGATTCAGGTGGATACTCGTAACATCCTATTTATTTGTGGTGGTGCATTTGATGGTATCGAGCGATTAATTGCAAGTCGAGTAAATCGTCAAACCATAGGTTTTAGCAGTGAAGAGGAGAAACGAGTTGACAACGATTCGCTTTTAAGTAATATCAATCCAACTGACATTAAAAGTTTTGGACTAATTCCAGAATTGATTGGTCGTTTTCCAGTTCTTTCTTATCTTGAGCCTCTTGGAAAAGAGGATTTAAAGCGGATTTTGATGGAGCCTAAAAACGCTCTTGTTAAACAATACATCCAACTCTTTTCTATTGATGGAATTAAACTGACCTTTGATAAAGAGGTTATGGATTTTATAGTTCAAAAGGCGATAGATTTTAATCTTGGCGCTCGTGGTTTACGCTCAATCTGTGAAGCGATTTTAAAAAATGCAATGTTTGAATTGCCTTCTCAAGATGTTAAATCCTTTCATGTGGATGTAAAATTTGCTGAGCAACAATTTGATAAGTCAAAATTAGCAAGTATGAAGGTGGCATAAAAAAATAATTACTTTTGTGCTTATTGTCAATTTGACACTTAAAAGAAAAATAAAATGAAAACAATACAATTCAGAGAGGCATTACGTGAAGCAATGTCCGAAGAAATGAGAAGAGATCCAAATGTTTTTCTTCTTGGGGAAGAAGTTGCAGAGTATAATGGAGCGTATAAGGTTTCTCAAGGTATGCTGGACGAATTTGGCCCAAAACGTGTTATCGATACCCCAATTGCTGAACTAGGATTCGCCGGAATTGCTGTAGGGGCATCGATGAATGGTTTGCGCCCTATAGTTGAATTCATGACATGGAATTTTGCGATTTTAGCTGCGGATCAAATTATTAATTCAGCTGCAAAGATGTTGCAAATGTCTGGTGGTCAATATTCATGCCCGATTGTTTTTCGTGGCGGAAATGGTCAAGCTGGTCAATTGGCGGCTACGCACTCTCAAAGTTTTGAAGCTTTTTATGCACACGTTCCAGGATTAAAGGTAATAACACCTTCTAATCCAGCAGATGCAAAAGGATTGTTAAAAGCAGCCATTCGAGACAATGATCCAGTGGTCTTTTTGGAATCGGAGAAAATGTATGGAGACAAAGGAGAAGTTCCAGAAGGCGAATATATTATACCAATTGGTGTAGCAGATATTAAGCGAAAAGGAACCGATATAACTATTGTTTCTTTTGGTAAAATCATAAAGGTGGCACTCGATGCAGCGGAAGAATTAGCCAAAGAAAATATTAGTGTAGAAATAATCGATCTAAGAACCATACGTCCAATTGATTACGGAACAGTTGTTGAATCAATTAAGAAAACTAATCGTTGTGTTGTTTTAGAAGAGTCATGGCCTTTGGCTTCAATTGCATCTGAAATAGCATACCATTTGCAACGTTATGCTTTTGATTATTTAGACGCGCCAGTAATGCGTGTAACACAGACAGATACACCATTTGCATTTTCCCCAACATTAATTGAAGAGGCATTACCTAATAAGGAAAGGGTAATAAAAGCTGTTAAATCAGTTCTATATCGCTGAAAAACAAAGAATTGAAATTTAAAAAGGGATACTATTGTGTCCCTTTTTTTATGGCTTAAAAAAAATAATAACAAAAGGATGTCAAAAAAATAAGAAATTTTAAATCAAGCAGTTGTGTGATAAAATAAATGTTGTATCTTTGCACCCCTCAAAGTGCGTTTGGGGAGTATTATTTATTAAAACAATTAAGAGTATTTTATGCCAACTATTCAACAGTTAGTTCGCAAAGGAAGAACTGCGGTGGTTAAGAAAAGTAAATCCGCTGCACTTGATTCATGCCCGCAACGAAAAGGTGTTTGTGTTCGTGTTTATACGACCACACCTAAAAAACCAAATTCAGCCATGCGTAAAGTGGCTCGTGTTCGCTTGACAAATGGAAAAGAAGTCAACGCTTACATCGGAGGAGAAGGACACAATCTCCAAGAACACTCATTAGTACTAGTAAGAGGTGGAAGGGTAAAAGATTTACCAGGAGTTCGTTACCATATTGTACGTGGAGCTGAAGATACAGCAGGTGTACAAGGTAGAAGCCAAAGAAGATCTAAGTACGGTACAAAACGTCCTAAGCAAAAATAATTGATAAAAAGCTTAAGCAATGAGAAGAAGAAAAGCAAAAAAAATAGCGATTCTACCAGATCCGAAGTTCAACGATGTGGTAGTAACCAAGTTTGTGAATAACTTGATGTATTCTGGTAAGAAAAGTTTGGCATTCAAAATTTTCTATGACGCGTTAGAAATTGTTGATAAGAAAATTGAAGACCAAAATGGATTAGATGTTTGGAGAAAAGCACTAGAAAATGTTACTCCAAGTGTTGAGGTTCGTAGCCGTCGTGTTGGTGGTGCTACTTTTCAAATTCCAACTCCAGTTCGTGAAGAGCGTAAGGCGTCTCTAGCAATGAAATGGTTGATTGGTTATTCTCGTAAAAGAAATGAGAAAACAATGGCTCAAAAATTAGCTTCTGAAATTATCGCTGCTTCAAAAGAAGAAGGTGCGGCATACAAGAAGAAAGAAGATACAATCCGTATGGCTGAGGCTAATAAAGCATTTTCACACTTTAGATTCTAAGAAATGTCAAGAGATCTTAAATTCACAAGAAATATTGGTATCGCTGCTCATATCGATGCTGGTAAAACAACAACTACAGAGCGTATCCTTTTTTACGGTGGTGTAAACCACAAAATCGGTGAAGTGCACGATGGTGCTGCTACAATGGACTGGATGGAGCAAGAGCAAGAAAGAGGTATTACAATTACTTCCGCTGCTACAACGCTTAACTGGCAATATAGAGGACAACAATACCATATTAATATTATTGACACTCCAGGACACGTTGACTTTACAGTAGAAGTTAACCGTTCTTTACGTGTATTAGATGGTTTGGTGTTTTTGTTTTCAGCAGTTGATGGTGTTGAGCCTCAATCTGAAACAAACTGGAGATTAGCAAATAACTACAACGTTCCTAGACTTGGTTTCGTTAATAAAATGGACCGTCAAGGTGCAGATTTCTTGCGTGTTTGTCAACAAGTTAAAGATATGTTGGGTAGTCATGCACTTCCTTTACAAATTAATATCGGAGACGAGGATAACTTTAAAGGTGTTGTTGACTTAATTAATTTCAAAGGAATCGTTTGGAATGAAGACGATTTCGGAATGACATATAAAGAAGTTGAAATTCCTGCTGATATCATTGATGATGCACGTCGTCTTCGTAGCGAGCTTTTAGAAGCAGTAGCTGAGTTCGATGATTCATTAATGGAGAAATTCTTCGAGGATGAAAATTCATTAACGGAGAGAGAAATTTTAGATGCACTTCGCCAAGCGACTATCGCTGGTAAAGTTGTTCCAATGATGTGTGGTTCTTCTTTTAAAAACAAAGGGGTTCAAGCCATGCTGGATATGGTGATGGAAATTCTTCCTTCTCCAATGGACATCGAAGCAATTTCCGGAACTAATCCTAAGACTGACGAAGAAGTTTCTAGAAAACCATCTTATGATGAGCCTTTTGCTGGTTTGGCATTTAAAATCGCAACTGACCCATTCGTAGGTCGTCTTTGTTTCGTAAGAGCATATTCTGGTAAATTAGAAGCTGGTTCTTATGTGTTGAATACGCGCTCTGGTAACAAAGAACGTATTTCTCGTATCTTCCAAATGCATGCAAACAAACAAAATCAAATTCCTGAATTAGGAGCTGGTGATATTGGTGCAGTCGTAGGATTTAAAGATATTAAAACTGGTGATACTTTGTGTGCTGAAAATGCGCCTATCGTATTGGAATCTATGGTATTCCCTGACCCAGTAATTGGTTTGGCGATTGAGCCTAAAACTCAAGCGGATACAGACCGTTTATCTATTGGTTTATCAAAATTATCTGAAGAAGATCCAACTTTCCGTGTTCACACTGACGAAGAAACAGGGCAAACTGTTATCTCTGGAATGGGTGAGTTACACTTGGAAATTATCATCGACCGTTTGAAAAGAGAGTTTAAAGTAGAAGTAAATCAAGGAGCACCTCAAGTTGCATATCGTGAAAATATCACGGGTACAACTGAACACCGTGAAGTTTACAAGAAACAAACGGGTGGTCGTGGAAAATTTGCGGACATTTTCGTTAAAATTTCTCCTCAAACAGACGAAACGAAAACAGGTCTTGAATTTGTTAACAGTATCAAAGGTGGTAACATTCCAAGAGAGTTTGTTCCTTCAGTTGAAAAAGGATTTAGAGATTCAATGAAAAATGGTGTTTTAGCTGGATTCCCAGTTGACGCGATGAAAGTTGAATTGATTGATGGTTCGTTCCACGCAGTTGACTCCGATTCATTATCGTTTGAATTGTGTGCGAAAATGGCTTACCGTGCAGCTTTAAAGGCTTGTCGTCCAATTTTGCTTGAGCCTATCATGAAATTAGAAGTTGTTACTCCTGAAGAAAACATGGGTGATGTTGTTGGTGACCTTAACCGTCGTCGTGGTATGATGAAAGGTATGGACGACAGAAATGGTGCGAAAGTGCTTAAAGCTGATGTTCCTTTATCAGAGATGTTTGGTTATGTGACTCAATTACGTACCATAACCTCAGGAAGAGCAACTTCTTCTATGGAATTCTCTCACTATGCAGAGGCTCCAAGAAACGTAGCTGATGATGTAGTAGCAAAAGCAAATGGTAAAATCAACGCATAATATTTATTAAGATGAGTCAAAAAATCCGTATAAAATTAAAGTCTTACGATCACAACTTGTTAGATAAATCTGCAGAAAAGATCGTTAAAACCGTTAAGTCAACAGGTGCAGTTGTTAGTGGTCCAATTCCACTTCCGACTCATAAAAGAATTTACACAGTGTTGCGTTCACCGCACGTGAACAAGAAAGCACGTGAGCAATTCGAATTGTGTGCCTATAAAAGACTAATGGATATTTATAGTAGTTCGTCTAAAACAGTTGATGCCCTCATGAAGCTTGAGTTGCCGAGTGGTGTTGACGTAGAAATCAAAGTTTAATTAATAAAAACAAAACATGCCAGGTATTATCGGAAAGAAAATCGGGATGACTAGCATTTACAGTGCCGAGGGTAAGGCATTACCATGCACGCTAGTAGAAGCTGGTCCTTGTGTTGTGACGCAAGTTAAGACACAAGACAGAGATGGTTACGATGCCGTTCAGTTGGGTTATGGAGAACGTAAAGAAAAAAACACTCCGAACGCGTTGAAAGGTCATTTCAAAAAAGCGAACACATCTCCAAAAGCGAAGTTGGTTGAATTTAAGGGATTCGATTCCTTAAATTCAGGTGACATTGTTGATGCAACAATTTTTGAAGAAGGTGAATTTGTTGATGTAGTAGGGACAACTAAGGGAAAAGGTTTCCAAGGTGTAGTTCGCCGTCACGGATTTGGTGGAGTAGGTCAAGCTACTCATGGTCAACATAATAGACTAAGAGCGCCAGGTTCAATTGGTGCTTGTTCTTATCCTGCACGTGTATTTAAAGGTATGCGTATGGCCGGTCAAATGGGGAATAAGAGAAGAACTGCTTCAAACCTTCAAATTATTAAAGTACTTGCTGAGAGAAATATCCTACTGATTAAAGGATCAATTCCAGGAGCAAAAGGTTCAACAATAACTATTTACAAATAATGAAAGCTAATTTATTTGATTCAAAGGGATTGTCAACTGCGAATACAGTTGAGTTGAGCGATGATGTTTTCGGAATTGAACCAAACAATCACGCTATTTATTTGGATGTTAAACAACATCTTGCAAATCGCCGTCAAGGTACTCATAAATCAAAAGAGCGTAATGAGATTTCTGGTTCAACTAAGAAATTGAAGCGTCAAAAAGGTACAGGTGGTGCTCGTGCGGGAAGTGTTAAATCAGGTACACGTGTTGGTGGTGGAAGAATTTTTGGTCCAAGACCAAGAAACTATCACTTCAAATTAAATGTTAAACTGAAGAGATTGGCGCGTAAATCAGCATTTGCACACCAAGCACAAAATGGTAATTTGGTGGTTTTGAAATCCGCTGATTTATCTAGTGTTTCTACAAAGTCAATGACTGAATTGTTGAAAAATATGAGCCTGGATAGTCAAAAGGTATTAATGATTATGGCTGATTACAACGACACAGTATATCTTTCTGCAAGAAATATTAAAAATGTTAAAGTTGTTTCTGCTGATTCTTTCAATACGTTTGATTTATTAAATGCAAGAAAGGTTGTCTTGTTTGAAGATGCTTTAGCAAAAATCGAAAACACTTTAAATTAATCGGGTATGCAATCCATAATTAAGAAGCCAATTATTACAGAAAAAGCGACAAAAGCGAGTGAAGTTACTAACTCGTATGCTTTTGAAGTGGATAGAAAGGCAAATAAATTTGAAATAAAAAATGCCGTCGAGAAAATGTACAAAGTTCATGTCACAGATGTGCGTACATTAAATTATGGCGGTGGTAAATCCTCTGTGAAGTACACCAACAAAGGCATCGTTGAACAACGAAGCAAACAATGGAAGAAAGCCATTGTGACTGTTGCAGTAGGTGAAACCATTGATTTGTTTAATAACTATTAATGATTTAAGATGGGTCTTAAGAAATTTAAACCAACAACGCCGGGTCAACGTCACAAAATAGTTTCTGATTATTCAGAAATTACTGCGAGTAAGCCTGAAAAAAGCTTGTTAGCCTCTAAAAAGAAATCAGGAGGTAGAAATAACGATGGTCGAATGACTATGCGTTATATTGGTGGTGGTCACAAACAAAAGTATCGTTTGATTGATTTTAAACGTGACAAGTTTGATGTTCCTGCTACAGTAAAATCAATTGAGTACGATCCTAACCGTACGGCTAATATTGCTCTATGCTTTTATGCTGATGGTGAGAAGCGTTACATTATCGCTCCAAATGGATTAAAGGTTGGCGATGTTATCGTTTCTGGAAAGTCTGCTACTCCGAATGTTGGTAATGCTATGTTTTTATCCGATGTTCCACTAGGTACTGTAATTCATAATATTGAATTGAAACCTGGTAAAGGTGGTGCAATCGCCAGAGGAGCTGGAACTTATGCACAATTGAATGCACGTGATGGTAAATATGCAATTATTAAATTACCGTCAGGTGAAACACGAATGATTCTAACTACTTGTTTGGCAACTATCGGTTCTGTTTCAAATTCTGAGCATAATTTGGTGGTTTCAGGTAAAGCTGGTCGTTCAAGATGGTTAGGAAGACGTCCACGAGTTCGAGGTGTTGTTATGAACCCAGTTGATCACCCAATGGGTGGTGGTGAAGGTAGAAATGCCGGAGGTCATCCAAGATCTAGAAAAGGTCTTCCAGCTAAAGGATATAAAACAAGAGCGAGTAAAAAATACTCCGATAAGTTAATTGTTGAAAGAAGAAAAAAATAAGAGATAAGTTATGAGTCGTTCGTTAAAAAAACCACCTTTCGTTCACTACAAGTTGATGAAAAGAGTTGAAGATGCTCAAGTTGCCAATAGTAAATCGGTAATTAAAACTTGGTCTCGTGCTTCAACAATAACACCGGAATTCGTTGGATTAACCTTCGCTGTGCACAACGGTAATAAATTTATTCCTGTGTTTGTAACAGAAAACATGGTAGGTCACAAATTGGGAGAGTTTTCCCCAACACGTAACTTTAGAGGCCATGGCGGTAATAAAAAAGATAAAAAACGTTAAGAATTTTAAGACATGGGAGCTAGAAAACGTTTAAAAGCTGAGCAGATAAAGGAAAATAAAAAGTCCGTAGCTATTGCTCATTTGAATAATTCACCTATTTCACCGCGAAAAATGCGTATGGTGGCTGATTTGATTCGTGGCGTTGAGATTAACAAGGCGTTGAATATTTTGCATTTTAATGGGAAAGAGGCATCTATAAGCCTTGGTAAGTTGTTGCGGTCAGCAATTGCTAACTGGGAGCAAAAAAATGAAGGTGTAGATATCAGTGAAGAAAACCTTGTTGTAAAGTCTGTTGAAGTGGGTTGTGCAACAATGTTGAAAAGAATTCAACCTGCACCTCAAGGAAGAGCACATCGCATTAGAAAAAGATCAAATCATGTTACTATCGTAATTGATGGTCAATAAAAAATTGAAGAAATGGGACAAAAAACAAATCCAATAGGAAATAGATTAGGTTACATTCATGGATGGGAATCTAATTGGTATGGAGGAAATGATTATCGTGATAAAATTGTTGAAGATGACCAAATTCGCAAATATTTGAATGCGCGTTTATCTAAAGCAAGTATTGCGAAAATTATCATAGAAAGAACTTTTAAGTTAGTTACCGTTACCATTCACACGGCTCGTCCGGGGGTAATTATCGGAAAAGGTGGTCAGGAAGTTGACAAACTGAAAGAAGAGTTGAAGAAATTGACGAAAAAAGAAATTCAAATCAACATTTTTGAGGTTAAACGTCCTGAACTAGATGCTCGTTTGGTTGCAGATGGTGTTGCTCGTCAATTAGAGGCTCGTATCTCTTTTCGAAGAGCAATAAAAATGGCAATTGCTGGAACCATGAGAATGGGTGCCGAAGGAATCAAAATTAAAATTTCAGGCCGTTTAAATGGCGCTGAAATGGCACGTTCGGAAATGTATAAAGACGGTCGTACTCCATTACATACGTTCCGTGCTGACATCGATTATGCTACTTCGGAAGCACACACCACTTATGGTCGTCTTGGAATCAAGGTTTGGATTTGCCGTGGAGAAGTTTATGGAAAACGTGATTTGTCGCCGAATATCGGTATGACAACCACAAATACCTCCGCTGGTAATAATGACCGCAAACAAGGTGGACAAAGAAGAAAAAAGAAGTAATTGACCGTTAAAAATTGTAAAAATGTTACAACCGAAAAGAACAAAATTCAGAAGGGTTCAAAAAGGAAGAAATAGAGGTCTAGCACATAGAGGATCTACCATTGCTTTCGGGTCTTTTGGATTGAAATCATTGGAACCAGGATGGATAACATCTCGTCAAATAGAGGCTTCACGTATCGCCGTTACTCGTTACATGAAGCGTGAAGGAAAAGTTTGGATTCGAATTTTTCCAGATAAGCCGGTTACCTCTAAACCAGCTGAAGTACGTATGGGTAAAGGTAAAGGTGCTCCAAGTCATTGGGTTGCAGTTATCAAACCAGGTCGTATCATGTTTGAAGCAGATGGAGTTCCATATGAAGTTGCGAAAGAAGCAATGCGTTTGGCTGCGCAAAAACTTCCAGTTAAATGTAAATTTATCGTTCGCAACGACTTTGTTATACCCGCATAATTAATGTTTATGAAACAGCAAGAAATCGCAAAATTGAGTTTAGAGGATTTGAAAAGCCGCTTAATCGATTTTCAAGGGCAATTACAGAACTTGAAATTGACACACAAAATGGCACCTGTTGAGAATCCGCTTAGAATTCGAAGCATGCGCAAGGTGGTTGCAAGGTTGAGTGCAGAATTAACTAAACGTTCAACTCAAGCTTAAGGCTTGTCATTAAAAAGCTTATAATGGAAAAGCGTAATTTAAGAAAGGAAAGAATCGGAGTCGTTACCAGTGACAAAATGCAAAAATCAATTGTAGTCGCTGTTGAACGTAAAGTAAAACATCCGAAATATGGTAAATTCGTAAAGATGACTACCAAGTTCGTTGCTCATGACGAAAAGAATGAATGTAATATCGGTGATACCGTTCGCATTATGGAAACTCGTCCTTTGAGTAAGTCTAAAAACTGGAGATTGGTAGAAATTGTAGAACGAGCTAAATAACCGAGAAATGATACAAACAGAATCAAGATTATCAGTTGCAGACAACTCTGGTGCGAAAGAAGTGCTTTGCATTCGCGTTCTCGGAGGTACTAGAAGAAGATATGCTTCAGTAGGTGACAAAATCGTAGTTGCTGTAAAAAGTGCTATGCCTAACGGAGCTGTTAAAAAAGGGGCAGTTGCGAAAGCAGTTGTAGTAAGAACGAAAAAAGAAGTTCGTCGTCCAGACGGTTCTTACATTCGTTTCGATGATAATGCATGTGTTATTTTAAACCAAGCAGGTGAGATGAGAGGTACTCGTATTTTCGGTCCTGTTGCACGTGAACTGCGTGAAAATAACTACATGAAGATTGTTTCACTTGCACCTGAAGTGCTTTAATTTAGTCACACATGCAAACGAAATTGAACATTAAAATTGGCGATACTGTTAAGGTACTTAGCGGTGAGTCAAAAGGAGCTGAAGGGAAAGTATTGACACTTGATCGTACAAAACTTCGTGCAACTGTTGAAGGTGTGAATGTTGTTAAAAGACATCAAAAGCCTACCGCATCTAATCCACAAGGTGGCATTGTTGAAAAAGAAGGAAGTATTCATATCTCTAACCTTATGGTTGTTGTGAATGGAACTGCTTCCCGTCTTGGTCGAAAAAAAGATGAAAAAGGAAAGTCAGTACGTTATTCTAAGAAATCAGGGGAGGTGATCAAGTAATGAGTTATACACCACGTTTAAAAGCGAAATACAATGATGAGATCATTGCTTCGTTAACTGAGAAATTTGGTTTTAAAACCATCATGAGAGTTCCTAAATTGGAAAAAATTGTCCTAAGTCAAGGTATGGGTGACGCTGTAGCTGATAAGAAATTGATCGAAAGTGCAGTTGCAGATTTATCTCGTATCGCAGGTCAAAAAGCGGTGACGACATTGTCAAAAAAGGATATTTCTAACTTCAAATTGCGTAAAGGAATGCCGATTGGTACGAAAGTTACTTTGCGAGGAGATAGAATGTATGACTTTTTAGATCGTCTTCTTTCAGTTGCTTTGCCAAGAACACGCGACTTTAGAGGTATTAACCCGAAAGGCTTCGATGGACGAGGTAATTTTAACCTAGGAATTAAAGAACATATTATTTTCCCAGAGATTGATATTGACAAGGTGAACAAAATCTTAGGTATGGATATCACTTTTGTGACATCAGCTCCTAACGATGAGGAAGCAAAAGCCTTGTTGGATGCATTTGGATTTCCATTTATTAAAAAATAACCGAAATGGCAAAGGAATCAATGAAAGCGCGTGAGCGCAAAAGAGAAAGGTTAGTTGAACGTTTTGCATCAAAGCGCGCTGAATTAACTAAAATATTGAAATCTACCGACACTTCTGATGATGTTGTTGCGGCAAAATGGGATGCTATGATGGCAATCCAAAAAATTCCTGCTAATTCATCTAAAATCCGTAAACATAATCGTTGCGGTTTGACAGGTCGTCCACGTGGATACATGCGTCAATTTGGAATTTCAAGGGTGACATTTAGAGAAATGGCTCTAGCTGGAAAAATCCCTGGAGTGAAAAAAGGAAGTTGGTAAATAAAAAATTAAACTATGAACACAGATCCAATAGCAGACTACCTTACTAGAATCAGAAACGCAAGTTCAGCTGGTTTGAAAATGGTGGAAATTCCTGCTTCAAATTTGAAAAAAGCAATGACACAAATATTGTTTGATCAGGGTTATATTTTGAACTATAAGTTTGAAGATGACAGCAAACAAGGTGTTATTAAAATCGCGTTGAAGTATAATGCTTCGACTCGTGTGCCTGCAATTACTAAAATTGTTCGTGCTTCACGTCCAGGTCTAAGAAAGTACAGTGGATCAGAAGAAATGCCACGTGTATTAAATGGTTTAGGAATTGCAATTGTTTCGACTTCAAAAGGTGTAATCACTGATAAAGAAGCGCGTAAGTTAAATGTTGGTGGTGAAGTAATTTGCTACGTTTACTAAATCGAAGAGTATGTCAAGAATAGGAAAAGCACCCGTAACAATTCCTGCTGGAGTCCAAGTGAACTACAGTGACAATGTTGTTGTCGTTAAAGGAAAAAATGGAGAACTTCACCAAGTAATTGATGATTCTGTACAATTAGTAATCGAAGACAACGTAATAACTTTTACGCGTACTTCTGATGCTCCTGATCATCGTTCTAAACATGGGTTATATCGTGCAATTGTGCAAAATATGATCGTGGGCGTTTCAGAAGGATTTACAAAAAGTATGGAGGTCATTGGTGTTGGTTATCGTGCAAATGCAACAGGTCAACAACTTGAATTAGCCTTAGGTTATTCACATGCAATAATCTTCGAAATCCCATCGGAAGTTGCTGTTACAACAGTTACTGAAAAGGGAAAAGCGCCGATTGTAACTTTGAAGTCACATGATAAACAATTGTTAGGGCAAGTTGCAGCAAAGATTCGCTCATTTAGAAAACCTGAGCCATACAAAGGAAAAGGAATCCGTTTTGTTGGTGAAGAAATTAGAAGAAAAGCAGGTAAATCTGCAGGTAAAAAATAGTAATTATGGCACTAGATAAAGTTATTCGTAGAGCTAAAATCAAACGACGTATTCGTAAAAAAGTATTCGGTACTTCTGCACGCCCTCGTTTGTCTGTTTACAGAAGTAATAAACAGATTTATGCTCAAATTATTGATGATACAACAGGAAAAACTTTAGTTTCTGCTGGTTCATTAAAAGTTGAAGCTGCTCAAAAAATCGCAAAAGTTGAACAAGCGGCCCTAATCGGAAAAGAAGTTGCTGAAAAAGCAATTAAAGCTGGTGTGGGTAGTGTGATTTTTGACAGAAATGGTTATTTGTATCATGGTCGTATCAAATCTTTGGCTGAAGCAGCCAGAGAGGCGGGATTAAAATTTTAAGAAATGGCAGCTCAAACAATGAATAGAGTAAAATCGGCAGATATCGAACTTAAAGATAAGTTGGTAGCTGTAAATCGCGTGACTAAAGTAACCAAGGGTGGTCGTACATTTAGTTTCTCAGCAATTGTTGTAGTTGGTGACGAAAACGGTGTAGTGGGTCATGGACTAGGTAAAGCTAAAGAGGTTACGGAAGCAATTACAAAGGGTATTGACGATGCAAAAAAGAACTTAATAAAAGTTCCAATTTTGAAGGGCACCGTACCGCATACTCAAAAAGGTAAATTTGGTGGTGCAGAGGTATTGCTTAAACCAGCAACTCCAGGTACTGGGGTTATTGCTGGGGGGGCTATGCGTGCAGTTCTTGAAAGTGTTGGTATTCACAATGTATTAGCTAAATCGCAAGGTTCTTCAAACCCGCACAATGTGGTAAAAGCAACCATTGATGCATTATCCAATATGAGAGACGCAGTAGCTGTAGCTCGCCAACGAGGTATTACTTTAGATAAAGTTTTTAACGGTTAAGATTATGGCAACTATTAAAATAAAGCAAGTAAGAAGTGCAATAAAGCGACCGGCTCGTCAAAAAGCTACCATTGTTGCATTAGGATTCAGAAAGTTGAATCAAACTATTGAAAAAGAAGCTACTCCTCAGATCCTTGGAATGATCGCGAAGGTGAAGCATTTGGTTGAGGTTGTTGAATAACAAAATAATTGAAAGATGAATTTACATGAATTAAAACCAGCTCTTGGCTCAGTTAAAAAGGAGAAAAGAATTGGTCGTGGTCAAGGCTCTGGACATGGTGGAACTTCTACTCGTGGTCACAAGGGCGCTAAATCACGTTCAGGTTACAAATCGAAAATCGGTTTTGAAGGTGGACAAATGCCATTGCAACGTCGCGTTCCTAAATTCGGTTTCAAAAATGTGAATCGTGTTGATTATAAGGCAGTTAACATCTCATCACTTGAGTTACTGGCTTCAACAAAGGGTATCACAGAATTTAACTTTGATGTTCTAAAAGAAAATGGTTTGGTATCAAACAATGATCTTGTGAAAATCTTAGGAAGAGGAGAGCTTAAATCGAAAGTTAATGTTTCTGCTAATGGATTTTCTTCTTCAGCAGTTGCAGCAATTGAGGCTCTTGGTGGTACTTGTACAAAAATCTAACTATCTTTGCCCACTTTTTTAGATGAAAAGGTTTATTCAAAACATACAGAACATTTGGAAGGTCGAAGAGCTTCGTAACCGTATCATATTGACATTGGGACTAATTCTGGTTTACAGAATTGGTTCCTTTATCATTATTCCTGGGGTTAATTACGATGCCTTGACAACCAAACAGGCGAGCCAAAATACTTTGGAAACTTTATTAAGTTTGTTTTCGGGTGGTGGTTTTACAAATGCGTCAATTATGGCGCTGGGTATCATGCCTTATATCAGTGCTTCGATCATTATGCAGTTGCTGGGTCTCGCGATTCCGGCAGTTCAGAAACTTCAAAATGAAGGTGAATCGGGAAGGAAGCAAATTAACAATTACACGCGTATTTTAACGATAGTGATTTGTGCTCTGCAAGCACCTAGTTATCTCACGATGTATGTCGCAAACAAAGGTGCTTTACCTGCGGATGCTTCAACATTTTGGTGGACTCAAACAATTTTGATTTTAGTGGCTGGTTCAATGTTTGCTGTGTGGATGGGTGAACGAATTACAGAAAAAGGAATTGGTAATGGTATTTCATTATTAATTACTGTAGGTATTCTTTCTCGCCTTCCTGGTGCTTTCTTTGCAGAGTTCGGACAATCCATTGAAGCAGGTAATTTGATTAAATTGGTGTTGGAAATGGTAGCATTCATGTTAGTGGTCCTATTAACCATTTTAATCGTTCAAGGTGTTAGAAAAATTCCTTTGAACACGGCAAAACGTGTAGTTGGTGCTAGAGATGTAAATGATGGTGCTAGAAATTATTTACCGATTAAAGTAAATGCAAGCGGAGTTATGCCTATCATTTTTGCTCAAGCTATTATGACTATTCCGCTAATGCTTTTCAATGCAACAAGTGCTGAAGGTACTGGGAATTTCCTTCAACGTAATTTGGGCGATATATATGGTGTAAGTTACAATACTCTTTTGGTCATCTTAATAGTTGTATTTACTTACTTCTACACGGCCATCATGATTAATCCTAGCAAAATTGCTGATGATTTAAAGAAAAGTGGTGGTTTCGTTCCTGGAATCCGTCCTGGCGAAGAAACAGCTCACCACATTGATGATGTAGTGACTCGAATTACCTTACCAGGATCATTATTCCTAGCTATGATTGCGATTTTACCGGCTATTGCGAAACTTGCAGGTGTTAATGATGGTTTTGCAATGTTCTTCGGTGGTACTTCAGTTTTGATTATGGTGGGTGTGGTTCTAGATACACTTCAACAAATTGAAACATATCAATTGAATCAGCACATGGATGGATTAATGGAAGGTACACGCGTAAGAGGTAGAAGAGAACAAGGAGAATTATCAGGTTTTTAAATATGGCTAAACAATCATCAATTGAACAAGACGGAACTATCATTGAAGCATTACCAAATGCGATGTTTCGTGTAGAATTGGAAAACGGACATGTTTTGACCGCTCACATTTCAGGTAAAATGAGAATGTTCTACATCAAGATTTTACCTGGCGATAGAGTTAAGGTGGAAATGTCACCTTATGATTTATCGAAAGGAAGAATTTCATTTAGATACAAATAAAAAATAGAAACTATGAAAGTAAGAGCTTCTGTAAAGAAAAGAACTGCAGATTGCAAAATCGTAAAACGTAAAGGGAGAGTTTACGTGATTAATAAAAAGAACCCAAAATTGAAACAACGTCAAGGTTAATACTATAAAATATGGCACGTATTGCAGGAATTGATTTACCTAAAAACAAAAGAGGAGTAATTGGTTTGACTTATATCTTCGGAATTGGTAGAAGTACCGCTAAAAAGATTTTGGCAAGCAACAATATCGATGAGAATATCAAAGTTCAGGATTGGAATGATGATCAGTTAGGAGCTATTCGTAATTCAATTAACGAAATTAAAACGGAAGGTCAACTTCGTTCTGAAATCCAATTGAACATTAAACGTCTGATGGATATTGGTTGTACTCGTGGAATCCGTCACAGAGCTGGATTACCTTTAAGAGGTCAACGTACGAAAAACAACTCTAGAACACGTAAAGGGAAAAGAAAAACTGTTGCTAACAAGAAAAAAGCAACTAAATAATAAGTAGTAAAATGGCAAAAGGAAACCAAAAGAAGAAGAAAAATGTAAAGGTAGATGCCGCTGGTGAAGCTCATATCCAAGCTAGTTTCAACAACATAATCATCTCCTTAACAAACAACGCTGGTCAAGTTATTTCTTGGTCATCAGCGGGAAAAATGGGCTTTAAAGGTTCTAAAAAGAATACTCCTTATGCAGCACAAGTTGCAGCTGAGGATTGTTCTAAAGAAGCTCATGACTTCGGATTACGTAGAGTGAAAGTTTTTGTTAAAGGCCCTGGTGCCGGACGAGAATCAGCAATACGTGCAATCCATAATTCTGGAATTGAAGTTACGGAAATAGTTGACGTTACTCCTCTTCCACACAACGGTTGTCGTCCACCAAAACGTAGAAGAGTATAATTTTTTATTAACCAATCATCGAAGGACTGCCTTAATTCATGATTTAAATTTTTAATTGGTATGGCAAGATACACAGGTCCAAAATCCAAAATAGCGCGTCGTTTTCGCGATCCTATTTTCGGGCCGGACAAAGCATTAGACAGAAGAGCATATGGACCAGGTCAGCACGGTCCGGCTAAAAAACGGGGTAGCAAACAATCAGAGTATGCTATTCAGTTAGGTGAAAAGCAAAAAGCGAAATATACCTACGGAATCCTAGAAAGACAATTTGCGAATATTTTCAAAAAAGCTTCGCGAATGAAAGGTATTACCGGTGAAAACTTATTGCAACTTTGTGAAACGCGATTGGATAATACGGTTTTCCGTCTAGGAATAGCTCCAAGTCGTCGCGCAGCAAGACAGTTAGTTACCCACAGACACATTACAGTAAATGGTGAGGTAGTTAACATCCCTTCATACACCCTGCGTGTTGGAGATGTTATTGGTGTCCGTGAAAAATCGAAGTCACTTGAGGCTATTACAGGCTCATTGTTGTCTTCAAAGAAAAATTATGATTGGCTAGATTGGGATTCTTCAACAATGTCAGGAAAATTATTAAGTGTTCCTGCAAGAGAAATGATTCCTGAAAATATCAAGGAACAGCTAATCGTCGAATTGTATTCTAAATAATCCGAATTAACATGGCAATATTGGATTTCCAAAAACCTGATAAGGTAATTATGGTACAAGCGGATGACTTCTACGGGGAGTTTGAGTTTCGTCCATTAGAACCTGGGTATGGAATTACCGTAGGTAACTCCTTACGTCGAATCTTACTTTCATCCTTGGAAGGATTCGCAATTTCATCTGTTAAAATTCAAGGTGTTGATCATGAATTTACTACATTGAAAGGTGTAGTAGAGGATGTAACTGAAATCATCTTAAATCTTAAGCAAGTTCGTTTCAAACGTCAAATAGAAGGTGCCGAGAATGAAACTGTTATAGTTTCACTTTCTGGTCAAGATAAATTGACCGCAGGTGACTTAGGTCGTTTTACTAGTGCTTTCCAAGTTTTGAATCCTGATTTAGTGATTTGTAACATGGAGTCATCAGTGAAAATTGAAATGGAACTTAACATAATCAAAGGTCGTGGTTATGTTCCTGCAGAGGAAAACCGCATAGCGACAGCACCGTTTGGAACAATTTTCATCGATTCAATCTTTACTCCTATTGTTAATGTTCAGTTCGCAATTGAAAATTATCGAGTTGAACAAAAAACAGATTATGAAAAATTGATTCTGAAGATTAAAACAGATGGTTCTGTTCATCCGAAAGAGGCATTGAAAGAGGCTGCTAAAATTTTAATTCACCACTTTATGTTGTTCTCTGATGAGCGAATCACTTTGGAGAATCAGGTGAAAACTGAAACAGAGGAATTTGATGAGTCATCATTGCACATGCGTCAATTGTTGAAAACTAAGTTAGTTGATATGGATCTTTCTGTTCGTGCTCTAAATTGTTTGAAAGCTGCTGATGTTGAAACATTGGGTGACTTGGTTTCTTACGCTAAATCTGATTTGTTAAAATTCAGAAATTTCGGTAAGAAATCATTGACAGAATTAGAGGATTTAGTAGACAACAAAGGTTTGACCTTTGGAATGAATGTCGCTAAATATAAGTTAGACAAAGATTAAGAATTGAACAATGAGACACGGAAATAAAGTAAACCATTTAGGTAGAAAAACCGGACACAGAAAAGCCATGCTCTCGAATATGGCGTGTTCGTTAATCGAACATAAAAGAATTACCACAACTTTAGCGAAAGCGAAAACTTTGCGCGGATTTGTTGAGCCAATTCTTACGAAATCAAAAGACGATTCAACACACTCTCGTCGTACTGCTTTCTCTTACTTGCAAAGTAAAGATGCTGTAACTGAATTGTTTCGTACAATAGCTCCTAAAATCGCAGAAAGAAATGGTGGTTACACGCGTATTATCAGAACAGGTTTTAGACTTGGCGACAATGCTGAAATGTGTTTGATTGAATTGGTTGATTTCAACGATGTTTACACAAACGAAAAAGCTAAGAAAACTACACGTCGTTCTAGAAGAGGCGGGAAAAAAGAAGTTGGAACAGAAGAAGTAGTGAATGTAACCGATGAAACAATCACTGAAACAACTGAAACGAACGATGCTGAAAGCCCACAAGAGCCGGTAGCTGATGCGGAGAAGAAAACAGAAGAATAATTTGAAAAGGCAACCAAATCGGTTGCCTTTTTTGTTTCTTGCAATTAATCTTAAATTAACTTTGTAATCCAAATGGAAAACACGAAGAAAGCATTATTAGTTCTTGAAGATGGTACCGCTTTTGAAGGTACTGCTATTGGAAGTATTGGAACCACTGGAGGTGAAATAGCTTTCAATACAGGAATGACGGGATACCAAGAGGTATTTACTGATCCCTCTTATGTTGGTCAAATTTTAATTATGACCAATCCTCATATCGGAAACTATGGTGTTCACATTGAGGAGCAGGAATCCAATGAAATCATGATCGCAGGTTTGGTTACGAAAAAATTTAGTCAGACCTTCTCTCGTACAAGTGCATCCGAATCTTTACAGCAGTTGATGGAGAGAAACGGAAAAGTTGGTATTTCTGACATTGATACAAGAGCTCTCGTACGGCATATTCGTCACAAAGGCGCGATGAATGCGGTGATCTCATCAGAGATTTTGGATGTTGATTTACTTGAGAAAAAGGTAAAGGAACTACCATCGATGGCAGGATTGGAATTGTCCTCACGTGTTTCGACAAACAAGATTTATGATTGTGGGGAAGGTAATGTATTGAAGGTCGCGCTAATCGATTTTGGTGTAAAACGAAGTATTGTTAATTGCTTGGTGGAAAGAGGATGCCATGTTCGTGTTTTTCCTATGAATACAGCGATTGAAGAGATTAATTCTTTTGAACCAGATGGTTACATGCTTTCGAATGGGCCAGGTGATCCTTCCGCAATGCCAAGTTCGATAGAATTGGTGAACGCAATTGTTAATCAAAATAAACCAGTATTTGGAATTTGCCTTGGACACCAAATTCTAGGCTTAAGTCAAGGATTGAAAACAGAAAAAATGTTCAATGGACATCGTGGAATTAATCATCCGATAAAGAACTTATTGACAGGAAAGGGAGAAATTACCTCTCAGAATCATGGTTTTGTACTTACAAAGGAAAGTGTTTCTGAAAATTCTAATATTGAACTAACGCATGTTCATTTAAATGACGATACAGTTGCCGGAATTCGTTTGAAAAATAAACCAGTTTTTTCGGTTCAATATCACCCGGAAGCATCTGCAGGACCTCACGATTCCCGCTATTTATTTGACCAATTTGTAGAAAGTATTCATCAATCAACAAAAATAAACCTATGAGTTTCATTGAAAAAATCACCGCAAGACAGATTTTGGATTCTCGCGGAAATCCAACAGTAGAAGTAGATGTGATCACTTCTAACGGGTACATTGGACGTGCTGCTGTGCCTTCTGGTGCATCGACTGGTGTGCACGAAGCAGTTGAATTACGTGACGGAGATAAAAGTGTGTACCTTGGTAAAGGTGTTCTAAAGGCAGTTGAAAATGTAAAAACTACAATTAATGAAGCTCTGCACGGAATGAGTATCTACGATCAAAAGGCAATTGATGCTCGAATGTTGGCGCTCGACGGGACTTCAAATAAAAGTAACCTTGGTGCGAATGCGATTTTGGGTGTGTCCTTAGCAGTGGCAAAAGCGGCAGCGAGTGAAGCAGGGTTGAGTTTATACCGATACGTTGGTGGAGTTGGAGCAGTTACGATGCCTGTACCAATGATGAACATTTTAAATGGTGGTTCTCATGCTGATAACTTGATTGATATTCAAGAGTTTATGGTGATGCCTTTTGGCGCAAGTTCTTTTTCAGAAGGTCTGCGTTGGGGAACGGAAATTTTTCATAATCTGAAAAGCGTGTTGAAGTCAAAGGGGATGTCAACAAATGTAGGTGATGAAGGTGGCTTTGCTCCAAGTTTAGGGTCGAACGAAGAAGCAATTGAGGTGGTAATTCAAGCTATTGAGAAGGCCGGATTTAAGCCAGGCGAAGACATTTATGTTGCTTTGGATGCGGCATCATCTGAATTTTTCAAAGGGGATGAAGGCGTTTATCATTTTGAATCAACGAATACAAAAATGTCATCTTCTGAAATGGTCGCATATTGGGAATCATGGGTGAAAAAATATCCGATTATTTCAATAGAAGACGGTTTAGCTGAAGACGACTGGGCAGGTTGGAAATTGGCAACTGAGAAAATGGGAGACAAAGTTCAATTGGTTGGTGACGATTTATTCGTGACAAACACTAAACGCTTGGAACGTGGTATCAATGAAGGAATAGCAAACTCGATCTTAGTAAAAGTAAACCAAATCGGATCATTGACAGAAACGATTGAAGCGGTTCAAATGGCTACGCGAAATAGTTATACCTCCGTAATGTCCCACCGTAGTGGAGAAACAGAAGATAGCACGATTGCGGATTTAGCAGTTGCTTTAAACTGTGGACAAATTAAAACTGGTTCGGCTTCACGTTCAGATCGTATGGCAAAATACAATCAACTTTTACGCATTGAAGAGGAACTTGGTGATACCGCCATTTATCCAGGAAAGTCGTTCAAGTTTTTGAAATAAAGAAATCAAATTAGATTTTGAAGGTCGTCTCAATAGGGCGACCTTTTTTTTGCTAAAAAATTTGCAAAAAAATGAAATACTATTTGATTTTGAAATATTTGTTTTATGTTTGTAACGTTATATCTAAATATCCTAGCGATTAAACCAGTTTAGATATGACAAATACAATTGATTCACACAAAAATGAAATTGAGCGTTTAATTAATTCGAACGACTTTGTTTCCTTGTTAGATTTATTTTCTTCAAATAATTTAAGTTTTGAGGAATTTAGAATTTTCTTAAAGAAAGAACTTAAGAAGACCAAAATAGGAAAAAGACTTTTTAAAAGAAAAGAATTCTGGAATTCTGATTTACCCCATTTTCATCTACGAGAATTACTAAAAAGTGATTTAAAGATCATTTTTTTCGACTCGTATTTTAGTAAAAATGAATATTGCAATCACAAATTAAATGAACATTTGTTGTTGATTTCAATGGATCAATTTGTTGCATCATTCAAAGCGCATAAAAGTTTTAAGCACAGTTACTTTTTGGAATCTTTTGAAAAGATATCAGAAAGTGAAAGATCTTTAGTTTCTATTGTGAAGGAAGTGAAATTTGTTTTAAACGCAGAAATTCAATTAGAAAAACATTATTCTGAAAACTCGAGAAAATTAATTTTTGGATTTGGTGAACTCTGTAGTTATTATTTGAACCATTTAAACAATAAATATGTTTGGTTCGGGAATTTTAATAAAACTGCAGAGTATGAAATGGCTATAGCAGATGAAATACAAGATTTAATTTTATTTTATAGAAAAGAAAATCCAAAATTCTTTTCCTTCAAGCAACTTCCTCCATTTTGTGATATTAATAAACTGAAATTCTTTAAAAACACAATACAAAATCAGAGTAAAAAAAATAAAATTGAAATGTATTGTAATGGGTATTTAAATTTTGATTTCTCCCTCAATTGCGTTAAAATGAACCATACTGAGAGGTATAGGGAATATCTTTTAAACAATCTTAAGTATCAAGTTGAGGAATTATATTTTTCCAAAATCAATTTTTTTGACTTAACCTTTTCTAATCCAAAATCTATTGAATCATGTATTGGATTCTGGGAATTCTATGGTTTACCTAAAGAAATTATTTACAAAGATGAAACGGTAGATATTTATAAAGTATTTCAGTTTTTAAAGTCTTATTCGATGGATATTCCTAAAGATGATATAAGAGTATTCCCAGAGAAAATATGGATTGAAAATATTGTTGAGATTTTTCGATGGTCAGAACAGGATGTCATTTCGATAGTTAATTTCCTAACCTTTGACATGACATTATTCGACATAAACGAGCGAGTTCATTGGTTAAGTAAACCTTTATTTAAAGAAGATTGTCAATTTTTTTGGTTAGGTAGCTTACTAAAAAATCGCAGATGGGATATTATTCTATACAATAGAATGAAGAATGATACTGAAATTAAATTCTTGGATAAGAAAGTAGGAGAAATAAAATCGTTAAGAGATATTTCACCTTTTATGTTTGAAGAAAAAGTCAGAATTCTGTTTGAAAACTTTGGTTTTAAAACATTAAAAATCGGCAGATTTACATCATCAAATGGAGAAACAGGAGATATTGACGTACTAGCATATAAAGACAATTATTTGTTTGTTTGCGAGGTGAAAACAGGAGTAAAATCTGATGGTTTTGGTTATAGTGATGATTTAGAAAACAGAATAATTAATAATCATGCTTATTATCAGGTTCAAAAGGAGGCTAATTATGTAAATGAAAATTTAAAAACTATTTGTGATGAATTGAAAGTTGAAAACATGGATACTATTCAAATCATAAAACTTGTCATTACTGATTTTTATTCGGGGGATGTTGAAGTAGTGAAAAATGATGTTTTGAAAACAACTCTCATGGAACTCGTGGTGAATTTGAAAAACAACAAAGAAGAGTTTTTCGAAACTTACATAAAAATTCAACCTTATATAAATCCTAATAATCGGTTCTATAAAAAATTTCAACACAAAAACTTTAACTGGGATTTATGGAATGGTGAAAAAGAACTTTCTGTTCAACAGTTGATAGATAATTTAAAAAATAATGCAGTTTGGAAAGAGTTGGAATTAGTTTGGGATTTAAAACCAGAAACTTTTTCATTTGAGGTTTAGACAATTTTGGTGAAACCTATACGGTAACTTTAAATCATCAAAAATGAAAAATCAAAATGAAAAATTAATGAATTCTAGAAAGGATGAATTCAAAAAATCTAACAATGAGGCTGATATGACAAATCGGAACCTTGGGACAAATTGGACGAATATTACCTATGATAAAAATCAAGGTAACAGGGGGGTACAAATTAGTAAGAAAAAAAGTCAAAATAAACGATAAAGTTTATAAAAGGTGTTCTAATTTTTGAATTTCAATCAAAAGCTCTGACCGCTATGGCCTTTGTTGAACCACTATCGTTCCCCCAACCCAAACTGTTAAAAAATAACAGTTAAATCTCTTCACCGCACGGGAACAATTCCTTGAACTCGTGCGGTTTTTGCAAATTGTTTGCGTTTTTCGTCTTTTTTATCCCTTTGTCTATCAGTAACTTTGCCCACCTCAAATCCCCAATGAAAATTCATCAGAAAATAAAATCGCTTCGTCTTCAAAAGAACCTCACACAGACGTTCATGGCGGATGAATTGGGTATAGATACCACCAATTATGGTCGACTCGAACGAGGTGAATGTAAAATCCCTGTTGAACGTCTGATAAAAATCGCAGAAGTTCTAAATGTTGAATTAAGTTCTTTTCTTTCCTCCGAAATCTCGGAAAACAACCTTTCAGAGGGAAATACAAATGCAATTCTGTTAGGTATCTTAGTTGAAATTCGTGCATTAAGACACACTCTGAGCAATTTAGAATGGAATAGAATGAACGCAGGTTCCGATGTAGAAAATAGTAAATTCACTAATCTTCAATAAATTATGAAAAATTCAAAAGCAATTATTGCTGTAGTATCTCTTGCCCTTTTCCTAGGGTCGTGTATGACCACTAAAACGAGTGTGGGACAATTTCAAGAACAACAAGGTAAAGAATACACTTACGCTAAAGGCAAACAAATGTGGTTGTTTTGGGGAGCAATTCCTCTTGGACGAACAAATGTAAATACACCAGCTGACGGAAATTGTTTGGTAATAACACGCTTTAATGTGGGCGATGCTTTAATTTCAAGCCTAACGGGTGGAATCGTCACCTCTTACTCCATAAAAGTGAAAGCGAAAAAAACGGAGACAGAACAACCTAAAACAAAACAGTAATTTTTAAATCTCAAATAAAATGAAAAGGTCAATTGCTTTATTTTTAATGCTTTTCCTTCTTGGAGCAACTTCAATGCTATCAACTGGATGTCAAAAAAACAAAACAGGTGATTTGGTTATTAATGTCGTTGACAATTTAAATGGAAGCGTGGGTGCTGGACAGACTGTTTACCTTTATAACAATCAAGCTGATTTTAATGCTGGTACGTATGCGAAAACGGCAACTACGAACAGTTCGGGACAAGTTACTTTTACCAATCTTGCACCGGGTACCTACTACGCTGATTGCGATTGGACTAGTTTAGTCGGTTTGACGTTTACGAGTTCAGGTAGTGGTGTTGTGGAGGCAAAAATGGTAACTACTATCACAATTGCTCCTTAAAGATTCACGAAATAAACGCTTCACAAGGTCGTCTCAATAGGGCGACCTTTTTTATTTTTGTCAAATGACTAATCAATTCAACCTTCGCGTTTACGCGCTGTTAATCAATGAAAAAAATGAAATTCTTTTATCCGACGAGTTTGAATATGGTCGTTTTTTTACCAAGTTTCCAGGCGGTGGAGTGGAAATAGGGGAGGGGATACTTGATGCTCTACACCGCGAGTTAAAAGAAGAATTAAATTTAGAGTTGACAAACCCAGATTTTTTTTATTTCAACGATTTCTATCAACAATCTGGATTCAATCCGAAACATCAGTTGGTCGCATTTTACTATTTAATTCGCTGTCATTCTTCTAATTTTCAAGGACAAGAATACGATTTTCCATTCTATGAAGAAGGTGAAAAACAACGTTGGATTTCCATTGCTGAACTTTCTCCAAATGAGCTTACCTTTCCAGTTGACAAAATTGCTTTCAACAAATTAACCCATATCATTCATAGAAATAATGAATAAAGAAAATGGGCTCTAACCGATTTCAGGTAAATTTATAACCTACCCCTCGAATTGAATGGAAATGTTCTGGATTTCTTGGATCAGATTCAAATAGACGACGGAAAACCAAAATGTAGTTGTCGATTGTTCGGGAAGTTGGAAACTGATCTGTTCCCCACACCTTGTCCAAAATTTCATCACGAGAAATTACGCGGTTTACATTTTGAGTGAAAAGTTCTAACAAGTCTGCTTCTTTTTTTGAGAGTAAATAAACAACTTGTGCATCCTTGTTTTTCACTTCAAATGTAGTTAGATCGACAGTCATTTCACCAATACTAATCCTTTCTGATTTATTGGGACTAGTCACCATTGAAGATTGCGTTAGAATGCTAACTTTCAACAACATTTCTTCTAAATCAAAAGGTTTCGGAAGGTAGTCGTTTGCTCCGAATTTTAAACCTGCTACACGATCTGCGGTTGTGCCTTTAGCAGAAAGAAACAAAATTGGAACCGTTGATTTTTTCCGTATTAATTGACACAATTCCAAACCAGAAACTTCAGGAAGCATGACATCCAAAATCACCAAATCGAAATAAAAATGCCCTTCAAAATAGGACTTAGCTTGTCCTCCGTGATGAAAAACTTTTACCTCATAACCTTCCATTTCAAGGTTCAACTGAATGGCTTCGGCAATATTTTTTTCGTCTTCAACGATGCAAATTTTCTTCATTATTAGCATTCAAATTCTTTGTCAAAAGTAAATATTTAGTCCCCACAAGTCGGTAGAAAATCGTCCTTGTGTCAAAATTCGCGTTAGGGATTATAGCGAAAAGCCACCGACGAAGGAAACCTTGTTGGGAAATACCTGCTACTTATGGAACGCCCAAAGAAAAAACAAGAAAAAAGGAATGTGATTACTGAAAAATTACGCACATGATAAAGTATTATTGAAATAATAAGCAAATATATTCCATATCCCATTTTCAAGCGGTTGTTATTCGGTCGTTATTTTTACTTTTGTTGACCCAAATTTTAATAAGGACATGGATAAAGTTTCTTACGTTGGTAATGCAGATGTTAACGCTATCGATCATTTGTACAAACAATACCGACAAGACCCTGAAAGTGTGGATAATGGCTGGAAAAAATTCTTTGAAGGCTTTGAGTTTGCTCAGACAAATTATGAGGATGGCGGTGAGATTCCAGAGAACTTCAAAAAAGAATTTAAGGTTCTAAATCTAATAAATGGTTATCGAACACGGGGGCATTTGTTCACCAAAACCAATCCTGTCCGTGAGCGTAGAAAATATACACCAGATTTATCTATTGAAAACTTTGGTTTAGAAAGCGCCGACTTAGACGAAACCTTTCAAGCGGGTGAAAGTGTTGGTTTAGGAGCAACTACGCTTCGAAATATAATTCAGCATTTGGATGAAAACTATTGTCAATCTATTGGTACTGAATTTGTTTACATAAGAGACCCAGAAAGAATTGAATGGTTACGTAAGAAAATTGAAACAAAAATTACCGTTCCTTTTTCTAAAGAAAGAAAAATCCAGATTTTCAAAAAGCTAAATCAAGCAACTGGTTTTGAAGCATTTTTAGGAAAAAAATTCGTCGGACAAAAACGTTTCTCCATAGAAGGTGGTGAAGCATTAATTCCTGCTTTAGATACTCTGGTGCATCGTGGTTCTGAACTTGGTGTTGAGTATTTTGTAATGGGAATGGCACATAGAGGTCGCCTGAATTCGTTGGCAAACATCTTTGAAAAAAGGCCTCGTGATATTTTCTCTGAATTTGAAGGAAAAGAATTTGATTTCGAATCAACTTTTGACGGTGATGTGAAATACCATCAAGGATATACCTCGCACATAACCCTTTCTAACGGGAAGCCGATGGGATTAACACTTTCACCAAATCCTTCTCACTTAGAGGCGGTGAATACTGTGGTGGAAGGAATTGCTCGTGCTAAAATTGATCACGTTTACAAAGAAGAGAGTAAGGTTTGCCCGGTATTGATTCACGGTGATGCGGCTGTTGCTGGTCAAGGGATTGTGTATGAAACGATTCAAATGGCACAATTGGATGGTTACCGTGCTGGTGGTACCGTTCATATAGTTGTAAATAACCAAGTTGGATTTACGACAAATTATTTGGACGGACGTTCTTCTACTTACTGTACAGACGTAGCAAAAACGACACTTTGTCCTGTTTTTCACGTCAATGGTGACGACATCGAAGCAGTTATCAAGGTGGTAGAAGCGGCAATGGAATACCGTCAAACGTTTAATCGCGATGTTTTCATCGATTTATTGTGTTACCGTAAATATGGTCACAACGAAGGTGATGAACCAAAATTCACGCAACCAAAATTATATGACATCATTGCAAAACATCCAAATCCAAAGGTAATTTACCAACGTGAATTGGAGGCACAAGGTGTCCTCACCAAGGAAGAAGCAAAACAAATCGAAGATGCTTATAATCAGTTTTTAGAAGAAGAATTTGACGCTTCTCGTAAAAATGAAAAAGCCTTAGTTTATGATTTCTTGAAATTGACTTGGGAAGGTTTTAGACATGGAACAGCTAAAGATTTTGAAAAATCGCCAGCAACTGGAGTTGACAAAGATAAATTGTACGAACTCGGATTGAAACTTTCCACTTTACCTGAAGGAAGAAAGTATTTCAGAAAAATCGCTAAAATCTTTGAAGATCGCTTGAATGCGTTTAAAAATAACAACTTGGATTGGGGTTCCGCTGAAATGTTGGCGTATGCCTCTTTGCTTGTTGAAGGTCATTCAGTGCGTATTTCAGGACAAGATGTGGAACGAGGAACCTTTTCACACCGTCACGCTGTAGTAAAAACAGAGGACACAGAAGAAGAAGTTGAAACATTGAAAATGTTAAGCGATAACCAAGCGCGATTTGATGTTTACAATTCGCTGCTATCCGAATATGGCGTTTTAGGTTTTGAATACGGTTATTCACTTGCCACTCCAAAAAGCTTAACGATTTGGGAAGCACAATTTGGCGATTTCTTCAACGGTGCTCAAATTATGATTGACCAATTTATTTCCGCAGGGGAAGACAAATGGGCAACGCAAAGTGGTTTGGTAATGTTGTTGCCGCACGGGTACGAAGGTCAAGGAGCGGAACACAGTTCTGGTCGTATGGAGCGTTTCTTACAACAATGCGCGGACTTGAACATGCAAGTAGTTAATACTTCAACGCCAGCCAATCACTTCCATTTATTGCGTCGTCAATTGAAACGCGATTTCAGAAAACCGTTAGTAGTGTTCTCTCCAAAAATGTTGTTGCGTTATCCAGATGCGATGTCCAGTTTGGAGGAAATGGCAACTGGTTCTTTCCAGGAAGTTTTGGACGATCCAACAGCGAATGTTAAAGAAGTAGATACAGTGGTACTTTGTAGTGGGAAATTCTACTACGAAATGAAAGTGAAAGCGAAAGAATTGGGTGTGACAAACATGGCGTTCGTTCGTGTGGAGCAATTGTATCCGTTGCCTCAAAAACAAATTGATGCGATTTTAGCGAAGTACAAAGCGAAAAACATCATTTGGGCACAAGAAGAACCAGCAAATATGGGTGCTTGGACCTACATGGCAATGAATTTAAGAAAATTAGATTTAATCGGAATCACCCGTCCGGCAAGTGCGGCAGCGGCAGAAGGATCTAAAAAATTACACGAAAAACGCTTGGCTAAATTGTTTAACGAATTGTTTTCGTACGCAAAAGTTACAGTTAAAAATTAACGAAATACCATAGAAGATGTCAGTATTAGAAATGAAAGTCCCAAGTCCGGGCGAATCGATATCAGAAGTAGAAATTGCACAATGGTTGGTTTCCGACGGAGATTATGTTGAAAAAGACCAAGCCATTGCAGAGGTGGATTCCGACAAAGCAACCTTGGAATTACCGGCAGAAGAAAGCGGAATCATTACCTTGAAAGCGGGTGAAGGTGACGTAGTAAAAGTTGGCCAAGTAGTTTGTTTGATCGACACTTCAGCAGCGAAACCAGCAGGAAGTGCGCCAGCAAAAGCAGTTGAAGAGGTTGTGGAAAAAGCGGCTCCAGCTCCAGTAGCAAGTTCTCCAAAAGCACCAAATCCGGATCCGGTAAAGGAAACAACAACTTACGCAAGTGGAACACCGTCTCCAGCAGCAGCTAAAATTATGGCTGAAAACAATGTAGCGGCGAACCAAGTTAAGGGAACTGGAAAAGATGGTCGCATCACAAAACAAGATGTAGTAAACGCAATGTCAGCAGGTTTCTCAACGGAAGATGCGAAAGTTTGGGGCGGTTCTCGTGAACAAAAACGCGAAAAAATGTCGATGTTGCGCCGTAAAATTGCAGAGCGTTTGGTAGCTGTAAAAAGCGAAACAGCCATGTTGACGACCTTCAATGAAGTGGACATGAAACCAATCATGGACTTGCGTGCGAAATACAAAGATGCTTTTGCAAAACACCACGAGGTGAATTTAGGATTTATGTCTTTTTTCACCAAAGCAGTAACGGAAGCATTGAATTTATTTCCTGCGGTGAACGCACAAATCGACGGAAATGAAATGGTATTCCACGATTATGCCGATATCGGAATTGCCGTTTCTTCTCCAAAAGGATTAATGGTTCCAGTTGTGAGAAATGCTGAACAAATGTCTTTGGCAGAAATCGAACGAGAAATCAAACGTTTGGCTATCAAAGCTCGCGACGGAAAAATTACACCAGAAGATATGACTGGTGGAACATTTACGATTACTAATGGTGGTGTTTTCGGATCGATGTTGTCAACGCCAATTATCAACCCACCGCAATCAGCAATTTTAGGAATGCACAATGTAGTGGAACGTCCAGTTGCGATTAACGGAAAAGTGGAAATTCGTCCAATAATGTACGTTGCGCTTTCGTATGACCATAGAATCATTGACGGAAAAGAGTCTGTAAGTTTCTTGGTGAAAGTGAAAGAAATGTTAGAAAACCCTGAAAGAATGTTGTTTGGCTCGAAAGATCCAATTCAAGTTTTATTGGGGTTGTAATTTGAAAATGTGATAATTGAATAATGTGCTAATTTCAATATAAACTATTCCAAATATTCACTGAACCACTGAGTAAAAGCTTGGTGGTTTTTTTATATCCTCAAAAAATCACTTTCAATTCTAGCAATAATGGAAAGAGGAACTTTATGCTGAATGCATTTCTCTTTAAACGATGGAATTAAATTTATTACTTCTTCGATGATATAATTTGGACTTTTAATTGAAAAATCATCGGCAAGTTGAAGTAAGTCCTTTCTAGAAATATCTTGTCGTTTTCCATTAATTGAAAGTACCCTTGAAATTCTTGTATAGTTGATAAGCGGATTCAACGGATAGGTTAAATCATAAGCTGGAGCAAGATTCCACTGATTTTTTACATCATCATAAATAAAAGAGAAGTTTTTTAGGTGGTCGTCTGTATTAGCGAAAACAACATTAAAAACCATTCGCTTGAACAATTGATTCAGTTCTTTATTTTCAATTCCTAAATCAATCGCAAGTCTGAAAATATTTTCGTAGCTCGCATGTTCTATTTTTTTAAAGTCCCAACCTGTTAATCCTGAAACAGTAAGAACATGTTTTTTTTCACCATTAACTCTATCAAAACGAAGTGTCGCAAAATGCTTATCGTCAATTAATTTACTCGGCATCATCGTTATCCCAATGGAAATCGCTAACTCGTAATAAATGTATTCGATTATTTCACGGTTAAGTCGTTCAGAATTTTCTAGATTTAACTTAACGAGATAATGATTGTAATCAGCGGAGAACTCAATGTCTCCAGGAATAATTTCATGAGTGTTTTTATGTTCAGAAACCAATATTTTAGGTCGCGCTCCACCTGCGGAAGTTCCAATTCTGAAAATATTTAACAGTGCAGCTTCATTCATTTTTGTTTGATTAGCTACTGATTTTAATTGAAGAACCTCCCTTAAAACCTCTGTTATTTCATGAATTGAAAAAACTTGATTAATTGGCAATTCTTTTACAGGCTGGTATTCGAGAGCCCCCATTCCTCTATTCGCAACATACGTCAATTGCTCTAAAATAGAGATTTTATTAAAATCACGATGAGCAGATTCCAGCCATTCTTTGAAAATAATATTTCCGAAATAGTCTGGTAAGGAATCGGTAATCATTGGCGGTAAGCTTCTGAAAGTTTCACCTGAATAGTTGGAAAAAACTTGAACTTGATTAGTTCTCTTAAAAATATAGGGGAATAGTTTATCGTATTTTCCACTTGATAGATATGAAGGATTAAATTGAAAAGTAGATTGATTTTTATGCACATCAAATCCCAATTTTCCAATTTCGATTCCTTTAAAAAGAACTGTTATAATTTGATTTTCTGCCATTTCAGTAAAGTGATTCAATAGTTAAATTCGCTTTCTTTTCCTTCACAAAATCATGAATTGAATTGAGTTCGCCAAAGTGTCTTAAGACATTAAAAAGCGTTTCCACCGTGTAATTGTCCCCTCTTTCAACCTTTGCAATCGTAAGCCGAGAAACCGCAAGTGCGTCCGCAAGTTCTGCTTGTGATAAACCTTCCTTTTTACGCAATTCTTTGCACCAGCTCCCCACTGTTAATCGAAGTTCTTTGCTCGTTATTTTAGTGAACATTTGTATAGTATAATATACAAAAATAGCTATATATAAATTAAATGAATATTTTAATATACATTTTTTGTCAAGCTCACGAAAAGTAGCGCTGAACAAATGGCGTTATGTATTGTTTCAATGAAAAAGTACTATGAGCAAATTCTATTGGATTTCACTTTCTATTTTCGGAATTATAACTGTTCTATTTTTAATCGTGTCTTTTACTTCAAAATTTATCGAAACACCTGAATATAAAGTCATAAAAACCTATGATGAAGTTGAGGTGCGTTTATACCCTAAAATGGTGGTCGCTAAAACTAAATTATCAGGAGGTTCTTTTGATAATCAAGGAAATAACGGATTCAGGACAATTGCCAATTACATTTTTGGAGGGAATGAAAAAAACGAAAAAATTTCCATGACAGCGCCAGTTGTAATGAACATGGGTGATACCGCCTCGATGTATTTTGTAATGCCGAAAGCGTATGATAAATCCGAATTACCAAAACCGAATTCTAATAAGGTTGAAATTGTAGAAGAAGGAGAAAAAACCTTGGCAGTAATCGAATTTGGTGGCTATTCTTCCGATGAAAAAATTGAAAAATACCGCAAGAAATTAGAACAAATTTTAGTTAAAAACAAGGTAAAAATAAAAGGAGCTTATCTGTTCATGGGCTACAATGCTCCGTGGGACGTCATCAACCGTAGGAACGAAGTAGCGGTGGAAGTGGAGTAGCTAGTACATTTTCTGTCGCTTCAACAAATATTGTAACAAAACTTGGTCATAACCTTGTGCAATGTCTGCTTCCATGAAGTCCACGCGGTGATTGGTGCAACGCAATTTTAATTCAGAAAAATAACGATTGATGCCCTCCAAATATTTTTCTTTGACGTCCGCAGGCTGTAAACGCATTTTTTCTCCCGTTTCCATATCCACTAATTGATATGGACGATTCTCCAATTCGAAATCCAATTCGCGTTTTTTGTCGTTGATGTGAAAAATAATTACCTCATGTTTGTTGTGTTTCAAATGTTGAATCGCTTGAAAAAACTCGTCCATTCGCACAGGATCGTCTAACAAATCAGAGAAAATAACAACCAAACTTCTTCGATGTGTTAGCTCGGCAATGTCATGCAACAAAGAAATAGTATTGGTGTTTCGCTTCTGCTTTTCGGAATAGGAAGTCAGTACTTTTTCCAATTCAGAATACAAATAACGATGATGCGCCAAAGAAGTTTTCGCTTGTGTATGCAAATCAATTTTTTCGTTAAACAAGGTGAGTCCAACAGCGTCACGTTGGCGTTTTAGCAACTCAATCAAGGAGGCGATAGCATAAACTGAAAACTCCATTTTATTAAATCCGGTTTCTGGGAAATACATGGAACCAGAAGTGTCAAGAACGAGTTGACAGCGCAAATTTGTTTCTTCTTCGTATTTTTTGGTGAACATTTTATCCGTTCTCCCATACAATTTCCAATCGACGTGGCGTGTTGATTCTCCCTCATTGTATAAACGGTGTTCGGCAAATTCAACCGAAAATCCGTGGAAAGGGCTTTTATGTAATCCTGTGATAAATCCTTCAACCACCTGTTTTGCCAAAAGTTCAAGGTTGCCAAAGTGTGCTAAACGAATTCGGTCGATTTTCATGCAACGAAGTTAAAGCAATTTCTATATTCTACTTCTAACAAAGCCATTCTTAATGGAATTAAAATTGGGACAACAAATTTCAGTTTCAACTGGAACCGTAACTTTGTCCTACTTTTAAAAAATAAATCGCTATAGAAAACTTTTAATGGCAAGAACAATTATCCTTTTCAGTGCTTTTTTAAATTTCGGATATGCGGTTTCTAAATTGGTTGGAGGTTACATCGGGCACTCAGACGCATTAATCGCCGATGGAATCGAATCAAGTGGTGATATTTTAGCCAGTTTGATGCTTTATTTTGGTGTACTGTATGCGCAACGACCTGCAGATGAAAACCATCCGTACGGTCATGGTAAGGCAGAAACTTTAGTCACTTTTTTTGTCGTTGTAATGTTGGTGATGTCCTCCATTTTTATTGGAATGCACGCCATCGAAGGACTTTACGCACCCGATCAAAAGCCCGAAATTTATACCCTCTGGATAATTACCTTTATTGTTATTAGCAAAGAAGCATTGTATCGCGTAATTAAATATTATGGGAAAAAATTAAGAAGCGACATTCTTATAGTTGAAGCGAAACACCATCGTAGTGATTCAATTTCCTCACTTTTTGCCTTTGTTGGAATTTTGATTGCGCTATTCTTTGGCAAAGGTTTCGAGAAAGCGGACGATATTGCGGCACTTGTGGCTGCTGTTTTTATTTTTTATAATGCCTACAAAATTTTCCGTCCTGCTTTAGGTGAAATTATGGACGAACACCTTTATCCTGAATTGGAAGCGCAAATTCGAACTTCTTCAATTGAAGTCCATGGAATTCATGAAATTGAAAAATGCCACATTCGGAAGCATGGCAATTTCTACCAAATCGATTTGCATGCAGAAGTGGACGGAAATATGAGCGTTTATGAAGGTCACGCGCTCTCCCACGACTTAAAAGACTATCTTTTAAAGAAGTTTCCGGAAATCAATCATGTTTTAGTGCATATCGAGCCAAAAAACAATTAAATTTCATTTTCACCCCCTGTTTTTTAAGTTAATCTTATTAAATTTTCATTAATTTCTGAATTATACCCCTAAAAAAATATACCTTTGCCAAAAATTTTATCAATTTATGGCTACTAAAAGATTAAAAGCTTACCAAGATGTTTTGAATCGCGAACCAAAACACATTGAATTTTCAGGTAAACTTTCCGATTTCTTCGGTATTAATGTTTTTCACGCTGATGCAATGCGTGAATATTTACCAGCTGACACTTACAAGTACGTATTAGATTGTATTCAAACGGGTGCACGTCTTGACCGTAAAATGGCGGATCAAATTGCTTCAGCGATGAAAGATTGGTCCATTTCAAAAGGTGCAACTCATTATACGCACTGGTTCCAACCGTTGACTGGTGCAACTGCTGAGAAGCACGATGCCTTTTTAAAGCCAATCGGACCAGGAAAGGCTATCGAACGATTTGACGGAGATATGTTAGTGCAACAAGAGCCAGATGCTTCTTCTTTTCCAAATGGTGGAATTAGAAATACGTTCGAAGCACGTGGTTACACCGCTTGGGACCCATCTTCACCGGCTTTCATCATTGGTAAAACGTTATGCATTCCTACCATTTTTATTTCTTACACGGGTGAGTCATTAGACTACAAAATGCCCTTGTTGAAAGCATTGCATGCGGTTGACCAAGCTGCGGTAGAAGTATGTCAATATTTCGATAAAAACGTAAATAAAGTAAACGCGACTTTAGGATGGGAACAAGAATATTTCTTAATCGACCAAGCGCTTTTCAATGCTCGTCCAGACTTAATGTTAACGGGTCGTGCGCTTTTCGGTCATGCTCCAGCAAAAGGACAACAATTGGAAGATCACTACTTCGGTTCAATTCCTGAACGTGTAAATGCATTCATGCGTGAGTTCGAGATTGAATCGTTGAAATTGGGAATTCCAGTTACGACGCGTCACAACGAGGTGGCACCGAACCAATTTGAGTGTGCTCCAATTTTCGAAGAATGTAATTTAGCTAACGACCATAACTTACTGTTAATGGACTTAATGGAGAAAATCGCTCGCCAACACGATTTCCGCGTTTTATTCCATGAAAAGCCGTTCGCAGGTGTTAACGGATCCGGAAAACATAACAACTGGTCTTTAAGCACCAATACAGGTGTAAACCTTTTGGCTCCTGGCAAAAACCCTAAATCAAACCTACAATTCCTTACCTTTTTCGTGAACACTATAATGGCAATTCACGAAAATGCAGATTTACTTCGTGCAGCAATTGCTTCAGCAGGAAACGACCACCGTCTAGGTGCAAACGAAGCGCCACCAGCGATCATTTCTGCGTTCATCGGTTCTCAATTGTCTGAATTATTGGATGATATCGAGAAAAACGTGAAGGCTGGAAAAATGACTCCTCAAGACAAAACGGAATTAAAATTAAATATCGGTAAAATCCCGCAAATCATGTTGGATAACACTGATAGAAACCGTACATCTCCATTCGCATTTACAGGAAATAAATTTGAATTCCGTGCGGTTGGTTCTTCAGCAAACTGTGCATCTGCAATGATTGTTTTGAACACCATCATGGCGAAACAATTGAAAGAATTCAAAAAGTCAGTAGATGCTCGTATTGAAAAAGGTGAAGCTAAAGATGAAGCTATTTTGAAAGAATTGCAATCACTAATTAAGAAATCTAAAAAAATCCGCTTTGAAGGAAATGGATACGGCGATGAATGGGTGAAAGAAGCGGAAAAACGTGGATTATCCAATTTGAAAGACACACCACGTGCGTTGAAAATTTGGAGCGATAAAAAAGCTGTAAAGTTATTTGAAGAGTTGAATGTTTTATCCGAAAGAGAATTAGAGGCACGTCAAGAAATCGAGTTTGAAAATTATGTGCTAAAGATTCAAATCGAATCGCGTTTGATGGGGGACATTACACAAAACTTGATTATTCCCGCAACGGTTGACTACCAAAATCGCTTAATTCAAAATGCACAAGGTTTGATTAGCATTCTTGGTGAGAAGGCAGGAAAAGCAGCAGCGGCAGCACAAATTGCTTTAATTGAAGAAATTTCAATGCATTTGAATGCTATGAAAACTGCATCCGATGCGATGTTGGAAGAACGTAAATTGGCTAATAACTTAGAACATTCAGAAGAAAAAGCTTTAGCATACTGCGATAAGGTAAAAGCTAAGTTTGACGAAATTCGTTACCATGCGGATAAATTAGAGTTATTGGTCGATGATGAGGTTTGGCCGTTACCTAAATTCAGAGAATTGCTATTCACTCGATAAAAAAATAAAAACCTACTACTATTGAACGCGATTCGAAAGGGTCGCGTTTTTTTTATTTATCTCCCAACAAAACAATCAAATGTAACAACAACGATTTTTCGTCGCGCGTTTCAAACTTGGTAATCGGGTGAGACTTGTTCGACGAGTTGTTTGAAATGGTGAATGTATTTCCCAAATTTTCCAATTTCTCATAAATAGCGAGTGTTTTCAAAAATGCGCCTCGCCAATCCGGACGGATTAATTTGGTGATTAAACTTAAATCTCCCTCAATTCGGAAAGATTGTGACCATGTTTGCCAAGTGGCTTTTTTTGAAATGTTGCTTAAGAAGAGCACATTATGTTTGAAATCTATTCGATAAAAGTAAGTCTGATTATGGAATAGTAAATTCGTTGAATTGCGTTTTAGAGAACCGTTTTGTTGTTGAACAAGTGAATTTAACCAACTTTCAATGGAATAATTATCTCGAAAATATAATGCCATTTCCATTTTAGGAATACCCACAAGCGAATCATTTTCTATAAATTCAAATCCGAAGTAATTCACAGAAAAGGCAGAAATGCCTGCTAAATCCAAGGTTTTCAACATTGGTAATTTTCTCAATTCCTCGTCAAGTGTTTTTCCATTGAGTTCGGATGAAAAATGAAATCCAGCAGGTTTTAAGAAAGTATATTTTTTTGAAGATTTTGTTAAACATCCAAATTCAAATTGCGGACCATTCAGCAGACCATAAAAGCTACTCAACTCTTTTTTGTTTTTTTGTTGGACGATAAATATGTCTTGATTCTGCCAACCTAATTTTTTACAATTCAGTCTCTGTTGTCTATTTGTCAATACGTTAAGTAATTGATTTTCTTTGGTTTTTGAAGATTCAATGAGGAGATAATTTTTCCCTTTGAAGGTGTAGCGACTGAAATAATTGGTGTGATGCCAAGATTTTTCAATTTTTAAAGCCGAAGCGTATCGAACAAAAAACAAGCCATCTAAACGGATGATTTCAATTGCCGAAAAGGGTAAGTAATCCAAATCTCCTTCCATCCATTCACCATTCGATCTTTCTTGGAACAAAAGCGCAATTTTTTTAGTAAGTGATTCATTCGTCGGATTCAAAACCAATTCCTTAATGAATTTTTTAGCCAACTTCCCGGGCTGAATACGAATGTACATTTCCGTGTTTTCTGGTACTTCAAAGTATTCAGCTTTAGATTTATTCTGTTTACCAAGACGATAACTCAGTAATGAAAACCCAAACCACAAGGGCAAGAGAACTAACAGAGCAATAAAGAATGATTTTAATCGGTACATGGTGTCGTAAAAATAGCTATAAATAGATTGGTGATTTCACAAGCTCAAACTCCCGAATTCTTAAATTACAAAATTAGCACAATAGGACGTTAGGATATAAGGATGTTATGATATTAAGACATTAGCACATTCCCACAATAAATAACTCTAACTTTACACCATGAAAAAAATCATTCGTTTCCTATTTTGGCTTTTTGGTTGGAAAATCGATAAAACCAGTCCTGAAGGAACTAAAAAATGCGTGGTTGTTGTTGGTCCTCACACATCGAATTGGGATTTTATAATTGGTAAAATGGCATTTGTTACTTACGGGGTGCAAGCTAAGTTTCTCATAAAAAAGGAGATTTTTATTCCTCCTTTTGGCTGGATTTTAAAAGCAATGGGCGGCGTTCCTGTGGACAGAAAACAACGTAATAATCTCACTGAAACCGCAGTTAAATTTTTCAATGAAAACGAAACTATGTTCTTAGTTTTTACCCCAGAAGGAACCCGGGATTACAATCCTAATTGGAAAAAGGGATTCTACTATATTGCACAATCGGCAAAAGTTCCTATTTGGGTTTGTTATATGGATTATGAACGAAAAATTGGTGGTTTTCATTCTATTTTTGAACCTACTGGTGACGTTGATGCAGATATTGAATCTATTAAGAAAATCATGTCACAATTCAAGGGTAGGTTTCCAGATAAAGGAGTATATTAACTGCCTTTTTTTTCGATGCGGTTACTCTTTCTATTGAATCCGTAGGGACAATGTTTACAAGAATTTTTGCAACAGTAACCACGTTTTAAATGATACGATTCGGTGAAAATAATATAACCCTCATCACTTATGTAATAATCCTCTGGATTTAAATTGGAACGCTTTGAAAACCCTGAAAAATCGTCACTCATAATATGGATAGCTTACTTACGCTGGAGTATAAATCTACAATATCAACTTTTAACTTGCATCATTATAACAATGAGAAACTGGAATTGTTTGCAAAACGTGATGATTTAATTCATACTGAAGTTTCTGGCAACAAATTAAGAAAGTTAAAATTTCAACTTAAGAAGTACTTCGAATTCAATTGTGAGGTAATTCAAACCTACGGTGGAGCGTATTCAAATCATTTATTGGCAACGGCATCAGCCTGTCAATTTTTAGGTATTCCTTGTGTTGGTGTGGTACGTGGAGAGGAATTAAACAATGAATCAAATTCAATTCTTAAAAGGTGTACCCAATTAGGAATGCAATTGGTTTTCATGAACCGTTCTCAATTCCAACAAGAAAAACATCGTGAGGAAATGATTGAAAAAAATGGCAAATTGACATTGATTATTCCTGAGGGAGGGTTCAGTTATTTGGGGGTTAAAGGTTGTGAGGAAATTATCCCGAACGAACCTGTTTTTGATTTATATGTGGTCGCATTCGGAACTGGAACGACTGCTGCAGGGATATTAAACAGTCTTCCAAGAAATGCAAAATTGCTAGTTGTTCCCGTTTTGAAAGGGTATGATGTGAAGGCAGCAATACAAAGCTTAATACCAGAATGTTATCCTGAAAAAGAACGTCAATTAATCATCGATTTCGATGCGCATTTCGGAGGATATGCAAAATCAAATGAAGAACTTTTACTTTTTATTCGTGATTTCAACGCGAAAAATGAAATGCAAATAGAGCCAGTTTATACTGGTAAAGCTATGTGGTCTTTAAACAAGCTCCTTCAAGAAAGGAAAGATTTGGACATAAAAAAAGTCCTCTTTGTACATACAGGAGGACTTTATAAATAAAATAAAGAACAATTATTTTAGTTTCGTTCTAGTTGAAGATTTTCTGTAAAGCAACATGGTTTTAAAATAAACCTCTACGGCACCAACACTACTTGTTGCCTGGCTTAAGTAAGAAAGGTTAGCGTCAAAGCAAAGACCCATTCGAACTCCTTTTACCTTGAAACCAATTGAAGTAATTAAAGCATCGCGATGGCGGTAGTAAAAACCGTAATTGAAACAAGTTGTTTTATTAATGGTCGTCACTTCAGATCTATCTTTTAAAATGTGTTCTAGGGTCATACCTAGAATCAAATTGTTGGAACTCCCTGCCCTTGAGAAAATTAAATTAGGTTGTAATCTTAAATCTTTTTTCGTGGTAGAAATGTCGGCACCTGCTTGAAAAACACTTTGCATATAAATGCGATCACCACCAAATGAGAAATTTATTTTTTGACGCGTGATGTGGTTTAAAGAAAGTCCTCCGAAAATTCTTGTTTTATTTCGAGTGGTGTGTTGATAGAATGCACCAAGACCTAAATCAATAGAAGCATACGATTGATTTAATCCGATTTCAGTTTCTTCATTGTTCAAGAAACCATATCCTAACCAACCACTTTCCCATGTTTGCGCATTGCGATTCGTTGATTGTTGGTAAAATCCTGGAGAAATCCCAACAGTTAAACGATTACTTTTATCTAAGGTCAAGGAATAATTGATAGGAATGTTGACATTTATCGTGCTGAATTTAGCATCACCAGTTTGTTCATTTAATGCAACAAGACCAACGCCAAAATTATTTGAACCTTTGAACCCGTCAGGAACTTTAAATTCAGCTACTAAGGTATTTGTGCGCATTCCAATTCCTGGTGTCGGAATCGTTAACCATTGTGATCGGAAATTAGTGAAAAAGCTTAAATCTTCCTCTCCTGTTGCCACAGCTGCTGGATTGTAAAGCGCATTGGAATAATACCACTGGCTGATATTTCTATCTTGCTGCGCAAAACTTGCATATCCACTAACAAGAATTAAAACTGTAAAATATAACTTTTTCATAGATTATCTAAACAATGTAACGTTTCCTTTTAACTCTCCCGAACGACCATCAATTCGGCGATAACTAACATAATACGTGTAGGTAGAAGGATTCAGAGGTTTGCCTTTATAGGTGCCATCCCATCCTTCTGTTGGATCGATGGTTCTAAAAACCATTTTTCCATATTTGTCATAAATTCTGAAATCGACATCTACAATTGAACCCCCTTCTTCAAATCCATTTTCAAAATCATTGTCTTTGTCCACGTTGGTCAGGATTCTGAATCGATCATTTTCTCCATCTTCGTTGGGTGAAAAAGAGTTTGGTAAAGCAATTTTGAAATAATTTGAAAATAAAACATTAACTATTACATTACCTGATGCTGAACAACCGTTTGCAGTTGTATATGTAACTTGATAATTCGTTGTGTAAAAAGGATTAACTATTAATGAATCACCACCAACACATGCCGAACAACCAACAATGCTATCTCCTTCAACACCACTTGGATACCAAATTAAAGTGCCCCCAGCAGGTGTTCCTTCAGCGAATAGGTAAGCTTCCTCAAACATGTAAATTGTTGTATCGCTAATTTCTTCGTACCCCAAAACGTTCGCTGTTGTCACCGTGTCTGATAGAGTCACCGTCAAAGTCGGTATTTCACCAACAGTAATCGTCCAATTTGATATGTTTGAGCCAGATGCGTTCGTTACGGTTAAGGAAACGGTATAAGTTCCTTCTGTATTAAAACAAATGGGACCAGGATTTTGACCGTTGTAAACCGCGGGAGTACCTCCTGGAAAAGTCCAAGCGTACGTCAACGAATTACTCGATGAATTATTGGTTACTGTGATACATTCTCCAGCGCAAATCACATCGTCAGAAACAGTAAAATTGGAGGTTGGAGGTTGAGAAAAAAGAGTTGAAAAGCCAGTAAGGACAAGGGTAATCAACAAGAGCAAATGCTTCATAAAATCTAATTTTCCTTTTTTTGAATTCACGAAAGTAGTTAAAAAGTTACAAAATATCGCATCATTAAAAAGTTCAATTAAATAAATTGATAATTTGTTTCATTTCTAAAACATCATGTACCCTAAAAAAGTTACACCCTTTGTGAATTAATAGACTGTGTAATCCAGTTGTTCCATTCAAGGAATTTTCTGGACTCACACTTAATTTCTTATAAACCATCGACTTTCTTGAAATTCCAGCTAATAAAGGGCGGTCAAGTATCTTTAAGGATTCAAAATGATTCAAAATTAAATAATTGTCCTCCAGTGTTTTATCAAATCCAAATCCTGGATCAAGGATGACATCATGTATTCCTTTGTCATTCAATTCAAGTAATTTTTCTGAAAAAAAACGAATAATATCCTCTACAATTTTCGGATTGTTTTCTTCAACTATTTTACTTGAACCATTTCCGTCACTGTGCGTCAGAATATAAGGTGTTTTTGTTCTTGCAAGAATTGTTGGCATTTCTTTATCCGAACAACCACTCACATCGTTTATCAGGTCAGCTCCTTCTTCGATTGCTATACGTGCGACTTCTGCACGAAAAGTATCAATAGAAAGGATGGCGTTTGGAAATTCATTTCTAATTTCTTTTAAACCTGAAAGCAAGCGTTTTAACTCTTCCTCTTCCGACGGGACTTCTGCATTTGGACGCGTTGACACTGCTCCAATGTCCAATATATCAGCGCCTTCTACTAAATATTTTTCAGCTTTTTTTAGGATGTCTTTTACTTCGTTGACACGACTTTTTTCATAAAAAGAGTCCGGAGTGAGATTCATAATCGCCATTACTTGCGGTTTCTGAACATCATACAAGCTTCCTTTTAACCGAATGAACCTGTTTTTTTTTATTTCGTTTACTTTTGTCATCTCATGGAAACTACGAATTCACAATATACAAAGGTAAGGAAACTTTGTCGGGATATTTTTGAAAAGAAAACCAAGGACTACGGAACTTCATGGAGAATTCTACGACCGTCTTCCTTAACCGATCAAATTTTTATCAAAGCACAACGTATCCGAACGATACAGGAAACTGGAAAAGCTAAAATCGACGAACCGTTTGAAGATGCGTTCATGGCCATTGTGAATTATTGCGTTATGGCGATTTATCAAGTTCGTGTTAAACCTGAAAATGAAAATTTGAACGTTGAAAAATGCTTAATCGAATACGACAAAATTTTTGAGGAAGCCTACGAATTGATGCATCGAAAAAACCACGATTATGGAGAAGCTTGGAGAGAAATGCGCGTTACTTCTATTACAGATATGATTTTAACGAAAATTCTAAGAATCAAACAAATAGAAGACAACGATGGGAATACGTTAGCGAGTGAGGGCGTTGAAGGGAATTATTTTGACATGCTGAATTATGCTGTTTTTTCTTTGATTCACCTTTCAGAAAAATAATGTTAACCACTTGTTAACGTTTAAAAACAAGGATTGATTTAAAACTAATTTTAGACAAAACTAAAGATCTATGAATAATAATGTGTTAGTGGACAACAATGTTCAACAAAACGATTCTTGGAAGACATATCTTGTTTGGGCAATTCGAATTTTAATCGCGGCTACTTTTTTAGTTTCTGCCTACGCCAAAGTATATCCCAATCCGTCAAGTTATTACAGCATCACCATGTTTGAGCGCAATCAATTGTGGCCCTTGGGTTTCAGTCCGATGTTGGCTTCCATTTTTTCCCGTGGATTGATTGGGGTAGAATTCTCCTTGGGAATTATGATGTTACTTCCTTTTGATTTGAAAAAAACAGTTATTCCCGCAACGATTTTCTTACTTGGCATATTTTGTATTCAATTGAGTTACGAAATCCTAACTTCTGGAAATTCCGGAAATTGCGGTTGTTTTGGCGCTCTCATTCCAATGACCCCATTACAAGCCTTAATCAAAAACATTGTTGCAATCGGTTTACTCGGTTTACTATTAACCTATCTTAAATCCCACCTACCTGAAAAATCAAACTGGCTAGCGTTGGTTGCCTTGAAATTAGCCTTTATCGCAGCACTTTTCATTCTGGTTCCAATGCAAATGACTTCGACTGTGGTTCAAGGTAATACCAGTAATGATAAAACCCCTGAAATTGTTATGCCGAAAGATACTTCCTCAAAATCAACGACAACAAACAACAATGATTCAAAAATTAATTCAGATACAAGTGGACAAACGCCGGCCGTTCCAATTGGTCCAAAACAAAAGAAATCGGGTTTTGCCAAGTATTATCCAAAGATTGATGAAGGAAGAAAAATCTTGTGTTTTTTCGCTCCGACCTGCGAGCATTGCATGGAAACAGGTAAACAACTGACTGAAATGAGGAAATCCATGTCTGACTTCCCTGAAATGCAAATTATCTTTATGGATGAGGCACCTGAAGAAATTCCGAATTATTTCAAATTTGTTGGAAGTGAGTACCCTTATATGGTCATGGACATTATTAAATTTTGGGAAACGCTCGGACAAAATAGAGATGTTCCAGGTGTGATGTATTTGTGGAATGGCAACGTAATTAAATTCTATAACGGCACAAAAGAAGGTGGTTCAAAAGATGCTTTCGATAAAAACGAATTCAAAAAAATCTTGAAGAAATAGAAGTTTGGACGAAATTGCTTATTTTCGTCTATGCGAAAAAAAATACTTGCCGGCAATTGGAAAATGAACCTTTTGCATTCCGAAGCCGAACATCTGGTCAATGAACTTAACCAAAAAGAAAATTTAAAAAAGACGTCTATTGAAGTGATTTTGTTTCCTTCAAGTGTTTATCTACAAACGGTTAAGGAAATTGCCAATTTTTCGGTTGGAATTCAAAATATCTCCAATAAATCTTTAGGAGCATATACAGGTGAGGTGGCAGCTGAACAAGCGAACTCTATGGGTGCCAAATACGTTTTAGTAGGGCACAGTGAACGACGTGAATATTTCAACGAAGGAGATGAATTATTAAAGGAAAAGGTAGATGCCGCTTTACGAAACGAGTTAAAAGTTGTTTTTTGTTGTGGTGAACCGCTTGAGATTCGACAAAATGGAGATCCAATCAAATTCGTTTCAAAACAAATCGAAAATTCGCTTTTTCATCTAGAAGCAGTTGCGTTTGACAATATCATTATCGCGTATGAACCCATTTGGGCGATTGGGACAGGTTTAACCGCAAGTTCAACACAAGCTGAAGAAATTCATGCCGCGATTCGCCAACTGTTCTCTGAAAAATTCGGTGAAAACGTAGCTAATGCTATTTCCATACTTTACGGCGGAAGTTGTAACGAAAAGAACGCAGAAGAGTTATTTGCCTGCCCGAATGTGGACGGTGGATTAATCGGAGGTGCGGCCCTAAAAAGTGAAAGTTTTGACCGAATTGCTTACTATTTATGAGTACTACTTACCGAAAAGTATCCGTTTCACTTGAACCTTTTGAACCTTGGAATGAAGTGATAATAGCGCAATTAGCTGAACTTCCATTTGAAAGTTTTGAAGAAGACGCACCATTAATTCATGCATATATTCCCGAGGAGGATTTCAATGCAAATGATGTGGAAATAATTTTTTCCTCCATTCAAAATCAGGATGTAACTTTTTCAATGACTTCTGAAATCATCGCTCCTGAAAATTGGAATGCTGTTTGGGAAAGTCAATTCGAACCTGTAATTGTCGGTAACAAATTGGTGATTAAAGCGTCTTTCCATGAATTGGAAACTGCATTTGATCATACGGTAATCATTGAACCTAAAATGTCTTTTGGAACAGGACATCACCAAACCACTTTTCTCATGTGTTCCGAATTGTTGGAGCATCCTCCTATTGGCAAAAAAGTATTGGACATGGGGGCAGGAACGGGAGTACTGGCCATTCTTGCAGAGAAGTTAGGTGCAACGAATATCTTAGCAGTTGAAATAGAACCTTGGTCAGCTGAAAATTGTGCTGAAAATGCGGAAAAAAACGCATGTTCTAAAATTACTTCGTTATGTGGTGATGTGGATTTAATTCGTGGAAAGTCCTTTGATTTAATAGTAGCAAACATCAATAAAAACGTACTCAAATCCCAGTTTTCAGATTATGCGGACGGCCTTGTATCAGGGGGTAAATTGATGATTAGTGGATTTTTTACTTCCGATAACGAAGAATTAATAGCTGTGGCACAACAATTGAACTTGAAGGTGGCTTCCATTCTTGAAAAAGAAGGATGGTCCATGATTTCCTTTCTAAAACCTTAAACTATGAAATATTTTTCTGTACTCATACTAACTCTTTGTTTGCAAAGCTATCTTTTTGGTCAACAAGTGGTTTTCACTAAAGAACGCGATAAATTCATAAAAGAATGGCAACGTTTTGCAAATGGGTCAGAGGCAGAAGATTGGTGTAAAGAACGACTTCCTGATTTAGTGAAATCTCAAAATTTGAACGAAGGTACGTTCCAGAAAATAGTCGATAATTGTAATTCCTTACAAGAAAAAAAATTCTTGGTTTACCCTGAAATTTATCGCTACATGCAATGTGCACTCTATCAATCTGAAAATAAATTCCCTTCTGTTTTTAGTGCTGATTGGTATTCAATTATGATAGGAATGCAAGCGAAAAACTACGACAAATTGGGCGAGTTCCTTGAATTTTCCTATAATCTTTTCCGATATCGCGCTTTGTACAAAGAGGACTCGTATCGTTGGTTATTTGAACAAGGAAACATGGCTTGGAACAACGATAAAAAATTATCGATTGTTTGTAAGGAAGGAAACTTAGTTTGTCGAGTTTATGATGGCCCTAAAACAGTCATGGATTCAATTGTTGTCCTAAAAACTTCTGGAACTTTTGACGTTTTTGGAAACAAATGGGAAGGGCGTGCAGGAACAATCACATGGCAGAAAGTGAAGTTTGATAAAGACAAAACTTTCGCTCGATTACGTGGCTATAAATGTGATATGAAAACTGCTTACGTTCGCGTGGATACCGTTGAATTGACCACGCCATACTTTACAACTCCAATTCTTGGAAAGTTAATGGACAAAACGATTATTGAAAAAAGTGAAGGTGAAGGTTCTCCCCAATTTAATTCCTTTGAAAAACGGCTAAAAATTCCGAACCTCCGTGAAAACTTAGATTATGATGGTGGATTCACTTTGGAGGGAGCGGAGTTTATTGGGCGAGGTACACTTGAAAAACCAGCAAAAGTCATTTTGAAACGCGATAATAAAAAGTTGTTTGAAATTGCCGCGATTGACTTTATTATGAGTCCAACGAAAGTTTTTTCTCGTTCTGCAGGTCTGAAAATGTACTACGCAGGTGGTGATTCCATTTCGATTATTGATGGAATTTTACAATTGGATTATGCGAAGAAACAATTGAATTTCACCGCTGCGAAAAAAGGAAATAATATGGTTCCTTACGAAGACAGTTATTTTAAAGTCTTTGTAAACGCTCCCGTTTTAGTGCATCCACTAGGTTCTTCACAAATTTATTACACCTTTGAAGAAGGAACAGCACAGGAACAAAAGGTAGTGGACATCAGTTCCTTTGACTTCTTTGATCCGTCTGTTTATCAGAAGTTTAAAGGAATTGCCTCCGTTCACCCATTCACCAATATTGCCAAAAAATGTGAGGAATTAAAAAAGTATGATTTCTCGGAAGGTGATTTAGCAACCGTCATGAATAAAGCTATTTCTCAAGCCAAACCAGAAATGGTGGACATGGCAGCAGCTGGCTTTTTGACGTATAACGCAGTCTCCAAAATGTATCACGTTGAAAATAAGCTCATTGTATTTGCTAATGCAGGAACAGGACAACGTGATTATGATTACTTGAAAATCACTTCTGACTTACGTCCACTGAAATTACCGCAAACGCAACAAGAAATTCAACAAGATGCTTATCTCCGTGAAACCGATCGTATTTACAAAGAGCGAACTGCAAAACGATTGAAAATTTTGGGTTATGCAGTCATTGAAATGGATAAAAAGGTAATGCGCATCAATGAAACAGATGAAGTGTATCTTTCTGTCCCACAACAAACGAGCATTTATCCAGACTCGAATTATGTGCGAATGGAAAAGAACCGTGCCTTGCGATTCAACGGATGGCTGGTTTCTGGAAAGATGGAGATACATACTGATGAAGGTTTTTTTGATTACGAAAATTTCAAAGTGACAATCCCGAGTTCATCCGAAGCATTTTTGCGTGTAAATCCGTTAAGAAAAGAAGATGGCGGTGACCCAATTGCAATGGTGAGCACAATTTCTGGGTTAAAAGGAGACCTTCAAATCGATAGAAAAGATAGTAAAAACGGAAAAATTGCTAAAAATGGTGAATATCCAATTTTGACTTCTACCGCAGAAACACGGGTCTATTATGATGATAAATCCATTCTCAAAGGTGCTTATGATCGCAATCGATTCTATTACGCCATGGAACCCTTTGTCTTGGATAGTTTGGATAATTTTAGTGAAAAAGCACTCACCTTTGCTGGAGAGTTGAATTCGGGTGGCATCTTTCCAAAAATCAAAGAACGGCTAAAAATTATGAACGATTATTCTTTCGGGTTTTCTACCACTGCGCCTGCAGGAGGATATGTATTCTATGAGTCAGACACGAAATATGAGAATAAAATCGTTTTATCTAATAATGGTTTACAAGGACAAGGGACTATTAATTTCTTGCATAGTACTTCTGTTTCCAACAAACTTACTTTTTTGCCGGACTCAACGATTGGTTTAGCAAAGTTTAATAACAAAGAAATTGCAACAGGAACAACCTATCCTCAAGTTTCATCCGAAGCGGCATACATTTGTTATCAGCCGAAAAAACAAATCATGAAAGCTTCCTCGCACCGTGATGTTCCGCTTTCTATGTTCAACGGCGAAACGAACTTGACAGGTAACTTGTTGATTGATAAAAAAGGAATTACGGGAGATGGTGAATTGAAATTCAAGGAAGCGGTTATGAAATCTAAACTTTTCAGCTTTACACACCAAGACATCAATTCGGATAACACCTCGTTTAGTTTGTTGAACCGTTATGCGAAATTTGGAGAAGATCCAGTAGCCATTCATTCCGAAGGTTTGAAAGCAGCGGTTTCTTTTAAAGACAGAAAAGGTGTCTTTAGTTCAGATGGAGCAAAACCAACCAATTATCCCGCAAATAAATATTATTGTCGTTGGGAAGGATTCGTTTGGAAAATGGATGGTGAATCAATTGAATTTGAAAAAGGGAACAAAAATGAATCTGCATTCGAAGCTGGTTTGAGTCTGGCTAAAGAAAATTGTTTCTGTACAGATGAAAAACAAGATTCACTTCGCTTCAAAACTTTAAAAGCATTTTACGACTTAAAGCAACAAACACTATTTTGCCAAAAAGTAGATTTTATTCAAGTTGGCGATGCGCATTTGTTTCCTGATAGCAATAAAGTAAATATTCGTTTGGCTGGAATTATGGATCCCTTGAAAAATGCCAAAATCACGGCAAGTTTCATCAATAAATACCATAACTTCATTGAAGCTAACGTTCAAGTAAAATCGAGAAAGGTGTATGAGGGAACAGCGAAATATAAATACTATGATCGTGATAGTGTGCTAACCGTCATTCCACTGAATTCAATTCGTTCCAATGCTCGAGCTTCACTTGGAGTGGGTGAAATACCTGAAACAGCGAATTTTAAACTAAGTAAGGAGTTTGATTATTTCGGAAAAATTAATGTCCTGACAACGCTACAAGGTGTTATTCTTGAGGGACAAACAAGAATAAATCATACGTGTAAATACGAGAAATCATGGATGAGCTTTAAAGACACGATTGTTTCGAAAAACATTCAAATTCCGATTGCGCAAAACCCGGTGAATGCAAAAGGTGAAAAATTGGCTAACGGTTTCTTGTGGCGCGATACCGAGAAAATGGACAGTTTACGCATATATCCGTCTTTCTTATCGAAAAAAGAAGGTGTTGAAGACGAAATGTTGTTCTCTTCTTATGGCTATTTACAATTTAACAAGGCCGCTAATGAGTATCAAATTGGAACCAAATACCGCTTGAATAAAGTGGATACACTTTCCAATCTATTAACAATGCACCTTGGTACTTGTGCAGTTACTGGTCTTGGTGACATTAAATTGGGAATTAATCTGGCGGATGTACAACCAGAATTCTATGGTAAAATAGATTTCAATACCGGGACTAATAAAACCACGATTTTTGGAAATATGAGAGTCAATGTTCCGTTGACTAAAGATCTTTTTGATGCCTTGGCAAATAAGATTCGAATAACTGAAGAATTCCCACAAGTGGATATGAATTTACCGTCCTACGACATGCGGAACACTTTATCTCAATGGTGCGGAAAATCAAAGATGGAGGACGTGATGAAAGATTTCGATGAAGATAAACTCCGAAAAATGCCGGCTTGTATGGAAAATACCTTAATCTTAGCAGGTGTAAAATTGGAATCTTATGCTACTCCAAAATCGGGACAAAAAATTGAAAAAGGTTTGATTTGTCGCGAAGGGAAAGTGGCCATTTTAAGTATGAACGGAACACCAATCTTGAAAGAAGCAGAAATGCAAATGTTCTTCCTTCAAACACCGACAAAAGAATCGGGTCAAGGTTTTTCTATGAATCTTGCCTTGCCAAATGATCGTAATTATTTCATCAATTACACGATGGAAAAACGCGATGGTACCATGTTGTTCTTCACATCCGATGCGGCGTTCAACAAAATCATTACCGATGTCAAACCAGACAAACGTAAAGCGAAAAATTTCTTGTACGATGTTGCTGAACCAACTTTGGGAGCGAATATGGTTTCTAAATTCAAAGGTTATTTCTTATACCGTTAAATATGATATATGCTGTTATTTTAGTTTTTGCCTACTTGATTGGTTCGATTCCAACGGCGGTTTGGGTAGGCAAACACTATTTCAATATTGACGTTCGCGAACATGGCAGTAAAAATGCTGGAGCTACGAATACCTTTCGGATTCTTGGCAAAAAAGCGGGCTGGGCCGTGCTTGGAATCGATGTCGCAAAGGGAATTTTGGCGGCGTCACTTCCACGATTTTTATTGTTCGAAACAACCCTGAGCGACGAAAATTTTCTATTGCTTCAATTGAGTGCGGCATTCACCGCTGTTTTGGGTCACGTGTTTCCAATTTTTGCAGGCTTTCGCGGTGGAAAAGGAGTGGCAACGTCCTTGGGAATTGTTATAGGTATTCATCCTGTTGCGGCAGCAATTTGTCTTGGAATATTTTTGGTTGTTTTTGTTAGTTCGAGAATGGTGTCGTTGGGAGCTATCGTTGCTGCGTCGAGTTTTCCGTTGGTGAATTTTTTCCTTTTGAAAAATGATTCTCGCGTTATGTTGGTATTTTCGATTGTACTCGCGGTTTTAATTGTTGCTGCACATAAAAAAAATATATCAAGATTAATGAAAGGAGAAGAAAGTAAAATGAACCTTTTTAAGAAATAAACGTATTTCAAGAGGTTATTTAAAAATTATTGTGCTTCAATTATTTACATTTCGTTTTTCACTTACAATTCTATTTGTTTTTCTTCTGTCTTTGATTTCATTTAGTCAAAATGAAGTTGCTATTAAAAAAAGAGCGGAGGATTTTTTTGCAAAAGAGGATTATACCAATGCCACCAACGATTATCGTCAATTACTCACGTATCAGCCGAGAAATATAGAATACAATTTTCATTATGGCGTTTGTCTGTATTACACTGATGCTGTGTCCAGTGCAAAAAAGTATTTTGATTTTGTAATTCGTCAACCGGAAGTGCCTGCTGAGGCTTATTACTACAGAGCTAAGATTTATCAGCACGATTACAATTTCGAAAAAGCGATTGATTTCTTCACCAAACTCAAGACATTAAAAGTTAAAAAAGAACTCCTCGTTCAAGCAGATCGTGAAATAATGTTTTGTCAACAAGCTCAAAAACAAATAACTGTTGGCGCCCCACTTTCTGTTGTTTCGAAGAACAAATATCCAGGAAACGATTTTTACCAACACTATGCTTTTTCAGGTAAAAAGTATTCGTTTTATAGTGCCGATGAGGTGTTTCCAAAAATAAATTTAAAATATAATTTCAAGCCCATCTATGCTTTTATACGTGGAATGAAATACCGCATTTTTGCCAGTTATACCGAGGATGGGAAAGGGAAGGATTTATTTATTCAAAAAAAGGATGAAGTAGGGGAGTGGGGAAAAGCAGTTCGCTTACCTGCAACTATCAATTCTGAATTTGATGAAGATTTCGCCTTTTACGATGAAAAGGAAAAAGTTCTTTATTTTTCTTCCAACGGTCACAATTCTATTGGTGCTTATGACATGTTCAAAGTGAATTATGATTTGGATAATAATGTTGGTGACAAAGTAGAAAATTTAGGATTTCCCTATTCATCTCCCGATGATGATTTGTTTTACATTCCAGATCCAGCAGGTAAATTGGCTTTTTTCGCGTCCAACCGACATGGAGTATTGAATCAATTTGAAGTTTATACAGTCAATGTTTCAGCAAAAGCACCAAAATTTCAATTTATTTCGGGATCGTTTTCAGACTTGATTGACCCAAAAAATACGGAGTTAACAGTATTTATCCAAAACACAGATACAAAAGAACGTTTTGGCCCGATTTATCCTGACAATAAAGGAAATTTGACATTAGGTTTCCCATCTGATGGAAACTACACTTATAATATGAAAGTTAGTGGCTCAACTGGAAATTTCACACATGATTTCAGTGTTAAACGTCCTCCTTATGGAAAAGTGTTTTTTCATGAATTCACCTTCTTTGAAGAGAACGAAATCGAGAAAATGACGGTGAAAGAAATCCTAATTGATACCAATGCTACATTTCAAGATGTTGGAAGACAGTTGGAATTAATCGCAAGAATGGACGTGAGTTCTGCTGTAATTGAATCGACAACTAATACCCCTTCTGATACAACAACTTTGGCACTTGTTTCCAAAACTGAGACAAAAGTTGAAAAAACAGTAGTTGAACCAAAAATTGAGGAAAAAGTAGTTCCTGAAATCGTTGAAACAAAAGTTGAAAAAACGGTAGTTGAACCAAAAATTGAGGAAAAAGTAGTTCCTGAAATCGTTGAAACAAAAGTTGAAAAAACGGTAGTTGAACCAAAAATCGAGGAAAAAGTAGTTCCTGAAATCGTTGAAACAAAAGTTGAAAAAACGGTAGTTGAACCAAAAATTGAGGAAAAAGTAGTTCCTGAAATCGTTGAAACCAAAATTGAAAAAACGGTAGTTGAACCAAAAATTGAGGAAAAAGTAGTTCCTGAAATCGTTGAAACCAAAATTGAAAAAACGGTAGTTGAACCAAAAATCGAGGAAAAAGTAGTTCCTGAAATCGTTGAAAATAAAGTAGAAACTTCAAATCCAATCACACTCGCTCAGTTCTATGACAAACAATTAAGACAAATCAAAGCAATTGACAATTCCTCCGAGGAAGTACGTGTTTACAAAGATCAACTCACGCGAACAACCCAAATTTGGCAACTTATTGACGACATTAGCACACAACGACTCGCGATTCATGAAAAGTATCCTCAAATTGGTTTATTGAATCATCAGTTTTCATCAGGAAGCATTTCCGCTTTTACCACGCGTTTGCAACAAATTAATATTGAATTGAATTCACTAACTTCATTACCCATTCGTGAACAATTAATTGAAGAACAAGCCTATTTGAAACAACTTGTTGATCAAGCTAAAAAAGTGGAAAACTACACTTCCAATAAAACTCTTCACGCCACTTTCGTTAAAATTGAACCAAATACCAAATCAACTAATTCGAATTTTCAAAGTCAAAAAGAATACCGTGAATTTTGTGATGCACGTAATAAATGGCAAGAATTAGAAAACGAACGGATTGGTTTAGAAATGAATTTGGTAAAAAATCGTGAGTTGTTGGAATTTGCCTTACTCAATGGTGAACAAAACACGTTGGAATCCAAAAAGAAATTGCTTGGAACACTTCAGTCTAATGCTCTACGATTGGATTCTATTCAGAAACAACAAGCGGCAATAAACGCAAATTGGGAGAAGAATAAACTAATAGCTCAATATGAACTCGCCTACCAGAATAGATTGACTCCAACTTATTCTGCCATTCCTCAAACCATTAAAAAAACTACGCCAAAACCAGAAGCCAAACCTGTTCCTGTGACGCAACAAGTAGTTACCACAACTTCCAATTTTGTTAATTTTCCAATTAATGAAAAAGCACCAAGTGGTTTATATTTCCGGATTCAGTTGGGAGCTCACAAAAAGGCACTTCCGACACATTTGTATCAGGAATTTTCACCTGTTTCTGGAGAAAAATCTACCAACTTCACCTTTTACTTGACCGGCTATTTTAATTCCATCGATCACGCAAACAAAGCAAAAGCAGAGGTTCGTGCTGTTGGATATTCTGATGCATTTGTTGTGGCTTATTGTGATGGAAAACGCATAACTGATACAGAAAGTAAATTGCTTTTACAACAAAAAACATGCATGCCAATTAAATATGAAAAGTTCGAAATTCTATCACGAGAGCGATATAAAGAAGGAACTTTACAAGGCACAACCACCGTTACAACTGTTGTTCAACCTGTGCCAATCGTAGAACAGCAACCAATAATTTCGGAAGTAAAGTCAACAACAACGAGTTTTGAATTTGTTTCCCCTGCCGTTGTAAGTGAAAGTCGTCAGCTCAATTTGGTGCGTTTAGAAAAAAGTGTTTCTCCTGAAAAAGCAGCAGCAACGATGAAAATTCTTGCCGTATTTGGGAATGTTCAATATGACATCGACAACGAGGTGATTCACACGGAAATTGTGGATGCGAATTTCAATTTCTTGTCGCCAATTCTTCGCGCTGAGATGATAGAGAAAAAAATAGATTTGAAATCGAAACTCGGTAGTATTGTATTAACGGATGAGACCCCTTTCGCAAATGCGAGTTTTTCAGATTGGTGGACACATAATTCCTTTTTGTTTCGATATGATGGAAAAAATTTAATTTTATTTCCTCGTGACGAAGATGAAAAAATGATGATTCAATCTAATTTAAATACCTTCAATTTACGGTTTGAATAATGGATACACTTACTCTTGAACAAGTAAAAGCAAAAACCGAAACCATTATCGAATGGTCGTTGGTGTTGTACAATGACGATTTTAATACGTTCGATCATGTCATTGACTGCTTGATGCAATATTGTGACCACGAACTTACACAAGCAGAGCAATGCGCTTGGATAGTTCATACCGCTGGAAAATGTGCTGTAAAACATGGGAATTATGTAGAACTTGCGGCAATTGGAACGTCTTTGTTACAACAAGGACTAACCATTGAAATCGAATAATCCAATCTATGAAAATTACGTTCGATAGCAAGGTCACTCTAGTACTTTTTGTGCTAAGCATTTTTGGATTGTTTTTTATTCAAAAAGACCTATCAGAAAGTAATTCCATCTTTGTCTTAAACGGTGTTACACGATTTGAAGAGGTGACTTGGTATATTAGTTTGTTAACCTACATTTTCGGTCATGCCGATTGGGGACATGTTGTCGGAAACATGAGTATTATTTTGTTATTGGGTCCTCTAGTCGAAATGAAATTCGGATGGCAAAAAACGGCTTTGATGATAGCGATTACTGCTGTGCTGACTGGAATATTGCACGTACTTCTTTGGGATTACGCACTTTGCGGAAGTTCAGGAATCGCCTTCATGATGATTGTTTTAGTTTCGCTCATTAACTCACGTGGAAAAGAAATACCTATTACGTTTTTATTAGTAATCGCCATTTATTTCGGACAAGAAATCATCGCCTCCTTGCAGGAAGATCGCATTTCTCAGTTCGCTCATTTGTTTGGTGGCGCTATGGGAGCCTTCTGGGGATTCTATAAATGGAAATAAGTCACAAAAATACCTTTATCATTAGCTTCTTTTACGCTAAATAAACCTTTCGTCTGCCTCCATCACGTGTCCGCAGCTGTTACAAGTTCGCATTTCCTCAGAAGTATAGAACTCTTTGAAACGGGGTAAAAAGTCTTTCTCAATATTCTCCAACGGAAAACGATATTCCTTCAATTTGTGATTGCATTTTTCACAAAACCACATTAATCCGTCCGATAAATTTGTTCCCTTGCGCACTTTTTCGATTACTAAACCAACGGTATTAGGTCCGCGCATTGGTGAATGAGGTACGTTTCCTGGGAGTAAAAACATTTCACCTTCACGAATAACAATGTCTTTTGCTTGTCCATCTTCTTGAATGCGCACAGTGATATCCCCTTCAATTTGGTAGAATAATTCTTCGCTTTCGTTGTAATGATAGTCCTTTCGTGCGTTTGGCCCACCTACGATCATCACGATAAAATCGCCGGCTTCTTTGTAAAGATTCTTATTTCCAACAGGTGGTTTGAGTAAATCGCGATTGTCTTCAATCCATTGTTTGAGGTTAAACGGTAGTAACATAATTTGAAAATTTTACCCTAAAGTATAAAGTTTCTCCGAATTGGAAATAAACTATGCCTTTTTGTTTCGATGTAAAAATAGAAGGGTAACTAAAAACGACATTCCCGGAGCACCGGATCCAACCTCAAAAATATCATACCCCAAAGCGGTTAATCCGATTGTTAGCACCAATGAAAATGTTCCGTAATTCTCCCAACTGGCATGGTTAAATAGGAAAAAAAGAAGAACTAAAAATAGACAAACACCTAAAAATCCGTATTTCAGTCCAAAACGCAAATATTGATTGTGCGGTGCCGTTTTCTCAATGACATTACAAATCATATTTTTTTCTTGGTATTTCTGCAATAGCGCATCACGCCAATCTCCTGTTCCCCATCCAAATAAGGGTCGTTCTAGCAATAGGAACCAACTACAAATCAACGCATTCTTTCGGACATTTGCGGCCGTCATACATTCTTTGACGATATGCGATTTTTCTGTTGATTGAATACTATTGAGCGCTTTCGTTTCAGCAACTCCTTGTCGCATTCGTTCTCCAAATGTTGGGTGAAAGTAAAGTCCCACTAATAAACTCAAGGGTAACAATAAATAGACAGAGCGCTTTATAGTGGCTGACCAAATATGCAACGAAAACGCACCAATAAAAAAGCAAGCTATCGCAATTCTACTTTGAAGCAATACTAAAAAAAAGAACAAAACACCGAAAAACAAACTATTTCCAAATCCACTTTTCGCTTTAATGAACCCTTCTACTTCAACGATTAAGGCAAAGCAAACGAAGGTGGAAAACACGTTTGTATCAGGGTCTAATTGAACATAAAAATAAGAAGCAAAATCATGATTATCCATAAAATACCAAGACGAACGAACCACATCTAACAAAAGCCGAATCATTACGCCCCACTGAAACGCCTTTATCAAGAAAACTCGATTTTTCTTTTCAAGAAGTAAATGACGAATAAATAACAAACCGAAGGGAAAGAACAAAAATGGCAGTACAATTCCAGTATCTTCCCAAGCTTTCATTTGATTCGTTGAATAGGTATTTCCAAAAAGCGCCAAGATGAAGGGAAGAGATAATAGAAGTAATCTTGGCTCAAACTTCCATTCAATGGATTTTCGCTCCCAAAAAAGAACGAGAAACAACAAACCTATTGAAATCGGCGCAAAAATTTTAAAAGTAATTCCGCCAGCGATAAAGGCCAAAACTAGCAATGACCTTTTTTCAACGAATTGACTAATTTGCATTGGCGGTTTGGTAATGTTTGGTGATGTAATAATGATAATACAAGGTAATTAATGAGAAAATAACCTGTGTTGCTGATAACAAAATAAAGGTCATTTTTACCTGTTCTTCAATACTTATAAACGCTTTAGGTACAAAATAACAAACGGCTAACTGACCAATCGAAGAAAAGGCCCCAAGTATGAAAAAACTCCCTTGACGGTTTAATGCCAACGGTAAAACTGAAAGCGGTGAAACGAGAAAATTAAGGAACAACCACGGCGCTAACCAAGCAGAAATTTCTCCCGACAAAGCCCATTGTTCGCCGAAAATCCAAGCAAAAAGTGGTTTTCCAAAAAAGAACAAAACTGTGAATGGAATAACTCCGATGGCGCCATGAAGTAAAGTCATCTTTTTAACCAATTCAAAAATCGACTTTTTCTCGTTGATACGTTCCGCGATTTGACGATAAAATACTTGTGAAGAGGCAGTTCCAATTAATAATAAAGGAATTCGTAACATCCGAAATGAATGGTCAAATTGGCCTTGTATGCTTTCTGAAAAAACTGAAATTACCAGAAGCGCCAGAATAAAATCCCGGGCTGTATCGACCAATGCATGCGGCAAACTGTTTAATGGAAAGCTTTTGAATTCACGCGCAACATTTTTTAAAGATTGGTCGGATTTTACTGTTTTTTTGTCCCACTCTAAGCGTGATTTCAACACGAGTGGAATTAGTCCAACGAGGGTTCCAAATGCCATCGAAGCAATCATTCCCCATTTACCCCATTGCAGTAATCCTGCCCCAACTCGGGAAAAATTGGTGAACAATGCCGTTGAAATTTTAGAAGCATTTATCGCCTGAAAATCTTTTTGTCGCGTTGCCCAATTCATCAAAATGTTCAGTCCTGCCACTCCAGCGATGCCAAGAATTACCCAAGCTCCATAATGCAATATCTCAAGTTCTTGCTTCCAAAAGGACGAAATCAAGTAAAACAAAGCCGTGAAAACCAAGGCTGTCAACAACAATCGGAGCGACAAACGAACCAAAAAACGGGCCTTCACATCGCTCTCCGGAAGTGAAATCGCCATTTCGTAACGCGCAGTGGCTAAGGTTGCTAATAAGGCCACCAAACGGTACCAAGCACTAAATTCTCCCGTTTCTTCAGGCGTAAATAAGCGGGAAATTACTGGTGCTAGCAGGTAGCCAATTGCTTGAGCGATAACCGTACCGGTGAATAAAACCGCGATGGAACGGAAAAAAGGTTGATTCAATCGGGAACCTAACATTATCCACAAAAGTAAATCATTCGAGGTTGAATTGTTACATTTGTTTCGTTAATCAAAAACATAACAATAGATGAAAAATATCGCAGTAATCGGAGCGGGAACAATGGGGAATGGCATTGCACACGTTTTTGCTCAAAACGGATTCCAAGTAAATTTAATTGACGTTTCAGCCGGCGCATTGGAAAAAGCATTGGCAACCATTGCAAAAAATTTGGATCGTCAGGTTGCAAAAGGAAGCTTGAGCGAGGAAAACAAAGCGGCTACTTTAGCCAATTTAACAACCTTTACTTCGATTGAAGAAGGCGTAAAATCCGTTGAATTGGTCGTTGAAGCAGCTACTGAAAACGTTGATTTGAAGTTGAAAATTTTCCGTGACTTAGATGCTGCAACTTCTTCGGAGGTAATTTTAGCGACGAACACTTCTTCGATTTCAATTACCAAAATAGCTGCGGTAACCAACCGACCAGATAAAGTAATCGGAATGCACTTCATGAATCCTGTACCGGTAATGAAATTGGTTGAAATCATTCGTGGGTATTCGACGAGCGACGAAGTGACAAATTTAATCATGGATTTATCGCGTCAATTAGGAAAAATTCCTGTTGAAGTGAACGATTATCCAGGTTTTGTTGCCAATCGTATTTTGATGCCGATGATTAATGAAGCGATTTACTCCCTGTATGAAGGCGTTGCAGGTGTAGAAGAAATTGATACGGTGATGAAATTGGGAATGGCGCATCCGATGGGACCGTTGCAATTGGCGGATTTTATCGGTTTAGACGTATGTTTAGCGATTCTTCACGTGTTGCATGATGGCTTTGGAAATCCGAAATACGCACCGTGTCCTTTGTTAGTGAACATGGTAACTGCTGGAAAGAAAGGCGTGAAGTCGGGTGAAGGTTTTTATTCCTGGACACACGGAACAAAGGAGTTGGTTGTGGCTCCAAACTTTAAAAAGTGATAAAATTCCTCAATTATAAAAAAAGAACGACTTCATTTTTGGGGTCGTTTTTTTTTTTGACGTGAATTACTACACCACACTTTGTCGTTTTAAACCCTTACTTTCGAATAAAAATTGAAAGCACATGCAAAAAACAGGTTCTTTACAACGACAACAAGCGATTTTGAAATATGTAAAAATGCGTCCTTACACGACCTTTGAAGAAATTCGCGACAAACTCAACGACGAAGGATTTGACCTTTCTGAACGCACCTTACAGCGTGACATTCAACACATTCGAGAAGCCATGTTTATTGACATTCAATACAATCGTGGACGCAACGGTTATTTCATCGATTCCGATTCTGAAAATTCATATTTAGAATGGATGCAAATTTTTGAAACACTCAATCGTACCTCTACCATCAAACAAATCCTTTCCCAAAATCCGGGAAATATCGATGTCATTGATTTCGACAAACCGGCGCATTTGGCATCAGAATTCTTCTTTTCTGATGCACTTCAAGCGATTGTGCAGCGGCGAAAAGTGCGCTTCAACTACCAACGTTTTTACGAAGACGAACTCGAAGGCATCACGCTCGAACCGCTTTTACTGAAAGAATATTTGAATCGTTGGTATTTAGTCGGGAAAAATCACGAAGGAAATGTACGCGGTTACGGATTGGAACGCATCACTGACTTGGTTTTGACGTCAGACACTTTTAGGCCAAGTATTAAAAATCCAAAGCAACTGTATGCCGATGTTGTGGGATTGATTTCTGAAAACGAACGGGAGCGCGTGGTGCTTTCCTACCAAGCCTTTCAGGGGAATTACATCAAAACTCAACCTTTACACGCCACACAAAAAATCTTGGTGGACAACGCTGACGAACTCCGAATAGAAATTTACGTGCGTCCAAATTACGAACTCGAAGAACAAATCCTGAAACAAGGCGAACGCGTCACCGTTTTAGAACCGCAGTGGTTGCGGGACGGAATTAAAGCGCGATTGAAGAAGGCGTTGGAGAAGTATTGAATTATACCAATTACGATGCAATTTGTCGCATAAGAAATGATACGTGGTATAATGCTTACATCACATTCGGTGTGATTTGAATACGACATATTATGTCATAGTCGGTATTATATTTCAAGCGTCAATTTTAATTGCCCTCCGAAACCTTTTTGTATAATTCGCATGAGTGTTGAGAGTCGGATGTCGGATGAATTATTCTCAATTCGTGAGATATAGGATTTGTTCGTACCACATTTTTGTGCCAATTCTTCTTGTGTCAAACCAAGCTTTAATCTTGCTTCTTCCAACATGACTCCCAAACGAAATGTTTCGAATTCTTGTTCCCAAGCTTCGCGTTTTTCTTCTCCTCGCTGACCATATTTTTTGTCTAATAATTGATCTAAAGAAATTAAATTTTTGTTTGTATCGTTCATAGCACTTTTTATTTTGATTTCATTTCTTGTTGATATTCTTCCATAATTCTAAAGGCTCTACTAATTTCTTGTTTAGGGGTTTTTGCAGTTTTTTTCTGAAAAGCATTTCCTAATATGACTAGATTTCCTTTGTCAAAGAATGAGAAGATTCTATAAATGTTACCTCCTACTTCAACCCTGATTTCATAAAGTCCTTTAGTACCTTCCATGTGTTTGAAGTACTTTTCTGGAATTTTATCTGTTACCTGAATCAAATTCAATGTCCACTCAATTTTCTTTTGTACATCATCATTTTGACTTTTATAAAAATCTATAAAATAATGTTTAAAAGCAACCACCTTTCTTTTGAGTTCCACGAAACAAAGTTAACGCTTTAGACAACTTAAACAAAAAAAGTTTCTACTTTTATTTCAAAATAAAGTCAAGCGATTTATGAATGAAATTGCGGATTCGAATGGATAAAATGTGATTTGGTTTAGTACACCATTTTTTGGATAAAAAACGTAATAAATTATTTTAACGTCACCTTTTGGCGGACAAACATGCGATACTTGTCTCAAAAAAAGAAACTATGAATTTCATCAGAAAAATCTTATTAAGACTTGAACTCAAACGCGTACACCGAAGAAAATGCACCGCCATTCACCAACAAGAATATGAAACCGCAGCTCTCATGAAAGCGCGGGACGCCGAGATTCGTGCGGAGTTGGAGGGGTGAAAATAAAGGAATTCAAATCTTTTGATTTTCTATTCTGAAATCTATAGAAATCATTAGTTTTGGGACATATATAATAACAGAGGCGTTATCTGTTGTTCGTTGAAAATCGCCAATTTTTAAATGAGGACACAAAGATTACGCAGTGATTCAGCCAATACTGGCGTGGAATGCTGTGTCTTTTTATGTCCCAAGGTGTTTGGCGATACCTCAACGAATAATTGGATAGGCTTTCACGCCTTCTTTTTTTTAATCGCTGAATTGGAAGCCTTTAGCAACAATAAAATATAAAATGAAAAGAACTTCAGTATTATCAATCCTGTTAATTATTGCCTTTTTCCTACCTTGGGCAGACTTTGAGTTATTCAGTTTCAATGGCTTTGAAATTCCAGATTCACTTGCAAAAGTAGGACGATTAAAAGGAGTTTTTACTGATTCAGACATGACTTTTATTTCAGTATCTTATGCCCTATATCTAATTCCGATTTTAGCTGTGGGAAACCTAATAATTGGCTTTATGGAAACAAAATATGAGGAATACATAAAACGATCAGAATTTTATTTCGGATTGATTTTGAGTATTCTTTTTGCATTTATTGTTGGAAATATTGATGATGATCTTTTAGGTTTCATGGGAAGTGGATTTTATATGACGCTCATCGTTTCAATCGCTGGTATATTAATTAAGGACAAACCTTTAATACCAGAAACGATTAAAAATATGTCGCCTCAAAGTGATTTAAAGGAACAACTAACAAAGTTGAAAGAACTCCGTGAACAAAACCTGATTACCGAAGAGGAATTTCAACAGAGAAAGGAAGCGGTTTTGAATCGCTTTTAGATAATTTTTAAAACAAAAAAGTTTAGCTCACATCAGATATAAAGCATTAATGTCTCCCACCTTCACACGTCAACTTTGTCAATCTGTCGTCGCAGCAAATCCCTCTCAATCACCACGATGCGTTGAGTGATGCGAAGGCTTGTGCGGAGTTGTTTTTGTTATATTTACAACATGAATCATTTAATTAACATCCAAGACTTTTTTAGTCGAGGAACTTTTGTTGTTCCTGATTACCAAAGATGTAATAAATGGTCTGCAAATAAAAAATGAGAAAGGACACGCTTTTGAATACACTATGTAAACATTGAAACAACTATGAATAAAGACTTTCAAGAATATTTTATTGAAGTTATCACTTTATTTGATGATCTGAAAGATTTTAATTCTTGAATAAATTACTAATTTTCAGAGCATAGGAAGCCTAATAGTGCAATTAAAACTTGGACACAAAACTAAATTAATAAAACCTAGATTTGTGTTATGTCAAAACATCGAAAAAGTTGGTCAGTTGATGACAAGGAAAAGATCATTCTTTATTATAATGAGAATGGTTTAAGCAAAACAGTTCGGGAATATGGTGTTTCTGCTGTGAGTATTTATAAATGGAAGGAAAAATTCGAGAAATCAGGTCGTGACGGGCTTGCTGCTGGTGCTATGACCGACCTTGAGCGAGAGCTGAAGAATCTGCAACGCGAGAATATGTCCCTGAAACGGATTGTTGCGGAAAAAGAACTCGCAATCCAAGTTAAAGATGCCCTTTTAAAAAAAAGCCAATTTCAAAAGAAATGAAAGTCATGGTGGTGGATGAATTTTTAGAAAAGAAGATGCCTAAAACACTGATATTAAAATACGTAGGTCTTTCAAGGAGCAGTTATTACTATCAATCAACGGGAACCAAACCAGGTAAACGCGCCTCCAGTGTGGTGTACGATAATGACGATATTTCTCATGAAATCAATGAAGTACTTGAGCAAATTCAGGAACTTCTTAGCCATGAGTTTGTAGATTATGGATACTACAAAGTTTATAAATATTTGAACGAGGAAAAGGGGCTCAGAATTGGTTCTTATCGTACTTATCGCTTAATGAAAGAACATAATTTATTGAAATTCAACCGTGATAAGAAAAAGCGAAACAATCGAAATTGGGTCAAAGAACTGGTACCTGTTGTAGAATCTCCATTCTCTTTTTTAGAGTTTGACATTAAGTATGTCTATATCGCTGGAGTCCGCACTAACACTCAAGTTTTGACCGTAATTGATGTGTTTTCCCGCTGGAATTTAGGACATTTTATTGCAAACAGTATCAAATCTCAAAATGTAATTGAGCTTTTCGAAGACATCATTCAAAAGTACCCAATGCCTGAAAAATTCATTGTACGAAATGATAACGGTTCGCAATTTGAGGCAAGCATCGTTCAAGACTTTCTAAAGTCCAAAAGCATAACTCAAGAATTTACCAAACCGGCAACTCCTGAGCAAAATGCGCACATTGAATCGTATCATTCCATTATGGAAAGCGCTGTTTGTCAGAGATTTGAATTTGAAAATCTTGAGGACTTTAAAGACACTATGAATCGTTGGAGAAATTTCTATAATTTTGAACGTATTCACGGCGGAATTAAATATCAATCCCCTAAGAACTTCCTCCTTTCGAGGAACTTTGAAGTTGAAGAAAAGTGGAAAAGTATAACTAAACCAGTGTCCAATTAATTGCGTTTAAGACAGAAGTTTGTATTATAAAAGATTTTGATTAAATAAAATAAACTAGAATAGAATGGATGAAAATTTTTACATCATTGATGATTATTCTAAAATCAAGAAAAATCGACTAAATGAGCATATTTTAAATTTTAAGGTTGTTCTTAATCTTTGGAATAAATTATTTTATGAAACAAAAAATAGTAGGTTACTCGATTTTTCAGAAATTGTTAATAACAATCAAATTATTAAACTTAATTACCAAATTCTGCCAAAAATTTCAGATATACATCAATGGCAAAGTTGGTATAAATTATACATTGAAGACCGAAAAAAACATGAAGAAATTGGACATAATTTTAATGTTTTCTCCTTATTTAAAGAAGAGTTTGGTTTTCATGTAAAAGAGATTATGCACAGTAAGTTACTGAAATTTTTGCTTAATCCATTTTCCTCTCATGGTCAAGGAAACAAATTTTTGATAGAATTTTTAAACATAATAGGGATTCAAAACCCTAATGATGGAACTTGGTTTGTAACTGCTGAAGAAGGGCGAATTGATGTTTTATTGAAAAGAAATCATCCCCATTCAGTTGTTATAATAGAAAATAAATCCAATTGGGCAAGTGATCAACCAAATCAATTGTATCGTTATTGGCTTCAAGAAATTTTCTCAACGACTAAGGAAGTGAATCATGAATTTTATGATTGTAACATGGATAAATACCAAATAATCTATTTGCCTCCTAATGAATCTAAACAATACGAACCGCAAAGTATTTTCAAGCCAATTGAATTGTTAGATGTAAATCTACCTGAAAACATTCCATTAAAAGTCAAAACTATTTTTTTTAACAAAGAAATTCAGATTTGGTTGGAAAATTGCAAAATTCAATTACCTGAAAAAAATCACAGAATCAGGGAGTATATTAGTCAGTATCAATCTTTATGTAAAACTTTATAAAAATAAAAAATATGAACGAGGAACTTTTACAAAAAGCTATGCAGTTATTTGATTCTGCTGAAAAATGGAATTCATTTATTGAATTAGTCAATAAAAACAATGAGATTCAATCAAGATGGTGGAAAAAACTTCAACTTGAAGTTTTTGATAGAGAGCAAAAAAATGGAAATTCAGAGTGGGATATTATTATTTGGTATAACTGGGATATTAGATGGTTTATAAAAGGTGAGCCAAATAACACCATCTGTATCCATTTTTGGGGTGATGGCTTCCGTGTATTTTATAACTGGGGAGGTTTAGATATTGAAAAAGTAAATGAATTAATTAAAGACCCTAGATTTGATAAAATTAAATCTTGTATGGATAGAATTGAAGGGAGTGATAATGTAACAATATGTTGGGAAAATCGAAATTTTGGCTTTGATACCCCATACGATTTTTGTTTTCCTAACAGTCAAACTCTTTCATGGTATGCAGGTAATGAAACAATGAAATTCGCAGATCAATTAATAGCTAAAGTCAGAAAATTTCAAACACCTGAAATCACGCAACTTTTTAAAGAAATTAACGAGAAGTGTAAAAAATAATAGTTGATTTCTTGTTTGAAATTATAACCAACATTTTTATAATAATAAGGGAAATAATTCTGAATATGATAATCTGGCAGAACATTGAACAAAGAATTTTGGATGATAACGTTGACAATCATTTCAAGGCAATAACAACAAGAATGATAAATATTTATGATAAATTTTATGTTGATTTGAAAATAAATGAATTAATTGAGATTTAAAAGTGTTTTTGCAAGCATTAACTCCAAAGCCAACACCCCCACGTTGGCTTTTTTGTTGCCCTAATTTTTCATCCCTACGCCAAGTTTTGGCGGGGTAAGCTTCTTCCTTTGTTCCATTCAATGGAAAAAAAAGGTAAAAAATGATTGACAAAGCGGTTAACCATATTCTCCAAAATAAATACACGAATGCTCCCGAGCAAAAGCAAAAGTTGTTGGAAGTTGCTTTTCTAGCGCAGTAATTAATGGAAAAATATCACCCCTTAAATAATTATGGAAATTAAAACCAATTTAGAGTTTTTTGATTTAGAAATAAAAAATTTGAAACCCAAATATTCTTTGGCTTATACTGCAATCAGATCAGTAAATTTTGCTTCTATTCATTCAGAAGTAGAAAGAATAACTAAAGATATTGGCTTTATAAATTCCATCATAAAACTGCAGAATAATTTAGACGATGTAATCAACATCATAAGAAATAGTCAACATGAAGATGGTCCTGCAAAAGAACTACACGAAAAGTTCGAAATTGAACTTGAGTATGCAAAAATGTTCATGGAGTTAGAGATGGATTTTTTAAATAGCATTTCTTCACTCACTTTAGAGAAACAAATTACTTACCTGCAAAAGGTAAAAGATTTACTAACCGGATTTTCTAAAGAGTTATAATGCTTTGATAGAGATTGATTTTAAAATTTATAAAAAAATACATGAGAAATAGTAATAACATATCAATAAAAACAATCAACGATTTACTGAAATCTAATTTCTTCATACCGTCATATCAAAGAGGCTATCGTTGGACAGAACAACAGGTAACAGAACTATTGAATGATATAAATGAATTTTCCCCAAAGGAAATTGAAAATTCAAATGAAAAAACATGGTATTGCTTGCAGCCCATAGTAGTAAAGAAAAAAGAAGATAATGAGTGGGACTTAATTGATGGACAACAAAGGCTTACGACAACGTTTTTAATATTACATTATTTAAATCAAGGTTATGTTGAAAATCGTAGAAAGAAATTATTTGGTTTAAAATACGAAACAAGAGAAAATTCAGCCGACTATTTACAAAAAGAATTAATCGGGGAAACGATAAACGACACAAACATTGATTATTTTTTTATTTCTTCTGCTTACAAAACAATTTGTGATTGGTTCAAAAACAAAGGAGAGCAATTTGATGTAAATACATTTGAATCAAAATTCAACTTTTTTACAAAAGTTATTTGGTATGAAACTTCGGCAAAAGATGATTCTATTGATATTTTCACGAGGATAAATAGCGGTAAAATTCCGCTAACAAATGCTGAATTGATTAAGGCTTTGTTTTTAAATAATTCAAATTTCGCACAAGCAGACAACGAAAAAATACGGCTAAAACAATTAGAAATTGCCTCAGAATGGGACAGAATTGAATACGCCTTACAAGACGATTCTTTTTGGTATTTCATCAACAAAAATGAAAATAACTTGACTACGAGAATAGAGTTTATTTTCGATTTAATGTCAGATAAGCCAAGTGATGACAAGTATTCCACTTTCCATTTCTTTAATGAAAAATTTAAAACCAAATCAGAAAAGGAAATAAACGACAATTGGCAGGAAATTAAAAAGAATTACCAAACACTAGAAGATTGGTATAATGACAGAGAATTATATCACAAAATTGGTTATTTGATAACGATTGGAACTAACATTAAAACGATTCTTGGGAACAAAGAAAATAAACAAAAAAGTGAGTTTGGAAAGTGGATAGACCAAGAAATCAAAAAGATAGTAAGCAAAAATCAAGTTGATGAATTAGAATATGGACAAGGTAATGGACAATTAATCAATGTATTGCTTCTTCACAATATCATTACTACATTAAACAGTAATGACTCTTCTCTTCGTTTTCCATTCAATAAATACAAAGAGAAAAAGAATGGAGGTTGGAGTTTGGAACATATTCACGCACAAAACTCTGATGATATTAGAGAAATTGATGATTTTGAAGAATGGTTAAAAATAATAGACACCGATATTCTCACAGAAGAAATAAAAACAGAAATCATTAAATTTAATAATGACAAACAAAGGGAAAAAGTTTCTTCACTTGTCGAGAAAATTAGTAGCCTGTTTGGCGAAACTGATATTCATTCTATTGAAAATATGGCATTGCTTTCCAAAAATGACAACTCAAAACTTAACAATGGATTGTTTCCGGTAAAAAGAGAAAGAATAATTGAGCTTGAAAAGAATGGAGCATTTATCCCGATTGCGACCAAAAAAGTGTTCCAGAAGTATTTTGAAGGTTGTACAAAGCAATTAAGCAAATGGGAAGAAAAAGACAGAAATGCTTATTTGAATAACATCAAAGAAACCTTGAAAAATTATTTACCTCAAACTGAATTAGCAGAGAATGAACAATAATCCGACATCAGAAAAATTAACGTTCCGTGAGTTAATTGATAAAAATAAAATTGAAATTCCAATTATACAACGAGATTACGCTCAGGGTAGAGAAGGAAAAGAAGAACTAAGAGAAAACTTCTTAAAGTTTTTACTTGAGGCTGTTAAAGGCACTCCAAAGGAATTGGATTTTGTTTATGGTAGCGTAAGAAATAAAATTTTACACCCACTTGACGGCCAACAACGATTAACATCTTTGTTTTTGTTGCATTGGTTTGTTGCAGTCAAAGAAAACAAGTTAAACGATGAGTTAAAAAATCTTTTGACAAATTTCACTTACGAAACACGAACAAGTTCAAGAGAATTTTGCATTGACTTAATCAACAAAGGAATTATTTACAATCCTGAACAAAATGTTTCTGAACTAATCATTGATAGTTCTTGGTTTTTTCTTTCGTGGAAAAGAGACCAGACCATAAAATCAATGCTGACAATGTTAGATGACATTCAGCAAACATTTCAAGATGAAACGGAAGTTTGGGACAAATTAAACAACATTAGTTTTCATTATATAGAACTACAAAACTTTGGACTTTCAGATGATTTGTATATCAAAATGAATGCAAGAGGCAAACATCTTACTGATTTCGAAAATTTTAAAGCAAAGTTTGAGCAACATATAAACAAAGAGTGTTGGGAAGAAGGCGTAGAAGCGACAGAAACATTTTCACATAAAATTGATACACTTTGGACGGATTTGTTTTGGAATTATCGTGATAAAACCGAAAATGTTTTTGACGAACAGCTTATGAATTTTTTCAGAACAATGGCTGTAATTAATTACTCGCTCAAAGCCCCAAGAGACGATGATTTCAGACGAGTAGTTGATTTATTGAGAGGTGACAAAAAGGTTTCATTCAATCAATATTTAGACTTAGGCTGTTTTGATGAGGATTATTTCAAAATCTTAAAATCCATTTTAAATAAAATATCTGATAAAGGGGGATTGAAAACATTTCTTTCTGACACGACTTATCTAGATGAAAAAGAAATGTTCAATGGTGCAATTAAAAACAATTTAGGTTATGCCGAACTATTGAAATTATTTGCGTTATACCAATATTTAGCCTGTGAAAATGTTATAGATGAAGAAAATCTGCAAAATTGGTTGAGAATAGTCCGAAATCTTGTTGAAGCACATAGATTGTATTATGACAATGCAAATACTTTTGCAGATTCACTATTGTTTTTATCAAAGCTCATTCCACATAGAAACACCATTGTTGAATATTTTAAAGATTCTGTAAACCCAGAAGATAAGGGCTTTCCTAAATTCATAATTGAAGAAGAAAAGGCAAAAGTGAATCTTATTTTACAAAATGATGATTGGAAAAACGAAATTATTGAAATTGAAAATCACGGTTATTTCAACGGACAAATCGGCTTTATTTTAGATTGGTGTAAAGACGAAAACGGAATATACAATATTGATAAGTTTAAAGAATATTCAGAAAAAGCAAAAGCCTTATTTAGTAATGACGGATTAATTTACTTTGATAATTATCTTTTTGAAAGAGCCTTGTTGGCAAAAGGAGATTATTTGTTAAAGAAAGGGCAAAACTATAGTTTCTTAATTGATAACGAACGTGATATTAGTTGGAAAAGGTTACTAAGAGATGATAACAACCAACGCAATGTTTTGAAATCATTATTTGATAACATCAATCCAACCACTTTGCTTCAAGATTTAGAGAAAATTGTTGCAGATTTTTCAGACAAAAATGATTGGCGTTATTATTTCGTTAAGCGATTTGAAATGATAGCAGCGTGCGGTTCTCAAAAACTAATTCGTTGGAATAGCGAATCAGATATTCTTTTGTTGCGTTCTACAACTACAAGTGGCTACCACAAAGAATATTATTCTTATTCTCTTTTTGTAGAATTGAAAGAAAAATTTTCATTAGACGAGAGCTCATATAAAGACCAAAAATCAGTGGATTATTGGAAATACTTTGAATTAAATGGAAAGAAAATAACTTTCGATTGTGATAAAGAAAAATTCTTTTGGACTCAAATTGATGATAAGGAATGGGGAAATATTCAAGAATTTGAAAACAGAGAACAAGCGATTTTAACTCTTACAAGGTAGTATCCCATTAAGTGTTTAAAGCTGAAAATTATTCTGAAATTTTTGAGCCTTCAAAAGCTCAAAAAAATTTCGGAAATAACTTAAATTAACCCCTTATTTCTTATAATTGCAATATAAAAACTGTATGAAAAACCTTTCTTTCAACCCCTGGGTTGGTCCCAAATATGAAAACGCTAGATACGGTAAAATTCTAGTTTTAGGTGAGTCACATTATGGAGGCGAGAATTCAAAAAATGAAAACTTCACTATTGAAGTAATTGAGGAATATCTTTCAGGTGAATATTATCCAGCCTACCGAATATACTCCAACCTTGGACTATTATTCAATGAAAATGATAAGTTAGAATTATGGAATAATTGTGCCTATGCAAATTTAATTCAACATTTTATGAGTGATAAAGATGCCCAACCTTCTAGTGATCAATTAGCCTCTGTGATTCCGGCTTTTTGGGATTTATTAGAACTTCTGAAACCAAATAAAATTATAATATGTTCAAAAAGAATGTGGGAAAATTGGATGCCAGACAATGATCCAAGATGTAGAATGATTGGCGAATTAAAAACTCAATCGAAATATTCAACTATTTGGGAATACGATCATTCTGAAGGTAAATCGCTTGCTATTGGCATTAATCACCCGACGTCAATTGGTTTTTCAAATAAAGAATGGCGTCCCTTAATTCAAAAATTTATTGAATATTAAGTTTGATTAAATCTCTAACTTCCCAAGCCAACGCCCCCACGTTGGCTTTTTTGTTGCATAAAACTTTCACTCAATTGCTGCGATTTTTAACATCTATAAATTCCCTAACCTTCTAAATTGACATAACAAGCCCTCTATATTCTCCCTCCCAACTGGATTTTGAGAATGAACAACGCATTCAGGTAGAGGCAATTCGTTATCTAAACAATAATTCACCAACCATTTGGCGCAGGTCAAGCCGTTTTGTTCTTTGCATTCGGGAAGTTCCGTCAAACCCAAATCGTGGTCAAAAGAAATCAAATCAGGCAAGCCGTTGGTTTCAATCCAAGCTACAAATTCCGAAAAAACGGGATGTCTTTCTGCCAAAAAATTTCCAGATTTATTTATGAAAAAGGGAAATTTCATCTAAATATTCGGTCATCCATGCGTTGCTTTTTATTTTTCCTTACTTTTAGAAAAATACTTTTTCATGACAACAAATGAACTTAAATCTAAATTAGACTTGCCGATTATTGTTTCGCCAATGTTCTTGGTTTCAGGGACGAAATTGGTGATCGAATGTTGTAAAAATGGCGTTCTGGGTACTTTTCCTTCATTGAATGGAAGAACGGCAGAGGATTTTGAAAACATGTTAATCGAAGTCACGAGCGCATTGGAGGATTTCAGAAAAGAGACAGGAAAAGAACCTGCTCCTTATGGTGTGAATTTGATTGTCAACAAAACAAATCCAAGACTAATGCCGGATTTAGAATTGTGCATGAAGTACAAAGTTCCTTTAATTATTACTTCATTGGGCGCTGTAAAAGACGTTGTCGATGCGGTTCATAGTTATGGTGGTTTGGTATTTCATGACGTCATAAAAAAACGTCACGCAGAAAAAGCAATTGAAGCAGGAGTGGACGGAATAATTGCCGTTGCTGCTGGTGCTGGCGGACATGCGGGTACGGCGAATCCATTTGCTTTAGTTGCCGAGTTTCGTTCATTTTGGGACGGTGCATTAATTTTAGCAGGTTCTTTAAATTCAGGTAAAGATGTTGCGGCAGCGGAAACCATCGGGGCGGATTTTGCCTATATGGGAACACGATTTATAGCAACACTCGAAAGTATGGCAGCAAACGACTATCGCGAAATGATTGTGCATTCGGGTATTGATGACATTATGTACACCGATGGCGTTTCAGGCGTAAATGCTAATTTTTTACGACCGAGTATTGAAAAAGCAGGACTCAACCTAGCCGAAAAGAAAGAGGAAGACTTCTCACAACTGAATGCATCGAACAGTAAAGCATGGAAAGACATTTGGTCTGCAGGTCACGGAGTAGCAGGAATCCAAAAAGTAGAAAGTGTGAGTAATTTAGTTCAAAGCATCAAGCAAGAATACAAAACGAGTCTGGAAGCACAAACGAATAAATTGGAACAGTTGAAATTTTAATTCAGTATCCGCTTTGATACCACAAAATCTACACTGAGTCAATGCCTTAACGTTAATAATTCCTCATTGAACCATTTTTTATCATTGGATCTATTTGGTTTTCAAATTTTTAACCACATAGAAACATAGTACTCATACGGCGAAGGATAGAGTAGATTGATTTGTTTCAAGAAAAACAGAGGTTCACATAGTGGTCACGAACATTACAGAACACCTATGTGTCAACGCTGTGGCGTCTATTTCAATCTCAAAGCTAGATTATCTATGTACCTATTTGGTTTTCAAATTTTTAACCACAATAAAAGCATAGTTCGCTTTGGCGAATCATAGTTATAAGCCCTTAATGAACGTAAGAAAACATGGACATCACGATGTGAAGCATAGGCATTTTTGATTGATTTGTCTCGTTCTTCATCCTATTTTGCCTCGATGATATAATTCTTGGTATCAATTCAAGTGAAATGTAAATTTCATGCGCTCCAACTCACGGAAGAGTTCGTTTTCAGGCCGAATGCGTGTAGTTTTAGACGGCATACGGATTTCAATTCCTGTCGTCGGATCATGAATGACAAATTCTAAACTAAGATTTCCACCTTGAAATTCTTCGATCATTTCATAGAAAGATTGAATTAAAACTTGGTTAAGGTCGGCAGGATTGATGTTGATTTGAAGGCTTTTTGCCATTTTTTCTCGCAAATTCGACAGTAAATCGATGCTTGAGATGTTGAATTGGGGTTCGGTGCGGCGAAGTGGAATTTCAATTTTTCCTTTGAACGTTAGAAACGCGCCATCGTGGAAAAAGTGTTTGAATTTCATGTATTGCTCATTAAAAACACTCATACGAAAGCTATCCGTATAATCTTCCAAATAGAGATTCGCAAATCCATTTCCGTTTTTGTCAATTTTATGTTCCACCTTCGAGATGACAGCTGCAAACATAAACTGACGTCCGCGGTTTTCATCCATGTTAAGTAGCATGCGCAGATTTCCAGTACAAAAAGCGTTCATTTCCAACTTGTAATCGTCTAAGGGGTGACCAGAAATAAAGATTCCAATTACTTCTTTTTCCTTTCCTAGCTGGAAAATATTTGTCCAAGGCTCAGCCGCAGGAGGAACGGGCTCGGGCATAGAAACTGCACTTGATCCACCAAACAGACTTTCTTGTGCCGAATTTTCAGCCTCTTGCATCGCGGCACCATATCGTTGCAAGGTTTCAATGAATGTCCGGTTGTTTTTATCTAAAGCGAAATATTGGGCACGATGAATTTCTTTGAAAGAGTCCATTGCTCCAGCATAAATCAAACTTTCCATTACCCGTTTATTCACAACCTTTGCGTTAGCTCGTTTTACGAAATCGAAAACGGAGGTGAAATTTCCATTCGTACGTTCCTCTAAAATGGCATTAACTGGTGACTCACCGACTCCTTTTATGGCTCCCAAACCAAATCGAACAGCTCCTTCTTTGTTCACGGTAAATCGGTACTTCGATTCGTTGACATCTGGTCCAAGAACAGCAATTCCCATGCGTTGACATTCTTCCATAAAAATGGAAACAGATTTAATGTCGTTCATGTTGTTACTGAGCACAGACGCCATGTATTCCGCAGGATAATTCGCTTTAAGATAGGCGGTTTGATAAGCCACCCAAGCGTAACAAGTGGAGTGCGATTTATTGAAGGCATAGGAGGCAAATGCTTCCCAGTCGGTCCAAACTTTTTCTAGAATTGTCGGGTCATGTCCTTTCTCTTGACCACGCTCAATGAAAGTTGGTTTCATTTTGTCGAGTACATCGCGTTGTTTTTTTCCCATTGCTTTTCGCAAGGTATCCGCTTCACCTTTTGTAAAACCAGCCAATTTTTGAGACAAAAGCATTACCTGCTCTTGGTAAACAGTAATTCCGTATGTTTCCTTTAAATATTCTTCACAATCGTCGAGGTCATAAACAATGGGTACTTCACCGTGTTTTCTTTTGATAAACAAAGGGATATATTCCAATGGTCCAGGACGATACAAGGCATTCATCGCAATTAAATCCGCAAAAACCGTTGGCTTCAGTTCTTTTAAATATTTCTGCATTCCAGTAGATTCGTATTGGAATATACCGACCGTTTCGCCACGTTGAAAAAGTTCATAGGTTTTCACATCGTCAATCGGGAAGGCATCCGGATCAAGGTCGATACCATGTCTTTCCTTGACATTCTTCACTGCGTCTTTGATTAATGTTAACGTTTTTAGACCGAGGAAGTCCATTTTCAACAATCCCGCCGATTCCGCTACGGAGTTATCGAATTGGGTACATACCATATCCGAATCTTTCGCTGTTGCTACAGGAACGAAATTCGTTAAGTCGTCGGGTGTAATGATGACTCCGCAGGCATGAATTCCCGTATTGCGCACCGAACCTTCAATTTCAGCTGCTTTACGAAGCACTTGCGCCGAAAGATCGTTTCCTTTGGCATAGTCGCGCAGTTCCAAGACCATTTGCATCGAATCTTGGTTTTTGGCATTTTCACGCAGTTTACTTTCTTCCCAGAACATTATTTGCCCCAAGTTGAATTCATTAGGAATTAATTTCGCCAATCGATCCGCATCGGGTAGGGGAAGATCCATAACACGCGCGGTATCTCGGATAGCCGATTTCGCAGCCATTGTGCCATAGGTAATTATTTGAGAAACCTGCGACGCGCCATATTTGTCAATCACGTATTGAATAACGCGACCACGTCCCTCATCATCGAAGTCGATATCGATATCTGGCATCGAAATACGATCGGGATTCAAAAAACGCTCGAAAAGGAGATCGTATTTTATGGGGTCAACGTTCGTGATTCCAATGCAATAAGCAACTGCTGAACCCGCTGCCGATCCCCTTCCAGGGCCAACTGAAACGCCCATGTCTCGAGCTGCTTGACAGAAATCTTGAACGATGAGGAAGTAACCCGGATATCCTGTTTTTTCAATGGTTTTAAGCTCAAAATCAATTCGTTCGCGTATTTCGTCGCTTAGGATTTCATAGCGTTTTTCAGCTCCAACATAGGTGAGGTGACGCAAATAATTGTTTTCTCCCCGTTTTCCTCCATCCACGGCATCTTGTTCGTCGCGAAATTGTTCAGGAATATCGAATGCCGGAAGAAGAACGTCGCGCTTTAAAGGATACGGTTCAACTTTTTCGATAATTTCCGCAATGGAATATAGTGCTTCGGGAATGTCGCTGAACAACTCCACCATTTCTTCATGTGTTTTGAAGTAAAATTCGTCGTTTTCAAGACCAAAGCGGAATCCGCGACCACGACCTTTAGGCGTAGTTATCAATTCATTTTCTTTTACACACAACAAGACGTCGTGTGCTTCCGCATCTTTTTTATTGAGGTAATAAACGTTATTTGTTGCAACGACCTTCACGTTGTGTTTTTGGCCAAGAGTAATTAAGCCTTGATTAACAACATCTTCTGTTTGAAGTCCGTGTCTATTGAGTTCTAAATAAAAGTCTTCTCCAAATTGCGCTTTCCACCAAAGTAAGGCTTCTTCCGCCTGCGTTTCCCCAACATTTAATAAAAGATTTGGAACTTCTCCATTCAAATTTCCAGAGAGTACAATCAGGTCACTTTTGTATTCCTCGAGGGCATTTTTATCTATCCGTGGCACATAGTACATTCCCTCTGTATAGGCCATCGAAGCCAGTTTAATGAGGTTTTGATACCCATTTTTATTTTTTGCTAAAATGACGATTTGGTAACCGTTGTCTTTTTGTGTTTTATCCAAACGATTGCGACACACATTGAATTCGCAACCGATAATAGGGATGATTTTTTTACCCTCGAACGCTTGATTTTCTGCTTCAGCTTGTTTCTTTTTTTCGTCAATTTCTTTGTTGTATTTGCTAATTGCCTGCTCAAAATGAAAGGCTGCCATCATGTTTCCGGTATCGGTAATGGCAACTCCGTCCATGTTCAATTCAGTCGCTTTTTTGACTAAAGATTTGATATTGGCGGTGGACTGTAAAATCGAGAATTGGGTGTGTGTATGCAAATGAGCGAAAGGAAGTTGAAGTAATTCTGCCAACTTTTCATTCGTAATTTTAGTTCGATTTTCGCTCGGTTTTTGTGCAAATTCACGAAGTTTTTGGCTTTCCTCTTTTAGATTAAGGTGGTTTAAACCAATCGCTTGGAAAGGAGCCGGATTGAATTCGCGGTATTTTTCAAGGTAAGTATGATCTTGTTTAAGTTCCTCGCTATCGAATCCTCCTGTTCGGATAAGTTCCAGAAAACAACGCGTAGTTGCTTCCACATCCGCCGTTGCGTTATGCGCTTCCCCGAATGAAATATCAAACAAATATTGATGAAGTTCACTAAGCGTGGGCAATTTAAATTTTCCACCTCGTCCACCTGGTAATTTTAACAATGAAGCTGTATTTTCCGTACAAGTGTCAAGTACTGGAAGTGTGAGGGGCGTGTCTTGTCCATTACGCACAAACTCACATCCCATAATTTTTAAGTCAAAAGATACGTTGTGACCGACAATGAATTTAGCTTTAGCAATAACTTCTTTGAACCTTTCGAGTACAAAATCGAGGTCTTCGCCACCCTGTAAAGCGAGTTCGGTAGAAATTCCATGAACGCTCTCTGCATTCGGAGGAATATTGAATCCAACTGGTTTTATTAGATAATCATTATGTTCGATTACTTTTCCCCATTCGTCGTGCAGTTGCCATGCAATTTGTACAGCTCTTGGCCAGTTTGATGTATCGGTGATTGGAGCATTGTAATCTCTTGGAAGTCCAGTGGTTTCGGTGTCGAAGATGAGGTACATAAATGAAAAAATGGACTATAAAAATAGGGCTTAATCAGACGACTTTCTCCGATGTTTACAACTTAATTTGTGCAAAAAATGTTAATCCCTTGATAGGCTTGATTTTGAAAAAAAATAGAATACGTTACAAACCAATAAGAATTTTTATACCCATTACGAATAGAAAAATAGCGACTATCTTGCGAATATTTAAGTTCACTGATTTTTCAAAAAGACGCTTTCCATAAACACTTCCAATCATAGCAAACGAACTACCAATGAGAATTAACTTTATTGGTAAATGGGAGAAATCTGATTTGAAATAGATGCCAATTCGAGTCAGATCAATAATGAAGGAAATCGCAACACCAGTCGAGACAAACTGTGCTTTCGTCAACGTGGTTTTAGATAAAAAAGCTGAACGCAATGCTCCTTGGTGACCAGAAATCCCGCCGAAAAAACCGCTTACAATGCCACCTATCGGTAACCATTTATTAGGAAGTTGAATGCGTTCGAAATAGGGAAGAAGTTCCATTAAAGCAAAAAAGAGCATTAAAATCCCAATCAAAACTGATACCCAATCCACCGTCAAGGATTTACCAAAAACTAGATAAGAATAGGCAATACCAGAATGGGATGTGAATTGTAAACTTAAAGCTCCAATAAGTGCACCTATACCAGCAGGAATTCCGAAAGAAAGTAGTATTCCAAAATTGAGGTGTTCGCGAAGCATTCCAAATTTAAAAAGATTGTTACTAAAATGAACCAATGCAGTAGCCAAAACCGCGAGTTCCAAAGGGAAGTATAGCGAGAAAACAGGTAGCAAAATTGTTCCTAATCCAAAGCCCGAAAAGAAAGTGGAAAAAGAAGCTAAAAGTGCAACGATGGCGATACTCAGATAGGGAACAATTTCGGTCATGAATTTACAAAGTGTAGAAACGGAAGATAATCTTTTGAGATTTTATAGTTTTGCCTCACAAAATTACGAAATGATTGATTTACGAAGCGATACAGTGACACGTCCAACGAAGGAAATGCTTGATTTTATGTTTACTGCGAAAGTAGGCGACGATGTTTTTGGTGAAGATCCAACAGTAAACGAATTGGAAACGTATGCAGCGCAATTATTTGGAAAGGAAGCCGCATTGTTTTGTAGTTCGGGTACACAAACCAATCAAATTGCAATTAATGTTCACGTTCAACCTGGTGGTGAGGTGATTTGTCATAAAGAAAGTCATGTTTTTAAATACGAAGGAGGAGGAATCGCACGAAATTCGGGTGCATCGATTCGCACGTTGGAAGGGGATAGAGGTCGATTGAAAGCAGAAGAAGTTGCCGCATGGATCAACCCTGAACAGGATGTCCATTATCCATTGACCCAACTTGTTTCGCTGGAAGATACTGCCAATCGAGGAGGCGGCGCGATTTACAATTTTGAAGATATTTTAGCGATTAAAAACGTGTGTGTTAACTATAATTTACCGCTTCATTTAGACGGAGCCCGTTTGATGAATGCGCTTGTTGAAAATGGAATGGATTACACCACCTATGCCACACCTTTTGATAGTATTTCCATTTGCTTGTCGAAAGGTTTGGGTGCTCCAGTAGGTTCAGTATTGCTCGGGACGAATGACTTTATTCGCAAGGCGCGTCGTGTTAGAAAGGTGTTTGGTGGCGGTATGCGTCAAGCAGGAATTATTGCTGCTGGAGGTTTATATGCTTTGAAATACAATGTGGATCGTTTAAAAGTTGACCATCAGAACGCCAGATTAATCGGTGAGGCGCTTGAAGAAATGGACTGGATAAAAGAAATCTATTCTGTGGAAACCAACATCGTGGTGGCAATTTTAAAAGAGCCGACTCGTAGAGAAGAGATCATTCAACTTTTTTCGCAAAAAGGAATACTTATAATGCCTTTTGGTCCAGGAATGCTTCGTTTTGTAACACATTTAGATGTTTCTAATGCGGATGTGGAAAGAGTTTGTGAAGTAGTTAGAAGTTTAAAATAGTTATCACGTCCAGAATTTAGGATAAAAAAAAAGACCCCAAATTAGGAGTCTTTATGTAGATCGAATCTGCGATTAATTAGTTCACGCTAGAAGATAAATCAGAACCAGCTTTAAAACGTACTGAGTTTTTAGCTGCGATTTTGATTACATCACCTGTTTTAGGATTACGTCCGTTTCTTTCGCTTCTTTTAGATACATCAAATGTACCAAATCCAACTAAAGAAATTTTGTCACCTTTCTTGAGCGCGCCAGTTGTTGCACTAACAAATGCATCTAACGCTTTCTTAGAATCAGCTTTAGAAAGTCCTGACTCAGCCGCAATCGCATCGATAAGTTCTGCTTTGTTCATAGTTTTTGTTTTATGAAGTGAATAATTTTGTTAGTACAAATATATCTGAATATCAAAGTGAAAACACAAAATCGCAGTTTTTTTTCAAAAAAAAGATAAAAAATCGGGCTTTACATTAACACTATTGTGATATTTGATGAATAGTATAAATTTTGATTAATGATTAACCCAACTATTTCGTAATGAACGGTAAAAAGATTTTTGAGAAGCGCATTTTATATTGGATTTTTCAGGTAATCGGATGGACTTTATATGGACTCCTAATTTTTTTATCTGTCATTAATAAAGGAGAGCAATTTACTTTTTCTAATTGGGTCAATTTGCTTGAAACCATCCTTTTTGGAATATTTCTAAGCCACCGTATTCGGCATCATTTGATAAAAAAATCGTACTATCACCTCGAGGCAAAACGCTTTATTCCTCCTGTGATTTTTGGTGCTGCTTTGGTAGCAATCATCAACGTTCTACTTATTAAAATTTCAGCGTCGATTATCAATTGGGAATGGGCGAATTGGGTGAAACTTTCTCTTTTTGTGTCTTTTATTTCCATGTTTTTGGTGTATTTGTTGTGGTGTACCATTTATTTCACCTTTCTATTAATTGAAGAAACCCGTCGTAAAGAATTGCGAAATCTCGAACTTCAGAAATCCCAGGCAGAAATCGAATTGCAACAATTGCGCAATCAACTCAATCCGCATTTTCTATTTAATGCTTTAAACGCCATTCGTGCATTGGTTGAAGTTGAACCCCAACAAGCTAAACAGGCTATAACGCGTTTGTCTTCGCTCTTGCGTTCGAATTTGAAACAAGACGGTAATTCGTTAGTAAGTTTAGGTCAAGAAAAGGAAACGGTTACCTCCTATTTGGAATTAGAAAAAATTCGATTCGAAGAGCGTTTGGAAATTCAATGGGATTGGAACGATGTTTTCAATAATGTTAAAATCCCTGCTTTTTCCATTCAAACTTTAGTCGAAAACGCCATTAAACATGGAATTTCAAAACGAATTCATGGTGGCTTCGTTCGAATAACCGTGAATCAATTTGATAACAGTTTATTCGTTGAAGTTCAAAATTCGGGTGAATGGCAGGAAAAAGTCGATTTAGGGGTTGGTCTTAAAAACTTAAGTCGTCGCTTACAAATTCAATATGGTGATTCGGTTAAATTGGAACATCTTTCTGGAAAGGACCTCGTCAAAGTTTCTTTTACAATCCCAATACAAACAATTTAAATCTGAGGGTGTTTCTTGGTTATGAAGGCAGCAATTATTGGTTCTGGAATAGGTGGATTGTCAACTGCTGTGCGTTTGGCAAAGTTAGGTTTGGAAGTTCATGTTTTTGAAGCAAATCCATTTTTAGGCGGTAAAATCAATTCGTTTTGGCAAGGTGATTTTCGTTTTGATGCAGGCCCTTCTGTCTTTACAGAGCCCGAATTAGTTGAGGAATTGTTGCTACTTTCTCCAGAAAAAATCCCTTTCGCTTACGAGCGTTTGGAAGAGTCTTGCCGTTATTTTTTCAATGACGGAACGAAATTAAATCTCCCTGTTGGTACAGAGAAAGTGACCGAAAGTTTATCGTCTGAATTGGGCGAAAATCCAAGGCAGGTGCGTTCATTTTTGAAGCGTATGGAGGAGAATTACAAGGTTTTGAATCCTGTTTTTATCGAAGTTTCTTTGCACCGTTTACGACATTGGAATTGGAAGAATTTCTGGCATGCAATTGCTCGAATTCCGGGAATGGGACTTTTAAAGACTATGAATAGAATGAATGTTCAATCATTTAAAAATCCTAAAACCGTTCAAATTTTTAACCGTTTGGCGACTTACAACGGAAGTTCTCCCTATAAAACGCCAGGTTTGTTAAATATCATTTCGCACTTGGAAATGAACGAAGGTCCAGCCTTGCCAAAAGGTGGAATGGTTGCTATCACGGAATCAGTTTTGAAAGCCGCGAGGATGTTGGGAGTTCAATTTCATACCTCTTCAAAAGTGGTTGAAATCATTCAAGATCGCAATAAATTGAAGGGTATTCGCGTCGAAAATAAAGGTGAGTTGGATTTTGATGTAGTGGTAAGTAATATGGATGTCCATTTTACCTATGAAAAACTTTTGGGGAACAAAGAATTTGCTCAACGCCGATTGAATCATGAAAAATCAAGTTCGGCAGTAGTTTTTTACTGGGGAATTAGTCGAAAATTTGACCAATTGGGAGTACATAATATTCTTTTCTCAGCGAATTACGAAGAAGAATTTCGTCAGTTATTTGACACGAAAACGATGTGCCAAGATCCTACCATTTACATTCACATTACTTCAAAAATTGAAAAAGAAGACGCTCCTGAAAATGGAGAAAATTGGTTTGTTATGGTCAATGCACCTATTGACGTAGGGCAAGATTGGGAAAAGGAAATCGAAATATTGCGAAAAAACTTAGTGTCAAAGATTAATAGGGCATTACATACGGATATTGAAAAGTTTATCGTGAATGAAAGCCATACCGAACCTCGGATAATTGAAGCAAAATATTTTGGAAAACAAGGTTCAATTTATGGCAATGCTTCCAATCATCGAAATGCAGCATTTTACAGACATCCGAACTTTTCCAAAACAATAAAAGGGCTTTATTTTGCAGGTGTTACCGTTCATCCTGGCGGTGGAATTCCGTTGGCTTTGAACAGTGCCAAGATTGTTGAAAGGTGCGTTAAAGAGGACTTTTCCATGGAGTTGATAGCAAAGTAGAACGCTGTTTTTTATGAATTTTAATCCGTATTTTTGAACTCCAAAATTTGAGTTAATCGCTACCATGAAAGCAAAATATGTCAACCCATTTACAGACTTCGGATTCAAAAAAATCTTTGGAGAAGAGGCGAGTAAACCGTTGCTGATTGACTTTTTAAACGCATTATTACCTCAAGAGGATAAGATCATTGACTTGACGTTCAAAAACAGCGAACAGTTAGGACAAACGGATATAGATCGGAAAGCGATTTATGACATTTATTGTGAGAGCGAAAGCGGTGAAAAATTCATCGTTGAATTACAAAAAGCCAAACAAAATCATTTCAAGGAACGCACCGTTTACTATTCCACCTTTCCGATTCGCGAACAAGCCG
>JBDKEM010000003.1:0-15691 GCA_039795265.1 Bacteroidota bacterium | reverse complement strand
AGTCATCTTTTTTCACTTTTTTCAAACCATTTTCAGCTCATTTTTTTCGCCAATTCAAAACTTGATTATGAGACCTGGTTTTTAAAGCGAATCAGAAAAAGGGTTTTTAAGGATTGACTAAATAGTAACGTTCATCCCAACGTGACGGAATGTAGTCCCGAAAACAATCGGGATTACAAATTGTAGCGTTCAGACTTGCGTGACGGAATAAAAAATTGAGAATAGTCGCGACTGAAATAAGGTTAAAAACGATGACTTAGGCGGAATCATCCAAATTGCAGTTTTCCGAATATTCTTCAGCTCTGAGTAGGGCTATTTTTTGATGGTTTTGAGTAACCTTTTTATCTAATCCGAAACTATCGTTTTAAACTGTGATGTATGGGCACTAAAATACCCTAAAGCTCCTCCTGTGATGTTTGATTTTGGATTTGCTGGAGAAGCTACTCCCCCACCTGGACCGCTGCTGTTTGCTGCCAAACTCTCAAAGTAAAAATGAATTTTTGAGTCGATATTCATCAATTCGACGCCAACGGTATCGTACTTTTTTATCGCCTGATTGAAGGAATTGAGTCCTTGGGTGTTGTAGTTACCGTCCAAAAATTCGTCGTCATACACAAAGGATTCAATGAATTTGTTATTGATGTACAACCGTGCACGGTAAAAATTTCCTTGTCCAACTGGATCCTGGAAATAAGGAATCACCGAACGGGTCAATCCTCCAAACGCAAAGGATTTATCAATTCCTAAACTATCTAAAGGTGTTCGAACTGGCATTTTACAAGTCGAAGTGTAGGTTTTACCCTCCACGGTAACCGTCATATTATAGCTTCTTCCGGGAACACCTTGTAAAGCTGTTGTGGTGTACTTCCCTGGAGAAGTCTCCGTCAAATACACTTCATTACCTGCATCATCTGAAACGAGAACCGTGGCACCAGAAACGAATAATTGGTCATTTGTAGTTTGAAAATCGGTGGTTTTAGAAATAGTAATCAACTGTGGTTTTGTAGGGTCGTCAGTTATTTCTCCTTCAATAACAATACTGGCTTCACTTTCCTTAAAGTCAATTTGTATCACTTTTTCACAGCTGGTAAATCCCAAACTTGCAACTAAAAAACTAAGGATATAAATATTTTTCTTCATGATTAAAATTTGAAATTGTAAGTAATTGAAGGAACTAAACGGAACAGAGCGATCTGCACAGCTTCGGTTTTTGTTGGGTCGGTTTCACTTTGTCGGAAAGTGATTGCCCATGCGTTTTCACGGGCATAGGCATTGTAAATCCCAATGTTCCAGCTGCTTTCGAACTTGTCAGTTTTTTTGTTGTACCAGGTTAAACTCAAATCTAAGCGGTGATAATTCGGCATACGGTAACCGTTTCGTTCGGTGTAAAGCCATTGGATGTTTCCGTCGATATAATATTTTCCTGATGGAAATGTAACCGCTGAGCCTGTGTAAAACACCCAAGTTGCGGATATCGACAATTTTTTACTAATGTCATAAATTCCTACGATTGATAAATCGTGCGTTCTGTCTTGTCGTGCGGCGTACCACTGACTGTTATTGATGCCATCGATTTGTTTTTCTGTGCGAGAAAGGGTATAGCTCACCCAACCGTTGAAACGTCCAAATTTCTTTTTGAAAAATAACTCAATACCGTAAGCGCGTCCTTTTCCGTAGAGCAATTCCCCCTCGATACGATCATTGGCAATGGTGCTCGCTCCGTCTTTGTAATCAATTTGATTTTGCATGTCTTTGTAGTAAGCTTCCACGCTGAATTCGTAGCGATTGTTGAAGAAATTTCTGAAATATCCCAAAGAAAGTTGATCTGAAATTTCAGGTTTTACATTGATACTACTCGGAATCCATAAATCGGTTGGTGTAGATGAAGTTGAATTACTTATTAAATGCAAATTTTGTACGTTTCGAGCGTAACCTAATTTAAACGAACTTGCGCTGTCCAACATGAAACTCGAGGTAAATCGCGGTTCGAGGTTAATGTAATTTTTAACGATTTCACCTTTTCCGAATGAAGTCGTTTGGGTAACAACTCCTTCGCTATCAAAGGAATAAAAATCTCCAACACCTAACAAAGCAAAGTCAGTTACACGTAGGCCATAGATGAAATTTAAACGTTCAGTAGGATTCCATTCGTGAGAAATATATGCTGCGCTTTCCAACGCAAACCGATCTTGTAATTTTTCAAATACAAAGTTTGGATCATCGGCTTCAATTTGCCCAGGTGTTATCGTGTGATGAATGGCATTCAAACCGAATTTTAGTTTGTTTTTTGGATTGATGATATAAGTGAAATCTTGTTTTAAATTGAAATCTTGGATTTTGGATCGGATATCTACGGCTAAAGTTCCCGATTGGATACCGATTTTATAATTGTAATTACTGAAAATGAATGAAGTATTGGAAAACAATTTTGGGCTAATCACCGAATTCCAACGAATTGTTCCTGTTGCATTTCCCCAATTGATACCAAACAAATCGCCTAATCCTAATTTATCTTGTCCGAAGTAGCCCGATAAGAAAATACGATTTTTATCATTGATTTTGTAATTAGCCTTTAAATTTAAGTCATAGAAATACAAGCGATTATCTTTAAACTGATCCGTTAACTTCAAAAACACATCGGCATACGTTCGGCGACCACTAATCATAAAAGAACCTTTATTTTTAACGATTGGACCTTCGACGCTCAAACGAGAGGAAATGATTCCAACACCCCCACCGACATGGAACTTTTTGTCGTTTCCATCCAACATTTTGATGTCCAATACCGAGGAAGTTCGACCACCGTATTGTGAAGGCATTCCACCTTTATATAAAGTCACTTCTTTTAGTGCGTCTGAATTGAAAGTGGAGAAAAATCCGAGCAAGTGAGAGGCATTATAAACAGGTGCCTCGTCCAATAGAATGAGGTTTTGATCAGCTGCACCGCCACGAACGTAAAACCCAGCGTTTCCTTCTCCAGCAGTTTTAAATCCTGGCGTCAAAGTAAATGTTTTTATTATGTCTTTTTCTCCAGCAAAAACTGGAATTTTCTCCAAAGCTTTTACATCCATTTTCACCATCCCAGTTTCTGCGCCCGAAACGTTTTTGTTTTCTTTTACTCCAGTTACTTTTATTTCCTCCAATTCTTGTGTTTTTTCCGCTTTCGGTTTGGAAAGATCAATGTTGACGACAACATTCTTGTTGAGTTGAACAGGAATTTCTTTCTTTATAAAGCCAAAAGAATTGACCACAATCGTATAGTTCCCTTCTGGAAGTGTCAAAGAATAAAAGCCATATTCATTGGAATACGCGCCAACATTGCTGAGTTCTTTTACCCGAACAGCAGTACTTAGCAAAGTTTCACCGGAAGTACTATCTTTAATTGTTCCGCTGATAGTAAATTTAGTTTGTTGTGCTCGAACTAATGTCGATGAAAACAAAACAAGTAAGAACGGCAAAAACTGTCGTATTGAAACCGTTAGTAAGTTGATTTTAGGCATTTGCTCCGCGTAATTTTTGCACAAAATTGCTGTTTAAATGTCGGAAGGAAATGTTAAATCATGCAAAGTGAGGAATTATTACATGAACGGTTCATTTATAGTTTGAAATTCATTTTGCATGGCGGCATGCTTCTTAATCTGAACGATAAAAAGAAGTTTTTAGAAGAACTTGACTAATGAAATTTTATCACATTTGTTATGCGTGCATAATTTCTTTCTACATTTAGGCGTTCAATGAGCGAAGTAAGAAAAACTTTTATCGATTTTACCATACGAAGTGCATGGCATCGTGTGTCACGAATGTACAACCAACAAGCTGGAAATCACGGCATAACAATGTCTTACGGTTTCATTTTAATGCTGGTAGAAAAGGAAGGAACTCCAAGTACGCAACTTGGTCCTAAAATGGGAATGGAACCGACGTCTTTATCGCGGACATTAAATGCTATGGAAAACGACGGACTCATACATCGTTCCGCAGCTGCAGACGACAAACGGAAAGTGCTCATTTTTCTTACGAAACAAGGTGTAGAACGTCGTCGACAAATTCGAGCATTTTTACAAGAATTCAACAATAAGTTGCAAGAACGTGTTTCAGACGAGGAGTTGACTGGTTTTTATAAGGTAATCGGGGAAATGGAAACGCTGATTGAAGAACAACAAATGGAAAAATAACAATTTAAATAAACAATTATGAATCGTCACATTCGCAAAGTTGCTGTCCTAGGTTCCGGAGTTATGGGATCGCGCATCGCTTGTCATTTTGCTAATATTGGCTGTGAAGTTGTCCTGATGGATATCGCCCCGCGCGAACTTACAGCTGATGAAGAAAAGAAAGGTCTAACCTTAGAATCGAAAGCCGTTCGCAATCGTATTGTAAATGGTTCTTTGGACTTCGCCGTAAAATCCAACCCATCACCAATTTACCGAAAAAGTTTCGTTTCCAGAATCAAAACTGGAAATTTCGATGATGATCTTTCGTTGATTGCAACTTGCGATTGGGTAATTGAGGTTGTTATCGAACGCTTGGACATCAAGCAACAGTTGTTTGAAAAAATTGAAAAATACCGAAAACCAGGAACCTTAATATCTTCTAACACTTCTGGAATTCCTATACACATGATGTTAGACGGAAGAAGTGAAGATTTCCAAACACATTTCACTGGGACTCACTTTTTCAATCCACCGCGTTACCTTCAGTTGTTAGAAATTATTCCAACGCCAAAAACCAATCCTGAAGTGGTTGACTTTTTAATGGACTACGGACGTCGTATCCTCGGAAAGAAAACCGTTTTGTGTAAAGATACTCCTGGATTCATTGGTAACCGCGTTGGTGTTTATTCAATGGCGAAAGTGATGGAATTGACACAAGAATTGGGCTTGACGATTGAGGAAGCAGATTCATTGACAGGTGCTTTATTAGAACGTCCGAAAACTGGAACTTTCAAATTGGGTGATTTAGTTGGTTTGGACACAGCTTATAATGTAACCAAAGGATTACAAGCAAATTTGAAAGACGATGCGATGGTCAATGCGATCAAACCGTCGAAAGTATTGGACTTCTTGGTGGAAAATAAATTTTTAGGTGACAAAACCAAAAAAGGATTCTACTATAAAGAAAAAGACGCTTCTGGAAAAACGAACCGTTTCGCTTTGAACTTGGAAACATTGGAATACCATCCGATGCAAAAACCAAAGCTACCGGTAGTCGAAATGGCAAAGTCAGCTCCGGATTTAAAATCGCGTTTGGCAATTCTTTTAGCAGATAAAACAAAGGCAGGAGATTTAATTCGCAAGCACTATGCTTCACTTTTCGCTTATGTTTCTCAACGTGTTCCTGAAATTTCGGACGTACTTTTCAGTATCGACGATGCCATTCGTACAGGTTATGCTTGGTCTTTCGGACCGTTCGAAAACTGGGATATGGTCGGTTTGAAAAAAGGAATTGACTTAGCAGAATCAGAAGGATTTACTGTTGCGGATTGGGTGAAAGAAATGTTGGCAGCTGGTCACGAGTCCTTCTATAAAATCGAAGGCGGAAAACGTTTGTTCTACGATCTAGATTCTAAATCATACGTAGTCATTCCAGGAACAGAAAACCTAGTTGTTTTGGATAACCTTCGCGACGAATTTAAAGTTTGGGGTAACGCAGATACTACTTTGGTGGACCTAGGAGATGGAATTTTAAATTTAGAGTTCCATACAAAAATGAACACGATTGGCGGTGGAGTTATTGAGGGAATCAACAAAGCATTGGATTTCGCGGAAAAAGATTATAAAGGATTAGTTATTTCCAATACAGGAGCAAATTTCTCTGCAGGTGCTAACGTTGGAATGATCTTCATGATGGCTGTGGAGCAAGATTTTGACGAATTGAATTTTGCCGTGAAAGCTTTCCAAGATACCATGATGCGTATTCGATACAGTAACGTTCCAGTCATCGCAGCGCCACACAACTTAACATTAGGTGGTGGATGTGAATTGTGTTTACACGCTGATAAAGTGGTTGCACACGCTGAATCCTATGTTGGGTTAGTTGAATTTGGAGTTGGTTTGATCCCTGGTGGTGGCGGAACGAAAGAATTCGCGAAACGTTTGTCCGACGAATTAAAAGATGGCGACATCAAAATCAACCGTATGCGTGAGCGTTTCTTAACCGTTGGACAAGCGAAAGTAGCAACGTCGGCATATGAGGCATTTGATTTAGGTTATTTCCGTCAAGGAATCGACGAAGTAATCGTTAGCCGTGATTACCATTTAACTCGTGCCAAAGCAGCATGTTTGGAAATGGCAAACAAAGGTTACGTTGCACCAAAACGAGAGAAAAACATCACCGTAATGGGACAAGAAGGCTTAGGAATTGTTTATGTAGGAGCCAACTCCATGTTGTCAGGAAACTATATGTCAGAGCACGACCGCGTGATTTCTGAGAAATTAGGATTTGTGCTGTGCGGTGGCGACCTTTCAGAAAACACAGTGGTATCGGAGCAATACCTATTAGATTTGGAAAGAAAAGCATTCTTGGAACTATGCGCAGAGCGTAAAACCCTAGAACGTTTAGAGAGTTTGGTGAAAAGCGGAAGAATTTTAAGAAATTAAATTCTAGTGAAACCTTTAATAATGAGACGGTTGTTCATCCAACCGTCTTTTTTTTTACTTTTTTTTACACCAATCACTTGCAGGAAAAGGAAAAAGTACTACTTTTGTATCCGCTTTTAACGAGAAGCACACACAATTTTGAATCTAGCTGTTGTTAGAGATTTCGAAAGAAGTTAAAAAATTGGTTTGGTAGTTCAGTTGGTTAGAATACCTGCCTGTCACGCAGGGGGTCGCGGGTTCGAGTCCCGTCCAGACCGCTTCTAGTGTTTCTCAAACAAACACAAAAGCACGTAAAACCCTTTAAATCAAACGATTTAAAGGGTTTTTTGTTTTTATGAGTTATTCATTTCATTCATAGATTAACAAAAAAAAAGTGAACAAATCGGTTAACAAGTATTATACTTGCATTTTGTTAACCGAATTACGCTTTAAGTAGCTGATAGTTAAAAGATTAGATTGGTCTAATTTGTACGGTTTTGATGTTCGTTTTCCACCCTTTCAAAGTGAATTGGTGAACAAAATCAAACAAATTAAAACAAGATGAAACAAAACTATTCGCTTCTCTTTTGGTTGAACACCTCAAGAATGCAACTAGAAAAGGCAGCAATCTACTGCCGTATCACCGTAAACGGCAAACGAGCTGAGCTATCCGTAAAACGATTTGTCGAACCATCCAAATGGATTAAGACAGCCGGAATGGTCAAAGGATCATCCGAAGAAGCTCGGATAATCAACAACCAGTTAGATATTATCCGAACATCCATTTACCGAATTTACGTTGAGCAAACCTCTCTTGGAAAGTTTATCACTTCCGACCTACTCAAAAATGAATTTCTCGGAAACACCGAAAAGGAAAAAACATTCCTGGAAGCATTTAAGTATCACAACGACCAGATGAAAGAACTCATCGGAACCGATGTTGTCAAATCCACCCACACCAAATTTGAGACAGTTTACAAAAAGTGTTGTGACTTTCTCAAGAAACGAATAAAACGATCGGACGTTTACCTCAAAGAACTCGATTACAAATTCATCACCGATTTTGAACATTATCTCAAAACGGAAGGCATTGCGCACAATACAGCAATGAAATACATCCGCAACGTCAAGAAAGTAATCAATCAGACCGTTTTAAATGGTTGGTTACCACGAAACCCATTCGCACAATTCAAATGCAGCACACACGCAGTTATTCGTGAAATCTTGGACGAAGCTGAATTATCAGCCTTGTATAGCAAAGAATTTAAACAAGAACGTCTGGAAGAAGTGCGTGATGTTTTTCTTTTCTGTTGCTTCACTGGCTATGCTTTTATTGATGTATTTAAACTGAAACAAACCGATGTTGCCAAGGGCATTGATGGCGATTGTTGGATTTTTACCCGAAGAACAAAAACCAATACTGTTTCCAATGTTCCCTTGCTTCCACAAGCGGAGGAGATTGTAAACAAATACAAAGACCATCCAAAATGCGTTCAATCCGGAAAATTATTACCTGTTAATTCCAATCAAAAAATGAACGCCTATTTGAAAGAAATTGCCACACTTTGTAATATCAACAAAGAACTCACTATGCATATTGCTCGGCATACCTTCGCAACCACGGTAACCCTTTCCAACGGTGTACCGATTGAGTCCGTTTCTAAAATGCTAGGACATAAAAAACTAGCAACAACACAGATTTATGCAAAGGTCCTCGAGCATAAAGTCAGCGAAGACATGCAGCAACTAAAACAAAAATTCACTCTAAAACGTGTAGAAAAAACAGGCACTTTTTGACCGTCTTTGTCAGCGTATGAAATCCTTAATTATTAATTGATTGAGGATGAATACGTATCAAAAAACCGCGCATGAGTTCCATGAACAATTCATGAGCCATTGGGAAAGTAAAGGATGCTTTCATAAGAAGTGTATTACGTTGCTGGATCTCTGTGATGAAACACTTCAAAAAATGAAAGACCAAGTTCTTGAAAAAGGGTTTGAAAGTTTGAATGATGAAATACGCTTCTTCAAGGAAGTAAAACCCAAAATTTTATCAGTGAAATTTGCTTGTCGCACATTGATGGAATATGAATTTGAAAGAGTCATTAACCAGGAAATAGATGTTGCCGAGCTGCAACAACATTACCTGAACAAAATGCAAGAAAAGTTCAATCGGTTCCGTGATTTCCGCTACTACGTGAGCAGTTCATCATGCAATCGTGATGAGCAGTATTTCACTTTGGCGTATTTAAAAGATGATTACATTCTTCGTTTAATACCCGAAGTAGAAAATGGTTTTTCAACCGGTTATGATGTGCTTTTAGGTTATTCTTTGGCTATGGATTTCACAAAAGAATATTTCGAGGAAGAAATTCCCGAAAGGAAACAAGTTGTCTATCCTGAGCTCCAGTGGACAGGCAACAAAACAGATTTGGTAGAACTGCTTTCTGCCCTACACCGCACAAGTGTTTTTAATAATGGAGAGAATGATTTCAAGCGTTTTGTTTTAGCCTTTTCACAAATAGTAAACTTTGAAGTCAAAGATGTATATCGCACAGTATCAGCAATTAAAAATCGTAAAAATGAAAACAAATCATTGCTAAGCAGGATGCTTGTGGCATTTCAAGAAATGATAATTGATGCTCACAAGTAAACGCCAAAACATGTAACCTTACATGTAACCTCTCTCTACTTACCTTTAATTACTAGGCTTTCAGCCATTATTCGACTGATATAGTAACATCCCTGTTGCTGTAAGTAGTCTTTTTTGTTTGTAATGAACATACATCTTTTTGGCTCCTTTCAGGCTTTTCATTGAATTAATTTAAATCAAAAACACTGATTTTACTTGTGTTTATAGCCAAAGAGAAAATAATCTTCATTTTTTTCTATGTATGCTATCCGACCTTGGCAAAACAACTTATCAAACTGCTACAATTTTGCCCTACGAACATCAAAACAATACATTTTATGCAAATCAATTTTTTAACGAAAGAGGATCTGCAAGAATTCAAATCTGAATTGCTTGCCGAGTTTAGAGAAATCCTCAACAAACAGCAACGCAGTATTCCTGGGCAAAAGAAATGGATGAAATCATCCGAAGTCAAAAAATTGCTTGGGCTGTCTGCAGGCACCCTCCTCAACATGCGTGTGAACGGTACACTGCCTTATTCCAAGGTCGGTGGGATTATCCTTTATGATTACGAGGAAATCATAAAAATCATTCAATCCAAAAAAATCCACAATGGCATCTTCCGATCATGAATTACATCGCACACCTGACAGCCGTCATGGAACGCATCGCCAAGGACGACCGGCTCAATCCCAGTCACGTCAGCTTGTACTTAGCTCTTTTTCAATTCTGGAACATGAATCGATTTAATAATCCCATTTCAATTCATCGGCAAGACACAATGCGTTTGTCCAAGATAGGTTCAAAAAACACCTATCACAAATGTATAACCGAGTTAAGTCAATGGGGTTTCTTTCTCTATTGTCCCTCACATAACCCCATGAAAGGTAGCACCGTGAAGATGTACAAATTCGGTACAAGTAGTGGGACAACTACTGGGACAAGTAGTGGGACAACCTCTGTACAAGTACCGGTACAAGCACTGGTACCTTCTATAAACAATACAAACAATAATAAACTATCTAAACAGAATAAACAAGGAGAGCGTAAAACCAATTTTACGCCGCCCTCTCTAGAAGAAGTTTTAGAATTTTTTAAAATTCAAAAGTTTGTATTGGAAGAAGCTGAACCTTTTTTCCTCTACTACCAAGCCAATGGCTGGCTTGTCGGTAAAACCAAAATGAAAAACTGGCAAGCGGCCGCCAAAAATTGGATCTTGCGAAGCAAGAAGTTCCAATCAGAAAAAGCGGGCAAACTCGCTCCTCATCAATTACACGCTAAACCAACCAATTATGAAGAAACCTTATAACCCGGCAACGGAGAAGCCCTACTTCATTGATGAAGAAGGAGCTCGCAACTACGATTACGACAATACAATTCGCTATTTGCAGCACAGAGGCCGTCTGAAATTCGGCAAGCATTTTCGAATTCATAAAGAAGATTTAACCATCATTTCCAAACTCGTGGTATACTTCACGAAGTGCGAAAACTTTTATGAAAAGTACAGCATTGATCCCGATAAAGGCATTCTATTGGCGGGTCCGATTGGTTGCGGTAAAACCTCACTCATGACGCTCATGACTGACTTTACTTTTGAAGTAAACCATTTCTTTATCCGTTCCACAAGAGCCGTTGCAGCAGAGTTTCACGAAGAAGGTTACCAAACTTTGCAGAAGTATTCCAACAACCCAAAAATCTATTGCTTCGATGCTTTAGGCGTGGAACAAAACATGAAGTATTATGGAAATGAATGCAACACCATTGCCGAAATACTCTTGAATCGCTACGAACTGATGGTGCGCCAAGGTTATGTTACCCATGCCACCACCAACCTTAGTGCTTCCGACCTTGAAGCCATTTACGGAAATCGCTTGCGCTCCCGGATGCGAGAAATGTTCAACCTCATCTCGTTCCCAAACGACTCACCTGACAAACGAAAATGAACGTATTTCTACGCAAAATCACTAGTACTTGTACTAAATTTTAATGGTACATATACTAATTTTTAATAGTACATGTACTAAAATTTCACTCCAAAAACAGATACTTTTTTTCTTCAATTTCTCCCCTTCGAGGGGAGACAAAGAGGGGTGAAAAAATCACAAAAAATCATTAATTAAAATCTTAAAAAATGAAAATCAAAAACCTCATCCAATTCCCATTAACCAAAGCCCAATATTACCCGGAAGTGCACCCAAAAAAACAGATTGTGTTACACCACACGGTTAGTGGTCCAAATGCCAAAAACGTCATCAGCGGTTGGGGCTATACCCCTGTTCGGGTAGCCACAGCTTTCGTCATCGATGGCGATGGCATCATCTACCAATGTTTCAGCTCTGCACATTGGGCGCACCACCTCGGAACACACAACCGAAACAACACTCAGTTGAACCAACAATCCATTGGAATTGAAATCTGTAATTGGGGAGCGTTAATCGAAAAAGGTGGCAGGTATTTTTCCACTTTCAACCGAGAAGTTCCCAAAGAAGAAGTCATCGACTACGGCATGCAATGGCGAGGTCACCGCTTTTTCCATAAATACAAAGAAGTACAACTCGAATCCCTTAAAATCCTCCTCGAATACCTCTGCGAGAAATACGCCATCCCCAACACTTACCAACCCGACATGTGGAAGCTCAACACCCAAGCCCTCGATGGAACCCCCGGCATTTGGACTCACGTTTCCTTCCGCGCTGATAAATCCGATTGTCATCCGCAATTGAGCTTGATTCGCATGCTTAAGGATCTAATGTAAGAACGATAAAACATTCATGTTCAACCGATAAATTCAATCATTTTATGTTATTTTATCCTATATTCAACGTTGTTAGTATGAATAAAAGCGTATTTATTCCTAACTTTGTTTCTCTTAGTAAACAGATTCTTATGGCAATTGCAATAAAAAGTATTCCAACATTGACGGAGAAAGTCGCTCAAACTTTTATTCGTAAAGCTGATGCTGCAACAAAAAAAAGAGGTTCTGTGGATTTTTCAAAGCAAGTATCATCTGCGAATAAGATATTGGAAAAAGCAAAAATGAAGTAATTCTTTTCAATGTCCTTCTTAGAGAATTATTGCACATTCCAACCCCTATCCGAAGAATTAATTAAAGTCAGTGAACCATTCGTTTGCGATGATAGCGACTTGTGTGATTTTTTCGCCAAAGACTTTATCAAATACAATCAGGACTTATTTGGTAAAACTTATTGCTTTACCTTAGACGAAAATCCAAGAAAGATTGTTTGCGCCTTTACAATTGCCAATGACAGTATAAAAGCTCAATTAATTCCTAAATCCGATCGTAACAGACTAACTCGGAAAGTTGCCAATCAGAAACGTGGTCTCAAAAGCTACCCGGCTGTTTTAATTGGTCGTTTAGGAGTTGCGATTGAATTTGAAGGAAAAGGTATTGGTCGAGAATTGATGGATTTTATTAAATCATGGTTCATTGATGCTAATAACAAAACTGGTTGCCGTTTTCTGGTTGTAGATTCATACAACAAAGAACATCCAATACGTTATTACACGAAGAACGGATTCAAATTTATTTTTGAGGATGAGGAGGAAGAAAAAACCTATTCAGGTATTGTTACAAATGAATCGCTTTATACCCGTTTGATGTCATTTGATTTGATTGTTATTTCGGGATAATCTTACATCCCTTCCTTCGGAAAATAATACCCCATCAGAATAATAATTAATCAACCCACCTACAACACTTAGTTTTTTACGTTTTCTATAAAAAAATTAAACTATGAAAATCACTTTATTCATGAAAGTTATTACGTTAATGCTTGTTGTTTTTCAATATTTTGGATTGAAAGCCCAAGTAATTCTAGATTATAATAATGTTTCCGCAACAATTTCGTCGAGCGGTACATTTTTCAATAATTTTAATGCCGGATTAGCCGGTTATGAAGTACCAAAAGGTTCAGGTTTTACGTCAATTTTTGGTGCACAATTTGTTTTTGGAGCCAAAGACGTAAATGATTCTATCTACATTACCTCTGGTGGGTATCCAAATAATCCATCAGATATATTTTCCGGACCAATTTCAACAGCTTATGCCGACAGCGCATATATCAATCGTTGGAAAGACAGAGTTTGGAAAATCTGTAAAAGTGATTTAGACCAGTTTAGACTTTGGTGGCTTTGTAACAATGGACAGTTGACTTCCGGTTGCGATACAGTTTCTGCTCCAAACCCAGAAGCGCTAAATGTGATCTATGATTGGCCTGCCCATGGTGATGTTACCGCAGGTGAAAGTTATTGGCTAGCTCCTTTTTTCGATTACAATTCGGATGGTCAGTACAACCCTGATGAAGGCGATTATCCGTTAATAAAAGGATGTTGCGCTACGTTTATGATTCAAAATGATGCAGCAGGTTCTCACACGTATTCCAATACACAAGATTCTATGGGAATTGAAGTGCATACGATGATTTACCAGTACAATACTGCCGATGAAATTAACGACGCAACGTTTATTGATGTAACCGTTTACAATCGTGGGTTAGTGAATTACTCTTTGTTCAAAATGGGACTCTTGGTTGATGCTGATCTTGGATATTATGCAGATGATTATTTTGGCTGTGATTCCTCAAAAAACACGATGTATTTCTACAATGCGGATAATAATGATGACAACAAATACGGATTAAATCCTCCCGCATTAGGCATCATTTCGCTTGATCAACCCATGGAATCTTTTCAGAATCCTGGAATTGTATATGGAACTCCATCTGAACGAAAACAACAATATTGGAACTTGTTTAGTGGATTGAGAACAGACGGAACGCCTTATGTGCATCCGAATGGTTTTCCTACCAATTATGTTTTTTCGGGTGACCCAACTGTTCCAACAGATTGGACAGCGGCAGTAACAGGTTTTCCATCAGGTGATTGCCGAGGTTTAATGATGTCGCCATCCATCTATTTGGCTCACGGACAATCTGTTTCAAATTCGTATGCCATTGTTTACGAGCGTTCTGGTGGTAATCACCGAGAAAATGCTTCTGCTTTGCTCAATCGGGTTCCTTTTTATTTGAATGCGATTCAAGCGAATTTGGAAGACCAATGCCAAGATGCGTTTTTAGGAATTGACGAAGCCTTTGTTGAAGAAAATGGTTTTATTCTTTTTCCAAATCCGGCAAGCGAATATTTGGAGTTTAGTGCTCCTTCGGGAGAATTGAATGGAAATCTAGAAATTGTTGATTTAGCTGGAAATGTGGTTCGAAAGGATTCTGTTGTACATCAAACTTCAGTTAATTTGAATATAAAAGATTTACATTCAGGTATCTATTTCATACGTTATCAAGATAAAATCCGTAAATTTCAATCCAAATGGGTAAAACTGGATTAACATATTTGCTTTTTTCGGTAGTTCAAATTCTTGGATCGGTCGGATTTGGGCAGACTTGGCAATCTTTACCTTATTCTAATTTTTACAATACTAAACCTTGGGGTCAATTTCTAATTAATCAATACACTAATGATATATGGCTAGTAAATGATAATAAAGTCGCGGTTATTGAAAATACAGGATTCATCCAACCATTTGGTAGTGTTGATTTTGGTGAGTTATGGACCGGTGATCATTTACGATTTATTTTTACCTCTGATAGTGTATTCTACATGAAAAGAACTTTTGGGTTATTTAATTTTACAGATTACGTGAGTACTCCAAGTATAGTGGAATCAGAAATTCTTGATATTACTCCAAATGCTGATACTGTCTTTATTATTAAATCTGGAAGTATTTTAAAGTATTTTGATGGAAACGCAATAGATACCTATTTTAATGCAAGTGATATAATTTCTAAAAATGAATTTTTATATTCTGATAACGGTGTAATTGGTCACAATGTAAATTACTCAAATGTCATGCTTTTGAATGACCCACACTATTTATTAGCTCCGATTCATGATAAAAAATTTCAACGCCATACAGATACACTATTTGCAGCAACAAAAAAAGGACTAATGTATGCCTACAATTATAATATTCTTGACACCATCACCCCAAACAACACTATCAATATGCCAAGTCCAAATGTGTTGGAAATAGAATTTGATGATAAAGACAGTTTGTGGGTCGTTTTTGGTGATGTAAATGATACGCCGTTTGCTCTTGCCAAATTAGAGGGTAACACATGGACCAATCGCTTTGATAATTCCAATTCCCCGATTGATTTTTCCAACTTTTATGGCTTAGAAATAGATACACTTGGTAACCTTTGGGTAGCAGATTTAAACTATTTACACACGTTCCTTACTCCAAATAGTCCTGCTTGGTTAGGACTACATGACAACGGAAAAGCCAATCAATTCAACCTATTTCCAAATCCTGCAACTACAACCTTTACTATTTCAGGTATTCCCGCTTCCACGCTCGGTGAAAAAGCAACACTCAAAGACCTAAGTGGAAAAATTGTGATGGAATTTGAATTAAATGAACAGAACCAACTAGTTGATGTCTCTC
>JBDKEM010000004.1:0-2506 GCA_039795265.1 Bacteroidota bacterium | reverse complement strand
TTACGATATTTACAACGCCTAGCAATAGCGAAGCACCTAACGGACAGGTTATGGTAAGAAATTGGTGAAGTGGCTGTACACTAACCATAAATCGAGAACCCAATTATGAGGCTGTCCCCTCATAATTGGGTTTCTTGTTTTAAGACTATGAGAAAAATATTTGAACAATCAGAACGTGTGCAAGACTTAGAAGTTGTACACGTTTACAAAAATACATTTAATGAAGTTTTTGTTGGAAATATAGATGCTGAATATTCTCCATGTTTTGTTTTTGACCCAGATGAAGCTATAATTTTTGCTAAAGAGGTTATAAAAGTTGCTAAGCTAATTAAAAACAATAAGTAATGGCAGGAGGCAAAAATTCTATACTTATTTACACTGATTGGATAGATACTTTTGAGTCTCTTACAGATGAAGAAGCTGGCAGGCTAGTGAAGCATTTGTTTAGGTATGTAAACGATAAAAATCCAATAGCACCTGATAGGCTTACTGAGATTTCTTTTATTTCACTTAAAAACACGCTTAAACGTGATTTGAAAAAATGGGAATCAGAAGTAGACAAAAAAAGTAATTCAGGAAAATTAGGCAACTTAAAGCGTTGGCATTTAGATTTATACGAATTAATTATAAAAAAAGAATTGACAATAGAGGACGCTGAATTAATCGCACAAAATCGCACAAAATCGCAAAGTATCGCACTGCGACAAAATGAGTCGCAAAGTATCGCAAATATCGCTGATAGTGTACCTGTACCTGTACCTGTACCTGTACCTGTAAGTGATAATGTAAGTGATAATGAAAAAGAAAAACCTAAAGAAGTATTAGCCGCTAAAGCGGTTGTTACTAGGAAAAATATTTTTTCTGATTGTTTTACAAATTGGTTTCTTTCCGAAAACGAAACTCCTTTCAAAATGCAGGTAAAGGATTTTGTCGCAATCGCATCAATTGAAAGATATTGCACTGAAAACAAAAAAGAAGGATTTGAGCCAATTGCTATGTTTCAGTTTGTTCTTTCAAAATTTAGCACATTGCCCGATTTCTATCAAAATAACAAAAACCCGACTTTCATAAATTCTAAGTTTCCCGAAATAATAGCATTGCTTAGGCAAAAGACAATCAAGGCAGATAATCTAAAAGGCAAACAAGAAAAAAATAATGATGTGTTTGCAAATATTTTAAACGAAATAAACAATACCGAAAATGGTACGCAAAACGGACATCAAAGAAGCCTTAGCCAGTAAAAAGGTATTTGAGATAGCGAAAGAAGATTGCAACGCATTCAAGACGTTTGTAGCACTAAGTATTCGTGAATACTATACTCGAACAGGTCAAAAGGCAGAAGGAAACGAATTGTTTTTGAAAGATACCATTTCGATTACTTGCGATGACTTGAAAAAGCATTTTAACTACTTACCTATTCAGGAATTTAAACTCGCATTGGAGTATGGAGCAAATGGCGTGTTTGGCGACGCAAAACATGCGTGTGACGCTACGTTTAAGTTCTACTTGACCTCTTACCTTGCTTTGCCAATTCGATCCGTTACGTTGCAAGAATTTCAAGCTGAACAAAACAAAGATGTTAAGCTATTGGAGGAACATAAAGGTGGGGAAGGTTATAACCATGTAGTAGCGATGCGTAAGCGTTGGCGTGAGAATCTGCAATTAGTCAAAAACGGAAATTCAATTCGTGATACTGGCGGACTACTTTACGATTACCTGAAAGAAATTGGGCATTGCGAGGTAACGGATGAACAAAAAGAGCGAGTGATTGAAAGGCTAAAACAGGCAGCAAAAAACAAGTTTGACTTGGTTAGTTTTCGTTTATTGGAACAAGGGAAAAAAGACGAAAAGGAATTGGCTACATACTTTCAGGCTGAATGTCTTCGAGAGTATTTTATAATGGAAATTGAGGCAAGGAAATTAAAAGAACAACAAAATGAACAATAGTTACACCAAAATAAAGGAAATAGTATCAAAGGTTTTTGGCATTGCGGTTGAGGACATTTCAATAAAATGTCGAAAAACAAAATATGTGAACGCGAGATGCGCATTTGCCCATATTTTGTTTGAGAAGAACATTTTGCGAAATTATAGCGAGATAGGACGGTTAATTGATAGAGACCATGCAACAGTAATTAATTCGATAAGAAACCACGATGACTTTATGGTTACCGACCCGTTCTATCAGGAGCAATACAACAAAATACTAAAATTGGTAACAAAAGATGTTCTTAATTACGAAAATTTCAACCTTATGAAAATGTTCAAAAGGATAGATATACAAGCAAAATGTATGCCTTGCGTAACTATTTAATATTAAACAGGATAGCCAACGAGAGTGATGAAGTACCATTTTAACGTAAAAATATGATAGGTACTCGTTTTTTTCTCAATCAGTAAAATTTGAAACAACTATGGAAGTACAATTTAAAAAGCATGTAAGAGTAATTTGTGACCTAAAAAAAGGTGACGTAGTTTATACCGAAGGATGGGGTTATGAACTAGA
>JBDKEM010000034.1:0-350048 GCA_039795265.1 Bacteroidota bacterium | reverse complement strand
TTGACCAAGCATAACTTGTTCCACCACTTGCTGTCAATGTAGTTGTTTGACCTGAACAGATTGTTAATGTACCGTTGATTGCTGCTATTGGTGCTGGATTGACAACTACCGTTGCACTCACCCCACTCACCGCTATCGGACACAAACCGTTCGAAACTTGTGTTACTGTCAACGTTTGATTTGAAGTAGCGTTGGTTACTGTTACCGTCCCAACACCAGATCCATTTAGGGTAACTGTTGCGGAAGAACCACCATTAATGTTATACGTAACTATTTGATTGGCAACGCCATTAATTGTAAATGTTGCTGTTGCTCCAGAACAAATTGGCGTGTTTGGTGTAACGGTTGGAGCCGTTGGTGTGGAATTGAAAACGCGGATGAGATCCTCTTGGGTGGCGCAACCACAAGTTGTTCGGCGTAATTTAATGGAGTTTGTTCCTCCTGTTGTGTTGATGGATGTTCCTGAGATGTATGGAGACCATGTTGTACCACCGTCAATACTGACTTCGTACACATCGCCAACACAACCTGAAGGTGCGATGGTGATACTAGTTGATGTTCCAGGACAAATTGCACTTGCCGGAAGCGAAAACGGTATCTGCGCCAAGATACGCCCCGAAAATAGTACAAACAATAGCGCAATTACGCGTAATAACTGCCGTTGTTTGCCAAATTTTTCGAGTACACGCTGCACGTAATTTTTACTCATAGTTCGTTTTTTCGTAATGAAAAGCAGAGAAATGAAGGTTTATTCCATATACGGAAAAAGCCTTGACGATTGTCGTCAAAGCCACAAAACCCTTTATTTATCTACTTTTTACTTATATATCAATAGTTTTAGTCTCTTTTTTCGCGGTTAAAAATAGTATATTTTTTCACCTTTTAACATTTCTTAACCCCTCTTTTCAACGCCCATTTTTTCATTTCGTTGCGCTATTTTGAACATTCTTTTGAAACAATTATACAACGCTTCCCTTTTGTCTAATATTCATTTTACGGACTTACATTCGTGATGATTGAAGTTCCGAAATTTCCTACTACTCCACTCGCGGAGGTACTACTACAATTGCTCGTACTCGTCACCACCACACTGTACGTTCCTACCACATTTGTCGTGAAGGAAGCCACGTTACCCGGATTGCTCGCTCCACCTGGTACGGTCCAAACATACGTGTAAGTTCCTGCCGGAAGTGGTGTGGCGGTAACCGTTGCATTCGTTCCAGCGCATACGGTCGTGCTGTTGACGGTTGCTGTTGGGGTTGTATTGATGGTCACTGAAGCAGTCGTTGCTGTACCCGTACATCCTTGTGCATCAGTGGCTACTAAGGTGAATGAACCTCCCGTTGTTGCTACCGTTGCGGTTGTACTTTGCACAGTCGCATCTGCAAAAGTAACTCCCGTTGGACCCGACCATTGATAGGTTGTCAAACCGCCCGGACTTCCTGTTAAATTCACCGTACCTCCTTGACAAACCGACGTTGGACTCACTGTTGCTGTTACCGTTGGACCTGCGGAAATCGTTACAGAAGTAGTAGCAATGGAATTGGAACAACTGTTCGCTGGTGTAACGGTATAAGTGATGGTGTACGTTCCTGCCGAACTAGAGGACGGAGAAATTACACCCGTGGAAGCGTTAATGGATAAACCAACCGGACTTGATGTAAAAACACCTCCTGTTGTGCCCGTAATGTTTGGCGATAAAGTACCTGTATTTGAAATACATAATAGCCCTGAATAGGTTGCATTAGTAGTAATTCCTTGGATGATTTCTACTTGCGCTGTGGTATTTACTGCTGCACAACCCCCTCCCGCTGGAATGGAATACGTAACCGTGTACACCCCACCCGTGCTTGTTGATGGCGTTACTGCTCCTGTGCTGGAATTTATACTTAAACCAACAGGTGCAGTGAAAGTACCTCCCGTTGTACCTGAGAAAAATGTAGCTTGTGATCCTGAAACAGTAGAACAATATGGACCACCATAACTGAACGATGCGGAAGGCGAATTGATGATGTTGACCGTGGCTGTTGTAGTGAACGCCAAACAACCGTTAGCTGCTGGAATAGAATAGGTAACGGTATAAGAACCCACCGTACTAGAAGAAGGAGTAACCGCTCCCGTCGTGGTGTTTAAAGACAACCCACTTGGCGCTGCTGAGAAGGTACCGGTTTGATTAGAACTTGGGCCAAAAGTAACGGCTTGCGGATTGGATTCTGAAACGCAATACGTACCATACGAAATTGTGGCCGACGGATCAGGTGTAATGATTGCCGTAACGATACCACTGTTGACAATTTGCGAACACGAACCGTTGGAAACCGTTACCCGAACAAAGTAACGATTAGTACCAACCGGAGGAGTAAACGTTGAACCTGTTGCTCCTGCGACAGCCGTTGCCCCACACATTTCTGTTGCAGAAGGTGCTAGAAACCACTGATAAGAAATAGTACCCGAAGCCGAGGATGCTGTTACCGATAAACTTGCATTTTGAGAAACACATGCCGTTAAGTTGGTGGGAGGAACGGTAATGATGGGGTTTAAATTTGGGGAAAGATCGACTCCTGCGAAACGGGTATTTGAAGCTGCTGTTTTTGACCAGTCTGGAGAAGGATTTGCTCCGATAGTATTAGTTAAAGTATTAACTGTAAGGGTATATTTTTTTATAATAGTTGGTGGAGATGATGTACTTGTAGAAATGGTTGAATATACAACAGGGTTAATTGTATTACTGTAGTCAACCACCAATCCACAAAAGAAATTGTTACTGGTATTGTCAATTGATTCAGATGGGCTTGCGTTAAAAGTACCACCAGAACTGTTTCTTCTATACCGCCTTATTCCTCTCGATGATGTGCTTGAGAAATCAGCAACAACTAATGCACAACCATCTGGGCTGATTGAAAATCCATAAGGCTGTGAATTTGATATACTTAATTCTGCAACAACATCTGAACTTTGTACATAATCCGTGGGTAATCCATAACCAACTCTAAAAATTCCTTGTGGAGTACTGCCTGTTGAATAATATAGATTTCCATTAAATATTTCTATTTGCCTCACTGCTTGATGTTTATCACTTATCAATTTATAAGTAGATCCGTCAAAGAAATATAGACTTCCAGTTCCATTTCCTTTAGTACCACCGACGTAAAATGTATTATTAGTAATAGGAAGAACTGAATTTATGTTTGCATTTGTAAAAGGATATGGAGAAACGTTTAAATCAGAACGATAAACAGTTGAGGAATTAATACTAAGAATGTTTACTGATTTAGTATCGATATTTGGTTGAGTTGTTGAATTCGGGGTGTTTGAATTTAAATTCAACCCAGGAACCCCAAGATAACCATTAAATGAATTGATAAATCCGTTTTGATTAGCACTTATAAAATATGGCGATGACAACTGATTAACATCAGTACCAATTGTTGTAAATTGAGGAGAAAGATAATTCGCTACAATATTTCCAGCTGAATTATATTCTCTAATTTTGATTTGATATGCACTAGAATTTGTTGGTGTAATTAACGAATCACCAACCACATAAAACAAAATATTACACGCCCCAAAAGGTGTACATCCCGAACTCACGGTAATCGTAGCGGTAGAGGATAAACTTTGGCTACAAGCACCTTGTGAGATTTGTCCTAAGGTTATGGTCTGTGAACTGGTGATATTGGCAATCGTAATCGTTGCTGTTCCGTTGCTACCAATCGTTACCGGGCTTGCTGGTGTTGCTCCCGTTAAACCGGAATAGGTCACACTAGCACCAGCGGTTCCAGAAATGGTAAAGACGCCATTTTCACCCGTACACACTGAATTTCCTGTAACTGATGGCGCGGCAATGCTGTTCGGTGCTGTTCCAATGGCTTGGCTCACTGTTCCCGATGCACAGCCTTCTGCATTGGTCACCGTGAAAACATAGGTCGTTCCTGCACTTAAGCCAGTAAGGGTAGTGCTCGTTCCCGAACCTGTCCACGATCCCGAAGGCGTTGCAGTAATCGTCCATGTTCCCGAGGAAGGAAGGCCGTTTAAGGTCAATGAACCAGTTGGTGTCGCACAAGTTGGTTCAACCAAGTTGGAAACAGTTGGAGCAGTAGGAGCAGGATTGACATTTACTGTAATTTGGGTGGTTGTACCTCCACAAGTCCCTTGACTCGGTGTCACGTTGTAAGTAACTGGAACAACCGCGTTTGGAATCAAGGTCAACACATCGGTAATCGTTCCTCCAGTAGAGGTTGTTGTAGTTTCCCCATTGACATTGTCATTATTGGAAGCATTCCATGTAAAGGTAGCTCCGGCAGGACTTGAAATTAAGGTCACATTCGCTGCTTGTCCGTTACACACGTTGAACGGTCCAGTACTTGCTAAGGTAGGTGGTGGTGTAATACTTACCGTTGCCGTTTGACTCAAAGAAGTATTCAAACAACTTGTTCCTGAAGCATACGCCACACTCACAATCGTGAAAACATAAGTATTCAAAGAGGCGGTTGAAACTGGAATAGAAACTAAATTGCTACCTATAACGGTTACGGTTGTGCTGCTTCCACCGTTAATGGTATAAACCACAGTCACATCAGCTGTTTGCGGGTTCGTAATTATAACGTTAGGCGATGGTGCATTCTGACAAACTGAAGTTGAACCGCTAATCGTTACGGTTGGAGTTGCAAGAACCGTAACTGCCGCCGTTCCAGAAATCAAATTAGAACAAGGAGAACCACTCGCATACGCTACACTGACCAAGGAATAGGAATAAGTACCCGCGGTTGATGTACTCACCGGCAAAAGTTGTGAGCTGTTCGCAGCTACAGTTATCGTTTGATTGCTTCCTCCGTTTAGGGTATAGGTTATCACAACGTCTGAAGCCATCGGATTGGTAAAGGTAACATTCGGCGAAGTTGCTCCTTGACAGACTGTTACTCCTCCCCCACTGATTGTTGCTGTTGGCGTAGCATTGACGGTTATTGTTGCACTTTGTGAAATGTTGGTGTTAGTACAGGCATTTCCTCCGGCATAAGCCACCGACGTCACCACCAAGTTATACGTTCCAGCAGTTGTAGAAGGAATGTTAATTGTCGCCGTTGCACTAGGACTTACAGAAACCGTTTGATTGGCGCCACCGTTTATCGTGTAAACCACATCAATTTGGACGTTTTGAGGGTTCGTTAAAGTCAAAACGCCACTTGCTCCGCCTTGACAGATGGAGGTAGTTCCTGTTAATGTGACGGTTGGAGAAGGAAGCACTGTAAAATTCACGCTACCCGTCGCGGAAGCCGAACAAGAACTATAAGAAACGTAAGAAACTGAGGTCAAAGCATAAGTAAACGTACCTGCAGTGCTTGCATCAGGGGAAAAAGTTTGGGTGGAATTGGCTGGAACGGTCACCGTAGTTGGACTTCCGCCGTTGATGGTATAGGTCACATTTTCGTCGTACGGACGTGGATTTTCAATGGTGAAGGAAGCTGTTGCGCTGTTTTGACATAAGGTTCCTCCTCCTGCAATTGTTGCCGTTGGAAGTTGAAGTACTGTAATCACAGCTGAACCCGTAACCGTTGAAGGACACGCCTGACCTGAAGTAAAGGAAACAGAGGATAAATTATAGGTAAAAGTACCCGAAGCTAATGTAGAAGCGGTAACGGTATTGGTTCCGTTGGCAGGAACTGAAATCGTGGTGTTCGCACCGCTGTTGATGTTGTAGGTTATACTGACGGCCGTTCCGCTGAAATTGGTGAATGTAATCGTTGGGTTGGCATCCCCTTGACAAACCGTTGCTGTTCCAGAAATAGCCACGGAAGGAGTTTGAATAATCGTCACTGATGCAGAACCGGAAACCGTTGCAGAACAACCTGCACCACTGTTCATCACCACACTCACGAGGTTATAAGTAAACACCCCTGTTGAAGTTGTAGGAACGGAAATCGTTTGTGTTGCGGCGGCATTCACAACCGTGGTCAAATTGGAACCTCCATTTATATTATAGGTGACAGTAACCGCTACCGACTGCGGATTGAAAATCGAAAGATTGGGTGAAGCCGCATTCTGACAGACTGTTGCCGCAGAAGCTGAAATTGTAACTGTAGGGGAAGCAACAACGGTAATAATGGCCGTTCCTGTGGCAGTATTCGTACACCCACCTGGTGTATTGAAAGCTACTCCGGTCAAGGTATAAGTTAGCGTTCCAGCTGTAGAAGTGCTTGCTCCAAGTTGGTAAGTACCATTCGCAGGTACAGTTACGGTTCCTGGTGATCCATTCAAGGTGTAGGAAGCAATGACAGCGGTTGAGTTCGTATTTGTAAAAGTGATGAACGGAGAAGAAGCCCCCTGACAAACGGTAACGCCACCACCACTGATGCTGACGGTTGGTAAAGCCGTTACGGTCACAGTTGCAGATCCCGTTTGCGACGTAGAACAATTCGGCGATCCACTTTGGTATTGAACCGCAGTCATGTTATAAGTGAATGATCCAACGCTCGTAGTTGGTACGGAAACGGTGGCCGTGCTATTACCGTTAACTCCGATGGAAAAACTACCGGAACCGTTGATGTTGTAAGAAACAATTACTGCTTCAGAATTAGGGTTCGTGAAAGTGATAACCGGTTGTGCCGCATTTTGACACACAGAAGTAGTTCCTGAAATGAAAGCACTTGGCGTTGGTCGAACGGTGATGGTGGTAGTGGTGGATACAGGAGTACATGCTCCATACGTGTAGGTTACCCCGTACGTTGTTGTAGTGGATGGTGTTACTGTAATTGAAGAGGTCGTTTGTCCACCTGGCGACCAAAGGTAAGTTCCTGGTGTCAAGTTCACTGTTGCAGTTAAGGTGCTCGTTGTGCCGTTACAAATGGTTGTTGAGCCTGGCAGGGAGACAGTTGGCCCAGATGAAACAGTTACAGTGACATTGGCTGTACTCGTACCGCAAACGTTGGTATTGCTGATGGTATAAGTTCCTGAAGGCACAGAAAGCGGATTGGGAACTTGAGTAGTTGGATAGTTCGACCAGTATTGAAGCGGTCCATCTAAAGTTGAGGTAGGCGGTGGAGCAACCAAAGTAGTAAGATTCACATTACCACATGAAATTAGGTTGTTGGAAGTTAGCACTACGTTAGGAACCGCTGAAACCACATTCACAGCGACACCCGTCACCGTACTGTTCACGCATCCTGCAACACTGTAAACACTGTTCACCGTGTAATTAATATCTGAAGTAGGGGTAATCGTTATTGTATGTGGATTGGAAGAAGTAGTGAACGGAGTTTGCGCTACCCCGTTGATGGAATAGCCAACCGTCCAAGAAGGACCGCCACCGATGAAATTAAAGGTCAAAGTAGTACTCTGATTCGTCGACGAACAAACCGATAAGGGACTCGCTGATAAAGTAACAGAAGGAGGATTGTTCACGGTTAAAATTCCTGCTTGAGAAACCACTGTACCACAAGGTCCAATCACGGTGTAGCGGTATTGATAGCCGTTCATTGCGCTTGTAACACCCGTTAAATTTAAAGTGTTGGTAGTTGCATTGGAGTAAACGCCGCCATTGGCAACGTCCGTCCAAGTAGATCCGCTGTTGCTGCTCACTTGCCATTGTCCGTTGGCGCCAGTTCCCGTGATATTGGAAGTAAAGGACGCGTTACCGTTTAAACAAATTACTTGGTTAGCGGGATTGGATAAGGTCGGACTACCTTGAACAAAAACAGTCAAAGTAACGGGACTTAAAGGACCACAACACGATGAAGTGATGTTGAGTGTTACTGTGTAGGATAAAGTGGTCGTACCAGAATTAGTGAAAGAAATATCGGTTGAACCATTATTAGGAGTACTGACGCTCGAAGTTCCGCCACTAGGATTAGTAACTGACCAAGAATAAGTTAAGCCACTTTGTCCGAAAGTAGAAGCGGTAAAGTTTGCCGTTCCAGGGCAGATGGTGGTTGAAGCTGTTATGATGGAAGGCGTTACTGTCGAAGCAGCGATAAGAATATTGTTGAAATCGGTATAAGTATTTCCCGACATGACGACGGTTTTCCGACCTAAGGTGCTATATTGAGTAACCAAAGAATTGGTTGAAGGAGTTCCGCCAGTGTAGGTAAAAGAAGCTGCTGAACCTCCTGTGTGCGTAATGTTGGTATTCGTACAACCGATATTAGAAGCCGTTATGGTAGGTTGTCCTGAAAGGTTGAAATTGGTGATTTGAGAAGCCAAAGCTGTTCCGCTGACCAATTTCACGGCAATTGATTCGCCCGGAGAACCAGCTCCACCTGCGCCACCAGCACCACCAGCTCCGCCAGCACCGCCGTCACCCCCTCTACCAATTTCACCAGTACATGTCGATGCTCCAGAACCACCAGAACCGCCTGAACCTCCAGTACCACCAGAACCTCCTGCTCCTCCTAAGCCTGCTGTACCTCCATTGACATTTGAATCGACAACTCTACCATTAGCCCCATTACTCACTAGAAATAAAGCGTATGAAGATCCTCCTCCATAGCCTCCTGTTCCTCCTGTTCCTGCTTGACCGCCGCCGCCGCCGCCGCCGCCGCCATTTCCTGGACCATCGTCACAAAAAGTACACGTTTGACGTCCACCGCCACCGCCACCGCCACCGCCAGAACCGCCACATCCATCCGTACCATTTCCCCCTTGTCCACCAGGATTCCAAAAATTAGAAACTATCGAACCTGTTGAACCTATTGTCCCTGGCGAACCCGCGTCACCTGCGATTCCAGCAGTACCATTTGATCCAGGACTACCAGGATTACCTCCACCACCTCTCGCACCACCAGCACTTCCTGTCTTACAAGCAGAATTTCCTCCCGAAGCACCTACACCCGCATTACTTGAACATTCATCACTTCCAGAACCTCCACCACCACCAGAACCTCCATTTCTACCAGAACCAACATTTCCTCCAACCCCGTTATCTTGCGAGCCATTTGATTGAGCACCTCCCGAGCCACCTGCAATTCCAATAGCACCTGTTCCTCCACCACCACCGAAACCGCCTGCGTTTCCATTAGAGAAGAAACATGTGCCACCATCACAACTTCCGTTTCCTCCATTGCTTCCAGCGGTACCTGCCACACCGGCTGTTCCTGAATTTCCGGCAAGACCTGCACCACCCGCACCGGGTAATAATTGACATCGCACAATATCATAATTGTTGCAACTGTTTAAATAAAGGGCGTACGTTGAAATTCCTTTAGGATAGGTTGGAGAAGCAGCAGGAGCAGCAGCTGTTGTAATTGTAATGTCTTGTAATCGGAAATAACTGGCATTGCTTGCTTGAAGTGCCACCAAACGACCTGCATCGGGTAAGCCTTCCACATTGTTCACACTTCTCGTTATGGTTGTTGCGCCCGCCAAACTGGATTTGGTTGTATATCCTACGTTGTACCCTCCCTCGATGGTCATGGCACTAAAAATCGTCAAGGGATTATCTAAGGTGTAAGTTCCTATTTGTAATTTAATTACAGCATTATTACAAGCTGCCAAACTCACGGCATTCGCTAAAGTGGTGGGCGTCGTTGTCGTTAAACCATTTCCTCCTCCTGTTGGACTGGCATAAAAAACGTTACACGAAGCGGGTGTATTAGATGGTGTTCCAACCGTTGTTGTCACTGAGGCGCTCGCACATCCGGCACTAGAAGTTACCACTACATTATATGTCCCTACACCACGTCCTGTCCAAACCGAAGAAGGCACGTTGTTTTGGGTAAAAGTTGTTGTTGCAGGGGTCGTTGTCCAAGTATAAGAACAGTTGGTGCACGATGACCCATTCAATAAGGAAGTAGCGGTTAAGTCCACCGTTCCTGAACACAAAATTGGGTTCATTGGGCTAATTGTTGCAACAGGAGTGGGTGCGATTGTCACCGTTCCTGATGCAGATTTCGTACACCCCGCGTAACTAACCGTAACTGTGTAAATTGTTGTTGCTGTTGGCGTTACAGTTATCGAAGAAGTGGTTGCGCCTGTTGACCATGAATAAGTCGCCCCAGATGCAGGACCACTTGCCGTGATTGTACTGGATTGCCCTGCACAGATGGTGGTTGGACTTGCTGTGGCACTTACCGAGCCGAGGTGATTAAACGTGAGTGAAGCACCGACAGCTAAGGGATTTCCACAACGGTCGAGAATCGTATTTCCGTCGTTCCCAACTCTGGAGGTTATGGTAAAAGTTCCAGACCCAGGAGCGTTGTAGTAAACGTTGACTTGATTGGTAAAACCAGAACTTGGACAACCAACACCAACAGCACTTGTAATTGTAGGTGAACCCGGACCGCCTGTAAATTGAAAATCCGAACCGTTGGCTGCAATACTATTACACGCAACGTTTTCAGACAAAGTAATGGTTACAAAATTACTGTAGCAATTGTCCGAAATGGTGGTCATTGTCGGCGCGGAATTATCAATAAATGACGCAGTTCCTGAGAAGGTTAAAGTATATCCGTTTTGATCTTGGGTAAAGTTGTCAATGATGAGCGCAAAGGTTTGTCCAGCGGTAACATTCAAACCAGGCATGGTGGGACCATCACTAGCTGAGTTACTTAAAACCGCAGTACCGCTTGCAGGAGAAACCAAACCTGTATTTCCGTATGTCGAGGAATAATTACAGCGCACTGGAGTCAAATTGGGAATATTGGCACAAGAAGTTCCTGTTAAATTGTAAAGTGCCCAGTCGTAGTCATTGGAAGTGTTGATGTTGAAGAAAAAAGTACCACTCGTTTGGACTGTAAACACATACCAAACAGAGGCTTGTTCGTTGTTCAACAAACAAGTATTATACACTTCCTGTGTACCGCCAAAACCGGAATACGAAGAAGATTGTACGTAGGTTTGTTGACAAACTGGAATCGCACCCGAACAATCTTGCACGTTGGATTGTCCAAAAGAATATGAAAACAAAAAGGTAAGGCAACCCATTAAAATTGCTTTCAGCAAGGAGAGATTACTTCTTCTTGTTTTGGGGTGCTGCATGTACAAAAGTCTAGTTGTAGAGTGTAAGCCGTAAATTTATAAAATTTATCAATAGTAACAATTATGGCTATTGATTTAACATCAATTTAATTGACATAATGTGTGACTGTTACTAACATTTAAATAAAAAAAACCACGTCTTTTTTGAAACGAAATTCAGCCAAAAAGGATGTCTTTTTGCGAAAAATGTTGAATTTTATGGAAAATTACTTTTCATTTCATCCTAAGAGAAAATCAAATCTCATGAAAAAAATTGTAACACTTTGCATGGCTTTGCTCGGAGTAGCGGCACATGCACAAACAGGAACAGGTGAAGTTGTTGGAACTGTAATTGATTTCAAAACTAAAAATATTGTTTTCGGTGCTCAAGTATGTATTGACGACAACGGACGTCTTTACCGAACAAGAACAGGAGCTGACGGGCGTTTTCGTATCGTTGCTGTACCCGCAGGAAAACATTCTCTTGATGTTATTTTCCAAGGAGATACGTTGAAAGGAGTTCCAGTTGATGTTCCCTTAGAGCAAATTTGCAACCTCAATGTGATAGAACTTGAAAGTAAAGTGTATGAATTACCCGTTATGACCGTTAAGGCGCCTGTTAAATTAATCATGGGCGAGTTGCCTTTAAAGGAAATCACTGCTGCCGACTTAAAACACAATCCTAACAAATTCGATATCAAAACCTTAGCTTTAACCACAAATTCCGATGTTCGCATGGCAGACGACGGTCAATTGATGTTTCGTGGGGCGCGAAAAGGAGACATGATTTACGTTTTAGATGGAATAAAAATGCCTGAAGTTCATAACGTTCCGAGTTGTGCGATAAGCCGAATGACGGTTTACACAGGTGGACTTCCAGCGAAGTTTGGAGACACTTTAGGTGGTGCGATTGTAGTAGAAACGAAAGGGTATTTTGAGCTGTATCGTGCGTGGAAATTGGCGAATGAGTGAAGTTGATTGCGGACCGAAGGCGCTGACCGAAACGAAGTAGAGCGTCATGTGTTGCGGATTGAAAATTTGCTAATGTGCTAATTTGGGAATGTGCTTTTAGGATAATGAGCTTCCGTCAGCGGACAAAATGAATAACCTAGGTTTAATTATTAAAATTGAACTTAGGTTTTTATTTTACTTTCTATGGTCCAAGCAATTACTCGCGCACGTTCTTTTGCCATCGTAGCTTTTTCCCCTTCGAAGTGCGCATCGATAGTTTCAGCAAAAAGGGCTAACCACAATTGAAAATGCTCATTTTTCAGTGGCATATTCAAGTGTTTTTCGGTGACATTGGTGGTATAACCTGAAACGTCCAACAACACAAAGCTCCAAAAATGAACCATCTTCGGTTTGTGGTGTTCAAAATCTAAATGACCAAAAAAGGGTTGTAACTCTTTGTTTTCAAGAACTTTTCCGTAGAATGTATCGACTAAAAATTGTACGTCTTCAGTAGTGGTGATGTCTTTCATTTGTTTGCTTTTGTGTTCCGAAGTTACTTGAATCCAATTAGAATAGTGTAATAAAGGTTACAACTGTTTGGATGCCAAAAACAACTTGATCTCTCCAAATGATACCGAATCCCCAAGCGACTCTTTGATTTCAGTAAGCGTTTTGTTTGCGTTTTCGTCGATTAATCCATCCAATTCGTTCCAACGTTCCATGGACATAACTTCATGAATATCCAATTGTTCACCTCGGACCAGTTGTGCAAAATGTCCTTCAATTGTCGTTATAGAAAGTTGTCGTTTTGCCGCAATTTCTTGTATGGTCAACCCTTCTTTGAAATAGGAAAGTGTGACTTCGTATGTAGAAAGTTTCTTTTCTTTTTCCACCTTTGGCTTTTTCGCTTTTTCTTTTAGTTGAACCGGAACATAGTCGTCCAAATCACCAATAAGTTTCTCAGAACGCAATTTGTCTTCCGCTTTAGCGATTTTGGCGATTTTAAAATTCTCAATTTCAGGAACTTTAAACAAATCCACCGTAATTGGGCGTTCATCTGCAACTGCTGCTGTTAAAATCGACGTTCGCCGCATTGCCAAGAAAATATCCAAAAATCCATCGACAATTTCTTCTAAATCTTCGGTCAGTTGCTTCGCTCTCTTGGTTTGTTTCACTTTCATAAAATGGTAAAAGAGCAAAGAAATGAACGGATCAAAAACTTCCTCGAAATAATTTCTCGCAGCTTGAACGCGCTCATTAAGATGTTGTAAATCTACAACTTGTCCGTGACACAACCGCTCAATCTGACCTCTGAATTTTGCCGCTGGTTGTAAGGCATTCTCAATTATACTTGAGCATTCTGCAACCCAACCCGACATTTCATTTTGAATGGACTTTGGAGGTGAAAGTTTACAGGAAATCGTGAAATTAGCAAACAAGGTGTGTAATTCAAACCAATCGAAAGTGCTGTTAATTTGTTGCTGAAGAAAACGTACTTTTTCCGTTTGTAATTTGCTTTGAAGTTCTTCAGTGCTCAATTCTGAAAGACTAAAACGGTTGAGGTCGGCATCGTTATCAATGTTCCGTAAGTGTAAAGGTTGTAACAAGCGCAATCCGTCCAACGAACGCAAACGTGAAAAAGCAACATACGCCTGTCCCGCCGCGAAAACTTCTGAAACGTCCACTATTGCTTTATCGAAAGTTAGACCTTGACTTTTGTGTACCGTTATTGCCCATGCAAGTCGCAAAGGATATTGTACAAAAGTTCCAATTACTTCTTCCTCAATCTCATGACTATTTGGGTTCACTACATATTTTACATTTGTCCACTCGTATTTTTCAACGGAAATAATTTTGTTTTCATCGGGAAACTTCACTAAAACCTCATATTCCGACAAAGCATGGACAATTCCCATTTTGCCATTATAAAACAGTTTTTCAAAGGAAATATCGTTCTTTATAAACATCACCTGCGCTCCAACTTTCAATTCCAATTCACTGGAAACGGGATAGATATGCTCTGGAAATTCATTTTCAATCTCTGCCGAATACACGTGTTTTCGCGCATTCAGTTGTTCCAAAGCGTTACGATTAATTTCGTCGGCCTTGAAATTGTGCGTGGTTAAAGTAATATAACCCCGTTTTTCTTCCTCACTTGCAAAAGGACGAACATGCGAATTGAGCTGCGCTAAATCGTTCGAGGTAAAGGTGTTGAATCGAAGTTTGTTCAACCATTCGATGAACGTTGGATCTTCTTGTCGATAGATTTTTTTCAATTCGATATAAACGGGTTGAATTTCATCGAAGACGCGAGCATGAAAAAAGAACAAGCCACTATAGAAACGTTTCAAGAATTCCCATTCCGTTGATTTATAGACCGGTGGAAGCTGATATAAATCGCCAATAAACAAAAGTTGGACACCTCCAAAAGGCACATTTTTATTTCTGATGCTACGCAAAACAAAGTCAATTGCATCCAATAAATCAGCTCGTAACATCGAAACCTCATCAATAATGAGCAATTCCAATTGACGAATGAGCTGCAAACGTCGCTTGTTCATCCGAAAATGGCGCTTTAAAGTCGCACGTGTTTCTACTTTTAATTCTGTGGTAGAAACAGGTTCAAAAGTGGGTAAAAAACTTCCGAATGGCAACTGAAAAAACGAGTGGATAGTTACACCACCCGCGTTTAGTGCCGCAATTCCTGTAGGTGCAATAATGGCTTTCTTTTTGTGTGTTTCTGCAACGATTTTCCGAAGTAAAGTTGTTTTTCCCGTTCCTGCCTTTCCTGTCAAAAAGATGGGTAATTGCGTGGTTTGCACGTATTTTTCCACCAATTCTGCGACCTGATTAATTTCCATTTTGAGCTAAATTTTACCTGAATTTACACAGAATTCTAATTATATCAATTAAAAAAAACAAGAAACCTGTCAGTGATTGGTTTGTAATGGCTCATATTGACAAAAAACGCAACTCAGCAATCAATCCAATTAAATTAAGACCGGTGACTAAATCAATAAAAAATACTGCAACGCTAACTCGTAACTTTTCATCCCGAAACCAAAAACACAGCCAACACAAACAGGAGATAATAAGGACTCATGCCGAAAGCTTTCACGAGCGGCAATATTGGAAATGTGTACTTCAACAACAGGGGTGGAAATCGCTGCGATACAATCCCGAATTGCAACACTTGTGTGCGTGTATCTACGGAGATTTCGTGTTTTGTAGTCTAAAGCCTGCTGACCACGATTTGATTAAATACAACGTAGTCAGCAGAACCAATCAAGTAAATTCTGACCGCTCAATTCTATTAAACAGAAATAATTGTACCGAAAATTAGTGTATCGAATAATTTGAGTTTCGATTCAGAAATTCAAAATTTGTTAGCTGCTTTGAGTCCAAATTTTCATCGAAAAGGTCAGAAAACAAGATTAAAGAAACATCATTTTGCTTGTTCCAATCGATTTTTATTAAATCCGTTAATCGTACGATTCCGATTCGGAAGGAATAATTTTTGGAAACGTAAAACTCATCTGAGTTATAAAATCTAATCTTAGATAAATTATTAACGTCTTCTGACCCCAAATAAATTTTAACAAACCGATCATCCGAGAATACCAAATTAGAATCATTTGTTTTCTTGTATTCGTATTTATAGTCATATAACAAAGAGGAAACATCCGATAAAACCGCACTTGCAGTGGGTAAACTTCCAGCACCTTTTCCATAAAAAAGTTGTTTGTCAGCAAATGATGCTTGAACGGATATGGCGTTAAATTCATTTTCAACATTAAACAGATTCTGATTGCTAGAAGTAAAATGAGGAGCAACAAATGCAAACAACTTACCATTATCTTTAAAAGCCCGAGCGACCAATTTGACTTTATACTTTTTTTCATTAGAATAATTCAAATCTTCTTTATTGATTTTTTGAATTCCAACGGTTAAAACTTGGTTGATTTGAATTGTCAAACCAAAAGCATGTTTAATTAAAAGAGTAAGCTTGTAGGCTGCGTCAAAACCATGAATATCCAAAGTTGGATTACTTTCTGCAAAGCCTTCATCCTGTGCTAACTTTAATGCTGTTTGATAATCTTTACCATCATTTACTTGACTAAGAATGTAATTAGTTGTTCCATTAAGAATGCCATCAATAGATGTTAAAGAATCATTGTTATAATATTCCTCTAAATTCCGAATAATTGGAATAGAACCAGCCACGGCAGCCTCGTAAAGTAAAGAAACACCATTTTGTTGTGCCAATTGAATGAGTTCATCGAGATGTTCAGATAAAACTTTCTTATTGGCGGTTACAACGTGCTTTTTGCGTATCAACGCTGCTTTTATTATTCTATAAGCCTCAGAGCTATCATTTATTAGTTCGATAACCACATTAATCTCATCATCCTCTAATATTTCATTTGGATTATAAGAAAAGGGAACTAAAATTGGCTTTCGTTGTTTGTCTTTATTTTTCACAACTATCTTAATAAGTTCAGCGCCAGTAAATTTGGATTGAGACAAAACTTCATAAAGTCCTGAACCAACACAACCAAAACCGAAAAGACCTAGTTTTAATTTTGACATTTTTTTTTGTTTAAGCGGTAAATAAATACTCTTGGAATGGTGGTTTTAAAATGTTTTTCTTACTTGAATCCAGTTGATAAAAATTTGAAATATGCTCTATAATTGCCTCGTATTCAATAAGAAACCCGTCATGTCCAAAAGAAGAATTTATCGTTCGGAATTCTGAATCTTCAATGTTTCGATATAGAAACAATTGTTCTGAAATAGGGAATAATTGGTCAGAAGTTATCCCAATAATTAACGTTTTCGCTTGAATTCTCCCAAGCGCAATTGAAAAACTTCCTCGACCTCGGGCTACATTATGTGTATCCATCGCTTTGGTCAAAGTGACATAAGAATAAGCATTAAATCTATCTGCCAATTTAACTCCCTGATAACGTTGATAATGAGCTGCTTTAAACTGATTGATTTTATCAAAATCTGATTCTTCTTGTGTATATAAATAGCCATTGTAAGAACGATAACTTAACAGTGCAATACTCCTGGCTGCTATTAAACCACTTCTACCTCCATTGATGGTTTTTGAATAATAAGTGGTATCTGCCTCAATTGCTAGCCGTTGACTTTCATTAAATGCGATTCCATAGGGTGAATGCCTGGCGTTGGTAGCAATTAAAATTAACCGTTCAAAAACTTTTGGCTGTAAAATAGCCCATTCTAAAGCCTGCTGTCCACCCAAAGAAGCACCAATTAAAGTATGTATGCTATCGATTTGTAAATGTAGTCGCAATTGTTCATGTAAATTAGCCATATCACGTATTGTAATCGTCGGAAATTCGTCAAAATAAACGTCTCCATTTTCATCCTTGGAAAGTGGCCCTGTGGTACCATAACATGAACCAAGAATATTGGCGCATACAATAAAATGATCTTTTGGATTATAAAATCCAGAATTTCCACAGATATTTGGCCACCATTCGAAAGGATCACTGTTCGCTGTTAAGGCATGGCAAATCCAAATTGTTTTATTAGAGGATTTTTTTCCATATAAATGATACTCAACCTCCACATTTTTCAATAGTATTCCACTTTCCAAAGGAAAAGATGAAATTTTTAAATAGTGCTTTTCCATAATTTTTTCATCAAGCGCTCTTAGTGCTATACAAGAGCGCCTTTTTTTTAATTAATAATCTTTTCAAACGCGTCAGAAAGATCAGATTTTATATCGTCAATATGCTCTATTCCAACGGATAACCTTAACAAACCTGGAACCACTCCAGCTGAGGCTTGTTCTTCTGAAGTCAACTGTTCATGGGTCGTTGCACTTGGATGAATAATCAATGATTTAGCATCTCCAACATTCGCTAAGTGTGAAATCAAACTCAGGCTATTGATAAATTCATCTGCCTTTTTTACATCTCCTTTGATTTTGAAGCTCAGAACTCCACCAAAACCATTAGCGAAATATCTTTTTGCGAACCCATAGTACTTCGAAGATGGCAGACCTGGATAATTTACGTATTCAACCTGAGGATGATTTTCTAGCCATTGGGCGATTTCTAAAGCGTTATCAATGGTACGTTGCACCCTTAGCGATAATGTCTCAATCCCTTGCAACAATAAGAAAGAATTGAAAGGAGATAAACTTGGACCAAAATCTCGCAATCCTTCAACACGTAAACGAATAGAGAATGCAATATTTCCAAAAGGACCTTGACTTCCAAATACCTCCCAAAAATTTAATCCATGATATCCTTCAGAGGGCTCAGAGAACTGTGGAAACTTACCATTTCCCCAATTGTATCGTCCAGCATCTACAACGATACCACCAATGCTATTTCCATGACCTCCAATCCATTTTGTGGCAGAAGCTACGACAATATCTGCACCAAAATCTATCGGTTTGAAGATGTAACCTGCCGCACCAAAAGTATTATCGACCACCAATGGTAAATCGAATTTTTTCGCAATAGAGGAAATTGCCTCAAAATTGGCCACACTAAATTCTGGATTACCTATTGCTTCAACATAAATTGCTTTTGTTTTCTCATTGATTAATGCTTCAATTGAGTTTGGATCTACTCCATTAGCGAATCGAACTTCAATTCCTAATCGTTTAAAAGCAACTTTAAATTGATTGTATGTTCCTCCATACAAGTGAGAACTAGAAACAAAATTATCCCCTGACTGAAGTATGTTATTAAGCGCCAAAAATTGTGCTGCCTGTCCAGAGGAAACAGCCACCGCAGCTACACCTCCTTCCAATGCTGCAACTCTTTTTTCAAAAACATCCGTAGTTGGATTCATAATCCTAGTGTAGATGTTACCAAATTGCCTTAATCCAAAGAGATTAGCAGCATGTTCTGAATTTTCAAAAACATAGGATGATGTTTGATAAATCGGTACAGCACGTGCACCTGTTGCAGAATCGACTTCTTGACCAGCATGTAGCTGTAATGTTTCGTAATGATACGTTTTAGTTGACATTTTAATAAAATTTAAGGATTAAAAAAATATTGCTGAAAATGATGACATTATTATCCCGGGCCCAAGATAATTGCGCCATCTTTAATAAAGCCTATGAAAGGGAATACTAGAAGCGCATGCTACAGCAACAACAGCAGCAATGCATAGATGAAGTAGTTACTTCCAACGAAATAAGTTGTAATTGTGAGATGTTTCGAATAATGTTTAAACTCTTCATTTCTTTTCGTTTTTATATTCTTCCTAAAAGGAATCAGGATTTAGCACCGATTTTCCAATATCGTAAAACACGATACTTACAGTTGGTTGCTAGTGGATCGTTGAGCCTGTCTCTAACCACATTCTATATAAATTCGAAACACCTTTTGTGATTCGTGACGCAAAGGTCAAAAAAATTTTGACACTAACGAAAAGAACTTATTAAAAAAAATTATACATGTTTTAAAAACACGTATGAAACGAGACACTTGTCATTGATTATCAAAACTATAAAATAAAGATTCATTCAGTTCTGAAACAGTAAAAATGAACCTCAAAAGCTAGCTATTTACGCAGTCAATAAAAAATACTGCAACGCTAACTCGTAACTTTTCATCCCGAAACCAAAAACACAGCCAACACAAACAGGAGATAACAAGGACTCATGCCGAAAGCTTTCACGGGCAGCAATATTGGAAATGTGTACTTCAACAACAGGGGTGGAAATCGCTGCGATACAATCCCGAATTGCAACACTTGTGTGCGTGTATCCTCCGGCATTTAACACATATCCGTCGTATAATTCGGATTGGAGGCAAGTGATAATTTCACCTTCCAAATTACTTTGATAAACATCTATCGTAAAATGAGGAAATTTTTGTTGCAAGGTTTCAAGGTATTCCTCAAATGAAACATCTCCATAAATTTTTGTCTCCCTTTTACCGAGTAGGTTTAAATTTGGACCGTTGATAATTAGAATGTGCATACAATGAGTTGGGAGCGCGATATTAAGGATTTTGTTTCGTTTCTGAAAATAGAAAAAGGGCTGGCTGAAAATTCGATTCTGGCCTACCAACAAGATTTAATGAAATTGAAAAATTTTGCTACCGACAAAAATAAAAGTGCGCTTGAGGTGACCTACGAAGATTTGAAGGAATTCGTAGCCGTGTTGTACGATTTAGGGTTAAGTCCACGTTCACAAGGACGCATCATTTCAGGAATCAAACAATTTTATGGATTTTTGATTGTGGACAATAGGACCCATCATGACCCTGCTGAATTGTTGGAGCAGCCTAAAATTGGTTTGAAACTTCCGGAGGTTTTGACGGTGGAAGAAATTGATGCTTTAATTGGCGCTATCGACTTGTCAAAAGCAGAGGGACATCGTAACAAAGCCATGCTCGAAACCCTTTACAGTTGTGGGCTGCGTGTTTCTGAACTGATAAGCTTGCGTTTTTCGGATTTATTTTTCGAGGAAGGTTTCATTCGCGTCATCGGAAAAGGAAACAAGGAACGCTTGGTGCCCGTTTCACCAACAGTTGAAAAGGAAATTGCAACGTATTGTATGGCAACAAGAAACCACCAAACGATTGTAAAAGGAAGTGAGAATATTGTTTTCCTGAACCGCCGTGGTGCGCCTTTGACCCGCGTGATGGTGTTCACAATTATCAAAAACCTCGCGAACGACATCGGGCTAAAGAAGAACATTTCACCGCATACTTTTCGACACAGTTTCGCGACCCACTTGGTAGAAGGTGGTGCTAATTTACGCGCCATTCAAGACATGCTCGGACACGAATCCATTACCACAACCGAGATTTATACGCACCTCGACCAACGCTTTCTACGCGATGCAATTTTGACCTTTCATCCGCGTAATGCGGGTGAGTGATTCCAACGAAAAACCCAATTTTTTTACAAGATTTTAATTCGATCAAAATTCTCTTAACTCAGGTCAATGTCCTCGCCGAAATCGCGCGCTTACCTTTGTCAAAAAAAATAATTAAAGGTTATGGCAATAAATTGGAAAATAGACAACCTACACAGTGAAGTAGGTTTTAAAGTTCGTCACATGATGATTTCGAACGTTCGTGGAAACTTTGCTGAATTCGATGCTTCCGCTGAAACAAACGACGATTCTTTCGAAGGAGCAAAATTTGCTTTTTCAGCGAAAATTGCAAGTATCAACACAGGTGTTGCAGATCGCGACGGACATTTAAAATCTCCTGACTTTTTTGACGAAGCAAATTATCCTGAGTTAAAATTCGTTTCTACAAACGCAGTCAATAAAGGCGACGGAAATTTCGAAATCGTAGGTGAAATGGAAATCCGCGGCGTAAAAAAAGAAGTGAATTTAAAAGCGGATTTTTCAGGTGTAGCAGTTGATCCGTATGGACAAACTAAAGTGGGTTTCTCTATCGAAGGAAAAATAAAAAGAAGTGAATTTGGATTGCAGTGGAGTGCTGTAACAGAAGCTGGCAGTATCGTAGTGGGTGATGAAGTGACTTTGTTGGCTGAGTTACAGTTTGTGAAGGCGTAATAATTCAATCTACGACCGTTGAAAAACACATTACTCATCGTTACTTCAAAAATTTAACATCCTCATTAACAATGGTTAACTCCGGGATTAAATTTTTAAAGAGCCTCGATTAATGTCTTTTGAAACGGTCTTATGTTTCAACATGAAAGGTTGGCTGTTTCGGTCAACCTTTTTTTATTTAAAGTCGAAATTATTTCTTCTGTTGAATCGCGTACAAAACTGGCCTACTCGGACTAGCATCGTTCTCAAATGGCGCAATTTGCATTTCCAAAATGTACTCGCCATCGGCAATAGTATTGTTCACAAAAACCAATTCCGTAATCGTCTTAAAATTGGGATTCTCAGGAACATTCCAAAACGCATGATGAAAGGCCAATTTCCCACCGTCCGACTCCCTATCCACACTCGGTGTATCTACCAACAAATGCTGAATTCCATGAGCTTCAATCAGTGGAATGAGTGACAAATCCAAATAAGGTGGATTGGTAGCGGAATAGTTTTTATGCAGCTTCCCTTCCCCATTCGGCAACGTTCGGATAACCAAAGCTTCGCCTTCAAAATCCGCAAGTTTGCTTTCCAATTGGCGAGCAAAAACAACACGGTCGCCATTCGCAGTAATTTCAGGTTCTACGGAGATTAATTTCGCGCGAAAGAAATACGTCTTTAATCGCTGATTGATAGAAAAAACTTCGGGAGTGATATGACCACAACATTCTGTATGCGTACCATGACCGTGTGGATTAAAGAACACATCACGGAAATTTGTTGAACCTCCTTCCGCTACCGACCCTACAAATCCATTCGCTCGAACTACTTTAAATTCTGGAGCTTCCACATACCAGGCCCTTACATTGTCTGGCAAGTTGGTCAATGAAAGTGAAATGTCCAACGGTTCGTTCGTTTCAATAAATTCGCGTGAATTAAGAAAAAATTGCATGTTCAAAAGTAGGTAAAGTTTGACTTCATCCCGAAAAATTGCCACTTAAACGTTGAAACAAGCTGTAACTCATTTTAGTATCAAACGTCCCTATTAAAAAACTAATTTCGGGTATTAATACTTAAAAAATGAAACATCTATTTATCTCATTTGCACTTTTACTAACAAGTGCCTTATCGCATGCGCAAACTGCTGACGAAATCGTAAAAAATGCTTATTCCGCTGTGGGTGGAGATAAGTGGAATACAGTGCAAAACATGAAAATGTCCGCCAATGTTGATGCAGGTGGTGGAATGAAAATTCCAATTGAGGTGGTGTCCATGAACGATGGAAAAACCTACACTAAAATCAACTTTCAAGGTCAAAATATTTTTCAAAATGTTTTTGATGGAACTACGCTTTGGAGCACCAATTTTATGACCCAAAAAGCGGAAAAAGCAGAAAAAGACGAAACGGAGAATATGAAAAGAAGTGCGAAAGAATTTCCAAACGCTTTATTTTCAGCAGCAAAATTGGGCTATAAGGTAGAATTAGTCGGCGAAGAGAAGGTAGATGGTGTTGATTGTTTTAAACTCAAGTTAGACAAAAAAACACATTTAGTGGAAGGGAAAGAAGAAGCGAATATTGAATATTACTATGTTGACAAAGAGTCGTTTGCAATTTTAATGGTAGAATCAGAAATGACTTCGGGTGAAATGAAAGGAAAATTAGCACAAACAAAATACAGTGATTATCAAGAAGTAAATGGAGTGTATATTGCTTATTCGATGATTAGTGGAGTAAAGGATGGTGCGTCGCAAACGATCACTTTTGATAAAATTGAATTGAATACAAGCATTGATACCAAACTTTTCAAGTTCCCTAAATAATTCGTTATGAATCGTTTATTGTTTATTGTTGGGAGTTTACTCATTTGGAGTTCAGCTTCCAATGCTCAGAATCAACTGGTTGCTGGCGAATGGTTCGGTGATTTAAAAGCACGTCATATTGGTCCGGCGTTAATGAGTGGTCGTGTTTCGGATGTCGAAATGCACCCTACCAATTCACGCGTTGTTTACATTGGAACAGCCGGTGGTGGTGTTTGGAAATCGGTGGATGGCGGGGTTCGTTTTAATTCCATTTTTGATAAATATTGTCAATCCATTGGTACGGTGAAAATCGACCCGCGTGATCCTGACAACACCGTTTGGGTGGGAACTGGCGAAACGTGGACACGAAATTCTGTTTCAATGGGAGATGGGATTTACAAGACTACCGACGGTGGTAAGTCATGGACAAACATGGGCTTAGCGAAATCGGACCGCATTGCTTCCATTCAAATTCATCCTGAAAATTCCAATGTGGTTTATGTTGGCGTTCTCGGCGCGTTATGGGGAGACAGTGAAGAAAGAGGCGTTTTTAAAACCACCGATGGCGGTAAGACTTGGACGAAGATCTTATTTGTCAATGCAAAAACGGGTTGTTCTGATTTGATAATTGATCCCAATAATCCGAATACACTTTACGCTTCTTTTTGGGAATTTCGTCGCACCGCATATTCCTTTAGTTCAGGTGGAAATAATTCGGCAATTTATAAATCTACTGACGGTGGAGCGACTTGGAACAAAATTCATAAAGGCATTCCTAACGGGCAATTAGGGCGCATCGCATTGGCAATTTCTCCGAGCAAAACGAATGTGCTTTACGCGGTTGTCGAAGCGGAAAAAGCAGAAGAAAAAGGCTTGTACCGTTCAGAAGACGGTGGCAATTCGTGGCAATTTTTGTGTGGCGACTTCGGGTTAACCGTTCGTCCCTTTTATTTCTCACGCATTACCGTTGACCCTAAAAATCCGGATATAATTGCAAAAGCTGGACTTTTTGGTTCAATCAGTCGCGATGGTGGAAAAACCTTCAAAAACCTAGGAGCCATGCACTCTGATATTCACGACATTGCGTTCGACCCCAAAGATTCGGATAAATTGTTCGTCGCTACGGATGGTGGATTGTACCGTTCATTTAATGGCGGAACAACCATGGAAATCATTGAGAATTTACCCTTAAGTCAATTTTATCACGTGAGCATTGATAACCGTGATCCATATTATGTTTTTGGTGGATTACAGGATAACAATTCATGGTTCGGCCCTTCTGCGTCACCCGGTGGAGTGGAAGCACGCGACTGGGAATTGGTGGGCGCAGGTGATGGATTCCGTGTTTATCCGCACCCAACAAAACCGCACATCGTTTACTCCGAAATGCAAGGAGCAGATGCCATTTGGCGTTTCAACACCCAAGACCAACAATTAAAAGTGATTAAGCCCTACCCTATCGGAAATGATCCAAAATTGCGCTTTAATTGGAATGCTGCCTTTACCACAAGTCGCTACAATCCAGACCGTTTATATGCAGGAAGTCAATTTTTACATGTTTCCAACGACATGGGTGATTCGTGGACAAAAATCTCTCCCGATTTAACCACCAACGATCCAAACAAGCAAAACGCGTCCAATTCAGGAGGTTTGTCTGCCGATAATTCAGGCGCTGAGAATCATTGTACCATTTTCACCATTGCGGAATCCCCACGAAATGAACAAGTCATTTGGGTTGGAACCGATGACGGAAATGTGCAAGTTACCCGAGATGGCGGTAAAAATTGGACTAATGTGACAGCGAATATTTCAGGACTTCCGAAAAATACGTGGTGTTACCATATCGAAGCGAGTATCTATGGAGAAGGTATAGCTTATGCTGTTTTTGATGGACATGCTCAAAACGATTATCAAGCCTATATCTATAAAACAAGTGATTTCGGGCAGACTTGGAAATCGATTGCCACAAAAGATATTCCCATGTTTGTCAGAAGTTTACAAGAGGATTATAAAAATCCAGATTTGTTGTTCGCAGGTGCTGAAACTGGACTATTCGTGACTTTAAACGGAGGATTAAATTGGTCCAAATTTGAAAATAACTTTCCAGCGGTTGCCGTTCATTATTTGGAAATGCATCCAATTACTAATGACCTAATCGCGGCAACTCATGGTAGAGGAATTATCATCATTGACGACATTTCACCTTTGCGCGAGTTAAAAGCAGAAGTTTTGAGTAAAAATTTACAATTCATTCCAACGAGTCCAAAAGTAATGACAGAGAAAAGTTCCTTTGGTGGTACAAGCTCTGAAGTTCAATTTGTAGGTGACAATCCTTCTACGAATTTCCAAATTAAATACGTGCTTTCAAAACGTCATACTTTCGGTAAAATGTCGATGGAAATAGTGGACAAAGCAGGAAATTTGGTGGCAACGCTTCAACCAGGGAAGCAAAAAGGAATCAACATTGTAGAATGGGGTTTCAACGGGCAAGCGCCAAAAGTAGCCAAAGGTAAAACGTTGGCCTTCCAAGCTGGATTTGCTCCACGAGTGAAAGCGGGTAAATACGTCGTTCGCATTACGAAAGGAACAGAAGTTTTTGAACAAGAAATCGAAGTGAAATACGATCCGAAATCGCCATTCTCATTGGAAGAAAGAACAAAACAGCAAGAAGTGACCAAGCAATTGTTTGATTTCACACAAGAATTGGCGTATCTCGTTTATCAAATCGACCAATGGGATGCAGCTATCGATCAATTCTCACTTCAAAATTCAGCACCAAACAAAGCAATTTCGGACTTAAATCAAGAATTGGATGCCCTTCGTGATGGATTGGTTATAACTAAAGGAGATAATTATGTTGGTGCTGGTGAACCACAATTACGCGAAAAATTGGGAGATATTTACAGCACAATCGCTTCGTATTATGGCGCTCCGTCCTCCACTCAATTGGAAAATATTGCGATGTTGAAAAAGCAGTTTGATGCTGCAAAAGCAAAATTTGAAGCCTTGAACAAGAAACAAATTCCTGCGGCAACAACAGTTTTGAGTAAAGCAAAAATTCAAAAGCCGATAATCTTACCATTCAGTGATTTCTTAAAAGCTGAAAATTAGTCTCCTGACTTTTGTCATTAGATTTAGTTCATAAAGCGCGAGCAATCGCGCTTTTTTTTGTTTTTATTGACCCAAAAGCATTTCCTTCAAAACACCCTAACCCCAAGTCTTAACATCCTTCCGCCACGGCGGAGTCCTAAAATACTAATCCGCCGCGGCGGGCCTTCCATCAAAAATCAATATTACCTTTGCACCATGAACATTCCCGCTTGGATAGCCGCTTTTCGTTTGCGCACCCTACCTCTTTCCATTTCAGGAATTCTTGCAGGTTCAGGTTTGGCTAAAATGTTACTCGTTGCGTCAGAAAATGAAATTCAAGAAAGTCTTTTTTGGACCATTTTTACTTTTTCAATTTTAACAACCGTGCTTTTTCAACTCGTTTCTAATTTAGCCAACGACCTTGGAGACGGTTTAAAAGGAACTGATAATCAAAACCGATTAGGTCCAGAACGAGCAGTTCAATCTGGTGCGATTTCGCCAAAACAAATGCAATTTGCGGTCATTTTGTTTTCCATTCTTTCCTTGCTTTCTGCTGGAGCACTCATCTATTTTTCCAAGGACAATTTAACCCCAAAACTCCTTTATTTCTATGTTGGACTTGCCGTTCTTTGTGTTGTTGCGGCCATTACTTACACCGTCGGGAAATCGGCTTATGGTTATCGCGGTTTAGGTGACATCATGGTATTTTTGTTCTTCGGTTTGGTAAGCGTTCTCGGTGTTTTCTCCCTTTATGGATTTGAATTTGAGTGGTTGCCAGTGCTTCCTGCTTATTCAATTGGTGTATGGAGTATGGCGGTTTTGAATTTGAACAACATGCGTGACATGGAAAATGATCGCGCTTCAGGAAAGAACACGTTGGTAGTAAAATTGGGTATAAAAAGCGCACGTTTCTACCACTTTTTTCTCGTTTCAAGTGGAATCGTGGTTTGGTTAATCTTTTGTCTTTTGCTTGGAAAATTAACGGGTAGTTTTCTGTTTTTCCTACCACTTTTTCCTGTAGGAATCCTTTTACTGCACTTATTGAAAGTGAAGCAAATTTCGGATCACAAAGAATTTGACAAAGAATTGAAACCGGTTGCATTGGCTACTTTTTTTGCCTCCCTTTTGTTTTTTCTATTAGCCATTTTCATCCTTTAAAATATATTCGATGACCACCGTAAATGTTTACCTCAACTTCGACGGAAACTGTGAAGCTGCCTTCAACTTTTATCGTTCCGTTTTCGGGGGAGAGTTCTCTTATTTCAGCCGTTTTGGTGAATTTCAATCAGAAGGAATCACAGTGTCAGAAGGAGAGGCAAATCGTGTGATGCATGTTGGATTACCGATAAGCAAGGAAACCATTTTGATGGGAAGTGACATTCACGAAAACACTTCTGAAAATTTCAAAGTTGGAAATAACTTCACGATTTCAGTTACAACCAATTCGAAAGAACAAGCAGATGCATACTTCGCGTCTCTTTCTAAAAATGGAACCGTACTCCAAGCCATGGAATTGATGTTTTGGGGCGACTATTTTGGCATGTGTACTGATGCTTTCGGGATCAACTGGATGGTAAGCTTTAATGAAAATGGGAGTGTTGTATAGAGAAATTATCTTTTTACAAAAACATCAATTGAAATTCATCTCTTAGATAATCTTCGTTTTTTAAATTAATCCTTATAAAACACCGTCGCACTGGCTTGTGCTGTAGGCATTACCACTAAATCGTTGATCGTTACATGCGCTGGACGACTCAACACAAACCAAATCGATTCCGCAATATCTTCGGCGTACAAAGGCGTAAACCCATCATATACAGCACTTGCGGTAGTTGCATCTCCTTTGAAGCGAACTAAAGAAAACTCTGTATCCGCGGCCCCAGGTGCGATATTCGTCACCTTTATTCCGTACTGTACCAAATCAATTCGCATCGAACGAGAAAGCGCATCAACAGCATGTTTGGTCGCGCAGTAAACATTTCCACCTGGATAAACTTCTTTTCCGGCAATACTTCCGAGGTTGACAATATGACTTCCAACGTGCAACTTTAAAAATGGAACAACAGCTTTAGTGACATACAAAAGTCCTTTTACATTGGTATCAATCATACGTTCCCAATCGTCTGAAAGTCCTTTATCAATTGGGTCACGACCAACAGCTAAACCAGCATTGTTAATCAAAATCCAAATCGAGTTTTTTACAGAATCTGGGAGGGAATCCACTAACTGGTTCACCTCAATTTCATTCCGCACATCACCCACTAATAAGTGAATCGCTACGTTTTCTGATTCCAATTCGTTTTTTAATTCAATTAACCGATCTTCACGTCGCGCCATCAAAATCAAGGAATAGCCATTTTGTGCTAAAATGCGAGCACATGCCGCTCCAAATCCAGAACTTGCACCCGTTATAAATGCGTATTTATCCATCGTAACCACGTATTGTTTTTCACCCAAACGGGTAATTTTTCACTGTCCAAAAGCAACAAACCTGAAATCACCAAAAACGGTAATGCCGGTATTTTATAGCGAACCACCGCACCTAAAATGGGCGTTGTCAAACCGATAATCGCAAAAAGTACCACTGAAAACGCGATGGAGAACACTAAAAACTTCCATTGATTTGGCGTGATTTTCTTCCGATAAAACAAGGCTAAACCAATGATTCCGAGCAACAAAGCATTCTCAAAAAGCGGAGGAAGGAACAGTACACTTTTCAATTCAGTTGGCCAAGGTCGTGTAAAACAAGTCAATAAAGCGTCAGGTGTGGCTTTTAAAAACGACCATAGTGAATAATCCAAATACGACATTGGGATAGCACTTTTGGCATCTAAAGCTTCAGCTAAACGAATGAAATCGTGTTGTTTATCCGCCATGATGTGAATGAAATCGTACTTGGGATTTAATTGTGCCGCGAGTAGCCCCATTCCAACAAAAAACGCAAATACACCTATAAAAATGGCAATAGTTCGCTTTCTATTTACCGACAAACGCCAAGCAATTAAAGCTGGAAACAGTGCCACAAAAACGTACATTTTCATCGCTACCAACACCAAAAAAAGTACAGGTAAACTCACGTAATAAACAATAGAACGCGATCCTTTCATCAACTGATAAAATTGCCAAGAAAAAATGCCTAACGCAAAAATCAGAATCGCTTCTTTCAAAATTCCCGAACTCCAAAACACAAATGAAGGCAACAAGAAAACTGCGAAATACGAACGCCATTTACTCTCTGAAATCACATAAAACAACTGCGCCAATCGGTACGAACCGAGTAAGCACAAGAAATTCATAAATAGACTATGAACGTGATAATTACCAAATGAAAACAAACGAAAAATCGCGTTAACGCGTATTACCAACCGATTGTCATTGATCAAACCGTTGTCGTAGGAACGGTACCAATTGTACATTTTTGTGTAATATTCTTCGAAAAAATACTGGTTCTCACATTGGTATCCGAACATCATTTTGAAAAAATCACCCGGTCGGTTCCAAAGTGCGTTGTACAAAGGTTTGCTGTCGTCGAAATACTTGAACGTGTCTGCCTCTAAACGATTGGGATAGTAATAAGTATATAATAAAAAGATAACCAAGCCACTTAAAGCTTTCAATGTAAAAGCCAATTGAAGTGACCGTGCAGAAAATCCAGCTTCTTTAAAAAAGTTCAACCGCTGAATTAAAAACAGAAAAATCAGGAAATAAAAAAGCGGTAAAAATATCTGCAACACCATGAGTTACAAATGTAATATCAATTTTGAATCTTTCTACTGCGAACAAGTGTTTAAAAACGACTAAGCATTCGGGAAGAAAAATAGACTTGCAAAAAATAGAAGCTATTATCGACGATTTAGAAAAACATCCTAAAATTGGCATTGAAAATCCTGGGCAATTGAAACATGAATTGACAACCTGAGTTCGATTTATAAAATTGGATTGATTGCATCGCTGCTTCGCGGTCAGACCGCTCAGAAACAATGAGTTACGAACATTACTTTTGAAGATTTATCGGTCCGCCGCGGCGGAAAATCGAAAAAGGAATATGAAGTAAATCGTTGTTTCCGCCGCGGCGGACAGCGGAATAATGCTTTGCTTTAGGACATTATTAAATTGGGTTAGGAGCTATAAAATCGCCGTAAATACACTTTTTTTGCTGCGCGTTCAACCACCAGTTTTGCCATCCATAAAAAATCATTTCCATCAGTTGTCTCCATCAATTTCTGAGGCGTAATGTCCAAAATATACAAGAACTGAAACAACTGTTCTCCCGACAATTTTTGCAATTCGGTGGACAATTCTATTAGGTAATTATCCTGATTGACTTCCCGATTAGAAAAGCAAAAATCAAGACCACACAAACGGAAATCTTTTTCAATCTGATCCAAAGTTGACTTTACGAAATCACCATTTTGGAATTGTTCATTCAGTTGTATGTCCAATTTAAAGAGCGATTAATTGGCGTTTAAAGCACCACAAACTTTATTTTTCTTGCAATTCCGTTGAATTCAAAAGCAATAAAATAAACACCTTGTGACGCATTAGACAACTGAACATTTTGATTGAATTGCTCAATTTTTCCTTTGTAAATCTCTTTTCCTGTTCCGTCAATCACTTGGAAGTTGGACGCTAAATCAGCATTTTGTAGTACAAAACTTCCTTTATTTGGATTCGGCATTAATTTCACAGGAAGCTCCTCGTTTCCTGCAATTCCGGAACAATTTTCAACGACCAAATTTAGTTCAAATCCTCCAGTACAACCATTTGGATCGGTGTAAGTTGCCATAATTGACTGTAATCCGATGGATACAAGGGACGGATCAAAATTGAGTCCTGTTACACCATTTCCAGTTACCGTTGCTTGTGCAGGACTAACCGTTAAATTGACCAAACCTTGATTGTTACAAACGGTGTTGTCTGCATCCGAGGAAGTTAATGAAACAACAGGAATCGCGTTTACCGTTATCGAAGAGGATGTGTTATCCGTACCATTTGCATTCGTCACCGTTAGCGTAACCATATAAGTGCCAGGGTTAGAATAGGAATGCGTTGGGTTTTGTTGGTTGGACGTATAACCGTCACCAAAATCCCAAGCCCATGAAGTAGGTATGTTTGTCGAAAAGTCGTTGAAAGTAATCGTGTTACTTGCACAAACAGAAGAGCTTGATGGTGTAAACGAAGCTACTGGTGCTTGTGGAGCGGCTTGGTTATTAATGAATACTTTAAAATCATCGAAATAAAAACCATCTTTCCGTGTTGCATTATCCGCTTTCAATAGGAAACGCACTTTAATTTGTTGTCCGAAGTAGTCACTTAAATTTATTGTTTCGAGCACCCAATTGGTTTGCGTACCTTCATAAAGAGGTTGATTCAAAGGTTGTGCAGAACCGTTAATGCCGCTTCCTCCCACTGTGTAATTTCCACATTGTGGAATCCAAGAAGTTCCGTTGTTGGTTGAAACTTGAAACTGAACCATGTCGTAATCTGCTTCAATATCCCATTTAGCATAATAAGTGATTTTTGCAGCAACGGCATTGGTAAGGTCGATAGTTTGAGTATAGGAATAGGTAGTATTTGCATTATTGGCATAATTCCCACTTGGCGAATCGGTAAACGATCTAGAAGGAGAAACGTAGGTCGATGTGGTAGTACTCCAGTTTCCTGTCCAATTCGTTGTTGTTGTGGCATTTTCACTCGTTTGAAGTGTAATTACACCAAAGGTTTTTACAATCGTGTCGCGTTTTATCCAAAGTCCATTGTCGGTTTTTAAGATGTATTTAACTAAGTCACCGAATTGTAGATTAGGATTGAGTGTATATGAAATCGCCCCTGTCAATTGTTGCCGTTGATTCAAATTGTAAACCACAGGATTTCCGACACTTACAACGTTTAACAAAGGTTCAATGGATACTGTAACTGGTCCAGCTTCACGACCTAAACGCTTAATGGAATGGTTGAAATTTCCAGTGAAAGAACCAATTTCTGACGCGTCGGTATCTGTTACTACACTGTAATTTCGCGAAAGGTGCGCCAAAACCAAATTTGGAAATAGCATTTCCTTGCAAGTAGCGATAATTTCTGATGACGGTTGCCAAAAATCAGTTCCAACTTCAGGGGTATGTGCAAAAATGGTGTCTTTTTGACCAACTCCTAAATCAACTTTGTACATGTAATCGTCCGAATCACCTGATGCTGGATAGAGTCCTGAACTTTTCATCGCGGTGTAGCCGTTGAATTGCACCATGTGGTTGGAATAATCTTGCATGTAATCGTGATGCGGTGCAAACTCAGCGGTCGTAGTTCCGATTGGGAAAAGAATATCTTCAGCATAAGTGTGCGCATTAAATGCATGCGTAAATCGTTTATTTTGAACTAACCAACGCATTGCTTGGGTTTCTGGCTCAGAGAAAGGCGCAGTTCCACAGTAGGTGTCGTTACTTGTACTTGTACTCGTCCCTGTTGTTCCCCATCCGTAAGAATAGTTGCGGTTCAAGTCCACGCCAAACACATTGTTTCCGTTGTTACGACGATTTTTTCGCCACATTCCACCTCCGTTTGGATTGGTTGTTTCGTTGTAAACATATCCATCAGGATTCAAGCAAGGCACAAAATACATTTGCGTGTTGTTTACCAAATATTTCACCTCGTCATTGGTAGCATAGTTTTCCAATAAATACCACATATAAAATATGGTTTCCATCAAAGCCATTGGTTCGCGGGCGTGGTGGATTGCGGTGTATAAGATTCGTGGTTCATTTGCCTCGTCGGTAGAAGGATTATCAGAAATGATGACATGATAAATTGGTCGGTTATTGGCAGTAACGAAAGTGGAAATCGGAGCTTTAGCAGTGATAAGGTTAGGAAATTGCGCCACCATTGCATCCAATTCAGCAAGCATTTCATTATATTTCAAATAGCCACCCATTGTTCCAAGGTTAAAATTGGTAGGTGTTGTTGGGTTGGCATAACTTGAATTTCCGCCTCCATTAGTTGAAGTACAAGTAGTGTTTTTCGTTGGAATTTCAGGGTTTTTAAGTCGTTCGATATAGTAAGCTTGTACGTCTTCGATGAGAATTTCATAATCAAATTCATGTTGTTTCATGATATCGATTTCTGCCCTTGAAAAATCAGAAATAAAGAAAACACCTTCCTTGTGAAACCCATGATCGACAGTAACTCCCAATTGACCGAGACGGTATAAATCTTGGTCATTTGCAAAGACTTTCACACGGGAATAATCTTGCGTAAATGCAGTAACTGAAAAGAAAACAAGGACTAATAGAGATAAAAGTTTGGACATGTTAATCGGTTTAGAGAGAAACAAATTAAGTGATTTTTATGCGATTAGCAGCGAAAAAAGGAATTTGTACCTATAAAAGATTGTTATTAAACCTACTCGAAATTATAGAAACGGTTTAACTGTGTAATAAAGTAGATTCGTGATATTTCCTCTCAATTTGACTCAGCCACTAGTTCCATGTTCTATTTAATGAAAAGGAAGTGAAAACAAACCTTAATGTGAGTTTGAAAATTACAATTAATTATGGTTGATTTCTATTTTAAATCACTTCATCGTTCCAAAGTCGTTCTAAAAACAGCTTCCAAGGCAACACTAAAACGTCGCCCATTTGACGCGAAATAGGTTCGTTGCACACAACAATCGCCTGACGAACAGTATATTCTTCCATGAAAGCCTTGAGTCCGCGCAAGTGTCGTTCACTGATATTGTCGGAACTATTTACTTCAATAGCAATTTCGTGGTCACCCAAAATGAAATCCACTTCAATTTGTGATGCCGTTCGCCAATAACTTACTGCGTATTCCTTTCCCGTATAATGGCGATGTGCAAAAAACTCCATTCCGATAAATTGTTCGAAAGCGTTACCAAATAATTCTGTTCCCCATTCAATTTTTGAACGCTTGAGTAAGTGATTCACAATTCCAATATCGAAAAAATAGAACTTCGGACTTTGAATTACGCGTCGTTTGGGTTTCTTTTGATAAACAGGTATGAAACGTCCTAACAAGGTGTCTTGCAAAATCTGAAAATACTCTTTAATCGTTGGTGAGGAAACGCCACAGTCGGTTGCGATATTGGTAAAATTGACAATCTCACCATTACTGAATGCTGCAGCTTCCAAAAATTTTGCAAATACCGCCACATTTCTAATTTTAGCTTCGGACACAATTTCATCGCGCAAATAATTATCAATATAGGAGCCAATCAAACGTTTTGGATTCGATGACAAATAATGACGTGGTAATAATCCATTATTTACCGCCCGTAAAATATCAAAGTCTGGAATTTCTGAAAATGAAAGCGGAAAAAGTTCATATCGAAGCGCACGACCACCGAGTAAATTTGTTCCTTGTCGAATAATTTTCCGTGGACTTGAACCGCTCAAAATGAATCGAATCTTGTGGTTAACAATAAGCCAATGTACTTCGTTTAGCAGTTCCGGAAGACGTTGGATTTCGTCAATAATCACTACGTTAATTTTGGAATCGGAAACTATAACCTCACGGATATATTGCGGTCGTTTCAATAAGCGTTCATAAACATCGGACAACAATAAATCAAACTTCAAGGCATTTGGAAACAAGGTGTCTAACAAGGTGCTTTTCCCTGTTTGACGTGCTCCCCATAAAAATACACTTTCGTTTTCGGATTCAACTAATACTTGTTGGCGCTGAAACATTCCTTACATTTTATACCAGCAAAAGTAGGTGATATTTTAAAATGAAAGATTAAATAAACATGATATTTTAAAGTATTACTTTATTTTATCATGATAATTTAAAGTTTGTAAACATTATTAATGAATTTATTAATTTGATATTCTGTTATTTATAATCGTACTTTTGAAATTATAAATGAAATTTTATTCTTAATAGAATTGATTCTTTCCATCTTAATTTTCACACAACATTGTAACACATTCTATAATTCATTTGCTTCGCCAAACCATTCAAATTCTACTATCGGTTCAATGATTTCGTCATCCTGCATCAATTTCGTCATTGGTATCAATTTCGCCACATAGGGCGAAATCTACGGTTTTCAATTTTTCATGCACAACCTTCCTCTCAAATTATCGTATTTTTACATCGTGAAATTGCTGATTTTCATATTCTCCTTCCTTTTTTGTTTAAACCTTTCGGGGCAAACTGCGTGGATGTATCCCAATTCTGGGCAATGGGACAGCCGTATTGCTTATTCCATCGACCTTTCCGCTGGTAAAATGTATGTCGAAAAAGGTGGAATGACTTTCTTTCTAACTGGAGCCTTACAGCACGCTCACGGAGAGCACGAAAAACACGACCACGAAAACGACGGAACCGTTACCTATCATGCCATCCAACAAAAATTAATTGGTGCAACTTCCAACGGATTTGTTCACCAAAAACCGTCCGAACATTACCACAACTACCTCCTTGGAAATCAGCCCGAAAAATGGCGAAGTTTTGTTTACGGTTTCCAAGAAGTCATCGAAAAAAACGTTTATGACGGGGTCGATTTACATTACGACGGAAAAAACGCACAAATCGCCTATTCCTTTCATATACAGCCACATGCGTCAGTTAATTCCATTCGTTTTTCTTTAGACGGAGCAGATAAAATTGCGATTGACAACAACGGAAATCTGGTGCTTTCTCACCGTTACGGAACAATTACAGAAAGTGCTCCGAAAGCTTGGCAAACCAATGAGTCGGGAAAAAAAATAAAAATCGCCTGTCGCTTTCAGTTGAAAAACAAGGAAGTCTCATTCAACTTGGGGGCTAACTACAACCCCAACCTTCCTTTAATCATTGACCCGAGTTTGACTTTTTCGACTTTTTCTGGATCAACCGCTGATAACTGGGGTTTTACTGCCACACCTGATGCTCAAGGTAGGCTTTTCGGAGGCGGTATTTCTTTCGGATCAGGATATCCTACCACTATTGGCGCTTATGATGTTTCTTTTAATTCTGGAACCGGTTCATTCCCAATAGATGTTGCCATTTCGAAATACACCGCCAATGGAAATGCACAAATTTTCTCCACCTACATCGGCGGAAGTGGGAATGAAACTCCGCAAAGTATTGTTGCAGCGCCCAATGGGGAATTGTTTATCTACGGCGTCACCTCATCGAGTAATTTCCCAATGGCAGGAAGTTCATTTGATAATACCTTCAACGGAGGACCGAACGTTACAGAAAACTCACTCAACTTCAACGGAGCAGATATCTACGTCGCTCGTTTAAATCCATCAGGAAGCATGTTAATAGCCTCAACTTATGTAGGAGGAAACAGTACTGACGGCTTGAATATTGGTACTTTAGCATACAATTATGGCGACCAATTTCGTGGAGAAATCATCTTAGACAATAACCAAAACGTTTATGTCGCAAGTACTTCATATTCCAATAATTTCCCAACACAAAATGCTTTTCAAAATTCGATTTCTGGTGGACAGGATGCCGTAATTTTTAAACTCAATGCAGGATTAAGCACTTTAGCTTGGAGTACGTTTTTTGGTGGAAGTGGTTCAGAAACAGGAAATTCGATTACGATCGGCTTAAATGGAAATGTGTATGTAGCGGGTGGCACGACCTCTCCAAATTTAAACATCACAGGCGGCGAGGACCTCACCTTTAACGGTGGAATTTCTGACGGCTACACCATTCGAATTGCTCCAAACGGAAATTTGCTTTCTGGAACATACATGGGGTTAGGGAATTACGATCAAACCTACTTCGTTCAAACAGATCCTGACAATCGCGTTTATGTTTATGGGCAAACCAAAGGGGCTTGGACAATGTCACCTGGCGTTTACGGAAGACCCAATTCTGGACAATTTATTCGGAAATATTCTTCCGATTTAAGTACTATAAATTGGACAACAATGGTAGGTGCCGGAACTGGAAATGCTGAAATTTCACCTACCGCGTTTTTAGTTTCCGATTGTTATGACATCTATTTCTCTGGCTGGGGAGGTGTACTCAATTCTGGACACGGACAAGCAACAGGTTCAACGACTAATGGATTTCAAGTAACTCCCGACGCTTTTCAAGGATTTACCAACGGAAGTAATTTTTACATCGCTGTTCTTTCACAAGATGCCGCTCAGTTGAAATACGCCACCTTCATGGGAGGGATGTCGAGCAGCTACAACCATGTTGACGGTGGTACAAGTCGTTTTGACAAATCGGGAAGAATTTACCATGCTGTTTGTGGTGGCTGTGGTGGAAACAGTTCAGGATTCTCAACAACAGCCGGAAGTTGGTCACCAAATAACTTGAGTTCTAATTGTAACATGGCAACCTTTAAGTTTGAGTTGAGCAAAATTAAGGCCATTGTAGCTCCACCCTTGAACGCATGTGCGCCCGCTACAATTCAATTTGAAAACAATTCTATTAACGGAAACACGTATTCTTGGTCGTTTGGTGATGGCAATTCGTCAACGGCTATATCCCCTTCCCATACCTACACTACCCCTGGTGTTTATCAAATCAAATTGGTCGTAACTGATAGTCAAGGTTGTTTTTCACCTGACTCAACTACGGTTAGCGTAAGAATTGGTGGCTTTACGCCAGGAACAGCTCAAACTCCGAATCCAGTTTGTGCAGGCACTCCAGTTCAGCTTAATGCAACGGGAAATGGAACTTTTTCCTGGTCGCCCGCACAGGGACTGAATGATCCAACTATTCCAAATCCAATTGCAACTGTTAATCAAACAACGACTTATACAGTGACAATTACCGACACGTGTGGATCCAACACTTTATCAGTCAATGTTCCCATCGTAGTCAATACGCTTGCTATAGCCCCAGATACCAATATTTGTTTAGGGCAAAGTGTTCAATTGTGGGCGACCGCTGGTGGAACTGTGAGCTGGTCACCGAGTACCTACCTCGACAACGCTTTCATCAGTAACCCTACAAGTACTCCAGACACTACGATTAATTATACAGCCACCGCAACCACGCCCGAAGGATGCACCGCCACTGGTTCTGTCACTATTCGCGTCTTTACAGGACTTCCCGATTCAGGTATTCCAGATACGACTTATATGTGCTCTGGAAGTCAAGTTGGAATTGGTGCTACAGGTGGTTTTGCTTACAATTGGTTCCCTGTTGAATACATGAATGTGTCTAATCAACCATTTACCGTTGTGTATCCTCCAGAAGATAAATGGTATTATGTTGATGTCACCAACTCTTGCGGAACGATAACCGATTCTGTTTTTGTTAAAGTGATTCAGGTGCATATTGTCGCTGGAAACGATACGGTTGTTTGTTCAGGAGAAAAAGCAACATTATGGGCTAGTGGCGCTGTGAGTTATGCTTGGAGTCCATCTAATTTGGTGGTTGCACAGCGTCCGAATGAAGTCGATGTTCGCCCTTTCGAAACCACTGTCTTTACCGTAGTTGGAACCGACGCTGTTGGTTGTCACGACACGGCGCAAGTTACAGTTACAGTTCATCCATATCCTTCCTTATTTGTAACGCCAACTGTTTATGCGTTCTATAATGACGTCGTTCAACTCGAAGCCTATTCGCATCTACCCGGACAATATACGTGGTATCCAACAGAGTTTCTGTCTTGCACCAACTGTCCGAATCCCATTGCCGTCCCTAATCAAAATGTCACCTATTACGTTTACTTTACAGATGTAAATGGATGTAAAAATGAAGCCTGGGTGAATATTAAGTATGAAACTTTTGTTTATGTCCCTAACACCTTTATTCCCAACGGAGATAATGTCAACGACTATTTTCGGATTTACGGAGGAAATATTATTGAAATGGAATGTTTGATTTATAATCGTTGGGGAGAATTGATCCAAACCCTTCGTTCAACGGATGACTACTGGGATGGAACCTATAACGGAAAAAAATGTCAAGACGGCACCTACGTGTGGAAGCTCACCTATAAAACCATGGATAATATTAGTCAGCGCTTAACGGGTCATGTCAACTTATTACGATAAAGTTGCAGGAAGTTTTGAAAGATGACCATGATGCAATTTAAAAAAATCGCCGGTTTTTAAAAATTTGTTGTTCAAAACAAAATAAACACTATTTTTGCAGTCCATTTTTGAAAAGTAACTCGTTATGAAAGCAGATATCCATCCATCAGATTACCGTTTAGTGGTATTTAAAGATATGTCAAATGAATACGCATTTTTATGTAATTCTTGCACTGAAACAAAAGACACCATCGTTTGGGAAGACGGAAATGAGTATCCATTAGTAAAGTTGGATATCTCTCACAAATCTCATCCATTCTTTACTGGTATTGCTCAGTTTGTGGATACTGCAGGACGTATCGATAAATTCAAAAACCGTTATGGTCGTCACATGAAATAAATGATTTCATTAACAATATTAAAAAGGTCACTCGTTCGAGTGGCCTTTTTTATTACCCTTAAACTTCCGTTCATAAAGGGTTAAAAGGAACTAAATACAATCGTCATTTCCTCCTAACATTTCTAAAAAGACTTAAACTGACTTTTGCATAAATTTTTAATCGACAGAATTTATGTTTCTCAAAAGAGTTTATTTAACACTATTAATCAGCCTATTAAGTGGTTATTCTTTCACTCAGACGAATATCGCGGTTTGGAATTACGATGCAATCACAGGACAACCAACAAGTCCAATTGCAGACATCGGTGCAGGAAGTTCAGCAATTGTTGGTTCTTTAACTATTGCAAATGCAGCGACGGGAATGCATCCAACTACAAATAACGGATGTGGTACACAAAATGGAACCAACCCAGGAGCTTGGTCTTTTACAGCAAATCCTGGAGCTTTAAACGAAAGTAGCGGTGTTCAATACAATGCTTCGACAATTGGTTTTCAAGGAATCAAATTTACGTGGGATCAACGTTGGTCAAACACAGCAACAAATACGGTTCGTTTGCAATATACAACAGATGGAACTAGCTGGCAAAATTTCACAATGACAAGTGCCAATACTACTTTTTGTAATGGTTCAATCAATGATGGACGTTTTGAAGTAAATACATCTGGAGACCAATATCGCCGTATTTCAGTAGATTTTACAGCAATTACCGCAGCAAATAATAATGCGAATTTTGGAGTTAGAATTTTAGCCGCTCACTACCAAACCACGGGAGAGTTTAGACAAACTGCAAATACAGCAAATATTGCTACAGCAGGAACTTGGCGTTTTGATAACGTTTCAATAACTGGTTCTTCTCCATCTATTTCTATTGCAAGTGCTTCCAATTTTGTGGTTGTAAACGAAAATGTAGGAACAATCAATGTTCCAATTACTGTGGCAAATGCTAATTTAGCTGCCGTTGGTTTAGTTTTTGGTTTATCCGTTTATTCCAATTCTGTCGAAAATTCTGATTTCACTTGGACAAATACCTTAACAATTCCAGCGAGTTCGAATGGTGTTTTTGATTTACCAATAACAATCGTTGACGATGCTTTAGCTGAAAAAGCAGAACGTATCATTGTGAAAATTTTGTCAGGAACAAACGCAAATATTTCAGCAACAAATAACTACCAAATTATCTTCATAAAAGATAACGATTACCAAGCGCCGGTTGCTACAAACGAATTAAATTTTGAATTATTGACAAGCTTTTCGAATGGAACAGCAGGCTCAAATTCAGCGGAAATTGTTGCTTTTGACGAAAGTACAGACCGTTTGTACATTGCAAATAGTATTGCTGGTAAATTAGATATTGTTAATTTTTCAAATCCTGCAAATCCATCTTTATTGAATAGTATTTCTATTTCAACGTACGGAAATATCAATTCTGTTGCTGTTCACAATGGGGTAGTTGCTATGGCAATCGAAAATACCAATCCACAAGCAAATGGTTCAGTTGTTTTTTTAAATGCAGATGGAACTTTTATTAGTCAAGTTGAAGTTGGTCCAATGCCAGATATGATTACGTTTAATAGAGATTTCACGAAAGTATTGACAGCTAATGAAGGTGAACCAAATGCTGATTATTCTTTAGATCCAGAAGGTTCTGTTTCAATTGTGGATGTAACTCCTGGTTACGCTTCATTAACGAATTCAAACGTTACTACTGTTGGTTTCACAGGTTACAATGGACAAGAAATAGCTTTAAGAGCACAAGGGATTCGTGTGTTTACAACAAGTGCTAGTATAGCCCAAGATTTTGAACCAGAGTACATTGCAGTTTCTGAGGATAATACAAAAGCCTATGTAACACTTCAAGAAAATAATGCGATGGTAACGATAGATTTGGCAACGAATACTATTACCGCTTTGAATCCTTTGGGTTATAGTTCGTATGCCACTGGTTCTGGAAATGGATTAGATGCTTCTGATCAAAGTGGAAGTGTGTTGATTACAGGTGATTTACCCATCAAAGGAGCTTTTATGCCTGACGCGATGGTTTATAAAACGATAGGAAATCAAGGGTATATCTTTACAGCAAACGAAGGAGATTCAAGAGAATTTGGTTCAGTTATAGATGCTAATAGATTTTCATCTGCAACATTTAATAACTTAGATGCTACGGCCTTTCCAGATGCTTATATCTTGAGAAATAGCAAATTCTTAGGGCGTTTGAATGCCTTGAAATATTCTGGAGACACAGACGACGATGGTGATTACGATGAAATTCACGTAATGGGTGGACGTTCATTCAGTATTTTCAATCCATTAGATGGTTCATTAGTGTGGGATTCAAAAGATTTAATTGAACAAATTACTTCTAATCATCCAACTTTCGGAGCAATTTTCAATGCTTCAAATTCAACTGGAACACCAGCTTTGAAAAATAGAAGTGATGACAAAGGTCCTGAGCCAGAAGGAGTTTCTGTAAATGTTATCAATGGAAAACCGTATGCTTTCGTTTCCTTAGAAAGAATCGGTGGTGTGATGATGTTTAATGTTGAAAATCCAATGAATCCTGTATTTGTAGGATATACCAACAATCGTTCTACTTCTGCAAGTGGCCCAGATTTAGGAGCAGAAGGAATCATTTTCATTCCCGCTGCACAATCGCCAAATGGAAATGACATTCTAATCTTAGCGAATGAAGTGAGTTCAACCTTATCTATTTATCAAATCAATAGTTGTGCTGTCGCTTCAGGAGCAACGATTTCGGCGCTTGAAACTGCGATTTGTCAAGGTGAAAGCACACAACTTTCAGTAACTGCAATTCCAAACGTAACTTACCAATGGATAAAAGATGGTCAAGTTTTGGCAAATCAAACAGCAGCAACTTTAACTGTAAATCAAGCTGGTGCTTACAAAGTAGCGGTTAACAATTCAACTTTAGCTTGTTCGGATACATCTCTTGTTTCAAATATTCAAGTGAATGCTTTACCAACTGTTAGTGCTGGAAGTACACAAACAATTTGTGGAGGAACGCCAGTAACTTTCACAGCAACAGGAGCAACAACTTATGATTGGAACACAGGAACAACTGGTGCAACATTAACTGTGAACACAGGAACAACGGCTTCGACAAGTAGCTATTCAGTGACTGGGACAGATGCAACAACAGGTTGTTCTAATTCAGCCCAAGTTTCAGTAGTAGTTTTAGGTTTACCATCTGTTGATGCAGGAACTAATTTAACAGTTTGTGAAACTGATACAATCGCTTTAACGGCTACAGGTGCTGTTTCGTATTCTTGGAATAACAACGTTGCAAATGGAGTAGATTTTGTACAAGCAGCAGATACCGTAACCTACACAGTCGTTGGAATTGACGTAAACAATTGTTCAAATTCAGATAGTTTAGTGGTTGTTGTAAATCCATTGCCAAGCGTCTCTGCTGGTTCAATAATTGAAGTGTGTGCAGATGCAATTCCAGTAAATTTAGTAGCAACATCAACAGATGCTTCCATTTCATTTGTTTGGAATACAGGTGCACAAACACCAAATACACAAGTTTCAACAGCTGGAATTTATACGGTTACAGCAAGTAATACTTTTGGTTGTACAAAAAATGCGAGTGTCGAAGTAATCTTAAATGCTTTGCCAATAGTAAACATCCAAGGAGCAAGCCAAGTTTGTTCAAACGAACTACCATTGACACTATCAGCTCAAGCAACTACAACTGGAACAAATTATCTTTGGAGCAATCAACAAACAACACAATCCATTCAAGTTGCTACTTCAGGATCCTATTCCTTAACTTTTGCGGATGAGAATGGCTGTATAGGAAATGACGTTCATACAGTTACAGTTTTATCTTCACCTACGATTAACGCAGGAAACGATGTAACGGTTTGTACTTATTCATTTCCAGTAATCATCAATTCAACCGGAAACGGTGATTCTTTCCTTTGGAATACTGGTGCAAATACAACTTTTACTACCGTTTCCAATCCAGGCGTTTATTTCGTAACTACAACAGCTACAAATGGTTGTCAATCGGTTGACTCTATCGAAGTGTTCGAAGATGAATGTCTTTCTTTAAATGAAGAAACTTTAGCAATTACCTTGTATCCGAATCCAACTAACGGAATTATAACAATTTCGGCGTCAAGCAATTTGGAAGCAGAAATTCATATTTATAACCTTGAAGGAAAATTGATAATCAGTGAAGTCATTTCAACAACTGAAAAGCAATTGGATTTATCACAACTTTCAACGGGGAACTATCTTTTGACACTCACCAATTCATTAAAAATACAAACTTTTAGGGTCGTTAAATACTAAATCATTTTACCTACTTCACCAAAAAAGCCTGTTCAGCAATGAATGGGCTTTTTGATAGATTAAAGGTATGTTAAAACAATTTAAGATATTGATTAATAAATAGTTGTATTTCTGTTATTCATTGCAAAAATCAATTTAGAATTGAGTTCTTTGAGAAATAAATCAATGTTTTGAAACCTTCTTTTTTCCAGAACAGACTGGCCTTTTTCTTATGGGCATTCAGTGCGGCATTTATGACTTATGCTTCTATGTATGCTTTTCGGAAACCATTTAATGCAGGAAGTTATGAAGGTTTGGAGTGGTTCAATTTACCACTTAAAGATATTTTGTTGATAAGTCAAATAATTGGCTACATGCTTTCCAAATTTATTGGCATCAAAGTAATTTCTGAAATGTCTAAAAGGAGTCGAATTTCGCTGATCATTAAATTGATTTTAACAGCACATTTCGCCTTATTACTTTTCGCCTTTCTTCCAATTCAGTATAAATTTCTTTGCCTATTTCTGAATGGTTTGCCACTAGGAATGGTTTGGGGAGTAGTCTTTTCATTTTTAGAAGGACGAAAATTCACGGAGCTTATCGCCACTGGAATAGCCGTTGGAGCAATTGTGTCATCTGGTTTTGTGAAGAGTGTCGCTTTGTTTTTAATGGATAATTCCTTTTATGCTATTCCTGAATTTTGGATGCCTTTTTCAACCGGTTTACTATTCCTTCCTGTTCTACTCCTTTCGGTTTGGATGTTAAGTAAAATTCCCGAACCAAATGAAACCGATAAACGCATGAAAGTTGCGCGAGTAGCTATGAACAAAAATCAAAAAATCACACTCATAACCACGTTTTCTTTGGGAATTTTTAGCCTTGTACTCATTTATCTAATGCAAACCATATTTCGAGATTTTCGAGATAATTTTGCAGTTGAATTACTGACCCATTATCACTTTAATAATAAGGAACAATTTGTCCAAATGGAATTGATTATTGGCATTTTTGTGATTTTCACTACTTCGCTAATAGCTTTGTTTAAAAACAACTTTAAAGGTTTTCAGTTTGCCTTGCTTTTATCTGGAATCGGATTCCTTTTAATGCTTGCAGGTGAAATCTTGTTTTTATCGAAAGCCATCAATTTCTACTCGCTAATGTTGATTTCAGGATTAGGCATGAGTATAGGATATGTTCCTTTTCAAATTGCATTATTTGAGCGATTTATTGCTGCTTTTCAGATTCTCGGAAATGTAGGTTTTTTGATGTATATTTCAGATAGTACAGGTTACTTAGGAAGCGTTATTCTCTTGTTATCGAAGAATTTTGGTTTACTTCAGTCAGATAATGTAAAGCTCTTCCATTTATTACTTTTTAGTGGTTCAATTATTGGATTTATTAACGTTTGTTTTTCCTTATATTATTTCAAAGTTAAGAGGTGTAATGTATTGTTAATCAAATAGTAATATTTTGAATAACGATTTAAAAAACAGATAATACAAAGCAACAGAATAGGTCATTTTTGCTATGTTATTTTGGGACAAAATTTCAAGATGCAAGTTCGCCTATTAATTGTTCTTTTAATCCTTCAATTTTTCAATGTTAGCAGTCAAAATGTGCTCATTCTTGGAATTGACGGCTGTCGAGTAGATGCCTTAGAAAAAGCTCACACACCTCATCTCGATTCACTGAAAGCACAAGGAATTTATTGTCCAACCAGCTGGCAGTTAGGTAAGACGAAATCAGGTCCAGGATGGTCAAGCATGTTAACAGGGGTCTGGGACGAAAAACATCAAGTGACGGACAATACATTTTCAAACAACGCCTTTGCCAATTTTCCATTTTTCACAAGTTATTTAAAACGTTTAGACCCTTCAAAAAAATCAGCCATTATTGTGGGTTGGAAATCATTTCATCGTATCACTAAAAAGGACGGTTCATGGGATCTAGCTATAAATGCAAAAGGGGATGAAGATGGCACCCAAAAGGCGATCGATCTGCTTAAAAAAGATACGTGTGATGTGATTATGATTCATTTTAACGATGTGGACTTTGCTGGTCATACAACAGGATTTGAACCTGAAAATGAAAAGTACATTCGAGCAATAGAAGAAACCGATCGAAGAATTGGCGAAATTTTGAACGCGTTAAGAAAACGTCCGAATTATAAAAACGAAGATTGGTTGATTTTATCGAGTACGGACCATGGTGGAATAGGAAAACATCATTGTGGAAATTCAGTCCAAGAACGAAAAATTTGGTGGCTGGCTTCGTCCAATAAACTTCAAAAAATGGAAATCGTGGCTGAAGACCCAGGTTCTTATTTTTATGAAAACATGCCAGTTAATAGGGAAATTGTTAAAAATTACCCAAGTATCGTTGACATTGCGGTTACGGCACTCGACCATTTACTTCCTGATTTGACATCTTCTGATTTTGCTTCTTGGGGATTACAAGGTAAATCGTGGTTGAATTTCAATATGAATCAAGAAGAATTCAAAGACACGTACCTTATTGCTTCTAAAAATGAGAAAAAATATTTCAACAATGGATGTACCATTGAAATCACAGTTAAAGAATTTAAAAAATGAGCAAATCCATAAAAGCTGTCATTTTTGATTGGGCAGGAACAATGATCGATTTTGGCTGTATGGCGCCTGTTAAAGCATTCATCAGTGCGTTTGAAGAAAAACACATTCACATCACCTTAGAAGAAGCGCGAGAACCAATGGGTTTGGCAAAAAGAGACCATGTTAAAGCGATTCTAAGTGGAGAAAGAGTTCAAAATGAATGGATTAAAATATACAATGCACCACCTTCTGAAAGTGATATAGATGAAATTTACGAATTAGTCACCCCTAAAATGATGGAAGCAATTGCACACCATTGTGAGCCTATTGACGGCGTGATTAAGGTGATTGAGGAATTAAAAATGCGCGGAATTAAAATTGGTTCAACAACTGGCTACGTGGACATCATGATGGAAAAAGTTGTTCCAATTGCTGCTTCCAAAGGTCTTGTCGTTGATTCTGTGGTTAACTCGTCGGATTGCAAAGAAGGTCGTCCGAGTCCATTTATGATTTTTAGAAACATGGAAAATCTTGGAATCTACGATGTGAGTGAAGTTTTAAAAGTTGGGGATACAGTTGCAGATGTTGGTGAAGGTTTAAATGCTGGGGCTTGGACAGCAGCAGTTGTGGATTCAGGAAACGAAATTGGATTGCCTCAATCAACATTCAATGATTTAACTGAAGAGTCTAAAAATGAATTGATTAGTGCTGCTTCTGAGAAACTAAAATTAGCGGGAGCTAATTATATTATGAAAGACATGAGTGAATTGTTTTCTGTAATTGAAGACATAAATAACAAATTAAAAGCATAACCTAAACCTCTATTTATGAAACGATTAATTGTACTTTCATTTACATTTTTAATAGTATCCACAAATGTGTTTTCTCAATGTGAACCACAAACATCTGTTACAAACATCTACGAACCAGTTGGTTTTATTCCTCTTCCAACAGACGGAAAATTATCTCCAAGTCAATTTTTTTGTTATCCAGGGCAGCCGTTCGATGCAATTTTAACCGCGTTGGCACCGCAAACTTTTATTATTGATAATCCACTAGGTTTCCCACCAACAATAGAAGTTGATGTAAATTGGATTCGTTTAACAGATATACAAAATCTGCCATCTTGGGTTTCTTATTCTTGCGGTGGGCAATTAGACCCTACAGATCCTTGTAAAATGGCATTCCCAACGTGGAGCTGTGTTCGTGCTTATTCCAATGAAGCGGATGGAAAAGTTCCTATGACAGAAGTTCCAGGAACAACCTATTCTCTAGATGTTATAGTGGATGCCGATGTAAGTCCACTTGGTACGCAATCTAATTTCAATGGTGGTAGTATAACCCTTTTTATTCGCGAAAACATGTCCTTGTCAATTGAAGTTGATTCTTGTAATGGCGGACAAGCAATTGCGAATGCCCAAGGTGGATTTGGGGATGCAGCTGCATACACGTATGAATGGAGTAATGGAAATGATTTACAAATTGTAGAAGGATTAACAACGGGTTGGCTTAAATGTACGGTGACCGACCAAGTAACAGGGTGGTCAGCGATTGATAGCGTTTTTGTTGAATCCGTTGTCGCTCCAATTGTCATTTCAAATGAGCAAATAACACAACCAACTAATAATAATGGATCAATTTCATTAACTGCATCAGGTGGGCAAGGTACTCTAACTTTTGGCTGGACAGGTCCGAATGGTTTTGTTGCGAATACAGCTTCCATCACCAACCTTTCTGGAGGGCAATACACACTCACAATAACCGACGCTTATGGTTGTTCGAAAGTTAAAATTTACAATTTGAGCACCGCATCAATAGAGGATTTTGAGTACTCAACATTAAGTATTTACCCAAATCCGGCCTCAACTTTCCTAACAATTAAACATGCTAACGCTGCCCAAGCCCTTAGAGTTGAACTCTTCACTTTAGACGGAAAGTTAGTCCGAAATGAGCTTTTAACCGCCATTGATTCAAACTATAAATTAGACGTAAGTAATGTATTATCTGGAAAATACCTCATTAGAATTATTTCTGGTAACCAAGTGATGACGCGCTCAATTTCAATCAATTAAATTGCTCAATGATTTTAGATACAATACAACTCGTGGTACTGGACATGGCAGGGACAACGGTGAGTGATACTTTTTCCGTGCACGAATCGATGATTAAAGCCTTTAAAGACCATGAATTGATAATCAATCGCGAAATTGCTTCCAAAGTTCTGGCTGTTCCGAAACCAATAGGTATTTCCACCATTCTCAACGATAATTTTGGTTGGGTGAATGAATCCCTAATTAAAAGCATTCATACGGCTTTTAAAAAGCACATGAATTTATACTATCATGAAAGTGATTTGGTGAAAGAAACCCAACAAACTTCCTTGTTTTTTGAACATTTGAAAGATAAGGGAATCAAAATCGTGCTCGATACTGGTTTTACAACTGAAACTGCAAAAATCATAATAAAAAGGTTGAATTGGGAAACAACAATTGACGGATTAGTTTGCAGCGATGACCCTTCGATAGGTCGCCCTAAACCGGATATGATTTATAAGGCAATGGAAATGACTGGGGTCGCGGATGTGAAATATGTGATGAAAGTTGGAGACACGCCTAATGATATGCTACAAGGAAAAAATGCACAATGCCTTTGGACAATAGGTGTCAATTCTGGTGCATTCACAATAGATGAACTCGAAAATGCAGGTGCGGATTTCATTGTTGATAGTCCTTCTGAAATTTTAAATATTAATGAATACGTGTTATGACAAAAAAATATGATTTAGCAGTAGTAGGAAGTGGCGTTCTTGGCACCTTTCATGCATATCACGCTGCTCTTCTTGGGCTTAAAGTGATTGTTATTGAGAAAGATTTGTTTCCATTGGAAGCGAGCGTGAGGAACTTTGGACAAGTTGTTCCCTCAGGATTTCCTATTGGACGTTGGCACCATTACGGCCGATATTCGACGCAACTCTATAAGTCCTTCCAAGAAAAATTCAATATAGGAATTCGAAATAACGGTTCAACTTACATTGCTTCTTCAGCGGATGAACTTGAACTACTCGAGGAATTACAAGCCAATTTCGCTGCTGCCGATTATCATTCTGTACTACTTTCAAAAGAAGAGGTGCTGGAAAAATATCCAGATATCCATGCGAATTATGCTGTTGGTGCATTGTCCTTTCCGCAGGAAGTTTCGGCTGAATCACGCACCATGATTCATCATTTACATGCTTATTTGAAGGAAACGACATCAATACAGTTCAGGTACGCAAGTCCTGTGGTTGGAATCGAGGACAAGGAAACTTCCGTTGAATTACAACTATCGAATGGCGATAAAATTCTAGCAACGAAAGCTATAGTTTGTAACGGTCGGGATTTCCGCTTACTATTTCCAACTGTTTTTGCAAAATCTGAGATTGAGGTTTGCAAACTAAACATGATGGTAACAGAGCCGATGCCAGAGATTAAATTGCAAGGGAATGTTTTGACAGGATTAACCATTCGTCGGTATGAAAGCTTCAAAGCGCTAGAGGGTTATCAAAATCTAAAATGGGATTCAGTCAACCAAGAGGCGATTAAATATGGGATTCATATTCTTTACAAACAACGAGTGGATGGGAGCATTGTGATTGGTGATAGTCATCAATATGCGGATGCCGATAGAAATGAGGAATTAGGTTTTGATATTGATATGAGCATCAATAAAATGATTTTAGAGGAATCCAAGCAAATTTTAAATATAGACCATTCACGTATCAAACATTTCTGGAATGGCTATTACGCACAAATGAAAGGAAACGAAGAAATATTCGACAAAGCGATTTCAAAGAATATAAAAGTGGTAACCGCAATTGGAGGAAAAGGGATGACCGCATCAGCAGGTTTTTCAAAAGAGAGTATTGAACTTTATTTTTCATAGTCGTTTACCATGAGTCGATTGAGTGTTGCTTTTTTGATTTTTTATTGTTTCTTGTTTTCCAATTCTCATGCACAGAATGGAAGTGTTCGTGGCGTTGTCAAAGATAATAGAGGTAGTGTACCAAGCGCGAAAGTAGTGCTTCAAAACACGGAATTTAAAGTGGTAGCTGATTTAGAAGGCGCATTTCTTTTGAAAGATGTTCCAGCAGGAAATTACAAACTAATTATCGATTTGACTGGCTATAATTTATTCGAAAAATCTTTCTCAATTAGCAGTGGTGAACAACTCAATTTAGGTGAATTACAACTGAAAGAAGTACTAGAATTGAATGAAGTTACCGTTTCCGCAGTAGCCAAAACAAGTGAAAATAAAGCCCTTTTTCTTGTTAAAAATTCTCCTTCTGTAGTAACTGTAGTTTCTTCGGATATAATTGCAAAACTCCCAAATAAAAACGCTTCTGATGTGGTGGCAAGGGTTCCAGGTGCATCCATCACGAGAAATAAAGGGGAGGGAAGTAATATTTCTTTGCGTGGAACACCTTTGGATTGGACAGCGACTTTTTTGAACGGCGATAGATTACCAGTTGCCGATGAAGAAAATGCAACGCGATCATTTGAATTCGAGATTCTTCCTGCGGACATGATAGAATATGTTTTCGTTTCTAAAAGTTCAACTCCAGATATGGAATCCGATCAAATTGGAGGAAGTATAAATTTTTTAGCTCGAAATTCAGTGCAAGAAAAAACGTTTAAACTCAATGTCGCTGGAGGTTATAATATGCTAGCGAATAAGCCCACTGGCACCTTCAATTTCTTAGTTGGAAATGTTTCTAAAAACAAGAAATTGAGCTACTTATTAAATGGCTCTTCATTCGCTCGTTACTATTCGGCTGATGCATTTAAAATCATTTATGGTAGCAATTTTAACCATAGTTTGAATCGCTATGAGCTAAAAAAATACGATGGTACACGTACCAATATTTCGGCAAACACAGCTATTCAATACAAATTTAACGACAAGTTCAAAATCGGAACTCACTTTTTGTACAGCTTTATGTTGGATGATAAGTATCAAAAAAAACAAAGCTACAACTGGTACGAAGGTTCAGGACAAAGAATTCGTTTACAAAATATTCATGGGAAATTAGAACGACAGCTTTTTGGTGGCGACATTTATGCTGAATGGAATATTAACCCTTCGCTGAAATGGTTCTTCAAAGTTGCAAGTTACGACAATAGTTTTCGTTACGGTAAAGTTCCTTTCAATAGAAAAGACCCGCGAAATGGCTACATGATTACTGAATTTATTAGTCCCTTGATGCAGTTTGAAGACCAATCTTATGTTAGTTTATACGGTGATCAAATCGATATCAACGACCCAAATGGATTTCCTGGAAAGTTGATTGGACCTGATGATCCGTATGGAAATGGTGACGATCCAAATAACATTCAACCGCAATATTCAACCATATTTGGGGCACAAACTTTAAATGCAAGTGACTTTGAATTTTACCAAACCTACACAGAAATAAACGAAACGAAAGAGCGTGATCTTCCTGTAATTCAAGTAGATTTAGATTATAAACTAAACAATAACTTAAAATTTAAATTTGGTACAAAAACACGTTTGAAAAGTGGTTCAAGAAATATTTCTAAATACGAATGGTTTAAAGATTATTCTATTCCTGGAAACAACCAGCCTTTTACCCTAGATCAGTTTCCGCATGATCCATACACTGATAACAGAAGTGGATTTTTAGCTCCTCTTGGTTCTAATTACGACGGACAATTTTATCCATTTTTAGATCCAAGTATTTTGTCATCTTTCTTAATTGACTCATCCTATTTGATGCGCGAAAAAGAAATGAATTACTTGAATCAAGAGTACAGACAGTGGGTGGGTTCAACTTACAGCTACAAAGAACTACAATCTGGAACTTACGCTATGGCGGATTATACGGTTGGAAAATGGAACTTTGTTGGCGGTGCTCGTTTGGAGTATACACGTTTCAATCAGATTTCGGATACCTTGACAGATGAGCTTGCATTTGACACTTTAACAGGAAATCAGTACAATGTTCCGAAAAGTGTTGAAGTGGAAAGAGATTACTTGTTCTTATTACCTTCTGTGAATGCAACTTATCGAGTGAATGACAACATAAACATTCGTGCAGCTTTTAGCGAATCGATGAAAAGACCAAACTTTGAGCAAACTAAGCCAGGATTTGCGATGATAAAATACAACGATCTTGTTTACATTTTTGGAAATCCAAACTTGAAACCAACGTATGCATTCAATTACGATTTAGCTTTTGAATATTTTTGGCCTGGAAAAGGAATGTTTTCAATAGTTGGATTTTACAAAGATGTTTATAATCACATTTTTACAGTAACAACTGCTGATGTTGACCCAGCTTCAGGAATTTTGGTGAAAAAATATGAAAATGCTTCCAATTCAACAGTTTATGGCGCAGAAGTAACTTTGATTCGAAAATTTGATTTCCTACCTGGCTTTTTAAGTGGCTTAGGAACCAATTCCAACATCACTATTTCCGACTCAAGAATGGAAATTCCTGGAAGACCGAATAAACAAAAAATGACAGAACAAACGCCCCTGATTTACAACTTGGGATTGGTTTACGAATATAAAAAATGGAATGCGCGTTTGGCATTAAATTACATCGGAAAACATTTAAAAGAAGTGAATCTTGCATCTTTAGTTGGCATTGGACTTTTACATACGGATGATGATTTTGATACGTACGTGAATGAAACATACAATTTAGATTTTCAGATTTCTTATGCATGGAACAAAAGAGGAAGTGTTTATTTTGAAGGAATGAATCTTTTAAACGCTGCCGAGCGAAGATACATTGGTAAAGAATGGCGCCATTTACGAATGGAATATTATGGACCACGTTTTCAATTGGGCTTACGTTTGGATTTATGAAGCCAATTCTGAGTTTAGTTTTTTTTTTAGCGGTTTGTTTCCCGTTTTTTGGACAAAGCACATTTTCATACATTGGAATCGTAAAAGATTCATTACCAAAACCAAATGTTCAAATCAAACTACTAGAGTTGAACAAAACAACGCAATCTGATACTTTAGGTGTATTTCAATTTGACGGCTTAACTAGTGGAAATTATACGTTAGTTTTTGTTCATTCAGGGTTTGAAAAAGTTACTATTCAAGTTCAAGTTCCTCAAACGTTAGTTCCTCAGATTCTTGTGCTAAGACCTTCTAAATCGTTGGATTTAAATACCGTGAACATTTTTGGAATCAAAAGAAAGAAAACTTCTGTTGAGAAAATGCAGAAAAGTACCAGCATTATTAACACCGTCAAAAAAAGTGAAATTGACCATCTTCCCAACAAAAACGCAGCCGATTTAGCACAACGTTTGCCAAGTGTGAGTTTGTTTCGTTCGAAAGGAGAAAGTAACATGGTTTCAATGCGTGGAACTCCTGTTGATTGGACATCGGTATTGGTCAATGGCGACCGATTGCCTGTTGCGTGCGAAGACAATCCAACACGATCCTTTGAATTTGAAGCCTTTCCTTCTGTTTTCGTAGATGAAGTGATTGAAGCCAAAGGAATTACGCCCGATTTAGAATCTGATAATATCGGTGGTGCTTTAAATTTCTTATTTCCTGATTTTTCAGATAGTTCCTCAACGCAATTAGAACTCGCAATTGGACAAAATTTCTATGCAAAATTACCTTATGGAAATATGAATTTTAGCCATTCTAACACCTCCAAAAATAAGAAATTCAGCTATTTGATTTCAGGAACTTATTTTGGACGAACCTATGCAACACAAGCTAGAAAAACGATTTTTGGAAATAATTTCAACCATGGAATCAATCGTTTAGAACTTAGGAATTATCATGGATTTAGAGGTACAGCCGGTGTTCATGCAGCAATTGCTTACCGACCAACTTCCAAATTGACATTTTCGCTTCGTTCGTTTGGTGGACAAATGATTGACAATAAAAACATGGACAAAATTTCCTTTAATTGGTATGAGGACAACTTGAGAAGAGTGCGACTTCAAAATGCAAAAGGTGAATTGGTCCGCCAGATTAATGGCTTGACTTTCCAAACGGATGTGAAAATTAATCAGAAAATCAAGACCTTTATTCGACTTTCTACTTACAAGAATGAATTCAAACCTCGAAATTATCCTTACAAAGGAGATGCTGCTCGTAACGGTTTTGTATTCTTAGATTTTATGAGTCCAGAAGTAAATTTCTCAGACTATGAGCAAACTGATTTTTATGGTCAAGCTATCGATCCAAATGCCACAGACTTCAGTTTAATAAAATTGATTGGAAGCGATAATCCGTATGGAAATGGTGGAGACCCAGCTGCTATTGTTCCAAATTTCACCGACCAGTTAAGTCCTTCTGATTTTGAATTTACACAAGCATACAGTGAAATAAATCGTATCTCAGAAACAGATCCAATTGTATTTCAAAATGATTGGGAAGTGAAATTTAACGACAAATGGCTTTTCAATGCAGGTCTAAAATACCGTTTCAAATCAGGAAGTAGGTTGATTTCTAAACACGACTGGTTTAAAGATTACAGTGGTGGAAATTCAGAACCAATTTTAATGAGTGATTTTTCGTTGAGACCTTTTAATGAAAATGGTTCGTTTTTTCAAAATCTAAACGGAGATTTATATGCTAATTTCAATTATTCGATTTTAGATAAAGAATCCGTTTCTACCTTTTTTAACGAAAATGGTCAACAATTACGTGAAGTACCAATGAACACCTCCAATTTTGAGTACAATCAATGGGTAGGCGCTTCGTACACTTACAAAGAACATCAAAGTTCAGGTTTTGCAATGTTAACTTACTCTGGAAAAAAATTCGATTTCTTAACAGGTTTGAGAATTGAACATACCTATTTTATTGAAACTTCTGATACTTTAACCAACGAATTAGCACTTGATACGCTGACAAATACGTATTACAATGTGCCAAAGTCAATTACTATTTTCAGACCTTACGTTGGATTTTTGCCTTCTTTTCACATCAATTGGTATGCGAGCAAGAAAACGAACTTTAAATTTGGAATTAGTAGAACAATGCACCGGCCAAACTTTGAAGAAACAAAACCTGGACAAGCAGTAATTAAATACAATGAACTTGATTTTACGTTTGGAAATCCCAATTTGAAACCCGTTTTTTCCATAAATTTGGATGTTGATGGTGAATTTTACTTTTCAGAATCAAGTGTTTTAACCGTTGGTGCTTATTTCAAACAAATTTCAAATCATATTTATACCCTTTCAAAACCAGATGTCGATCCAATTTCTGGAGCTACAATGCGTTATTTTGCGAATGCTTCCGACTCTTGGGTGGGTGGTTTGGAATTGTTTTATGCTCAAAAAATTGGCTGGATTCATACTGCATTAAAAGATATTGGAATTCGATTAAATGCCTCATTTAGCGATTCACGTATGCAAATTGAAGGTCGTCCTAAAAATCAAAAAATGACAAAACAAGTACCATTTTTAGGAGCGATTGAGTTGTTTTATGAAAATGACAAGTTTGAATTTCACACCAATCTGAGCTACACTTCGCGCTATTTGAATGAATTAAATTTGGTTTATTTAAATGGTGAATTATTACATAAAGATGATGATTTTGATGTGTACACGAATGATTTTATCAACTTGGAAGCATCGTGTTTAGTACAGTTCTCAAGTAAAGTACAAATGAAAGCAGAACTTGGAAATATACTCAACTATAGCGAATCAAAATCCCGTGGAAAGGCATGGCGTATGTTGAATCAAGAGTACTTTGGAGTGAGGGGTGAACTAGGTATAATTTTTTCGCTTTAGGATTAACATTAATTTAATCTTTTAGTTTGTTTTTCTTTATATAGTGTTGAAAGTCAATTAATAGACTTCCAGAATTCAAGCTTTAACTTTGTTGAATAACAAACTTAAACTGAAAAAAATGAAAATCCTTATTATTTTAATAGGCATCGCCCTAGGTGGTTCACTTTGGGCTTCGCAACCAAGAAAAGTGCTAATAATTGGAATTGATGGTCTTAGAACAGACGCTTTACAACAAGCAAACACACCAAATTTAGATGCATTAATTGCTTCAGGTTTTTACACCTATGAATCATGGCACGAGGGAATTACAGTTTCTGGTCCATCTTGGTCAACGATTATGTGTGGAGTTGAATTCCCAAAACATGGTGTGACAAGTAATTCTTATTCAGGAAGTAACTATAACACCTATCCTTATTTCACAAAAAGGGCGAAAGAATGTTTACCAGATTTGTATCAAGTTCAGGTTGTTCAATGGGCGCCGATGAGCGATAATGTGTACAACGATGCATGGGATCAAAAAATAAAAGTATGTGATGGTTGTGGAGCAAATAGTGTTTCAGCAGCTCAAACACAACTCCAAAATGAAAACTTAGATGTGTTGTTTGTTTATTTTGACGAGTGTGATTTAACGGGACATTCAACAGGATTTAGCCCTTTAAATCCGGCATATATTAATGCCGTTCAAACGGTTGATGGTCACGTAGGAAGTATTATGACCGCATTACAAAGTCGTCCAAATTACGCACAAGAAGATTGGATTGTTTTAATTACAACCGATCATGGAGGAATTGGAACAGGACACGGAGGAAACACGGTAACTGAAAGAAAGATTTGGTGGATTGGAAGTGGAAATAATCCTGTTGCGAAACAATTAACTAACGTATCTGACCCAGGTAGTTATGCTATGGGTAATTACAACACAACAACTGCTCTAAGAAATCCGTCGCAAGCGGATATTGCAGTTACAGCGCTAGACCATTTATTCAGAGGAACAGATTGTAACCCCTTAAATCCAAGTTGGAACCTTGATGGACAATCTTGGCTCGATTCGTTGCATACGGAACCGATTGTTGGCGTCACTGACAAAAAGGAAGAACACATTGACATAAAACTATATCCGAATCCTACAACAGATTTCCTCACCGTATGGATTGACAACAAATTAAATGAGACAATTGCCCCTTTGGTTTACGACCAATTAGGAAATCAAGTGATGGACATTAAGTTTACGAGTGTAAATCAAAACAAATTAAATATTGATATCAACCAACTAGCAAAAGGAGCTTATTATCTAACAATTAAGATTGCTGGAAATAATATAACTCGTATATTTACAGTAGATTAATACCTATGAAACTGTTGCAATTTCTTGTTTTATTTCTTTTTTCATTTGAAGCTATTGCTCAAACCTTTCCAGAAAATATAAACTTGGATTTAGCGCATTTTCCGTTTACTTATGGGGTAACTTCAGGTGACCCAACGATTGACAGAGTTATCCTTTGGACAAGAATTGAGTCGAATCAATCAGAATTGGTTACTTGGCAAATAAGTAAGGACAGTTTGTTTTCTAGCATTGATCAAACAGGAACTTTTATAACAGATGGTCAACGAGATTGGACAGTTAAAGTGGACGTTGAAAATTTGGAAGCTCAAACAAATTACTATTATCGCTTTAAATCACAAGCTGGTGAATTCTCAGATATTGGTCATACTAAAACGGCTCCAATTTCCGATTATGATCACAGTCGCTTGGCTATAATGTCTTGCAGTAGTATTTATTCAGGATTTTTCAATGCTTATCAACGAATTGCAGAACGAAAAGATTTAGATTTAATCATTCATGTTGGTGATTACATCTACGATTTTGTTGATGCTGATGAACAAGTTAGAGTTCCAGACCCATTTCCAATTGATCCAATAACCTTGGATGAATGGAGAGAGAGACATCGTTATTATTTAATGGATCCAAATTTAAGAGCCGCTCGAAAAGCACATCCATGGATTGTTTTATGGGATAATCACGACGTTGATGGTCAGCCTGGACATGAATTCGCGCCCATTCAAGCTTTTATGGAATACATTCCAATTCGTCTTCCTAATCCAAACGATTCTACCTTGATTTATAGAAAAATTGCTTATGGTTCTTTGATGGACATTTTTGTAACGGATGTTTTAATCTACAAAAGCCAAGACACTTTAAGTAATGGAACAATTAGTATGATAGGAAACGCACAATATGATTGGCTTTCCCAAAATTTAACTGCTTCAACTGCTAAATGGAAATTACTTCCAATGCAAAATTTGATGGCTGGATGGAGTGTGCAAAACGTTCCGTCATTTGTTGGAATTGGACAAAATGGAGTTCTTGACCCTTCAAATTGGGATGGATACGATGCTGACCGTGACCGTTTGCTGAATTTTATTTCTTCCAATAATATCGATAATGTCGTTGTTTTAAGTGGCGATTCTCATGTGTCTATTGTGGCAGATTTAACAACTGATCCACAAAATAATTCAATATATAATTCCCAAACTGGACAAGGAAGTGTCGCTGTTGAATTTTTACCAACGAGTATTACAAGAGGTAACTTTGATGAAATGGGTTTTGGTTGGGCAATAGGAATTGTAACCCCGATAATGGAAGCCGAAAATCCAAACCATGTATTTATGAATTTGGTAGATCATGGATATGGGTTATTAGATGTTAAACCTGATTCATGTGTGGCGGAATTGTGGTATTCTGAAATTTTAAATGCTTCCAATTCAGAAGATTTTGAAAGAGGTTATATCGTGAAAGATGGTGAGAATCATTGGAGAAGAAATCCAACATCACAACCCACTCCAGATAAATCTACTGAACTTGTTGAAGTAACAATGAATCAAGAGATTTCACTAAAAGTACATCCCAATCCTACCAAGGGTTTATTAACTATCCTTTCAAAACCAACAACCGATATCAGACGAATTTTTCTAATTGATGAATTAGGAAGTCAAATTGAAGTCAATAAAATAAATTCAGAAGGAGAGAAATTCACAATAGACTTAAAGGAAATGCAATTAAAAAGTGGTCTTTACATATTGTGTCTCCAATCTGAAAAAAGCATACACAAAACGAAAATTATATTAAAATGAAAAAAATACTTTTATTGTTCCTTTTTTACATTTTGGTTCTTGATTATACTGCACTATTTGCACAATCAAAGTCAGATAGTCGTAAGAACTTAAATCCTAACTTTTACCCTTTTTATCATGGCGTTGCTTCTGGCGACCCCTTATCTGACCGTGTAATTTTGTGGACACGAATTACAGATGAAAATCTTGTTGATTCAACCTTAGTGGAATGGAGAATAGCTACAGACACCCTTATGACCAATATTGTTTTGAGTGGAAGTGGGTATGCAAAAGCTGAAAATGACTGGACATTCAAAACAGATGCAATTGGTTTACAATCGAATACATGGTATTATTATGACTTTAAAGGTTTAGGTAAATATTCAATTCGCGGCAGAACAAAAACGGCTCCAGTTGGAAATGTATCTCAAATTCGCATGGGTGTAGTTTCCTGTTCTGATTATGAAAACGGTTACTTTGAGGCATATAAATACCTAAAAGAAAGAAATGACCTTGATGTAGTTTTACATCTAGGAGATTATATTTATGAATATGCAACTGGTGGAAATACCATTGGACGCGAGAACGTATTACCCGAAAATGAGATTGTTACATTAGAAGATTATCGCTTGCGTTATTCCCATTATCGTCTTGACCAAGATTTGATGCGATTACATCAGCAATACCCTTTTATAACGGTTTGGGACGATCACGAGTCAGCAAATAACAGTTGGATGAATGGGGCTGAAAATCATAGTCCAGCTACCGAAGGTGAATGGGCCGTGCGAAAGAACAACTCTGGAAAAGCTTATCACGAATGGCTACCTATTCGTTCTCCACAGTCTTCTAGTTACTCCATTTATCGAAAAATTCAATACGGAAACTTGTTTGACTTATTGATGCTAGACACGCGCATCGAAGGACGCTCGGAGCAAGGGGGAAACACGAATGATCCTACAAGAAGTTTATTGGGTGCTCAACAATTTGCATGGCTTTCGAATGAGATGCAAAACTCAACGGCTCAATGGAAGATTCTCGGTCAGCAAGTAATGATGGCACCTTTGCAAGTTTTCGGAAGCGTATTAAACAACGATCAATGGGACGGATACAATTATGAACGCCAACAACTTTACAGTTTGATTCAAAACAATGCTATCAATAACGTTATTGTTCTTACGGGTGACATTCATACGTCCTGGGTGAACGATCTTCCGATATCAGGTTATAGCGCTTCAAATTGTACAGGTTCAATAGGTGTTGAATACGTTGTCACAAGTGTTACCTCATCTGGATTAGCTGAACTTGGTGGAATCGGCGGTGCAACAATTTCTTTATTTAATCCGCACAATAAATACAATAACTTGTCAAAACACGGTTATCTTTTGTTAGATGTGACACCGACCAAAGTTACGGGTAATTACTACTATATGAACGATTTAAATTCTTCAGGAAACGGAGAATATTTTGAAGCAGCATGGTATTGTAACAACGGTGAGAAATGTGCGAAACAAGCAACATCAGCTTCAACAGGTGTCGATTATTCTACTCCATTTGCACCTGAATTCCCTATAGATTACGTTGCTTCGACAGACAAATCTGAAACGCTTATCGGTTTTAGCGCTTATCCAAATCCAACTATGGATGAAACTGTCCTTCAATTGTATTCTTTGAATTCGGAAAAGGTCGATGTTTTCGTTATAGATGCAAATGGTAAACATATTCTCAAGGAAAAAGGAGTGCAATTGACACAAGGTTTAAATTACATTCAATTCAATCTGCAAGATTTTAAAAACGGAATTTACTACATTCGAGTGGTATCAAAAAATGGATTGGTAACCAAAAGTGTGGTAAAATTTTAGAAAGTGAATAACACATTTTTTAATATAACTACAACACTCGCATAACTTTTTAAAAAACGGCACCTACTAAGTTTGTTCAATGATTAGAAGAAGTATTGTAATTACCATTTTCAGTTTTGTTTCAATTGTAACATTTGCACAGGATACAACGAAATGGTACAACAGAATTCGACTCGAAGGATTCATTCAAATGCAATTTGCCATGACGAATAAAGCGGACTCTGTTTCGCTGAATTCAACGACGGCAGGACATTTTGACCGCTTTGTTGGCAATAAGTTTATGCTTCGCCGCTCGAGGATTCAAATGCGATACAAGGATAGCATTGCTGAAAGTAGTTTTTCCTTTGACATCAACGAGAGAGGATTAGTAATAAAAGATAGTTGGTTAAAACTCACTGACCCTTGGGTAAAGACTTTCTCTTTAACCTCTGGTATTTTTTCGCGTCCGTTTGGCGAAGAAATTGACTTATCATCCCGTGATCGAGAAGTTCCAGAGCGTTCAAGGGTAATTCAAAATATTTTTCCTGGTATCCGCGACTTGGGTTTCAATTTAAAAATTAGAGCGCCTAAATCAAATCCGCTCCATTTCTTATCAGTTGATGCTGGTTTATATCATGGAACAAGTGGAAACTTAGAATCGGATAAATTCAAAGATTTCATCGGAAGAATTATCATTGATAATCCATTTAAAGTTAAAAATTTTGATTATCATTTCGGATATAGCACTTATTTAGGGAAAGTAAATCACTTATATGACATCGACGGAAGCGCTGCTAATTACCGTTTCGTCTGGAAAACAATGGATACAACAATGCTTGTAAATGGTGAGTCGCAAACCTATACCATTACAATTCAAGACATAGGATTATCCAATTTACAGTCCCTTTTAAATGATCCCTTAAATCCTATCGTAAAAGGAACCTATACTACTAAAGTCAATCGAGTTTATCATTCATTACACGGACAAATAAAAGCACAAACTGGTCTTGGAAAATTAGTCCTGAGAGGTGAATATATTTTTGGACAACAAGTGTCTGTAGAGGGTACTCTTGGGAATCCTTATGTTTTTACTAGTATGAGTCCAACTGGCCCCTTTACGGGTGTTACCTGGCCAAAGTTCGACAGTCCACAACCTTATAACGCAGCTGTTGTTGGACCGAGTACTAAGCCTTATCATACCTTTGTTCGACAGTTCAGAGGTTTCTATCTTTATGCTGTTCAGCAACTCGGAAAATCGAAACACTATCTAACGTATCGAATTGATTATTACGATCCAAATACCCTTGTAAAAGGAAAGGACATTATTTTAAATATCCTCGACAATAATGGTCAAATCGTCGGCTCATCAGGATTAAGTGTTGCAGATGTGGCATATACCAATCATGTGTTTGGATACCGATATGAGGCCACTAAAAATCTATCTATCAGCGTTTTTATGGAAATGCCAAGAAATGAAATCACCAATTTAATTCCTTTAGATAGTGACCAAATTGGATTAGGAAAATATCCTCATCCAGGATTTCTAAAAGACATAAAAGACAATGTTTTTTTACTTCGACTTCAATATAAATTTAATTGATTATGAGAACCTGTTTTCTTTCTTCCCTTCTTTTTGTTTGTTTAGCGTTACCTTCCTTTTTGAAGGGAGCTACCAATCATTACACCTTAAGTTACCGCGACAATCCTTCAACAACTATCGTTATTGGGTGGTCTGGCGATGATGCAATTGTTTACTATGGGACTACCGATTTTGGAACCACTGTTAGTTCATATCCGAATCAAAAAACTGTAGATCGACAAGCAACTGCGCATGGAATCAACAGGAAATTTGCTCGTTTGACTGGCTTAAGTCCAAAAACCACCTATTATTTTGTGATTAAAGATGTCAATAATGTGGTATCCGCACGCTTTAAATTTGTAACTCTCTCTGACAATCCCAACGACCCGGTATCTTTCATTTCTGGAGGAGACACAAGAGACGGATTCAAAGTTTTTGGAGCTTATGTGGAAGATTGTCCAAGTGGGAATTGTTTAGAACAAAAAAGAAAAGGAAACAGACTCGTAGCCAAACTTCGTCCAGATTTCATTGCTTTTAATGGTGACTTTGTTATGAATCAGGTGACTTCGAACACAAATGCCGAATGGACAGAGTATTTGAACGATTGGCAACTGACAATTTCCTCCGATGGAAGAATGTATCCGATGACTTTCACACAAGGAAATCATGAAGACAATCAGGATATGTACAACTTGTTTGACATTCCAATGGAAGAGTATTACGCATTGACAATCAACAATGGGCTATTACGTCTCTATATGTTGAATTCTGAACTAAACGCTTGCTCGAACACACAACAATTGAACTGGTTTACTAATGACCTTCAAAACAATACAAATACTGCAAACGATCCAACTTGGAAATTTGTACAATACCACATTCCGACTTTTGCCATGGGTAATTCGTATGGTTTAGTGGGTGACCAAATGTCCTGTTGGGTGAACTTGTTCGAACAATATAAAATTCGATTGGCAATGGAATCACATACTCATATTACAAAATGGACCTATCCTTGTAAAGCAAATTCATCTGATACCGATTTTCAATTGGATAATGAAGGAATAGTTTATATTGGAGAAGGACAATGGGGCGCACCTCATCGAACACTTGACTTCACTGGTAACAATCAAAAGCCATACATTCGCGCTCAAGGAGTTTTTGATAACTTTTATTTTATTCGAGTAACTCCTCAGCAAACTTCAATTAAATCAGTGCTTTTTAACGGTAATGAAAATCTTACGGCTTTAACATCCGATGATTTAGGGAAAGAACTTCCAGCAGGAACCCAAGTTTGGAGTCCGTCAACAGGAAATGAAATCGTAATTCAAAATAACGGAGTTGGTCTAAAAGAATTGAAAGGTTTAAGTGCTAAAATTTATCCGAATCCTGTAATTTCGACACTCACCATAGAATCGTCTAAATCTTTGACTAATGCAACGATTGAAGTCTATAATGGTTTGGGTAAATTGGTTAAGACTGAACAGGTAAAATCAACAAGCAAGCTAGAGATTGACCTTCAACAAATGCCCGCTGGTCAAGGAAACCTTGTAATTAAATTTAGTGACGGTAAGATTGAAAATCATTATTTTGTGAAAATGTAATTCGTTGATGAGAGGTATATTTCTAATCTTTGTTGTAATCACTTCATTTGTTTCTTTTAACCAAGAAAACGAAGATGATGAAACAGTTTACTTACTGAAAAAAGGACTTTACAAGTACATTGATAGTAACTTACTGATTCCTAAAACAAAAAAAAGCACTTCTTTTATAAGAAAAGACATACCACAACTTTATGGTTGCGATGGAAGTTTTAAGCACGGTGTCGCTTCTGGAGATCCAACTGCAAATGCCGTAATCATTTGGACAAGATGGACTCCTCCAACCAATTTTTCAGGGCAGAAATCTATAGGATACTCTGTTTCTGAATTTTCTGATTTTTCTCAAATAGTACATCAAGGATTTTTCACAACCGACTCTACGATAGATTTTACGGTTAAAATTGACGTTTCAGATTTAGTACCAAATAAAGTGTATTACTACAAATTCTTCACCGAGTCAGAAGAATCAATTATTGGGAGAACAAAAACGCTCAATTTAAACGATGAAAATGTCCGTTTGGCTTTTGTGAATTGTAACGATTTTACAAAGGGTTATTTCAATACTTTTAAAGCGTTGGCGGACAGAAATGATGTAGATGCGGTCGTTCATCTTGGTGATTACATCTACGAACAAGGAGGAGGTGAAAACGACCGCGCTCACAATCCAGAAAATGAAATTTGGCGATTGTATGATTATCGTACCCGATTTTCACAGTACAAGCTCGACAACTATTTGGGAAGGTGTCACCAACTTTTTCCATTTATTCAAATCTGGGATGATCACGATATTGTGGTCGATGCAGTATCGGATACCTCCTTGAGACATCAAGCCATTTACGGTTCTTATCAAGATAGAAAATGGGCTGCTGTAAAGGCATTTAGAGAGTGGAATCCGATTAGAGATGATTCAACTAATCTAATTAAAAACTGGCGAAAGTTTTCATTTGGTTCAACGGTTGAGTTGTTTATGATTGACGATCGTTTGTATGACCGAGATCGAATCCCTGAAAGTACCAATGATACGTTGTATAACTCGACAAATGCGAAAATGTTAGGTCCAGAGCAATTAAATTGGTTACTAGCAAACCTACAACAATCAACCGCAAAATGGAAAATAATTGCAAATGGATTGATGTTTTCACAACTCGAAGCATTGGGTAACCCATTAGTTTTGGAGAATTGGGATGGATATAACTATGAGCGAAACCAAATTTTTCAATTACTTAGAAGTCAAAACATTAAAAATGTAATCGTTTATTCAGGTGATTTTCACTGTGCTTTTGCAAATGATTTATCCGATAATCCTTTTAATTTTTTGAATTACAACCCTTTAAATGGCAATGGGTCACTTGCTGTTGAATTCATTCCCCCATCTGCAAGTTCTGACAACTTTGATGAAGGAAATGATTTTGGTTTAGGTGCAGGGAATTATCAACTTGCACAAAGTTTAATCACGACGGGAAATCCTCATGTTAAATATGTTAATCTCATTGATCATGGATATGGCTTGTTGGATCTAAATGGAAATCGTGCACAAAATGAATTCTGGTATGTTACTAGCGTTTTTGACCCTGCTGTAACATCAACGAATTGCGGCAATTTATCGGTCGTACAAAATAATGCTAATAAAATTAGTGCAGGAGGAAATCCTGTTCCAAATGGAAATTTAGGTTTCAAACCTACAGGTTGTTTTGATGATGTTCTTGGATTATCGACTGTAGAAAGCTCGAATCAAATGGCCGTCTTATCCTGTTTTCCCAATCCATTTAGCTCGTTCATCAGCTTTCAAATAATGGGTAATCTTGGAGCGAAAGTTAAAGTTGAATTAATAGATGCTTTGGGAAAAATTGTGGAAAAAAGAGATTTTATTCAATCTGAGGTCATTGAAAATTTTGTTTTCGAATCCAAATTGGATTTGGCATCTGGCTTCTATACATTGCATGTTTTTAATGAACAATTTAGTTGGAATAAGCTCTTATTGAAGAAGTAGTTAAAAAATATGCAAAAAAGACGATTCAACATTTTATTTTTATTATCCATTTTTCTAATTACCTATGGTTACGCCTTTGTTAGGTATCATTTAGGAAAGGAACTACTTGAATTGATTCACATACCTTTTGTTTTAAACAAGGCAATTGCATGGACAGCAGGGACATATTTGGTGCTTTCTCTAATTCCAGATTTGTATTTGCTTACATTCAATATTGTCCGTCGAGAATTAGGAATGTTGGGTTACCTACTTGCGGTTATCCACATTTGCAGTGGCATTTTGTTGCTTCGACCAAATTTGTATCCGAAATTTTTTACTGATGATGTTCTTAACAATTCTGGTTGGATTTACATTTTTTTTGGAATTTGTGCTTTGATTGCATTTAGTTTTCCGCTTTACGCAAGTTTGAAAAAAGCTCCACCTAGTGATTTTCGATTTCGTTTTGGGAAATTAGGCATCGTTATGGTTCTATTTCATGTAGTTGCAATTGGTGTTACAGGTTGGTTTGAACCGCTAAAATGGCCGTTATTTTTGCCCCCTATTACATTGTTATTTGCTGTTTACACAATGGTTGTGATTACAATTCGCTCTTTTTTTATTTCAGATAATAGCTCGAAAAAAACGTAGTATTTATGAAGTATCATGCTTGTTGTTTCATTCGTGTTTCATGAAAATAGGCATGTTTTGCTTATTATAGGTTCGTCGATAATAACCAGCATTTAAAACACTTGCTGTTTTTACAAGTAAACGTTTGAAAAATTTTCCCTTTAGGTTTCTTTTGCCTTTCCGAACCGCTTCAAAGAATAATTTGGTGTAAACACTTGAAAATGCACTGCATTGAAAATGATCAAACTTTTTACCACCTGATCGAAGAAAAACCATTTGGCTACCTCGTTTTCGCATTTGCTGATAGGCCACTATCGAATTTTGGAAATTTACTTGTTCATCCGATTCACAGTAACAAAGTTGAACAGGACTTTTAGGCGCCCAATCGTAAACGTTGTTTTCGGAAATCACCTTTATAATTTGGTCAAAACGTTCTCCTTTTATCAAATATTTGGCTTTTGCCTCAGGTTTTAGGGATTCAATTGGAACCTTCGGTAGTAGAGGGTTTATTTCCCAAATGTCACAATCTCCTGCATAATATTCTTTAACAACTTGATCGTAAGGTGGTGAAAAAAGTGATGAAAACTCCTCGTCAAAAAGGTTATAAACTTCATCAAAGGAACGTAATAAGTAAGGGAAATAACTCGGAAATTCATACTCCCTAAACATACACTCACTTTGAACACCAGACATATCATACGCTCCCGACATGGGCGACGAGGCAGCTACATTAAATTCATTTGAATTACGTTCTTGGATTGTTTTATGAAGCCCGAGCGCTACGTGACCTCCTTGCGAATAACCTGTTATAAATAATTGACCATCCGTTTCGTAGTTTATATCTTTTAAATATTGTCTTGCCGCACGCATAAAATCAATAGAGGATGAACTCTGAGTAGCTGCGTGTTGGTACAAATGAAAACGTTCACCTCTTCCCAATCCAATGTAATCGGGAAAATAAACCACGTAACCTTCAGCCGCGAAACCAGCGCAAATAAATTGCTCACCGTTTTTTAAGTTGATTCCACGAGCTTTACTCATTTTTGTCCCATGCAGATAAATCAATTCAGATGAAGTTGTTTTAACCCGCTCCGTTGGCACCATTAAAAAACCAGAAGCCAAAATTTTACTCCCATCATGCCATTGTGTGTAATAGTTGATGTCCACAAATCGAAATCCAGTATGGATAGGCATAACGATTTGAGGGGTATGTAGTTCTTTCCAAAGGGTCTTTAAAGCTAATTTATCGAACTCTTTTGTTTGCACTATTTCATAAAACACCTTTTCTGTTTGACAAAAGGAAAAAGTCACGGAATAAATGAACAGAAAGACTGCAATATGTTTCATTTTACAATAAGATTTAAAAGATATTAATTGATTTTCAAAATTAAGTTGAACTAGCATGAACAATGATTTGACGGCATTATAGAACTGTTAATTTTTCAACTACTGAATCATCCTTAGATTTAATCGAATAGTAATATTATTAAAACAACAAGGAAATTTACTTGAAGTACTTTCGAAATCAATAAAAGTCGTTTATGGGTAAAGTTTTAATCCTTTTTGTTGTTTTTAATTGCTTTTTCATTAACAGTCAAAATCTTGTTAGAGGTCCTTATTTGCAAAGTCCTACCGATAAATCAATCACGATTAAATGGAGAACAAATAGCAATACCAACTCTAAGGTTTTATTTGGAACCGACTCAACGAATTTGGATCAAGTCGTCAATTTGAGTAATTCTACGAAGGAACATACTGTTGTAATCAATAACCTACAAGCATCAACGGTCTATTATTACGTTATTGGCAATAATACTTCCAATTTCGTGCTTCCAGGTCGGCAATATCGGTTCAAAACTCATCCTATTCCTGGTACAGAAGTACCAACAAGAATTTGGGTGATTGGCGATTTTGGGAAAGGAAACACAGAACAAGTTGCCGTTAAAAATGCTTATATGAATTATGACGACTCCTCTAAAACCGATGTTTGGATTTGGTTAGGAGATAATGTTTATAATGACGGAACAGACCAAGAATATCAAACCAAGTTGTTTGAATTAAATGGCTTTTCGGATGTATTCAATTGGCTACCATTCTGGCCGAGTCCCGGAAATCATGATTATAATTCTGTTTGGGAAGAAAGTGTATTTCTAGGGATTCCTTATTCTAACATTTCACTAAGTAGTCATAAAGGACCTTATTACGACCTAATTCATGTTCCAACTCAAGCTGAAGCCGGCGGTTATCCGTCTCAATATGAACTTTTTTACTCTTTTGATTATGGCGATGTACACTTTCTCTCTCTCAACTCAGAGTTATATGATTTTACACAAACTTTTTCAGGAATAAACCAAATGAAACAGTGGATTCAACAAGACCTAAATCAAAATACACGCGCATTTACAATTGCCTATTTTCATCAACCTCCCTATTCTAAAGGATCCCATGATAGTGATGCACCTGAAGAATTAGTAATGAAAGCAATGCGAGAACGTGTTATCCCTCTTTTAGAAGATTACGACATTGACCTTGTAATTTGCGGACATAGCCATGTTTTTGAAAGGAGTAAACTGATACACGGTCATTACGGAAATTCATTTTCTTTCGAGCCTTCTACGATGTTAAAGGATGGTTCGAACGGAAATTTTGAGCAAGGTAACGCTTACCACAAAGATGGCTTGGCAAATACACCTGACGGAACTGTTTACGTGGTGTGTGGAAATTCAGGTAGTAAAGAAAATGCACCCTCACTCAATTATCCAATAATGCAATTTGTTGATGGAGGAAACGAGGCATGCGGTTCTTTCATCATAGATATTACAAAAAACCGATTGGATGGAAAATACCTCCACATGAATGGAACAGTACTGGACGAGTTCACAATTTTAAAGTCGAATCTTGAGGTGACTATTCCAACCGTGCACTTGTGCTCCAATGAAAATCTTTCCATTCAACCCATAATTAAAGGCGGTTCGTCTGCTTTGTATTATTCATGGAGCATTGAAAATCAAAGTACTACTTCTATCAACTTAAATTCTCAACACTTTGGTACACACCAACTTACTGTAACTGATAGTTTAACTGGTCAAGTAATAACAACTACTTTTAGTGTCCTTGTTGATAATAATGTAGATGTAATTTTTCAAAATGATACTTTGTTTGCTCAAGGAACACTTGATAATTATCAATGGTATTTGAATGGAGAAATGATTGCGGGTGCTAATTCTAATTTTTATATACCTACAATGAATGGTAATTATTCGGTTTCAAGTTTTTATGGAACCTGCATGTCAAACGTGCAAGAGGTTAATCTTTCTTTATCAATTACAGAAAATGCTTCCAACTTGATTTCCATTTTTCCTAATCCAGTAATTGATGAATTAAATTTGATTTCTGATAACAAGCTACAAGGGAAAACGTATCTAATTTTTGACAATAATGGAACACTTATTAAAAAAGGTAAACTTGAAACTTCAATAATAAAAATAACAACATCTTGTTTAAACCAAGGAATCTACACCCTTAAAATTGTCGGTATTGATAAAACCATTCGATTTGTAAAGAAATAATTATAGCGTTGTCAGCCTCTTGAGAAATCACTGTTTTATCCATCTTAACACAATCGTAATTTACACTTCAAATCCACTTCATAGCATCTGAGGACTTTTGCAACGTCAAATGATTCCTTCTCTACGAGTGTGTTTTTATCGTGTTGCTGGTAAAGGATTTTTAAAGCCCTTGATTCTCGTTTCAATCTTGGTGCTTTTTTCAAAAATTTGTTTTGCCCAAGTTGACATTACACGCTGGGATTTTGAAACAGGTTCACCATTGGCGGGTGGAAACACAACACCTTCACCTACAACAGGCACAGGAACTGCTCAAAAAGTTGGAAGTATGTCTGGAGAAACTGTCGCTACAGGGACTACAAATAGTTGCACAGGGTCCAATACAACAGGAACGCAAGCATGGCAATTTGGGACAGCAAATCCTGGAACCTTGGAATCTTCTGGAGTGGAATTTAAATCTTCCACAGTCGGTTATGAAAACATTCAATTTACGTGGGATCAACGTTCGTCAAATGCCTCAACAAGAACAGTTAGAGTGCAATATACAACGGATGGAACGACTTGGATCAATTTCACCTTGACAAGTTCCAATTTTATCAGCGGTTGTTCCAATCGCAGTGCTTTGGATAACGGAAAAATTGATGTTGGAAATCCAATTACAAGTAATGCTGGTGACGCTTGGAGTAGAAGAACGGTTGATTTTTCAAGCATCACAGCTGCAAATGACAATCCCAATTTCGGTGTTCGTTTGCTAGCGAGTCATTATGATGCAACGAATCAGTTTCGACAAGCACAAGCGTTTGGAAGCACTGTTAACACATCGACTCCAGGCACATGGCGCTTTGATAATGTTGCTTTTCGAGGAACGGCGATAATAGTTAATCCAACGCAACCTTTTACCAGTTGCAACCTTACGGTATATCGAGTTGGAGATGGAAGTTTAACCTTGAATACGTCAGCAGTACCTGTCTCTGTTTTAGAAGTATCTTCATCTAACGGTTCAATTATACAGACGCTTTCAACTCCTTTTCTAACCAGTAATTTATTGACGCAAAGTGGTTCCGCTTCTTCCAACGGAAATTTAAACTCATACAATAATTTATTGGCTGTTCCAGGTCACAATAGCGCTATTGGAACCGTTGACGTGAATCAGCAAAATACAAAAGTCACCAATATTATAGACCCATCTGTCGCTGTTGTGAATCGGGTTGTACATCCTTCATCGACCTTCGACTCGGATAATTATCGCGCAGCAATTCCTTTAACATCTACAACTTTTTACGCATCAGGAAACGGCAACTCCAGCACAAAAGGTGTCTTTTATTTCGACGGAACAAATTTCAATCAACTCGTCAATTTCAACACACGAAACATCGAGATCTTCAACGGCCAACTCTTCTACTCTACCGCCTCCGCAAATTCAGGAAATATTGGGATTTATGCGCTGGGTACAGGATTGCCAACAAGTTCTGTAGCTGCAACTCCCTTTATCACTTATCCCGCAACCAATGGAAGTGGTCCCTACGGTTTTTCAATTAGTCCTGATGGTTGCACCGCTTACATTGCAGACGATGGTTCAACCAATTATCCAGGAGTTTCGAAATGGACCAAAGACAGTGGTGGAAATTGGACATTTCAATATAATAACCCTACTCAAGCTAGAGGTTTAGTTGTAGATTATTCTGGAATCAATCCTGTTTTATATGCGACTACGACGGAAACCAATGACAATAAAATTATCAAAATCACGGATACGGGTTCTTTATCAACGGTAACGAATTTGCTCAACTCAGGGAACAATTATCTGTTTCGTGGAATCGATTTTACACCCAATTCAAGCGCGCCAATTTCCATAACACAACAGCCACAAAACCAAACTACTTGTCAAGGTACAGCTGTTTCGCTTTCCGTAACCGCGTCTAGTGCTGCAAGTTTGACGTATCAATGGTACAGCAATTCTATCAATTCACTTTGCGGAGCGACACCAATTTCAGGTGCGACTAATTCAACTTATTCTCCTTCGGTTTCGAGTCCAGGCACGACCTATTATTTCGTGAAAATTGTGAGTAGTTGTTTAAGTGTTTCTTACTCCAACATTGTTTCAGTGAATGTAACTGCGCCAACTGTACCCACTTTTTCAGCTATTGGTAATCAATGCCCTGGAAACAATTTTTCCTTATCGAACAACTCAACGAATGGAATTGTAGGAACTTGGTCGCCAGCCATCAACCCTTTTCAAACGACGAGTTATACCTTCACGCCAAATTCAGGTCAATGCGCAACTACTGGGAATCTTACTGTAACCATTTATTCTACCTCAGTCATAACAGCGGTTTCTCCTTAAGTTCATATAGGGTTAATAAGTGCTTAAAAGGTGCTTCATACGTGAAGGCGACCTTTGCACAAAATTATTTTTATGTTCTCTTTTTTTCCAAAATTAAATCACCAATCCACAACAATTTCTTTCAACAACACTTCTAAAAAGAGCTTTCAAACGGTTTTTTCAAGATTTATTCTTTCTCCAGCAACTGTGGCATTGAGTTTAATTTTTTTATTGTGTTGGTGTAATGGATGGGGCCAGACGAGTATAACCAATACCTCAACAATTACAGAAAGTTTCTCAGGTTACTCGGGTACTTCAACACTTCCAACAAATTGGGCTACAACAGGGGGGGGGACAAACGGAAATACATTTCAAGGAACGAACCAAACAGGAGGAACAAGTGGCGGCTGGTACGGAAATAATAATATGTCGTATTTAGGTTCAGGTTCCGCAAACAATGGAAGAGCAACTTGGAAATTACAAAACAATAGCGGTTCAACATTAACAGGTTTCAATCTTTCTTTCACTGCTAGAATGTGGCGCTCTAATACTAGCGCTTCTCCAACAGTCCGAGTTTATTACATTGTTTCATCTAGTTCAACTTTTCCCACCAATAATGAAACTGGGTGGACAGAATTAACTAGCTTGTCTTTCTCTGATGCAACAACAAATATTTCCACGGGAGCAACAATGACTCAAAATAATGTATCTGCGTCGGTATCAAATGGAAATTACATCTATCTACGATGGATACATTCAGGAGGCGGTAATTCAGATAATTTAGGATGGGATGAAATAAACTTTTCAGCAAATATGCCTGCCGCAACTCCAACCATCTCCTCATCAGGTACACTTTCTGCTCTATCAACAACTTACGGCACAGCATCCTCAAACACCTCTTTTTCTGTTTCAGGAGCAAATATGACGGCAGGAATTTCCATTAATCCACCAGCTGGTTTTCAGGTTTCTACCACCTCGGACTTCTCCTCAAATTTAGGCAGTAATGGTTCTCCTATCACTGTTGGTGCTGCTGGAACAATTGCAAGTACAACGGTTTATGTTCGTTTGGCAGCAACTACCGCACCTGGAACGTATTCAGGTAACATTGTATTAAGTAGTTCCGGTGCAACAAATGTGAACGTTGCAACTGTATCAAGTACGGTTAACACGAAAGCTTTAACTATTTCAGGAATATCAGGTGCAAACAAAATCTATGATGCAACAACGACAGCAAGTTCTACAGGAACTGCTGCTTTAGTTGGAATTGTTGGTGGCGATGCAGTTTCGATTTCAGGTTCTCCATCATTAACCTTTGCCAATGCAAATGTTGGTACTGGAAAAACAATCACTGTTTCAGGCTATACTTTAAGTGGCGCCCAAGCAGCAAGATATACTCTAACCCAACCCTCTCTAACAGCTGACATAACAACAAAAGCTTTAACCATTACAGCCGATAATGTCACTAAAACAGCAGGAGCATTGCTAACAGGAGGTTCTGGTTCAACCGCTTTTTCAAGTTCTGGATTAGTTGGTGGTCAAACAATTGGAACAGTAACAATTGCCTATGGAAGCGCAGGATCAACAACAGGCGATGGCGCAACTCCAGGGGTTTACACGAATCAAGTTACTCCTTCAGCCGCGACTGGTGGAACATTTACTTCTTCCAATTATTCCATTTCTTATGTTGCTGGTAACATTACCGTAGAAGCGGCTCCAGCGAGTCCAACAATCAGCGTTTCAGGAACTTTATCTGCACTTTCAACAACCTATGGAACGCCTAGTTCAACTGCATCCTTCACCGTTTCGGGTGCAGCAATGACTACTGGAATCACGATCACACCTCCAACAGCTTTTGAAGTAGCAACAACATCAGATTTCTCAACTACCATCGGAACAAATAGTTCTCCTTTGATAATTGGTAGCGCTGGAACAATTGCTAACACTACCATTTATGTTCGAATTAGAGCTGTTTCTACTGTTTCAGGTTCTCCTTATTCAGGAAATATAACTTTAACAAGCACAGGAGCAGCAACAGAAACTATTGCAACAACTTCAAGCACCGTTTCGACTAAAACGTTAACAATATCTGGGTTAAGCGCTTCAAATAAAACCTATAATGCACTTTTAAATGTTTCAGTTTCAGGTACACCAACTTACACAGGTTTAGCAAATGGTGAATCTTTCTCTGTTTCTGGTTCACCTACGTGGGCTTTTGCAACTAAAACAGTTGGAACCGCAAAAACAATCAATCAAACGGGTACCTATTCAGCTCCATCAACCAATTACACCGTTACACAACCAACATTAACAGCTGATATTACAGCAAAATCATTAACAGTTTCAGGAGCATCAGCTCAAAATAAAACGTATGATGGTTCAACAGCAGCAACGATTTCAGGAGCTTCTTTGGTTGGAGTAGAAAGTGGCGATGCTGTTTCTGTTTCTGGTGGTGGAACTTTTGCCGATGCCAATGCTGCCAACGGAATTTCAGTAAGTGCAAACCTATCATTAAGTGGAACAGATGCTGGAAATTATAGTTTAACGCAACCAACTGGACTGACAGCGAATATCACAAAAGCCAATCAAACCATCACATTTGGTGCATTAGCAGATAAAGCAACAACGGACACTCCTTTTTCGCTTACTGCGACAGCGAGTTCAGGGTTGACAGTTTCTTACACTAGTTCCAATATAGCTGTGGCAACCGTTTCTGGAAGTACATTAACTATTGTTGGTCCGGGTTCAACCACAATTACCGCTTCACAAGCAGGCAACACGAATTATAATGCCGCAGCAAATGTGGCACAGACACAAGTAGTTGTTTTAAGTGGATACTATTGGAACGGAGGCAGTATTAGCGCAAATCCTGCCAATGGTGGAACAGGAACATGGGGAACGTCAAATGCATGGAGACAACCTACAGCAACAGGTTCTCAAGCAACTTGGTCGAATTCAAACACAGCTGTTTTTGCAGGAACTGCAGGTACAGTAAGCATTGGTGCTGACTACACCTGTACAGCAATGAATGTTAATACAACCAATTACACTTGGACTCCTAACGGAACCACAGCAAGAACTTTGAATGGAAATGTAATTTTAGCCGATAATGTAAATTTAAATTTTAATGATTTATCACAAACTTCCAATAGAACTATTTCAATTGGAGGAAATATCTCTGGAGGAACAAATTCAAAAATCACCCTTTTAGTAAATCAAACTGGAACTAATACTTCGCGCTTAAATTTAGCCTCGACAGGAGCAACTTTATCGGTTCCGTTAGAAATTAGTGTGGGTTCAACTTCTTCCAACTACGGAAATGTTGCAATTGTTGGTACAGCCTTAAATACTGTTTTATCAAGTACTTTTTCACTAACAAACAACACAAATTATATTACTACAATTGGTGCCACAAGTGGTAATTCAATAACTGTAAATGGATCAATTTCTGGAAGTTCTGGATTGATGTTTGCTGCTGGTTCATCAGGTGGCGCAGGAATTATTAATTTAAATGGTTCATTTGATTACACTGGAATAACTCGATTTAGATTTTCAAACACAGGTGTTGTAAGAGCCTTGAAAGCAAATGTTTTTCCATCAACAACAGAACTCGATTTAGGTAATGGTGGAAACTTAGGAACTTTCGACTTAAATGGATTCAATCAGGAAGTTGCTGGTTTATCTTCAACATCAACATCAGCTACAAGAGGAATTGTGAATACTGGTGATGCTGCAACGTTAACACTAAGCGGTGATGGAGACTATGTTTTAAACGTAAATACAAGCATTGGAATACCTTCAAATACAACAAACTTGTCTAGTGCAAATAATGACATTTCAATTATTAAAACTGGTTCAGGAAATCAAGAATTTCAAGGACCTTTATCTTACACAGGTCTTACAACCGTTTCAAGTGGTACCTTACGTTTAAATCGTTCTTTTGGTAATACGATTCCAACTACAAACAACGTGCTTGTCAACGGTGGAATTTTACAAATTTCGAAAAATCAAACATTGAACAATGTTTCAGTAACCTCAGGTACGTTACGGGTAGATTCAGGAGTTACCTTAACCATAAACGGAATATTCACAGGAGGAGGAACTATTGAAAACAATGGTACAATTGTAATTGTAGGTCCATCAACATTCCCGGGATCTAATACTACAGTTTCAGCAATGAATAACGTAACAATTAATCGTGCTGAGGGAGTTACATTGGATAAATCCATTGAAGTAACTGGAACTTTGACTTTAACTTCAGGAACACTTTCAGTGGAAGCGAATACCTTAACTTTAAGTGGAGCATATCCATCCTCAAACATCAATAACATTCTTACAACCGCTTCTTCTAGTTTAGTTTTCAATTGCACTGGAACAGGTCCATTCACCTTGCCAACATTTACAGCTTTAGGAGGTTTGACAATCAATTCAAGCGGACAAACTTATAATTTGAATAGCAGCCCAACGATTTCAGGGAATCTTATTTTAACCAACGGAACTCTGGAAATCGGTACAAGAACATTAACGTATTCAGGTTCTTCGATTTCAAGAACAAGTGGAGTGATTGACGCAAGTAATGCAGGTGCGACTATGAATTTTACCAATGCACTCGAAATGAGTTTGCCAAATGGTTTGTTTTCAGGTTCTAAATTATCCAATTTAAGTTCTAACGGAGCAGGATTATCTTTAGCTGAAAACCTACAAATCTCATCAGTTTTGACCATGATGGCTGGAAACATCACTACCTCTGGAAATTTAGAAATTGGTTCAAATGCTACAAATTTGGGTTCCATCAATTGGACTTCAGGAACAGTAATAGGTCCTTTAAAACGTTGGTTTGGAACAAGTGCAAATGCGAACCAAGCAAGCGGAATTTTCCCTGTTGGAACGGCTGATAGAAACCGATACGCAATTATCAACTTCACCGAAAACACGGATGGTGGATACATAGTTATGGAATACAAAACTGGAAAACCAACCATGCTTGATAACGAAGGAAATCCGTTGGCTGACCCTTACAACTTACCACTTACCTATACCTCAAACAGTCAGAATAATTATATCCAAAACGTAGATGGAACAGGTTATTGGGATATTACACCGTACAATTCGAGCAACGAAGCGTATACTGCTTTAGACAACAACCTTTTTAACATCACGCTTCGTATAAACAACAGTCAAATTGAGTCTAATCCAGTGACAGCAAACCCTCCTGGAATGCGTATTATTCGTGCAAAAGGAAATCCAAGCGCAACGCACGACCCATTTGAAATCGGAGCTGTTTCTGCAGAAGTTCTTCCTTATCCTGGAAGCGAAATGGGAACCGATTACTTGGTAAAAAGTAACGGTTTACAAGGTTTTTCTTACTTCAATATTGGAGGAGATAATTCTACTCCACTTCCAGTTGAATTGCTTTTCTTCAACGGAGAATGTACTGCTTCTGGAAATCACCTCCGTTGGGCAACTGCATCGGAACACAACAGTTCACACTTTGACGTAGAAATAACGCATGATGGTGAGAATTGGAACCTTGTAGAGCGCGTGAATGCTGCTGGATTTAGTAATGAAAAATTGGATTACCAAGCAGTGGATAGGACGAAAAGTCAAGAAACAATTTACTACAGATTGCGTCAAGTGGATATTAATGGGGTCGAGAAATTATACAATTCTATCGCCTTGAGCTGTTCGGAAAATGATAAATTCATAACCACTTATCCAAACCCAAGTGGTGAAAGTTTTTCATTAATAATTAATGATGAAACATTGGTAGGTGAAGGAGTTTTAAACCTACGTGACATCAATGGACGTTTGTTGATGAGCAATAAAATCAACATTCTAAATGGCTCGAATAACTATGAAATCAACACTAAACTTCCTTCTGGATATTATTTCCTTCAATTGGAAACAGTAACAGGGAAATCAAGTATAAACAGACATTCTATTCGCTAGAAATACTATACGATTTTGAATAGTGCGTTTGAAATGATAAAGGCCGATTTTTAAAGTCGGTCTTTTTTGTTAGTCAACAACTCATTGTTAATCAATTGGTTTGTTTTAATTTTATTTTAATACCTAGGTAATTTTCACATACGATTTTTACATAAAAATTGTATGAAAACAAAAAAGCGATCACTTGAAGTTTGTGTCATTTCTGATGTTCATTTGGGAACTTATGGAAGTCAAGCAACTGCACTTTGTAATTACTTAGACACCATCGAACCTGAAATTTTAGTGTTAAACGGAGATATCATTGACATTTGGCAATTCAGTAAAAACTATTTCCCAAAAAGTCATTATCAAGTTGTAAGACAGATTTTGAAGTTGTTGTCCAAAGGCACAAAAGTGTATTACATCACTGGCAACCATGATGAAACGTTGCGAAAATTCAAAGGGTTTAGCTTAGGAGATTTTCATATTTTGAATAAATTGATTCTTAACACGAGCGCGGGAAAAACTTGGATTTTTCATGGTGACGTTTTTGACACAACCATGAAACATTCAAAATGGGTTGCAAAATTGGGTGGTAAAGGTTACGATTTTCTAATTCTTGTGAATACCATGATGAATTGGGTTGGTAAACGATTTGGAAAGGGCAAAATCTCCCTATCTAAAAAAGTAAAAGACAGTGTCAAAGGGGTTGTGAAATATGTGAATAATTTTGAAGAAACCGCAGCCGAAATTGCCATTGAAAACAACTTCGATTTTGTCGTTTGTGGACACATTCACCAACCAAAAATTAGAGAATATTCCAATAAAAAAGGAAGTGTTACCTACTTGAATTCAGGCGATTGGGTGGAAAACAAAACCGCATTAGAACTCGTCAATGGAAAGTGGGAAATTCACACCTATAATGAGATTATCAACACGCTGCCAGAATTGGAAATTGACGATAAAAAAGCACTAAGTTATGAAGAGTTGATACGAGAGGTTATTCAATTTAATTAACATTTTACTTATGAAAGTACTATACGGAATACAGGGCACAGGAAATGGTCACCTTAGTCGAGCTCGAAAAATTGTTCCAATTCTGAAAGAATTTTGTGAAGTTGATACCGTTCTCAGTGGCAATCAATCACAAGTAAGCGTAGATTTCCCCATCGATTATTCATTCAACGGACTTTCATTTCATGCCACAAAAAAAGGAAAAGTGGATATACTAAACAGTTTTTTAAAATCCCAACCTTTAGATCTGATTCGTGATATTCGTCAATTTCCCGTCCAACAATACGACCTTGTAATCAGTGACTTCGAACCCATTTCCTCTTGGTCGGCATTATTAAAAGGCGTTCCCTGCGTAGAACTAAGCCATAATGTCGCCGTGGCTCATTCCAATTCTCCTAAACCACCCTTTAATGACCGAAAAGGTAAATTTGTTCTTACCCATTATTGTCCTTCAGAATTGCAATTTGGCTTCCATTTTAAAAAATATACCAAGAACACCTTTTTACCCGTAATTCGCGATGAAGTGAGGGCATTGGAAACCAAAAGTGAAAACTATTTCGTAGTCTATCTTCCCGCCTACCATGATACCTTCATTTTTTCCATTCTGTCACAATTTGATGTTCCTTGGGTTGTTTTTAGTAAATACACAAAGACGACTTATCAAAAAAAAAATATAACCTTTCAACCAATTGAAAACGACTCTTTTTTGGCACATTTGGCACAGTCGCAAGGTGTACTTTGTGGTGCCGGATTTGAATTGCCAGCAGAGGTATTACACCTCGGAAAAAAACTGATGGTAATTCCCATGAAAGGACAATATGAACAATGGTGTAATGCACACGCTTTAAAAGAATTAGGAGTTTCAATGCTCCCAAAATTAGACATCACCTTCCATAGAACAATAAAGAATTGGATCCAATTTACTCCACCAATTCATGTTCCATTTCCTGATACGGTTCGTCATGATATTCAATATGTTTTAAACGAAGCTCAAAGCTTCTTTTTTTGTGAAAATAGAGTATCAAAACGCGAACGACAAGCATCAGTAAGGAATATTTGGAACCATAAATTTGGCTAATAAACGACCTGTTTCTAATTCATAAATCAATATTTATAACAGCTCATTCGCTAGATTTGCTAAGGCGGAACGTTCGCCCTTTTCAAGTTGAACGTGCGCAAAGAGGTCTTGTCCTTTTAATCGGTCGATAAGGTATGCTAAACCATTACTGTTTTCATCCAAATATGGTGAATCAATTTGATGAACATCACCCGTAAAAACAATTTTTGTGTTTTCTCCTGCACGTGTGATGATGGTTTTAACCTCATGTGGCGTAAGGTTTTGGGATTCGTCGATAATAAATAGAATGTTGGAGAGACTTCGACCGCGAATAAACGCCAAAGGGGTAATAATAATTTTCCCATTTGCTTGCATTTCCAAAATCGATTTATACTTTTTTTCATTTTCCGAAAATTGGGATTTGATGAATTTCAAATTATCCCAAAGGGGCTCCATATAAGGACTTATTTTATCATTAGCGTCACCGGGTAAAAATCCAATTTCACGATTTGATAATGGTACAATTGGTCGCGCTAAAATGATTTGATTGTACTTTTTATGTTGTTCCAGTGCTGCAGCAAGGGCTAACAATGTTTTTCCTGTGCCCGCTACACCTTGCAACGCGACCAATTTGATATCCTCATTTAACAAGGCATGAATCGCAAAAGTTTGTTCGGCATTTTTAGGTTTTATTCCATAAACATATTCTTTTTCAACACGTTGCAATTGATTAAGTCCTTTATTGTAATAAACTAAAGTAGAATTTTTGTTGTTTTTAAGAATGTAATATCCATTGACTACTTTTTTGTTTTGTAAAATATCCGTTTCCTCGGTGTAGCCTTTTAAAAACACTTCTCTTATGATCTCAGGATCACAACCGTTAATCAAATTTGCACCAATTTCATTGATTTCCTTTGTATTAACTTTACCTGTTTCGTAGTCTTCGGCTGTTAATCCTAATGCCTTTGCTTTAATGCGTAAATTGATATCTTTAGTCACTAAAATAACGGTTTTTCGAGGTTCACTTTCTTGTAAACAAAGTGCTGAATTGATAATTTTATGGTCATTCTTTGCGGTTGAGTACACCTCTTCGGCATTGGTGTTTCTCGGACTTGAACCCATTACAATCTTGAACTTTCCCAAACCTTTACCAATTGAAACCCATTCACTTAATGAAGATGAACCAGATAAACGGTCAATAAAACGAATTACCTCGCGCGCAGAGAAATTCTTGGTGTCATTTCCCAATTTGAATTTATCCAATTCCTCCAAAACTGTAATTGGTATGGCAACATTATTGTCTTTGAAACTTGAGATAGAATCGTGGTCGTGTAAGAGAACGGAAGTATCTAATACGAAAATTTTTGCCGTTTTTGCCATGTTTTTTTCTTTAAAGGTGTCATTAAATAATTCTCATTTAAAGGCTATTAAAAGTACTTATTTACCTCAAATTGTTGAGATTAACATACAATTAATACTGCGCTGAATAAGGTTGAAATTGATAACTTAAACTAAAAATTTCAATGTGTTGCGTATTTTTGCCTAAAAACATACACCATGAAATTCATTTATATTTTCCCGTTTTTGTTTTTATTCGCTTGCTCGTCTAATAATTCTAAAGGTGAATTGAAATCGCCTATTCTCGCCGACGATGTGGATGAAAAAGAAATTCAAAAGGAATTGGAAGCCGAACGGTTGGAAGAAGAACGTTTGAAAAATGCCTTCACTACCCTTGAATTCGACCGTGTTTCCCACGACTTCGGAAAAGTGGAAGAAGACTCCGAGAATAAAACAGTATTCATTGTAAAAAACACTGGAAAACAACCACTTGTAATTGAAAATGTTTCTGCGAGTTGTGGTTGCACAACGCCAACTAAACCTGAAAAACCAATTCCTCCTGGAGGAAAAGACAAAATCGAAGTCGTCTTCCATCCGAAAATGGGACAATTGGAAGAACAAGCCAAAACCGTTACCGTCACCTCCAACACCGAACCAAAAATGACTGTGCTCAACATCAAAGCCTTCGTTACCAAAAAAAGCAAATAAATCGTTCCTTTATAATTGCGAATTCCGACTCGGTGGACATTCCCTCAAAATATCAAAAACAAAAAAAATGAAAATCCACGTCCTCAATACCGGCTTCTTTAAATTAGATGGAGGAGCTATGTTCGGTGTCGTTCCGAAAACCATCTGGCAAAAAACAAATCCCGCTGATGAAAACAACATGTGTTCTTGGGCGATGCGTAGCCTTTTAATCGAAGATGGAAACCGATTAATGCTGATTGATACTGGAATTGGAGACAAACAAAGTGAAAAGTTTTTCTCTCATTATTACATGTATGGAAACGACTCGTTACACGGAAACTTGAATAAATTAGGCTTTTCAGCAGAAGACATTACCGACGTTTTCTTAACGCATTTACATTTTGACCATTGTGGTGGCGCTGTCAATTGGAACAATGATAAATCCGGCTACCGAACCGCTTTTCCAAACGCGACGTATTGGAGCACCGAAAAACACTGGGAATGGGCAACGCAACCGAATCCACGGGAAAAAGCTTCTTTTTTAGCGGAAAATATCCTCCCAATTCAAGAAAGTGGCCAACTGAAATTCATAGAAAGAACCGGAGATTTTAGGAAAAACGCACTCCCCGGACTGGACGTACTTTTCGTTGACGGACACACTGAAAGCATGATGATTCCACATATTGCTTACAAAGGAAAAACGATTGTTTTTATGGCGGATTTATTGCCAAGTACGGGTCACATCCCACTTCCTTATGTGATGGGATACGACACGCGACCATTGATTACATTGGAAGAAAAAAGCAAATTCCTTAGCACAGCGGTTAATCAAGAATATGTGCTTTTCTTGGAACACGATAGCGTCAACGAATGCTGTGATTTAGTAATGACAGAAAAAGGAATTCGTCTAGGGAAAACCTTCTCTTTCAACGAATTGTAAGCATGAAAACGCCTCTAGAAATTGTAAACATAATGATGAACGGCGATGCGTTTAGTCAATGGTTAGGGGTAGAAGTAACCACAATTGAAAAAGGATTTTGTGTGCTACGCGCTCAGGTTTCTGAAACAATGATGAATGGTTTTTCAATCGCGCATGGCGGCATCACGTATTCCTTGGCTGATTCTTGTTTAGCCTTTGCCTCCAACTCGTATGGAATGCAATGTGTGAGTATCGAAACTACAATTTCGCATTTGAAAAAAGTGGGGGTCGGCGACGTACTTACAGCCAAATCGGAAGAAGTTTCTCGAAATAAAAAAGTCGGTCTTTACAACGTTAAAGTGACCAATCAAAACCATGAATTAGTAGCGCACTTTCGTGGCACGGTGCATATTTCGGAGCGAGAGTGGTGAAAAGTTCAAACCCCCAACTCCTTCTCAGGATCCCAAAAATGGGTTTTAAAGTCAACTATCGCATCCTTTTCTACCAAAATCCCTTCGCTACTTAAACGCTCTTCCATTGTTGTCGGTGTGGGAAAATGCATTTTTCCGGTTAAAAGTCCGTTGCGGTTGACTACTCGATGTGCCGGAATCGCAGGATTGGAATGAGCAGCATTCATTGCCCAGCCTACCATTCGAGAAGATTTTGCTGTGCCTAAATACTTCGCAATAGCACCATAACTTGTTACTCTTCCACTTGGAATTAATTTCACAACGGCATACACATTTTCAAAAAAATCACGGTTCTTTTCGCTGAGTTTAATTTCCATTTGAATATCGGTTAAATGTTGCTTAAATTAAAGGATAAATGGTATAATGGACTTCACTTTTCGACGATATTCCTTGTAATCCTCTCCGTATAACTGAACTAATTTTTGCTCTTCTAAATAAATTCCTATTGGCAGATAAAGTAGAATCCAACCAAAATTCAAAGCGTTATAAAGTGTTGCTTGCACCAAAAACAGACCAATAAAAAGCGCAATTATTCCCGTGTAAATCGGGTGACGAACAAAAATGTAAATGCCATTTTGAATTAGTTTTTCCTTTTTGTTTTTCCTTTCTGTCAAACCAAGGAATTCGCGAGCACTGATATTTTTGAAGGCTAGTAAATTGAAAATCAAACCGATAAAAATTAAAATCACACCTGCAACTTTCCAAATCAATCCCAACGATATCCAACTACTCTTTGAATAATACAATTGAATTCCAAAAATAGGTACAACGAGCACAACACTCAGCAAGGAATACATGAACCGATATTTTCTTTCGCTCCATTTCCATTTAAAAGTCAACTTTTCTTTCACGGAAGTCGCCGCAAAAAAACTATGTGTAAAGAAAAATAGAATCCACAAAAAACTGCTTATTACGAAGGTCATCGTTTTCAAAAGTAATTCTTTATGCCAAGCAATGAAACTAATTGTAAATAGAAAACTACCTTTGTCGATTTACTGAAAAAATGAAAGGACTTTATTCCATTTTGCTTTTGGTTTCCGCCAATATTTTTATGACTTTGGCTTGGTACGGACATCTAAAATTTGCAGAAAATAAAAAATTTGCCTCATTAGGACTGTTCGCGGTAATTGTCATCAGTTGGGGAATCGCATTTTTTGAATACTGTTTGCAAGTTCCTGCCAATCGTTTGGGATATAAGGAACACGGTGGACCTTTTACCTTACTCGAATTAAAAGTCATTCAAGAAGTAATTACGCTCTTCATTTTCGTCATTTTTTCACTCCTATTCTTTAAAAATGAAAGTTTCAAGTGGAATCATTTCGCTGGAATGATTTGCCTTGTTTTAGCCGTATATTTTATATTCAAGAAATAATGACACGAATCTCAAAAATCCAAGAATACATTAACTCAAATGCTTTAATGGTAAGTATTAAACGTTCAAAAGGCTTGTCATTTGATTGGGTAGAAATTCTTCCTGAAAAAGTCATGGCGAACGTTTTTGGTACTACAAAGTATCGAGTTGTGGTGACTTTCAATCGTGGGAAAGTAGATAGTTCTTGTACATGTCCCTATGACCAAGGTGGAATCTGTAAACACGAAATAGTAATTTTGGAGAAGTTAATTGAACACTATGAGTTAAACGGAGAGCCGAAAACAGCCGACTTCAAAGAAATTTCACTCATTGAAAAAAGTTCAAAAAAAACAACCACATCAACCAGTAAAAAAAGTAATACTGTTGAAAAACCAATTGAATTTAGCTCATGGAAAAGTGCATCAACTGAAATCAGAAGCCGTATCAATGCAGGTGAGCTTTTTTCCCTTGAGAATCCGAAATATGAACTAATTGAAGAGAATTATGTAAAGGCCAATATTCGTCCGGCCTATCGCTATTATTCTACTAAAAACGCGCTAACTGAAATCAGAAGAGAAACTAACAAGATTTACGGTAAATGTAACTGCTCGAATAATACCACTAATATTTGTGTTCACATTGCACATTTATTCATCAAACTGCTTGAAAATTACGACAATTATTCGGTTGTTTTTCCCGATGTTGCGCTTGAATTGTTAAAAGACGCCCTTAAAAGCAAAGGCATTGAATATTTTCCTGGAATTGAAAAATACTACCAAATCCATACAGAATATGGCCGAACGTACTTGAAAATTTCCGATCCGTCACTTGTTTTGGTAAACGACTTGACTACGAAAGGATTTAAAAATGTGTTGGAGAAACCGAAGTTCATCCCGAAGAAAAACGAATTTTGGCCTTCTGATCAATTTCCGCTTTTTATTGTTCACCACGAAAACTATAATTCGAATCCAGAAATTCAACTTTTCCTTGCACGTACCGCAAAAAATGGGGATTTCAAAAATCCAATTATGGAAGCGGATAGCATGATGATTTCCGAAAATTGTGAAGACAAAGAGGATATTAAATTTTTTCAGGGATGTCTTTACCTCGAACAGAATGAAGTTGACTTAAGAGAAAGCAAATCTGAGCATTATCTAAAAGTAGCGAAACGTGTCCTGCTTTCTCCACGTGAAATTCCTCTCTATTTTCACAATCCGAAAGTCTCTGATAAGTTCACCGTTAAGTCGATTGAGGAGAAAAAATTACAAGCAGATCCCGTCGAATTATCGCTTCGTATCAAAGAAGACCAATACATGTTTACGATTCATTCACGGGTGGTCATCAACGGCGACGCTAGAGCGCTTTCCAATTTCAAAGTGCGAGAAGTAATGTTTTTGCAAGAAAAAGAAAACGTTTGGTTGATGCCCGATTTTACGACGGTGAATTTGGTGGCTTTACTCAACTCTCGCGGTGGAAAAATTAGCATTTTCAAGTCGCAATTTGACGATTTTAGAAAGCAGTTTTTAGCGCCTTTAGAAGAAAAAATCAACATTGAATACACTTTCATTACACCTCAAAATAAAAAGAAACACAAAGAACTTATTGCCTCGGAAGTAGCTCCAATAAAACGAATTTACCTCACGGAATCAGAAGATTATATCATCATCACGCCTGTTATCGCTTATCCTTTGCGCGAGATTAATCCTCGAAATAAAAACCGTGTTTACGCGTTAACCGCCGACAACGATTTAGTCGAGGTCGATCGCGTCCCAATGTTGGAAGAAGGACTGATAGAATTGGTCGAAAATTCCCACGAATCCTTCGCAGAACAAGAAACGTTCGATTATTATTATATCCACAAACACGAATTTTTAGCAGACAATTGGTTTCTACACACGTTTGAAGCATGGAAAGAGGAGGACATTGAAATTTACGGATTCAACGAATTGACCAACAACAAATTGAGTCCAAACAAAATGAAGGTCAACATTTCGGTAAAAAGTGGAATAAATTGGTTCGATGCAACCGTCAATGTTTCCTTTGGAACTGAAAAATTGCGTTTACGTGACCTTCAAAAAGCGATTTTTAACCGTCAAAAGTATATTCAATTGGGAGACGGAAAACTCGGCTTGATTCCCGACGAATGGGTGGAAAAGTTTGGCAAATTCTTCCGTTCCAGCGAATTGACTGACCAACAACTACGCATTCCAAAATCGCATTTTCAGTACATCGACACCTTGTTTGATCAAGAAGTTTTACCGAACGAAATTCTGAAGGAAGTAGCGGACTATAAAACCAAATTCCAAAATTTCAGTTCGATTGGCGCAGTTACTGTTCCTAAAAAGTTAAAAGCCAAATTGCGCGATTACCAAAAAGAAGGGTTGAACTGGCTCAACTTCCTTGATGAATTTAATTTTGGTGGTTGTCTTGCTGACGACATGGGACTTGGAAAAACGGTGCAAGTCTTGGCCTTTTTACTTCATTTACAAACGAAAAATGGTTCACGACCGCATTTGTTAGTGCTTCCTACTTCATTGATTTTCAATTGGCAGCAAGAAATTAAAAAGTTCGCACCTTCTTTGAAATGTCACGTCATCTACGGTCTCAATCGCGATAAAGATCACGAAGGTTTGACTGCTTACGATTTGATTATCACCACCTACGGCGTACTCCTCAGTGATGTGGAATATTTGAAAAATGTTGATTTTGATTACGTGATTTTGGATGAATCCCAAGCTATTAAAAATCCGGAATCGAAACGCTATAAAGCCGTTCGTCTGTTAAAAGCTCGGAACCGTTTGGTACTTTCGGGAACACCTGTCGAAAACAATACCTTCGACTTGTACGCGCAATTTTCGTTTGCTCATCCAGGACTATTGGGGAACCGTACTTTTTTCAAAGACAATTATTCTACCCCAATCGACAAGTTCAAAGACATGGCACGGGCTAAGGAATTACAACAAAAACTACAACCTTTTTTACTGCGTCGAACCAAAAAACAAGTGGCTACCGAACTTCCAGACAAAACGGAAATGGTCGTGCTATGCGAAATGGGAACGGAACAACGACGGGTTTACGAAACCTATCGAAAAGAATTTCAGGACTTTATCGAAAATGCAAAAGATGCCGATTTGACCAATAATTCCATGCACATTCTTCAAGGCTTGACCAAATTGCGCCAGTTATGTAATTCTCCTTCTCTGTTAAAAAGTGAACCTGATTACGGACAACAATCCGCGAAATTGGACGAATTGATGGATCAGTTGATCAACAAAGTCAACAACCATAAAATTTTGGTATTCTCCCAATTTGTATCGATGTTGGATTTGATTGAAAAGCGCTTACAAGACGCCGAAATTGGATACACATTACTTACGGGACAAACCAAAAATCGCCAAGAAGTTGTAGAAAAATTTCAAACGGACGATTCCAAACGGGTGTTCCTCATAAGTTTAAAAGCTGGCGGTGCAGGATTGAATTTAACCGAGGCTGACTACGTATATCTCGTTGACCCATGGTGGAATCCAGCAGTAGAAAACCAAGCGATTGACCGTTGTTACCGTATTGGACAAACGAAAAAAGTGGTGGCTATCCGTTTAATTTGTGCCAACTCAATAGAGGAAAAAATACAGCAATTACAAGAATCAAAAAAAGAACTGGTGGACGAACTCATCAAAGTGGATACAAGTGCGTCGAAATCCCTGTCGAAGAACGATTTGTTGACCTTGTTGGGGTAATGAATTTGAAAAGATAATTCCCATAATTTGTGCTTTTTATTTCCACCTAGCGTTTAAACTAAACCTCAATTTTGCGCTTTTTACTACCTTTAGCCCCCTTAAAACAATCATGGCGAAAATCAGAAAGCAAGACGCGTTAGACTACCACTCATCAGGAAAGCCTGGAAAGATTGAAGTTATACCTACAAAACCCTATGCCTCCCAACGTGATTTGTCGTTGGCCTATTCTCCCGGTGTTGCCGAACCCTGTTTGCGCATTGCCGAAAATTTAGAGGACGTTTATAAATATACCAGCAAAGGAAACCTTGTTGCCGTAATTTCCAATGGAACAGCAGTGCTGGGTCTCGGTGATATCGGTCCAGAAGCCTCCAAACCAGTGATGGAAGGAAAAGGATTATTATTCAAAATCTTCGCTGATATTGACGTTTTCGACATTGAGGTGGACGCCAAAGACCCTGAACTTTTCATTCAAACGGTGAAGGCAATTGCACCAACTTTCGGAGGAATCAACTTAGAAGACATCAAAGCACCTGAAGCATTTGAAATCGAGCGTCGATTGAAAGCAGAGTTGGATATTCCCATCATGCACGACGACCAACATGGAACCGCAATCATTTCCTCAGCAGCACTTTTGAATGCCTTAGAATTGGCAGAAAAGAAGATTGAATCGGTTAAGGTTATTGTTTCTGGAGCTGGAGCTTCGGCGCTTTCCTGTGCCAAATTGTTCCATGCACTGGGTGTTCGTTTGTCCAATATTTACATGTTTGATTCGAAAGGACTAATTCACAAGCACCGAACGGATTTGGATGAAATGAAAAAACGTTTCGCCAATCACGAGGAAAACATTGCCTTTGAAGATGCTTTTGAACAAGCAGATGTTTTTCTAGGTCTCTCCCGTGCAGGTTTGGTTTCCAAAGAAATGATTGCCTGCATGGCAGAAAATCCAATCGTTTTTGCGCTTGCGAATCCCGAACCAGAAATTGCCTACAAAGAAGCTACTTCTGTTCGAAAAGATATCATCATGGCCACAGGACGCTCTGACCATCCTAATCAAGTTAATAACGTTCTTGGATTTCCTTTTATTTTTAGAGGGGCATTGGATGTTCGTGCAACCACTATCAATGAAGAAATGAAATTGGCTGCCGTTCATGCGATTGCTAATTTGGCAAAAGAAACCATTCCAGAAGAAGTCATTGAAGCGTATGGTGGAAAACATATTTCTTTCGGAAGAGAACAAATTATTCCTAAACCGCTCGACCCTCGTTTGATTTATCATGTTGCTCCAGCGGTTGCTCGTGCCGCAATGGAATCTGGGGTTGCTCGTCAACCGATTACCGATTGGACTGCGTATGAAAATCAGCTTAAAAGTCGATTAGGATTGGACAATAAACTAATTCGCAACATCACCACCAAAGCACAAAGTTCCCCCAAAGCGGTCGTGTTTGCAGAAGGTGATAATTTAAAAATATTAAAAGCGGCTCAAATTGCTTTCGATGAAGGTGTTGGCACGCCAATTTTACTTGGAAAACGCAAGCGCATCGAAGAATTGATGGAGGAATACGCTATTGAAATTCCGAATGTGATTATCGTTGACCCAAAATCAGAAGAAGAGGAAAAGCGACGAATTGCCTACGGAAAAGCATTTTTCGAGCGCAAAAAACGTAAAGGATACACCGAATTTGAAGCGACACAAATCATGCGCGAACGCAATCATTTCGGTGCAATGATGGTCGATCAAGGTGACGCAGATGCGATGATAACGGGATTGACAAGAAGTTACCGTTCGTCTGTACGTCCTGTTATTCAAACGATTGGACTTCAAAAAGACGTAAACATTGTTGCGGGATTATACATTTTGAATAGCAAACGAGGTCCACTATTTTTAGCGGACACAACTGTAAACCTCAATCCAACTGCAGAACAAATTGCGGACATCACCTTCAACGTTTCCAAATTCATCCGAAAACTGAAATTAATTCCAAAGGTGGCGCTTTTGAGTTATTCTAATTTTGGTTCTTCACCGGGACCGGATTCGGAGAAAATGAGTCGTGCGGTTCAGATTTTACATGAAGAACATCCGACCTTGGTTGTTGACGGTGAGGTACAAGCCAATTTTGCATTGAATCCTGAGTTGATGAACGAGAAATTTTCGTTCTCACATTTGGCAAACAAACAAGTAAACACCTTGATTTTCCCGAATTTATCCTCCGGAAATATCGCTTATAAATTATTACAACAAATGACCGACGGCGATGCAATTGGTCCTATTCTCATCGGCTTAAAAAAGTCAGTTCACGTGCTTCAACTCGGTTGTAGTGTTCGTGAAATTGTGAACATGGTAAAAATTGCAGTAATCGACGCGCAAAACAAATAATATGATTGGACAACTCAACGGAAAACTAATCGAAAAAGCACCCACCGAAGTTATAATTGATTGCGGCGGAGTTGGTTATGAAGTTAAAATTTCACTCAATACATTTTCCCAAATCGGAGAAGTAACAACTACCAAACTGTACACGAAATTAATCGTGCGCGAGGATGCGCATTTGCTCTATGGATTTTATACCAAAGACGAACGCGAAATGTTCAATCACCTCATCAGCGTTTCTGGCATCGGACCGAACACCGCAATGATTATGTTGTCTTCACTCACCCCTGTGGAAGTGGCACACGCAATTAATACGGAGGATGTTCGCGTCATACAAAGCGTGAAAGGAATTGGTGCAAAAACGGCTCAACGAGTGATTCTCGATTTAAAAGGCAAAGTGTTAAAATTCAGTGAGTCGGTCGAAAATGTAAGTTTTGGAAACAATACGAATAGGTTTGATGCGTTAACTGCTTTGGTTTCTCTCGGCTTTGATAAAAAATCGGCTGAAAAAGTATTGGAAAAAATAGATTCTGGTTCGGATTCAGTTGAGCAATTGATTAAAGGCGCTTTGAAACTACTATAAGGAAAATGAAATCTAAATCAGTGGCTTTAAACTTCATGCGAAATTCATTCACAATACAGCTGTGTATTAGTTTGATTTTGTTCTTTTTAACGGGTGATTTGTTGGCGCAAAATGAAATCAATTTGCCGTTTCCAATCATGAATCCAATGAATCCAAGTCAGAACTTACCGCAAAGTTTTGACCTTGGAGATCCAACCAAATTGCAACAAAAAATTGTGTACGATCCTGAGACGGGAATGTACATTTTTTATGAAACGCTCGGCAACGGAATTTACTACCGAACTCCGATGATGATGACTTTGGAGGACTACTTAAAATACGAGGAAAAGAAAAGTCAAACCTTAGATTGGCAAGAAATTATTGAGGAAGAAACGGCAGAAAACAGATCCTTTGAATTGCCTATCAAAATCGGAAGTAAAGTCTTTGAAAACTTTTTTGGTTCTGATGAAATCAAAATTATTCCTGGAGGAAACCTAGAAATATCATTGGGAGCAAACCATTCGCGCTACGATAACCCGATGCTTCCAATGCGTCAACGCCGTATTACACGTTTCGATTTCAATCAAAATATCAACCTGGACGTTACCGGTCAAATCGGAACAAAGCTGAAGTTGAACATGAAATACAACACCCAAGCGACTTTTGATTTTGAGAACATTTCTAAATTAGAACACACTGGAAATGAAGATCAAATCCTACAAAAAATCGCTTTAGGAAACGTTCAACTCGATCTTCCAACTACTTTAATTCAAGGTTCACAAACATTATTTGGTGCAAAAACACAACTAAAATTTGGTCGTGCCACAGTTGACCTCATCGCTGCTTCCAGTCGCGGTAAACGAACAGAAATTAATGTGGCGGGAAAGGCGCAAATTCAAAAGTTTGAATTATCCGCGGACAACTATGAAGCGAACCGTCACTTTTTCTTAAACCTCTATCATCAACAACACTACGACTCCGCTATGGCTACTCTGCCAATGGTGAATTCAACGGTATTTATTACTCGAATTGAGGTTTGGGTAACCAACCGCACAAGTAGTATTGAAAATACAAGAAATATCATTGCATTCGCCGATTTGGGTGAGGCTTTACCTGAAAACTGTCAAGGAAATCCAAGCAATTATTGGGGAAGTATCATGCCAGCCAATCAATCCAACGGTTTATACGAATGGGCAGCCAATCAACCATTAGTTCGTGGTTTTAAAAATGCGATAACAGCATTGAGCGCGCAAGTGAATGCACCAGGTCCATTTACGCAATCAAAGGATTATGAAAAATTTGAAAATGCAAGAAAATTAAACGAAAGTGAGTATTCATACAACGCGCTTTTGGGCTACGTTTCCTTGAATACTGCATTAAATAATGACGAAGTTTTGGCGGTTGCTTATGAATACACTTACCGTGGTCAAACCTACCAAGTAGGGGAATTTTCAACAGACGGTTCGGACGGACAACAAGCCCTAATCCTCAAATTATTAAAACCAACTATCACTTCCCCTTACAATAAAATTTGGGACTTGATGATGAAAAATGTCTATTCCATTGGGGCTTTCCAAGTGGATCAACAAGGATTTCGAGTGGACGTTCTTTACAACAATCCTGAAACTTCTGTTTTAGCGCCATTTTTCCCAATGGATGGAGTAAGTGGAAAACAGTTGGTTACTTTGTTGGAAATGGATAAAATCAACCAAAACAACCAACCTTTTTCTGATGGTGTTTTTGACTTTGTTCCTTTTAATCAAGTAAATAATAAAATTGACAACGGTGGAACGATTAATAAAAAGAACGGTCGTATTATCTTTTCAACAATTGAACCATTCGGAAAAACCTTAGCGAAAAAATTAGCAGAAGCGGGAATTCCACAAGTGACCATTAATCGAGTGGCGTTCAACGAACTTTATGACTCTACTAAAACAGCAGCTCAACAAATCCCAGCGAAAAATCGCTTTATGTTGAGAGGTGAATATCAATCGTCTGTAAGTTCAACAATTCCATTAAACGCGATGAACGTGCCACAAGGAGCTGTAAGCGTTACAGCGGGAGGAATGAAATTAACCGAAGGCTTGGATTACACCGTAGACTACGCAGGCGGTACAGTTAAAATCTTAAATACCGGATTATTGGAATCCAATACGCCAATTAAAGTTTCGATTGAAAGCAATTCCGTCTTTGGTTTTCAAGCCCGTTCCATGATTGGTGGTCGTTATGCTTATCGTTTCAACGAAAACTTTAGAATTGGTGCAACGTGGGTACGCATGATGGAGCGCCCAGTAACGTATAAAGTGGATTACGGAAGTGAACCATTTAAAAATAACGTAATTGGGTTTGATTTCGCTTATAGAACCAATGTTCCGTTCTTAACGAAATTAGTGGACATGTTGCCTGTAATTTCCACCAATCAAATGTCCACTTTTTCTATTAATGGGGAAGTTGCACATCTGATCCCAGGTCAACCGCGTGCCATCAATAAATCGGGAACAGCCTACGTTGACGATTTTGAAGCAAGTCAAACCACAATCGATTTGAAAAGTGTAAATGCATGGAAATTAGCCGCGGTTCCACAAGGACAACCTGATTTATTCCCAGAAGGTTCTAAAAAAGATCTTTCTGCGGGATATCGTCGTGCAAACCTGGCTTGGTACGTGATTGACCCACTTTTCTACCAAAGTAACAGTTTAACGCCGCAGCACATCAAGCAAAACCCGCAAATGTTGGCTGATAGTCGTATGCGTTTGGTGAATCAAACCGACATTTTCCCGAATTTACAATTGCAATACGGTTCGATTCCAAACTTGGCGGTGCTTGATTTAGCCTACTACCCTACCGAACGTGGAATGTATAATTATGACATGTCGAATACGGTGGATGCAGACGGGAAATTCATCAATCCAGAAAACCGTTGGGCAGGAATTAGTCGCGCCTTGACAACCAACGACTTTGAGTTAGCGAACATCGAGTTCATTCAATTTTGGATTTTGGATCCATTCAACGAAGATGCTGAAAATGTAAATCCAAACACGACACATACTGGAGGTGACTTGTATTTCAATCTTGGTAATATTTCAGAAGATGTACTTCCGGATTCACGAAAAAGCTTTGAAAACGGAATGCCTTCAAGTCCAACATCTCCAAACGCTTCACTTGTTGACACAACCGTTTGGTCAAAAATATCCACGCAACAAATCGTTGTCAACGCCTTCGACCCTGATCCAGATGCAAGAGTATTTCAAGATATTGGAATTGATGGTTACACGAATCAGGAAGAGGTGACTGCCTATCTCAACTTCATTAATTGGGTAAACAACAATACTGTTCTTTCCCAAGACGCTAAAAATAAATTATTGGCTGACCCTTCAAACGATGACTACACCTACTACCTCGACGACAATTACGATGCCCAACAAATGGATATCCTTCGTCGCTACAAACGATTCAATGGAATGGAAGGAAACTCTCCAACACAACAAATGTCGGACACAGCCAATTCGCAAGGATACCCAACTCAAGCTACCAACCAACCTGATATTGAAGACTTAAACAACGACAATACGCTTAGCGAAAGTGAATCTTATTTTCAGTACCGTGTAAGTTTACGTCCAAATGACATTCAAACGGTTGGAAATAATTTCGTTACCAATAAACAAGTGTATCAAAACGGAAACAAAACAGAAACATGGTACCAATTCAAAGTTCCCGTGAAAGAATTCGAGAAACGCGTAAATGGTATTCAGGATTTCCGTTCGATTCGCTTTATGCGCATGTTCTTGAAGAATTTCGACGAAGAAGTAGTTGTTCGCTTTGCCCGTTTGGAACTCGTTCGTGGAGAATGGCGACGTTATGAATTAGATTTGAATCAACCTGGATTAAGCGTTCAGACAGATCCGAACTTAACATCCTTCAATATTGCGGCATTAAACATTGAAGAAAACGCACAACGTGATCCGATTCCGTATGTTGTACCACCGGGAATCACTCGTGAAATTGACCCTTCACAAGTATATCAACGTCAAATGAACGAACAGTCGTTGGTGTTAGAAATTTGTAACTTGAAAGATGGAGACGCACGTGCAGCTTACAAAAACACACAATTCGACGTTCGTACATACAAAAAATTGAAAATGTTTGTTCACGCGGAATCTAAACTTCCAAATGATGTGAAAAACAACGATTTGACCTTATTCGTACGATTGGGAACAGACTTCGTAGAAAACTATTACGAATATGAATTACCCATGACCGTTACGGATTGGTACACGTCAAATCCTGACTTGATTTGGCCAGATGCAAACAACATTGAAATCGTCTTTGATGATTTATATGACCTTAAAAAAGAACGCAATAAGAAAATAGAGCAAGGAGTTGCTGGAATATCATACGTAACGGAGTACATCAAAAATGACCCTGCAAACGGACAACGGAAAATTAAAGTGAAAGGAAGTCCGAACTTACAATCCATCAAAACCATAATGGTTGGTGTTCGCAATCCACTCAAAAACGATCCAAACAATATCTGGCAACCCGACGACGGTGACGTAAAATGTGTAAATGTTTGGGTGAATGAAATGCGTTTAACTGATTTCGTTTCTGAAGGAGGTTCCGCGGCTGTAGGTCAAGCACAACTTCAATTGGCGGATTTTGCTAGTGTAAATGCTTCTGCAAATTATTCAGGAATCAACTGGGGAAGCGTTGAAAGCCGTGTTCAAGAACGTCAACGAAACGAACGAATTGGAGTGGACGTCAATTCGACCGTTCAACTTGGGCAATTCTTCGGGAAGCAAGCGCGCGTTTCTTTACCGTTCTTTTATGGTTATTCACTTTCGATGATTAATCCGGAATACGACCCTTTCAATCCTGATATTAAATTGAAGGATTACGACATCGCAACGAAAAAAGAGCGTCAACAGACTGGGCAAGATTTCAACGAAAGAAAATCATTCAACTTCACCAATGTTCGTAAAGAAGCGAAAGCTGGTGCAAAACCACATTTCTACCGTATTTCGAACTGGTCAGCTACATACGCTTTTGCTCAAGTCAATAAACACGATTTCAATATAAAATCAGATTTGACAAAAACATGGACAGGTGCATTGAATTACAACTACACTTTCCCTGGAAAAGCAATCGAACCGTTTAAGAAGATTAAGGCGATAGAAAAATCAAAATGGTTGCAAATTATTAGAGAAACCAACTTCTTTTTGATGCCAAAGAATATTGCTTTTACGAACGATTATTCAAGAATTTATAACGAGCGTCAAGTAAGAAACATCATTGTTCCTGACTTCGATTTTGATCCTGTTTATTTGAAACGATTCGATTGGAACAGAACCTATCAAATCGGTTATGATATCACTAAAAATTTAAAAACAACCTTCAACGCAGTAAACCGATCGATTTTTGAAGAAGGAAATCACGGCGTGGACAAAAACACCAATCCAGATGGCTACCGCGAATTTAGAGATACCATTCGTTCACAAATGAAATCTTTCGGGCGAACAATGGACTATACCCACAATTATTCAGTTGCTTATACCTTCCCATTTGAGAAAATTCCAGCTACAAAATGGCTATCAGCGAATGCTAAGTATTCTGGAACGTATAATTGGCAACGTGCACCTTTAGCGCAAAAGGAATTTGGGAATACCATTCAAAACAGTAGAAGTTTTAATGTCACTGCACAAGCGAACCTGATGACCTTGTACAACAGTATTCCTTTATTCAAAAAGATACTGTCGGAAGGAAATCCGAAAGGAGCTGTTGCTGCAAAACCAATTGGCAGTGGAAATACAGGAGCAAAACCAACAACTCCAGCACAGAAACCAGAATACAAACCTTGGAAACCCATAGAGGAAATGACACCGCGCGAATTGAAAAAATTTGAACGATTAAAAGCGCGATTTGAACGACGATTGGAACGTGAAGAAAAACGTAAGGAGAAAGAAAAGGAAAAAATTAATCCTGCAGTTGGCTTCTTTGCTCGATTAGCCATGACCGTACGCAATGTTTCAGGGACATACACCTTGAACAATGGAACTATTTTGCCAGGATATGCAGAGGAAAGTTCAATCCTAGGAATGAACGGTTCATCATTTGGATTGACACCTTTTGTGTTTGGTAAACAAGGTTATAGCTTGACAGGAAGAGAAAATGGCTACAATGTGGCTGATGTTGCACGTCAGAATAATTGGTTGATTCAAAATGAAAACTTGAACAAACAGTTTGCAACAACTTACTCCAATAACCTTCAACTTAAAGCGACCCTAGAACCGTTCAAGGACTTTAATATCAACTTAAACGCAATGCGTAATTACGGCATTAATAATGGTGAATTCTATCGTTGGAATTCCGTTAGTGAAGCGTTTGAAAGTCAAAGTAGATTCACCACCTCTAAACTGACCTATTCTACAATAACTTGGGGAACAGCATTCGCTAAAAACACGCGTGATTACCAATCATCTGTGTTTACAGACATGCTTACGAACCGTCAAGGAGTGTCTCAATTAATAGGAGCAACAAATGCCAATTCCGGATTGTTACCAAGCGGTTTCTTCGACGGTTATTCAAGTTCGCAACAAGACGTTGTAATTGGTTCCTTCTTAACAGCGTATAGCGGTTCGAACATAAATGATCGAAATATTAATCCTGTTAAAAATATTCCTCTACCGAACTGGACAATTAACTACAGTGGTTTGACGAAATTTGAGTTTACTAAAAAATTCTTGAAATCGTTCAAGATGAGTCACAGTTACAGTTCATCGGTTTCCATCGACGGAATGCAAACCAACTTGAATGGCACCGTTGATGCAGGAGGTAATCCAAATGCACGTGACATCAACAACGATTTCATTTCAACAATGCAAGTCCAAAACGTTAGAATTTCAGAGAAATTTGCACCGTTAATCGGAATTTTGGCAACGTGGAATCTCTTTGGAAAAACATTGACTACCAACTTTGAATACAAGAAAAGTAGGGACGCAACATTATCCTTGAACAACAACCAAATCACGGAAAATTTAGGTCAAGAAATCACTTTCGGAACGGTCTTAAATGTTCCTAAATTGAAACTACCGATTAAAAATATTAAACAAAGTGATTTGATAGTAAACTTGAATTTTAGCTACCGTGACAACATGATTGTCATTCGAAAAGTGGTGGAAAATACCAATCAAGCAACTTCTGGACAACAGGCGATTAGCTTCAAATTGGATGCAAACTATAAATTGACCGACCATTTGACCGCGATTTTCTACTATGATCAGTCGCTCAATATCCCTCGAGTTCCTACAGCGTATGTGACAGGTTCCATGAAAACAGGATTCACCTTACGTTTCGATTTGAATGCACTGCGTCAATAACTATGTTTAGAATACGAGCTGCTGAACCCAAAGATTGTCAAGCCATTTTTGGTTTGATTAAGGAATTGGCCTTGTATGAAAAGGCACCTGAACAAGTAACAAACACCGCGGAACAACTCGAAATTGATTTGTTCGAACTAAAAATTTGTTCAGCTATCGTCGCGGAAATTGAAAACGAGGTCGTCGGTTTTGCTTTATTTTACACCAATTACTCCACTTGGAAAGGAGCTTGTTTGTACTTGGAAGATTTCTACGTGAAAGAAACCCTACGACGAAAAGGTATCGGTGAGGCCTTATTTCAAGCTGTTGTTGCAATTGCAAAGGAACGAAAAGTACGACGCATGGATTGGCAGGTATTAGAGTGGAACCAACCTGCGATTAACTTTTATTTAAAACACAACGCGGTTTTAGATTCGGAATGGGTCAATGGCCGTTTCTTTTTTGATTTATAGAGTAATTTGGAAGAAGAGTTAATTGACATAGAAGCCCTAAAAAAAGGTGATGCTCGAACCTACCAAAAACTGGTGAAACTTTTCTCCAAACGGGTTTATAACAGCTCTTTCTACATCCTTCAAAATAAAGAAGAAGCTGAAGACATTACACAAGATGTTTTCATGACCGTTTATCAGTCGATTCACTTTTTCAAAGGCGACGCTAAACTTTCCACCTGGATTTATCGCATCACCATCAATAAATGTCAAGAATACATTCGTTTTAAGACTCGAAAAAAGCGATTTGGCTTTAACCTTTCGTTGGATAACGTTTTCAATTTGGGAACAAAAGAATCGCCTGAACATTTATTGTTAAAAGCGGAAGAAAGTCGTTTGCTTTTTGAGACGATTGAAAAACTTCCAGAAAAACAACGTGTGGCATATACCTTGTTCAACATGGAAGAACATAGTTATCAAGAAATTGCGGAAATCATGGAAATGTCACATTCTGCCATTGAGTCGTTGATTTTTAGGGCCAAACAAAATCTGAGAAAAAATTTATCGAATTACAACAATTGAAGTACAAGAAAATGAAGTTATTAACATCAAAAGAAAAGTTATGGATGCAAAGAAAATAGATGAACTTCTCGAAATGCGCTTTAAACAACGTTTTGAAGTGGATGCAGACTTGGAAAATAAATTACTTCAAGTCCCTACGCTATCGCAGAGAAATCGTAAAACTGTTTTTTGGGCAGCAGCAAGTGTTGCTGTAATTCTATCCTTGAACATTTTTGCTCTACTACAATCTGCAAAAAATTATAAAATCGACCAAGTAAGCAGTTATTATTCCGACGATTCAACAACGTATTATGAAGAGCAATAAACCACTTTTAATCATTATTTTCTTCCTACTATCCATTAATGCTGTTGCAATTTATTTCTTGCTTCAACCCAAAGATCGTCATCCTTTTCATCGCCATCATGGTCCGCCTTCTTTGGTAAACATCATTGATTTCCCAGCGTCAGTAAAAGATTCTGTGACTATTTTAGAAAGGGAACATTTCCGTAAAAAAAATACCTTTCATCGAAAAAATCAACAATTAAAAAAACAACTATATGAAGCATATACAAACAACTCTTCCGCTCAAAAAATTGATTCGATTCTCCAAAAAATTGGTCGAAATCAAATAGAAATCGAAAAAATCACCTTTCAGTTTTTTAATCGCATCCGAAAAATGGGAGATGAAAAAATCATGAAAAAAATGGATGCTTTTGTTTTGAATAAAGTTGTTCGTCATCCACATCCTCCTGGCCCGCCACCTCGATAAACCATGCGAACCATTTTATTACTATTTCTGCTTCATTCCTTTTCGATTTGGACTCAAATTCAGGTGCATTTTACTGTTGAAAACCAACTCATCTTTCCAGAAACAAAAATCATTCTCAACGACGGAAATTGGATTGAATTTGAAACCGTAAAACTCTATCTTCAATTTCCCAAATCTAAATCTGTAAGTGCAGACAGCGTTTTTTTGATTGACCTTGCTGATTCCAATTCACTTATTTTACCTCTTCCCTACTCCATTGACCATGTCGATTTGTTGATCGGTTTGGACAGTTTACTCAATACCTCAGCGCGTGTTGACGGCAATCTTGATCCCGCATTAGGAATGTATTGGGCATGGAATAGTGGCTATATTCATTTAAAAGTCACCGGAAAAAGTTCATTAGTCACGAACGAAAAACATCAATTTGACTGGCATTTAGGAGGTTATCGTAAACCATACCCAACTCAATTTTCGCTAACCAAAAAAGTGAAAAATGGAAAAATAGATTTCAATTTGGACAGTTTCATACAAGAACTCAGACAAAGCGCTCCAACGATAAAACTCATGTCTCCGGGTAAAAAAGCACATCAGCTGATGTCTGATTTCATTCAAAGTAATCGTCAATGAAAAAGCTCATTTATTTGATTTTGTCGCTTTTTGTGCTTTCAAGTTTCATCTTTCTTTTAGAAAATGAACATCCCTTTTACGTTCCGCAAGGTTGGCCCAAACCCTTTTATGACTTCAAAGAATCGCCACTGAGTCGTGAGAAATTTGAATTAGGAAGAACGCTTTTTTACGACCCCGATTTATCCCGAGACAGCACCATTTCTTGCGCTTCGTGTCACCTACAATTCACTGGATTTACCCATGTCGATCATCCATTAAGTCACGGAATCGACGATCAAATTGGTGCGAGAAATTCACCTGTTCTCATCAATCTTGCTTGGTCAAACGCATTTCATTGGGACGGAGGAGTTGGTAGTCTCAATAAACAAGCTATTAATCCAATAACCCACCCGAAAGAAATGGACAACACTATTCCTGAGGTACTGCGGCGATTGAATGGCTCATCTTACTATAAAAAACGATTTTATGACGCGTTTGGAGATTCTGTCATTCGCACTTATCATTTAATAAAAGCATTAGGGAATTTCACCGTTTCGCTCGTTTCTTCAAACTCAAAATACGACCAAGTGATGCGCGGTGAAAAAGGTTTTCAATTTTCAGATCAAGAACAAAAAGGACTCAATTTATTTCGTCAACAGTGCGCATCGTGTCACCAAGAACCTTTATTTACTACTAATCATTTCAAACGCAATGGTCTTTCTCTAGATTCATCCCTGAACGATTTAGGAAGAATGCAAATAACCAACCGCAAATCCGATTCGCTATTGTTCAAAATCCCAACACTTCGAAACATAGAATTTAGCTTTCCTTACATGCACGACGGACGTTTCAAAACCTTGCGTCAAGTAATGGATCATTATGGTGAATTGCATCGCAAACCAAAGCAAGTAAGCAAAGAATTGCGTAAAATTCCAGCATTATCATCGGAAGAAAAGAAGGATTTAATCGCATTTTTAAAGACCTTGAGTGACAAAGAATTTTTGTATAACAGAGATTTTATGTTTCCAAAAGGAGAACGATAGCAAGTTTTTTGAATTTTGAACGACTAACCTAAATAACAATCTGAAAACCATGAAGAAAACCGTACTCTTTTCAGCATTATTTGGCGCTTTTTTGAGCAGTCTAGCAAATGCACAAGTTGGAGCAAACATCAGCTCGTATTTAATCAACACAACGGGAATTACGGGACGTCATTATGTTCAAGGAAATTCCACAGCAATTGTGGATGCCGACTTAGCAAATGTTCAGCAAGTTCAATACTCCAACAATTGGGTGTACGTTCGCGCAACTGGAGTTCCAGCCTATGTTACAGGTCCTTTCATGGACGGAAATCCATCGTTAACAACGAGTCAAAATTCGATTTTTAAAATCCCTAGAAATCCCGTACAAAATACAGGAACACCTACCGCAACCTCTATGGGAAACATTGGGATTTTCACCAATGGAGTTGCAATCTTTGATTACCGCGATGGCGTTGCTTGGAACTCAACCTCCAATTCACTTTGCGGTGGCCCAGGAAATCCACCTTGTCCAGGAGGACCTTCAGCGACACAAAATTGGAATCGAGACGCGATTGTTGCTGAACGCGCTGGTTTCGATTGTTCAAAAGGACATCCAGCTCAAGGGAATTATCATCACCACCAAAATCCGAGTGCATTCAAACTGGATATAAACGTACTTTCAAACGTTTGCAACCTTTATGACGCCGACGGATTATACGCTATCAATGCCAATCAACATTCACCCTTAATCGGTTTCGCTTATGACGGTTTCCCAATTTATGGAGCCTATGGTTACAAAAATGCAGATGGAACCGGTGGTATTGTACGCATTAAATCCAGTTACCAATTACGTAACATTACTACGCGAACACATTGGGCAGATGGTACAGACGTTCCCGACGGTCCTGCTGTAAACACAAGCTATCCCTTAGGTTATTTTCGCGAAGACTATGAATTTGTAAGTCACACAGGTGAAGCCGATTACTTAGATGTCCACAACGGAAGATTTTGTGTTACACCAGAATATCCTCAAGGAACCTATTGTTATTTCGCGACTGTTGATGCGAATTGGAACAGTGCCTATCCGTATATCATTGGTCCAACCTACTATGGAGTAAAAACAGGAGGAACTGTGACAAGTGTAACAGAAACAGTTACCACTTATGAACCTTCCACAAATGGAATTGCTGAAAAAAACACGAATAATTTTCAGGTCTTCCCAAATCCAGCAAGTGAACTTTTGGTCGTACAAGCTGACAATTTACTGAAACAAGACGTAGAAGCTAAATTGTATGATTTGAAAGGAAAATTAATCTCGTCGAAAATGATTCATCAAGGTACAACGATCACCTATTTCGACGTTTCAACTTTATACAAAGGAGTTTACTTCTTAAAAATCGCAGACAAAACGATTGAGGTGGTCGTAGCGCAGTAAAATCGAAAAGTCAAGTTTGTTAAAGCACATTTTCCAAAATGAAAAATGTGCTTTTTTTTAAACGTTGACACTTAACTATTTACCACAAATTGAAAAAAGTAAGGTTGCAAAAAAGTAAATTCAAATCCGATTTTTCATTAATAAACCTTAAATTCGTGCTCAATTTACAGCGAACGAACGCTCTAAAGAAATTGTAAATTGAAATCCCAATGCCTAAAAATTCATCTATCAAGTCCATTCTAATTATTGGAAGTGGACCGATTGTTATTGGTCAAGCCTGTGAGTTTGATTATTCTGGTTCACAAGCCGCTCGATCATTACGTGAAGAAGGAATTGAAGTCACGCTCATCAACTCAAACCCCGCAACAATCATGACGGACAAAGTAGTTGCTGATAACGTCTATTTAAAACCGTTGGAGCCTGAAAGTATTGTTGAGATTTTACAAAACCATAAAATTGACGCCGTACTGCCAACAATGGGAGGACAAACCGCGTTGAACTTATGCATCAAATGCGACGAAATGGGGATTTGGGAAGATCATGGCGTTCAAATTATTGGGGTGGACATAAATGCCATTGAAATAACTGAAAATCGTGAAACTTTTCGAGATTTGATGAATGAAATTGGGGTTCCAATGGCACCTCAAAAAACTGCTAAATCCTTCTTAGAAGGTAAAGAAATTGCACAAGAATTCGGATTCCCACTTTGCATTCGTCCATCCTACACCTTAGGAGGTTCAGGGGCTTCCATCTTATACGAACCAAAAGATTTTGACAGCTTGTTAGAAAGAGGTTTACAATTGTCGCCAATCCACGAGGTAATGATTGACAAAGCGCTATTAGGCTGGAAAGAATACGAATTGGAATTATTACGCGACTCGAACGACAATGTGGTCATTATCTGTTCGATTGAGAATTTTGATCCAATGGGAATCCATACTGGTGATTCCATTACCGTTGCACCAGCAATGACTTTGTCCGATACGACTTTCCAAAAAATGCGCGATATGGCCATCAAAATGATGCGTTCAATCGGTAACTTCGCTGGTGGTTGTAATGTTCAATTTGCCGTTTCTCCAGACGAAAAAGAGGACATTATTGCCATAGAAATCAATCCTCGAGTTTCGCGCTCTTCTGCTTTAGCTTCAAAGGCAACGGGCTATCCAATCGCCAAAATTGCTGCAAAATTGGCTATCGGTTACCATTTGGATGAATTAAACAATCAAATCACCAAAACAACATCAGCGCTATTTGAACCAACATTAGACTATGTAATCGTAAAAATACCACGTTGGAACTTCAATAAATTCCCAGGAACAAATCGCCAATTGGGTTTACAAATGAAATCAGTTGGAGAGGTAATGGGAATCGGTCGTACCTTTCAAGAAGCACTTCAAAAAGCATGTCAATCCTTAGAAATTAACCGAAATGGACTTGGAGCTGACGGACGTGAATTGACCAATCAAAATGAAATTCTACATTCCCTAGAATTCGCAAGTTGGAATCGTTTGTTCCATATTTACGACGCAATTAAATTAGGGATTCCATTCAAAACAATTGTTGAGAAAACGAAAATTGATATTTGGTTCTTAAAACAGATTGAAGATTTAATCAAAATGGAACGCAAAATTGAACGTTTCCACATCGAAAATTTACCAAAAGAATTACTTTTCGAGGCAAAGCAAAAAGGATACGCCGACCGACAAATAGCACATTTACTGCGTTGTTTAGAATCAGAAGTCTATAAAAAACGAACAGAATTTGGCATTCAACGTGTTTACAAATTGGTGGATACTTGTGCGGCTGAGTTTGAAGCGCAAACCCCATATTACTACTCTACTTTTGAATACGAGAATGAAAGCAAAGTTTCCGACCGTAAAAAAGTAGTTGTTCTTGGTTCTGGTCCGAATCGCATTGGACAAGGTATTGAATTCGATTATTCATGCGTTCACGGAGTTTTAGCAGCGAAAGAATGTGGTTACGAAACGATTATGATTAACTGTAATCCAGAAACCGTTTCAACCGACTTCGATACCGCCGACAAATTGTATTTCGAACCTGTTTTTTGGGAACACATTTACGACATCATCCAACACGAAAAACCGGAAGGAGTTATCGTTCAATTGGGTGGACAAACCGCACTTAAACTTGCTGAAAAATTGAACCGATATGGCATTAAAATATTGGGTACTAGTTTCGATGCCTTAGATTTAGCAGAAGACCGTGGACGTTTCTCAAAATTATTGGAAAAAAACAACATTCCTTTTCCAAAATATGGAGTTGTAGAAAGCGCTGAACAGGCCTTAGAATTAGCAGATGAACTTGGATTTCCATTATTGGTTCGTCCGTCGTATGTACTAGGTGGACAGAAAATGAAAATCGTCATCAATAAAGATGAATTGGAGCACCATGTAGTTGACATCATCAATGAAATGGGGAATAACCAAATCTTATTGGATCATTTCTTAGGTGGTGCAATTGAAGCCGAAGCAGATGCGATTTGCGATGGAGAAAATGTGTACATCATCGGAATTATGCAGCACATAGAACCTGCAGGAATCCATTCAGGAGACTCGTATGCGGTATTGCCTCCGTACAATTTAGGTGACTTTGTGATGACACAAATTGAGGACATCACTAGGAAAATTGCTGTTGAATTGAGAACTGTTGGATTGATAAACATTCAGTTCGCTATAAAAGACGATAAAGTCTATGTTATAGAAGCCAATCCACGTGCGTCGCGAACAGTTCCTTTCATTGCGAAAGCTTATGACGAACCTTACGTGAATTATGCAACAAAAGTTATGTTAGGAGAGAAGAAAGTTACTGATTTCGATTTTAATCCACGTCGAGAAGGTTATGCGATAAAAATTCCAGTATTTTCTTACGAAAAGTTTCCAGATGTTAAAAAAGAACTAGGTCCTGAAATGAAATCAACAGGAGAAGCCATTCGTTTCATCAAAAACTTGAAAGATCCTTTCTTTACAAAAGTTTATTCGGAACGGAATATGCATTTGTCGAAATAAAAAAGGCAAACCATAAGCCGGGTTCTGTGTCAAAAAGCTACACGTAACTTTTATTAGTCGTCATTTATCTTGCACTGACGTCACCATCAGCGTCCATCAACCTACCCTCCGGGACCGAGCGAGCAACCCTTCATTCAACTTGCGTTGACATCCCCGGTATATTTGGTCTTTCAGTTCGTAAGGTTTACCCTGCGTTTGATGTCACCACCAAACCGGTGAGCTCTTACCTCGCCTTTTCACCTTTTCCTAGACAGAACTTTCGCTTGTCAAGGTAGTCTATTTTCTGTGGCACTAGCTGTTACCGCTTACGCGATACCTTCCCGTTAGGAAGTACGATGCTCTCTACTGCCCGGACTTTCCTCCCTATAAATAGAGCGACGACTTGGTTTGCCTTTTAATTCTTCTTTAAATTTTAGAAATCTTTCTGACCTGAGTAGCATTATTCGATTTCAATTCCATCAAGTAAATGCCACTTGGAAAAGAAGCAATAGCGATTTCGGCTTGTGTTCCCTGCGGAGAAACACTCAAAATTTCCTTTCCATTTAAATCTTTGAAAATAATTCTATCTAAATAATTTTCAGATGAAATAATTACTTTGTCTTCAGTTGGATTAGGATAAACAGAAACGTTCCATGCATTTTCTTCGATTCCAGCATCCAATCCCAAATACACATCCTTGAACTCTATTGTTCGCGTTTGTAAGGTTCCTTGGTTTTCTGTTTGAACCACCCGAAGCAAAGCATCTTTTTCACCGTTTGCCCACCATTCATATTGATAGGTAGTAGTCATTGGCGTTGCGAACCATTGACCTGTTCCGAAAAAAGTTTGATAAACGGAATCTAACTCATAAATCGTGTGTTTGATTCGAATTACTTCTTTTGTAGTGTAAGGCGTTTGAAGTGTTCCAAAACCATCTACAACACTAAATCGTTCACGATGCTGTTTCAAAATAAAATCAGCTAAAGGGTTTAAATCGACTTTTGTGTATCCAACCGAGTGGTAAGCAGAATCCATAGAAAGAGGAAATCGATACAAAGTTTCAATCGTGTCTGATTGGAATCCAACATCAGCTCCGTTCACCTTTATGGAATAACCAACCTGAGTCATTGAATCATTAACAACTTTGAAGTACGCATTTAAATCCGATAAAACAACGGGTAAAAATTGATTCAATTGATCCACTGGTATCTCGTTATTTAAGTTGTAAAAAGTAGCACGATACGGTTCAGGCGCAAACTGTCCAAAAGTCAACTGAACCGGGCTGATTCCAATGGAATTAAAATCTTTTCGATATTGGGTTTCAGCAACCAATGACGTAAAATCCCATACAAATGCTTCCCCAGTTGCTTGAAAATCTAAAGTTGAGGATGCCAAACGACTATACCGAACCGTGTCACCAGCATGAGGGAAATCATTTCTTGTTAGCTGAATTTGTGAAAACAAAGAAGTGGTGAACAGTAAACTGCCCACCACTTTTAAAAATTGAAAAGAAGAATTCATTAGCGAATTAGATTAACGTGACCGAAATACTCGTATATTTTATTGGATTGTGAGTCCTTGAATCGAATCACCCAAGTATATGTTCCAATTGGTGCATTTACGCCCTCAAAGGTTCCATCCCAATTGGTTCCAAATTCATGTGTTTCAAATACGACATGACCCCATCGGTTGTAGATAATGAAATCGTATTTCCCATCACGATCATAACCAGCAGTTAAAACAGGGCCGAAAGTGTCATTTAATCCATTTTCTTCGTCAGTAAATGAGTTCGGCACATATATAATTACTTCATCTCGCACACGAATAACCTGCCGAGCTGTATCTGTACAACCATTCTCAGCGGAAGCAATTAAAGTCACCACATAAGTACCCCAATCATTATAGGTGTTAGTTGGATGTACTTCCGTACTTCCAACAACATCTCCCTCATAAAACCACCATTGAAATGAAGTGGAATTTTGACTTGTATTTGTAAATCCGAAAGTTGATGCTGATATCGGTTTTTCAAATTCATCTGGATAGAAAGATGCCGAAATTTGATTGATACAAATATAGTTTTGTTGAGTCAAAGTCGAAGCGCAACCTTCGGGACTGGTTACGGTCAAACTTACGTCAAAACAACCAAAAGTATTATAACCAACGTCTATTAAAGGTGCATTAGTACTTAGGGTATCACCATTCCCAAAATCCCATAAACAAGTTCCGATAGAAGAAAGGTTGGTAAATTGAGTTGCAAAAGGCAAACATCCTCCATTTGTAATACTTGCTGAAAAAAGAACATCAGGTAGAGGATTTACTGTAATAACTATCGAATCTGAGTTTTTACAACCATTAATATCTATTCCTTCAACAATGAATGTGTCAATTATAGGAATTAAACTATTATTATTTGGAATGAAAGGTTGATTGTCAATTACATTATTATTCCAACTATATGTTAAAGCTCCAGAACCAAACAAGGTAAGACTTGATCCCTCACAAAGAACTGTATCACTTGCATTTGCAACTACTATTGGAAGTGGGTTCACAATAACCGTAACTGTATCTCTTTCCACACAACCATTCACCGCTTGAGCAGTTAAAATGTATGTATTAGTTGCGTCTGGTGTAAATGTAATCGGATTCAATGTTGTTGTTCCGAAAGGTGCTCCACCTGTCCAAGTTAAAAACGGTGCGTCTGAAGTACCCGTTAAGGTAACACTTTCACCATAACATAAGGTGTCATCCAAGCCAGCAAATACTTGTGGTGGTGCCATATCAATGTAAGTCACTTCGATTGAATCGGTATGCATACAGCCATTCGAGTTCGCACCTGTCACGTACAAGATCGTATTCTGAGTAGGACAATACGTTGAAGATGGTAATGGTTGACCGTTTTCCGTCCAAGTATAAACCATACCAGCATTTGGAGCACAAGAAGGACCTGTAACCATAGGAACAAAACATTGCGTTTGACACAATAAAGTATCATTAGCAGCTTGAACAACTGGGTCCGGATGCACCGTAATATTGAAGACAATTGAATCACCGACACAACCGTTTGCGACTGGCGTTACCGTCACGGTATTAATGATCGGAGCGCCACAAATTCCAGCGGTTTGATCTGTAGTTGGGTTAATGACATCTTGAGTGAAAATTGTATCAATTCCACTAGAAGGCATTCCTGATGCGGTCGTTGTACCTTGCCAAACATAAGTGGTAGGAACAACCCAACTTGAAGTAAATGCGATGGTGTTCAATGTCGTATTGTCACAAAGATTTACATCCGTCACTGGATCTACTCTTGGCACTGGTCTAACATTGATAAAGAAAGTATCTTTTACACCTGTACAACCATATGCACTTGGTTCATACACAATCATATTGGTTTGTGTTGTAGGGAATAAGGCCGTAGTACAAAAAGCAGGGATACTATCCAATCCATTTGCAGGGAAACTATTCAAAGGACTACCAATAGCATTGTTATTTCCGTACCACGTAAAATGAACATTAGTATCTGGGTGTTGGAAGTAAATAGTTGGCCAACAAGTCCCTCCACAAATATCAATATCATTTATTGGAACAGATAAATCTAAATTCGGTCCGACTTTGTAGTAAAAGCAGAACTCTTGACCTGAACACCCATTCAATATAGGAGTTACACAAACTTTAACAGAATCTCTAACAGCACCACCCTGTATTTGGAAAGAGGGAATATTTCCTTCTCCAGTGGTAGAAGTTAAGTTACATGGAACTCCAAGTGCTACATTGTCGATGTACCACTTATAAACTGTATTATTACCATAACTTCCATAGTTACCATTGAAGTTCACTGGAGCCGTTATTGCGCCTGAACATAATGTTTGATTTGCAACAGGGAATACGTTTGGAGTTGGATTAACAGCCATGTTTACCACTTGATTATCGCCGATACAACCATTCAAACTGGACTGAACGGTAATAGTGCCATTTATTCCTGTTGAACCGTTATTCACCGCATTTCCTCCAGGGATGCAAGGGCCACCTGAATTGATAGTACCAGCACCTGAAATACCAGTGTTTGAAGGAATTACATTTGTCCATGTTACAGAAGTAGTATTTGGAGTAACAACTAAGTTATTAGGAAGAATCGTATCTCCTGAACAAAATGTACCATTATTCCATTCTAAAGCCACTTGAGGTTTTGTTTTAACCGTAATGTTAAAGTTGATTGGCGTACCAAAACAACCGTCTAATTCTGGAGTAACTACAATGTTGGATGTGGCAGTTGGGTTAAAGCATGGCACGTTATAGCCTGGAATCGAATCGTTTCCACCTGAAACACCAATTGTCGGATCACTACTTGAGTAAATGAAATTCTCTAAACCATCGTAATTATTGTAATTTCCTGTAAAAACTATGGAATTCAAGAAATCACATCCACATAGCGATACATCATTTACAGGGAACACATTTGGTGTTGGTTTCACTGTAATTCCAACGGTTTGAACATCACCAAAACAACCGTTCAATTCAGGCTGAATGGTTATATTACCTGAAATTGGGAACTGGGAACCATTTACACTTGTTCCACCAGATATGAAATGAGGGCCTCCAGAAGTGGTTTGACCACTAGCAGGTATTCCCGAAGTGATTGCGCTTACGCCGCTTGCGTTCCAATTCACTACTGACGAAATTGGATTTACAATCAAATTGTTAACAGGTACAGGTTCGCCAGCACATAAAGTATCAATGTTCCATCCTAAACTTACTTGCGGTTTAGTTTTAACAGTAATATTGAAGAACATGGTGTCTCCAGCGCATGCACCTAAACCTTGTCCTAACATTGGAACAACCTTAATAAGTGATGTAGTTGTCGGAATAAATGATGGAACGACATACGTTGGAATAGAGCCATATCCATTTGTCAAACCTATTAAAGTGTTCATACTTTCCCAATAGAAAGTTTCAGCACCACCATAATTCAAATAACTTCCAACAAAGTTTATGGTTGGTAATACGTCTCCACCACACAAAGTTATATCCGCTTGTTGAAATACATCTGGTTTAGGATTCACACAAACGTTCCAGAATGCCGTATCACTTTTACATCCATTCAAATCAGCAACTGCTTTTACTGTGCCACAAATTGGATCAGGACTATTATTTACTGCAGGCCAAGAAGCAATACTTATATTGCCTGGAATATTCGTTGAATTTTGAAGACCAATCGTATTCGTAATAGACGAGACTGTACTGAACCATTGAACCGTGGCATTACTTGGTGTCGGTACAATTGGGTTGGTTGGTACTGTCTGACCGTGACAGACATTCGCAACTGTTGACGTGTAAACAAGACTTGGTTTTTCGTTCACTGTAATAGTAAATGTAATCGGAGTTCCCTCACAACCATTTAACTTAGGTGTAACAGTAATTGTAGAAACCGTAGTAGGAATATCGAAAGGAATAGTAAAAGAAGGTATGTTTCCAATATTACTTGAACCTAAACCAATTGAATTATCTGAGTTTGACCAATGATATTCTGTTGTGTTTCCATAACTTCCAAAGGCTCCAGAGAATACAATTGGATTCGAGGTGCTTCCAGCACAATAAGTTACACTAGGAACTGGATCTACATTCGGAGTTGGTTTAATACAAACATTAACCGTTTGAGGATCACCAATACATCCATTTAAATTCGGTGTTGCAGTAATCGTTCCACATATCACACCTGAGGTAGTATTTGTAGCCGTCCAGCTTGGGATATTGACACCAGAACCTGAACCAACAACAATATTTGAAGGATGAGTTGTAGTCCAATTGACATTGCTATTAGCAGGTGTAACTATTAAAGAACTTGCGCCAACAACTGTTCCATGACACAAATCGTAATTCGGTACATTAAATGCAACGGAAGGTTTTGTATTGATAGTGAAATTAAATGAAATTGGATCACCGTTACATCCGTTCAATGTTGGTAATACACTAATTACCGCCGAAGTTGTGGAAATACCACAAGGTAAGGACCAAGCAGGAATATTACCTTGTCCTCCGCTACCTAAACCAATCGCTGGATTCGTATTACTCCAATTGAAAGCCGTTTGATTTGAGTAACTATTATACTGTCCTGCAAAAGGAATTGCAGTTGCGTTGGTACAAGCACAATAGGTATAATCCTGCACTGGGAATACATTCGGTTTTGGCTTAATTTTAATTCTCAAAATCTTAGGTGTACCTAAACAACTATCTGTCGTGCCGATTGGTACCCAAGGAGAAACCGTAAAGGTTACAATTCGAGGGGTTGCTCCCGGATGACCTGGTGTAAAGCTTGGAATGTTACCAAAACCTGAAGCTCCTATTGGTGCAATTCCTGGGTCAGAATTTACCCACGTGAAGGTATTCAAAGGATGTGAACCTTGTAGAGAAATTCCACCGAACGGAGCTCCTTCACAAATTTCAATCGTAGTAGTATCATTAACTACTGTCGAATTTGGATTTACATTAATGAAGGTAATTCCTGGGATACCCGTACAGCCTTCACGAACTGGTGTCACAGTTACTGTACCAGTCTGAATGATAGCAGTTGGATTTAATGTTGAAAAGGATGGAATAAGGTTTCCATTTGTTAATGTTGTAGGAACACCACTTGCTGGATTCGCAATATTTGAAACATTATCAATTATCCAATTAAAAGATGTGTTTGAATAAGGACTTGTGAAGTTGATTGGAGACGTAGTTTGATTCGAACAATAGGTTTGACCTATTGCTGGGTTGATGAGTACAGTAGGACGAGGTTTTACAGTGATATCATAGCGCATTGTATCTCCTGTACAACCATTGTAGGTTGAATAAGCGTTAACTGTACCTGTTTGATTCACCAAACTAGTTCCTACACTCGCTGTCCAAGCGGGGATATCCCCAGTTCCAGAAAGTGTTGCATTAATATTCGCGTGATTTTGAATAAACCAGTTACAAACATTCCCAGCATTGTTAATCGTATTTCCAGTGAAAACTTGAGTTGGAATAACTTCTCCGTCACAATAAACTAAATTTGGTTTTTGGAATACAATTGGTTTTGGAGAAACAGAAGAATAATTAAAGCGCATTGTATCTCCATAACATGCACTAATTCCAGTTCCAAATACTGGAACTACCGTAATTTCGGCAACATTAACCGTGCCTGGAGGAGCTTGAATCACAAATGAGGGAATACTATCATTAGCAGAAAAACCAAGACCAATACTTGTATTATTATTCGTCCATGTGTAAACTGTGTTTGGTACATAACCCACAAAAGTCACAGGCGTTGTACTTTGAAGCGCACACAATTGTTGATCAGGAACTGGATAAACGATTGGTTTTGGATTCACACAAATTCCAAATGTTTGAGGTGTTCCTGCACAACCTCCAATGAATGGATTTATTGTAACCGTTGCACATTGTGTATTTGGAAATTGATTGTCCGTTGTGAAAGATGGAATGACATTCGTTGTTCCAGAAGGTGGCGTTGTTAAGGTGGTTACATCATTATCAAACGACCAAACGTAACTTGCCAATCCTCCAAAATTACCATTGATACTTACAGGAGTTGTTGCCACTCCCACACAATGAGTTTGATTAGAAATTGGATCAACAGTAGGAATTGGATTTACGGTTATGGTAAAGGTACTATCTCCACTGCGACATCCATTAACCTCTGCGTAAACAACAAAAGTTGAAGTCTGAACTGTTGTAATGTCATTTCTAGCTGGGAACGATGGAATATTTCCTGTTCCATTTCCAGTTGAACTCACCCAAATTGAGGTGTTATTTTGGTTCCAGAAGTATGTAACACCTGTCGTAATGTTACTTGAAAAAACAACAGGTTGTGTACTCTGTCCTGCACAAATTGATTGAGAAGGTGGATTAACATAAATATTAGGTAGTTTCTTGACAGTAATGTAGAAAGTATCGGCGATTCCCGTACAACCTGGCAATACTGGCATTACGATAACGCGACAAATTTGATCCGTTAAATTCGGTGTTGCATTGAAGGCCGGAATACACGTTACACCATTTCCACCGAAAGGAGGATTTGGAGTTGGAATACCGATAGAGATATTGTCAACTGTATAGTTGTAAGTCGCACTAGGCACATTTCCTGTAAAGCAAATTGGACCAATTACCGTTCCCCCACAAACCGTAATGTCAGGTTGTGGAGTCACACGTAATTCTGGATTGATAGTATAATTGAAAGTTACAGGAGCTGCTGTACAACCGTTGGAAGAAATAGCATCAACAGTGATAACATCATTAATAATTGTTAGCCCGTTATTTATGGCTGTAAAAGCTGGAATGTTGTTACCACCCGATGTTGTAGGGAATCCATCCGCTAAGACACCACCTGTCCAACTGTAAGTAACACCCGTTGCTGGCGTACCACCAAATTGAACCGCAGTTGTTGACGTATTTCTACAAACAATCTGATCTACTGGCTGGTTGATAACAGGGCGTGGATTTACAGTAATAACAAACGATGTTGGAACACCAGAACAGTTGCCCAAAATTGGTGTAACGGTAATTGTGGTGGTATAAGTTGTAGCGCTATTTGTTGGAGCGAATGCTAAAATGTTTCCAGTTCCTGAAGCACCTAATCCAATTGCAGTGTTACTATTTGACCAAGAATAAACCGTCAGTGGATTATTTCCACCGAAAGTGATAGTAGGAATCGTTGTTTCAGCACATACTGTGATATTCGCTACTGGATTAACAGTAGCAATAGGGTTAATAGTGTAGCTGAAAACTTGGCTATTTCCAATACATCCACCGTTGTTAGCAGTTACTGTGAAGGTTGCTAAATCCTGCGCATAGAAAGTACCTGTTGTAAACACAGGAATGTTTCCAGACCCACTTGTTCCTGAAGCAGGATAACCAATGTTCGGGCCGGTATATGACCAGGTGAAAGTCGTGGTGGTTGGAATGTTTGAAACGAAATCAGTTGCAACGGTTTGTGCATTGGAACAAACCGTTTGGCTAGCAACACCCTGCATGGTTGGATAAGGACGAACTGTTACATTGATAATACTTGTCGAACCTGTACAGCCTGTTGATAAAACAAATGGCGTCACAGAATATTGAACAGTTTGATCTCCTAATAAGCTATGAGAAAGTACATCAGTTATGGAATTGCTCACCGTACTCGCGAACGTTTCACCAGACACGTTAGGATTATCTGCAACGGCAAACCAAGTATAATCAGCTGGTACATTTCCTTGCAATACCAAAGGAGTAGGATCTCCCACACATTTCACATTATTATTCAAGTTAGAAATGGTTGGTGTTGGATTAATCGTAATTCTCATAGTATCACGAGCCAAATCACAAGGATTGTTTGGAGGATCATTTGTTTCAACATACAACTCAACAAATCCGTTATTAATATCAAGTGCTGATGGTGTATAAGTTGTACTTAATGAATTTGGTGGGTTAAATGTTCCTCCAGTGTTGCCTACAATATGCCATGTAGCGCTCGTAGCTGAACCACCAAAAGTTCCATTTAGTGTAACCGTTTGTGCACTACAAATTGCAGCTTGATCAGGTCCAGCATCTGCAATAGCTGGTTGCGAGAAGGTTACTGTGACGTCATTTGATGCAGATGGACAAGTACCAAATGGATTCGTACTCAAAATCAAATTAACCGAACCAAGAGCAAATTCAGCTGCTGTTGGACAATAACTTGAGGTCAAAGAATTGGCATTCGAAAAAGTTCCATTTCCGTTAGACCAAGTTACACTTGAAGACGAACCACCAATGCTTCCATTCAATTGAAAACATTTTTCTCCACAAGCCACGAAATCAGTTCCTGCATTTACCGTTGGCTCTGGATCTATTGTGATAACAACAGAAGATGAAACTGCAGGGCAAGGACCCGCCGGATCTAAAGAAGTAAGTGTAAGTGTAACTGTTCCATTTGCCAAGTCATTAATTCCGAAATTATACAAGTTAGAAAGAGAAGAAGTTGGATTTGAGAATGACCCTGTTGGCGTTGAAGATGACCAGTTTCCGTTGGATGTTGCTCCAGAAATAGAACCACTCAAAACAACTTGATTGGTAGCACAAACCGTTTGATTAGCGCCAGCATTTACTACTACAGCAGGATCTATTGTAATAATTACATCATCATTCACACTTGGACAAACGCCAGTTGCATCTGTGGTTGTTATAGTTAAAATTGCAAAAGTTGCGTTGATTGCGGTTGCACTTGGTGTGTAAATAGCACCAACCGCATTTGCATTATTGAAAGTACCATCACCGCTCCATGTAATTCCAGTTACTCCTCCGCTAAATGTTCCTGCTAAAGTTGCATTTGAATTAGAACAGATAGTTTGATCAATTCCAGCAGCAACTTGAGGGAATGCTTTAATGTTTACAGTACTGGTTGTTGCTTGGCAAAGCGAAGTCGCATCTGTGTAAGTAAAAGTTACGTTGCCAGGAGCGATACCTAAAATTTGACCCGTATTAGCATTAACTGTTGCGATTGCGGTAGAACTACTTGTCCAAGTTCCACCAGTTGCAGGTGAAAGTTGACCAGTAAGATTTTGACATATCGAAGCTGGAGCAGAAACTGTCGGAACAGCATTAACAGTCACAGTAAACGTTTGTTGATCAGAACATCCGCCTGGAGTCGAAACATATACATAAACAGTTTGAGTTGAGCAGATATTTCCAGTTAAAACAGTTCCCGTTCCATTCGGTCCCGAATAATATGCTTGGTTACCGGTTAAATTCGTTCCTGAAATTGTTGGTAAGGTATAACACGTTCCACAAAGTGCTTGGTTAGAGAACGTATTTAATACAGGACCATTTGGATTCGTTAGCGTCGCAACTTGTACAGTAGAAGTACAATTTGTTGCAGGATCAGTAACTGTGATATTGTATGTACCTGCAGCAAGTGAGGAAATCGTAGCATTTCCAGAAGCATTCGTAGTAAAGTTTACTGGACCCGCAGTGAATGAACCCGTGTAACTATATCTGTACGCTGTGGAAGGAGCTAAATTTTGCAAGGTTATAGAACCGTCTGAAGCATTACAAATCGTAGGATTTGTGGTTGAAGTAGTAAAGTTTGGAATAGGATTTACTGTTACAATCGCTTGGAAACTTGTTCCTGTACAAGTAGAACCTATTCCTGAACGAGGCGTTACAGTATAAGTTGCTGTTGACGAAACCAAAGCTGGAGGCAACAACGATAACGTTTGTGAGAAAGTAGCATTATAGGTAGCATTTGCTGAAGCGCCTGAAATGGTAGATGTAGGATTTTGAACTGGATTTGACCAAATGTATCTTGTATCAGATGGCACCCCAGTGATTCCAAAGTCAAATGCACCACCACTACAAACTGCGGTATTTTGAGGTGAGGAAACGGTTGGTCTCGGGTTAATTGTAACCACAAGGTTAAAAGGTGTTCCTGGACAAGACGTTGGAGCCGGTCCCGCTGGTGTCACCACATAAGTAACTGTTTCTGCAACCAATGAAGATGAAGTAATTATTTGACTAATTGAGGCAACACTTGTCTGAGCACTTGCACCCGACATTGCCCCTGGGTTGGAATAAGTTGGCATTGCCCAAGTGTATCGCGTACCTATAGGAACACCTGAAATAGGCGTGGTAAATGCTGTACCGCTACAAGCCGTTCTTGCTTGATCCGTGATGCTTGGAACTGGATTAACGGTCACAACTGCATTGAAATCGGTTCCAATACATGTCCCCAATGAAGGAGTAACAACATAAGTCATTGTTCCGGCCGTTGTACCTGAGTTAACCGTCAAAGATTGAGAAATGGAATTTTGTCCTGTAGCTTGAGCACTACCACCTGAAACAGTTGGAGTTACTGACGATGTTGGGTCAGCCCATGAGTAAGTCGTTCCTGTTGGTGCACCTGAAGGTGTGATTGAGAAAGCCGTTGCACTACAGATAGTCGAAGATTGATCCGCGATTACAGGTTTTTGATTAACCGTTACGGTAACTGTGAAGGTATTTCCAGTACATGATGAAGTTGCAGGAGTTACTGTATAAACTGCGGTTCCTCCAGCTGTACTTGTTAATGTCTCACCAATTGCAGACATTCCGTTCTGTGCTGTACCGCCACTTACTCCAGTCATTACAGGTGCTGTCCAGGAATACGCAGTTCCAGAAGGTACGGAACTCGGTGCAACGCTGAACGTCTCTCCACTACAAATGGTGGCTGTTTGATTCGAGACAACAGGAACTGGATTGACAGTTACCGTATATTGAAATGCCGTTCCGTTACAAGAACCTGTTCTTGGAGTTATGGTGTAAACCGCCGTTCCACTAGTTAATCCTGGAGCTGTTAAAGTCAAAGTTTGTGCCAAAGGAGCTGAGGTAGCTGTTCCATTACTTGAACCTCCAGTTACTCCTGTTTGAGTAGGTGCCGTCCAAGTGTAAGTAGTACTAGCTGGTATTGTTCCTGTCGGCGTTAAAGAGAAAGCAGAACCACTACAGATACTTGAAGATTGCGCTGAAATTTGTGCCGATGGGTTAACGGTAACGGTTATTGTGAACGTTGTACTACAAGTACCAGTAGTTGCTGTTACTGTATAAACTGCCGTCCCAGCTGTGACTCCTGAATTTAAAATTCCAGGTTGACTGAAATTAGTTCTACCAGTTTCAGCAGTTCCACCTGAAATACCAGCTGAATAAACTGGCACGGACCAAGAATAGGTTGTTCCAGTAGGAATAACATCAGGGTTTGCAAAATTGTGTGATGCTGTTCCTCCACTACAAATCGTTTTGTTTTTGTTGGAAATAACAGGAACAGGATTAACGGTAACAACAAAGGATTTTTGATCATTACAAGTTCCTCCAACACTGGCATACATGTAAACTGTTTGTGTACTACAAACTTGAGAACCTACAGCCAACTGAGTACCTCCACCGTTTGCAGCAGTATAGTAAGCCTCTGTTCCAGGAAGATTTGTTCCAGTAATTGCTGGTAAAGTATAACATCCTCCACATAAATTTTGATCAGTTACAGCACTAATAACCGGAGCATTTGGATTAGTTAAGGTAACTAATTGTGTAGCAGATTCACAACCCGTAACAGGATTTATAACAGAAACAGTATATGCTCCAGCACCTAGAGTAGGAATCAAAAAGCTACCCGTTCCACCAGTAGTTACGTTAGTTGGTCCTGTTGTAACACCGAGTAGGATATATCTATATTGATATGCAGTGCTTGGTGACAAACCTGAAACAGTTATCCTTCCATTGGTTCCCCCACAAGTGGATGGATTCAAAACGGAAGTTGTAAAAGTTGGGATAGGATTCACAGTTACTGTTGCAGTAAATGTAGTTCCAGCACATGTTCCAGAAGTAGGTGTTACGGTATAAACAGCGGTTCCAGTCGAAGTAGCAGATAATGTTTGTGAAATTGAATTAACACCTGTAGCCTGAGCTGTTCCTCCAGAAACGTTAGTCATTGTTGGAGCTGCCCATGTATAAGTGGTATTTGTAGGAACAATTGTCGTCGAAGGAGTTATCGTAAATGCATTGGTACTACAAATTGTCGTAGTTTGATTCGTTACGGATGGTCGAGGGTTTACGGTAATTGTTGCTGTAAAAGGTGTGCCAGCACATCCTAAATTACTTGGAGTAACAGTTGCATAGGTAGCGGTTGCAACATCGTTTGTTAAATTATTTAATGTTTGACTAATTGTAGTCTGAGCAGTTCCAACAGTTGAACCACCTATTAATGAGTTCAATGGACTATATGTAGGAGCTGACCAAGTGTACGTTGTCGTTGTTGGTGCCGTTAAAGGTGTTGTAATTGTAAACGCAGTTCCACCACAAACTGTAGCTGTTTGAGCCGTAACAACAGGAACGGGATTAATAGTAACCGTTAAGGTGAAGGCACTTCCAACACATGAGCCAGAGGTTGGTGTCACACTATAAACAGCAGTTGATGGTGTTAATGAAGTTGTACTCAAAGTTTGAGAAACTGAGGCAGCACCTGATGCGTTAGCACTTTGACCACTAACTCCTGTTGTTGTTGAAGTAACTGACCAAGTATATGTTGTACCTGATGGAACATTACTTGGTGTAAACGTCAATGCCTGACCACTACAAACTGTGGCTGTTTGAGCACTTACAACTGCTTGAGGATTTACTGTTGCAACGATTCCGAAGTTAGAAGTACATGAACCAGCAGTTGCTGTTATTGTATAAGTTGCCGTTTGCGTTGTTACCGTATTGTTGGTTAACGTTTGAGTTACAGTAGTCGCCCCTGCACCTCCTTGGGCTGTTCCTCCAGAGATTGTTGGCGATGGAGTACCAGATGAATATGTTGGAATTGCCCAAGTATATCTAGTTGAAGCCGGCTGACCTGATGGACTTATTGTGAAAGTACTTCCGCTACAAATAGTAGTTGTTGCATTGGAAACAGATGGTGTTGGATTTACGGTTATTGTTGCAGTAAAATCTGCTCCTGTACAAGTTCCCGATATTGGAGTAATCGTGTAAACTGCTGTTCCTGACGTTGTACCTGCCGTCAAGGTCTGAGAAATAGGAGCAACTATTGGAGTAACTTGAGCTGAACCACCAGTCAAGGTTGTTGTTGGAACTGACCAACTGTATCTAATACCAGCTGGAACAATTGTAGTCGACGGCGTTAAACTGAATGCTGTGCCACTACAAACTGTTTGAGTTTGGTTGGTAATAGAAGGACGTGGATTTACGGTAACGGCCCCTGTAAACACACTCGTACACGCATTTGACCTTGCTGTAATGGAATAAGTTGCTGTTGCTGAAGCATTAGTCATATTTGTCAACGTTTGACTTATGGAAGATTGACCTGTTGCTTGAGCCGAACCACCCAATATTGATGAAAGAGGAGAATAAGTCGGAGCAGACCAAGTGTAGGTCGTTCCAACTGGGATTGTTCCAGTAGGCGTAAGTGTAAATGCGTCGGTACTACAAATTGTTGCGGTATTTCCTCCTGTAATGGATGGTGTTTGATGAATAGTAACAGACGCTGTTGCATTTACAGTAGGACAAATGGACGTTGGCGCAACCGTATATGTAATAATATAAGTTCCCGCGGTGCTTGTACTTGGTGTAATTTCTCCAGTTGTAGCATCTATCGTCAATCCTGCTGGAGACGCTGAGTAAGTACCTCCTGTGTATGAACCGACACCAGTAATATTAACCGCAACTGTCCCTGAAACAGAAGTACAAAACGGAGAACCTGTATAAGAAATCGATGCTGAAGGAACTGGGGCAACAGTAATTGTTGTAGCGCCTGTTAACAATCCATTACAAGTACCATTTGAAACGAAAACAGAAGGAGTATATGTTTGTGAACTACTTCCTCCGTTAACATAAGTATGCGTAATAGTTTGAGTTGTATTCGGAACTAAAGCCTGAAACTGACCATCACCAAATAACAAGTTAGCTGAAGTTGCATTGCTTGTAGTAACAGTCATCGTTACAGTAATCGGCGAACAGCCTGATAAAGTAGAGCTAGTCACATTGACAGATCCGCTTGGTCCACCAATTACAACTGTTGAAACGTTTTGAGTTACTGAACAACCTGTCAAGGAATTGGCTGTTAAAGAAACTGTATAAGTCCCTGGTAACGAAAAAGAGATAGACGGGTTCGGATTAGTAGTTGAAGCTGGACTTACACCCGTTGCAGGAGTTACTGACCAACTTGCTGAGGTCAAATCAGCATTATTAGTTGATGTGTTTGTGAAATTAACGATTGAAGGAGGATTGAAACAATCTGCATTAAAATTAGCCGGTGTTGCAGAAGGAACAGGATTTTGAACGGTAACAGGAAGCGAAGCAGTTGCCGTACATCCTTTTGAATCAGTTACATTTACAGAGATTGTTTTACTGCCTGTCGAATTATATTGAATAACTGGATTAACTGACGCAGAATTCGTTCCACTTGTAAAGGTGCCAGAAGTTGAAGACCATAAATAGGTCAAAGGAGCAACCCCAGATGAAGTATTAGTGACAGTAACTGTTTGAGTTGCACAAATATAATTTCTATTTAGCGTAAATGATGCTGTTGGTCGTATAGCTCGAACAGTTTTTATTACTGAATCCCTACATCCAAAATCATCCTCAATCACTATCTTAACAGAATACGTCCCAGCAGTTGCGAATGTATGCGAAATGGTTCTGTTTTGAACAGACGCTGTTGAAGTTACCACATCATTTGGCGATCCATCTGACCAAGACCAAGTACGACGAACAACATGTCCATTTGGAGCAACTGAATTATCAGTTCCAGTAAAAGCTACACCAACACATACAGTGTCAGCAAGGTTTAATGAAGTAAGAACACCCCTAACTTTTATGTAATTAGGACGAGTTATTGTATCGCGACATCCATTGTTATCGACATTCACCATTGAAATCCCATAACTCCCAGCAGGATAAGAAGTAGCCAAAAATTGGGTTGCCTTTGGTGAACCTCTCAATGCAGCAACATTGGCTACAAAGGTTAATCCATCGTTTGCATTCCAATCCCATAGCGTATTAGTGGAGTTTCCACTTGTGGTAATATTCGCAGGAGAAGGTGTTTCGTTATAAAAAGTTAATGTTCCTCCAGGACAAATATCGGTTGTAACCACACGCGATGCGGAACTATTATTATAGGCCTGAAAAGTTGCTGTACCTGATGGATTACAATTAATATTCACTGAAGTCTCACTTGGAGGACACCCAGATGCGGGATCTGTAATTGTCAGTTTTACAACATAAGCTGTTGAAGTTACAGGGGAAGTAGGAAAATTGAAATTACTTAAACTGGTCGATGCGACAGTGTTATTATATGAAGTTGCTGTATTTGAAATATTCCAAGAATAGGTCGCAGAACCAGATGCCCCAACAGAAGTATTCGTGAAAGATCGAACATATTGGTTGGTACAAACTAACGCACTTGTCGTAAAGGATGGAACAACACCATTCACTTGAACTGTCACAGTGTAAGTTGGACCAGCACAACCTAATGTAGAACCAATGGTTTTGTAAGGTGTTAATTCAACTGTAAATGTTCCTACTGTTGTGTAGGAGTGACAAATTGTAGCAGATTGATCCCAAAAATCAATAACCGAATTGTCGCCCCATTTTGCGCGAATCGTATCTGCACCTGTGCCTGTATATGTAAAACAAAACCCATTTCCTGTGTAACACTGAACCAAAGAAGTTATCGGATTAAACGTTGCCGTTGGAGGTGTTGTATTCTGAATGGTAATTGCATTATTGAATGTTGTTGTTGCCACACAGTTATTCACATTTGTGGTGGTCATGGTCATAGAATAAGTACCCGGATTCGAATAGGTAACACTCACACTTCCTGTTCCGCTGGTCGGGCCAGCCGTAGCTGGAGAAACACCCGTTCCATTGAATGTCCATTGTACGCTGTTTGCCGCAGAACCTGTTGACGCTGTGTAGGTTGTGGTTGCGGGAGCAGAACAAGCTGTAGGATTGGATGAAGTAAAGTTGTTGGTTGGTAAGGCATTAACGGTGATAGTTGTCGAAGCTGTTGCAGTCGGACAAATAATGTTAGACGAATTCGGTGTGTAAGTAACAGTATATATAGTTGTACTAGAAGGGCTTACACTAACTGATGAAGTTGTTTGAGAACCAGATGACCAAGCATAAGTACCACCCAAAACGGAGGGAGTAGCAGTGATTGTGGCAGTGGCACCGTTACAAATAATTCCATCATTGCTAGCAACACCTGAGGTTTCAGTTCTCGCTAACGAAACGGTTACCGCACTTGCAGAGGCTACAATTGCCGATGCCGCAGTACTCGAACAATTCCCATCATTGTAGGTAACGGTATATGTTCCTACTGTTGAAGTAGTTACCACTGCGCTTGTTCCAGCATTTGACCATGTATATGTTCCACCTGAAACACTTGGAGTTGCCGTCAAAGTAGCTGTACGTCCGCTACAAATTGATACCGTTGCTGGCGAGATGCTTACGGTAGGCAATGCTCGGACAAATACGGTTACAGGTGTCGTTTTTGTACAACCATTCGTTCCCGTCATGAGGATATTGTAAGTTACTGTTACTCCTGTAGAACCAGAAAGCGATAAGGTCTCGTTTATAGCCGAAGATTGTGGTGTTGTAACAGCACTATTTGACAAGCCACTAACAGCAGGACGTGTCCAAGTGTAGGTTGTACCTGCTGGAGATGTGGTTGGTGTAAAGGTGAAATTTTGACCAGAACAAACTGCCGTGACAGAGGGCGAGTTCGTCAAAGAGGGAGCAGGGTTAATTGTAATTGGATTTAAATCAGCTGATTTAATACATCCGTTCGAGTTTTGAACAGTAACAGACGGAGTAAACGTTCCCGCAGAAGTGTAAGTATGAGTGAAGGTCTGCGTAACAGTTGGATTTGGATAATAAAAATTTCCATCACCTGTATTCGCTGTAATTGAGCTACTTGTCAATGTTCCACTACCGGCTGTACATGTACCCGAAAATGTTACGGTATTGGGAACACACCCATTGGATGGACTTAAAACAGCGGAATAAGAAACTGTTGGGACTGCAAAAACAGTTATGTAATTATTCTGTGTTGTGGTTGATTGGGTCGAGTTGGCGCTATTGGAAACAGTTAAAACAACATTGTAATTACCTACCGTTGTTAAAACGTCACCAATATTTCTTCCTGTATAGTTCCTAGAAAAACCACTTGGACCAGTAATTGTCCAAGCATAAGTTATTGAAGCACTTTCGGCTTGCGTAGCTGTTAATTGGAAGAAACTTCCAGGACATTGATCTCGGTCAGGACTGGAAAAAGTAGAAACAGGAGCTTGTGCTGAAACATTCGAGCACACCAACACAAATGCAAATAAAGCTAAAAGTAGTGGTAATCGGTTGAAAATCTTATACATAGCAAACCCTAAAAAGCAATGAACAAATCATAATCTTATAATATCCCAAAATATCTAAAATGTTACAGCTGCAAAAGTAACGTTTTTAAATAAGGTAGCTAGTATTACGCGCTGATTTCAATGTCGTTGCCGTAAAAGAAATAGGGATTCCCATTGAATTATTAATTTTAGGCTTTCAATGAATAATGACCTTCTTTTTGACAACATAACCACTGAATTTCGATTTGTCGAAAATAGTCACCCTTTAGCCAAAATTTCCTCTTCCAAAAAGGCAACGCTTTGGTCTAACTCTACACTAGAGGAAATTGATTTCTCGAAACTAGTCAGACAACACACAAATCAAATTAAAACACTGGGATTCAACACTTTTATTTTAACAAGATTTTCTGTAAAAACACAAATCAACAATCAACTATATCACTTTCCTCTTCTTCTATTTACCCTCACTCCCTCACAACTTCCAGAAAATGAAGCAGCTCTTACGCTCTTCTTCGATATAAATGAGGCTTACATTAATCCTTTAATTTTTCATTTTTATCCAGAGAAAAATTTTAATTCTCCAGTCGATTTAATTTCCTTCTTTGAAAAGCAAAGTGAAATCGAATTTTATCCCAACTCTTATTTTGGCTTTTTTCACCCTTACGAGCTTGACGTTTTTCGGGATTATGAGAATATCTCACAGGCAAAAAATTTCTCATCTTCTCTTTTAGCTATCCTAGGCGAACAACAAACTCAATTCAAACTACCTTTTTCCACTCATCCTATTGGGATTTTAAATGAACAACAATTTCAATGTATTGAAGACCTTAAAAACCATTCAATTTTACTGCAAGGTCCGCCAGGAACAGGGAAAACGCATACCCTGTTAAATACTATTTCTTCTTTAATTTATTCGGATTTAAAAGCCTGTGTTCTTGCTGAGAGTTTTTCCTCCATTGAACTGATTTACAACAAATTAGACCATATTAATTTAGCACAATTCGCATTTTTCATTCATCCTAATAAAAAAACACACGATTATTATTCTGACCTAAAAACTACTTGGCTTTATCTGGAAGAAACAGCCAATCTAAGCACCTTTTATTCAGAAAAAGTTAACCCCAAAAGAATAGTAGCGTCTTTACTTTTTATCGCTCGAAACCATCAAATCCCACCGCTTCAACTACTTTCTATTTTAAATTCCAACAATCAAAATTCGCAGCTATATTTTAGCGATTTTGAACTGGATACAATCACTCCTTTTTCTAGTCTTCTAGCAAAGTTTAAGACACTATCCGAAGCAGAAAAAGAGTGGATTCGAATATTAAAATTAACGAACTTTTATCACGATAAAAATTCATTTTTTCAACATCTTGAGAACCTGATTCAGTCAGAGATTCAACCTGAATTTATCCATTTATCCAATTCAGAATTAGAAGAAAAAGTCAATCTCTTTAACCATGTAACACTCTTCTCATCAGGAACTTTTCAACAGTTTAGTGCTATTTTAAAAGATGAAGGAAAACGTTTTTTAAAAACCTATTCACTTTGGAAAAAAGCAGAGGCAAAATTAATGGAACTTCAAACCCAAATCGCACATTGGATTCAACTTCCAACCCTTTCTGAATTGGATGTACTAGAAACCAATTTTCAAAAAGCGGGGATATTCCTTAAATTTAAAAACCTTCGGATTTGGAAAAAATGGACTCGAACTCCAGAATTAGATCCACTAAATGAGATAGGCCTCATGCGGAATTTCCTGAAATGGAAATATAAGAAAGACAAATTGCTTCATGACTTTCTTGAAATGGGAATTCCCTCTGAAGTGGAAATCGAAACAGCAAAACATACTATCCATCACACCGATTTTTCCATTTTCAAAAATTACGCTAATCTCAACCAAAATGAAATTAATTCCATTTTAAAAGATGGACTGTCCTTGCGAAATGTGCTTCAAGAAATGAAAAAAATTGTTCACATTAATCGCGTTCAAATGCCTTTTAAATTGCTCGAAAATTTAAAAAATGAGCTACCCGTTATTGATTCCTTATTCCAAAAATTTAATGAAAGCGACCTTAATAATTTCTCTAAGCTTCCTCAATGCACTACATCCGAATCCTTAATTTTTCAGTTCAAAAAAGCTCTTATTCAAAATTATCCTGAATTAAAAAACTGTGAATACGATTCATTTTCAAAACTTCTCAAGGCTACCTTACTTTCTGAGGAACAGATTTTTAAAAACAATATCCAAGGAATTCATAGCGCAATAAAAAAACGTTTCAATAATCTACATGCCTTAATCAACTCCTCCCCTACTCGACTTTCCGAGCAGCAAAAGGAACAGCGATTGCGTTTGAAAAAAGGAAAGGCAATTCTAATTCGTGAATTCAACAAAAAACGAAATCACCTTTCTTTACTTGAACTTTTTGAATCGGAAGCACGTGAATGGCTACTTTGTTTGAAACCACTTTGGCTAATTTCACCTCATGTTTTGGCAAGAACACTTCCGCCTGAAAAAGAAATTTTTGACCTCTGCATTATCGACGAAGCGAGTAGATTGGCGTTACCACAAGCTATTGGCGGTTTACAACGCAGCAAACGCGTACTTCTTGCCGGTGATGAAAAACAAATGGGTGTAAATACCTATTTCTCTTCGCAAGCCAACTTGCCGAACGTTTTTGAACACGGCCTTTTTTATTTGAAAAAACGAGCCCTTCGACTACACTTCAGAAGTGAGCAAGCCGATTTGATTGCATTCAGCAACCAACACTTTTATGAAAATCAACTGGCACCTCTTCCAACTGTTCAACCGACACAATCGTTGTTTCTTCACAATATCAAGGATGGCGTGTTCACCAATCGCGTTAACTTGAAAGAGGCAGAAGACGTCGTTCGTTTTCTTCAAAACAATTATCGTTCCTCAGAAAAATGGGGAATTGTTGCTATGTCAGAAAGTCAATTAGAAGCTATTTGGTCAAAAATGGACAGAACGCTCAAGAACACCATTATAACAGCTATTGAAAACGATCAATTCCTCTTTAAAACCATGGAACAAATCCAGGGTGACGAATGCGATGTTCTTCTTATTTCTTTTGGCTATGGAAAAGATGAACATGGCGATTTCAAACAACATTTTGGTCCTTTCAATAAACAACTAGGAGAAAATCGCCTCAATGTAATGTTAACACGCGCTAAAAAAGAACTCCATTTTTTCACCTCTATTTCAGCTACCGATTTTAAACCTTCAACAAATTATGCGGTAACATTGATGAAAAAATGGTTCCAGTTCATTGAAACACATCAACCTTCAAAACATCATTCAACATTTTCAATTGATGAGCTAACCGTTGTTTTTCCAAATGAAAACGATTTACTTGCCGCTTTTAAGGCTTTGGAGCAGCGCGGGTGGAAATTTTAAAAATCCTTAAAACGCTACATTTGCAAAAATTTAAGGTATGCTTGGTTTAAAAATGGCAACTGACCCGCGTTGGGTGAATATTGTAGAACGCAATCTGGAAGAAATTTTGGTGGACCATGCTTTTTGCGAACAAAAGGCGGCAAGTAATGCGATTTCGATGATTGTGCAATATCCACACTACACCGATTTGGTTCAAGCCATGACGGCAATTTGTCAGGAAGAAATGGAACATTTCAACTTGGTTCACAATAAACTTTTAGAACGAGGACTTCAACTCGGTTTTGAACGCAAAGACCCGTATGTAAATGATTTGGCGGCTTATTTGCGTGAAAATAAAAAAGGCGGTTCAAAAGCTTCTCATTTTGTGAACCAAATGCTTTTCGCTGCGATGATAGAAGCACGAAGTTGTGAACGTTTTAAAATCTTATCCGAACAACTGGAAGATGAAGATTTGCGTTCATTTTACCGCGGTCTGATGGAAAGTGAAGCCCGTCATTACACCACTTTTTTAGGATTCGCACGCAAATATGGTACGGGAGTCGATGTGGATCAGCGATGGCAAGAATTCCTCGATTTTGAAGCGAGTTTAATGGAAAAATACGGCAAGTCGGAAACGATGCATGGATAAACACAAATTCAAGATTACCTTTGCAGCATGGATCATGATATTGAACTACGGTTCGGAAAACTAGTTGAGGCACTTGAAAAAAAACACGGCGAAGGTGTTGATATGGCTGTAATTCTATTTCTAATAGGTGTTAACGAGTTGGGACACGGCTACAGAACATTCAACAAGCAAGAAAAAACCGACTTAATGCACATTGCAGTTTGTACACTTTTAGAACCATATGGCTATTACGAATACGTTGGACAAGACGATGACAATTGGCCACATTTCAACTTGGTTCAATCACTTCCACCACTCTCTCATCCAGAGCAACAATTTCTTTTAAAGGAAGCTATTCTCGCTTATTTTACTGAAAATGAATACGTAGATATGTCTGAATTAGAGCACGGGCATTGATCTTTGCCTACTTTCAATCTTAATCTTTATAATTTCCTATTCTCAATCGCTCTTCAACGACTTTAAGGTGCTCCATTTTCATTTTTTGACGGGATTCAATGGCGGTTTTTGTGAAATACTGGTGCATTTTTAAGAATTCTACCTGCATCTCGTCCCAAACTCGGTCACTATTTATTTTGCCCATTTTACGCAATTCAACACGTAAACGATCGGCAATTTCTTCAAAATCTTCTCTTCCTAAATAATCCAAATCGGCATCACAAATTATCTCCTGTAATTTATTAATCGGTCGGTGAGGAATGGATGTGACATGGATTAAATCAACGATGGTATTGATGTGCTGCTCAGTATAACCGTACTTCGGAAGAATTTCTTTGGCCATTCGTGCCCCAATAGGTTCGTTGTGTTCATATTGTTCGATAAAACCTGCATCGTGAAGAATAGCTGCCGTTTTCAATAAGAAAAGCCCTTCATCGGTAACTCCTTCCAATAAAGCAATGCGTTCAACAGCTTTCACAACGTCTTTCGTATGATGAATGGAATGATATATCAAATCTGGCGACAATTTCTTGTTCAAAATATTCAAAACATAATGTTCTGTCTTATAATATTTAATCGAACTAAAATGGTGCAATTTGACAATTTCCTCAAAGCGTGCATTTGGAATCAATCCCTCACCATGAACAGAAAGTTCAGGTTTAATACGCAAAATGGTAAACATCTCGACCGTTGTTTTTCCTTTCGTCAAAACCTTGCCGCGCGGTTCAAATTCAAAATACGGTTCAACGAGATCAAAGGTGTTTTTGGAAACTGTTACTTTCCCTGGTTCACCGTGCATTTCCATTTGTTGTGCAATATTCACAGTTGAGCCCCAAATGTCATACGCCAAACGAAGATTACCAATAATTCCCGCAGTGACAGGCCCTGTATTGATTCCGATACGAATTTCCCAATATTCCTTATGATTTGCGATGGCGTCAAACTTCAATTTAGAAAGGTGATCTTGGATTTGAAGTGCGGCAATACAGGCGTCGATTGGATTGGTAGAATTTTTAGTCGGAACGCCACCAGCGCACATATATGCATCACCAATGGTTTTGATTTTCTCCAAGCGATTCGAAGAAATTATATCATCGAACTTTTGGAAAAGTACATCGAGTTTCGTCACCAAACGATTCGGCGTTGTTCGTTCAGAGATTTGACTAAAGCCCACAACATCGGTAAACATAACCGTTACTGTTTTAAACGATTGTGCTTGTACTTTTCCTGCTCGTTTCAATTCAATCACTGCCTCCGATGGAAGGGTGTTGTTCAACCAACGTTCGGCTTTGTCCTTTTCAACTTGTAGTAATTTTTGTTGTTCAACGACTTTGTTTTTCTCCTCTTCTAACAATTTCGATTGCTCTTCGATTTGGTTTTTTTGTTGACGAATTTCACGTGTACGTTGAGCAATTTTGATTTCCAAACGCACTTGCTCACGACGAGCTGCGTCAATTCTAGCACGAACGGCTAAATATGCAATCAAAATTACCACAGCGAGTACAATTAGATAAAACCACCAAGTATTCCAAAAAGGTGGAAAAATTTTAAAATTTAAAATCGTTGGTTTACACCATTTACCATTTCCGATTCGGGCATAAATTTTTAATTGATAATCTCCTGACGAAAGCGAATTGAAAGCAATTTCATTTGTGTTTCCAATTATTTTATCCACCACCTCATCACCATATAATTGATAGCGGTAGGAAATGAGTTCTGGGTTGCTTATATCATCGGTATGAAAAGTAAGGGAAAAACTTCTGTGTTTGTAATCCAATTCTAACTGTTGAGTTTTCGAAATCGGCTTTTTTAACTGCATCAAATTGGACGATGGAGTAATGTGGTTTTTATCAATTATTAATCCAGACAAAATAACTTTTAATCTACCAGAGTTGACTTGTAAATCCTGTGGATAAAAGAAATTCAACCCCTCAATTCCTCCAAAATAAAACTCACCATTGGAAGACTTAAAATAGGCATTCAAATTAAATTCATCACTCAGTAAACCGTTCAACGATGAAAAATTTTGTACCGATTTCGACTTGAAGTCAAAAGCTGAAATTCCGCGATTCGTACTTATCCAAATCCATCCTTTTTTATCGCGCAGTAATCCATAAATTACATTGTTCGCTAAGCCATTCTTTTTGTTAACTGCATCAATCCTACTTCGATTTAAATCCGCACGAATAAGTCCGCTCCCGAAGGTTCCAAGCCATAAAATATCCGTTGATTCTGCTTCAACTGCCGTGACATAATCTTTTGAATAACGAATGAGAATATCAGAAATTGGATGACGAACAATGGAATAAACACCATTTTTCTCGATTAGCTGATTCAATCCACCACCACTTGTCGCGAGCCAAATTCTACCAAATTTATCTCTAGATGCAACACGACAAATACCAGCATTTATCGAATTGGAAGCGTTCGTCCCCTTGTGCTCAAAAACGGTGATTTTTCCTTGCAAATTTGTAATAATTGCCCCAGAGCGAGTTGCTATTAAAAATAGTGCATCTTTAATTTTTAGAATACGATAAATGCGGTTGTGTTTACGGTTAATTTGTTCATTGTCAGATAAACTAATTTTAGTGAAATAATAGGTGGTCTCATCTTTGATTTTCAACCTGAAAAGTCCATCTACACAACCTAAAAGATATTCATTTTTAGCAATTTGGCAAATGCTTAAGACTGCCGTATTCCTTTCGGTGTCGAACGGCTGCGATAGAATAGTTCTGTAAAAATGTCGAAAAGAATTCGTTTTTCTATCCCAAATTGTAAGTCCAACATCAGTTCCAATGAGGATTTTCGATTCGGATTCAGATATGCTCCAAACATTCGAAGATGGGAGACCTTTACTTAATTCAACAGACGGACTAATGCCTTTAAAACCAGTATGATTAGGGTCAAAATTGGAAATTCCTCGTTCTGAACCAATCCAAATTTTCCCTCGTTTATCCTCATAAAGAGCAGTTAAGTTGTTATTCAACAATGCATTATTCTGAAAAATGTCTTCCGCATTAATAAATCTTTCACCCGTCTTTTTGATGGTTACCAATCCCTTAGAAGCAGTTGCTAAATACCAGGCATTCTTTGTGTTTAAAAAATCAGTGATTCCGTAGTTTTCAAGGCCCTCAAAATTGACGATTGGGTATATTTTCCAGTTTTTTCTGTCAAATTGAAATATACCGTTTTCCGATGCAAAATAGACTTTTTTGTTAATTCGTTTAATTCTAAAAATTCGATTTTCCGTTCTCTGTAATGAGCCATTTAAGTCAACCGACTTACGATTGTAAACGTCGTATAAAAAAAGCCCTTTATCTTCACTATTTAGTAATAATTCCTCTTTTTCAAGTACAATTATTTCCGTGATTTTTTTTGTGGGAAGAATCAATTTTATAGGCTCAAATTGTTTGATTTTAGGGTCGAAATAAAACAGCCCTTCCCCCGGGACTACAAGCCATAAATTTTGATGTTCATCTATCGCAATCTGTGTTACTTGAAAAAGTGATTTCTTGCTGATTAAATAAGTAGTAAAGGATTCGTTTGTTTTATCAAAATGGAGAAGACCACTTCCTGTTCCAAACCACAAATCTCCGTCGGATGTCTTGACGCTACAATTAATGTAGGAATTCTCAATTCCTTTAGTGTCCTCGGAATTAAAAATCTCAAACTTATTTCCGTCGTAACGATTGAGTCCATCTTGCGTCCCAATCCAAAGAGCCGACTGATTGTCTTGTAGGATACATGTGACAAAACTTTGTGAAAGCCCGTTGGAAATGGTAAAATTATGAAAGCGATAAGAACCTTGTGCTGCACTATGGAAGGCAACAAAAGAAAGTAAGAAGATGCCGAAAAACCGACGAAAAAGGAGCATTATTTTCCCTCAACCGTTCCATTTGCAGGCGCCGCTGCCACAGAACTTTCTAAATCACGATCAAACATATACATGCCTCCACTGTCGTTTCCGATTAGACGAATTTTATCCAATACAGTGCGCGCCAAAGCCTCTTCTTCTAATTGCTCAGAAACATACCATTGAACGAAATTGTGTGTAGTGTAATCCTTTTCTTGAAGGCAAATATCCACCAAATTATTGATGCTTTCGGTTACACTAATTTCATGTTCTAAAAGGTTCTCGAAAACATTTTTGATATTTTCAAATTCAAAAGGCGGTTGAGAAATTGCAGGAATAATCGCTTTTCCTCCACGCTCATTAACAAACTTAACCAATTTCAACATGTGAAAACGTTCTTCATCGGAATGCGTGTACATGAATTTTGCGGTACCGTTCAAACCATTGTTTTCAGCCCAAGAGGCCATGGCTAGATAATATTGTGATGACGACGCTTCTTTACTGATTTGGTCGTTTAATGCTGCTTCAACTCTTGCGTTCATAATTCTTAATTGGTTATACAAAATTAAACAGAGAACACCGAAATCTGGGAAAAGGTTTCGATTTTAAACAAGTTTAGAACTATTCTACATAACTCAATTTGAGCATATTGGAACTACCCATATCTTCAAGAGGAATTGATGCAATATTGATAACTAAGTCACCATTTTGAAGTAATCCTTTGGATTTCATTATGTATTTGATGTCGGCAATCGTGTGATCCGTGGAAATGTGTTTGTCGTAATAAAACGCTTTCACACCCCAAATCAAGTTCAATTGCGCTAAAATCTTTTGATTGCTGGTGAAAACAAAAATATTTGTATTCGGTCGCTGCGATGCAATTTTGTAAGCCGTATACCCCGAAAATGACATAGAAATTATCGCTTTTGCTTCAACACGTTGTGATAAACGACATGCGTTAAAACAAATCGAATCTGAAATAAAACGTTCTTGATTGCGCTCCGGAATTTCTTCCTTGTTGTAGATCCCATCATGGGTTTCCATTTGCTCAATAATCTTTGACATCGTTTTAATAACCTCTACAGGATATTTGCCCACAGAAGTTTCTCCCGACAACATAACTGCATCGGTTCCATCCAAAACAGCATTGGCAACATCATTAACCTCTGCTCGCGAAGGTGTCATACTGTTAATCATCGACTCCATCATTTGCGTTGCGACAATGACAGGTTTTGCATAACGCACCGATTTGGTAATTATCATTTTTTGAAGCAATGGAACATTTTGATATGGAATTTCTACACCTAAATCTCCGCGAGCCACCATGATTCCGTCTGTTTCGCGAATGATATCATCAATGTTTTCAATCGCTTCCGGTTTTTCAATTTTGGCAATCACTTTCGCGTGGTGTTTTTGCAAAGCGATTAAATGTTTTAATTCGATAATGTCGCGCGCTGAACGAACAAACGAAAGTCCAATCCAATCCACATCATTTGCCAAAGCAAAATTCAAATCTTCGCGATCCTTTTCTGTTAACGAAGGAAGAGCAATTGCCGTGTTTGGAAAATTCACCCCTTTTTTAGAAGACAAAATTCCACCTTGAACCACAACACAATTAATGGTGTCTATACCGTTCGTTGCAATTACTTCCAACATGATTTTTCCATCATCAAGCAAAATGTGTTCGCCGCTTTTCACATCTTTTGGTAAATCAAAATAGTTGATTGCAAAACGGTCTTTATTTCCGATTACCTTTTCAGTAGTAATGTTAATTTTTTCACCCACTTCTAACTCAACTCCACCGTTCTCCATTTCCAACGTTCGGATTTTTGGACCTTGCAAGTCCGCTAAAATAGCGACATTCAATCCCAATTCTTGATTCAACTCACGAATCGTTTGGATAGAGTCGGCATGTACTTGATGCGAGCCATGAGAGAAATTCAAACGACAAACGTTCAATCCACTCAACATCATTTCACACAAGACATTTTTGTCACTACATGCAGGGCCAATCGTGGCAACTATTTTTGTTTTTTTCATTTTAAATATTAATTAATTGAGCGAACTCTAGTATGTCACCGTGTGCAGGATAAGCGGCAACGATCTCATTAATGGAACGCAATTTTCTTAAAACTTCCTGTGAATCGGTTTTGTAATTTGGTTTTAGGACATAAAAGTAGTCCATTAAGTGTTGATTTGACACTAAGAGTTGATTATTTTGGGAATTTTTTATCAAAAAATGGGCGGTAAAATCGTCTTCTCGTATGTCTTCGAAGTAATTGAAATACTGAAAAGCTCCTGTCTTTTTATTGAATTTTGGAAGTTGACTATCCGATGCCCTCAAGGATATTTCGAGTTGATTATTAAGTAAATAAGCCACGCGATAATCAGCAAAACCTATTGAAAGTCCCCAAATTAAATAGCTCTCAGATTCCACATCGAGCAGGATTGGTTTCGCATTTTTACTCATACAGCACAAAGTTAGAAATTCTAGTGTATGCCGCTGTAACCAAAACGATAAGCTTGAATTATAGCTTCGCGAAAAGTTTTTGTTATAAACGATTTAGCCGTTGATTTTTAGTTAATTTTGCACCCTGATTGACCTGCCAATTTAATATGCGTAATCTACTTTTTGTTTTCTTATTCACTTTTGGAGTTTCTACCCTCATCGCTCAACCGACGAAAAGCCTTACTAATCAGGATAGTTACAACATTATGTTTGGTGCTTCATGGTCATTCATTGATGACGACGGACAAGCGTTACAGCCTTTTAATGTTTCGCAGTACATTGGCTCATATTACCCAACACGATTTTTCTTTGATAAATATATTTACAACGGTTGGAGTGCAGAAATGGCGTTCTCTTTCAATAAATATAATCCTCAAAAATTTGTAAACGATTCAATTGGCGTAGAAGGAAGCATGGTGGCAATTGATCTGCAAATGAAATATTCGTTCTATAAATTGTTAGGCTCTGGTTTTTTTGATCCTTATATCGGAATGGGATTGGGATTAACCACCAGAACGCCTAGCCCACTAAACACAGCAAAATCACTTTCTCCGACTTTAAATCTTACTGTTGGATCTAATTTTTGGTTAGGGAATAATTTTGGGGTTCAATTTCAAGCTGCTGGAAAATTCGGAACTACTGACTTTTTCAAAACTTCTAACTATTTGCAATATACCGCAGGTATCGTAATTCGTTTGGACAAATCCGACGGTTCTAAAAGTAACTTCCACAAATCGAAGTACAAAATCAAGAAGAACCATACTAAAATCAAAATCAAGAAAAGCAAAGGGCAAAAAGAGACCTAGTACAAGCGCTAACGTTTTCTTACCAATAAATACGTTTGAACCAAAATCAGTACAAATCCTGCGCTTATAAAAGGTATAACACTCGCTCTATCGTTGAATTTATAAATCATCAAAGCAGTTGTAACCAACAATGTCAAGAACTGAAAAATCGTAACTGACATAAATTGAAATACAAAAGCTTGATCAGCATCTACTTTTATTTTTAGATTTAGAATCACTTGTGAAACGCCAAAGATGAAGAATAGCACAATTGCATTGAAATGTGCGCTTCTCGGTGAAATGTTACACTGTTGAAAAATAAAATCACTTGCTCCCGAAAGCAGTGCGAAAATAAATAGGTTAATTACCAGATTTTTCATTTTCTCGATTGTTCATTGCAATGACTTCGCGGATAACAAGATATAAACCTACAATCACTCCAAAAAGCGATAAACCAATTGTCCACCAAGGTGTTTTTGTAATAAACTTGGCATCTAAGTAGGTGCCCAGCCAAGTAAAAAGTCCGATTATAGCGCCCATCTGTATTCCAACAGCAGAAAATCGCGCGAAAGTGGAAACCTGTTTAATATCGGGCACAAAAAGCGATTAAACTTTAAAATCTTCGGCTGTTGCTGATTGCCGTATATTGGACTTCATCGAACACGATCCTTCAAAGTAAGCGCCTTCCTCAATGTGTAATTTGACCGTTTGAATGTTTCCTTTAATCTTTGCGGTGCTCTTTAAAGACAGTAGATTTTCAATATTTAACTCACCTTCTAAATACCCTTCAAATTCGGCATTCGTACAATTGATATTGCCAATTATTCTTCCAGTAACACCAATATGTACCTTTCCTCCGCAAATCACATTTCCTTTCACTTCCCCTTCAATTAAGATATTAGAAGCTGTTTGAATATCGCCACTAATTGTAGTTCCGTTCGTAATCTTATTCCAAACATCAGAAACAGGTTCATGATGTGTTGAGACAGGTGCAGGTGAATTTCCGAATTTTAGCATAGCATAATGAATTAATAGAAATCGTCGTAGAACAACTTGTATTCGTCAAATTTCGAGTTTTCTATGATTTTTTTCAAGTTTTCAGTTGAAATAATGAAAATTTTATTGTCTTGTAAATCATCTAATATCTCAAAACCTGCCTTGTATGCATCAATATAATCTTTTGCTCCTTTAATTGAGGTAAACTCACTCACCAAGATAAAGTTCTTCTCAGCATTCGTTAAACGTTGATTGACTTTAACTTTTTGCGCTTTAAATTTTTTATTAGAGAAATCTGAAATGATGTTTTTTGCATCTTCTCCATCATCGTCAGCATCTAAAACTATGATTACGTATTGGGTTCCCTTATCATCAAAGTTAAATGCATACTTTTTCTCAAAACTCACTGCTTCATTCTTCGAAACACCATTTTTGATAATATCCAACATTTCTTTAGCTCGGATTGCTTGAGGAGTGCCAGGTTTTTCTTCAATAATCTGTTTCAACTTAGGTATCAATTCCTGTTTATTTTCCGTCAATTGACCTGCTGCAAGTACGTTTAGCAACAAATATTCAGCGCGATATGCATTCGATTTGTCTCCATCAAGCACCTTTTGAGTAGCGTCCAAAACTTTCTTATACTGCTGATTTGTATATTGCTCCACTAGTGCTACGTATTCTTTTTCACTCGATTTCAAACCTTGCTTTTGTTTTATGTAGAAATCAGGATCCTTAAAGTAATTCGCTGCATCCGACTTCGGGTATTTATCGATGATGTGGTTCTTATAGCGCTCTGCTTTACCGGAACCTTCGTTCAAACGGTATAATTGAAAAGCCGAGGAAAGATCTGTCAATCCTTCTGATTTCATATCTAACACCGCTAAGAACTGCTCTTCAGCTAGTCCACTTTCGTTCAAAATCTCTTTATAAAGAACACCAGCTGTATATAACGCCTCCATTTTGCGTTCTCTACTTGCTTTCAATGCTTCCGGTGTTAAAGGAACATTTTTCATTAAATTATCGACCGTAAGCGTGTCTTCCGCTTTTTTACTCGCATTCAAACTATCACTACCTTTTGTATCTTTTTCATCCAACTCTGAATTTGTAGCTACAATTTTTTCTGAACGTCTCCAATCATCTTCATTTTCACGGGAGCCCCAAACTTTTTTAAATTCCTTAAATCCTGCGTCACGCAATTTTGGATTGTTAAAAACGAACTTATTGTCATTTCCAGCTGTAGTGTTGGCTTGACTATTTTGTAATGCCAATAACTTTGCAGCTTCTTGTTCTTTGCGTTTTTGTTCCTGAAGACGTATGTCCTTAATCACATCCTTTACAAATTCTTCTCTTTCCTTAGGAGACAACTTTGCAATACGTTGAACAGAATCTTCAAATCGAGCAGTTTCAACCGCTTTAACTAAGTCTGCCAACTTAACCGCTTTGGTTTTTATTGCTTCTCCATTTGGATAATCATCAGAAACAAAACGTGAAGCTGAGTCATAAAATTTTTGAGCGGATATATAGTTTTTTTCGTTGTAAGACAAATCACCCAATTTCTCATAAGACATCACCTTCTGACGCTTATTGCCATTAGAAAAATAAACCGATTGACTGAGGTATTCTTTAGCCTTAGGTTTATCCAAGCGGTTCAGTTCAAAATTGGCTAATGCATAATAAATTTGGTCTTTGTAAGGTGCGTTTTTGGCATCGCGTAACATCCGCTTTAAATCTTTACCGAGGCTTGCTGAGCTTCCAACCATTGCACGATTCAAACGCGCATTAAAAGCAACTTCGAAAGCAGCGGAAGGTTTATTTGCAGCGGTAAAATGAACAGTCGCAGAATCTGTGTTTCCGTCCATTTGGTATAATTGACCAAGGATGTAGTGCAAACGCGCCCGTTCTTTTTTATCCTTACACTTAGGAATTGCCAAAGTCAAGCCTTCTTTTGCGGCCGTGTAATCTTGACGACGCATTCCTAAATCAGCATAAGAACGATAAATATCGAACTGCAAACTTTGGTTCATTCGGGGTAATTCCGGCTCGTCGTCTTTCGGGTCTTTTTTAGGTTTGTAAAAAGGAATGTAATCGACGAATTTCTTCTTTTTTTGCATTTGAGAAATCTCATTCAATTCATCCAGTTTAAGTTTAGCATCGGCGTATTTATTGTTCTCAATTTGAATTTTGGCTATCCACAATTCGGCTTCAAAACGAGAAGGATCTTTGTCGAAAAATCGCTTCACAAAATTGAAATTATTCAACGCTTTTTCGTACTCTCTTTTGTAAAAAAGTGCCTTACCAATTGTCAAAAAATTCTCATCAATCCAGCCGTTATTTTCCACGTTTTTCATGGACATGTTTTCAGCTGTTGGCATAGCATGATTGAGAATAACTTTTGAACACTTTGAAATTGCAGTATCAATAGCCGGCAACATGCCTTTTACTTCTGTTTCACTCGGCATTGGATAAATTGGCAGAACTGTATAAAAATCCTCTTTTCTACCGTCAGTGTAGGTTTTCATTGCTATTCGAATCAATTCAGTAGCATTGAAGTGACCGTTGTATCGAGCCGTTGTGGTGTGATAACTTCTACTCACAAAAGTGTTGCTTTCTGTAGAGCACGAGACAATAATTGCCAAAGTTATGACAACCAAAAAGGAGTAAATAAAACTATTTTTCAAAATTGGGAATTGCACTAAATAACTGATTTTTTCCTGTTTTAGTATGCTTGATTAGGCAATATTGGTGAAAACTTGCTGAATATCGTCGTCATCTTCAATTTTATCCAACATTTTTTCGATGTCCACTAATTGCTCTTCAGTAAACTCGATTGGTGTTGTCGGTAAACGTTTCAAACTTGATTTTTGCACCTCAATTTTCATGTCCTCCAAAGCTTTGGCCAATGTTCCGAACGCTGTGTAATCACCGTAAACAATCACCTGTTCGTCAGTCACCTCAATTTCTTCACAGCCAGCATCAATCAATTCCAATTCTAATTCTTCAGGGTCGATTGCATCCGTTTTATTGATTTCAAAGACACATTTACGGTTAAACATGAATTCAAAAGAACCATTTGGAACGACTCCCCCACCCGCTTTATTGAAATACGATTTTACGTTTGCTACGGTTCGTGTAGGATTATCGGTTGCACATTCCACATACACCAAAACACCATGTGGACCTTTTCCTTCATAGTTCACTTCTGTGAAAGCCGATACATCTTTTTCTGCAGCACGTTTAATCGCTGCTTCGATGTTATCTTTTGGCATGTTTTCCGACTTCGCGTTTTGGATAGCCGTTCGCAATTTTGCATTCGTTGCTGGATCCATACCGCCTTCTTTGGCCGCCATCGTTATTGCTTTCCCTAGTTTTGGGAACATTTTGGACATTTTATCCCATCGTTTTTCCTTTGCTGCTCTTCGGTATTCGAACGCTCTTCCCATTTTTCAGATTTTTTTACAAAAATAAATTAATTGGTTATAAAAAAGTCCTAGCCAGTAAGACCAGGACTTCAAGAAGATAAGATAGACTTTATTTCGTCAACATTGCATATAACTCATCTTTCAATTGAAGACGATTTTTACGCATTTCATTCAATTCATCATCCGTAAAAACTTGATTTGCTTCTACTCCATGGATTTTTTTGTTGATTTCATGGTATTCATCAAATAGTTTTTTGAAGTGGTTGTTTTCAACTTTAAGTGTGTGAATTTTTTCCTCGAACTCGGGAAATTCATGGTGTAAATCGTGTTGTTCCATGGTATTTGTATGTTAATTATTACAATTTAAAAGCAGCTTTCACTTGTTCAACGAAATCCAATTTCTCCCAAGTAAACAATTCTACCTCAACTTTTTTCTCGTTTGGTTTTCCTTCATTAAAAACTTTGGTAACCACCTCGTTTTTTCTACCCATGTGACCATAAGCAGCTGTTTCTTGGTAAATTGGGTTTCTCAATTTCAAACGTTGCTCGATAAAGTAAGGACGCATGTCGAAAATCTCACCCAATTTCTCAGCGATTTGCCCGTCAGTCAGATCTACTTTTGCAGTTCCATACGTATTTACGTACAATCCACAAGGTTTTGCCACGCCGATTGCATAAGAAACTTGAACTAAAATCTCGTCGCACAAACCTGCTGCAACTGCATTCTTGGCGATGTGACGCGTTGCGTAAGCTGCTGAACGGTCCACCTTAGACGGATCTTTTCCTGAGAATGCACCTCCACCATGAGCTCCTTTTCCACCGTATGTATCAACGATGATTTTACGTCCTGTTAAACCTGTATCTCCGTGTGGGCCTCCGATTACGAATTTACCAGTTGGATTGATGTGGTAAGTGATTTCATTTGTGAAAAGCGCCTGAATTTCAGGTTTTAATTTCGCTTTTACGCGAGGAATAACGATTTCAATGATGTCTTTTTCAATTTTTTCTAACATTGCTTTCTCCTCATCAAAATCGTCATGTTGTGTAGAAACTACGATCGTGTCGATGCGTTGAGGAACGTTGTCGTCAGAATATTCAATGGTAACTTGCGATTTCGCATCTGGACGAAGGTATCCGATTAAAGATGACTCGTTATTTCTGATATAAGACAGTTCTTGTAAGATTTTGTGTGCCAAATCCAAGGCCAAAGGCATATAATTTTCAGTTTCTTTAGTCGCATAACCGAACATCATTCCTTGATCGCCAGCACCTTGATTTTCTGGGTCAGGACGTTCGACGCCACGATTTATATCGTCAGATTGATCATGAATAGCAGAAAGCACACCGCACGAGTTCGCTTCGAACATATATTCAGCTTTCGTGTAACCAATTTTACGAATCACGTCACGCGTAATTGATTGTACGTCTAGATAGGTATTCGTTTTTACTTCTCCTGCCAAAACAACTTGACCGGTGGTAACCAATGTTTCACAAGCCACTTTAGATTTTGGATCGTAAGCCATAAAGTTATCAATTAACGCATCAGAAATTTGATCCGCAACTTTGTCTGGATGTCCTTCTGAAACAGACTCTGAGGTAAATAAGTATGCCATTTATTTCTAAAATTTGAGGTCGCGAAAATACTACTTATCCCCAACTAATCAAAGGACATATATAAAACCTTATCAAAAACTTCTACTCTTTGAGAACAAAATTTAGTTTTTGGGTGTTACTTTTGTCGCGTCTCTAAGGGGTGCCTGATTGACTTTAGGCTGAGATTATACCCATTGAACCTGCTCCAGGTAATGCTGGCGAAGGGAAGATGACAGTGCTAGTTTTAATTGTTTAACCATCGAGAATTAGCCCCTTGTTCTTGTCTAATTTTTTTAAAAAATGAAAACAAGAATGTTTTTAATGTTATTGTCAGGAACGCTTTCTTCTTGGCTCAACGCGCAAGTTCAAGTGCGCGGAAAAATTCTAAACGAGGAGAATACTCCCATCAATGGTGCTCAAGTTCAAGAAGAAGAATCTGGATTGTTCACCAAATCGGACATGGACGGAAATTTTTTCTTCTCACTTCCCGATGCCCCGAGTTACACCTTTTGGGTTGAACACAATGGCTACGGTCGGCAGTCTTTTGTTTATGCCAAAAATCAGTTAAACGGAATCGTTTCCATTAAACTTCACAAAAACATCAAGCACCTCGAAACGGTCCAAGTTTCTACCACACGGATTTCATCGATGGCGACATCTGCTTCTGACATCAACGTAAAGCGCGACCTGGAAAAGAAAAATTTTGGACAGGATTTGCCGATTTTGCTTGAAGCCGCTCCGTCTGTTGTTACCACCTCTGATGCGGGTGCGGGGGTTGGTTACACAGGACTTCGTATTCGAGGAGTGGATGCCTCACGAATCAATGTCACCATTAACGGAATTCCTGTTAACGACCCTGAATCGCACGATGTTTATTGGGTGAACATGCCTGATTTAGTCGGTTCAATCGAAAACTTCCAATTGCAACGTGGGGTCGGTTCATCCACCAACGGAGCCGCGGCTTTTGGGGCTAGTTTGAACATCAAATCGAAAGACATTTCCCAAAACCCCTACGCTGAGATTGACAATTCGTATGGCTCTTTCAACACCATGAAAAACGCAGTGAAAGCTGGTACAGGACTGATTAACAACAAGTTTTCTTTGGACGCAAGATTGTCAAGAATTACCTCGGATGGCTACATCGACCGTGCTAGCTCCAACTTAAAATCGTTTTATCTTTCAGGTGCTTGGGTTGGGAAAAAATCACTGTTAAAGGCCGTTGTTTTCAGTGGCAAAGAAATCACCTATCAATCCTGGTACGGAACACCAGAATCACGTGTGAAAGGAGATACTGCCGCCATGAACGCATACGCCGACAGAAACTACCTCTCAGATCTTGAACGAGAAAATTTACTCAATTCAGGTAGAACGTATAATTATTACACCTACAAAAATCAAAACGACAACTACCAACAAGATAATTACCAATTGCATTTTAACCATACGTTCAATTCAAAATGGTACATGAATTTAGCAGCTCATTACACTTATGGACGCGGGTATTATGAGGAATACAAAAACAATCAAGATTTAAATCAATACGGACTTGCTAACGTGATTGTTGGAGGTGACACCGTTACAAGTAGTGATTTAATTCGCCGTCGTTGGTTGGACAACGATTTCGTAGGTGGTGTTTATTCCCTTATGTATCGCGAAAATAAATGGAACGTAACTTTGGGTGGAGCAGCAAACGCCTATTTTGGACGACATTTTGGAGAAGTAACTTGGGCACGTTTTGCTTCGGATAGCGAAATCGACCAACGTTATTACGATAACACAGCAAACAAATGGGAAAATAGTACTTACTTGAAAGCCAACTATTTCATAAATAAATTCAATTTCACTGGCGACCTGCAATACCGACATGTTAACTATTCTTTCCTTGGAATCGACGAGGTAAATGGCGAGTTAAAAGAAGTAGAACAAAATGTACAGTTCAACTTCGTCAATCCTAAAATTTCTGGTATCTACCGCATCAATGGTCGACAAACTTTGTTCGCATCCTATGGCTTGGCACATCGTGAACCGGTAAGAAAAGACTTCCGTGAAAGTACCCCTCAAAATCGTCCGAAAGCAGAAGTTTTACGTGATTTAGAAGTCGGTTATTCCATTGTGGGGAAAAATTACAATCTAACTGCGAACGTATATTGGATGGATTACACGAATCAATTGATTCTCACTGGTCAAATTAATGATGTGGGTGGTTACACACGTACAAACGTGGATGACAGTTACCGTGCTGGAATCGAAATAAACGGGAGTTACAAAGTGTTGCCTTTCTTACGTTTGAATGGAGCCGTTACTTTTAGTCAAAACAAAATCAAGCAATTCAATGAATACGTGGACGAATACTTAGACGAAGAGCCTTATTACACGCAACAGGTCATCCAACATACCAATACCAATTTGGCTTTTTCTCCTAATCTGACTGGAAATATTGGATTTAGCATCATGCCGTTAAAAAACATGACAATCGATTGGATGACCAAATACGTAGGACGTCAGTTTATGGATAATACCTCTAATGTAAATCGGAGCTTGGATCCATTTACCTTTTCAAATTTGACAATAAATTACACCCTTAAAAATGTCTTTTTCAACGAAATCGTTATTGGTGGTCAACTGAATAATGTTTTCAATGCGATGTACTCGAATAATGGTTACACGTTCAGCTATATTTCTGGAGGTCAAACCACTACAGAGAACTTTTATTATCCGCAAGCCGGACGCAATTTTATGTTACGTTTGATGGTTCGTTTTTGATTGGTTTAGTCGTATGATTAATTCTCGGTTTGCCTCCATCTCAGAAACGAAACGATTTTGATAAGTTTTTAGTTGATTATTTGGTTGTTGGTGTTCCATTTCGTTAATATTCGGAAATTTGTACTTGGCAAAAATCTGAACCACAATGGAAACAAGGAACACCAATCATCTATATAAAGAATTACTGAATCAATCTCAAAAGATTGCTGTTGTCATTACCAACAAGGTGGGAACAATGGGTTTCTTTTTACTAGTTTTTCTTTGGACGGTAAGTTGGCTCAGTTGGAATACTTTGGCTCCTGTAGAATGGCGGTTTGACCCCTACCCTGCTTTTGTTTTTTGGTTATTCATTTCAAATGTGATTCAGATTTTTCTGATGCCTTTGATTATGATAGGTCAAAATTTACAAGGTAAGCACGCAGAGATTAGAGCAGAAAACGATTATAAAATCAACGTTAAAGCGGAAAAAGAAATCGCTGAATTGAAACAAGAGTTGAAAGAAATAAAAAGTCTATTGCTTCAACAAATGACCAACAAATGAATCCATATTTTCATTGGTGTTAGACTTAATAATTGTTTTTCCCTAATACTTAATTAAAGGTCTTTATGGAGAGAAATAATATATTTGTGTCAAAAGTACACTTAATAGCTTCCTACTATGAAAATTCAGCAACAAGAACGCGTCATCATTGAAAATATCGATCCTTGTATCAATGGTGGAATTTTTGCCTTAAAAACAATCGCTCAACAACCCGTTTTCGTCGAAGCGGATATTCTCGCTGACGGTCACGACCATATTTGTGCAGTACTGCAATTCAAGTCAAAATCAGATAAAAAATGGTCTGAGATCACGCTATCACCATTAGGAAACGACCGTTGGGGTGCCACAATGATTGCTGATAAAGAAGGAACTTTCGAGTACTTCATCGAAGCGTGGGTCGATTGGCCTTTGAATTGGTTGTTCGGTACACGCAAAAAAATCGACGCTGGTCAGCATGTAAAAAGCGAATTATTGGAAGGCGCTGAATACATTAAAGACATTCTAAAAAAATTAAAAGGAAAATCAAAAACGGCTGTTGAATCTTGGATTGCAACATTAGAAAATCAAGCAACTTACAACGAGGCACTTGAAGTAGTGAAAAGCGATAGTTTGCAACAACTATTTTTTGATTTTCCGACAAAATTATTAGCTGCAAAATCTCAAATTTTACCTTGGAAAGTGGAACGAAAAAAAGCGCTTTTCTCCACTTGGTATGAGTTTTTTCCACGTTCAGCCTCAGAAACAGAAGGCAAACATGGAACGTTTAAAGATTGTGAAAAGCTTCTTCCTCGTGTAGCTGCAATGGGCTTCGATACGCTTTATTTTCCTCCTGTGCATCCGATTGGGGAAGTGAACCGTAAAGGGAAAAACAATGCTACAGATGCGCAACCTGGCGACGTTGGAAGTCCGTGGGGAATTGGTTCACAACACGGCGGACACATGAGTTTACATCCCGATTTAGGTAACGAAGCTGATTTTAAATCAATGGTTGACACTGCAAAATCGTTGGGAATTGAAATCGCGATGGACTTTGCACTGCAAGCAGCACCCGATCATCCTTGGGTAAAATCCAATCCGCAATGGTTCAAATGGCGACCGGACGGAACTGCACAATACGCTGAGAATCCACCCAAAAAATACCAAGACATTCTCCCTATTTATTTTGAAACTTCCGATTGGAAAAACTTGTGGAACGAATTGCTTCGAATTGCTTTGTATTGGGTGGAAGAGTTCGGTATTTCTGTGTTTAGAGTTGATAATCCACACACAAAACCTTTCCATTTTTGGGGCTGGTTGATGGCTAAAGTGCAAGAAAAACATCCTCACGTGCTGTTTTTAGCGGAAGCCTTTACACGTCCGAAAATCATGGAACAATTGGCAAAACAAGGATTTACGCAAAGTTATTCCTACTTCACGTGGCGCACCAACAAACATGAGTTGACAGAATACGTGAACGAATTAACGAAAACAGAACGTAAACACTACTTCCGAGCGAATTTCTGGCCAAATACACCAGACATCAATCCATTTCATTTACAAAGTGGCAACGAAAGCATTCATCTACAACGTTATGCATTGGCAGCAACTTTGAGTTCCAACACGGGCGTTTATGGTCCTGTTTACGAACATTTGGTGAGTGATGCCATTCCAGGAAAAGAAGAATACCACGACAGCGAAAAATATGAATTCCGTCATTGGGACTGGAAAAAAGAAACGAATTTGACGCGCATTATGACAGCGATTAACTTGGCTCGAAGAGAAATGCCGTCTTTACAACAAACCAACAATATCGAGTTTTTGGAAATCAATAATCAACATTTATTGGCTTTCCACAAGTGGGATTTTGAAGCGAAAGATAGAAGTTTAATCGTGGTGAATTTAGATCCGCATTACGCACAAAATGGTTGGGTAAAAGTTCCGTTGGCTCATTGGGGAATCCAAGCAGGACATACGGTGCGAGTGCACGACGTAATCACCAAAGATTCCTATGTTTGGAACGAGGAATATTGTTACATCGAGTTGCATCCTGTATTGCCATTCCATATCTTTAAGGTTGAATTTTAATCGTTAACCATGGCTAAAAAAATCACTTCTCCTACTCCACCAATTATCGAACGACCAGTTTTTGATTGCGACTGGCGAAATTCGTTGGATTCCCAAGATTTTAAAGAGCGTTTTCCGAAAGAAATTTTTCAAGATTACATTATCACAAAAAGATGGTACGGCGGAAAAGTTTCTACGATTAAAAACCTGGAAATCATTGATTTTGTAAAACTATCCAGCGAGCAACACAACTATTTTGGCGTACTGATTGAAATCAATTACGAAGAATCGTTTTTCCAAAATTACTTCATCACGTTGGCATTTATGCTGGAACACGAACTCGATGAAACGTCGAATATCATCGGTGCTGCCTCGTTTAACGAAGGTCCAGGCTACTTGGTGGATGCCTTATTCATTGAAGATTTCCGAAAATTATGGTTTGAATTAATCGTTGGAAATAAGCCAAGTCCGAATGTGAATTTGACCTTAAATTGCGAACAATCCATTAAAAATGAAGCATACGTTTCTTCCAAATTTATGGGTGGCGAGCAAAGTAATACGAGTATCATTTACAACGAAAAATACGTAATGAAATTCTTCCGACGCATCTTTATCGGAGTGAATCCAGATTACGAAATCAATAAATTTTTAACGGAACAACAAGGTTTTACAGGAACCCCACCGTATCGTGGAAGTGCCAATATGGCTCATTATAAAGACGCGATTACCTTAGGTTTGATGCAAGAATTGGTTCCGAATAAATGTGACGCTTGGACTTATTTCAACGATTTGTTATTTCAAGCGTATCAAAATTTGGAACGCAAAAAAGTTGATATCAGTCGCTTGCCTTCCGTTCCTTTGTTCACGCATTTACCGATTCATAAAGTTCCCCACGAGTACATCGATTTCGTTGGTTTGGAGTTTTTCATGAAAGTGAAATTGATTGCAGAACGCACCGCTGACCTACACATCGCGATGGGAAGCAACAAAACCGATACGCATTTTACGTCAACGACTTTCAACGGAGATTACGGTGTTTGGCTGAAAAATCGCTTGATTTATCAAGTTCAAAATCGCTTGAATGCTATCGAGAATAATTTGGATTCCTTAAGCGGTGAAGCACTTGACTTGGCTACTTATTTCCTTCAAAATAAAAAAGCAATTCGTAAATATTTCCTCGATTTCGATTGGGAAATTTTGAAAGGCGAGCGCATTCGCATTCACGGCGATTACCATTTAGGACAAGTGTTGGTAACTGACAACGATTTCATTATTCTCGATTTTGAAGGAGAGCCAGAAAGCACGATTCGCGACCGAAAAATTAAGCAACCGCCATTGAAAGATGTTGCAGGTTTATTTCGTAGTTTTCATTACGCTTTGTTCGCTTCGATTTTGAATAATTCTGATAAATTGACCTACAAGCAGGAGCATTTATTTGAAGCAGGTGAGAAATTATTTACCTACGTCGTTGCCGTTTGTATGGACGCTTACATGCAACGCATTTACTCCTTTGGCGAGTTGAACATCGGCTACAAAAAGGAACAAGAATTCATTTTGATGTACCACATGACCGAAAAAGCGGTCTATGAATTGGGCTACGAATTGAACTCGCGTCCCGATTGGGCCATCATTCCGTTGAAAGGAATTGCCAGCATTTTAAAATCTCAAATCTAAAGAAACAAATATGAACGCAGTTAAACCTCACAGCCTTTTCACGGGCTTCGACATCGATTTGTTTCGAGCTGGAAAGCACATTCGCTTGTATGAAAAACTAGGTTCCCACCCGATGACCTTGAACGGCGAAGAAGGAACGTATTTTGCCGTTTGGGCACCTTCTGCAAAAACAGTTTATGTTGTTGGTAATTTCAATCATTTTACTGAAAGTCATGAACTATTTGTTCGTTGGGACGGCTCTGGAATTTGGGAAGGATTTATTCCTAACGTTGGTCACGGCGAAATCTACAAATACAAAATTCACAGTCACCACAACGGAATTGTAACTGAAAAAGCAGATCCTTTTGCGCGTTATTGCGAACATCCACCAATGACAGCTTCAATAATTTGGGATGCAAAATACGATTGGGACGACAGCGATTGGATGCAAAAAAGAGCACAACATAACGCTTTAGATAAACCAATTTCTGTTTATGAAATCCATGCAGGTTCGTGGCGCAAACGATGGGACGAAAACCGTTCGTTGACCTATCGTGAAATGGCAGATGAATTGGTGGATTATGTAGCTGAAATGGGATTCACGCACGTGGAATTCATGCCAATCATGGAATATCCCTACGATCCTTCCTGGGGCTACCAAATTGTAGGATACTTCGCGCCGACAAGCCGTTTTGGCTCACCGGAAGATTTCAAATATTTAGTAAACGCTTTTCATAACAAAGGAATCGGTGTGTTTTTAGATTGGGTGCCTTCACATTTTCCAAGTGATGCTCACGGTTTAGGAAATTTTGACGGTTCACATGTTTATGAGCATCCCGACATTCGCAAAGGCTATCATCCCGACTGGAAATCTTTGATTTTCAACTATGAACGTCCAGAAGTACGCTCGTTTTTGATGAGTAATGCTATTTTCTGGCTCGATGCTTTCCATGCAGATGGTTTACGTGTGGACGCGGTAGCTTCGATGTTGTACTTGGATTACAGCCGAAAAGACGGAGAATGGGAACCGAACAAATACGGTGGAAGAGAAAATTTAGCCGTGATTGATTTCTTGAAAGACTTGAACAAACACATTTATCACGAATTCCCTGATGTGCAAACCATTGCGGAAGAAAGTACGAGTTTTCCATTGGTAAGTCGTCCCACCTCAATTGGCGGTTTGGGCTTCGGAATGAAATGGATGATGGGCTGGATGCACGACACTTTGGAGTACTTCAAAAAAGAACCCATTTACAGAAAACACCACCACAACGATATTAGTTTTTCGCTGACGTATGCCTTTACAGAGAATTTCATGTTGCCGTTGAGCCACGACGAAGTGGTTTACGGAAAACACAGCATCATGGGAAGAATGCCGGGCGACCATTGGCAACGCAAAGCGAATTTACGCTTACTTTATGGCTGTATGTTCACGCATCCGGGAACGAAATTGCTGTTCATGGGCGCAGAATTTGGACAAGAAGCCGAATGGAATTTCGAAGGTTCCTTGGATTGGCATCTACTCGATAATCCCGACTACAGAGGCATTCAGTCGTGGGTGAAAGCGTTGAACAGTTTATATAAAGAACGTCCTGCACTTTCCGAACTACAATTCAACGCGAGTGGTTTCCAATGGATCAGCTACAACGATCACGAAAACAGTATTTTAGTTTATTTACGAAAAGGCAAAAATCCAAAAGACGATTTGTTGATTGTAGCGAATTTCACACCAGTTGTGCGCGACAATTACCGTTTTGGAGTTCCTGTTAAAGGTCCTTGGAAAGAAGTACTTTGCAGTGATGATACCGCTTTCGGTGGTTCTGGCGTTGTGAATTCAACAGAAATCATCGCAGACGCAGAAGGAATGCATCATTTACCGTTTTCAATTAGTTTAACATTGCCTCCTTTGGCAATATCCATTTATGCTTTAAAATAATAGAATGATTACCAATACAACTTTAGAATACAAGGGGAATTTGTTCCCACAATCGATAATTAGCTTTGAAAAAAACGTAGATACCTACACGTTCAGAGCAAAAAACAATGTATTACTCCGCTTAACAATTTTGCGTGACAGCGTGGTGCGGTTTCGTTATGCGACTGAAAATGCCTTTGAAAAAGATTTTTCGTATGCTTTGGCCGACAATTATCCCAAAGGCTACAACGATTTGAATTTCGCTGAAGACGAGGAGTATTACATTCTTACCACCGCGAAAATCAAAATTTACGTTGCCAAAGAAAACATGCGCATCGGGATTTATACCTTGGAAGGAACACCGATTTTAGAAGATGAATTAGGTTTCCACTACGAGGAAAATCACGAATATGGCGGTAACATCGTGAAAATGTCTAAACACAGTCCGAAAGGCGAAAGTTTCTACGGTTTGGGAGATAAACCAAGTCACATGAACCTAAAAGGAATGCGTTTTACGAACTGGAATACAGACGAGTACGCATTTTCAAAAGACAAAGATCCGATTTACAAAACGATTCCTTTTTACATCGGTTTGAACCAAAACACGGCTTATGGAATCTTCTTTGACAATACGTTCCGAACGCATTTTGACTTTGCACACGAACGCCATGGAATTACCTCTTTCTGGGCAGATGGTGGGGAAATGAATTACTATTTTTTCTACGGTCCTTCAAGCAAAGAAGTCATTAAAAATTACACGCAATTGACGGGCGTTCCTGAAATGCCACCGATGTGGGCTTTGGGTTACCATCAGAGTAAATGGAGCTATTATCCGGAAAGCAATTTCAGAGCATTGGCACAAAAATTTCGCGACTTGCAAATTCCATGTGATGCCGTATATTTGGACATTGATTACATGGAAGGCTTCCGTTGTTTTACGTGGAGCAAAGAATATTTCCCGAATCCAAAACAAATGGTGGACGATTTGAAAGCCGACGGATTCAAAGTGGTGGTAATTATCGATCCAGGAATTAAAATCGACAAAGATTATTCGGTGTACAACGAAGCCATGGAAAAAGGCTATTTCTGCAAACGTTCTGACGGACCTTTGATGAAAGGAAAAGTATGGCCAGGCGATTGTTACTTCCCCGATTTCACTAACCCTGAAGTGCGCACTTGGTGGGCCGGATTATACAAAGAATTGATTGAAGATATTGGCGTGCGTGGCGTTTGGAACGATATGAATGAACCTGCAGTTATGGAAATTCCTGGGAAAACATTCCCGCTAGATGTGCGTCACAATTACGATGGCAATACCTGTTCGCACCGCAAAGCACACAATGTTTACGGAATGCAAATGGCACGCGCAACTTATGAAGGCGTGAAACAATTTGCGTATCCAAAACGTCCGTTTATCATAACACGTGCAGCTTACAGTGGAACACAGCGCTATACTTCTTCGTGGACAGGCGACAACGTGGCTTCTTGGGAACATTTGTGGATTGCCAACATTCAAGTGCAACGCATGAACATCAGTGGCGCTGGATTTACAGGAACTGACATCGGTGGATTTGCAGAACAACCAACAGCTGAATTATTTACACGTTGGGTCCAATTAGGGGTGTTTCATCCATTTTGTCGCGTTCACAGTTCAGGACATCACGGCGAGCAAGAACCTTGGTCGTTTGGAAAAGACGTGACCGACATCGTGCGCAAGTTTATTGAAATTCGTTACACCTTGTTGCCGTATCTCTACACGATGTTTTGGGAATATATTCAGCACGGAACGCCAATGATTAAACCGTTGTTCTATTACGACCAAGAAGACATGCAAACACATTTCAGAACGGACGAATTTATCTTCGGAAACCATATTTTGGTTTGTCCGATTTTGGAACCCAACACGCACGGACGTAGAATGTACATTCCTCGAGGAACGTGGATTAATTGGTGGACAGGCGAACGCGTTGTCGGAGGTGAAGAAGTTTGGGTGGACGCAACGATGGAAACCATTCCGATTTTTGTGCGCGAAGGTGCTTGTATTCCGAAATATCCAGTGCAACAATATGTAGGCGAAAAGAAAATTGAAGAATTACAAATCGACGTGTATTTCTCCGAAGATAAAACGAAATCGCGCATTTACGCTGACGGCGGCGACGGTTACGACTACAAAAAAGGGCGTTTCTCCTTACGCACATTAGAAGTTGTAGGCCGACCAGATTCTTTGGTTATCAACCAGCACAAAGAAGGGGATTACGACGCTGAATATCAACAATTCAAATTGGTGATTCATAATCTTCCTTTTGAAGTGAAAAGCATCTACGTGGACGACAAACGCGCGGAATACGTCGCAACAAAAATCGGAAGCGCTTATGAATTAGTGGTGGATAAGAATTTTAGTCAGTTGCATATTACGGGGTGAATGGAAATTTAATTTCCCTCCTCTGACGGAGTCTAATACTCTTCGTCACAGCGAAAGGGTCGTTAGACTTGAGGAGGGTTCGCCGCGGCGAAAAGGGAGGTGACTTTATAATTTTCTACGAATTAAATACTCATGGCATCCGCATAACTCCCATTTGAAGATAAGATATTGGATTGAAGGATTTGGGATTTTTGGAGATGGGACATAACAATAAAATATTATTTTCTAATCGTTTTTTAGATTAGTTTTTATTGTTAATTTTAGTCCTGTAAAACAAAAACACGACCATGATTACTGCAATTAATTCCATTTCAGATGTTGAGCAATTTACCAAACATTTAGCGCAAGTTGAAAATTTATCTTTTCATCCTGATGACGACTTTATGGATTACTTCAATAATTCCAAACAGCCTATGTACACCCCCGAAGAGGCAACACTTAGAAACAAATTAATGAGAGACTGTTTTGAAGTTTGTGAAAAAGAGAAGGTGGATATTTATGGGATGATGCTTAATATTCTGTATAAATCACTACTCAATTAATTCATACATATTTGTTTTTCAGTTTGTTATAAAATTCACCAGCATTAAATCCTTTTTTTCCTAATTTTAACACACTTAAAAAAATCACTGTTTTAATGAATTTTATCGATCTTTTTGCTGGCGCAGGTGGACTTTCAGAAGGTTTTATCCGAGCTGGTTTTAAACCAATTGCTCACGTAGAAATGAATAAAAGTGCTTGTGACACCTTAAAAACTAGAACAGCATATCACTATTTAAAAGAAAATAATCGCATCAATGAATACTACGATTATCTAAAAGGAAAAATTACAACTAAAGACCTTTGGGATAATGTTCCACAACACTTAATTGAATCGGTTATTAATAAAGAAATTTCAAATGATACTTTACCTTCAATTTTTGAAATTATTGATAAAGAAATGAAAGGACAAGAGGTTGACCTAATTATCGGAGGACCTCCGTGTCAAGCTTATTCTATTGCAGGTCGCGCGCGAGATCCGAAAGGAATGACGGACGATCCAAGGAATTTTCTTTATAAATATTATGTTGAATTCCTTAAAAAATACAAACCGAAAATGTTTGTTTTTGAGAATGTTCCAGGAATTTTTTCTGCAAACAATGGAGAATACCTTAAGTTAATTTTTGATGCTGTTAAAGAAGTGGGTTATCATTTAGAAATTCCTCCCAAAAAACACCTCAATTCTAAACATTTCGGAGTTCTTCAAGACAGAAAGAGGGTTATAATTATAGGTTGGCGAAAGGAATTGAATATTAAATATCCAGAATTTGAAGAAAAAGAATTTGAATTCACAATTTCAGAGTATTTATTCAGTGATCTACCCAAATTGAAAAGTGGAGAGGGGAGCATGGGGGTTGTGAAATATGCTGGCAAAACAAATAAATATTTGGATATAAACAAGTTGAGAAATGGAATAGATTTTACCACTCAACATCTTTCTAGACCCAATAATGAAAACGACTTAGAAATTTATAAAATAGCAGTCAGAGAATGGAATAAAGGCAGAAGATTAAACTACGCTACTTTACCGCAAAGATTGATAAAACATAATAACACAAAATCATTCACAAATAGATTTCAAGTTGTTAATGGGCAAGGAGTATCTCATTCCGTAGTTGCTCATATTGCAATGGATGGACATTATTATATTCATCCAGACATAACACAAAATAGATCCATAAGTGTGAGAGAAGCAGCAAGAATTCAGTCGTTTCCTGATGATTATTATTTCGAAGGTGGAAGAACAGCTGCTTAATAAAACTAATATGCTCAATTATTATTATTCAGACAAAATATCGGATTTCCTTCAAAAATTGCCTGAAACAATTATTGGTGAAATTTCTGTAAATGGAAGATTAGGACATGTTAATACCGAACTATACGCTTGGGAATTTCAAATAAAACTTCTGAAAGAGGTTTTACAAAAACACGATGGACATCTTTTCTTTGAGTTTTCTATCCCAAGAATGGGTAAAAGGGTTGATTGCCTTCTCATAATTAAAAATATAGTTTTTGTTATTGAATTTAAAGTAGGTGAGAAAGAATTTACAAATCAAAATATCGAACAAGTTTGGGATTATGCATTAGATTTAAAGAATTTCCATAAACCAAGTCACAGTATTTTGCTAGTGCCCATTCTGGTTGCAACACAGGCAAAGATGAAACAAATTGAAATTATCACATCTAGCCATAATGACAATCTGATAAATCCATTAAAAACGAATGCAGAAAGCTTAGGTAGTACTATTAAAGATGTCCTTTTATTTTTTGAAGAAGGAGATAAAATAAATGTTAGCGAATATATAAATGGAAGTTATTCACCAACACCTACTATTGTTGAAGCAGCAATTAAATTATATAACAATCATAACGTTGAGGAAATAACTAGGAATGATGCTGAAGCAATTAATTTAAGTATTACAACAAATTATATTTCCGAGACAATTGAATATGCCAAAACCAATAGCAAGAAAGTCATTTGTTTTGTTACTGGCGTGCCAGGTGCAGGTAAAACATTAGTTGGGTTAAAAGTAGCTACCGAACATCTCGATAAAGAAAAGGGTAATACAAGTGTTTTTCTTTCAGGGAACAAGCCTCTTGTTGATATTCTACAAGAGGCACTTACAAGAGATAGAGTTATTCAAGAAAAACTTAATGGACATAAAATAACTAAAAAGCAAGCTAGAGAAAGTGTAAGAGCATTCATCCAGATAATACATCATTATCGAGATGAGTATCTGAGAGACACCAAAGCACCATACGACCATGTTGCAATTTTTGATGAGGCTCAAAGAGCATGGACTAAGGAACAAACAGTAAAATTTATGCAACAGAAAAAAGGAATTGCAAATTTCCAATATTCTGAACCTGAATTTTTAATTTCTTGTCTGAACAGACATCAAGATTGGGCTGTTGTTATTTGTTTAGTTGGTGGAGGTCAGGAGATTAATACAGGTGAAGCAGGGATTTCCGAATGGTTATCTGCAATTAAAAATCAATTTGCAGATTGGGAAACAAGAATTTCACCAAATCTATTTGATTCAGAATATGCCACACAAACTGCTATAGAACACTTGAAGCAAAAAAGTGTTATTGTGTTCAATGATAGCCTTCATTTAGCTGTTTCAATGCGTTCATATAGAGCAGAATATTTGTCAAAATTGATAAAAGAAATTTTGGATATTAATGAAAACGCCAAGCACACTCTAAACCAAATACAAGATAAATATCCGATTGTATTAACCAGGGATATTGAAAAAGCAAAGAAGTGGTTAAAGGGAAAAGCCAGAGGTAGCGAAAGATATGGTATTGTTGTTTCTTCTCAAGCTTATAGATTAAAACCATTGGCAATTGATGTTAAGACTCAAATCAATCACGTTAATTGGTTTTTAGATGGTAAAGATGATATTCGTTCATCTTATTTTATGGAAGATGTTGCAACAGAGTTTCAAGTTCAAGGTCTAGAGCTTGATTGGGCTTGTGTAACTTGGGATGGTGATTTAAGATTCTCAAAAGATGGTTGGAAAACATATTCTTTTGTTGGAAATAAATGGCAGAACATTCACAAAGAAGTAAGAAAAAAATATTTGATTAATGCTTATCGAGTTTTATTAACAAGAGCAAGGCAAGGAATGGTTATTGTAATACCGGAAGGTAATACTGAAGACCATACAAGACAACCTGAATTTTATGACAAAACTTTCAATTATTTAAAGAGTATAGGATTTAAAACCATTTAATTATGTACGTGAATTATTGGATAAAAGACCAAACCCGTCAAGAAATTATTACCAAAACGCCAATTCCAAACAATGGCAATTTCAATCTATTTGCCAACTACTACAACTTAATTGATGTAAAAGGAATAGGACTGCAAATTAGCACTAAATCAGAATTAGAAGTCGAAAAATTGTACAGTAAAAATGGATTTCAATATATCGTTCTTGTGCAAAAAAATCAAAAGGAACTATTCGTTTTGCCTAACAATAAGATTGAAGATTTCGCACAAAGGATTTCATTAAAAATTGATTTCTGCAAAAATGAAAAAGAATTATTATCGCTGGTAATTAATGAAATGAGTTAAAATTCAATCTCACTTTTGATATAAATAAATCACTTCTGAAATTGAAAAAATTTGGAACTGTCGTTTAATGTTTTCGAAAGGTATTTAAAATCCCCCTCAAAACGCAACCAAAATCACACTTCCCCGCACCGAACATTTTGCGCTTGAATCTGTTCCTCAAATTTGCTGTATTTTTGCACCCGAAATTTTTCATTCATGATCGAAACTGATATTATCATCATTGGAGCCGGACCTGTTGGCTTGTTCACCGTTTTTGAGGCCGGACTTTTAAAATTACGTTGCCATTTAATCGATTCTCTTCCACAACCTGGCGGACAATGTTCCGAGATTTATCCCAAAAAACCTATCTACGATATCCCAGGTTTTCCTTCCGTTTTGGCGGGTGAGTTAATCGACAACTTGATGGAACAAGCTGCTCCTTTCAAACCAGGCTTCACCTTGGGCGAGGCAGCATTGAATATCGAAAAAACGGACGACAATAAGTTCATCGTAACAACCGTTAAAGGAACTCAACACCTCGCGCCTATCGTAATGATTGCGGGCGGATTGGGCGTTTTTGAACCGCGTAAACCACCTATTGCTAACATCGACGAATTCGAGGATAAAGGCGTGGAATATATTATCCGTGATCCTGAATTTTATCGCGGAAAACGTTGTGTAATCGCTGGTGGTGGCGACTCCGCTTTGGATTGGTCCATTTATTTAGCCGAGAAAAAAATTGCTTCCGAGGTCGTTTTAGTTCACCGAAGTAGTTCTTTCCGCGGTCACTTGGATTCGGTTCAAAAAGTAATCGATATGGCTGAAAAAGGTCAAATTCAATTGGTTACAGAAGCCGAAGTGACGGGTTTAGCGGGAGACGGAAAACTGGAAAAAGTGATTATCACGCACCAAACAAATGGGGAAATCGTCCGCGAAACCGATCATTTCATTCCGCTTTTTGGGTTAAAACCTAGTTTGGGTCCCATCGCGAATTGGGGATTGGAAATTGAGAAAAATGCCATTAAAGTCAACACTTTGGATTATTCCACTAACATCCCGGGCATCTACGCAATCGGAGACGTGAACACGTACGAAAACAAGTTGAAACTTATTCTTTGCGGATTCCATGAAGGTACTTTGGCGGTTCAGTCGGCTTTTGCACGCATTCACCCTGAAAAGAAAAACGTATTGAAATACACCACAGTTAATGGTGTTCAAGGGTTTTAAGTAATTTATTCATTCTTGCTTGAGCGAAATGTATTTCCTTTGTAGTTATGGATTACATTGATCAACTCGAAGCAGAAGCCATCTACATCTTACGTGAAGTCGCGGGACAATTTGACCGTCCTGCCCTACTCTTCTCTGGTGGAAAAGATTCGATTTGCCTCGTACATTTAGCTCTAAAAGCGTTCCGACCAGGAAAATTTCCATTTCCGTTAGTGCATATAGACACAGGACACAATTTTCAAGAAGCGCTCGATTTTAGAGATAACTTGGCAAAGGAATTGGGTGAAACCTTAATCGTTCGCAAGGTGGAAGATACGATTCGTGAGCGTAAATTACAAGATGGTAAAGGGAAGTTTCCGTCACGTAACGCCCTTCAAACGTACACGCTTCTCGACACAATCGAAGAATTTGAATTTGACGCATGTATTGGTGGTGCGCGTCGTGATGAAGAAAAGGCCCGTGCCAAAGAACGTATTTTCTCCGTTCGTGATGAATTCGGTCAATGGGATCCAAAAAAACAACGTCCTGAATTGTGGACAATGTACAACGGTAAAATTGACAAAGGTGAGAATGTACGCGTTTTCCCCATTTCTAACTGGACCGAATTGGACGTATGGAACTACATCAAACGGGAAAACATTCAACTGCCGTCGATTTATTTTACCCATCCTCGTGAGTGTATTTTAACGCCACAAGGGCAATTAATGAATACCAACGAATTTGTTGAAATTGAAGCAGACGATGTGGTAGTGGTGAAAAATGTGCGTTACCGAACCGTTGGTGATATGACCTGCACAGCGGCCGTTGAAAGCGAAGCTTACACCGTTGATGATATCATTGAAGAAATTAAACAAACCAAAATTTCAGAACGCGGCGCAACACGTATGGACGACACCATCAGTGAAGCGGCAATGGAAGACCGGAAAAAAGGGGGGTATTTTTAATTCAGAGGGAGAATGATGAGGGAGAATGATGAGGGAGAGTGAGGAGTGAAGGGTGATGAGTGAAAAGTTATGAGTGTGGTTAAAAAACAACTATTCACTATTCACTATTCACTATTCACTATTCACTATTCACTATTCACTATTCACTATTCACTATTCACTATTCACTTTTAACTTTTAACTATTCAGAATAAAAAAAGAATGGAACTATTAAGATTTTTTACCGCGGGAAACGTTGACGATGGCAAGAGCACATTGATCGGGCGACTTTTGTTTGATTCGAATTCGATTTCGACGGATATTATTGAAACGTTAACGCGACAAAGTAAGGCAAAAGCTGAAGATGCAGCGATCGACTTGGCCTTGCTAACTGACGGACTTCGGGCAGAACGTGAGCAAGGAATTACAATCGATGTGGCTTACAAATATTTTGTCACTGAAAAACGAAAGTACATCATTGCTGACACGCCGGGACATGCGCAATATACCCGCAACATGTTCACCGGAGCGTCCAACACCGACCTAGCGATTTTGCTCATTGACGCACGAAATGGTGTGACTGAACAAACGAAACGACACACGATTATTGCCTCTATTTTAGCGATTCCGCATTTAGTGGTTTGTATCAATAAAATGGACTTAGTGGAATACAGCGAGGATGTTTTCCGCAAAATTGAATTAGATTATCTGGAATTTTATCAAAAATTAGGTGCAAACGAAATTCATTTTATTCCAGTTAGTGCGTTTACAGGAGAAAATGTGGTGAACCGTTCAGAGAAAATGAGCTGGTATTCTGGTCCGACTTTATTTGATTTTCTTGAAAATGTTTCCCTCCAACCCACTTCAGAAAATGCTGCGGCGCGTTTCCAAGTTCAATATGTTATCCGTCCGCAGATTAGCGAATTACACGACTATCGTGGCTATGCAGGAAGTGTTTTGAGTGGTAATTTTTCTGTCGGTGATGAGGTTGTAGTGCTACCAGAACACGTTACCACCACCCTTGAAAAAATCGAAAAATTTGGTCACGAAGTGGCTGTTGCCTCCAAAGACGAGCCAGTAATTCTGCACATCAAAGACGATATAGACATCAGTCGTGGGACAACTTTTGTTCTGAAAAACCAACTACCTGAAGTAAGTAAAGAACTTACCGCAACGATTTGTTGGATGGACAATAAACCTTTCCGAAAAGGTCAAAAATTGTTACTACAACAAAATAGTTTCCGAACAAAAGCCGCCTTGAAAAGTATCGAAGCCAAAATTGATGTCCATACATTTGAGAATAATTTTGATGACTTGGAATTGCAATTGAACGACTTTGCCAAGGTGGAAATCAAAACAGCGGAGGAGGTGAGTTTTGATGCGTATATCACCAACCGCAAAACAGGTGCATTTATTTTAATCGACGAAAATTCAAATAATACGGTCGCGGCAGGTATCTTTACAACTTAAATGCTAGTTTGGGTGCGTCGCTATTTGCTTTTCACAATTCTATTTTTCAGTGTAGAATGCTACGCTCAAAGGCATTTTTGGAAACCAAGCGATTCGCTCTCAAAACCGAGAATAATTGGAAGTTCGTCCGTCATTGGTAGCATATATGCAGGAAGTTTGATTGGATTGCAAACCGTTTGGTACACCGACCCTTGGGAAAAGTTTCATCTATTCGACGATTCCAAAGAATGGTTACAAATGGATAAAGTGGGACATGCTTACACGTGTTATCATATTTCCGGTTTAATCACATCGAACATGAGATGGAGCGGTTTGAACCATAAAACATCGCTTTGGATTGGTGTTGCCACAGCCTGGAGTTATCAAGGAATTTTAGAAGTTTTTGATGGATTTTCAACGGATTGGGGTTTTTCCATAAGCGATATTTCCGCCAACACACTTGGTGCAGGCTTATTTTTAGGACAAGATTTGTTATGGAAAGAACAACGTTTTCTACCTAAGTTTTCATTTTCACCAACGTCGTATGCCGCCTTCCGACCCAACGTATTAGGAAGCAATTTCGCGGAACAATTACTCAAAGATTATAATGGACAAACGTATTGGTTGAGTTTTTCTCCGGGAAAATTTGGTCTTGAAAAATTCCCCAAATGGCTATGTTTCAGCGTAGGATATAGCGTCGACCAAAAATTAGTGGGTCACGAAGAAACCTATTTGGACTTCCATTCAAAGCGTGAATATTTGTTCTCCATGGACATCGATTTTTCGGCACTTCCAGTAAAAAATCCATTTTTAAAAACAGTTTTGCGCCAATTGAATTACCTCAAAATTCCTTTTCCGGCGCTGAATTTTTCAAGAGATGGCATGCAATTTCGACCGTTTTATTTTTAATCGGTCATCTTGTGGTGATGGTTTAAAACTCATCACCACAAGTTAACTTTATTAATTTTTCGACGGTCTAAACGGAAATAACCACGTCATAAATGGCTGCAATTTTCGGGTTTGAATCCACACTTTTCCTTTGCCAGAAAAACGACAAACCAAACCTTCACCGGAGAAGAAGAACGATTTGTAACCTCCAACGCTGGTGATAGAATAATCCAATCCTTCAGTGAACGCTACAATATGCCCCGTGTCCACAACATACGATCCGTCCACGTCAATTGGAATAATTCCGCCATACGAATTGAACCAAACATCACCCGTTCCAACACATTTTATCAAGAAGAATTTCTCTCCCGAAAAAAATCCTTTGGTGAATCCTTGCCATTTCGTTTGTAAATCGACACCCATTCCAGAAGCGACAAAAGCTGAGTTTTGTAGATAAATTGTTTCATTTTCCAAATAAACATGGTCGATATCGCCAGGTGAAGCTGGAGCAATTTGCAATTCCGCATTCCCATTCTTAGCAGTGAACTCATTGATAAATAGTGATTCTCCTGTTAAAAAGCGTTTTAAACCACCTTTAAATTTCGTTTTCATTTCCATATTGGTATCCATTCCTGCCATTGCAGCGGCTTCCACTTTTACCGTTTGACCTTGTGGCACATCTATCGTGAGGTAACCAAAATCGGGTTTGCAATCAAATTTGAACGAAAAACCTTTAACTTCTTTTTCCATGATTATCTTGGTTTAAGTTTTGGACTAAGTGACATCCCGAAAGCGTTTGAATTGTGCGATTGAATCCAAACTCTTCCCTTTCCTTTAAATTTACAAACAAGACCTTCGCCGCCTAAAATAGAACTTGCCCAGCTTTTTCCTGCTTTTGTCAATGTAAAACTCAAGGTTTCTTCAAAAGCTACAATATGTCCAGTATCGACAATGTGTTCGCCGTCCACATCTATGGTATAAATTGCACCGAATGAATTGAAAATCAAGGTTCCCTTTCCCGTTGCTTTTAACCAAAACACACTTTCCTTTGCAACAATACTTTTAAATCCTTGCCAACTTGCATCAATAGAAATGTCTTCGCTACAAGCCACAAAAGCGCCGCCTTGTAAAACAAACGATTCACCATTCAATTCAATTGCGTCCATATCGCCAACGTGAGTTGTTCCCAGCCAAAGTTTCCCTCCTTCTGATCCTGCGGTATAGTGGTTCAAGAAAAAGTTTTCACCTGAAATCAAGCGTTTCAATCCTTTCAAAATACCACCCGATTTTTTTTTGTTGAGTACTTGTCGTCATGGATAAACTGGTACTCATGGCAATCATTGCACCACCCTCTGCAGTAATTTTTTGTCCCGGACGAAAGGTGATTTCAGCGGCCGTGGCGCCTGGTTTCAATGGAAATTTTACATCAATATCCATTGTTGTTGGTGTAGTTGTTTCCATAGTTATAAGTAGCTATTAACCCAAGACGTGAAGCTTGAGATGTTTCTAGTTTGCAAATAAATTTTTCCATTTCCAACAATGCGTGTCACGAAGCCTTCACCACTGGTAAGGCTTCCGATGATGCCGTTTGAAAGTTGAGGTTTCAGTTTCATCGTTGTTTCATAGCCCACTAAATGTCCTGAGTCAACGATGTATTCGCCGTTAATTTCTTTTTCGATAATTCCTCCGTAGGCGCCGAAATACACATTTCCCGTTCCAGAAACGACCAATTTAAAGAGACCTTCTCGTGCGATGAACGAACCAAGACCTGCCCAACGAAGCCCTAATTTCACACCAGGGTCGGAGGCAACATAGGCACCTTTTTCTAAACAGAATGAGCCGCCATTCAAGGATTTACACTCCATGTCGCCAGGTGTAGCTTGCACCAAAGTCAGACTAAGAGGTTTGGAGGTATTGTTTGTAAAATGGTTTACAAATAAGCTTTCACCACCTAGGAATTTTTTCATGAGACCTCTAAAAAATCCGCCGTTGAATTTAGCGGTCATGTCCAGTTCTGCCGACATTGTAGACATAGCATCCGCCTCTGCGACAATGGTTTCGCCGGGTGCTAGTTCAACTTTGAGGAATGCGAAGGCTGGTTTTGCTTCAATTTTTACATTCATTTGAGTTGTTTTATACGGTTTTTAAATGCTTTGAAATCGCCATTTACAGGTTTCACGCTGTATTTCTTCTCTTTCAAAATGGCTTTTAAATGCTCAATTCTGTCACTCGTAGAAGGGTGAGTTGAAATAAATTTGGTGTAATCATCCGTTTTTCTTCCAGACTCTTTTTGTAAGGTTTTGAAAAACGAAATCATGCCTTTCGGGTCGATATGAGCAGCGATGAGGTAGTCCATTCCTGTTTCGTCGGCTTCCGTTTCAAAGGTGCGGCTATTTGATAAAGAAGCGAGGTCACCCCCTGCGGAAATAACAGCACCAGCAGCAGAATTTACGTCGCCAACTAAAGCAGAAACAATGACGTATAAACCGAGATTATTGATGACTCCTCTCAAATGGTGACGACGCGTGACGTGTGCCAGTTCATGTCCAACAACGCCTAAAACTTCTTCCCACGATTTGGCGTGTTCAATCAATCCCGTTTGGATCACGACTTTACCTCCAGGCAAGGCAAAAGCATTAATGGTCGCGTCATGTATGAAATAAAATTCAACTTTCGTTCCTTGTTTTTTAACCTGCTCAATAAGTGGTTTAGCAGCAGTTAAAAATTCTTGTTTCAGGGTGTCATCCTCGATGAAATCGTATTGTATTTTAATGCTTTCAAATAATTTATCACCAATTTTTTCTTCCCATTCTTTCGGAGCTTGATGCGCCAAGGATTCCACAAATGTATCTTTCAGAAAATATAAAGAAGCAATAAAACCAAGCACGATACCGAGTCCTACTAAAGAACCAATAAGCACCTTTCTTCGTGATTTTTTCACCACTTTGATTTGCGCTTGAAGCTCAGGGTTATCGTGAAAAACAGGTTCGTTTAAAATCCCTTTTTGATGCGTATAGAAAGTCAATCCGGGTTGTGAAGGATGTGCGAAAAAAATCAATTCACGGTTATTTCCTCCATAACTGATTTGCAAGTCATGAAAGGCAAATTCGCGTTTCATTTCATCAGTTAAAAAACTAATTCCGAAAGGAGTTAAATGTATTTCACCTGATTGGCGCTGATTTCCATTATTGGAATCAATTAGGATTCCTGAATAGGATTGAGGTTGATAATTCACTTTTCAAAGCTAATGAAAAATTGAAAGCGTGTAGCTGACTTACAATTGATTATTTCGCTTTCAACAAAGCAATTACATCAATGACATTATTTCTGTTGTGGAGAGTTGGTCTGCGAAATTGAAATAAAATAAATCATTAAAATAGTTGGTGGAATGTGTGGTTATCACCCATTGATGTAGGTTTAAACCCACACCAATGGGGTTCAATTGTGGTGACATCATAATCGTTTCAACGATTTTATTTGTGTGTGAATTTTGAATTGGTTTTGTTGTAATGGTTCAAACCATTAAAATGGTTTGAATAATATGGGGTGGATGATCTCCTAGGTTCGGGTTTAAACCCGAACCTAGGAGATGGTAACCATGATTCCACAATCGTTTCAACGATTTAATCAGGCTGTGTCGCTCCCGCAAGCGAGGATAAATGCTTCGCGGTCAGAACGCTTAGAAACAATGACCACGAAGTGTTTCTATGACTTTAAACAGTATAGCGCTTTTCAAAACTACAAATCCTTCGGGTCAACGTGTTTGATGATACCGTTTTGAGAAATGACGATTTTTTGTCCTAAGCGTTTTTTGTCTTCAATGAATTTTTTATAAGAGTAATCAAGCGCTTTTTGAATTTTATCTGTAAAACTCTCTTCAATATCCTTTTTTGATTTCATCGTACACAAGTTGATTATAAACAGTTTGTTTTTGATTCTCTTTTTTAAAAATCATTACTGGTTTGTTTTCTGAATTATTAAAAACAAATGATCTGTCACAAATCGGTAGGTAAATTTCAAATAAATTTTTCAAACCTGCAATATACCTTCTGCGAATTGTTTCTTCTGGAATATTGTGACCACCTTCTGAAACACGCGTTTTTACTCGTTCAATAGCTAATTCTTGATTTTCTAACCAGAAAAATAAAAGCGTTACAATGTATCCATTTTGCTTTGCTTTCAAGATTGTGTTTCTAAAACTTTTGGTTGCCAATGTGGTTTCAAACGCAAAATCTTCACCAGAATTCAATAACTCATCGATACGTTGCAACATGATTCTCCCAGCTTCTAGCGCTACTTTCTCGGGTTGAAAAGGAGACAATCCTCGTGCGATTTCATCCGCATTGACAAATTCTTTGCAGTTTAATATAGAGGGCAATATATTAAACGATGCTGTTGTTTTTCCAGCGCCGTTACAACCAGCGATTATGTACAGTTTTCGACTCAATACAAATAGTTATTGTACGGATAACGAATGCGAAAAATCTCTTTGACCTCCTCGTACATTACAGCTTTCAATTCTTCGATGTTTTCTTTGTTTTGAGCAGAAATAAAAACGCACTTCGTCTTGTTCATTTTTGCCATCCACGATTTTTTCAAGGACTCCAAGGAAGTGATGTCTTCTTCGTTTTCGTTTAATTCGTTGGTAGGCGGTTGATAGGCGTCGATTTTATTGAAAACTAATATCGTTGGTTTTTCGGTTTTGTCAATTTCTGCAAGTGTTTCGTTCACCACATTGAAATGGTCTTCAAAATTTGGGTGCGAAATGTCTAGTACGTGCACCAATAAATCGGCTTCGCGTACCTCATCCAAGGTCGATTTGAAGGACTCCATCAACTGTTGTGGCAACTTGCGAATGAAACCTACAGTGTCGGTTAGCAACATCGGTAAGTTGTCAATTACTACCTTTCTGACGGTTGTATCCAGTGTCGCAAAGAGTTTGTTTTCCGCAAAAACATCCGATTTCGACAGCATGTTCATAATTGTACTTTTTCCAACGTTGGTATAACCCACTAGCGCCACACGTACCAATTGCCCACGATTTCCGCGCTGGGTAGCCATTTGCTTGTCGATTTCGCGTAAACGTTCCTTCATCAAAGCAATACGTTGTTGAATAATTCGACGGTCGGTTTCAATCTGAGATTCTCCCGGACCACGTAGACCTATCCCTCCTTTTTGGCGTTCCAAGTGCGTCCACATTCGAGTCAAGCGCGGTAACATATACTGCAATTGCGCTAATTCAACTTGTGTTTTTGCATGAAAAGTTCTGGCTCTACTAGCGAAAATATCCAAAATCAAAATCGTTCGGTCCAAGACTTTACATTCTAATTCCCGCTCGATATTGCGTAATTGTGATGGCGATAGTTCGTCGTCAAAAATGACTAGTTCTACATTCGCAGCCTTGATGTACTGTCTGATTTCCTCCAATTTTCCAGTGCCTACATAGGTTCTAGGATTGGGATATGGTAATTTTTGGGTGAATCGTTCTACCGTAATTGCACCTGCCGTTTCCGCAAGAAATTGCAGTTCGTCCAAATGTTCCAGTGCGGTTTCCTCGTTGATTTCTGAAGTTATCACTCCCACCAACACACACGATTCTTCAACAGCATCAACGGTTACGTGTCCTTCTTGCATTACTTTCTTAACGTTTTAACGTGTTCGATTACCAAGCGAATATTCTCGTCGGTTTCTAAAACGGCTTCCTGTGAAGGCATTGCATTTTTTCCCTTTCTAATAATTTCTTCAATTTTCTTGTCGCTTAACTTAGATGAAGAAAGGTCTTTTGCACCGGATGAACCTAATTTTCCATCTTCGCCATGACACGATGCACAATTCATGATGAAAAGGCTTTCTCCTTTTTCTTCAGGAGTTTCAGCAGGAAGAACATTGTTGTCTTTTTTACCACTTCCACAAGCGGTTAGCACTGAAATTATTGCTGCAAAGATGCTAATTCTTAAAACCATGCTCCTCCTAATGCAGTTCTAAATGGCCAAGGAATGGAAGCAAGAATTAAAATCAAACCGATAAGGTACCACAATTTGATAGGCTTGAATTTCTCTGCTGGCGAATTTCCTTTTTTGGATTTACTGTGTCCGATTGTCACCAAAACGATGGCAATAAGCATCCCCATTAAATGTTCCATTCCGTAGAAGCGATACATATCTTCTTTCATCCATCCTTCAACGAATTTTACCTTGTCGGACATGAAATATAAAGCAAAACCCAGTAATATTTGCGTGTGCAAAGAAACCATTGCAAACAAATTAATTAAGCGGTGTTTTTTCTCGTAGGTAGTAGAAGTCATCGCGTTAACAACTGCTAATACCAATAAAATCAGTGCTACCCAACGTAGTCCTGAATGTGCGTGTTTCAATATTTCAAGCATACTATTTAATTTTAATCGTTTAATTTCAATACTGCCAAGAACGCTTCCTGTGGAATCTCCACACGTCCAACTTGTCGCATACGTTTTTTACCTTCCTTTTGTTTCTCCAACAACTTGCGTTTTCTGGAAATATCACCTCCGTAACATTTCGCCGTAACATCTTTTCGCAGTGCCTTTATCGTTTCACGAGCAATAATTTTCGCTCCAATAGCTGCTTGGATTGGAATTTCAAATTGTTGTCGCGGAATCAATTCCTTTAACTTCAAACAAATCTTCTTTCCTAAATCGAAAGCGTTACTTCTATGTACTAAAGCAGATAAAGCGTCAACTTGTTCACCGTTTAATAATAAATCCATTTTGATTAAGTCCGACTCACGGTAGCCAATCGGGTGATAATCAAAGGATGCGTAACCTCGAGATATGGTTTTTAAACGGTCGTAAAAATCAAAAACGATTTCAGCTAAAGGCATTTCAAAGGTCAACTCCACGCGGTCTTGTGTCAAATAAACTTGGTTTCTCAATTCACCGCGTTTTTCGATACAAAGCGTCATAATTGAGCCAACGTATTCCGATTTGGTAATGACTTGTGCTTTGATGTAGGGCTCTTCAATGCGATCCATTCCAGAAGGGTCTGGCAATTCCGACGGGTTGTTTACCGTTAAAGCTTTTTCTGGATCTTTTTTCATGTACGCTTTATAGGACACGTTCGGAACCGTTGTAATTACGGTCATGTTAAACTCGCGCTCTAAACGTTCTTGAATGATTTCCATGTGCAGCATTCCCAAGAAACCACAACGGAAACCAAAACCTAATGCAGCAGAAGATTCCGGTTCAAAAATCAAGGAAGAGTCGTTCAACTGCAATTTTTCCATCGAAAAACGCAGTTCTTCATAGTCTTCTGTATCCACAGGATAAATCCCGGCAAAGACCATTGGTTTCACGTCCTCAAATCCTTTGATTGATTCCTCACATGGATTTTCAGCCAAGGTAATTGTATCTCCAACCTTTACCTCTTTCGCTTGCTTGATTCCAGAAATGATATATCCAACGTCCCCTGTTCGGACTTCGTTTTTAGGTGATAAATCCATTTTTAGGATTCCGATTTCGTCAGCGTTATAAGTACGACCCGTGTTGAAGAAGCGCACTTTATCGCCTTTTTTCAAAACACCGTTACGAATGCGGTAATAAGCAATAATTCCTCTAAACGGATTGAAAACGGAGTCAAAAATCATCGCTTGCAAGGGTGCATTTTCGTCGCCTTTGGGTGCAGGAATGCGATTGATGATGGCGTCTAAAATCTTGTCAACACCGAGACCTGTCTTTCCAGAAGCGGGAATAATATCGTCCACGTCACAACCAATAAGGTCGATGATTTGATCCGAAACTTCTTCTGGCATCGCACCTGGTAAATCCATTTTATTGAGAATCGGAATAATTTCTAAGTCGTGCTCCAAAGCCAAATAAAGATTGGAAATCGTTTGAGCTTCAATACCCTGCGATGCGTCAACAATCAATAAAGCGCCTTCACAAGCAGCAATAGATCGCGAAACTTCGTAGGAAAAATCGACGTGTCCTGGTGTGTCAATTAAGTTTAAAATATACTCTTGGCCATCGTGTTTGTAGTTCATTTGGATGGCGTGACTTTTAATGGTAATCCCACGTTCACGTTCCAAATCCATGTCGTCTAGTGCTTGCGCTTGCATTTCTCTGTCAGAAATGGTTCCTGTGGTTTGCAATAAACGGTCGGCTAAGGTGCTTTTTCCGTGGTCAATATGTGCAATGATGCAAAAATTTCGGATGTTTTTCATACAAGTTGCAAATATAGTGAATTGAAGACAGCCTTAGGAAGGTTAACAAAAAACGCCTCTGTTGCTAGAGGCGCTTTTAGCATCAAAAGTGTAAAATGAAAGTTTAATTTTTTACAACACGATGGGTGATTTTTTTATTCATCGATTTAACTGTAATGTAATATATTCCAGCTGGTTGAGTCGAAATATCTATGCTACAATCCTGATTATTCATCCAGTTAAATTTAGCCGCTACTTTTTGTCCAAGAAGTGTAAAAACTTCAATTGGTTGGGTATTTAAATCGAAGTTCGTTTGGAGGAAAAAGGTTCCATTCGATGGATTGGGATAAATATAAGAATAACCTAGATCTTCATTTTCAACAACTGAGTTCACTGCATCAACTAAAATTGGGCAATCAGATACAGATTGAAACGGAGTATTTCTTTGTAAAACAGTTCCATCGCCTAATTGACCACTTCCGTTTCTACCAAAATTCCACATCGTTCCGTCAGCTTTGTAGGATAAAGTGAAGTTCGTTCCACCTGCTAGACCCTTAACATCGGTTAAATCCAAAACTTGAACAGGAAGCGAACGATGCGTGGTGGTTCCATCTCCTAAATTTCCATAGGTATTTCGTCCCCAAGACCAAAGGGTACCATCCGTTTTTACAACAACACAATGAAAAGCTCCTGTTGCATAAGCGGTTGTTGTAACGTCGGTTAAACCCGAAACTTGAACGGGTGTCGTGCGATTTGTGGTTGTTCCATCACCCAATTGTCCATATAGATTTTCTCCCCAAGTCCAAACGGTGCCATCACTTTTTATTGCCATGGAGAAAAATCGTCCTGCAGAAATGGCTACTACATCGGTCAAACCTGTCACTTGAATGGGTGTTGTTTGATCGGTGGTTGTTCCATTACCAACTTGTCCGCTTATATTGTCACCCCACGCCCAAACGGTTCCGTCGTTTTTTAAAGCTAAAACGTGATAAGTTCCCGCTGAAATTGCTGTAATTCCAGACAAACCAGGAACTTGCGTTGCAATCGATTTATCCACAGTTGTTCCATCGCCTAATTGTCCGTCGGTGTTCCATCCCCAAGTCCAAACTGTACCGTCTCCTTTCAAAGCGACCGAATGCCAACCTCCCGCAGAAATGGCAACGACATTCGACAATAACAATACTTGACCAGGAACGTTTGTATTAACTGTTGAGGCATTTCCAAGACCACCATAGATGTTACTCCCCCAGGCATAAACAGTACCATCTGCTTTTAACGCCATGGAATGCGCCTCCAATTGGTCTCCTCCAGCACAAACCGCTACAATTTGGGAAAGACCTGGAACTGAAAAAGGCGTGCTTCGATCCGCATCTAAGCCATCTCCTAATTGACCTGTCGCATTTTCACCAAAAGTTTTCACTGTACTATCACTACAGATTGCAATGGAATGCCAACCACCAGCTGCTATACGGTGTTGTGCAAATGAAAAGATGCTTGTTAGTGTAAATACAAGAACAAGACTAAAATTGGTGTAAAAATTAGTTTTTCGTATCATTTGATTAAAGAGTTAATTCATTAAAATTTCGCTCGAAGTGAAACGATGAAGTTTCTACCCGGAGCATTGATTCCCGAAGAATACGGGCGATAAAGTAGATTCAAAATATTTTCAACCCCCGCAGAGATATTCACATGTTGATTGGCAAAATAAGCCGCTTTGAAATTTAAGGTGTACCAAGGATCCAAATAAGGGAGGTCATTTTCATCTCGCGCATAGGACGGATTGAGTTGTTCGGTTTGGGACAACTGTTCATAGGTCATTCCTGCATTATAAATTGCATAAAAATCAAACTTCAACTTGTTTTTAGTGAACGTAAAATGCGTACTTCCAAAAAGCGGGGCGGCATGACGAAGTGGGTAATAAATCAAGCTGTCCGGACTTTGTTCTCGACCATTTTGATAGGAAAGTGTGCTTTTTACCCCAAATCCAGCATAGAACAATTCTGCACCAACCTGAAAACCATACACCCGAATCTTTGCTACGTTCTGAAGTGCCTGAATTTTACTGTGATTTCCTAGAAAGTTAATCTGAGTCATTCCATTCAAGGTGTAATCTTTTCGAACCATTCCATCCTCTAACCAAGTATAATATCCTGCGGCCTCTATTTTTAAGAAATCGCCAAAGGTCTTTTCCGTCCCAATCTCTGCATTTATAACCTGTTCTGGCTTTAGATTTGGATTCGGTACTACTAAATATCCTGGAGTTGATTCAAAGACTTTTCCCATATCATCAATATTGGGTGCTCTAAATCCTGAAGATAGGTTAGCATAGATCTGCCACTTTTTAAAAGGAAGATAAACGATACCAAAATTACCAATTAGTTTCCCTTTGCTCATAGTTGCCGTTGGTTCTGGAAAAGGAAAAATAGATTGGTCAAAAGTTGCCGCAATGTGATAATAACTATAACGGCCTCCTCCTGAGAAATAGATTTTATCCGTCATTTGGTATTTCAAATTCGCATATATTCCCGCCGACTGCCAAGTTGAACCATTTGGATAACGTGTTACTGTGGGGGTAATTTTACCTGTAACCACATGCGTCAAATCAGCAACGGAATTCACTAAATTGTGTACATATTCCAAGCCGTATTGCAGCGACAATTTTTCGCCCAAGGTTTTATCCAAATCCAAATTAGCGGTTATCGCTCGCACATTTTCCTTTTGCATTCGTAACTCTCTAACCATGAATTCGCGATCATATCGGCTTTCCTCAAAGTTTTGCATGGCTAGAATGAAATTCAACTTATTGTAGGCAAAATTGGATTTTGAATGCTTCAACGTAAATTGCGTTAGATTCCATTTTTGAGGACCGTAGTACCATTCAGCCCAGCGCAATTTGTTCTTATATGGTCCGGAAGTTTGCATGATATAAAGCCGGTCATACCGATTGAACATAGAAGTTTCGGACAAATGAAAAGCTGCCTCAAACAACCAATTTTTATTCGGACGGAAGGCGATTTTTTGCATGAAGTTGATCTGACTGTATTTCGAACCAATTTGCAAGGTTGAATCGTTATTCGGAACCATGTAGTCTTTGTTGTCAATGGTTTGCACAAAAGAGTTTCTATAAAAGTAGTCGACTCCACCACGGTTCCCCGAACGCAAATCACCGTAATCCGCTGTAGTGAAACTAGTTAAAAACGCCCACTTTTTCCTTCCGATATTGAAATCAAAATGCCCTGTACGTTCATTGTTGGCTGTTGAAACTCGCATCAACGCATTCCCTTTCACCGTTGTTTTACCCAACGAGTCTTCGGAAAACTTTGATTCCAAGGTTTGGAATTTCAACACGCCACCAATTGCATCACTTCCATACCGAAGCGAACCAGGTCCGAACAAAATATCCGTCTGTTGAATAGCGTTTGCATCCAAAGAAATCACGTTTTGAACATTTCCAGAACGAAAAATTGCCGTGTTCATTCGCACGCCGTCAACCACAAGTAATAAACGACTAGTTGCCATTCCACGAATCATTGGCGACCCTCCTCCCATTTGGCTTTTTTGCACAAACACGAAGCCACTAGAACCCAATAAATCGGCGGTGGTTTGTGGGTTTTGAAAGGCAACATCTTTCAGTCCAATCGTGATAAGCTTCCCTGGAATTTCACGAGGTTTTTCGTTCAACTTTTGAACAATATTGATTTGTTCCAAATTCTGCAAATCAGCTTGAATTAGAATCACATTATCCAGCTCCAAAATTGATTTAGGTGAAATATACAGCGTTTTGTATCCATACAATTTCAATTGAATGGAGTCAGCACTTAGGAACGGCTGCAAATTGAATTGACCATTTTCGTCGGAAAGCGCAGTGTGTTTTGGAGTTGTAGAACTAACGGCAACTCCTGCAACGGGTTGACGGGTAATATTCTCTAAAATAGTTACCGTTTGACTTTTAGCGATTCCGAACGAAAATACAATCATTAAAAATGATAATAAATTTCGCATTTCCTCTTACATAAAGAGCATTAAAAAAAATTGAATCTTTTCCCTGGGAAATCAGGGAATTCTATCGTTTTTTTTTAACAATTTGGAGGAGGAGGAAAAGGACTAAGTGCGTATTCTTTTAAAGCAAATTGATATGCGGTAAAAAGATTACTACTCGCAGTTAAAACTTCAACTTTAGAAAATTGTACGGTTTGAATTTCACATGTTGAAACATCAAAAGGGATAAGAAACAAGGAAAATGACGTCGTCGCGTCACCTGAATCTTGTAAAGCGTTTTTCAGTTTTTCATCCAACGCTTTTTCACTTTTATCGAGAAAGCAGACAATTTGGTAGGAATTACCTAGTTTTTGGACTGACATTACGTCGTAATAAAATCCATTTTTCACAAACTCTTTATTCGACTTTACCCAATTTAAACTGTGGAACTGTTTCGCGCTAAGTTGGAGTGAAATACGACTTGCTTTCTGTATTTTTCGAAAAGTTGTATTCTTCTGATTGGTTGATTTTACTTCCATTCTTTTGAAAGTCAAATAGGAAACACCGCCCACCGAATACCAGACGATACTGCACAAAAAGAAGACTTTCAAAACACTTTTCACCAGACAAATTTATTTTTTTTCTCCAAAACAACTTGAATTTGAAGAAATCGATTTGGTTAGAACGGGGAAAAGTTAGTGAAATGAAATTCAATGAAATAAAAAATCTCCCTTAAAGTCCAACTAAAATGAAAGACCATAAGGGAGATGTACTATAGTTAATGAATTAAAACAAATCGTTTGTTATTTCTATGGTTACCAACTTGATAAGCAATCGTATAATATCCGTTACTGAGTTGTAATTCTTTTGTCATTGAAACGGCAAGGTGTTGACTTCCTGCAGGCACCTCAATTGATTTTACGATTTTACCAGTTGCATCATGAATGGTCACCATTCCATCCATTTTTGCCTCCGTAAACGTAAGATTCAATTCATCCGAAACGGGGTTCGGGAATAGTTCAAAATTACTTTCTGCTAGTTCATCTGTCAAGCCTAAAACGCCGTTAATGTTGATGTTATCAATGAAGAAATTATTCGAAAAATCCGACGCAGTAAATTCGAATTTAAATCGCGTTCTACTATCTAAATTCGTTGCATTGTAAACAAAACTTGCTGTTTTCCATTGACTGTTTGCGCTTGGATTAAACGGTTGGGCGGTGAAATTACCGGCTGTCAATAATTCTGAGGCAGCAATTGTTTTTCGTAAAACCCACGTTTCACCACAATTTCTAGAACTGTACACTTTTAAATTCTCCGTAATATCGGTTAGCGTTTCGGCAGAAGTTGCGTATGCATACTGAAATGAAACCTCAATGTTTGTGGTGTTACTCAAATCAATAGACGGCGTGATGAAGGCATCTTGAGATCCGCCCAAACGGTTATAGTAAAAGTAATTTGGAGTGAACATCAGCGCGCCAGCAACATTTTTATAATTACCCAATTTCAAACAACTGGAGTTGTTAAAGCCATTGGAATTAGTTGGTTCAAATTTACCTTCGTTCAAACTTGGATTTAAGAATTGAAAGGTTTGATTAACAGAAGCGGACTCGAAATCAAAAGCTGTAGGTCCTGTAAAATCAGCCCATTCAGGTGAGACATAAATTTGATTGTATGCAATAACCGAATCACTTCCTGAAGCATTCGAAACGACCAATTTTATTGTTTTGTAACCTGCTGTATTAAAAACAACCTGAGGGTTAGAACTCGTTGTTGAATTGGCTATACCATCATCAAAAAACCACGTTCTATTTTCAACCGGGCCGTTATAGCTTCGATCAAAAAATTGAATCGATTCCCCTTTGCAGATTTGTTTTACTGGAACCTGAATATAAGCAGTTGGCTTACAAATTGGTGGGTTAGTTATATCCACCCCCGTAATAAAATGGGTTGAATCGGTGATTAATCGATCTCTGTTTCCAGAAATTCCTTGTAAATTATTTCGCATTGCTGAAGCTTGGTCAGCCGTAAACATGCGGGAACAGTAAGAATAGTCCATAAAATTTTGAACATTCTCAATTACTCCTGCGGTACATTGTGAAAGGGAGAGATTACAAACCAAGTTGGAACCACGCGTAATTGGTGTGTCTGGAATTCCATCATCACCACAAGAAACACCTGGTTCATTCGTACTTCCCCAAGGGTGAGCAAGACCCAAATAATGTCCTATTTCGTGGGTTAAGGCTCTTGAATTATTGACACTTCCTGTCCCAATCGAACCGACATAGTTGTGTAAAATAATGACACCATCTCTGAAGAAATTATTTCCTTCCACCGAGGTAGGATAATAGGAATAACCAGCAACGCCATTTTCCATTTTATCCACCACCCAAATGTTTAAGTAATTCGATCGGTGCCACATGTTTATTTTCGAGTAATCGTCTCCTTGAAAGGTCTCGTGAGTGTAAATGTGTTCAATTCCATTGGTACAATTTCCCGACGGATCTTTAGAGGCTAATTTAAATTCAATGCCCACATCGGCATATATTGGTTTAAATGCAGGGACAACAAGACTCGTGTCCGAATTGAGTAAACGGAAATCTTCATTTATAATTCTAACTGCATCGAGCACTTGTTCATCACTAATGTTTTCTATTCCATCATAATGTAAAATGTGAAAAACGATGGGAATAGTAAAAATCACCATTTTTTCACCGTTCACTTTTTTTTCTTGGAAGCCATTTTTAAAGAGTGCTTCATGATCTTTTTGTAGTTGTGGGTTTTCTGCATATAGTTTTGCTAGTTTTTCGTTTAATCCACATTTAAATTCTTGTGTAAACGAGAATGCCGTTAACAAAAAACTACAACTTATAAGAAGTAACTTTTTCATATTGCTGTATATTAGTTGTTTAACAAAAGTCGAAGGACGATTGTAAAATGATTTATTAGATGAATCATGTGATGTTTCACCCTTTTTCCGTTTCAGCACGGAAGACTACAAACTGTGTGCATCTCAAATTGAAGACAATCTAAATCGCTGGTTCGAACAAAACGATTCCAACCATTTACGAGCAACACATTGGGAGGAAAAAATTGGGAGGAGGAGAAAGGGTATTCTCGTTAAACTCCTTTAAAACAAATGAGTATGAGAAAGTGTTCTTTTGTCGTTCAGTTCGAATAAACACTGGGTTAAACCCGATTTCTATAGGAACTGCCATCAAATTATCAATGATTTCCTCAATAATTTCGAAAGAAACCGAGGATTGATCGTCACTACTTTGGTAGTCAGTTGAACTTGCAAAAGCCGTTTCCTTTTTGTCGGCATAAACGCGCAGCAAGTACCCTTTTGGTGATTTTTTAATGGAGGCAACGTCGTAAAATTGACCATTGAAGACAAACTCACGTTTTTGTTTAATCCATAACAACGATTGAAATTCTTTGCGATTTAACTCTATGAGAATGAGCTCCTTCTTTCTTTCCCCCATTTGCATTTTAGACTCTTGTTTAATCGACTGTAAATTGACTTGGTAAAGTATTGAAATACCAATCCCCTGCCATATAATGACGAACAAAAGAATCGTTTTAAGCAAAGTCTTCACTTGACGAATTTATATTGATTTTCTTGAAATTCATGTTAAAGAAATGAATGCAACAACGAGTAGAATGCAATTTTGATAAGTTGTTCGGAAGACGGAATCTCGATGAATAAATGCAACATGCGTTTTAATTTTTTTTAACCAACTGTAAATCATGTGTTTAAATTGAAATTAATATCCGTATCAATTTGAATTGTTGTTGATTTAGCAAAAACCTACTTATTTTCGCCGAAACATAATTTTATGAATCGAATTCTTGCAACACTTCTTTTCTTTTTCTTTTTAGGAACACACCTTTTACGTGCCGAGGAGGGCATGTTGATTCCCTCTTTAATCGCGGCCTTCGAGTCGGATATGAAGGCAAAAGGAATGAAGTTGAGCGCTGCCGACATTTATAGCGTCAATTCAACAAGTATTAAAGATGCTGTTTTGCAGTTTGGAGGCGGATGTACAGCAGAATTGGTTTCCTCTAAAGGACTGCTGCTCACCAATCACCATTGTGGTTATTCGCAAATTCAATCCCATTCTTCCCTAGAGCACGATTATTTGAAAAATGGATTTTGGGCAAAAAACTTCAACGAGGAACTTCCAAATCCAGGTTTGACCGCGATGCGCATTGTGAGAATTGAGGATGTTACAAAAGCTGTTTTATCGGGAGCTGCTTCAAAAAACGACAGCGAAACCATTAAAGCTAACATCAAAAAATTATGCGCCGCAGCAGTTGTGGGAACGCACTATGAGGCTGAAATCAAACCGTTTAATTATGGAAATGACTATTACATGATGGTCAAGGAAACATTTTTAGATGTTCGTTTTGTTGGAACACCTCCAAATTCGATTGGAAAGTTCGGAGGAGACACCGACAATTGGGTTTGGCCGCGTCATACAGGTGATTTTTCCGTGTTCCGTGTCTATGCAGGAAAGGATAATAAACCCGCTGCTTATTCCAAAGACAACGTTCCATATCAACCTTTACACTTTTTGCCAGTATCGTTCAAAGACAGAAAGGAAGGTGATTTCACAATGGTTTATGGATTTCCGGGTACAACAGAACAACATGTCGTTTCCGAATATTTAAAGTTCATCGTTGAAAAAGAACGCCCTTCTCGTATTCTAATGCGCGACAATTCACTCGAGGTGATCAACGCGGGAATGAAAAGCAGTGACCTCATCCGCATTCAATATTCCGCCAAACAAGCTTCTATTGCTAACGCTTGGAAAAAATGGATTGGTCAAATTCAGGGACTGAAAGAATTACAAGCTTTACAATCGAAATTAGACTACGAAGCAAAATACATGACAAGCGCGGCAACAAAATCCGAATGGTCGAAATACAGTGCGGCATTGAAAGATTTGAATGATTTGGTGAAACGCAACGTAAATTCGGAATATGAATATGCGATGGGAGTTGAATATTTCTATGTCGGACCTGAATACTTTAAGATGGTTCGTGCAACGGAAGATTTAATGAACAATTTTGACAAATGGACGCCAGAAGAAATTGCAAAAGCCAAAGAAAAACTGAAAACGAGTGCCGCAGGATTTTTCAAAAATTTCAACAGCTCTGTCGATAAAGGAATCTTTGAACGATTAACCGCTATCTATCTTGACAAAACCAATAAATGGGCAACAATTCAGGCGTCAATGAAAAAAGCGACTTCGTTGGAAAATTTTGTCCTTTCTAAAGCAAATGCCATTTACTCAACTTCGATTTTTTCGGACTCAACTCGCTACAAAAACTTCCTTAACAACCTGACTTCAAAATCCTTAACAAAGGCTAAGAGCGATGTAGGATTGGTTTTTTACAACACGTATGCCGTGCCATTCATGAACGAAATAGTTCCTGCTTATCGTTCGTTTCAAGCGAGTGTGAACAACCTGATGCAAGTATATGTAGAAGGAAAATACGTCATGTTTCCGAACGATAAACATTGGCCAGATGCCAACTCCACCTTACGTCTTACCTACGGACAACTAGAAGGTTCCTCCCCAACCGACGGAATGCGTTACACCGAACACACGACTTTAGACGGCATCATCGCGAAATACAATTCGGGGAATCCAGATTTTGAATTGTTACCACGGATGCTGGAATTACAAGCCGCTAAAAACTACGGTAACTACCACCAAAACGGGGAGTTATGGGTGTGCTTTACAGGTTCAAACCATACCACAGGAGGAAATTCAGGTTCGCCAGTATTGGACGCCAATGGTCACTTGATGGGCTTGAATTTCGATCGAAGTTGGGAAAGCACCATGAGCGATTATTTGTTCGATAGTTCGCGTTGCCGAAACATTGTGGTGGACATTCGCTACGTGCTTTGGGTGATGGACATTTACTCCGGAGCACGACATTTGGTGGACGAAATGGTGTTAATAAAAGATTAAATTTAACTTTGTTCACTTTACATTAAAATTTTCCGAAACAAAAGGTATGAAGTATTTGCATTTGATTTCAATGGTTTTGTTGATGAGTTTGGCTTTCGGTCAACAAAAAGTAGCTAAACGCGTCGAAGGAGCTTTGGCCGATTATCGAACTAAAAACGAAGCGGACGAGGTGGAAGTAACCTTGAAATCGTTGGTAAACGGTAAAAAATACACAACAGAAACCGATGAAAACGGAAAATTTGTTTTTAAAAACATTCCCATCGGAAAATGTGAATTAAGTATTTCGGACAAAGATTATCGTCCAGAAACCTTCAAATTTGAAATGAATGAAGACCACTTAAAACACTTCACCTTTTCAGAACCTTTCTTGGTAAATCTAAAAGTTTCTTGGTTGTTCAATTGGGGCGATCGCACCATGACCACAGCAGATGGAAAAACGTATGTGAAAGAACACTACTGGTCGCACGTTTTCGCAAAAGGAATTTTAGTGATTTACGGACTTTGTTTGTTGCTTATCTTCTATTACAGTTGTGTTCAGTTGACCTTATCAATTGCCTATGTGCGCAATAAAAAACGCATTGCAGCCCAACCGAAACCTGCTTTTAATCCAGCAACAACTCCCTTCGTAACCGTTCAATTGCCAATGTTTAATGAGATGTACGTTGCAGAACGCATCATTGAAACATGTGCTGAATTTGATTATCCTGCCGATAAATTTCAAATTCAAGTTTTGGACGATTCCACTGACGAAACAAAGGACATTATTGCGAAAAAGGTAGCCGAAATTGCAGCGAAAGGCGTGAACATCCAACACATTCACCGTGTGGACAGAACCGGTTACAAAGCAGGTGCTTTAGACGCGGCTATGGATCGTGTTCAAGGTGAGTTCATTGCCATTTTTGACTCGGATTTCGTTCCAGACAAGAATTTCTTACAACGCACCATGCCATACTTCACAGAAGGAATTGGAGTGGTTCAAACCCGTTGGGGACACTTGAATAAATCGTATTCTTTATTGACTGAACTACAAGCCTTTGGTTTGAACGGTCACTTTGCTATCGAACAAGGTGGAAGAAATGCCAACCAACACTTCATTAACTTCAACGGAACCGCTGGAATTTGGCGTAAAAAAACCATTGAAGACGCAGGAGGTTGGGAACACGATACCATCACCGAAGATTTAGATTTGAGCTACCGTGCCCAAATGAAAGGTTGGAAATTCAAGTACTTGGAAGATGTTGAATCACCAGCGGAATTACCGATCACCATGTCGGCTTTAAAGTCGCAACAACACCGTTGGATGAAAGGTGGAGCGGAATGTTTTATCAAAATGCGCAAACGTTTATTGACCTATCCTGGATTAAAATTCTCTGATCGTTTACATGGAATGGCGCACTTGTTCAACAGTTCTGTTTTCGTTTTCATTTTGATTTTATCGATTCTAAGCTTATTCATTCTACACATTAAAGATTCCTTTTCCGATTTGAATTTATTCATTCAATTTGGTGCTTTCTTTATCTCCTCTACCCTATTCCTTGCCTTCTACTATTGGCATTCGTACCGCGACAAAACAGGAAATTTCTTCAAGGACATCTTCTCTTTTAGTTTCCGTTTTATTCAATTCCTAACCGTTTCCATGGCGCTTTCGTTGAGCAATGCCGTTGCTGTTATCGAAGGTTACCTTGGCATCAAAAGTTCGTTCGTGCGCACGCCAAAATTCAACGTATCCAAAAAAGCTGAATTTAAAGGAAACAAATACGACAAGAAAAGTCTTTCCATCATCAACATTGCAGAAGGAATTTTAATGGTTGTCTTTGGATTTACAGCAGTCAATCGTGCTATCTATGGCGACCTTGGAATGGTACCTTTCCACACGATGTTGGCAATTGGCTACGGCATCATTTTCTTTTCTACAATTAAGGAAGTTCGTACGGCGAATAGAGGATAGATGTTAGACTTATAGCTGTAATTATTTCAGAAAAACGAGTTAGCCATGGAAACTATACGTTGGGAACAACGATTTTCAAATTTCAGTAAAGCGCTCGCAAAGATGTCAAAGGCGATAGCTTTTGTTAATTCATTTCAAGTCCCAAACGAACAAGGAGAAGTATTAGACGACATCATTAAGGAAGGATTAATTCAACGCTTTGAATACACCCACGAATTAGCATGGAAAGTAATGAAAGACTTCGCTAATTATCAAGGAAACACGTCAATCGCTGGTAGTAGAGATGCAATTCGAGAAGCTTTTCAAATGCAACTGATTTCCAACGGAAATGTGTGGATGGATATGATCGTCAGTAGAAATAAAACTTCACACACCTATGATGATGTAACTGCTGATGAGATTGTTACAAAAATTAAATCAGAATATTTTCCCGCATTTATTGAATTTGAAAAAACAATGTTTGAGCGCAAAGGGAAATAAGCAATCATGGAAAAGCAAGAGATTACTGGATTGTCAGAATTGAACATTGAGCAAATAAAACAAGTCATCGCCTCGTTTCCTGAAATAAGTAAAGTACTTTTATTCGGATCGCGTGCCATAGGGACATATCGACCAAATTCAGACATTGACTTGTGTCTTTATGGAGAACACTTAAACCTCACTCTATTAAATCGATTAGAAGAAAAACTAGATGATCTTCTGCTACCCTATCGTTTCGACCTACTTGTCCATTCCCGAATAAAGAATGCTGATTTTTTGGAACATATTGCGTTATTTGGGAAAGAATTTTAATGCTGAGAACCTCACAACTCTAAAATTGAAATTCCAGCATTTTCATGGTTTAACTTGTATTGGACAAATGTCAATCGAATGCTCCTAATTGGCATGATGTAGTTGGTCGGGAGGACACGAAGCTAAGAGATAAACCGCTAAGGATTAGGGCTTATTTAGGGCCTGCTGACCGCGAAGCATTTATCCTCTCTTGCGGGAGCATCGTAGGTAATGCCAATTTTAGAATCGCATTGAGGTTCTAGTTATAATTGATTTAATACAACGCTAAGGCGAAATTTCTACTGTTTTAGAAACACTAAAAAAAACATCAATTACTAACGATAAATTAAAGTTTGGTTAGAAAAAATCAAACAATAAATCGATTAATTCCTGTCGCAAAAATATACTATATTTGCGACAGAAAAACAAAAATTAATACATGAAAAGTATTGATGATAAAGTTATTATAAAATTTAAGAAAGCCAAGAGGGGCTCGCTATTTTTTGTAGATGATTTTTTATCTTTTGGCACAGCTAAAGCCGTTGCAAAAGCATTGGAAAGATTGGTTGGAAAAGGTGAAATTTCACGAGTAGCGAGAGGTGTATATGCACGCTTAGAAAAAGATCCCATTCTTGGAGAGTTAAAGCCGACAACTGAGAAAATTGCACAAGCTATTGCAAAAAGAGATAAGGCACGTATTATTCCAACCGGAACACTTGCTTTGAATGCATTGGGACTATCTACACAAATTCCTATGAATGTGGTTTATTTAAGCGATGGTGCAGCGCGAAAGATTAATTTAGGAAGACGAAAAATTATATTTAAAAAAACAGCGCCAAAAAATTTAGCCGTTATTGGAAAAATTAGTAGTTTGGTGATACAAGCCTTGAAAGAAATCGGAAAAGACAAGGTAACTGAAAACGAAATCGCTATCGTCTTGGAAAAATTAAAAAAGGAAGAAGTATATCGCTTAGAACACGATATCAAACTAGCTCCTGAATGGATTCGAGTAATCATGCGAAAAGCATTAACAAAGGAATAAAATGGCGAAGTGGTAAGACGTTGCTGAGCAAACAAAAATAAATGCTTACGAGCAAATTTCAGAGCAGACTGGAATGAGCGCATTTGCCGTTGAAAAGGATTGGTGGGTGGTACAAGCCTTAACTTGTATTTTTGAATTGGAAAATGCCAACCATTTGGTTTTTAAAGGAGGAACTTCTTTAAGCAAAGCTTGGGGATTGATTGAGCGCTTTTCGGAAGATGTAGATTTGGCAATTGATAGGGCATTTCTTGGTTACACTGGCGAATTGAGTAAGAAAGAAATTACTGAATTACGAAAAGAAGCAAGTAACTATACCGCTGAAAAGTTCAAACATGAATTGGAACAAAAATTTGCAGAAAAAGGATTTAAAGATTTGACTTTTAAACTGTTAGAAGCAACAGATAGTGACCAAGATCCACGAATCATAGAAATCTATTACCCAAACCTAATCCAAAAACCAATTTATCTGGACGCAAGGATACAAATCGAAATCGGTTGTCGTTCTTTAAAAGAACCATTTACACTAAAATCAATTTCATCTTTAGTGGACACTTTTTATTCAACAAAGGATTTTACACAAGCAAGTATTTATGTGCCTTCTGTGAATCCAGAAAGAACTTTTTTGGAGAAAATCTTTTTATTGCACGAAGAGTTTCAACGACCAAAAGAAAAAATGCGAGTTGAACGACTAAGCAGACATTTGTATGATGTTGTTACCTTATCCAAAACTGAATTTGCACAAAAAGCACTTGTTGATAAAGAATTGTATGAAACGATTGTAAATCATAGGTATAAATTCACGCGTATTGGAGGTGTTGATTACAACTTACACCAACCAAAAACAATAAATCCGATCCCAGTTCCGGAAGTAATTGAAGAATGGGAAAAAGACTACACTACCATGATTCAACAAATGATTTACGAAGAAAATCCGCCATCGTTCAAAGAAATTATAGCGGATTTGACAGCATTAAAAACCAAAATAAACGAATTAGATTGGGAAATATCTTCGGTTTTTCCAGTTCAATCCAACAATAATATAGGCTAGCAAATGATACCTATTTTAAAAATGATTAGGTTTAGCCGCTTAGACTAACAGTATTAACCTTAGTTCATGCCTTTTTAATTTCCAATTTTAATTCATTTGGTTTTTAGGTAACAATCTCTCCACTATCAATAATTAGGATCTACTGACCGCGAAGCATTTATCCTCGCTTGCGGGAGCATCGTAGGTAATGCCAATTTTAGAATCGCATTGAGGTCACTAGGGATCATTCGAACCAAAATACGAAATCAAATCATGTCTGTTCGATCCCTTTGATGTAAACTTCCCTTATGAAAAAGTCAGTAAGTTCTTTATAGAGAATGCTGAGGGGATTACACTTTGTTGCTTGTTGCGCTTTATCGGGTTTTTGGGGTGGATTTCAAAGTAGCTAAGAGATAAACCGCTACAACTACGTCCACTACATTCCATAACACTCTCCCCAAAGCGATTTTCTCGAAGGGTTGGAAAAGGAGGGCTAAAGCAATGAAAAATGGATCTTCTTTAGAATTTCTTTTTGAATTATTGTAGCACTGAGTTTTGAGTAGAACCTTTATTGGTTTCTATGTAAAATCTGATAGAAATTTTATTATTTTTAACAGTTATTAGATTTTGAAATTAATTTCATGATTGGAACAAAAATTTTAAACTACAAGATAAAATTTCTAAATGTGGAGAGAGATACGGGTGCAGTTTACTTAGTGAATCATTTGCAGAAACTAAAAATGTCATTTTCGAAACTTTATAAAGTTTCAGAACTGTTGGATAGCAATTATCTATATTTGTCAATATTAGCAACATTTTTATAATGAAAAGAATATCATTAATTTCCAATACAAGTATTCAATATTATCGTTACGAATCAGAAATTGATTTAGATTTTGGAAAGCAGAATAAATTATACTTTATTCAACCTTTTGACACTGAAATATTAAAATTTACGTTTGAAAATCTTGTAAAAGTTAATAATGATGGGTTTGAGAGTTTTTATAAAAAGAAAGAACTTGCAGAAAAGGACTTATTAATAAACGATTCAATAAAAGACGGCGCTGATTTATCTCAATGTCATGAAGTAAAAGAAGAAATTTATAATGTAAATAACCTAAGAAGTGTTCTTAAGAAATTCAGAAATAAATGGATTCCATTACCATACTTCAAGAACAATAATATCAATAGAAATGTATTTGCGCCTGTAGATTGGGTTCGATGTTTTTTTGAATGTGATGATGATTTTAAATCGATAAAAATTGTACTTGCAATTGACACTACATTAACGGAAAGTAATGAAGACATTGCAAGTCCAAAGTTGAGCTTAAACCCTGATGAGAATATATTTAAAATTGACACTTCTGATGGGATGATAGATAATTTTTTATTTAATAATCATTATCAAACAGAATGGATAGAGGAGTATATTGCAGATATATATTTTGGTAAAAATGATTCACAACGTTATGAGCAACCAATCAAAGGATACATTGGTAATTATATCTTACTCCTAAAGTTCCTTAAAAGCTTAAAAACAACACCTGAAATACAACTTTTTACAGATGACTCAAAGAAAATACCAGTCGATTTAGTTGTTGATTTAGGTAATTCAGCAACATGCGCATTGTTGTTTGAAAATAATAATGATGAAGGATTTTCATTTGATAAAGTGAAGAAATTAATTATTAATGACTTTTCTTCTCCACTAATAAGTTACGATGAACCTTTCCCAATGAACTTGGTTTTCAGTGAATCAAATTTTGGAGAAATTAAAAGAGAAAAATACCATCATATTAAATTTTCATCTCCAAGTTTTGTAAGGATTGGTAACGAAGCGAAGCGATTAATAGATAGTTCTGTAATTGAATTAAGTTTGGGTAGAGAATTACAAATGTTCAATTCATCCCCAAAAAGATATCTTTGGGATATAAACCCTACTAAAAATGAATGGGATTATTTTCCAACTGACTTATCAAAAGTAAAGAAAGTTTACTTAAATGGACTTTCAGAACAGCTTAAAGCAAATGGACAATTAGCAAAAGATGGAATGTTTGGTTCTCAAGCTCTTTACTCCAGAAACTCTCTAATGAAATTCGTTTTTCTTGAAATTTTAAATCATGCTTTTGTTCAAATTAATTCTTTTGATTTTCGATCAGAGCATGGAAACTTAACGATGCCTCGTTTTTTGAAAAGAATTACAATTTCGTGTCCAACTGCGATGATTCAAAATGAACAAATAGCATTGAGAGAAGCAGCAATTGATGCATGTACATTGTTAAATAATTTCATTAAACTTTCAAATAAATCAAGTAATTCATCAAAAAACTGGTTTGAAATTCCAGAAATCAATCCTTCAATAGTTGATTTAAATAAAAATCTATCTGAGTTAGAAGATAGAAAAGATTGGAATTATGATGAAGCTACCGTAAGTCAATTAGTTTTTACCTATAGTTTATTTTCTCAAAAATTAAATGCACATCAATATACGTTTAATAATGTTTTATTGAACGGAAAAAACGATATTACAATTGCATCTATTGATATAGGCGCTGGCACAACAGATGTTATGGTTTGTAACCATTCTTTGAAAGTAAATAATGGAGTTGTACTAAAACCTAAACCAATTTTCTGGGAGAGTTTTAAGATTGCTGGAGACGACATGTTAAAAGAAATCATTCAACAGATAGTTATTGAAGGGGTAGCAAAAAACGATTTAGAAATTGGTTGTACGGGTGTAATAGAAAATTATGCAAGAGCAATTGGAGTTGAAAATATAGGTGAAAAATTGAATGGTTTTTTTGGTCAAGATTCAAATAATATAGGTTATGTTGCAAAAATGATGAGAAAATCATTTATCCATCAAGTTGCAATTCCTATTAGTAAATTTTACCTTGAAAATGCTAATGAAAAATACGATGAATACCATACCACTTTAGATATAATAGGTCATACTTTCAATAATGAAGAACTTGTAAAATACTTCAAACGACATTTTGGATTTGATTTTTTAGATTTAAAATGGAGAGTTAATTCTAAAAAAGTTAATGAAATTGTAGAGGCTGTGTTTGGAAATCTTATCGAACAAATTTCTTTAGTAATAAATGAGTGTAAATGTGACTTTATTGTTTTGTCTGGTAGACCTTGTTCATTGGTTACTTTAGAAAATCTGTTTGTCAATAGTTTGGTTGTTGATCCAACAAAAGTGATTAATTTAAATCACTACTGGATTGGTAAGTGGTTTCCTTTTGCAGACAATAAAGGTTTTGTTTCAAATCCAAAAACAATTGTTTCGGTAGGTGCAATTGTAGCTCTTATGGCAGGTAAACTTAATAAACTTGGTGACTTCAAAATAGACACAGAGTTCTTAAGAAAAAATACATATTCAACAGCTGATAATATCGTAATTAGTAACTTTTCAAAACTGGATGTCGTTTTAACTAAGAAAAAAAGTGAATCAACTGTTTTGTTAAATAAAATACCTATACAGTTGGGTTATTGTAAAGTAGTTTCAAAAAATTATCCAATTACTCAATTATATAGTTTAGGATTTAACGATGCAGATTTAATTACAAACTTCAAATCACGTTTTCCAAATAATACTGAAAACTATTATCAAGATTTGGTAAGTAAATTTAAATCTGACATTATTCAAAAAATGCCCTTAAAAGTCTCTATAAGTCGAGATTCGGATTTTAGTAAAGAGAAAATATTAATTGAATCTATTGAAGACAATGAAGGAAATGATTTACCAGTTAAAAGTTTAAAATTAAATTATCAATCGATTAGTGATGAAAACGGATATTGGTTAGATACATGTGAATTTGTTCTAAATGCAAGAGGTTAATATTATGAAGAACTATACTGAACAAGAATTAGAAGCGATTAGCTTAACTATTGAAAGTAACAATAAGGTTATAGACAATTCAATTCTTTGGACTTCAAAAAATTTAAAGTTTGAGGAACAATCTAATTTGTTATTGTCTTTAAAAAGCAGCAAGAAAGTATTATCTAAGATAAATGAGAATTTAAAAAACAAACCTGTAATTGCTTTATTTGGAGCAAGTCAAGTTGGGAAGTCCTATTTGATTAAAAATTTATTAAGTGTTGAAGGCAAACCATTTTTGATTGAAAACAATTTCCAAAAATATGATTTTTTAAAGGATATTAATCCTCCAGGAGTTGGTGCTGAAAGTACAGGCGTTGTTACGCGTTTTACAAAAGAAAATAAAGGAGTTTTTCATGATTTTCCTATTGAAGTTCATTTATTGAATCCAAAGGATATTCTTTTAATTATTTGTGACACATTTTTTTTAGATTCAAAAAAAATAATAGATTTTCCAAGATTAGCAGATTTTGAAGATCATATTCAAAAATTTGAGAATAATAATTCATCTAACAAACAAAGTATTCTAACTGAATTTGATTTATTGGATTGTAAGGAATATTTCGAACTTCATTTTTCTAAATATACCTTATTATTCGATGGTCTAATAAAGTCAAGATTTTTTGAAAGAATAGGGAGAGTAATTGAATCAATTCATTATGATGAATGGGTTCAAATTTTTTCAATCATTTGGAATAAAAATCAAATTTTGTCTGATTTATTTTCTGATTTAATCTGCAACTTGAAAATTTTAGGTTTTGATAAGAAAGTCTTTTTAAATTTTGATTCAGTTTTAAGAGGCAAATACGAGATACTTGATGTAAAAAGACTAAAAGAGCTTGATACTTGTAATGTTTCCATTCAAGTTAAAAGAATAAATCAAGAAATCACTTCAATTAACCTATCCTATATCTCAGCATTAGTCTCTGAACTTGTCTTTCAAATTCCAGAAGAAATATTGGAAGAGAAAGAATTTATGAATAATTCTGACCTCTTAGATTTTCCAGGAGCGAGAAGTCGACTTGCTATTGAAATTTCAGATATTACAAATGAGATGAAGCCAGATTTGATGTTAAGAGGAAAAGTATCCTATTTGTTCAATAAATACTCTGATGACTTCAATATCAATAACTTATTATTCTGCACTAATGACAAGCAGTTAGATGTTAATGAACTTCCTACCTTATTATTTAACTGGATTGAGAAGAATATAGGTTCGAATGAAAATGAAAGGTCGAAAACACTTGAACAAAATGAAATTGATCCACTATTTGTGATTTTTACGTTTTTTAATAATCAATTAAAGTATGATTCAACTAACGATTTTGATTACATTGACAGTTCTAAATTAAATTACAAATGGGACAATCGTTTTAATCGATTTTTTCAGAATGAAATAGTTACGCAATCTAAGAATTGGCATAAAAAATGGACTGTTAATTCACCATTTTTTAAGAACTTTTACTTACTCAGAGATTTTAAATATTCAGATGATACATTTTTTGGTTTCGAAGAAAATGAAAAAGAAACTGGCATTGTAACAGAACGTGAATCGTATTATTTATCATTGAAAAAATCTTTTGAAGAGTTTGAATTTGTTCAAAATCATTTTAAAAGTCCAGCTCTATCTTGGAATAATTCTTCTACAATTAATAATGATGGTACAAGGTACATAATTGAAAATCTTAATAAAGTTTCAAGTAATTACTCCAAAATCTGTAATTATTTGAATAAAATTCATATGGAATTAGATAAAGTAAAAGCAAATCTTAGGAAACATGCCCATATAGATGATTTATCTGAATTACGAATTCAAGCAATAAGAAAATCAACTGATTTTCAATTTTCTTTTAATATTTCTTATTCTAAAGATAGGACTAATTTCATTCGATTATTGAATCTATTTTATTTAGTTCCAGTTGAAATTTACAATTTAATAAATGAGAATATAGTATCAAAAAAAACCTCAAATTCAGAAAGTATTTCATTAGAATTGAAACTTTTAATGTCACAATTTCCAGAAATCAAAAATGGTGTAACTCAAAAAGAAATTTTATCGATTCTTCAAAAAAATCTATTTCTAGAGACTTTTGAAGAGGTAGAAAAGTTTTTGAAGGACAAAGGGGTTTCTTTAGATCAAATATCAAAAAGTGAAAGTCAAAATTCACTTTCAGCTAATTTAATAGAACTCATTTGTACAAAATGGGAAGAAGCTTGGAGGGTAAAATTCATTAGCAACAATCTTGGACTTAAAGAAAATCAAGTCGAATTTTTGTTTTCTCACTATAAAACGATTTTTGAACTTAAAGGATATAAATCTAAACTAAGTACAATTTTTTCATCGGTATTAAATGAAATAGAACAAAATAGAGGCAGAGAAGAATTTTTAGCTGAAACTACATGTTTAGTTATTAATGACTTAGTCAATAATTTTGATATTAATGATTTATCACAGGAAACACTTCTTGAAATTGAAAATATTGCATCAACCTATAATATCGATTGTCAATTTTTAAAGAAAAGTGAAGTTGTTTTAATTGACGAAAGATTAAGTGAATTTTTTGATAGTAACTTAATTGAATCAAATGATTTGCCGATTCAAAAATATAGTCTTTGGGTTAATAAATTTAAAATTTCAGTTTTGGCAAGTTGTGGATTTGTTGAATACGATGAAGTTGCAAATAACGAATTAATGAATCTCATTTCAAAGATTAATACTTTATAAAAAATTGAAATATGTATAAATTTCATCAGATTCCAACATTAGATTATGAACCAATTTCTCATGATAAAACTTACTTGTTCTCTAATTATGAAAAATTAAGCAATTTTTTAATATTTAATCTTGATAGAGAATCGAGTGATATTTTAGCAAAACCTTTTAAAACTCAAAACTATGTTGATTGGTATTCTAACTACAGTAATTTAGTTCAAATTGAGAATTTATCACTTGAAGAAAAGGAAAATGCACTAGTAAAGTATTGGACTTTTTTAGACAAAATCAATTCGTTAATTTCCAAATTAAGAAGTTCAAGAGATAACGATAAAACCAATTGGAGTAACATTTTAGAGAAAGCGTTTAATAGTCAAAACAATCTTGTCTTTAGTAATGGGAATGAAATTGCTATCGTTTGGGGTTGGAGTTTTTATAACAATAGAAATTACAAACCGACAATTTTACCTAACTTAAATTCAAACGGTGGAACAGCTCAAAACTTTAATGAAGTAGATTCAAAAGAATCGTCAGAACCAATCATTCAAGAAGAGTTTGAAACGAATAGTATTAGTGATAATGAAGAAATAAAGGAAGAATTAGAAGAAGATTTTATTGAACCGATTATTTATGAAGAAGAAATTATAGAAGAAGAAAAAAGACCATCTGGATTTTTAAATTTTCTTAAATGGTTTGCTTCTAAATATTGGTGGATACTTTTATTATTATTGTTACTTTTTCTGTTACTCTTAATCCTAAAAAATTGTGAACATCAACGAAATTATGAGCGACTGAATCATGATATTGAAAATTTAGAAGGTGATTTAAATAATGTTTGCAAGTAATCATGGTAATAAAAATCAAAACGTTCTTTTTCAAATTCTGGTGGTTGTATTACTTTCTATGCTTCTTACTAATTGGCTGGATAATCTATTTATTATTTCAGGGTTTGAATTACAATAACTACAGTAACTCTATAGTTGATTTTCAAGATAGAATTGAAAATTGTGATTGTGGTAATGACGATATAATTCCAATAGAAAATGAAGAAGACTTAAGTGATTCCATTAGGGTTATTGATAATGAAGGTGAGTTTGGATGTTTGAGTTATACATTAATATGGAATTCTACAGACGATTTAGATTTACATGTCATTGATGTGAATGAAAATCACATATTTTTTAAGCATTACTGTAAAGGCAACGACAATAAATTTACTAATACAGGTGGGCAATTAGATATAGATTTGAATGCTGGTGAGCAAAGAACTAATAATCCAGTTGAGAATGTTTATTTTAAATGTACTCCGCCAAAGGGATCTTATAGGATATTTGTTAATGCCTACGATAAGAAGGACAATGAACCTTTGGCTTTCAATATTATTGTCAGAGAAAATGGTGTTGTGAAAAAACAAATTGAAAGTACTATTTCACGAAATAAAGAAAACAAATTTGTTTTAGATTACTTATATCATTAAAATGAAAACTAATAAATATCCTTCTCGGTATTACATTTTCTTACTTTTAGGGTTATTAATAACTATCCTATTTTGGTTCTTTTTATTCAGCTATTTGTTTCAGGGTCAAAAAGAAATAGCAGAGGTAAATAACGATTTGAACAATAGGAGTGGATACTTCGCAGATGAAGATTTAAGACAATATAGAGAATCACTTCCTGAAGAGATTGGTGAAATTGAAATAATTGATTCTTCAGAAATCATCTCTGATTCTTTATCTGGAAGACAAATCGTAGGCAATTTGGTTAACGTTGCCATTAAAGATGAGAATGTTAAACTAAAGGATTTTATTCTTGATTTTTTTAAAAAGTTCGACAAGGAAAAATATAAAATAGTTTATGCAGACACACTAATAAATAGGGTTCAAATTAAATTAGAATCAGAACTAGCCCAAAATTTCAAGAAACAAGTTAAAGTTAAAATGAATAATTATAAATTACTTGTTTGGGATGAGGTTCTTTTTCAAAATGGATATGTCTTTAACGACAAAAAATTAAATGATCAAAATTACTCATGGTACTTTGATGCGATAAATATCGAAAATGCATGGAGTAAAACGAAAGGAAAACCAGAAATTATAATTGCTGTTATCGATAATGGTTTTGACCTTAATCACCCAGAATTACGAGGTAAATCAATAATGCCATATAATGTTGTTGACAAGAGTCGAGATGTACGTCCAGTAAGAGAAAACCATGGAACTCATGTTGCTGCAACAATCATTGGAAATGCAAATAATAACCTAGGTTTAGTTGGTATTGCGCCCAATTGTCATTTTATGCCAATTAAGGTTGCCGATCAAAATGGGTACATTTCGAACACTTACATTATTGATGCAATCTTATACGCAATAAAAAATAAAGTATCCGTAATTAACTTGTCACTTGGAATGGCTTTAGACCCGTCATTTCAAATTCCACTTGATCAGCAAGAGGAGTTTATAGATTATTATGGAAAGGACGAAGAAGCATTTTGGAATGAAGTATTTGAATATGCAAATGACAAAAATGTAACTTGTGTTTTAGCAGCTGGAAATAATAATATGTTGACTGGTTTTGATCCTTTTCAAAGAAGTAAATTCACCATTAAAGTTGGAGCTGTAGACCAAAGAATGAGGAAAGCAGGATTTTCAAATTACGGTGAATTTACCGATATCTATGCGCCAGGTGTTCATATTTATTCTGCAAAACCAAATGGAGGTTTTGAATTTCTGGATGGAACAAGTATGGCATCACCAATTGTAGCAGGTGCGGTTGGTTTGTTGAAGTCGAAGAAATCAAGTCTTACAAATCAACAAATAGTAAAATTGATTAAGAAAACATCAAAAAATGTAAATAATATGAAAATAATTAATGTTCAAAGTTTATTAGAATAAGCAGGGGGTTCACTTATTTCAGCATACAAAAGATTTCTTTTTTTAATTAAATTTACATCCTTACATTTTAATTTTTCATAATGAAACAAAAAGATTTTTTATTTGTGGATATAGTTTCTTCAATATTTATGATTTTACTATTGTTTTCTAACTTTTTTAGTCTTAATTATCTAACTCACGGGAGTATAGCTGTAAGTTTAATTATTTCTATTATTATAGTGGTTTGTTGCTTCTTTGTGGTCGATTTATTGAAGAAAAACAAAGAGTTACTATATAAAAATAAGATGATGCACTTTTCTTCCATATTCGTTTTGATGTTTCTTGGATTATTTGCAATTTCATTTTATTTGATGAAACATCTAATAAATGTTGAGTTTAATTGTAAAGATGAAATTAAAAAAGAGGCAGAGTATAAATTATCACAAGTAGATAGCCTAGTTAATTTATATAAAAATCAATCTAAAACAGATCTTGAAAATTTAGAAGCAAACCTTAAGACAAAATTGATTGGATTTAGAAAGTCTCCAAAGTCAACAGAACTGTATAATGAATTAAAAAATGCACCTTTTTACATTGACGAAGCAATTCTTAGTAATCCAAATAATATGATTATTGATGATGTTACGAGTTCTGCAATTTCTCCAATAAGTTTGAAAATTGCAAATAATATTAAAAATCTAGACACAACAATAACTCTGAATACCGATAAGCAAAGAGACATTTTTGTGAATTGGAAACGAATGAGTTTAATATCAGCTTATGATGAATTAAATTCATACGTTGCTACAACTCAGAATACCGTTGATGTAATGTTAAGACAATTACCAATTAACAAACAAACGAGTTCATTGAATTTGGATAATTCTAAATTACCATTAGATTCCCCTTCATTATTAAGTAAAAAGTTTGAACCAAATTTTTGGGTTTCGTTTATTACTATTATAATCGTTCATAGTTTTATATTAATTCCTTTTTTTACCAAAGAAATCATAATTTATACTGGATCAAAAGAATCAATCAATTTGAATGAGGAAAGAGGAAGTAAGGAATTATAAAAATTAAACATTATGGACATTCATACAAAGAATATAATCTTGCAAAATTGTAATACCCAAACAATTGAATCTTTAATTAGAATAATAAAATCTAATTCTATAACTCTTGAAGAGTTTAAAGAGGCGGGACTGCATGATTCCAAGGTTGAAGCTATTTTAAATTCAATAATTTCTGCAACGATTAAGACTGAAAAGAAATCTGAAAAAGAAAAGTTTTTGCAACTTGTGATAGATGAAAAAATTGATTCTGATGAAATAATTAATAAAATTGAAAACAAAATATTAAATATAGAAGATTTAGAATCTTTGATTAACATAGGAAAGTTTACTTTAAAAACATTTAAAGCAATCAAATATAAGATAGCAAATAAAACTGCAACAACTCCATTTAGGGAGGTTACAGAACTTCCACCAATGCAAGCTGGAAGAACTGATTTATATTTTATTGGAGTACCTCGATCAGGAAAATCAACAATGTTAACTGGGATTTTAAATTGTGGAGTAAATAATGGTATTTTAATGCCGGATACTAGTCATCAAGTTGGTGTTAATTTTCAAAATAAACTGTTACAAGATTTCAGAAATGGAGTTATTCCATTACCAACTGCAGATGGTTCTTATAATTATATATCGATGTCTTTAAAAGGTCCAGATGGTAAAAAGCATCCATTTAATGTGGTTGATGTTCCTGGAGAAGTTTTTAATAAAATTGTTGAAAATCCTAAGGTAGACGACTTTTTAACTTATATTCACAATTCAAATAAAAAAATATTTGTTTTTGTGATTGATTCATTAACTCATGATAATGAGTATTCTGAAGGACTGGACCAGAATGATCAATCACTAATATACCCTAATATATTACAGTTATTGAATGAAAATAGGGTTTTAGAAAATGTTGATGCTATTTATTTGGTCGCAAATAAGTTTGACGCGATAAAAAACAAACGTTATTCAACAGACGAAAGAAATGATGTAGATTTAGCAGAAGAATTTTTGCGAGAAAAGTTTCTTTATCTTATTAATAATTGCATTGATACAAGAGATGAATTGAAAAATAAATTTAAAATTAGAATTTTACCATTTTCTATTGGAAAAGTCTCCTATAAAACAATAGTTGAGGAGTTTAATGAAAAATATTCAAAAAATTTAATTAACGATATTCTCTCAGATTCTTTCGTGATTAAAAGTAATAAATGGATAAAATTTTTCTCGCAATCATGAAATTAAAATTAGTTATTCAAGAAACAACAGCAGGTTTAAATAATCAGTTTGTTTCAGAAGGGTTAGACATAAATGATGAATTCATAAAGTCTTCATTAAAAGATGAAAGAATGCTTGCCACACAATTGGCTCAACGATCTATTGTTTATTCTATTCAAAATTTAGAAAAACATAAAGTTTATTCGGCAATATTTACAGATATCACAGATATTTCTGGAAGTAAAGGTTATTACACTATTAAAATTTACACACAGCGAGACTCTATCATTAGAAATTTAATTAGTCTTTTTGAAGAAATAAAAAGCGCTTATTTACAATATAAAGCCAATAATCAGATTAATTCGCAAAATTATGATGCAATACTTTCAAAAGCATCTATTCAGGGTCAAGTAAAAATAGTATGCCCTAAAGCTGAAAAAACATGTTTTTTACAGTATAATGATCAACAAGATATTGAAAACGCATTGAACAATTTAAAAGTTTATTCTATTGATAAATTGTATCTTTTTGATGCAGAAAAAGCACTGAAAACAGAAACGATTTTAGGTCAAGGCTTAATCAATTTCAATACTTTAGCTGACAACTTAGATGCTTTTGAGGTAGATAACTCAACTATGATTTTGCGTTCATTGTTTATTGGTGAGAAGCAATTCTCAGCCTCAAATTTCCCAGAAACATTTAGAGCTTTTAGAAAAAGAAATGATTCAATTGCATTTCTTACTAGTGATAATAGCGAAAAACAAAATGGGGTTTTACAAAGTGGAATTTTAAAAATCAACAAAAAAGTTGTAAATGCTTATACTCAACCTACAAAAACAACTATTGGTGGTGGTACAGGTTCTAGAAAAAGAAAAAAAACCTTTTATGAGCAATTTCAAATCCCAATTATTTCTATATTGTTATTAATTGTTGGTGGTGTAGGATATTATGTTTTTCTATATAACCAACATAACCCTAAATCGATATCAGAAAAATCTTCTGGCGGAGTTAACTTAACAAATAACAGTAATGATGAAGGGTCAGGGGAAAGTAAGAAAGGTTTCAATTTCCAAACAAATGATACATTATCTGATAATTATTTAGTACTTACTCTAGATTATAATATTGAAACCAAATCACGGTATTTTATACGCCAAAAAACAGGTAAAGACCAAGTAAGTTGCCAAGTAATTAAAAAAAATAATTTAAAACCAGGGAAATACCCGAGCAATTTATTAAAAAAGGACATTACAGATGTTTTTAAAATTAAAGCTGATTCAGTGGAATTATTCATCCAAAAACTAGAAGATAAATGTGGTTGCACAATGAATAATAATGGTCAAATAATTACAGAGACAGGAAAAGGAAATACAAATGGAAGCGGAGGCAAAAAAAGTGGAGGAAATTATATAGGTTCTTCTGGAAACTCTATTTCAGGCGACGATGAACCAAATATAGACCAACACTAAAATTTAATTATATGACAAGACAATTTAAATTTTTAATAGGAGCAATTGTGATTGGTGTTATTTTTATTGGATTATCAATGTTACTTGAAAATACTAATGTTGAAAAAACTGAGATTTCTAATAATGATTTGGGAACGAATTTTTCACCTTTGGAAAATAAAATTAAAGTACTTTCAAATCAAGGTTATAATCCAAGTAATTTCATAACACTAAATGCTGAAATTCATTCCTCTTTTTCAAATCAACTTATTACTAAGGCTGGAGAGGAAAATTTGAAGTTACAATTAAAAGAAACACAAACTAATTTGCTGTTTTCAGAATGTGAGTTATTTTTAAAAGGGTCAAGTTCCAATTCAAAACAATTATTACAATGGTTAGATGATTTAAAAAGGAATTTTCCAGAAGAAAACAAAATCGCATATTTTAAATCGCAAATTAATGCATATAATTATTACGCTATATCATTACCAAATAAAATTAACACTTTTGTAAGAAAAGAATGTTTTGATGATTTGAATTCTATTAAACTCAAAACTGAAATTCAACAAATGCCAAAGCTTGACAGAAAATACTCTGCTAAAAGTAAATTTATAACTATAAAGAATAATTCAATTAAACTACTTGACGATTATCGTTCAGAGAGTTATGATGAATATGGCCCTTGTGGAGAAAACAATCTCTAAAATGAACATTATGAAAGACGTACTAATATTTAACTTTGTTTTATTTGTTTTTTCATCATTTTCGCAAATTAGTGAAGATAAAAAATCAGATAGTTTATTCATAAATAAAAAAGGTGGCAAAAACAATAATAAAGAAATTAAAGCTGAAAATAGTATTGACAGTTCTTCGATTTACAAGGCTGAAATTTCAAAATTGAAAAATGAGATTAAAAATAAAGAACAAATAATTAACTTCTTTACCTCGAAGAATAATGCTTTAAAAGATTCATTAAACTACTCTTTATCTGTGATTAATGAAATAAATACGATTTGGTTAAAAGATATGTTTGTTAAAAAATTCATGGATAACTCTGATTATTTTACAACTAAGGATTTGGCTAAGGAAGATGATAGATATAAAAATAGAAATTATGATCTACTAGCAAAGAGTTTAATAATAAATAAAGTCACAAAGGATACACTAATAATATGTAATCAATTATTAAATTTTAATAAGGCTTATTTAACGCTTTATGAAATAAGAGAAAATGTATTGAATCAAAAATATGATTCACTAAAAGTTGATAAAGCGATTAAACAAATAAATTCAATAAAAGATTTAGATCCAACATGGCAATTATCAAAAACCAAACAGTTGTATTTTGATTTATTATCTAATTACAGAAGTAATGTACAAGACTTAATACTTGAACTTGAAAAGCGTAAACGTAATCCAGAACAAAAGTCAGATTATAGTATTAAGGAGTACAATAAATTGGAATCAAATCCTAAATTTAATAGATATCCATATTTACTGAAAGTAATACGTGAAATGAAAAATGACGTAAATTCTTACACAGAAGATGATTTATAATTTTAACAACTTAAAACAACTTAAAACAACTTAAATGGGAAGTTGAGGATTATTTGTATTGCTAATATTTGTTTCAGTAATCACAATTTTTGTTTGTTTCAATGTCAATATGTCAAGAGAATTGAATGCAGTTAGTCAAGAGAATAGAATATTGAGTGGTGGATTAGTTTGGTTAAACATTTTGCCGATTATGAAATTAATTTGGCCTTTTATTTTTAATAGTGCATTAAAGAATTCTTATATAGCTGAATTTAAGAGCAAAAGAATTACAAAAGAAGTCAATTTGAATTCAGGTTTAATTTATCCAATAATGCCTCTCTTGTTGGTGTTTTTATCATTTTATGGCTCTGCACTTTTTTCCGATATAGAAAATAGAGCATATCAAAATGGTGTTTTTAGCATGCCTCCCTATAAATAGGACTTTCTTAAAAGTGATAATAAATTGCTCTCTTTTAGGACTAGCCCGAGTTCGATTAATAAAATCGAACTCCGATTAAAACCCCTCACCGCTTCTTGTACACCGGCACGGCGGAACATGGCTCGCCGAAGAGAATGCTCTTGACAACGGGTTGTAATTTGTTCATTAAGGTCACCATGGCTAATTCCGGTGCGGGAATATCACTACAGCCTTTGATAATAATTCGCTGGTCACGAAACGATTCAATATCCATCCCTGCTATGGAAGCCGCAATACATTCTTTTACCACGCTTTCTTCTGTTCCCACACTTACATAACGCGCAACACCAATCAACTTCGAGGCGACCAACATGTAAGCCCAAGTGGGAATCAAGGCATCTGCTGAACAGCTTATCGCTACAATTTTATCGTTATAAAGGGTCCAATCGTTGGTTGAAATCCACTCGCGAAAGGGTTTCTCTCGCAATAAAATCCCTTCTAAAAGTTGGTCAGCGAGATCAATACTTACTACTGGTGTTTTGGGTTTGAAATCCGCTAAATCCAATTGAATGATGCCACTTTCTTTAACCTTGTTTCTGATTTCGTCCATGGTGCAAAATTAAAGTAATTGCCGATTGAGTTGTTGCACCAGAGGCTAAATCAGCATCATTTCGCGCAACTCAAAATCTCATCGCACTGCGTGTACACCATGTCGTTCAAAATCAACTGCGCTGCGATGGCCAATTGCGAATAGTTTTGAGAACCTGTCCCGAAATGTCCTGCTTTGGTTTGCCACATTTCCGTAATCAATTGCTGTCCGCCATAAGTGGGTTGAAGTTTATTCATTACTGCGGCTACATTTCCCGAACCGGCGTGATAAATGTGCATCACAAACAAGCGAAACCACAAGTCTTTTTCATCGAAAGAGATATTGTATCGTGTCAACAAACGACGTGCTTCAGGAACACAAATTCGGGACAATAGACGTGCTGCGCCCAAAGCTGATTTTTCGAAATCTTTACGTTCGTCGGTATTCGCGTTGACGATTAAACCCACGGAACGCGCTACGTCCGGCATTAACTGAAAAGGACCATAAGCACCCGCTACCGATTTTTTCAACTGTCCCGGACTTTCAATCAACAAAATAGCTTGTGCGTACCACGGATCAACGCCGTGTTTTTCAAATGCTGCTACCCCCTTGGAAAGTGAAGGATAGACATCGGTAAAGCGATAAAAATTATTTTTCCCGAAAGTTGCTACGATGTTCGTTTCCGGAAGCAGCGAAAAGTCATGCAACAACTGCAATTTAAAACTATCTTTTTGTGCATCGCTTTTGGCGTTCCATTCTGTGGTGGTCATTTCTGTTAAAATTTGACGCGTTCCTCCCACATTTAAAACAACGGTATCGGGTGTTAGCAACATGATTTTTTTCCAGAACTGAACTTGAGGAAGTACGTCCCAACGATCCGCAAAAATCGTTTCAGCGTGCATAATTGTACTCACGTCGTTTGCTTTTTTTACCGTGATTTTATGTTCGCTCCATCCTTGTCCAAAATAAACAGGAACGAAGCCAATACTCATAACGAGTAGGTTCCACAATCTTAGCCGCATAATTTTTGGTTTGTCTAAAAATAACAATAAATGCTTTCAAAATTCACGCGTTACAAAAGTTTTTCGTTGAATGTAACGTTGATTACAGTGAATATTCGTCGTCATTGATTGAAAATCAAAGGTTAATGTCTAGCTTTGCCCTTGTGAAAAATTTTAAAAAAATAATGGTTTTCCCTTTGGTAGTAATGGTTAGAATCTATCAATTAATCATTTCACCGATATTTCCTGCGACCTGTCGATACACGCCAACTTGCTCGTCCTACGCCATTGAAGCCTTGAACGAATGGGGACCAATCAAAGGTTCCTGGTTGGCCATTAAGCGCATTTCATCGTGTCATCCAAGGGGAGGGAGTGGCTATGATCCGGTTCCGAAGAAGCAATAATTTTGAGTTAAAAATAGAGCTACATCGATTGATTATCTTTTGACTATCCGTACATTCGGCAGGAAATAATTCTCGCTAAAACCTAACCGAATGACTGAACTCGACGACAACATTCAACCCGTTTCCCTTACACTTGCACCTTACACAGGACTTTGGACAAGAGAACATGCTGCTCACCTTTTACGACGAACGCTGTACGGCCCAACCTTTCCGCAAATTCAACAAGCGCTCACTCTTGGAATGCAAGCAACAGTTGATCAATTACTTACCCTTCCCACTACTGAGCCACCCCTCACCTTTTCTGCTGATGACGGCGTTTCTGCCATCGGGGAAACATGGGTGGACAAAGTGTATCCTGCAGCGGCGCAAACAGCAGAAAGCACACGTCGATTGTCTTTATTTGCTTGGTTGATGTCGCGGATAAACCAAGGGGGGTTCTCTATTCAAGAAAAAATGTCCTTGTTTTGGCAAAATCACTTTGCAGCGCAGTTTGCATTCGATTCCCGAGCATCCTATACTTATTTTGAATTGTTGCGTAGTTCGTGTTTGGGTAATTTTCGACAATTGGTAAAAGACATTACGATTGATCCTTGTATGTTAGTTTTCCTGAACGGCGCTTCCAACAACAAGTTTAGTCCCAATGAAAATTATTCACGAGAGTTACTTGAGTTATATTCTATCGGAAAAGGCCCTCAAGTAGGTGATGGTGACTACACGAATTACACCGAACAAGATGTTGCCGCAGGTGCTAAGATATTGACGGGTTGGACCATTCAAAACTTTTTGAGCACAACAGTCAACACCACGAGTTCAGCATTTGTATCTACCTTGCATTCCGGTGGACCTAAAACCTTATCGAATCGCTTTGGAAATGCAGTGGTCAATTCGGCAGGAGCAACGGAATACAAAAATTATATCGATGTTATTTTTCAACAGACAGAAACTGCCAAATTTATTTGTCGCAAAATTTATCGTTGGTTTGTCAATTATGATTTGACTTCGGAGGTGGAAAGTACGGTCATCAATGATATGGCCAACACCATGATTTCAAACAATTATGAACTACTTCCTGTGCTACGTGAACTGCTTTGTAGCCAACATTTCTACGATCTTTCGGTACGTGGCGCAATTATAAAAAATCCGATGGAATACGCTTTTTCCATGTACAACAGTTCCCTCTCAAAACCAACCTATTCTTTACCAATCAACACTGAATTGTATTACAATCTATACTTTATAATCGGTGCCTTGGGAATGGAATACGCAAAACCACCGAGTGTTGGCGGTTGGACGGCTTACTATCAAGCACCATCTTATACTCGTCTGTGGGCGAACTCCAGCTTGGTAAAATTGCGTTTCGATCTCTCTGATAATGCTAATGCGTTAGGGGGAATTAACATTCAAGGCAATCGTTGGGGCGTGGATCATATTGCACTATTAAACAGCTTGTCCATGCCAGATTCCGCGGAAGATGTAATTGAAGATTTGGTCTTGTTGTTTTGTACAAAAGGACTGAGTGACGCCTATAAAATGCAACTTAAAGCATTATTAACCAACGGACTACCCGATTTTGAATGGACTTTGCAGTACAACGAATACCTCGCAGACCCGACCAATCCTGACACCATCAACCCCATAAAGTCACGAATGACGGTCACCTTAGCAAGTATTTTTAAGTCCGCTGATTTCCAATTGATTTAACCCAAAAGCTAACTACGATGAATAGAAGAAAATTTGTACAAACCATTTCGTTGGCTTCGTTGGGAGCGCCATTTATGATGCGTGGAATGGGCATGGAGGCCATCACTAAAAAACTGTTTGACGTTCCAAAAATTGTGGGTGACCGCGTACTCATTATGATTCGCATGAACGGTGGAAATGACGGATTGAATACCCTTGTACCCTTAGACGGCTATGATAATTTAGCCATTCAACGGCAAAACATTTTAATTCCACAGGGTTCACTTTTGAATATTGCTGCCACAAACGCACTTCATCCCGCCTTAACTGGTTTTCGTGATTTGTTCAACGATGGTAAATTAGGCGTAGTTCAAAACGTTGGCTATCCAGAACAAAATCGTTCACATTTCCGCTCGATGGACATTTGGACGAGTGGTTCCCTATCGCAAAACGAAACGCGAGGTTGGTTAGGAAGAATGTTAGATGCCGAATACCCAAATTTCCCGACGGATTATCCAAGCGAAGAAAATCCAGATCCTTTCGCCATTTCAATGGGCTACGAAGTTTCTACTACCTGTCAAGGTCTTCGTGCTAATTTTTCCCACTCGGTAAACAATCCATTTGAAGTCGTCAATCTTCCGAACACCACAACGGTGAACGATGGTACTTATTACGGTTCGCAGATGGAATACCTCCAAATGATTATTAGCCAAACCAATTTATACGGAACACAAATTCGCGATGCAGCGAATGCTGGAAACAATCTTTCGACGTTGTATGACCTCAACAATCCGTTAGCGAAACAATTGAAAAATGTAGCGCGTATGATTTCTGGTGGGCTACAAACCAAAATTTATATTCTCAATGTCGATGGTTTTGACACGCATGATTCACAAGTCCAACAAGGGTCACCAACATTAGGAACACACGCCAATCTGTTGAAACGAATTTCCGATGCGGTTTATGCCTTCCAAGATGATTTACGTTTATTGAATTTAGAACACCGTGTCATTGGAATGACTTTTTCGGAGTTCGGACGTCAGGTGGCTTCCAATGCAAGTATTGGTACGGATCACGGTGACGCAGCACCACTTTTCTTGTTCGGATCCTGTGTTTCAAGTGGAATTTATGGTTCCAACCCAACAATAGGAAACACAGTAGTTAACCAAGAAGGACTTCCAATGCAGGTGGATTTCCGTGACGTGTATGCTTCCATTCTCCGCGACTGGTTTTTGATTAATGAAACAGAAGTGCAAACCTTCTTCGAACATGAAGTGAGTTACCACAACATTGTTGGCGCATGCAATGTTGGTGTAAATGAAACAACCCTTTCAACAAAGGAACTTGTACTTTATCCCAACCCTTGTATAGATTCCACGACCTTAAAAGTGGAAGCCAATAATGAGTTGATAAAAGTAGTTTTGTATGATCTTTCAGGAAGAGAAGTAGCGGTGCTTTTGGATCAATTTTTAGATGCAGGGACACATCAGATTCCTATCAAGATGCATGGCTATGCTAAAGGAAGTTATCGCGTCCAAGTGATTCGTAAAACAGGGATGGAATCCTTGCAATTGATTAAATTGTAAGAAAACGCACCTTTCTTCCTTAAACAGACCCAAATCTTCCTTAAGCGAACGCAAATCTTCCTTAAGGTATTTTTGAATAAGCTATTTGTTTGGTAATCAATAATATAATTGACGAATTTCTTTCTTCCTTAAGGGAACCTAAATCTTCCTTAAGCGCTCAGATTTCTTCCTTAAAGGCGGTAGAAAAAGCTATCTTGTTGATATTCAGTAGTTTGTTTGGTGGTTGGATTTCTTCCTTAAGGGAGTCTCTTTCTTCCTTAGAAAAGAAAAACAAATTCATCCGATTACTTTCTCTTGAAATACCAATTTATACCGACATTTGATTTCACAAAACCATTTTTGATGATGCAAACATCCACACAACAACTAACTTTTGTTCTTGCTTCTCGTTCCTTTCAAAAATCAATCGGAATTATACTTTTCCTGTTTGTCCTCTTTTCTTCACACAAGATTAGTGCTCAGCTTCCCAAAAAATGGGTTGGAGAATACCAAGGTGAAATTGCAACTGTATCAGGAGCAGACATTTATGCCTACAAAGCAAATTTATCCATTCGTGAGGTGGAAAAGGATTCCATTTGGGTGTATCATTTGCAACCTCAAAAAGAATTTAGTGCAGCAGCTCCCACCTATTACACCATTCGAAAATTTAACAAAACGGGTAAAACTTACGCTGTCGAATCCCTTGATGTACCTACATTTTATCTTGAAGAAATTGGCGATGGTTTGTATGGTAACTTTTTGGCAAACAACAATTGGTACTACATCGCTCTATACCTCGATAAAGGCACTTTCTTTCACCACATGGCCGCGGGTCCTTCCCAAACGAGCGGTAACCAAGGCGTTATAGCTGTGGAAAAAGGCCAGTTTCAAATTCCTAAGAAAAAGAAGAAAAAATGAGATTATTGTTCCTGTTTCTATTCCCAGCTTTTATAAGTTTGGGTCAGCAATTTCCAGAGGGCTGGATTGGAAATTATTGTGGTGACATGCACCTTTTCGGTGGAAAATCGACTACCGTAATGCCCGTTAAATTTGAAGTAAAAACCGTCGTGAAAGATTCTGTTTGGACCTATCGCATGTCGTTTTTTCCGAAAGAAGGCGAAGGAATGACCAAAGAATACCGCATCACAAAAGACGCCACAGGTTATAATTTGGACGAAGGCGACGGGATAATTATACCCATGTTGCTAGTCGAAAATTGTTTTTATGATTTCTATGAAATGGAGAATATGTGGTTCACTTCTCGCTTAGAAAAAATTGGAAACCACATTGTGTTTGAGCTTTATGGAGGACAGAAAAGCAATCCAAAAGTTTCCAAAAGTGAAGAAGGCGATATAACAGCACATCAACCGCAATTCGTTCAAAAAGTCATCTTAAAACCTTGCAAAAAATGAAACTTTCCGTCTTTCATCTTTCATTATTGATGCTCTTATTTTTATCCAGTTGTAAGACCATTGAGGTACTTCCTCCGGATAAAAGCACCTTACAGGTTCCTGTTAAAAATCCGGTGATTTCCACCTTAAACATTCCAATCGAATTTGATTTAACAAACCAATTGAAACAAGTCGAAAATTCACTTCCCATGTCTTTTGACGGGAAAGAAGATCATTGTGAAGGCGTCAGTTTTTCTTACAAATTCTACCGCGACCCGATCGACTTCCTATTCCGAGGTCAAGAGTTGAATTATTTTGTGGACGGAAAATTTTCATTGAAGTTGAATTATTGTCCTAAATGTCATGAATTGTGGGATGGCGGTTCGTGTACCGTTCCACGTGTTTACGCCAGTTGTGGTGTGGACGGAGAAGGAATGAGAAGGGTAAGAGTTGCTTACACCACCAAAATCAATATCCAAAACAATTTTCAATTTAAATCTTCCACTGACCTCAAGAAATTCGACATTTTAGACCCGTGTAAAATCACTGTTTTTAAATACGACGCGACAGCTGAAGTGGAAAAACAAGTGACTGAACAACTCAAAAAACTTGAAAAAGATATTGACAAGCAAATTCAAAGTATCGATTTAAAATCACAGATGGACGACGTTTGGAAACAATTACAAACCCCATTGGATTTAGCGGGTTATGGTTTTCTCTATCTCAATCCGAATGCAATCGCCATGACACAACCACAATTTAAAAACAAGACCGTTTATTTGAATTTAAGCATGAAATTGGCCCCAGTAGTTCAGACGGAAAAGACAGAAATCAAACCTACCAAATTGCCTAATTTATCCGAATACAAACGTGGTTCGGGTTTCGATTTGTCGGTGGATGTACGCGCGTCCTACGATTCACTTTCGAGTATAGCCAACGCCCAAATGGCAGGAAAAGAAATTGACATAAAAAACAAAAAAATTATCGTCAAAAAGCTACGAATTGACGGAACACAAGACAATAAAATGCTTTTCGAAATGCAATTTGAAGGCGCGAAAAAAGGAACCGTTTACCTCACCGGTGTTCCACAAATTGATTCCGTTACCCAAATATTGACGATGACCGATTTGGCCTTTGATGTGAAAACGAAAAGTGTTTTATTAAAATCGGCAAAGTGGTTGTTCAACGATAAAATCCTTGAAATGCTGAAAAAATACGCCGTCTTCGATTTGAAACCCGTTTTATCAGATGCCAAAAAACAAGTCACCACGGAACTCAATCGCGACTTAACAAAAGAAGTACACTTACAAGGAAATCTATCCGAAATGCGTATCAACCGCTTGTTTTTAGTGGACAACGCCTTACTACTTCGTACTCAATTCATCGGGGAATTGAAACTAAAAATGAAGTAGTCCGTTAAAGACTTTCGTGAGATACGTCATTTTTGCGGTAGTTGTCCTTTTATGTAGTCGCTTTCAAGCACAGAAAAACGACTTTTCAACCTGCGTAGGTAAGGTGAGTTTGACCACCAATACGCCATATTCATTACAATTTAGCGGAAAAAAGGGACTTGACAAGAATCGCGTTTACAATTATATGAACGATATCGCTGTTAGTCGCAATCAAATTTGGACCTCATTTGAACCAGGGAAGAGTGGGAAATTGCAGATTAAATGTAAGTCTGAAGTCGATACTTTTCACCTGCTTATCTTCAAATCGACAGTTGGCGACGGTTGCCTTAACTTAGCCCTGAAAAAAGCAGAACCACTTTTTATCAAGACCAGTACCGAATGTAAACAATTAGACAAGGTGAGTGTCGATTTACAAGAAGGTTTTGAATACATCGTACTATTTATCGCAGAAGAAAAGGTAAAGAAAACCGTTGACTTCGAATTGAATTTCCAACCCTTATCCGAAAAAGGAACCGAGTATTTGGATACCTTGACGATGAATTTGGTGTATAACAAAACAGCACCGATTTATGCCTTACATGTCATTGATGAAAAAACAAAAAAACCGATTCGTGCAAGAATTTCTTTACAAACACAAACCAATATCGACGGCACCTACTTCGCAAGTGATTTATGGTTGAATCTCACCCGAAACATCCGCAGCGGAACCATAAAAATTGACGCAGAAGGCTACAATTCAAAGGATTTATTGAATTATAAAATCGCGAGTACCGGCATTCAACACGACACCATCAAATTGACAACTTTTAAAAGAGGTTCTGTGGCTAAATTGGACGAAATCTATTTCGCACCAGGGCTTTCGACTATTCTGGATGAATCCTACCCGCGGTTGTTGCGATTGCGCGATTTCTTGGTATTGAATCCGAATATTAAAATTGAAATTCAAGGTCACGTCAACGACGACAAAGGAATTGGATTGTTTATGATGCGCTTGTCTAAAAAGCGAGCAGAACGTATAGTTGACTTCTTGGTAGAATCAGGAATTAATCCAGAACGGCTCACGGCCATTGGATTTGGGAGCGCAAAACCTGTTTATCCTAAACCTGAAAACGAGGCAGAAAAAGAGGCAAACCGTAGGGTGGAAATTTTAATTAGATAAAAATTACTGCTTCTCAATGCTGAGATTATCCCAACGAGCGGTGTTTTTCTCCGCACGAAATTGAAAGGTACAACGGTAGGTTTCTTTTCCGACGACATAGTTTCCAACCACCAAAAGAACACCTTCAGAAGATTCTTTCCCTTTAAAAACAAAGGTGAAAGTTCCTTTCGGTTTTTTATTGAAGTAATCCTCCAAAACCATAGTTGCTTGGGTAGAATTATAAACCCCTTCTTTTCCAAAAACGCTTAAAATTACTTTGTCTTTACCTAAGGCGACCAGACCTTTTGCATTATTTTCTTCCATGTCTTTTTGAAGGGTGGAATAAGGAATATCTGCGGCTGTTGAAAGAACAAGTAAAAAACTTAAAAGTAGGGAAAGCATTGAATTCATGTGGCCGAAATTAGCAAAAATAATGCCGCTACTATATCAGATATTGAAGTTGTTGGAATCTAATTTCCTCCGCCACCAACTTTAAACGAAGCCTTTTGATCGTTTTCTTGTTCTTGTTTCCAACTATTAAGTGTTTTCTTGAATTTTGATTCCTTTTGCTCTTTTTGCTTTTCGGTCTTAAATTCCTCTTTTGTTGCTGGTCCAAATTGAATGATTAACTCCTCTTTCGGAATATCTTTAGGGACAAAAACCTTAACGGATGTATCGTTTTGAAACAACCCGAATTCAGCCTTTAGAATTCCTTTCGCATCTTGTTTCGCTTGTTCTCGATTCGCCTTTGCTTGTTCTTTTTTCGACGATTTATCCCATTCAATTTTTGGGTCGTCTAAATTGCCAAACATGCGCATATAAATCCACATTCCCGTCCCATCGTCAATGATTTCGCCAAATTCCGCATCGCGTGTGTTGACCAATACATCCCTTAAGCGGAAGGCGAAGCGATAGTCGATTTCATTTTCAAAAGAATGAATTCCAGATATATCCAATTCCAATGCAGACGAAGCAATGTGCATTTTCGGGATTTCCAATTTACCATCTCGAATGATCAAACTGTTTTCCAAGGTCTTAAAGTCAATCACCGCTAATTTTCGTTCGAAATTGTCGATGGATTTTTTACCAATTGCCATTTTTCCTGATGACTCGCGTAAACTTTTGGTAATCGCGCTGAAGGACTCAACATTTTTCAACTGTCCATCATAAACCCGTAAATCCAACTTTGCTTGAATAGCTTTCATAATGATTCCAGAACGCAAATCGAACGGAGCGTGTAAATACAAATCAGCCTCTGCCCTACCTGAAATTTGTTTGTCCGTAATCACTTCCTGTTGGAAATTTTCCCATTCCCTGAACAGTTGTTTAAACTTCAGATTTCGTGTTGCCACATTGGCAGTTATTGTAAAAATTTCTGGTAATTTTTCTTCTATGACCAATGCTCCACTCACCAACGCATCCGCATTTACTAAACTCAACTTTGGAAGATGCACTTTTCGATTGCGGTAGGTCATTTTTCCAATGATGTTGTCGAAATGGTGTGTTTCGTATTTTAACCTTCCAACCGTTAAATTCAGGTTGCCAATTACACCTTCAGGCAGTACAAATTGACGTCCATCGGTGTATTTTGAGGGTTGTTTTTCGCGTGTTGAAAAGTCGGCAAGGTTAATAAAATTACTCTCGATGGATAAATCCGCGGTTAAAAATCCAGTTGCGTTTAAATAACTGAAAATATCATTGAAATAACCGTCTAAACGCAAATCGGTTGAACCAATATTGAGTGACGCATCACTAATTCCTGCCTGATTATCCTTTAAGAATAAGTGTGCATTGATGTTTTTGAAAACACGGTCGTCGTCCAATAGTTGTACTAAGGTCTGCTGTAAATCAACGCTTCCATTGCAGCGATTGACTTTGGTTGTTCCAGATTCAATTTCAGAAACAATATCAAAATCGGCATTAACTCCCATTTTCCCGATGATATTATCAATTCCAGGTAAAGGAAAAATTGCGTGCAACGTTTTTAAATCCAATTTTCCGCGAGCTGACCCCGTTAAATGAGGACGATTGAACTCCGTTAATTGCGCCTTTCCACTAAAAGGTCCAAGTGCTGTTGCGAACTGAAATTGACGTAATTCCAAGCGTTCATTTTGCGCTCCTCCTTCATTGGTATAAAGCCCGTCCACATGGACATTTTTGATCTTTACATTTTTAGAAGGTTCCGTAATTGAACCGTTCGCTACTCCGAATTTGCAAATAATCGTTGGTGATTCCGTTGCTGCAACCGCACCAAAAACTGACAAATCAAAATTTATTTTCCCCTCTCCTTTAAACTCCTTGACTTTGTCTTCCGCACCAATTGAAATTTTGTTTACCAAATCAGTCAGTAAAATATCCTTTGACTTCACGGAAAATCGCAAACTGTCTGCGCCAACTCCTCCTTCAATTTCAAATGGAAGTCCTGCAATATTGATTAACGCTTTCGGTAAATCGACACGATTGTTTTCATTATCAATACGAAGCACAAAATCATATCCTACCCATTTTCGTTTGATAAAATTGACTTCTCCACTTTTCGCTTGATAAATGTTTGCCTTTCCAAGTGCTTGCAAATCGTATTGTTTATCTGAAAAATTTCCAGCTAATGTAGTTTGTTGGATATAAGTGGAATAATGTTGTTGAGTCGCTTGGTTCAGGTAACTCACGCGGAGACCTTCTACAACAATTTTTTTCAAACTAACATTGAAAGGCGAACTCGTGGTGTCTGGACTAGGCTTGAAGATATCGTAGTTATTTGAACCATCTTCAGCGATATTAAATTTTACCGTTCCAGGAGAAATTTGAAGTGATTCAACTGAATAATTACCATTCCAAATATCAATCGGATTGAACTTGAGCCGAATGCGGTCGGTATATAACAAGGTGTCGTTTTCTAAGGCATTAGGGACGGCACTTTGGATGTAAACATTGTTAAAGTCCACTGAAATTTTAGGGAAGGTTTGCCAAAAAGTAATGTCAATTTGGGACACTTTTACAGGAACTTTGAGGTATTGATTCACCTCGTTCACAACAGCTCCAATAATTTTATCTTTAAAGAGAAAAAGTCCAAGTGAGACCAAAAGCACGAAGGTAATCACGCTAATAGTCAGCCACTTTATAAATTTGAACAGTTTCTTTTTCATGCAACCTACGAAAATAATTCTCTTCCTCCCAAAATTCGAAGAAAAGAAGATTTCTTATTAACGTTGAGCTGTGCGTTTAGTACAAAAAAAGAAAGCGGCTTGACTTACCAATTTCGGTAGTCGTTCCAAAGAAAGGAGCGAATTCCAAAAGTTGGAATCACTTTAAATTTTTTTGAATCCAGGGCGCTATCAAATCGGAACTGAATTTCACCAAAGGCGTGAATTTTTCCTTTTGGGGTTAAAGGACGAGCAAAATTAAGATTAAGCCTTGAAAAAATGTTAAGCAGTCCTGTTCCTAAGTGATAACCATAATTTTTAGGTCGTAAGGTGTAAGGTACATAAATATTTGATCCATAACTCACATCGTCTCTGTCCCATCCTTCCCAACCGGCACTTGCAAAAAGCCGAATGAGGTTCTTGTTCCAAACAAATTTCGCTTCTCCAAGTAATTCGATAAAATTCGCGCCATACGGATGCGCTAATACGTCATTTCGATTACCATAATTCGCTAAATCGTTGGTGTGAGAATAAGTAAATGGACGTACTGCGTTTGCCTCCAAACGCCAAAAAACTGGCAATCCCTTCCACTTAGATTGACCCTTCCATCCTAATTGACCACCAAATTTATTTGCCCAATAACCAAGTCGATATCGAACAAAGGTAAAGTGAAATTCATCCAAAACCAATTGTCCATATAACATTTGATTGTTCTTTAATCGCAATGAAAATGACGCCCCTAAAAGAACGTTATCTGCGGATCCTAGAGCGTATTCCTGCGGACGAAACATCACCATGGGATTCAAGTATTCAATATCAAAACCTCTAAAAAGAAACTTGTCTGTAGGGGCAAAAACAACCGTTTCAAAAATGCCAAACGTAAAATCTTTCGTTACATTCCAACTAATAGCATGAGTGGCAAGGAACTTGGTTCGTTTTTCATCTTTAAAAATTTCCTGAGCCACCTGATAAAGCAGTGAATATCGAACATGCCAAAAATCGGTGTTAATCATCGCAAAGGGATAACTTTTTCCGTAGTCACTTAAAAATAAGGAACGTGAACCGTCGCCAATGAAATTTTCTTCATTTCCCAATTGAAAATTAAAGTATTTATTCGGCGTAAACGACAGTCTTCCAATAGGTTGTATATTAAAAAGTGTCCCATTAATGTTTTCTTGGTATTTTCCATCAAAAAGAGAATCTGCATATTGTTGAACACCAAGAAGTCCAATGCGATAATACCATTTTTCATGAGGTGTTCCTTCCACCGCAAAGCCGGCTCCTAAACGATAATTTGGTTTTTGTCGGATTTGTGTACCAACATCTACTAATGGTATTAGCACCGCTTTTTTTCCCAATTTAAAACCTAAGTCGGATTGTTGAAATGCCGCTTTTGCACGAATTGAAGGACGAAACATTGTATGCTGTTTGAAACTCATCATCAGCGTTGAATCACCTGGCAATTCTTCGAGAACCCACTTTACCGCATTTTGTCCTACAACAACCGTTGAAAAAAACAAAAACAAAAGAAGAATAATGGGCTTAATAGTCATTGTAGTGGTTCAAAATAGCGGTTTTCATACCAAAATAAATACAACCGTTCGCGTCATTGCTAGTTCGTGTTGGATTTCTCATTAGTAAATTCACAAAAAAATCAAGATTCATTTTCTTGTTCATTCGGTAACCTACTTCAAGGTTCGAATAAATAATATCGTTATCATAACTCGTTGGACTGAGCTGAATTGGAAGTAACACATTGTCGTTATACTGTCGCAATTGGTAGTAAATGAATCGAAAATCGTAGTAAAGGCGTTTCCATTCATAAGTGCTTCTTACCACAAATTCGTTGAAACCACTTCCTTTTGGGTGAGCCAACGGTAAGTTGTAATGACTGTAACTCATGAATAAGGGTGCTTTTTCATACATTCCAGCATCCACGTGATTGAATTCCAACTGTAACAAGCTCTTTTTAATTTTAAACAGATCATACATGCGGATTCCAACTTGAAACGCTTGTTTATTTTTATCCAACTCGGTAATTGCGTATTGTCCGTACAATCTAAAGTTTTTTGATAGCACCACGTCGAGATTTATACCTTGAATGGAAAGCAAAGTCGAATCTTTCATGATGTTCCCCAAGAATGGAATCGGATTGAAGTACATCGGATGAACGGGACTTGTTACTAACGAATCTCCTTTTCTCCAAATCCCACCATCAAACAAAGAAATTGCGACTGACTTATGGGGTGTAAAAGTCAAATAATTAATGGCGATGCCTTTTGGCTGATAATACGCCTCAACGGTCGTTTTTTGACGTTTTCTGACGAGATTTAATCCTTGCGCTCTTAGATAATGAAAAGAGAAAAGTTTTCCGATTTTAAAATCAGAACGCAAATATGGAGCGCTACCTGAATTATCTGATAGTAACAAGGAACGATAACCGCTTCCGATAAAATGACGGTTGTTACCTATAGAAATCGTCCACCAGTCTTTCGGTTGATAAGTGCAATTTCCAATTGCGAAAGCGTAGTCGAATCCGTTATCTTTAAACGGCTTAGTTCGAGCAGCTCCTGGTACAACCCCGTTATCTTGTCGGTACTCCGTAAGGTTATTTTTGAAATAAAATTCACCTCTTGAGCTAATAAATGCGGATTCATAGGTGCTGAATCGGGCTTGATTTTCAAAAAGTGAGGTAGAAAATGAAATCTTGTTACCTAAATCGACTTGCACATAAAACCCACGTGTGTTTTGAAACAGTAATTCGTCATCATTACGGACAAAATCCTCCCCTGCACGACCGTCTAAAATAGGAGAAACGGCAAATTTCACCTCTCCTTCAGTGGTTTCGTAAGCATGCTTTTTAAAAAGAACATCAAGAAATTCATAATAAAATACCGTCGAGTCTTTGAACGCCTTGTCTAACGTAAACTGACTTTCTCGTTTGGGAAAAAATCCATCATCAGCCTTTGTCATCACACTTGGTGAAAGTAAGGCGTCCTTGTAAAAAGTATGGAGAAAGGTGAAATTCTGCTGTCCAAAAGACAACAAAGGAAGAAATACTGTTACAATCCACCATTTACGCATTTTGCAAGACAGCTAAGGCTTTCGTTCGCGCAACGAAAAACGGATTTAATAAATTGGGTTTATTATAACGAAGTGGAAGTTGGTCTTCTGCACTCAATACTTCGCCTCCTAGCGCTTCCAATATTGCTTGACCTGCTGCAATGTCCCACTCCATTGTTGGTGCATATCGCGGATAAATATCGGCTTCTCCTTTCGCGAGGGCGAAAAATTTGATGGCAGAACCACGCATAAGATAATTTAAAGTCGGATACGTTTCTTTTAACTCATTCTCAAGAGCAGTCTGTGCTTCCGATTTATGACTTCGTGAACTAATTAAACAAAGGGGGTCGTTGACCGATTGTGTAGCTTCAAGAACTTGCCAAGTGGATGGATTTTCGATGTTTTCAAAGGAGGAAATGAATACGCCTGTTGACTTTCCGCCGAAAAGCACTTCTCTATATACAGGCGAAGCAATTACACCGAAAATAGCATTTCCGTTTTCAATCATGGCGATATTGACGGCAAATTCACCGTTTCGACTAATGAATTCTTTTGTCCCGTCTAAAGGATCAACACACCACGACAATGTCCAATGTTGACGTTCGGAATAATCCATCTTCTCGGTTTCTTCACCAGTGACTGGAATTCCGAGTGGATCAAGGTAGGAATGTATCACTTTGGTGGATGCCAAATCGGCAATTGTTAATGGAGAACCGTCTTCTTTTTCAATTGTTTCGAAGTCACCTTCGTAGATTTCCATGATTTTCTCCGATGCCGCGATTGATGCTTTAACAGCCGTGAAATAGGTCGCTGAAAGTGGATTCATTACAGTTGCATCTCTGGAACAAAGTCGGGTACCACTAAATCTCCTTCTGTCTTGGAAATGATTTCTTCTACGCTAACTCCAGGAGCGCGTTCAATCAAGTGGAATTTTCCGCCTTTAATTTCCAAAACGGCCAATTCGGTTACTACTTTTTTCACGCATCCGACACCCGTTAAAGGTAAGGTACATTCTTTCAGGATTTTTGATTCGCCCGCCTTATTACTGTGCATCATGGCAACGATAATGTTATCAGCAGATGCCACTAAATCCATTGCGCCACCCATTCCTTTTACCATTTTTCCAGGAATTTTCCAGTTGGCAATGTCGCCATTTTGCGAAACTTCCATAGCGCCTAAAACGGTTAATTGAACGTGCTGTCCGCGAATCATAGCGAACGACGTTGCGGAGTCAAAGAAAGCAGCACCTTTACGCACGGTGATTGTTTGTTTTCCTGCGTTGATTAGATCAGCGTCCACTTCGTCTTCCGTTGGGAAAGGTCCCATACCAAGTACGCCGTTTTCCGACTGAAATTCAACTTCAATTCCTTCGGGAATATAGTTCGCCACCAAAGTAGGGATACCAATTCCGAGGTTTACGTACCACCCGTCTTGTAGTTCTTGGGCGATTCTTTTTGCGATTCCGGTTTTATCTAGTGCCATATTTTTTTGATTTTATGAGGTTATGAGGGAATGGAGTTGATTTGGTAATTAATTTTCATTTTCGATTCTTTCTCTATTTTGACGGATAAATCCACCGATTCTATTTTGAAGCGCATGAAGTTTTTCAATGGTTTCATTGGTTGCTAAATTAAATAATTCTTCGACCAAGATTAATTGAGTTTCCAGCTCATAACTGGAGGAAATAGCTACTTCTAAAAATCGAACGAACTCTTTATTTGAGGTGTGACCTGAACCTTCCGCGATATTGGATGGAATAGAAACTGCAGAACGATTGATTTGAGAAGTGAGTCCATATTTTTCTTCCTTGGGAAAATTTGCTGTTAATAGATAAACGTCCTTTACAAGTAAAAGCGCCTCCTGCCATATTTTTATCTCTTTAAAGTTATGTTTTTTCATTTCTCTAAATTAATAATTGCTCTTTTTTCTTCGCCGCGACGGAATCTCATTTCTCATTCCTCATTTCTCATTCTCTCACTTTCTAACTGTTCTCTGCTCAATCCTCTTTTCAAACTTTTCTCCTTTAAAAATTCGCTGAACGAAAATACCAGGGGTATGAATGAAATTCGGATCTAATTCTCCAGCGGGAACTAATTCCTCTACCTCGGCGATCGTGATTTTACCTGCCATTGCCATCATTGGGTTAAAGTTACGTGCTGTTGCTTTGAAAACTAAATTTCCCTCAGTGTCGCCTTTCCATGCTTTGACGATTGCAAAATCCGCGGTTAGGGCTTCTTCCAAAATATGCGGTTTACCGTTGTAGATACGCACTTCTTTGCCTTCTGCTACTTCGGTACCGTAACCAGCAGGTGTGAAAAAAGCAGGAATTCCAGCACCACCAGCGCGACATCTTTCTGCCAAACTTCCTTGCGGAATCAACTCCACCTCCAACTCACCTGACAACATCTGACGCTCGAATTCGTCGTTTTCACCTACGTAACTCGAAATCATTTTCTTGATTTGTTTCGTTTGCAATAACAAGCCTAAACCAAAATCGTCCACGCCAGCGTTGTTGCTGATACAGGTTAAATTCTTAGTTCCCATTTTCACTAACTGCGCAATGGAATTTTCAGGGATTCCGCACAATCCGAAACCGCCAATCATCAACGTCATTCCGTCTTCGATTCCTTTAAGGGCTTCTTCTACGTTTTTAACTTCTTTGTTCATATCTTGATAATTCTAAAATTCTAATGCTTCACCATCAAACAATTGAGGCGTAAAGTTTTGGTCGCAACCATATAAATTAGGGTCGTAATCTAGTGGCGGTTTAAAATCGTCCTGCGGAAATTTCAAGTTGGCATCAGCATACACTTTCTTCATGAAATAACCGAATATCGGTAACGCCATACGTGCTCCTTGTCCCCATTCCATACTTCTGAAACGCACGATTCGGTCTTCCGCACCTACCCAAACTCCCGTAACCAATTTCGGAGTCAACCCCATGAACCAACCATCGGAATTCTTTTGTGTCGTTCCCGTTTTACCTGCAATTGGTGCACGAAGACCTCCCCAATCACGTCCACTTCTCAAACTCGCACCCGTTCCGTAAGTAGTACCGCCTTTCATCATTTTTATCACCTCATAAGCAGCGGCAGAATTTAAGGCCTGATCACGCACCATGTGGGCATCGGCACTATAAATTACTTTTCCATTTCTGTCTGTGATCCGCTCAATAGTAGTTGGACGTGTGTAGTAACCATTATTCACAAAAACACATTGCGCTGCTACCAATTCATACAACGATAAATCCATAACACCGAGGCACATCGAAGGTACAACATCGGCTGGATTCAAATTAATTTCCATGCGTTTCAAGAATTTCTCCACTTCAAAAGGACCTCCTTTTTTACTGTTCGGTTTAAAACTTCCCATGGATTGAAGAACCGCTGCTGTTGTTGGGTTACTGGACAAAGCCAAACCATCTCGTACCGTTTTTGCCGCATCCCCTGAAGGACGATAAACACTTATCACATTATCCGCTTCATCTACTGTTTTTACTCCAAAATCATCCGGTCCAAACTCTGTACAAGGCGTTACGGTTCGCATTTCTAAGGCTTTTGCATAAACAAAAGGTTTGATGGTTGAACCAACTTGACGCTTACCTAAGCGAACATGGTCATAGGAGAAGTAACGAAAATTGATGCCTCCTACCCAGGCCTTCACAAAACCTGTTTGCGGATCCATGGAAACCAAACCTGCTTGCAAAAATGCCTTATAATAACGAATGGAATCGTTCGGTGACATGATGGTATCGCGGTCGCCTTTCCAAGAAAAGACACGCATTGGCACTGGAGTATTGAAGTTCTTCTTAATTTCTTCTTTACTCGCACCCGCTTCAACCAAAATCTTATATCTCTCCGTAGTTCTTCGTGCATTTTCCATGATGTTTTCAATCGTCTTAGGATCAATATTGTTGGAGAATGGGTAGTACTTTAGGGTTTTATTATTCTTATCAAAAGCTGGTTGCAAATTATCACGAATGTGTTTTTCAACGGCGTATTCGGCGTAACGTTGTATGGTTGGATCAATGGTGGTATAAATTTTCAAACCGTCGCGGTAAATATCAAACGGATTACCATCTTCGCGTACGTATTTAAAAGAACCATCGTCATTTTTTGCGGTCAAAATATCAGTAACTTCCTTTCGAAGTGATTCGCGAAAATAAGGCGCCATTCCTTCTTTATGATCGAGTGATCGGAAATTAGGCTCCACAGGTTGTAATTTCAATTTGTCGAATTCTTCACGCGTGATTTTGTTTCGGAGCGCTGTATTTCCTGACTCACTATTTTTTAACCATTGAAACAAGACCTGATTTCTTCTGCTCAATGCTAACAAGGAATCGGAGGATCGAGCAGCAGTTATATCGGCGATTGAAACATCCTTGGTAGCAATACCTTTTTTAATGGCAATTTGACGGCGATAGTTATTGACTTTATATAAATAAGGATTATACAACGATGGATTTTTACACATTCCAACCAACATCGCAGCTTCGCTTTTCGTCAAATCGCGAGGGGACTTATTGAAGTAAACACGTGAAGCATTTTCAATTCCAACCGCATTGAATAAAAAGTCAAATTGGTTGAGATACATGGTAACGATTTCTTCTTTCGTGAAGCGTTCTTCCAAACGTTTTGCAATGATATTTTCTTGTGCTTTTTCGTTGATTCGTTTGAATTTACCTAAAAAACCAGTTGCGCCTAAATTCACTGTTTCACCGTTTGCTCGTGCTAAATCTTCTTGCTGGCGTTTTTGAAGTGTGAACAATAACTTTGCTAATTGTTGTGTGATTGTAGAAGCTCCTCCCGTTCTTCCTAAGGAAAAAATTGATCGTGCCAAAGCACGAAAATCCACACCTGAATGTTCCATAAAACGTTCATCTTCAGTAGAAATAAGTGCATCGATTACATACGGAGAAATCTGACGATACTTTACACTCGTTCGGTTCACATGCCAAAAACGTCCAATTACAGTGTCTTCCTTTTCGTTTTTTCGCGCCAAAATCAAAGACGCTTGTACCTCCGGAGGATTGTCCAACCAAGAAACAGGCGGCAGGTCATCCTCGGATTGAAGCAACAACAATCCTGAAATAAAAAGGAAGGGCATTAAAGCGAAAAACCAAAATAAATAGGTCAACTTTTTCATTGTTGCATCAGCATTTGCAACAGGTGCTTTTTTATTCGTGTTCAAGGGTTTACTCATAAGTTCTGCTTTCTCAATGAAAATGAAAGTGCTAAGTTAATGAAACGCACCAATTGGAATTAGGGCATCTCACGTAATTAGTAACAAACGAATTAGGAAAAACTAAAATCTGAAGTAAATCAAATTAGGCTCTACCTTCTTGCACCCAAAGTGTTAATTCAATAAAGTCTTCAACGGACAATTTTTCAGGTCGTTCGGATTGGAACTTTTCCGGTAAAATGCGGTCGTTTGTAAAAGCTTTAATAGAATTTCGCAAGGTTTTTCTTCGCTGATTAAACGCCATTTTAACGACTTGAAAATATAATTTTTCGTCACAAGGAAGCGAAGTTCTATCGTTGCGAGTACAACGAATTACGCCAGATTTCACTTTTGGAGGCGGAACAAACACGTGTTCATCCACCGTAAAACAATAATGAATATCATAAAAGGTTTGTAGTAGAACACTCAAAATTCCATACTCTTTTGAACCCGGTTTTTCCGCTACGCGTACCGCAACTTCTTTTTGAAACATCCCCATAATTTCAGGAATCTGATTACGATATTCCAAACAACGAAAAAGAATCTGTGAAGAAATATTGTAAGGAAAATTGCCGACGACACAAAAAGGTTCGTCTCCCATTAGTTCCTTGATATTTATGCGGAGAAAATCACCGAAATGAACCGACTCCGCCAAACTAGGAAAATGACTTCGCAAATAATCAATTGACTCAATATCTACATCGAGTAGTGTGAGCTCTGATCGTTCGTCCTGCATCAAATATTCGGTCAAGGCTCCCATTCCTGGGCCGATTTCCAACACGCGAAAAGTGTCCCGATAATGCGTTACCTGATTGGCTATTTTTTGACAAGTTCCTTTATCCTTCAGGAAATGTTGACCGAGGTGCTTCTTTGGTTTTACATTCATGGATGAAACTGTTCAATGACGGTTAATGTTGTTCGGAATGCAGCAAAACGTCCTTGATAGCGTTCGGTGTGATCCTTTTGTAGAAGCGGAGCAAATTCCCGTTGATAACGTTCGTACGTTGCTTGATCCGGCGCAAGGTACATGATGGAATACGTAGAACCACCTTCTTCTTCACCATGAACACGTGACAGACGGCATTCGTTGAAACAACCTGTTTTAAGTACTTCAGGAATATGAGTAGCCCGCATCCAAGACAACCAATCGCTCTCAATAGACGGGTCTATGCTTACTGTTACATTATAAAGTGTCATGGCGTAAAGGTAGTTATTTCAAAATGGTTAAAAAACGAATTTCTCTGGAAAAACGAATGCATAAAAAAACCGTCGAATGTTTGTCCGACGGTTTTGTATTTGTTGTTGTTTGTTTGCTATTTCGCTAATTCCTCTTTCACTAAAGCTGCGATAACTTTACCATCAGCTTTACCTGCTAATTTTCCGGAAAGCACTCCCATCACTTTACCCATTTCTTGTGGTCCACTAGCCCCTGTACTTTCAATTGCGGCGCGAACCTCGATTCGGATTTCGTCCTCTGTCAACATTTTTGGAAGATAGGTTTCAATTACTTGAGCTTGGAATAATTCCTCGGCAGCTAAATCATCGCGACCTTGATCTTTGTAAAGTTGATATGTTTCCATGCGTTGCTTGTGCAATTTCATACAGATTTTCATTGCCGCTTCATCCGAAACTTCGCCATTTCCACCTGAGGTTGCTTCAAGCAATAACTTCGATTTTATATCGCGCAAAGCAGCAAGGCGTTCTTTATCCTTCGCCAACATGGCTTGTTTAATCGCATCATTAATTGTAGCTGTGAAACTCATTAGTCAACGTTTGTATGTAAAAAACCATTATTGGACAAATTGATGTTTCCGTTAGAATCTTTTCCTAAGGAATAACCTGAAATCTCATTTCCAAGGTTGTCTGAATTATCCAAAGACAGATTAAAACGTTTGTAAGCTGGCTCCTTTTCTAAATCAGCCAATCCCTCTGGACGTTTTAATTTACTCGTAATACTTTGAATACGTGCTGTTCTTTCTGCTAACAAAGCATTACTTTCCTCTGGAGTCAAAGCACGCTTATTTTCAAGATCTTCATTAAGAATGTGAACTTTTTGTTCTGGTTTGCTTGCAACAGGTTCAAATTTAACTTCTGTTCTTTCCACAGGCCATTCCAATTGAATTTGCTCTTGTGGTGCAGTTTCTTCCAATTTGATTTCGTTGGTAACCTCACGTACATTTTCAAATACTGGAGTTGAAGGAGCTGTAGGTTCAACGTTTGAAGATGGAGAAACAGACTCAACTGGTATATTTGACGTAATAGGTGTTAGAGGAGAAGAAGGAGCAACATACGTTGGTATTTCATTCACTACAGGAGTAGCAACTGGTGCAGCAGGAGCTATTGGCTGAGAATAAGTTACAGGTTCTGGAGAAACTGTTGTTTGATTCGTCAAAGTTGAAGCCAAAACTGGATCTTTCTCCAATGCCTCCGTCATTGTTGCTGCGCTTGTTAAATTGGACTCAAACGGATGAGACAATGGTTTATCAACCGCCTTTGGTTGTTGCGCATCCATGTTAATCAAATTCATTTCAGGGGCTTTCTCAAATCCTGTTATTGGCGTTGATGAAAACCCTGTTGCAATCAATGTAATTGATAATCCTTCACCCAAAGATGAATCATATCCATGACCCCAAATCACATCAGCAGAATCACCAGCAGCCGTTTGAATAAAGTCAGTGATTTCTGTAATTTCATCCATCATAACTTCTTTGTCACCATAAGTAATGTTCAACAATACATATCGAGCGCCATGAATGTCGTTATCGTTCAATAATGGAGAAGTCAATGCCGATTGAACAGCTTCCATTGCACGATTATCACCTGAAGCAATTGCGCTTCCCATAATTGCATGACCACTATTTCTCAATACGGTGTTTACATCGTTGAAGTCAACGTTTATGATACCAGTCACAGAAATCAATTCAGCAATTCCTTTAGCTGCAACGGTCAAAATATCGTCAGCATGTGTAAACGCTTGTGTCAAAGACATACTTTTTCCAAATTGGCGCAACTTCTCATTGTTGATTACCAATAAAGTATCTACATTTTGACGCATTTTTTCCAAGCCATCTTCAGCCTGTTGCGTACGCTTACGACCTTCAAAAGCAAAAGGAACGGTAACGATACCAACTGTCAAAATGCCCAAATCTTTAGCAACTTGAGCAATCACAGGAGCAGCACCAGTTCCAGTTCCGCCACCCATTCCTGCAGTAACGAAAACCATTTTCGTGTTTTTGGACAACAGGTCACGAATTTCTTCAATGTTTTCAAGTGCGGCGTTCATTCCAACTTCAGGCATCATTCCAGCTCCCCGTCCTTCTGTCAACTCGGCTCCTAACTGAATTTTGTAAGGCACTGGTGAAATATCCAATGCTTGACGGTCGGTATTGCAAACGATAAAGTCCACACCAACAATACCTTGTTTATACATGTGGTTTACAGCGTTACTTCCGCCTCCACCTACACCGATAACTTTAATTACAGAGTTAATATCTCTTGGCAAATCAAATTCCATCATCTTGTTTGTTTTTATTTTCAATATCAAATAAAGGGCTAAATCTATTTAAAATTTTCTCGAAGAATTTTCCTTTTTCTCGGTCTTCCTCAATTGCTGTGTCTTTAGGTTCGGCCATTAAAGGCTTCTTTTCAATCACTTTAAATCCTTGCAACATCAATCCAATTCCAGTAGCATAAATTGGACTTTCTAATTCCTCAATATTATTCGTGCTAGAAAGGTGTTCTGTCGGACGACCAATGCGTGTGTCTAATCCAGTCATGTATTCAAATAACTGTGTGATATGATCTAATTTCGAACCACCACCAGTAACCACAATTCCTGCTAACAATTTTCCTCTGTAGCCTGAAGATTTTATTTCGTGATCGACCAATTCAATTATTTCGCGCATTCTTGCTTCGATAATTTGAGAAAGGTTCACAATCGAAATCGTTTTATGTTGGTGTCCAGAAAGTCCTGGAATGACAACAACATCGTTCGTTGTGATTGGGTCAACTAAAACCTTTCCAAATCCAACTTTCAACTTTTCAGCATGTCTTTTCAAAATTCCACATCCCTTTTTAATGTCTTCAGTAATGATGTTTCCACCAAAAGGAATGACAGCAGTATGACGAATCAAGTTGTCTTGAAAAATTGCAACATCTGTAGTACCACCACCGATATCCACCAAAACAACGCCTCCTTCTTTTTCATCCGCTGTGAGTACAGACTCAGCTGACGCAATGGGTTCGAGAATAATATGTTCAATTTCTAATCCAGCAAGTTGAATACAGTCACGAATCTGTTGCACTTTTTGCACGTGACCAGTAATGATGTGGAAATTTGCTCCTAATTGAAACCCTTGACGACCAATTGGGTTTTGGATATTTCGCTCGTTATCAATAAAATAATCCTGGGGAATTACAGAAATAATTTCCTCACCAGGGTTCGTACCCATATTGTATTGTTCACCAATAAATTTATTGATTTCCTCTTGAGTAATTAGCGCATTTCTATCGCTACGTGTGGTCATCGCCTGATGTTGAAGGCTTTTAATGTGTTGACCAGCGATTCCGACAAAAACTTTTTTAATATTGATTGAACCACGTGATAAATTATCATTAGTCAATTGTAGTGCACGTTTAATGGAATCTGTAGCTTCTTGAACATTCATCACTGTTCCACGTTCCACACCAAGGGATTCACATTTCCCCATCGTTTTCACCTCAATCTTGCCATGTTGGTCTTTCGTTCCAACAAAAACGGCAATTTTGGTGGTTCCGATATCGAGACCTACTGCTACTGGTTGTGCTACTTTTTGTTTATCCATTTCTTCTTTTGCAAACGATTTGACCATCAAACTTCACGTTAATCGCTTTGTATTTCGCCCAACCTTCATATGGCATTGCCTCCTTGTAGAAGATCTTCAAACGTTTAAACTTGTCGTTTACTTGTTTTTCAGAATAAGCTGATCCAAAGATAATTAACTGATCACCGACTACAGGAATAAGGACAAAGTCACCATTTTTTTCTAAGTGAATTTGACCTATCATCTTGCGCATTATCGGGTCTTTACAAACATAATTTGAAAGCAGATAGATTTCTTCTAATTTATGAATAGTTTTCAAAGAATCGTTGTTAATAATATCGTTGACAGAGTACTTTCCGTAGCGATCAGGAATGTCCCCACTGACAATCAAACTTCTGGCAGTATGTTGAGAAGACTTTGATATTAAAAACCCTTCCTCATCCATGTAAAAATTTTCTCCAAAACGATTATAAATTCGTGCGATTGGGTTACGCAATTCGATGTCAATATTCCAAGATTTTCCGATGTTTTTATACACCTTTACCGAGCGGATTTCATCCATTTCAGAGAGATATTCCTCAATTTGTGACAATTTGGTTGCTGAAACTTTTTGTCCTAAAGAATACAATTGTGCAAAATGTAAGCGTTGAAGAATGTCGTCTTTATTTAAAAAAGCACTTTCACCCTTAGCTATCACCATGATTTCAGGTACTTCTAATGTCGTTTTTTGTTCTTCTTTTCGTGCGAAAACAAATACAAAAATCACCGACAAAAACAAGGCAATCCAAAAAATGATGAGCAACCACTTTTTCATGCAGGAAGGTTTTGAGACAGTACTTCTTTAATTGGCTCGACAATTCGGTCGATATCTCCAGCGCCAATAGTTAAAACAACGCCTTTTGATATTTTCGTCATTTGTTGTAGAACTTCTGCTGGCGTAAATACTCCTTTTTTGGTTTTCACCATTTCCAACAACCAATTACTTGTAATTCCATGAATTGGTTCTTCACGAGCTGGATAAATCGGCAACAAAAACAGTTCGTCTAAGCGGCTCAATTGTTCGGCAAAACCCGAAGAAAAATCCTTGGTTCTTGAAAACAAGTGCGGTTGGAATACACCATAAATTTTCTCATCTGGATACAACGATTTAACCGCGTTTAATAAGGCTTTAATTTCTTCCGGATGATGGGCATAATCGTCAATAAAAACTAAATCAGGTGCGTTAATATGAACTTCAAAACGTCGTTTCACACCACGAAAAGCAGCGATTCCGTCACGTATTTCATCTTCAGACATTCCCAATTCGTTCAATAAAGCGATGCAGCCTAAAGCATTCTCCGCGTTGTGGCTTCCTGGAATTCCAAAAATAACGTTCGGCCAAATTTCTCTTTTAGCACGAACCGTTCCACTCATTCTACCGTTCTTCCATTTCAAATCCGAAAGCGCGTAATCAGCTGTTGTTGAATTCAATGCGTAGGTCACCTTTCTAGCTAAAGTTGGCACCTCCAAACCTTCTCTTAAAACCAGAACTCCACGCGGATCGATTTTCATAGCGTACTGACGAAAGCCTTCTTCGAATTGCTCAGGAGAACCATAAATGTCCAAATGATCCGGGTCAATTGCTGTAATGATGCTCGCGAAGGGCGACAATTGCAAAAACGAACGGTCGAATTCATCGGCTTCAATTACGGCATATTCCGAACGCGTATTGAGAACCAAATTCGAATTAAAATTGGTGGCAATTCCACCTAAAAAGGCATTGCATTTCCACGAAGATTGATCAAGAATACAAGCCAACATTGAGCTCGTAGTTGTTTTACCATGGGTTCCTGCGACACACAATCCTTTCGACTGGCGCGTAATCATTCCCAAAATTTCCGCTCGCTTAAAAATGGCTTGTTTCTTCGCTTGTAAATGGCTTAGTTCACCGTGATTTTTTGGTATAGCGGGAGTGTAAATAAAAAGTGTTTCGTTCCATTCGTTTTCAGCAAGTGGAAATTGACTTCCTAAATCTTCAAAATGTATGTCACAACCTTCTTCGATTAATGCAGTCGTTAAAGGACTTGGTGTTTTATCGTAGCCAAAAACCTTCTTTCCAATTGCATGAAAATAACGAGCAAGTGACGACATCCCAATTCCACCGATACCGATGAAATAAACATTTTTATATTGATTTAAGGGTAGCGGGTTCATCGTTTTTTACGTTTTTTCACGATACTTTCACACACATCAACAATTTCAGAAACTGCATTCGGTTTTGCCAATTTTAAAATCGCATCACCCAGTTGCTTACAGCGTTTTTCATCTTTTAATAATTCGATTGCAGTGTCCACTAATTTACCACGAGCGTCTTCATCACGAACCAGAATTGCAGCCTGATGCTCCACGAGTGCATTCGCGTTTTTCGTTTGGTGGTCATCAGCAACATTAGGAGAAGGCACCAAAATCACCGGCTTCCCGACTATCGAAAGTTCTGAAACAGAAATTGCACCAGCACGAGAAATTATTACATCTGCCGCCGCATAGGCCAATTCCATTCGGTTGATAAACTGCATCAAATGAATATGCTCTGTATTTTCAGTAACAAGTTCCTCCAAAAGTGTATTGTAATAATGTTGTCCGGTCTGCCAAATCACCTGAACACCAGCATTATTTAGGCGATTTATACCACGCAAAAGGGAGCGATTTAGGGTTTTGGCTCCAAGGCTTCCACCGATTACCAAGACTGTTTTCTTGGAAGGGTCTAAGTTGTAATATTTTATAGCTTCGTCGTGCAAATCACCTTGAAAGTCAAATTCTTTTCGAACAGGATTTCCAGTAAGCACCAACTTTTTCTTCGGGAAGTACTTTTCCATTCCGTCATAAGCAATACAAATATTTGCCGCTTTTTTAGCCAATAATCGATTGGTTTTCCCTGGAAAAGAATTTTGCTCTTGGATTAAGGTAGGGATGCCGAGCAAGTTTGCCATTTTCAAGGTTGGTCCACTTGCATATCCTCCTACACCTATCACCAACTGCGGACGATACCGTTTCAATAATTTATGCGCCCTTGATAAACTTTTAAAAATCTTAAAAGGCAACAAAAAATTAGAAAGCGAAAAACCAGGTTGCAACCCAGAAATGTGAAGGCCTTCAATTTTATAGCCTGCTTGAGGAACTTTTTCCATTTCCATTCGACCGGCAGCACCAATAAAATGAATTTGTGCTTTCGGATTTCGGCGTTTTATTTCATCTGCAATCGCAATCGCGGGATAGATATGACCACCCGTTCCACCACCAGAAATAACTACTCGATCAATCATATTATTATTTATTCGGCCTCCTCTGTAGGCGCAGTTTTGGTTTGTGTATTTTCTCTCGCAATTGCTTGAACTATTGCGATAGAAATTAATGCTGTTAACATAGCCGATCCCCCCATAGCGAGAAAAGGCATATTTTGGCCAGTTACCGGAAAGATTCCCGTACAAACTAGCATATTGATGCTTGCCTGTGCCATAAAATGTATGGCTATTCCGAAGGCGAGATAGGTAAGCATAGGATTACTGGATTGGAGACCAATGGCGATAATACGCATCAATAAGATGAGGTAGGCAATCACTAAAATCGCAGCACCTAAGAATCCTTTTTCTTCCACCAAACTTGAATAGAAAAAATCAGCATAGGCTTCAGGAATGTACTCTTTCAGTTTGCCTCGTCCGAAACCTTTACCAAAAATACCGCCGTTATGAATGGCCAATTGTGCATTGTTTGCTTGTGCATTCGCGATATTATCGGATTCATCTACATAACGATTATCAATACGGTTTACCCAAGTTGTTAAGCGCGGTAGAATTTTGACGGAAGGAAAGGACAATTGAATCATAATCACCAAAACGCCCGCAAACAACATAGATAAAACAATAACAATTAATTTCTGAAAGGGCACCCCCCCAATGAAAAGCATTGTAAATGAAATCAATAACAACAAAAAAGAGGTTGAAAAGTTATCTTTAAAGATGAGCCCACAGATGACTAGAATTGGGACAACAATTTGCCAGAACAGAATTTTCCAATCGTTGAACTGCTCTTTAAATTTGACTAAAACCACAGCCAAATAAATAATGAGGGAAAGCTTCGCGAAATCAGAAGTTTGGAACGTCAAACCTAAACCAGGAACGCGAATCCAACGACCTGCTCCATTTACCTCAACCCCAAAAAACATAGTAACAAATAACGCAATTGCTGATAAAATCAACATCGCTTTCGACAATTTCAAGATGAGACGCGTATCCAAACGGTGCACAAAATAGGCAGCTCCAAAACCCATTGCCACAAACAATAAATGCTTGAACAAGTAATAGTATTCTGGTTCGCCCTCCATTTTGGATAGAATCGTCACGAAACTGTAAACAAAAACGGCTGAAAAACCAGTCAGAATAAAGATGACTAGCCAAATCGTTCTGTCGCCCTGAAATGCCGAAAAAATTCCCTTCATTTTAATTGAACAAGATCCAAATATTCATTAAACTTTCTAACGGAAAACTCAGTATTGTTGTCCGAAGAAGTAAACAATAAAATACCAGGTTTAATAGCGTGCTGACCTAATTTAGCGAGTTGGTGTTCTAATGCAAGTAAATTATCCGAGGTGTTTTCGTCGAACGTCAAGAATAAAGTAACCTTTTCAGCCACGTTCGGATAAGCTGTTTTTAATGCTTCCATCTCATTTTTATTCCCAATCCAAATCATTGGAAATGGAAAATTCATAATTGTTTGATACAAAACATCTACAGTCGGATACGTCCATGCAAAAACGTCCATTCCGAAAAGCTTTCCTTTTGGAAGCAAGCCAGAATCGCGATTTACAGAAAAGGATGTCTTTTGTTGTTCGTTCTTCAAATTATTCCCACTCATCATCTCACAATTTTCGAACCGCCGCTTTGAATTGATTTCCTCTATCCTCGTAGTTTTCAAATAAATCGAAACTTGCACAAGCTGGAGAAAGAAGCACCGTTTCGTCCTTTTGAGCCAATTGATACCCAAAACCTACCGCTTCCACCGCTGATTTCGCTTCAACAATTACAGGGACAACTTCTTTGAACGCTTCGATAATTTTCTCATTTTCAAGTCCCAAACAAATGATTGCTTTTACTTTCTCTTTCACTAGAGCCATTAACTCGTCGTAATCGTTTCCTTTGTCCACACCACCTACAATCCAAACGGTAGGTTTTTCCATGCTCTCAAGCGCATACCAAGTTGAATTGATATTTGTAGCTTTTGAATCGTTGATAAACTCGATGCCATTTACTTTGGCTACAAATTCCAAACGATGTTCAACGTTAACGAAGTCTTGTAAACTTTCTCGTATCGACTCGTTACGAATTTCGAGGTGACGGGCAGCTACTCCTGCCGCAAGCGAATTGAAAGTGTTGTGCTTTCCTTTCAAAGCTAAATCGTGAATTGACATAGTTAAGGGATCTTTTATGTTTATTGTTATTTGTTTTGTTTTTTCGTCAAAGTAACCACCAACTTCCAGCGCGGTGGTTAATGAAATCGGCGATGTTTTCACCGTTAAATTTCTTTTTTCCAACTCCTTACGAATGATAGGGTCGTCGTAGTTGTAAATAAACCATTGGTCAGCGCCTTGGTTATTGATAATGCGGAATTTGGAGTCCACATAATTTTGCATTTCGTAGTTGTAACGGTCCAAATGATCCGGCGTGATATTCATCAAAATACTAATATCTGCCTTAAAATCAAACATATCATCTAACTGAAAAGAACTGATTTCCAACACATACCAATCAAAATCATTTTCCGCTACTTGCTTTGCGAAACTTTGACCAACATTTCCTGCTAAACCGACTTTTATGCCTGCTTTTTTGAGAATATGGTAGGTCAACATAGTGGTAGTTGTTTTTCCGTTGCTACCTGTTATACAGATAGTTTTTGCCTTGTTGTAATAAGCAGCAAATTCAATTTCAGAAATGATTTTTACGCCTTTCTCACGTAGCGCTTTAATCAACGGAGCTTTATCAGGAATCCCTGGAGATTTCACCACCAAATCCGCAGTTAAAATTTCATCCGTGCTGTGTTTACCTTCCTCGAACAAAATGCCCTTTTCAAGCATTTCTTCCCGATAAGAATCACGAATTTTCCCAAGGTCGGACACCAGGATTTTCCAGCCAAATTTTTGACCTAAAATCGCAGTACCAACACCACTTTCGCCAGCACCAAGAATCACAAGAAATTTTCCTGTTCCTTCCATTTTTCTAACGTAGTTTAAGGGTTACAATAGTCATTACGGCCAAGAGAATTCCGACAATCCAAAAACGCGCTACGATTTTCGCTTCGTGAATACCTTGTTTTTGATAATGATGGTGTAGAGGAGCCATAAGAAAAATTCGACGACCTTCTCCAAAGCGTTTTTTTGTGAATTTGAAATAACCCACTTGCAGCATCACCGATAAATTTTCAATCAAGAAGATGCCACATAAAATTGGAATCAATAATTCTTTTCGAATCGAAATGGCAAACACGGCGATAATTCCACCTAGAGCTAAACTTCCTGTATCACCCATAAATACTTGCGCAGGGAAAGAATTATACCATAAAAATCCGATACAAGCCCCGACGAATGCGGCAATGAAAATTACCATTTCTTCGGCATAAGGAATGTACATCACATCCAAATAATCTGCGAAACGGGCGTGAGAGCTGACATACGCCAAAACCGCTAAAGCAATACCAATTATCGCCGAAGCACCAGTAGCAAGTCCGTCTAAACCGTCTGTCATGTTTGCACCGTTCGAAACTGCTATTACGATAAAAATCACAATAGGAATGAACAATAACCAACCGTATTTTTTATGCCAATCACCAATTAACCAGTTGTAATTGAATTCATTGTCTTTTATAAACGGAATTGTGGTGGTCATATCATCCGTTTTAATCCATTTGAAATTCTCACCCTCTTTCTGAACGTGTTCATGAGTTACGAAAGTTTCGTCTGCTTTCAATTGGTAATCGGATTCTACACGTTTATGCACCACAACATCATCTGAAAAATAAAGTGTGGCACCAACGATAACCCCTACCCCAATTTGACCAATTACTTTGAATTTCCCTTTTAAACCCTCTTTGTTCTTCTTGAAAACTTTGATGTAATCGTCCAAAAAACCAATCAATCCAAGCCAAACGGTTGCTATTAACATCGTGATTACATAGATGTTATGCAATTTCGCAAACAATAATGTTGGAATTAGAATCGCGCTTAAAATGATGATTCCTCCCATCGTTGGTGTTCCTGATTTTTCAATTTGTCCTGCTAATCCCAAGTCGCGCACCGTTTCGCCGATTTGTTGCCGACGAAGTGCATTAATAATTCGTTTTCCGAAAACAACCGAAACAATCAAAGAAGCAATCAATGCCATTGCCGCTCGAAAGGAGATAAAGTGAAAAAGTCCCGCTCCAGGAACGTTTAATTGGTCGAGATAATCAAATAAGTAATACAGCATTATTTCTTCAATTGGTTCATTATTTCTTTAGTGATTTGCACGTCGTCAAAGTCGTGTTTCACCCCATTTATTTCTTGGTATTTTTCGTGCCCTTTTCCTGCGATTAAGAGAATGTCTCCTGACTTCGCGAGAGAAACAGCCGTTTTTATCGCTTGTTTTCGATCGGAAATTGTCAGAACAGCACCTTGCTTTTCAGTAGGAATACCTTCTTCCATTTGTGCCAAAATTGCCATTGGATCCTCCGTTCGTGGGTTATCTGACGTTAGCACTACTTGTTGACTTCCTTCTGCAGCAATTTTTGCCATAATCGGACGTTTTGCGGCATCACGATCACCACCACAGCCGACCACCGTGATGATTTTTTGTTCCTTCGAACGTGCGCCCGAAATGGTTTTCAAGACATTTTCGAGTGCGTCAGGTGTGTGCGCATAATCCACAATCGCGATGATTCCGGATTCGCTTTTGAAGTATTGGAAACGACCTTGAACCGGACGCAAGGCGCTAATCGTTTGTAGAACTTCCATTTTATCCTTTCCTAGTTCTAATGCGATGGCATAAACCAGCATCAAATTGTAGGCATTAAAAGTCCCTACAAGTGGAGTAACCACCTCTGTTCCATCGAATTGCATAACCAATCCCATGAAACTGTTTTCAATAATTTTGCCTTTATAATCTGCTGGAGATTGAAGCGCGTAGCAAAGTGTTCGTGCCTTTGTATTTTGCAACATCACTTTGCCATTTTTATCGTCACCATTTACCACAGCAAAAGCCGATTTAGAAAGTCCGTCGAAAAACGATTTTTTAACGCGGATGTATTCACCAAAGGTTTTGTGATAATCCAAATGATCGTGGGTGATGTTGGTAAATCCAGCACCTGCAAATTCCAATCCTTCGATTCTGTGTTGATGAACGGCATGCGAACTAACTTCCATAAATGCATATTCGACACCTTCTTCCACCATTTGCGCCAACAATTGGTTTAATGCTAAAGGATTTGGCGTTGTATGTGTGGAAGAAATAACGCGGCTACCAATTCTATTTTCAACGGTTGAAAGTAAACCACACGTGTGACCCATTGTGGTAAACAAGTCAAACAATAAAGTGGTCGAAGTCGTTTTTCCGTTTGTTCCTGTGATGCCTGTCAATTTTAATTTTCTTGACGGATGGTCGTAAAAATTGCATGCTAAGCGCCCTAGCGTTTGTGCCGAATTTTCAACTTTGATAACAGTAACTTCTGAAGCTAGATTGACATCCTTCTCAACGATAACTGTACGACAGCCTTTTTCAAGTACTTGTGGTAAAAATTGATGTCCATCTACATGTGTCCCCGCGATGGCAACGAATAAAATATCTTGACTTACCTCCCGCGAATCGAAAGCAATACCGCTCACTTTCATGTCGATATCGCCTTGAAGCACTTGGAAATTAATTCCATCCAGTAGGGTTTGTACGGTTCTCATCACGGTTCAAGTTGAATTTTAATTAATTGACCAGCGATTGCTTTTTCGCCGACAGCTATTGACTGTTTGGTCACTTTTCCGAAGCCTTTCATTTGTACTACCAAGCCCCTTTCTTCTAAAATATAAATGGCATCTTTTGCGGTCATACCAATCACTGACGGAACCATTTTCCGACCGACAGGACGTTGATTCAAATACAATTTTTCACCAGCAGGTTCACTCGAAATCCAATTCGATTCGTCGTTTAGTTGAAAGCGGATTCCTAACCATTTTAACAAGGTAGTGATGTCACTTTTTCGTCCAGTTTTTACAGTTGGGACTGCCGCGATTTTCTGTGACGACTCATTTATTGCTTTGTGGTATTGCAGTTGAGACGCATAAACTTTATTAGCAATTGCGGCGAAAACAGTTCCAGAAACGCGAGCACCATAGTATGCCACCTTTGGTTTAGAAATCACGACAATACACGAATATATTGGTTCTTTTGCGGGGAAATATCCGACGAACGACGCTTGGTAATTGGATGATAATTCGTCTTGTCCAAACTTTTTATCCGTGTTCAATAACTTAGCTGTACCTGTTTTTCCAGCAATTTCAAATTGAGTACTTGTGAGTGACTTTCCTGTTCCGTTTCGCATCACCCCTTCCAAACAAGATTTCATTCCTTTTATAGTAGCAGGAGAACAGATTTGCTCGTTCAACACATACGGCTCATAAGCAATTGCCACTTCACCATTTCTTCGGATTTCCTTTACAAACTGTGGACGAAGCATTTTTCCATTGTTGGCAACAGCATTGTAAAAAGTCAAGATTTGAAGCGGAGTCATGCGCATTTCATAACCAATTGACATCCAAGGAATCGTTAGTGCAGAATATAAAGAATCGCCTGGACGACGGATATACGGCTCACGTTCACCGACTAATTCGATTCCCGTTTTTTGCGTAAGTCCAAATTGGTCCATACGTTTAAAAAACAATTCCGGATCGTTGCGATAGGCATTGCTCAAAAGTTTTGAAATTACATTAGAAGATTGTTCGAAAGCCTCTTTAACTGTGATGCGTCCGTAGCCATATTTGTTAGCATCTTTTAGGATAGCTTTTTCGTTGAAAACGTACTTTCCAGTGGCGTTCACCATCGTATTCAAGGTAAATTTCCCGTCTTCCAATCCAGCCATGATTGATGCCAATTTGAAAGTTGAACCAGGGACTTCCGCTTCTCCGAAAGCATAATTGTAATTTTCGATGTAGCCGCCGTTTCCGTTTGAACCGAGGGTTGCAAGCGCCTTCACAAATCCAGTTTTCACATCCATTACGATAACGCAGCCATGATCAGCTTTCATTTCTTTCAACTGCTTTTCCAATTCGGAATGTGCCAATTCTTGAATTTCTTTGTTAATAGAGGTCACCAATGTGGCGCCTTCAACAGCTTCCTTAAGCACTTGTCCAGTTTTCTTCCAACCGTTAGAATATTTCTCCTCGATTTCCTGACCTGCTTCTCCTTTTAAATAATCATAATAAGCCCCTTCAATTCCAACACGAAGAACTCGTTTGCTTTTCTCATCAATTTTGTAGTATCCTAACGTTCTGCTTAACAAATCACCATTAGGTTTCGAACGAATGATAATTTCTTCATTATCAATTATTCCTCCTTTCATTCTACCCAATTCAAAAATTGGTAGTTTGCGCAAGCGTTTTCTTTCCTCGTTAGTGACTTTATTGACGAGAATGAGGTATTTATTTCCTGTGCTTCGCGCCCGACGTATGCGATTTTCGTACTCTTTAGCGCTTAATTTAGGATAAAGACGAGCCAATCCTTTTGCGAGATCCGTGACATTTTTATCAAAAACCTCTTGATCAACGACAGTAGCGTCCATCCGAATGTTGAAATAAGATACAGAACTCACCAACGGCGCCATAGATTCGTCGAGTATTTCACCCGCTCGAGGTTGTCTTTCCACAATTCGCGCTGGAATTCGTTCATCACCAGCATCTATAAAAATATTTTTCCGACCCTCAATTTGAATTAAAAAGGTACGCACGAGCACCACAATCCAAATCAGGACAAAAAAGAAGCTAACCAAATAGCCTCGTATTTTCATTCTTTTTTTGTGGTCAGTACTCATTTTTTAACTCGGATAACTTTAATTGCATTTTGGCTTTCAACCAAATTTTTGTGTTTTAATTTGTGTGCTATTTTGTAACCACGTGTCCCTATTTCTAAGCGAGATTTAGCCTCGACGTAGTCTGCAGAAACCTGATCTAATTCGCGTTGTGTATTGGCAATATCACGATTCAACCCCCTGACTAAGTAGGATTTACCTACCAACAATATGAACAGCCCAATGATAAAGGCGATATAATAAATGTTGTCAAAGAAAAAATCGCGGTTTAGAAATTCCCCATTGAGGAACATCGCCAAATTCATTTTTTTCTTTGGGGCTTTTGTCGTTGTTTTCTCACTCATACGTTTGCTGATTTAGAAGCAATGCGCAATCGAGCACTGCGTGAACGGTTATTAATCGCTAATTCTTCTTCCGTAGGCACAATTGGGTGGCGCACAACTTCTTCCAATGGTTTTAAAATATTTCCAAAAAAATCTTTGGTAATATCACCACTAAACGACCCGCGTTTCATGAAGTTTTTTACGAGTCTATCCTCCAAAGAATGATAAGACATGACGACCAACCTACCCTCTGGTTTTAGTACATCAGCAGCTTGTTCCAGGAACGCCTTCAAGGTTTCCATTTCTTGGTTCACCTCTATTCTCAAGGCCTGAAAAACTTGAGCGAAATACTTGTGTTCTTTAAACTTTGGAGCGAAAGGACGCAAGATTTCCATCAATTGTCCTGTTGTTTCGACAGGTTGGTTTGCCCGTTGACGTACAATTTCTAGAGCCAACTTCCAAGCGTTATTGACTTCGCCATAATTTTTAAATACTTGAGCTAGCAATTCTTCATTGGCGGTAGCAAGAAAATCTTTTGCAGATATACCAGCAAGCGGATTCATTCGCATATCTAATGGTGCATCTTCGCGAATTGAAAAGCCACGTTGTGGAGCATCAAATTGGTGGGAAGAAACTCCCAAATCAGCCAAAATTCCGTCCACTTGTTTGATTCCAAGGAAACGTAATTGATTTTTCAGGTGAGCAAAATTGGAAGCAACAAACGAAAAATTGGGCGCCGACCACGTATTTTGTTGCGCATCAGGATCTTGGTCAAAAGCCACCAAACGGCCTTTATCGGAAAGCTGTTCCCAAATAGCGCGAGAATGTCCGCCACCACCGAAAGTCACGTCCACATACACGCCGTCAGGACGAATCTGGAGTCCGTCGAGACACGGTTGCAACATTACAGGAATATGATACGCTATACTATTCTTCATTACCAAGGCTACCCATTACGTTGTTCGCTAAAGTCGCGAAATCTGCCATGGCGCCATTGATATGCTCAAAGTAAGTTGACTTATCCCAAATTTCAATTCGGTCGTTGTAAGCAATAAGCATTACTTCTTGCTTCAATCCAACGCGTTCCATTAGTGCAACAGGAATCAATGCACGTCCAGCATTATCCAGACTTATCTGTTTGGCACCGTGATGAAACAACCGATAAAATTGTCGATTTTCTGGGATGAACAAATTCAGTTTGGATAAGCGTTGACTGATTTTTTCCCACTCCGTCATTGGATAAAGTGTTAAGCAATCCTCAAAACCTTTATTTAGCATAAAATCGCGCTGAGAGGCAGGCGGTAACTGCTTCCGCAAGGCAGAAGGAAACAAGAAGCGACCCTTCTCGTCCAGTTTTACTTCGAATTCACCTACTAGTCCGCTCATGACAATTAACGGGTAAAATTAGATAAGTTTTACCACTTTCTACCACCAAACTTTATTTTGTTCATAACTTTCAACGTGATAAGATTTAAATTGTTTCAAAATGCTTAGTAAATTGCTTATCCTGCTTACATTTTTGAATTGTGGTAATTTGTGGGAGTAAAACGTATTAAATCATTCGATTTAGGGAAAAACGTATATTTGAGGGTGCAAAAAACATTAAAAAGCTGGTTACTTCTACTCTTACTTGCTGGGATTTGGGGTAGCTCATTCATCCTGATGAAAAAAGGGATGTACACTGAAAATCATGAAATTATCTTCGATTCCTTACAAGTAGGTTCCTTGCGTATGTTGATTGCTTCGTCGGCGTTGTTGCCTTTTGCCTTGCGGTCTTTGCGCCTTATTAAACATCCAAAAGACTGGTTATTCTTTATAACGGTGGGTTGTTGTGGGAATTTTTTTCCTGCCTTTTTATTCACCTATGCAGAAACAGGCGTTTCTTCTGGGTATGCTGGCATGTTGAACAGTTTCACACCTATTTTTACATTAATCATAGGTTGGTTGGTGTTCAAACAAAAATTGACATCCATTCAATTGACGGGAGCTGGAATCGGCACTTTGGGAATTCTCTTGTTGGTTTATACAGGAAAACACACTTCGCAACATGCTGAATGGAAGCACATTTTGTCCATCGTTTTAGCGACCTTTTTATATGGAATTTCATTGAACACCATCAAACACCGCTTACAACACTATCCGTCGGTTGGAATTTCAGCCTTGGCATTCTTTACGATTTTTATACCATCACTAATTGCATTTTTCGTTTTTGGAACACCGAATGTTATTTCAAACCATCCTCATGCGACCGAAGGGTTAACCTACATTGCAATTCTGGCACTCATTGGGACAGCAGGCGCAGTGGTGTTATTCAACGTTATAATTCGACTTTCTTCAACGCTATTTGCGAGCAGTGTGACCTACCTCATCCCAATTGTAGCGGTTATTATTGGAACCTATTTTGGAGAAAAAATCACCTTTGGACAATTGCTTTCTATGGGTGTAATATTGATTGGGATACTTTTTGCTAATTATGGACATACTTTGATTCAAAGAAAAAGCAGTTAACTAATATCTTACTTTAAATGTTATGTTTACGTTAACTCAAACAATGTTTAGTCAGGTCACATAGATATAAAATTATTTTTGCTGATTAAAACAAAAGTTATGTCAGGAATTTTAAGCTATTTTTTACCGAAAGACAAAGTGTTTTATTCGCTTTTTGAAGAAGCAAGTAACAATCTTTTAGATATCGCAAACAAACTTGTCATTGTAGTTAACGAACCTGACTTTTCTCGACGTGCACAGGTGATAAAAGAAATGGAAGTAATCGAACATTTAAACGATGAAATCACTCACAAAATATTTATTGAATTAGGAAAAAACTTCATCACTCCATTCGATAGAGAAGACATTCACAGCTTGGCATCAGCATTAGATGATATCGCTGATTATATCTATGCAGCTGCAAAAAAAATCAACTTTTATAAAATCGACCCAATTTCAGATCAAGGGATTCAAAAAACCGCTGAGGCAATAAAAGGTGCTGTAGAAGCAGTAAAAGCCGCGGTTATGGAATTGCGTAATTTGAAAAACACCCAAAAAATAATTGAGTGTGTAATCAAAATAAACAGCATTGAAAATAGTGCAGATGACATTTTTGACATGAGTATTGAGCGTTTGTTTGATTCAGACGTTGACGCCAAAGAACTCATTAAACGTCGTGAGTTATATATGGTAATGGAAACAGCAACAGACAAATGTGAAGATGCTGGAAACGTTATCGAATCAATCGTTGTGAAATACGCATAATCGTTTAAACCATGTTTACATTATTGATTGCGGTAATCATTATCGCACTATTATTTGATTTGGTCAATGGGTTTCACGACGCTGCCAATTCCATTGCAACGGTTGTTTCTACCAAAGTTTTAACCCCTTTACAAGCGGTTATTTGGGCGGCAACGTTCAATATTGTTGCCTTTTGGGTTTTTGATATGAGCGTTGGTAATACTGTGGCTAAAACAGTGGATAACAACGCAATAGATCTATGGGTGATTTTAGCTGGACTGCTCGCCGCAACCTTTTGGAATTTATTAACATGGTGGTTGGGAATTCCGTCTTCTTCGTCTCATACCTTGATTGGTGGATTTGCAGGAGCAGCTGTAGCTCACGCTGGATTTGACGTAATTGATACGGCTGAGATTCTGAAAGTAACCTTATTTATTTTTCTTGCTCCGTTTATTGGTGGATTCATCGCTTATTTGATTGCCATTGTGACAATCAGTCGTAAGTTTTGGATGAAAATGCTGGTCATTTTTGTATTGTCTGGAATTACTCTTTATATCATGAATTACATGATCGATTTCATTGACATGAAACCAATAATGATGTATATTGTGATGGGTATGATAGGTGTTTTCATTCTTGTGTACATATTTTTTGAACTTCAAAACAGTAAAAAACCATCTGCGTTACGCGAGGCGAACATGCACAAAAAACTGCAACTTTTATCCTCGGCAGCATTTTCATTAGGACACGGAGGAGCAGACTCTCAAAAGGTAATGGGAATTATCTGTGCCGCATTATTGGTTTATGGTAATATGGGTCGTGAGGGAAAACTCGATAAAGCGATTCCAAAGCAATTTCAAATTACAGAATTAATGCAAATCGAGTTCGAAAATGAAGAAGGAAAACTCTCCAAATTCAAACCAGAAGTAGCCTTGGTGGATTCTAATCTATATTACATGGATCACAAAGAAATCGTGCAAGCTGGAACCAATTTAGTAATTTATGACGATAAGGGAAAAGCTACATCTGAATTAAAGGACATTCCTTCCTACAAAGAAATAGACGAGAAAATGCACAAAATTGAAGTGTATTCAATCGGAGATGCAATTTGTGATGCGGCTACCAAAGACACAATTTTTAACGACAAAGTGCTCAATCCTAACTATCAATATGCCTCCATTTTTGGATCATTTGTGAACAAGGAAGATGGACATATTAAAGAAGGCTTCAAAATTAAAACCAAGGTTCAAAGTGAAACAATGCCGTTTTGGATTGCCTTTGGATGTTATTTAATGATTGGTCTAGGAACCTTGATGGGAGGTTGGAAAATCGTAAAAACCATGGGAACTAAAATCACTAAAGTAACACCATTGGAAGGTGTTTGTGCAGAAACAGCAGGTGCCTTAACATTATTTACCGTTTCTCAATTTGGAATTCCAGTTTCTACAACACATACCATTACGGGTTCAATTATTGGTGTTGGAGCCACTAAACGATTGAGTGCAGTTCGTTGGGGTGTAACCATAAATCTCCTTTGGGCATGGATATTAACAATTCCAGTCAGTGCGGCACTAGCAGCGGTTTTTTATTATACGATTCACCTTTTTATATAATTTTAACGAAATAGTAATTTTGTTATTAAATTTGTGTGAACTAAATCAATTAATAATTATGAAAAAACTGTTACTCTCATTCGCTGCTGTCATTGCAGCGTATGCGGCAGAAGCTCAAGTAATCGTTGCTGGAGTTTCACCTGCTAGTATCGTTGCTAACTATAACTTTAGTTGGGCAAAACCTACATCATCTTGGGGTTCTCCAGATTTTCTAATTCCTGGAACTTTTGTACAAGATACCTTAATGATTGTTGAAGATGGAACACCAGGTACAAATGCACAAGGTCATCCAATTTCTCAAGAAGGTTGTAGTCCTTTAACAAACAATTTAACTGGCAAAATCGCAGTTATTTACCGTAACACCTGTGAATTTGGATTAAAAGCTAAAAATGCACAAGATGCAGGAGCTGTTGGTGTTATCATCATTAACCGCGATCCAGATGTAATTGAAATGGGTGCTGGTGCTGACGGCGCTAACGTAACCATTCCTGTTGTTATGCTTGGAAATAATGACGGTGCTGCTTTAGTTAATGAAATGGCTAACGGTCCAGTTGTCGTTTTCATGGGTAATAAAAATGGTTTGTTCGCAAATGATATTGCTCTTTCTGCTAGTGCAACTTTAATTCCGCGTTACGGAGCCATTCCTGCTATGTTAGCTCAATCAGGTTCTGAATTTGGATTCTCTGTTGGAGCTCGTATCTATAATTCTGGAAACCAAGATCAAACTAATATTACTATCAACGCAAAAGTTACCAACCCACAAGGTACTGTTATTTATGATGAAACACGTACTGGTTTGAATATCGTGAGTGGTGATAGCCTTGATGTAGATCCAACAACTTCTCCAAGCTTTCCAGATTTTTCCGCAGCAACCTATTCTGTAGGTATTTATACCTTAACTTACACTATTACTTTGGACGGAGTTTCTGACGATTATGCAGCAGACAATAGTATTGTAAGAACATTTAAAATTACTGATGACTTGTTCTCTTATGCTCAAATTAACTCTGAAACAAACCTTCCTGCTCCAGGGAATTTCTATCGTCCTTCTACAAATAACCAATCGTTCTCAATTTGTTCTGTAATTGACAACCCTAACGCTTCCCGTATGGCAGCTACAGGATTGTATTTTGCTGCAACTGCAACAACTGGTGTTGATATTTCAGGTGAAGAAATTGCCCTTTACTTGTATAAGTGGACAAATACTTTCACAGATTTGAACGATGCTAACTTTGGTTTTACATCATTGGCAGAAGTTGCTTCAGGTTTCTACAATTTCCCATCTGATTTACAAAACGAAACAGTTTACGGAGCATTCTCTACTCCAGTTGTTTTAGAAGACAACCAACGTTATTTAGCATGTGCTCAAACTTCAAATACAAGTGTTTATTTAGGACATGAAAGTGCTACTGACTATACTTGGAATATTGATTACTATTTACAACCACAATCGCCAATTGAAAGCGACGGAACTTATTCTGCACTTGGATTTGGTGCTGATGTTCCAAACTCCTTAGCTGTTAAAATGGTGGATAAAAACACCATTGGTTTAAGCGAAATCGCTACTGTTAACGGTAAAGTTTATCCTAACCCAACTAACGACAATGTAACTGTAAGCGTAGAAGGTGAAGGTGTTGCTACAATCCGTGTTGCGGACTTAAGTGGAAAATTAGTTGCTAACCAAACATCAACTCTTGTAAACGGTTCAGCAAATGTAAACATGAATGCACTTGACAATGGAATGTATGTATTGACTGTAGTTCTTGAGAACGGAAAATCAGCACAATTCAATGTAGTGAAAAAATAAGAAGCTTTAGTTTTATTGAAAAGGTCGGCGCAAGTCGGCCTTTTTTTTTGCCATTCATGTAACTCAAAAAACTTATTGTCCGTTCAACTAAAAACTATGTTTGACGGGTTTTTACAATACATTCAATTAGAAAAAAGGTATTCCCTTCATACTGTCGAAGCCTATCAAACCGACTTGCATCAATTCGCTGATTTTTTGTCAATTGATTCAGAACAAGTTTTGATCAAAACAACGAGTAGGGATATCCGTTCTTGGTTAGTTAGTCTAGTAGAATCTAACTTAACCAATCGTTCGGTGAATAGAAAACTAGCTTCACTTCGCACTTACTTTAAGTATTTACAGAAAGAAGGTGAAATTTCAGAATCCCCAATGAAGCGAATAAATGGTCCTAAAAACGAAAAACGACTTCCCATTTTTGCGAAAGAATCCGAATTGGCACCCGAAAAAATTGCTCCTTTGTTCACAGAAGATTTTGATGGAAAAAGAGATGCTTTAATGGTGGAGCTGTTTTATCAGACTGGAATACGTTTAAGCGAATTGATAAATTTAACGACGAATAACGTTTCCACCGACCATATAAAAGTTCTCGGTAAAAGAAATAAAGAACGACTCATTCCGATTTCAAATAAGTTATCACAACAAATAAATTCTTTTCTAAACACAAGAGACACACAACAAATCACCTCAAATTTTCTTTTAACGCTGGAAAATGGTAGAAAAATGTACCCCCAATTCGTTTATAGAAAGATAAATGCTTACCTTAGTCAAGCTACGACGTTGGATAAAACAAGCCCACACGTGCTAAGACACACATTTGCAACACATATGTTAAACAGAGGAACTGGATTAGAAACACTAAAAGACCTTTTAGGTCACGCAAATTTGTCTGCGACACAGGTATATACACACAACTCGTTTGCACAACTCACCTCAATTTATTCACAAGCTCATCCACGTGGGCACAAATCGTAAGAATTATGGAAACACAAATGCATTCTATTCATTTCAAAGCTGATCAAAAATTGTTGGATTTTATTCAGGAGAAACTCAATAAATTAGAACATTTCAACCAACGTATTATCAATGCTGAAGTGTATTTGAGATTAGACAAGGATAAGGAAAAAGAGAATAAAATTACAGAAATCAAAATCAATGTTCCTGGCAATGAATTATTCGCAAAACGGCAATGCAAATCCTTCGAAGAGGCCGCAGACGAAGCAGTTGAAGCATTAAGAAAACAATTAATCAAAGAAAAAGATAAATAAGCAAAATCAAATAACTAATTATTTTTCAAACGGTTACATTCATTTGTAGCCGTTTTTTTTATTTATTCTAAAAATAATTTAGTACTATGTATTGCATATTACAAAACAATACATATATCTTTGCATAAAATATAAAGCCTATGAATGTAGAAAACACACAGGCGCAAATGCGAAAAGGAATATTAGAATTTTGCATTCTGAGTATTCTCAATGACAGAGAGGCCTATCCGTCAGAAATACTCGAAGCGCTCAAAGCAGCGAAATTGTTGGTCGTTGAAGGAACGTTATATCCTTTGTTGACGCGTCTTAAAAACATGGAACTTCTCAGTTATCGTTGGGAAGAATCCAATTCAGGACCGCCAAGAAAGTACTTTCAAATTACGGAAACGGGTAAACAATTTTTAAACGAACTGAATACAACTTGGACAGAATTACAAGAAGCAGTTCAAATCATCACTAAAAAATAAGACATGAATAAAACAATTTCAATTCATTTACAAGGTGTTCCTTTTTTGATTGAAGAGGATGCCTACCAATTGTTAAACGCATATATCGACCGACTTACATCGATATTGAAACAAAGCGAAGGAGCACAAGATATTATACAAGACGTTGAACTTCGAATCGCTGAATTATTGACCAAAAAAATGGAAAATGGTCGAAAAGTTGTAGAAAAACACCAAGTCGAAGAAGTTTTGGAAATTCTTGGTAGTCCTGAAATTTTTGCGGAAGATTTTGAAGAAAACGGAACCAACTCTACCATTGAAGTTCCAATCGAAAAACGATTGTTTCGTGATGAAGAAAATGCGGTAATGGGTGGAGTTTGCGCCGGAGTTGCCAACTACCTTTCATTAGACGTGGTGTTCGTAAGAGCAATCTATGTGTTGCTTACATTCTTTGCTGGTTTTGGAGTTCCATTATATATCATATTGTGGATTATCACTCCTAAAGCGAGAACCTCCTACGAAAAACTACAAATGAAAGGAAAAGCAGTCACCTTAGAATCCATGAAGGAAGAGGTCGAGCAAGCCGCCAACAGAATTAAAAAAGAAACCAAATCTTGGGCATCGCAAGTAAACAAAAACAATCGTTTAATGGGAAATCTGAGTAAAATTTCTCGCGTGTTCACCGTTGCAATCGGCTTGTTTTTGATTCTAACTGGAACGATTTTTTTCATTGTTTCCTTCATCTTTTTCTTGATAAATCCTGATTTGATTCCTGCACAAATGAACGGTGAGTTTATGTCACTTGGTGATATGTCAAAATTGTTTATGGAAACAGAAAGTGACTTCAATATTTTCTATTTGGGATTAGTTTTAATGGCCATTTCAATAATTGGGTTTTTCTGGTTAGCAGGATTTCGCATGTTGTTTAAAATTAGAGCGGTATTTACACGCTATATTTCGATTTCACTTGTTTCAACTTTTGTAATTTCTATAGTTCTATTAACGTGGATGGGAGCGGATTTCGGACGGTCGATGGCTATTCATGGTGAAAGAGAAAAAGAAATACTAATGAGTGATTCCACTTCTATTTATCTGAATTTGAACCGAAACAAAAGCACGGACAAAGATGGCTTTCAGGTTACATCAGAAGGCACTGAAGGAGTTTTAAAAGTTGCCAATGGAAAAATTTATCGTCAAGGTGTTCGTATTTCTTATCAACAATCTTCCGATTCGATGTTTCATGTTAAACAAATTATGCAAGCTAGAGGAAGAAATCACCAACAAGCTTTGGAACGAGCAAGAAATATTACTGCAAAAATTGATGTGGTCAATAATCAAATCACCTTACCTGCTTCCTTTCATTTTCCAGTGGCCGACAAATGGCGTGACCAAGAATGGAGAATTGTAATTTACGTGCCCAAAAACGGAAAAGTGTTCTTTAAAAACAGACGCGTTTATCCCGAATTAATTGAAGACAGCGAAGAAAATGAAATTAGCTCAAACGGTTATATTCACCCAAGTGGACGCTATGATGCTTGGTAATTTTAGAATCGAACTCCTCAGGTTAGTAAACTAACTTAATTGTAAATATTCGATTACGATCCAATTTCATTGAACATTCTTGAAAACTAGGAACCGACAATTTAGGGCGTATGTTATTGGAAAATGCATACGCCTCGGTCGGAATTCCGAAAAAATTACGATCGCATGATTTATTTCCATTTTCATCATGATACAAACATACAGCATAACTATCCTCTGGTAAATCTTTGAATTCGTGCACTAAAACACCTCCTTCAGGTTTGACCCGAGCAATTCGATAGGTTTGACCGACCTTAGCAAAATGTTCTTGATCGCGATACAAGGCAATTTCAATGACACCATCTTGATTTTGAATACCTGTAATTCGCACGGTTAAATCGTGTTTTTCTTTATGACTTTGGTGACTAGTTTGACCAAAAAAGAAAGATGAATAAAATAAAAAGGGCAGAAGTTTTAGCAGCGAGTTCATAGTTTGAGGTTTAGAAGTCAGTTTTGAACAACTTGTCCCACCACACAAAAGTGGAAGCATAGTTACCCGTTAATTTAGCATGATGGTCGTCGTGATGACGTGTTTTAGAAACAAAAGGTAATTTGGATAAAAATGGTAATTCTAAATCCGAATGAATATGAATTTCATGCAGGTTTCTAATAGCTCCTAAAACCCAAAATGAATATACACTAACCGGCATGAATATCATGATGATACCGAATCCAAACACAATGCCCAACATTCCAATCATCCATTCCAAAGGATGTGCATAGAGATATTCTAAAGGAAATGGAGTCGTAGCACGGTGGTGAATTGAGTGAATATTTTTTAAAAGGAACTTGTTTTCATGCATCAATCGGTGAATGAAATAAAACCAAGCATCATCCACAATAAACGCAAATAGAACTTGCAAACCAATTACCCACCACGCGGTTGAGTCCGAATCAAAAAACTCAAACATGAAATACGTTCCAGAACCCGAAAAAAGGATTAAAACCGCGAAATTGAATAAAAAAAGTGGCATTCTTTGACCAAAAACACCTTCTTTATAGGCTTTTTGTTGAATTCTAAAATTGGCAAAGAAGCCCGTCTTTAGAACCACCATGCTATAAATAAGTCCAATCAAATTGGAGCCAACTAAAACTCCAACCGTAATTAATGCTGCGGTTAGCGGTGTCATGAGCGTAAAGCAAATAAGTTATACATTGGTGTATGTTCGAGTCCCGACTCACGTTCGGCAACCTGTTGTTTAAAACCTTTTGAAAGCAATAAATCTTTCACTGCTTGCAGTCGATTGTTGATGTCATGCACCTCAATAACTAAGGATTGAATCAAGGGCCAATGTTCGTCTTTAATACCAAGTAATACCGACCATTCGGCTCCTTCACAATCGATTTTTAGCAAATCAATCTTTTGAATATTTTGTTCCTCGATAACACTCGATAAAGGTTTGAGTACACAGGTTATTTTCTTGCTACCTTTTACTAATTGTTTTGCAATAATTCCAGCGAAAACTGGCGGAATTAACTTCATCCATTTCATTCCCTCTGGTGGGTTTTTCATAGTTCCTTTTACAGCATCACGAAAAGCGGTTGGATTCTCATCCCATTGCTCAGGATGTAAAGTCGAAAGCGCTGGAGTGTTAGGGAAATACGTAAACGTTGCTTCACCAAAAGCATCTGAAACACCATGCTGAAGTACATTTAAGCGTCCTTCTCCAAACTCATCTGCATTCTTTTTTAACACTGCGGCAATGTCTGGAATAGGTTCAAAACAATATGCTTTAACATTTTTAGCCTTGCGAATCGCACGAAGTCCGAAAACACCAATATTCGCTCCAACATCAAAAACAACATCGTCGTCTTTAATTGTAATTCCATGTTGAAGATAACCATCCACATGATGATCAAGCATTTTTGCTTCAGGTTTCCGTAAACAATAAACCGGTGTTCCGTCTAGAAGTGTTGTTTTATTCATTTGGAAATGCGTACTTTTTAGTCTAAAATTTTCCGAAAGCTAATGAAAATCGTTAAATGTTATAACGTTCTGAATTAATTTATAACCATTCAAAGCTTAATAATAGGCATCTTGTTACTTTTGCTGAACAGCTTCATCCTATATGATTTCTAAAATTTTCATCTGCGTAAACACCGTCTTTTTGACCACATTCCTTGTTTTTGGTCAACAAGTTACAGATTACAGTAAAACAGAAAACTGGGCAGTCCATCCCAACTTAAAAAATGAAATAATCAAGGAATACATTAAAGATTCGTCCTTAATTAGTAAGGTGGATGTTTTTTTCGTTTACCCAACCGTTTTCATGGACAAAAATGATCCACACTGGAATTTGAGCGTATCTGATGAGGTATATAGAAAGAAAATTGTTGACAATTCCATTCGTTTTCAGGCTTCTGCTTGGGGTGAAGCAGGTAGAATGTTTGCTCCTTTTTACCAACAAGCGCATATTCGAGCGTATCGAAACTTGGACAATGGTGGAAAAGAAGCCTTGTTATTAGCTTATAACGACATTCGGGCAGCATTTCAATATTACCTAGACAATTACAATCAAGGTCGTCCAATTATATTAGCCGGACATAGTCAAGGAACGACACATTTAATGCTCCTTATCAAAGAATTTTTCGATGAAAAACCCCTTCAAAATCAACTTATTGCAGCTTACATACCTGGAATAGGAATCGATTCTACCGACTTTTGTACCGTTCCACTCATGACAAAACCGGATCAAGTTGGTGGTTATTTAAGCTGGAATACCTTTAAAAAAGTTCCGAGTAAAAAATACCACGATTGGTACAAAGGGAAACCTGTAATAAACCCTGTGACATGGGATTTAAGTAGTAAAGCAGATCGAAAAAAGCACAAAGGATTTTTATTCTCAAACAATAAAATGTATCGACGTTCTTTCAATACGTATCTAATGGATGGCGGTATTTGGATAAGCACACCTCACTTTCCCTATAGAAGTCTTGCCTTTGCAATGGACGATTATCACATCGGTGACGTGAATTTGTTTTGGGAAGATATTCGTTTAAATGTAAAAACTAGGATTTCAGCATTTTTCTCAAAACGATAAAAGTTGGTCTGAAATAGCCTATTCGCTTTTATGAACTGCTGCAGTTCTAAATTCCTGGCAAAAGAGTAGGTTTCCAAATGTCCAACCAATGTGCGACTCAATTTACAACTAAGTGACTGAATGAATTGTTGATTATAAAAAAACCTCCATGGAAATCAATTCAACCCTAATAAATTGGTACTTACAACATAAACGCGACCTACCTTGGCGCAATACCAAGAATCCTTATAAAATTTGGTTAAGCGAAGTGATTTTGCAACAAACACGCGTTCAGCAAGGGTTGCCATACTTCGAAAAGTTCATCAAAAATTATCCTACTGTAACGGATTTGGCAACCGCTGAAGAACAGGAAATTCTTAACGATTGGCAAGGCTTGGGGTATTACAGTCGTGCTAGAAACATGCACACGACTGCGAAGTTGGTTGTTGAGCATTTTAACGGTAAATTCCCAAGTTCTTTCACGGAGTTATTGAAATTAAAAGGAATAGGAGAATACACAGCTGCGGCAATTGCGTCTTTTGCGTTTAACGAACAAGTGGCGGTAGTCGATGGCAATGTGTATAGGGTATTAAGCCGATTATTTGACATAGAATTACCCATTGATTCTGGACAAGGTAAAGTTGAGTTTAAAAACTTAGCCAAAGAGTGTCTGGGCAAGGAACCTGCTGCTATATTCAATCAAGCGATCATGGAATTTGGTGCCTTGTTTTGTGTTCCTAAAAATCCCGATTGCTCATCGTGTATTTTTCAAAATTCTTGTTTGGCATTGGCGAATAAAACTGTTGACCAACGTCCCGTTAAAGCCAAAAAAACGAAGGTGACTGACCGCTATTTGTTGTACACCATTGCCTTGGATAAGGGAAAAATACAAATTGAAAAACGCAATTCAGGGGAAATTTGGGAGGGATTATTTCAGTTTCCATTAAACGAGTTCCAAACAGAAGTTGAATGGCAAAAAGCAATCCGAACAGATGCCATTTTTGTGAGTGAACGCTTCAAGCACATTTTGAGTCACCAACGTTTACATGTTTACTTTCAGGTAACTAATGAGAAACACCACGAGGACAATAAATTCATCGTAATTTCACCAAACGACTTTCATCATTATCCTATTCCAAGATTAATCGAAAAATTTTGGGAAAAACATCAACAGGTTCTGAATCAATAAAGTGGAATTGAATCAGCCAACACAAGAACAAACATTAGCAAATTAGCAAATTTTCAATCCGCAATCCGCAATCCGCAATCTGTAATCTGTAATCTATAATTCGCAATCAAAAAAAACCTAAAGCTCCTCTTCGCCCTCCACCACTTTATCGCCACGAAGCACCCGAATTCTTTTTCTAACCTCAGCTGAATAAAGACTTCCTTTCTGGTCTATTAAAATTCGTCGGTAATTCACTAATGCTTTTTCTTTGTCTTTCAACACATTTTCATAAATATCGCCCAATCGAAACAGTGCATCGTCAGCAAGAATGTCGGTTGCATACAGCTTTAACAGGTCATCGTAGTAACCCATAGCCTTTTCCCATTGACCTTGGATTTCCATTGCTTGACCTTTTCGATAAAGAATATCGTCCGCTAATGAATGAAATTGAAAGTTGGTGTGAATACTATCGAATAGTTGAAAGGCACTATCGTATTTATGTTGTTCAATAAATAAATCAGCTTTTGCAAACCAACTCATTGCTTGGAAATTACTATCCAAACCAAAGTTTTCAGTAATCAACAAGGACAATTGCATCGCGTCGTTGGCAATCACTTTTGAAGTCGATTCTTTAAGGACGTTTAACTGAGATTGTGCGAAATCGAATTCGCCGTCATAATAGAAAATCCGCGCATTTTTAAATTTTGCTTCGTTGCCAATGGCTTCGTATTTAAAATCCGTATCGACTTGCATGTACAAAAGCGAAGCCTCCCAAATATCGCCGTCGAGTACTTGAATATCCGCTAATTTCATCTTTAGCGATGCCCGTTGGATGTCCGTTAAACCAGGATAAGTTAAGGTTTCATTTAAGATTTTTATTGCTTCTGCCGCATTGTTGGCATAATAAGCCTGAATGTGTGCATATTCCGTGATGATTGGTAATGTCGAACGGCTTTTTCCTAACTGTGTAAACGCATTTTCATAATCTGAAAGCGCATTTTTTATTTCTTCCGTGGTGTAACTTCTATTCGTTACAATTTCCTGATAGCGCGTATTTAACAATGACTTTATCGCAGATAAGTAATTTTCATTTTGCGCGCCCAACGCCAACACATAATTGAAACATTTTCTGGCGTTTTCAAAGTCTTTATTTTCCAAGGCAATTTGTCCGAGGTCAAAAACACGCATTCCAGAGTTTCCATTTTTCTTATCTAATGCAACAACTTGTGTGTAAGCTCCACCGAAATTACGGTTTTGGATATACAACCAGATTAACATTTCAGAATAAACCATTTGCGCGCCTGGTTTTTGAATTTTGGTCAACAAGGCTTCTTTCAAGGCAATAAAATCGGGTCCGTCAGAATTGCTTAAATCCGTTCGCTGGTTGATTGCCATTTGAATAGATTCGTACATGGTTGGTTGAGTTTCCAAATAATCCAAATATTCTCGAATCATTTCAGGTTTATTCCCTGTTAAGGCATAGAAGTCAGCGAATTGAAAATTAAAAGGATACTGGGGCATCAATTTTCGACCTCGTTCCAGTGCAAAGCGTGCGTAATCCGTTTTATTTCTTGCGACAAAAGCTTGATAAACATTAATGATAATGGACGGATTTGCGGGTAAATCACTGATGATTTCATCCCACGTTTTTTTAGCTTTTTGAGGGTCACCAGCATCTTCATAAAATTGACCAAACATTACCTTGAGCTCATTATCCGTTTTATTGGCAGCAACTTGTTTTTTTAGGATTTTCTCTGCTGTTTTATAGTCTTTCATCTCCATTAAACACTCATAGTATCGTGTAAAATAGACTTTTGTCGGAGAAGAACTGTACAATTTCTCATAATAGGAAGCGGCCTTGTCAAATTCTCCATTTGAATAATAGTACTGCGCCAGTTGTATGTCCGTTTCTGACTGTGCTGTTAAAGAAAAGACAGGTAAAAAAGCAAGAATTAAAAGTAAGCGCAGTAACATAATTAGTGTTTTTTATCCTTTTCTAAAAGGGTCATTGAAAGGTGATACAATTCAGGATATAGACGATTGAAAGCATCATAAAATTCTTTTCGGCTGCGCAAAAAGTCATCAAGAAGCACTTGGAGTTGTTCGATTTTATTTTTTTCAAAATCAATGTGTTCAGCATATTTCTCTTTTTCGCCCGCACCGTTTTCTATATCTGTTTTCAGGTTGAGTAAAGCTATTTTTTCCTCTTCAATACCGCGACGAATTTTGTTGAAATTGCTACCAAGTGGGTTGAGTTTCTTCCGCGTTCTTTTGAATTCGTCCATTTTACTACCCAATTCCAAATCGATTTTATCCATCACCAAATGGTGTTTAATACGATTTTCAACGGTACTTGCTGCAATTTTCACTCCGGCAATGGTGTCAATTTGATTCGCTTCAAGATTTTTCTCAATGTCTTCAAGTTGTTTTTCCAAATCAGTTATCTGTTTTAAAAACGCCTCTTTTTTAGCATTTCCACACGAACTGATGAGCAATCCAATAAAAAGTAAGCTTAAAATCGATTTCATCATGGGTTTTAAAATAAATAATGTACAAGTGAATGCACCGTTTGGTTTGGTAAAAGTAACTTGAAACGAGTTAAGAATTAAGCAATAGGATACCAAAAATTGGTTAAAAACGTAATCAACATCGCTAAGGTCCAGCCTGTATAGACTTCAATTGGAAGGTGTTTATTGAGGTACAAACGCGCCATAATGGTAAGTCCCGAAACCACAACTGAAGCCAATAATATCCATAATTCAAATTCGATTTGCTCTGAAAAAAAAGCAAGTAAATATCCTACCAAAATTCCCGCTCCTCCTGCATGTAACGAGATTTTGATGAAGCGATTTATAAATAAAAAGGAAGACATAACAATTGCTCCAGATAGAGGAAGTGCATAACAATACTTTGGAAGCAAATTGTTGGGTGCTTTGAAAATAAAAATCCCGAACAACAACAAACAAAAAATTAACATGATGATTAGAGGCAGACTACGTTCTAATCGATTTTCCATGTCTATGGTGCCTATGAATTTCCTACGAAACAATTCAAAGAATGAAATCGCAGGTAATAGCGCTCCGAACACAAAGAAAATATAAAGAATACTTGTCTTTAATTCGTCAGGGATGGAATACATTGACCATTTTGCCAAAGTTTCAGGTTGTGAAGGAATGTATAAGGTTAATAGAACGCCATATAAAGGCATTAACAAAGGAAGGAAAATCCATGAAAGGAAGTGGGAAAGTGCTCGCATATTACATTTCTTTACGCATTCGTGCCACAGGAATATTCAATTGTTCGCGGTACTTAGCAACTGTTCGTCGTGCGATATTGTAGCCTTTCTCGTTTAACAATTCCATCAATTTTTCATCCGGAAGTGGGTTGCGTTTATCTTCAGCGGCAATGGCTTCGGAAAGAATTTTTTTCACTTCTCGCGTCGAAACTTCTTCTCCAGAATCGGTGGAAAGGGATTCCGAAAAGAAATATTTTAAGGGAAAAATTCCATAGTTAGTTTGTACGTACTTGCTATTGGCAACGCGCGAAACGGTCGAAATATCCAAGCCAATCATTTCTGCAATGTCTTTAAGAATCATTGGTTTTAATCGTGTTTCATCGCCAGTTAAGAAGTAATTTTCTTGGTAACGACGAATAGCGTCCATGGTGAGAAGCAAGGTTTGTTGTCGTTGTCTTATGGCGTCGATGAACCATTTTGCGCTATCCAATTTTTGTCGCACAAAGGTCAAAGCTTCTTTATCGGAGCGGGATGTTTTTGCACCTTCAGCGTAGTTGCGCAACATTTTTTCGTATTCTCGACTTACTTTTAATTCAGGTGCGTTACGGCTGTTTAAACTTAATTCCAAACGCCCATCGTTTTCAAAAAGCATGAAGTCTGGAATAATTTGCTGATACGACCGAGCCGATTCGCGCATGGAACCACCTGGTTTTGGATTAAGTCGTAAGATTTCGTCCAAGGCGTCTTTTAAGTCATCCTCCTCGATTTCAAGGCGTTTGGCAATCTTTTCATAATGTTTCTTTGTGAATTCTTCAAAGAAGTCCTCTAAAATTTTCTTTGCTGTGAAACGCACAATATTTCCATCTTGCTTCCTGCGAATTTGAAGTAACAAGCATTCTTGCAAATTGCGCGCACCAACACCAGCTGGATCGAGTTCTTGAATTAAGTGAAGTATTTCTTCAACTTCTTTTTCTGTCGCGTCGATGTTCATTGAGAAAGCAAGGTCGTCCACAATGGCTTCTAAATCACGGTTCAAATAGCCGGATTCATCCAAATTTCCAATAATAACGTCAGCGATAAGAAATTGCTTGTCATCCAAATCCAACAAGTGAAGTTGCTCAGTTAATTTCTCTTGAAAAGATTGCTCACCAGAAAGTGGCACTACCCGCTCTTCATCGTCTTTGGAGTGGTTGTTGGCTTGTGTTTTATAGTCAGAACCGTCTTCGTCAATGTAGTCAGACAAATCGAAATCCTCGTTTTCGTTATCATCGTCGTCCGAATCTTGATTGTCGTTGTCGTAATCTTCTTCTTGTTCTTCAGCGCCTTCTTCTAAAGCGGGATTTTCTTCAATTTCTTGCTTGATACGTTGGTCCAATTCCATTGTCGGAACTTGTAACAGCTTCATTAACTGAATTTGCTGAGGAGAAAGTCGCTGTTCGAGTTTTTGGGCAAGTTGTTGTTTTAAAGCCATTCGATTGTCTGATTTTCTTCAAATGTAGCTAATTCCCAATTTTCTGCTTAATAACTTGATAGATTTCCCATGTCGTGCGGTCGTAAACGTAAATCAACAGGTGCATGTTGTCCTTGTTGAATGTGCCGTCCAACTGATTAGGAACCTTGAAACTATAGTTGACATAGTACTTTCCATTTTGCATATCGGCAGCGGTTAATGGTCGTCCGAATGCTTGTCCATTCAAATTTCCACGGTGGATATCTCGGTGAATGTATTCATGGTTGTGCGAGTTGTCCGCCATTTTCTGATCTCCTACTAATGAATCTTCAAGCAAATAAGTGACTATTCCTAATTCATTCGTAAGATTAGTTGTCAATTTTTCTACTTCTACGTGCAAAAAAGCACCTTTGGTGGAAGGGAAATAATTCAACTTAGATTGAATATTAACTTTCAACTCGTTCGCGCTCAAAATCGCGTTGGACATGCTCGACCAAATTGCCGGACTTTGAAAAATAACCCCATTGCTCACTCGACTAACCGTTCCTCTTGGATTCCCAGGAAAACCGCCGTCATTTTGACCGAAATATTGTCCGATTGCTACTCCTTCAGGATTCGTGAAATCGACAGGATAATCAGGCGCTGAAACCGTTTGGAAATCCCCAATTCCAGTAGGTCCAGCATGAATAGAAGCAATATAAATTCTGTCCGGATTGGCTTCGTGAAGGGCATGTGCTAAATCCGCTGCGGCTGGACAAAAAACGCATTTATGTCCTGTGAAATCTTCGATTAAAACGTTTCGGAACACGTTTGTATTTGGTGTAAAAGTAGGCCATTCGTTATCAACATAATCGCTCCAAGCGCCTGGATATAAGGTTGTATCGAGCTCTAAAACTACCTTTTCTGGGTATGGGTTTTTAACATGATCACAAGAACCAAGTCCAAAAACTACGAGCGATAAAAGTCCAAAATAGATTGCTTTCATGGTATCGATTTAAAAACTGTGGGTGAAACTAACTGTCAAACCATTATTAGCAGGAACGAAACGACAAACGCCGCCTACACAAAACAATCCTGCGCGTTGACGTCCGTATGAAACGGTAATTCGCGTGGCGTCTTTGATATAACCACAAGTTACAATTGGGTAATTTACGCGCTTACTTTCGTCTGGATTTCCGTAATTGAACTGGTTCATAAAACTAAAAAAGTAGTGCGGAGAAATCGTGTATTCAATCAATCCCGTTATCCAATTTCCTTTGTCGTTAATGCTTCCGTCTGGTTTTTTACGAAGAAAGAGTCCTTGTAATTCGACACGAATATTGTTTTTTGAATTGATTTTGTAGGAGGTTTCAATAACACCAATGTGCGACGAAATTATTCCTTGAGCGTCATTCGAGATTTTCACAACGTCGTTGTTGATGTTAATGTTGTAATAACTAAAAATGAAGCTCAATTGTTTATTAATTTTTTTTGTTACATTGAAGTTGATGTCCCTCCAAAACAAACTATCACTTTTATCAAATAAGCGTCCTTCGTAGAAAACACGAGAAGAATCATTTGGGTTGATTCCCGAAGTGTGACGAACCGGTTGATGCGTTGTGGAAACGTTAAATCCGATGGTAGTACCGTATTTTCCGCCGAGTTTACTTCCCTTTTTAAAGGTGTAAAGAATGTCTGCTTGATAGGCTACCTCTCCCAAGGGTTGTGTCGCGTATGGATATAAGGTAGCCACGAGGTTGTAGGTATGGGTTTTGTTCAATGCGGGTAAATAATTGATGAACAAATCTTGTAAGTCCTTGGTGCGGTCGGAACGATAGCTCATATTGTCAACGGATTTCCCTGAAAGTAAAATCCCTAATCCTTTTTTGGTATATGAAAGGTTGAAAATAGCCGCGTGTCCATAATTGAATGCATATTGATTATCCGATGAGGGATCTTGTTCTTTTCGCACGTATTCGGCATCGAAATAAAAATCTTTATAACGCAATTTAGCGCGTCCACCGTAGGCACCAACGTTTTGAGGCAAATTAAAATCCGCGTTGTTGTCTTTTTGAAATTTGCTCACGAAAGAAGTTCCAAGAACGACATCTAAAGGAAATTCTTTCATTTTTGAAAACGTTTCGTTCAAATGTAATTCTGCGTCGATTCCACGCACAATGCCATCTCCGTGAATAATTTTACCTTGCTGAAATGAAAAACGTTGGTAACCATAAACAGCTTTGATTTGAAAACCAGCTTTTGGCGTCACTTTCAAGCGAATTCCGTCGATAAAATTGTCGTAACCAAGTGCGCGATCTTCGTAGCTACGGAGTGCCAAACCACTACCGAATTGCTCGTAAATCGAACCAAGCGTAATATCCACAAAGTCGTTTTCATAGCCAACGTAGCGCATTCCTAATCCTGTTCCGTCAAAACGATTGGGATATCCTTGAATGTGTGGAAGATACGATTCAAATCGAAGTCCAGCCTTGAAGTTTCCTTGCGTGTAAAAGACATTCATGTAGGAATTGATTAAGGCCTTTTCGGTTGGTTGATTGGCACCAATTATACTGTCATTGTTCAAGTATTGAAAAGTACTTTCAACGTTTCCTGTGAGCGAAGCCTGACCGAAGGATACACTCAAATTCAAAAGAAAAAATCCGGCGATGAAACCGGACTTACGTAATTTATTTACCACTTAATTTTTTTATTTCTTGATACAATTTTTCTTCATCTCCCGGCGCGTAATTGTTGTGCGAGTAAACGATTTTTCCGTCCTTATCGATGAGGAAAGTGTGCGGAACATTGTTGACGCCCATTGCGCGTTTGAAGTCACCGTTCGGATCCATAACCACTTGAAAATCCCAACCTTTTCCGTTCACGTAAACTGGAACTTGGCTTTTCGTTTTTTCGTCGTCGATGGAAATAGCTACCAAACGAATTCCCGTTTCTGCTTGCCAGTCGTCGTAAAGCTCATGGATGGTATTGAGTTCTTTTTTACATGGGGCGCACCACGTTGCCCAAAAGCTGATTACAACCGGTCCGTCTTTTGCGAGGTCTGCAGTATTCACAGTTTTACCTTTCATGTCTTTTAATTGAACGGAAGGAAGGTTTTTCAAATCGGTACCATGAGCTTCTTCTTGAGCAAAAGAAAAGATTGAAGCGATAAGAAAGATGCTAGTTAAGAATGCGTGTTTCATAGTTTAATTTTTTTGACGCTCTTTGGCAAATACGATGCCATACTACTCATAAGATCGACTTAATAAGCGTAATAGAACGACCAAAAGTAAAAAAAAGTTAAAAAAGAACGCTTTCTATTCAGAGTTAAATCGCAATTAAAAGCCATCTAGTGTTTTGACTTTTGATGAAAAAAGGAGTTTCCTTTCATAGCCATCCATGTTCTTCAATGAAATGTGAAATCCTCGGCACAAAAATCACAAGCGCCACCACAACGCTCAAAATGGCACTAATTACCACAGCGGCAGCACTGATGTCTTTTATTGTTTTGATTTGTGGATCGTGATGCGGTTGTACTTTGTTACACAGGATTTCAATGGCAGTATTCACGGCTTCCAGCGAAAAAACAAGCGCTGAACAAATCAGTATCGCAAGCCATTCCGAGGAGTTGATTTTGAAGAAAAATGCAGTAATTAATAAAACCCAAAAGAGAAAAAAATGCACTTGAAAATTACGCTCAGTGCGCAACAAATAAACGATTCCCTCTAACGCAAAACCAAACGAACGAAGCATTTTTTTCATTAATCGAACTGCTTTTTGAGGTAAAGGTAGTACATTTGCGACTCGTTTTTTGAAATATACTTATGAAGAAAGGTGAAGGGACTGGCCCTACGAAACCTTGGCAACCTGTCATTTATTATTGAAAAGGTGCCAAATCCTATCAGTTTTAATCGTATGAAACTGGAGAGATAAGTTGTAGTTTTTTTCTCTACCCTTCTTCCTTATACCTTATTATAACATGAAGGAAGATATTTATACCGCTTTAAAAAATAGAATTCTAGTGCTGGATGGCGCTATGGGGACGATGATTCAACGCTATCAACTGACTGAAGACGACTTCAGAAAAGGCGCTTTTGAGGGACATCACAAACCGCTGAAAGGAAATAATGATTTGCTGTCCATTACCCGCCCAGACATTATAAAAGAGATTCATCGTGCTTATTTGGAGGCCGGAGCAGACATCATTGAAACTAACACGTTTTCAGGAACAACCATTGCACAAGCCGACTACGATTTGGAGGACGCTGTTTATCGTATCAACTTTGAAAGTGCCAAAATTGCACAAGAGGTGGCAAGTGAATTTGCCGACCGAACACGCTATGTAGCAGGCTCCATTGGGCCTACCAACCGAACGGCATCCCTTTCTCCCGACGTGAACGACCCTGGTTTTCGAGCGATTAGTTTTGACGAATTGGTGACTGCCTACAAACAACAATCCAAGGCCTTAATTGAGGGCGGAGTGGATTTGCTTTTAGTAGAAACTGTCTTTGATACGTTGAATGCAAAAGCAGCATTGTTCGCCATTGAAGAGGTGTTTGATGAGCTTGGAAAACGTTTGCCAATAATGGTTTCAGGAACAATAACTGACCAAAGTGGACGGACGTTGACAGGTCAAACTACAGAGGCGTTTTTGATTTCTATTTCACACATTCCTTTACTGAGTGTAGGATTAAATTGCGCTTTGGGAGCGTCGATGATGCGTCCGTATTTGCAAGTTCTAAAAGAGAAAGCCCCCTTTGCAGTGAGTGCCCATCCAAATGCAGGACTTCCAAACGAATTTGGGAAATACGACGAAACACCTGAACTAATGGCGAAACAAATCAAAGAATTCCTCGACGAAGGGTTGGTAAATATCATCGGTGGTTGTTGTGGCACAACTCCAGAGCACATTAAAGCAATCGCGGAATTGGCGAGAAAATATACTCCTTCGGTAATTTAGAATGAGTTAATAGTGAAAAATTAAAAGTGAAAAGTGAAAGTTGTAGCCTCGATAATTATTGGGAGAAAATTGTAGCGTCCAGCCTTGCGTGGCGGAATGAATAGTGGAGCCCCGATAATTTTCGGGAGAAAAATGTAGCGTCCAGCCTTGCGTGGCAGAGTGCAGAGTGATGTCTCTTTGCAGTGTGAGTGAATAAAATTTGTGGCTTAATACTAGATTATTTTTATCTGAATTAGTTATTCAATTGTACTATTTCAGTAACTTAAGTCTAAAAAGTAATATGAAAGACAGTATTTTAAAAACAAAAAGTTATGAGTTTGCCTTAAGTTCAATAAATGTTTACAAAGGTTTGATTGCCAAAAATGAATTTGTATTGAGCAAACAATTAATTCGATCTTCTACTTCTATTGGAGCCAATATTCGTGAAGCCAATTATGCACAAAGCACAAAAGATTTCGTACATAAACTTTCGGTATCGCTCAAAGTGTGTGATGAAACTCAATATTGGTTAGAACTTTTGTATGATGCGAAATACCTAAATGAATTTGATTTTAAAACCCAACATCAAAAATCCTCAGAAATAAAAAGAATGTTAATAAGTAGTATTATAACTTCCAAAAATAAACTCAGTCAAAAATCAACTAATGAACCTCATAACCCTTAACCCTTAACCCATAACTCTTAACTAACTTAATTTATTCACAATCAAGCATGAAACTTAAGCTCTCCGGTCTCGAACCACTCATAATTACAAAAGAAAGCAACTTCGTCAACGTCGGCGAACGTACAAATGTTACTGGCTCAAAAGCTTTCCTCCGAATGATAAAGGAAGGAGATTATGAATCTGCCTTAAGTGTTGCAAAAGAACAAGTGGAAGGCGGTGCACAAATCATTGATATCAACATGGACGAAGGCATGATTGATGGAAAAGCGGCGATGGTGCGTTTTCTAAATTTAATTGCTGCCGAACCAGACATTGCTCGCGTGCCGATAATGATTGATAGTTCCAAGTGGGAAATCATTGAAGCTGGTCTCAAATGCGTTCAAGGTAAAGGAATCGTCAATTCGATTTCGTTAAAAGAAGGGGAAGGCAATTTCTTAAAACAGGCGAAAACTATCAAGCGCTACGGAGCTGCGATCATTGTGATGGCTTTTGACGAACAAGGTCAAGCAGACTCCTACGAACGTCGCATCGAAATCTGTAAGCGCTCTTATGACTTACTGGTTAATGAGGTTCAATTCCCAGCGGAGGATATCATTTTCGACCCAAATATTTTTCCCGTAGCAACTGGAATGGAGGAACACAATAACAATGCGGTGGACTTCTTTCGTGCTACAAAATGGATTCGTGAAAATCTGCCTGGTGCGCATGTTAGTGGTGGCGTTTCTAATGTATCGTTTTCGTTTCGGGGAAATAATAAAGTGCGTGAGGCGATGCACTCAGCGTTTTTATACCATGCAATTCAACATGGAATGGATATGGGAATTGTCAATCCATCCATGCTTGAGGTGTATGATGACATAGACAAACAATTGCTTGAATATGTGGAAGATGTGTTGTTGAACCGCCGTGAAGACGCTACAGAACGCTTGTTGGAATTCGCAGCAACCTTTCAAGGGGAAACGAAGAAAAAAGAACAAGATTTAGCTTGGAGAAGTGCACCGGTAAACGATCGCTTAGCGCATGCTTTGGTGAAAGGAATTGTTGAATTTATTGACGAAGATGTGGAAGAATGTCGTCACCAGTTCAAACGTCCGATTGAGGTGATTGAAGGCCCATTAATGGCGGGAATGAATACCGTTGGCGATTTATTTGGAAGTGGTAAAATGTTCCTACCTCAAGTGGTGAAATCGGCGCGCGTGATGAAGAAGGCGGTGGCTTATTTGCAACCGTTTATTGAGGCAGAAAAGTCTGGAGCGGTTCAAAGCGCAGGAAAAATCTTAATGGCTACCGTAAAAGGGGATGTACACGATATTGGAAAAAACATTGTTGGTGTCGTTTTAGGATGTAACAACTACGAAATCATTGACTTAGGTGTAATGGTTCCCACCGAAAAAATCATTGAAACGGCGATAAAAGAACAAGTCGATATAATCGGATTGAGTGGATTGATTACGCCGTCGTTGGACGAAATGGTACACGTTGCCAAAGAAATGCAACGCGCTGGATTGTCCATTCCGTTAATGATTGGTGGGGCGACCACTTCAAAAGTACATACAGCAGTAAAAATTGATCAATTTTATAGTTCTGGTCAGACTGTTCATGTTTTGGATGCCTCACGTGCGGTTACAGTGGCTGAGAGTCTATTGGGACATAAGAAAGAACAGTTTGTCTCAGATTTGAAAATGGAGTATGCGCGATTACGAGAACACCACGAAACACATCGCGCGAATAAAACGCTATTATCCATTGAAGAAGCGCGGAAAAACCGATTGAATCTGCACTTTGATGACGCCTCAGTTTTCAAACCAAACATGTTAGGAGTTACAATTCTAAACGAAGTTAAAACTTCTGATTTAGAGCCATTTATTGACTGGACACCTTTCTTTCAAGCTTGGGAATTACACGGTCGTTATCCGAAAATTTTAACCGATGAAATTGTTGGAGAAGAAGCTACCAAATTATACGAAGACGCGCAAGCTATGTTGATTAAAATTAAGGAAGAAAATTGGCTGCAACATAAAGGTGTTTTTGGTCTTTTTCCTGCCAATTCGAAGGGGGATGATATCGAAATATATGAAGATGAAAGCCGAGTTAATGTGCTTTATACCCAAACAAGCTTGCGACAACAGACCAAAAAAGCTGCTGGTCAACCCAATCTCGCTTTAGCTGATTTTATTGCTCCAAAGGAAAGTAATGTGAATGATTATATCGGAGCGTTTGTGGTTACTTCGGGAATTGGGATTGAACATAAAATAGCTGAGTTTGAAGCACAATTCGACGACTATAGCGCTATCATGTTGAAGGCCTTAGCTGACCGATTAGCAGAAGCCTTTGCGGAATATTTGCATTTCAGGGTGCGAACGGAATTTTGGGGCTATGCACAAGAAAACTTTAGCAACGAGGAATTAATCCAAGAGAATTATCGAGGAATACGTCCAGCTCCAGGATATCCAGCATGTCCAGATCACTTAGAAAAATTAGGAATTTTTAAGTTGCTTAATGCTACTGAAAATGTTGGTGTTGAATTAACTGAATCGTTGGCAATGACGCCAACAGCATCAGTAAGTGGTTGGTATTTCGGACATCCGCATGCAAAATATTTTGGATTGGGAAAAATTAATGAAAGTCAGCTATTGGATGTTGCTAATCGTTCCAAAAGAGATGAAAATGAGTTGAAAAAATGGTTTTCTTCATTTATGCAATAGGTGTTTTTAAATAAGTATTTCTTATGCAACTTTTTAGAAAAGGTAACGGTCTATTTTTTATATTTACCCCTTCTTAAACCAAAGCTAAAGAAATTATGAAGCAACTTTTCGCTCTCTTTATCATATTTTTTACCCAAAATTTACTGTTTTCTCAGAACCCAATTGCGAACTTTACGGCCTCTCCTACAACAGTTTGCGCGGGAGATTGTGTTACTTTCACCTCTACTTCTACCACAAATGGAGGTCCTGGGATTGTTCAATACAATTGGTCGTTCGGAGACGGTGGAGTGAGTGGTCCTGTGCCGGGTGCAACTACTACCTACGTTTATTGTTATGAAGTTCCGGGGGTTTACCCTGTTACCTTGGTGGCACAAAATGCAAGTGGAGCAACAGACAACGAATTTAAAGCTGCCTACATCACCGTAAAAGCAAAACCAACCGCTGGGTTTACAATATTAGGAGCGAGTTGCACAGTTCCTTTAACTCTTAGTTTCAATAATACTTCACAAACTGGAGCTGGGTTTACCTACAGTTGGAACTTTGGAAATCAACAAACCTCTAATCTACAAAATCCACCAGCCCAAACCTATTCCTCCCTCGGAACAGTAAACGTAACCTTGACCGTAAACGATGTGGTCAATGGCTGCTCAAGCACAATCACACAGCCTGTGGTTGTCTCGAATTATCAGGCAGGAATTACAGCACCTCAAATTGCTTGTATTGGTCAAGCTGTAACGGTTTCTGATGCCTCAACGGCTGGTGCTAATAGTTGGAACTGGCAGGTAACTCCTTCCACCGGTTGGTCATTCTCGAACGGAACAAGTTCATCTTCACAAAATCCACAAATTACATTTACAACAGCTGGCCCATACACGATTCAATTAGCTTCACAAAATACGATTAGTGGTTGTTCTGGTAGTACACAATCTCAAATCAATGTTCAACCAACTCCTACACCAAGTTTCACTGGAACACCAACAAATAACTGCGCACCTTCCGTTGTAACTTTCACGAACACGTCAACAGGTGGCGTCACTTATACATGGGATTTTGGAGACGGAACTCCAACATTTACAGGGACAACACCTCCAGCTCATACCTATTCCGTTAACGGCACTTATGATGTTACTTTAACGATGACCACTTCAACTGGATGTTCGGGATCGACCACGCAGCCCGCTTTCATTACTGTTTCCGACCCAGTGGCTTCGTTTACAGCAGATAAAACTGGCGGGTGTAACCCTTTAGGAGTGCAGTTTACGAGTACTTCAACTAGTCCAAACCCTACTAATAATCCTATTGTTTCTTATAGTTGGAATTTTGGCGGGGGCACACCTAATACCTTCAATGGTCCTAATCCTCCGGTTGTGAGTTATGGAGTTGGGATTTATTCTGTAACATTGACGGTTACTACACAGTCAGGTTGTACCGATACAGAAACAATTACGGACTATATCACCGTTGGACAAATCAATTCCTTGAATATTTCTGTTGATTCTCTTCAAAATTGTATTAAAACTGATTTTCATTTTACCTCCAATGTTGTCACTACACCTCCCAATCCTTCGCCGACCGAAATAACCTACGAATGGGATTTTACAGATGGAACGTCCACTCAAGCGAATCCGAATTATCAATTCACTTCTGACACTGGGTATTTTGACGTTAAACTCATTGTTGATTTTCGTGGTTGTAAGGATACTATCGAAGTGGATTCCATGGTTTATATCAAAGCCCCTATTTCAAAATTTACCCCTGATGTTACGCTCTTCTGTAACCCGAATAGTTTACCTGTCACCCTTAATGTAGCTGATGAAGCAACACATGGTATTACAACTGATGACATCCTTATGATCTGGAAATGGGGAGACGGAACGGATAGTTTGGTTTTGGACGATAATGTACTCGATGGGCTGAGTGCTGGTAATGCCAGTCACAGCTATACCCAATATGGTTCATACACCGTCGAACAAGTTATTTATAATTACACGACAGGTTGTAGTGATAGTACTACTAATATTATCCATGTCTCGCGATTGACGCCAGGTCTTGCGTTGAGTAATGATTCCGTTTGTAAAAACAGTCCGTTAAATTTAACCAGTTTAAGTACAACTTGGGATCAGCAACCTACTCCTCATCCAATTTCTACTTGGGTTTATGATATGGGGACTACGCCACCTTTAACTGTTAATGGCGATGCAACGGGAGCGGGTCAATTCACCTACACCACTGAAGGCAACTACATCATTACCTTAACAGCAACAAATAGTGCGGGTTGTTCTGCTTCCACAAGTTTACCAATTACTGTTTTGAACCTTCCGTTTGCCACAGTGGCCACCAACCCCGACCCAGCATTGGGTTGTGCCCTTTTCCCAGTTTCATTTACGAGCGCGAACTCGATTTCACTCAATGGATTACCATTAACTAGCGTGGAATATGTTTTCTCCGATGTAAACGACACAATAGTTTCTAATTCGTTAACCACTCCTGTTTCACACACATTCAACGCAGCTGGCACATTTTATTGTTATGCTACTGTAGTTGATCAATTTGGATGTAAATCATCTCCTGCTCCAGCACAAATTTCAATTACCCAACCGAACCCATTCTTTTCGGTTGATAATGTCATTTGCAATGGTGGAACTATAAATACAAACAACACATCTACTGGTTTAGAACCTATGACGTATCAATGGTTTATCGATGGTACACCACTTTCGACAACTCCAAACGTATCTGCAACATTTACTGAGTCTGTTGTTGGACCTACTCAGACCTCTGCGACTCATACGGTGACTTTAGTTGCTACCGATGCCAATGGATGTAAAGATACCATCGGGAACTTAATTACCATATCGATTCCACATGCTGACATGGATACAACTTTATCGGGTCTAACAGTCGATCAATTTGGGAACTTTACATGCCCTCCTGTAACCGCAAATTTTACAGACGAATCCATTTCTTATGGAAATATAACCAATTGGTCATGGGCTTTTGGTGATGGTGCTGTATCTAATTTTCAAGATCCGTCTAACATTTATTCTCAATCCGGAACATACACCTTGCGCCTTATTGTGACTGACTCCTATGGATGTAAAGACACAACTCAATGGGTTGATTTCTTAACAATTGGTGGGCCTGAAGGTGATCCTCAATGGGTGCAGAATGCAGGAATCTGTGCACAAGGCGCACAATTTGTGGTGAATAACCCGAACAACGTATCCAGTGTTCAATGGACATTGGGCGACGGGACAATCATAATGGATAGTTTAGACTTTATTTATTCATACGGGGCACCAGGAACCTATCCTGTGTCCGTAATTTTGTTTGACAATCAAGGTTGTCAAGTTCCAACTGTTCTAAATCCTATTACAGTTGTTGATGGAGGATTAACAGCTGACTTTACCATCAATCCAAATCCTGCTGAAGCGAATGGGAATGTTGTATTCACGAATACTTCAACCACCCAGTCTGGAAGCATTGTCCAATCAATTTGGGATTTTGGTAATGGTTTAAATTCAACCGTACCTGGAATGAATTCTCAAAATAGCACTTATCCTGTTGGTGGTTATTATACTATTTTGTTGAAGGTTCGTAATTCGCAAGGTTGTGTGGATACTCATTCTGTTTTGTTACAAGTTAAGGATCCTGATTTGATTTTACCAAACGTCTTCTCTCCTAATGGCGATGGTGCGAACGAGTTATTTACTTTGCCTTTTGATGCATTCTCTGAGTTTCACATTGTAATCCAAAACCGTTGGGGTAATGTGGTTTGCGACAGAAATAAAGATGCAGCAACTCCAACTTTGCTATGGGACGGCACCAACAATGGTGGAGCTATGGTGGCTGACGGTGTATATTTTTACCAAATGACGGGCAAAATGTACGGTGGAACAGACTTTAATAAACACGGCTTCGTCACGGTAATAGAACCTAGATAATTACATTTAAATGATTCTTTTATCGGCTGGAAAAGCAAAAGCTGAAGTAAATTCCTTTGGTGCAGAGTTGACTTCTTTAACTTCTGATGGAAATCCGATAATTTGGAAAAGAGACGACAGTATTTGGCCTCGAACCGCTCCCGTACTTTTTCCAATTGTGGGACGTTTGAAGGATGACACTTTTCGTTACGGAGAAAATCAATTCCAACTTTCACAACACGGTTTCGCCCGCGATTCAGAATTTGAAGTTGTAGAGCAAACAACAAGTTCGGTCACCTTCAAATTGTCAAGTGAGGGAATGGATAAAGATAAATACCCTTTTGGTTTCCAATTGTTTATCTGCTTTGAGTTATCGGATAATGAACTTTTGATTCGTCACAAAGTGGTTTCCATTCCCAACGAGAAACTGTATTTTTCAATTGGTGTTCATCCAGCATTTCATATCGACGGCCCTATTTCTGATTATTTCCTTTCATTCAATAGTTCCTTTGAGCAAACCCGACATTATCTTACATCAGGACTTCTGAACGGAACGACTCAACAACTTGGAATTTCGGATTCTATGGATTTAACAGAAGAACTATTCAAAGATGATGCGCTTATTTTCATGCAACCGAGTTGCACAGAAATCTTCTTAAAACATAAGAAGACTTCCTCCCATGTCAAAGTTAGCTCAGAGAATATGACAGCTTTGGGAATTTGGAAGAAGCCGAATGCCCCTTTTTTGTGTATTGAACCTTGGTGGGGTTGGACGGATAACTCCAATTTTGAAAACGATTTTTCAAACAAGCCCGGAATTCATTTTCTAGAAGATGGAAATGCACGCGAGTTTACTTATTCTGTTGCTTGGTAGCGAATTAAAACTTTTCGACTAATTTTTAAAGTTAGGTGTCCGAAATGAACTTTATTTCGAATTCCTTTCGGTATGACTACTTTTGCGCGAACTAAAATTCTAATTTCTTGTTTCTCCATAATAGCCAAATATGAACTACTGCATTGACCTCCTGAATCGCAAACGACTTCCAACTGTTGAAGTACGCATTGGTAACCTTAAAATGGGGGGAGAAAATCCCATTCGCTTGCAGTCGATGACCACAACGGACACCATGGATACTCAAGGTTCTGTGGAGCAGTCTATTCGTATGATTGATGCAGGTTGTGAGTTGGTTCGCTTAACTGCCCCAAGTATAAAAGAGGCGGAAAATTTGGGTTTAATCAAAAAGGAACTTGTTGAAAGAGGATATTCAGCTCCTCTAGTTGCGGACATACACTTCACTCCAAACGCGGCTGAAGTTGCTGCAAAACTGGTCGAAAAAGTGCGCGTTAATCCAGGAAATTATGCGGATAAGAAGAAATTTGAGGAGATTGATTACACCGATGAAAGCTATCAAGCCGAGTTAAACCGTATTGAAGAGAAGTTCACGCCGCTAGTAAAATTGTGTAAGGAAAATGGAACTGCCATGCGGATTGGAACCAATCACGGTTCACTTTCGGACAGAATATTAAGTCGTTATGGTGATACACCCGAGGGAATGGTGGAATCAGCCATGGAGTTCATTCGCATTTGTGAGAAAAACGATTTCTTAAATTTAGTGATTTCCATGAAAGCGAGTAATACGCTGGTGATGGTCCAGGCGTATCGCTTATTAGTGGCAGAAATGCTTAAAAACGGACGCTGTTATCCTTTGCATTTGGGCGTTACAGAGGCTGGTGATGGAGAAGACGGGCGCATTAAATCTGCGGTCGGAATCGGAGCATTATTGGAAGACGGATTAGGAGACACTGTTCGGGTATCGTTAACGGAAGCTCCTGAAAACGAAATCCCCGTTGCAAGAAAATTGGTGGAAAAATACGAGGGTAAAAATGTAAAAGAATTTGTAGGAAATTTAGACGCATCAACCTTATTCAATCCATTTCAACACGAGAGAAAGGAGCGAAAAGAAATCTTGAATATTGGTGGAAAACACGTTCCTGTGGTCGTGGCAGATGTTTCGAATAAAACCAATTTAAAACCTAGTCACTTCTTCGCGTTTGGGTATAATTACTCCGTTCCTTTAGATAAATGGAATATCATGGATTTGGCTGCTGACTACGTTTATATTGGTCAGAATAAGCTCGATTTTGAATTGCCGGGAACCTTGCGTGTAATAGCAGACTATACTAATTGGATAACTAATTACTCCGAAAAGCCAGGTTTTTATCCAATTGTTGGCACTGATGAATTGGAGGAAATGAAGTTTGAACAGGAGTTTTTCATTGCTTTAAAACCTGAAGATGAGCTGCCTGAAAACTTAGCTAACTATAAAAATGTCATTCTCGTTCTTGGTTCAAATTATAGCAATACCACCCAAGTTTTTCGCAAATTTTATTTGGATTACGCCGAAAAAAATCTAAATCAACCAGTAATTCATTTTTATGACAACGATAGTGATGACGAGGAAACTTTTCAATTACACGTTTCTGCTAATGCTGGTATCATGCTGATTGACGGTTTTGGTGACGGAATTTGGCTTCGTTCCAATCAAGCGGCTAAAGTGGTCAACTCTACGGCATTTGGCATTTTACAAGCAACTCGAACACGTATTTCAAAAACGGAATACATTTCTTGTCCTTCTTGCGGTCGCACCTTATTTGATTTACAGGAAACGACTGCGAAAATTCGTGAGAAAACATCGCATTTAAAGGGAATAAAAATCGGAATTATGGGATGTATTGTCAATGGACCGGGAGAAATGGCAGACGCTGACTATGGATACGTTGGTACAGGCCCTGGAAAAATCACTTTATATAAGGAAAAAACCGTGGTAAAAAGAAATGTTCAAGAAGACGAAGCGGTTGATGCCCTAATCCAATTAATTCGTGATAACGGAGATTGGGTGGAAGCCATTTGATGGAAATCAAAAATCGCTGTTTAGAAGTTTGAACTGTTTCAAAATCTTTTCTTCGAAAACCATTCGAAAAAATTAGTGGGTTTCACAGTTGTAAATTACGAATTCAATTTATACACTTTCGCCCAGAAGTTCTTTATTGGGTCTAAGATAAAAGAAAGGCGTTGTTTCACCTCCTCGATGTAATTGATTAACACCGCGAAGAAAGAGACAAAAATTAAGGCGCCAAGTGCGGCATGCCAAGGTTTTAGACCGTGATAGAAATAGTCGTTAATTCCCAAACGAAGCAAACTTCCGTATAGAATAATAAAGTGAATTATAAAAATAGTAAGCGTGTTTTGTCCCATTTTTAGGAAGAAATTCTGACGAATAGTGCCGACCGTTTTATTGAATGCTATCAAAATCCCGAGTACCATCATCACCATCCCAACACGAACATACAACCAATCGATGTGAACGAGCTTTTTAAATGAGCCCATCAAAACGTATTTATTGATGTTGTTGAGAATAAAATCCGGATAGAAATAAAGTATTGCTCCTACTCCACCAATTATAGCCGCGAACTTATAGGACAACACTTGATTCTTAAAGTGGAAAAACAAAGAACCTAAAAATGCACCATAAAACGTATAACCTAATGACGGGACAATAGGAAACAACGAACGGTTTTTAGGAGCACGAATCATGTTCTGAATGAACTCCGGAGCATTAGTCGGCCAACTTTCTGGCAACTTGTTTACTTGTAAATAAAGCAGAAAAAACACCGTACCAAGAACGAAGAAATAAATCCAAATCGGTATAACCTTAATCCAATGGTAAATTCCATAAGTAATTAAAATAATTAGAATCCCTACTGAAATACATTGAAGAACGTGAAAAGTACTAAGTTGTAAAAGTGTACCCCAAAAAAACAGTTCAACTACACGTTTGTACCCTTTTTTTACCCGAAGATTTTGGAAGTAGGGAACTTCATCTTTGCCTAAAAGCAAGTAAACAAACACCACACCTGTAAGCGTTAAGAACATCGGAGAAGTAAAACCACGAATGTATTCCCAAACGTCGTAAGCGATATAATTCCAATTCGAAAAACGTTGAAATTCAGCTGGACGGCGATAAATCATCGCTAAACAAGTATCTACAAAGTGGCCTTCCAACATCAAAATAATGGCAATACTTCGTGCCATGTCGATGAACTGTAATCGGGTCTTTGGTTCTTTTACTGCAACTTCCATTTATTTCACTTCTGAGGTAATAAAAAACTCCGAATTTACCTCAAATCCGTCCACTTTCAATAAAAACGATTGTTTATTCAATCCATTCAAATCAGTAGTTTTTAAGGTGAACTGAATAATTGCTTTAGAAAAACCATCTACTGTATATGTTTTTGAACTGACTGTCAAATCTTTAGAGTTACTAACTAATTCAAAAGTTTGTTTGTCCGTCATGATATTGTTGATGGTGAATGTTCCTGTAATTAGATCTCCTTTTTTTACTGTTCCTGCTGTAAACACCGGGTTTTGACATAGGAATGGGAAGATTTTTTCGTCTTTATCGAAACTGATGTTTTCAATCTGAATTTTTCGTTCAATTCCCGCTTCTTTGGAGAAAACCGAATTACTTTGGTCCTTGGTATTGTCACTTGTAGTTTGGTCTGCTGTATATTCTCCGAAAGGTGCAAAGGTGAAGGTTAGTTTTCCACCATTGGCAGCCGTGCCCGAAACGTAATTCGTTAATTCACCATTGTTATATTCATTGAAAAAATTGATCAAAGAACTGATTCGACGTTTTGTCAAATTGACGTTATAATCTGTTTTAGCTACTGGACTTGCAAATCCTTTAATGAATAAAGTTACTGCTGAACCTAATTCTAATTCTGCCTTAATCATTTCGGTAAGCATAATTAAATCTTTCGCTCCTTTATCAACATTATCGGAGAAAAAACAAGATAGATCGGCTACACGTTTTTGCGCAACATCAGGTGCTAAACCTTTGGCCAATTCTGTTTTGTAATAATCATATCTGCCGACATACAATTGATAGGTATTGAGATAATTTTGTTTTGTGGTCGTAGCCCAAGAAGATGCATCAGGTTCGTCATTTCGGAAATAGAGCGTTACGGGCAAGCGTTGTTTGATACGTTTTTGGTTTTCAGTCAATTCTTTTTTCTTGACTTCTTCAACCACTTTAACCTCCTCAATTTTTTTAACTTCTTCAACTTTTTTCGGTGGGAAATACGCGAAAATATCGCTACAACAGGTTGGGTTTTTAGCATAATAACTACCTATTCTATTCGTTGAAACGAGCAAGGTGTCTTTGTGTTTGAAAAAATATTGATCGTTCGCTGGACTGTTTATGGGTAATCCCGCATTGACCGGTGGGGTGAATTTTCCGTTTTTATTCGTGCTGAAGAACACATCTTGACCACCAAAGCCGTAGTGCCACGAAGAACTGAAATATAACTTGTTCTCTAAGGTATCATACCAAGGAGTAAGTTCGTTGTCTTCGGAGTTGATACTGTTTACAGCAATTGGATCTAAAAATCTTCCATCTTTCCATTTTGCATACCAAATATCTAAAGCGCCTTTTCCTCCTTCTCGGTCAGAAACAAAAAACAGAACTTCATCGCCATTCATTCGGGTCACGTGTGGCATGGTGGTATTCTTTCCAGCTTGATTTATGGAACCTTTGAGCGAATCAACTCGTGACCAACGACCGTTTTCATAGGTTGCTACCATAATTTTACAACGGTAATTGAATCCTTCGTCTTCACAATTACTGAAATAAAAACGTCGTCCATCCAAAGAGAAAGTGCCGTTTCCAGCGCTGATTTTATCGTTAAATAAGTCTTTAACCACTTGATTTTTCTGAAAACCATTTTCCGTAACTGTTGCACTATAAATATGTGTTTTATATGTTTTGGAATAAACCTCTTGGTTTTTTTCTTTCACGGAATCTGCTCGTAAAGAGGAAAAAATCAGCTTTCCATCTCGAAAGGTATGACCAAATTCCGCATCGTAAGAATTCACCGTTAGTGGAAGTCGTTTTAAAGGTTGTGCAGTATCTGAAAAGTTTTTAATTGCCCAAGCCGCAGATTCAACCTCTTGATTTGCTTTTTTATACCAATATTCTCCTTTTTCTCCTTCAAAGCGACGTTTAGCAAGTTTCATTGTTTCGAATGCAGCGGAATAATTCCCGTTTTGTTTTTGCATTAATCCCAAAAAGAGAATACTTGTCGGATATTTTTGTTCTTGGTCACGTGCAAAAACTTTAGCGTAGTATTTTTCTGCTTCTACATAGTCTTTATAAGCACGCTGTGTTTCTGCCATTTTCCATAACAATTCTACGGAAGTTGAATCCTGTTGTAAGGCTTGACGGTAATAAGAAAGGGCGTAGTAATAGTCTCCTTTTTTGTATTGTTCGTCGGCAAAAGTGACCAATTGCTTAAGTTTCGGTTGTGCAAAGGAGAAGAAAGAAATGAAAACAAATAACGACCCTAGATATAATCTGGACATACGCGGTGAATGATTCGTTTTGGTTTGAATGTTCTGATGACGTAGCGTACCGCAATCTCAACCCCTCCACGGGCGCGACTTGCGGGAACTAATTTGGAAAGATTGATGTCATAGTTAATCCCTGCAAAAAAATCTTTGTAATCGTAGCCGAGCGTGAAATAAAGCGCATCGCGATTTCGAAACCAAAGCCCACCATAAGCAGCTTGATAGACTCCTTTTTTACCAATCACATTAGTTAAGTGATATTTACCAGAACCGCCAAAAATCAATTCACGATAAACACCCTGAATAGACAGTTGCATACTCGGCACCACATCCCAATGTTCATCAACTTTAAAGGTTCCTTTTGCGAATAGATTAAATCGACGATCACGTTGAATAACTTGATTGTAAAAACCTTGATTTGGTCGGTTGATGTTGTACAAACTTATACCAGTGATTACTTTGAAACGATCATTTTTATGCCATTCATAAACAGCGCCTAACCCTAATGAAAAGTTGGTTTTTCGGTCAGTTTGATAGGTTTCAAAAGTAGCCGCACTTGGGTCGAATTCATATCCATTATATTGTGCATCGAAATAAAGCTTATCCCAGTTCAATTGTCTATGATTCATTCCTATATTAATTCCAGGACGCAACAAATGCGTTGAGTCTTTGGTTAATTTGAACAAACGTGAATAGTTTCCTTGTAATTCAATCGTCTGAAATTTTCCGTCACCAGCTTGATCATGAAAGAGCAATAAACCCACACCATTATTTCCATATTTTGCATCAGCAGACATCGAAAACGTACTAAAAGGAACTGTTACACTGCGCCACTGATCACGATAATTGCCAATAAAACGATAATCTCCATCAAAATGACCTGCATGCCCTGGGTTTTGAAATAACTGATTATCATTGAATTGCGACCAATGGATGTCTTGCCCGTAGCTAACGGAAAATAGAAGAAGGGAAAAGAAAGAAAGGAGTATTTTGTTTCCCATAGCTTAATTGAGTCAACTAATTTAATTAAAATACTGTTAACACATAGAAATAGTTGCAATTACAGCCCTCAGTTATTAAAAACTTGCCTTCCAAAATACAATGAGGTAAATTAAAACCGCATAACGCATGAACTTTCCAATCACTGTGAAAACCATGCTCCAAAAGAAATTCACGCGAAAAAACCCTAAAGCAACTCCAATAACATCACCTATAAATGGTAGCCAAGTAAACAAGGCTAACCAAATTCCATAACGTTTAATTTTCTCTTCCCAAGATGATAATTTATCGACCGTAACACCGATTTTTAATAACCATTTGGGATTGCCAAGATAACCCATTCCGTAATTCAACAATCCGCCTAAAGAATTTCCAGCTGTCGCAACAAACAAGCAAATCCAAGGATCATAGCCCGTTCCTATCAAGGTAGCTACAACAGCTTCTGAGGCAACTGGTAAGATGGTTGCGGCTAGAAAACTTGATACGAATAACCCCCAATATACCATTATTTACAACTCTCTATAAACAAAAAAAGCCGGACGAATCCGGCTTTATGTCAAAATCTAAATTGAATTAGTGTTTGATGAATTTTTTAGTAACAACGCTTCCGTTAACTGCAACGTTTACAAAGTAAACACCGCTATTCCAAGATGTTGCGTTGATTTGAGTTGAAGCTGTTCCAACACCAACTGTCATTTCTTGGTTAGCAACTAATTTGCCCGCCATGTCATAAACTGCGATTGTTGCGTCGCCAGCTTGGTTCGCGTTAAATTTAATGGTAGCCACACCGTTTGAAGGGTTTGGATAAACATTAACACCAGTTACGATATTGTCATTTTCATTTACTCCTAAAATTGGGTCAAAGTTCAAACGAACAACAGGAGTAGAATTTGAGAAATACCAAGTTTCATCTGATAAATCCAATAAGAATGTAGTTTGATCTTCTGACTCACCTGCATTAGAAATTCTTAAACCTGCACCATAAGCTCCAACAACCGCAAGGTAAGTGTTCCCTGCCGAAAGGTTAACTGGAGATAAAAGTGGAATTGCAGTAATTGCATTCAAATTGGCATTAGCAATTAAAATTGGCGCAGACTCTTCAATAAATTCGAATTCTCCTGTTGCGCCGATGCCATAGATTTTCGCATACACCTCTGTTCCAACAGTTGAACCTCCTGAACCACCTTGGATACGAACATTGATTCCTTTTAATGTTTGATCTTGGTAGATATCAAATAAGTTTCCTGATTCAAAACCATTAGTCCCGTTAGTGGTAGATCCTGAGAACACATTGTTATCGCGAGCGTAAACGTAGTTGGTAACAGCAAAGTTTACATCTGCGATTGCGTTGTTAGCAGGAATTTCATCTGTAACTTCAGTGTTGTTTGTTACCGTTGCAACAGTAAAAGAAGCTGATCCATCAACAATATTCAACACATCACCAACAGCATAACCAGTACCTGGATTGTTAATCGTAGCGGCAGTAACAACTCCACCAGAAACGGAATTAACAGTGTAGATAGCATCACCATTACCACCAACAATTGATAGAACGTCACCAACAGAGTAGCCTGATCCACCGTTTATTACGGTAACACTTAGTACCCCGCCATTACCATCATCTGTAATATCTAAAAATAACCCTGTTCCACTTCCTCCTGTTGTAACTACTCCTGAGGCTGTTGTGTATCCAGTTCCTATATTTGTAACAGTTCCTGTCGCTACCGTTCCAAGTGGTGTTGCAGTAATATTAACCGTAGCTCCTGTACCTGCGCCACCAGTTGTTGCGATATTGTTTCCTGTAACATAATCAGAACCACCATTTGTTAACGAACCTGTTAAGATTTGTCCGTTTGGCAAATAACCTAAAGTCACCTTTCTTTTCAACGTGTAATTTGCAACCGTTGCTGGAGGTGTGAATGTGGTAGAAACTGTTAAAGTTGCTGTATCCAAAGAAGGAACGTTTGTAGGTGTACTTGTTCCAGTGTATACTGTATTTGCACCACTTAATACATCTGCTTTCAAGAAAGATCCTGTTTGTGCTGCTAAACCACCATTGTAAACGCGTGATTCGAATTCGATTGGAGCAACTTGAGTTGTAGGTATTTGATAGTAATTCAAACCTGCTGAACCCCAGAAATTAGAAGTGACAGATAGATCATTTTGTGGATTCATAACGATTTTAACATCGTCAATATACCATCCGTAAGCTACCCATACATTTGCGTTTGATGCTGAACCAGGGAAATTAGTTGTCCAACGAAAACGAATCCAAACTGAAGTTGGGTTTGCTGGTAAAAAAGTAGCAAGGTTCACCAATTTTGTTTCAGGGTTTGGATAAGCAGATCCTCCAGATTGAGAAAGAACTGATTTGTCCAAGTTGTCACCGACTGTTACGAAGTTAATTCCGTCAACAGAAATTTGCATCTCTTGTAAATCATTGAAACGTGCTCCAAATTGTTTGAATTCCAATGAAACCTGATTCGTTCCGCCAAGGTTGGCAACGTTAATTGGTTGAGCCGTTGTCAAAGTATAAATTACGTTCAATGCCTGAGTTGGTGGACTCAATGTTGGATTACCATTTACTAATTCAGCATTGTTTCCTCCGGAGGTACCATTTGTACTCATTCCAGTTGGATTCGTTGACCACCATCCCTCGCGAGTATTGTTAATGTTCCATCCGAAAGTGGCTCCAGTTTGACCACTGTTGTCAATTGTCCAATTAGCAGGTGTAGAGAAATCATCCGACCAAAGCGTTGTCAACACCTTGTTATTCGATGTCGATTGAACTGCTGATTTCGGGGCAGTTACCGACAATTCAGATGATTTTACAATGCGTTGGCTTTTTTGTGCAAAAGCGCCTGTCAATGCAATCACCGATAACGATAATAATACTTTTTTCATAGTGTGTTTTTAATAGATTCCAAAAATAAGGATAAAACGAATAATCTTAACATATCATAAACGGCAATCTATGTTAAAAACAATTTAAACCCTAGAAATTAGCATCTTTTAGAAAGGGTAAGTTGTTCCGAATGCCTGTTAAATGCTCTTTATTCAGAATAAAATAGCTGATTTTCTTCTCATCTTTCAGTAAGTCGCCCTCGCCAAGCGGATCAATCAAACCCGAACAACCTTCATATTCTAGTTCGTTAGCGTCGATTCCAACACGGTTAACGCCGATACAAAATACCTGATTTTCAATTGCGCGCGCACGCAACAAACATTGCCAATGTGTCGATCGACGTTTTGGCCAGTTAGCAACATAGAGCAAGACATCATAACGCGGTTCACCACAAACAATACTATTTCTAATGTTCTCAGGAAAGCGTAAATCGTAACAAATTTGAAGGTTAATTTTCCAGTTTTTAAAGTTTACGATTTGTTCTAATTCTCCTGCGGAAAAGTGATTCGTTTCTCCTCCCAGTCCGAAAAGTTTTCGTTTGTCATAAGTGAATACGTCGTTCTCTGCAATAAAAACCCCACGATTGAAAAACGTATTTTCTTCTCGAACCATCATGGATGTATATATTGCCACATTGTACTGTTCGCTCATCTTTTTTAAGAAAACTAAACCTGAATTTTCAGCATTCCATTCTTCTGCTAGTTCTGTATTCATTGAGAAGGACGTTTCAAACATTTCTGGCAGAATCACCAAATCAACGCCTTCTTCCAAGGCCTTAAAGAGGTTTTCAAATTGCTCTCTATTCTTGCCTTTATCTTCCCAAAATTGTTCACATTGAACGAGGGCAATTTTTAGATTTTGCATAATATATCAGCAGCTTGGTTTAACGTTTCGTCTGTTTTCGCAAAGCAGAAGCGTATTAATTTTCGATCTGCGTTATCCGCATTAAAAACACTTAAAGGAATCGTTGCTACTCCTTTCTGAACCAACTCTTTGGTGAAACTAATGTCATCCATATCCGAAATTTCAGCGTAGGAAGCCAATTGGAAATACGTTCCTTCACAAGGCAACAATTCAAAGCGACTGTCTCTCATTAATGCAGAAAACCGATCTCTTTTTTCTTGATAGAACTGCGCTAATAAATGCACATCGACTTGTGATAAATAATTCGCAAGTGTATGTTGAGCGACACTATTGACACAGAAAACTAAAAATTGATGCACTTTTTTAATTTCATTCAACAACTTTTCTGGCGCAAGAAGATAACCGATTTTCCAACCCGTAATATGAAAGGTTTTCCCGAAAGAGGAAACCACGACCGACCGCTCGTAGATGGCTGGAAAATGATTGACAGAACGATGAAAAGTTTCAAATGCAATGTGTTCATATACTTCGTCCGACAAGTGAATCAATTCCGGAAAGTCGTCCAACAATCCTTCTAATTCAATAAAATCTTGCGGTTTCCATATCGTTCCTGACGGATTATGGGGATTATTCGTAATAATCATTTTAGTTTTATCGGAACAATTTTCTCGTATGCGTTGCCAATCGGGCATGAAATCATCACCTAAAGGAATCCGAACGGCTTTTGCGCCAACCAATTCTATGGGTGAAACATAACAATCGTAACTCGGGTCCAAAACCAAAACTTCCTCTCCTGCGAAAACCAGAGCTTGAATCGTTGTAAATATGGCTTGAGTAGCACCAGCCGAAACTAAAATTTCGTTTCCAGGTGATACTTTTCTACCATATTTTGATTCTGTGAGATGCGCGATTTGGTCTAATAAACCCGGCAAACCAGCCATTGGACAGTATTGATGCGGATTTTCTTTGGCTGTATGTTGAAGAATTGAAATCAATTTTTCATCTACAGGAAAATTTGGAAATCCTTGTGCTAGATTGATAGCTTGAAAATCGTTTGCCATTTTGGACATGACCGTAAAGATAGTCGTGCCCATGTCAGGGAATTTGGAGGTGATTTGCATAAAACAAAAGTACGATTTAGCACAAAGCGAATCACCTTGAACAGAAAAGTAAAGCAGGAATTTTATGGGCTTTATCCGTCTTCGGATTCAAGTTTGCGGCGTTTGTTGCCACGTCAAATTACCCCGTCCAACGAGCTTCTAAAGTCGCTGTTTTTCGGGGGTGACTGAGGCACAAAACACCGCAAAGCTTTCCTCCTATGCCGGCGCAGGGGATCTTTTTTATCGAATAAAAATCCTTTCTTCGCGTTTAGTTTCAAAATTTTGAAATTCATAATGAGAACCCTACTCTTTCTTGCCTTGTTTTTTTCTTTCTTGTCCTATTCCCAAACGGATGATAAACGTACCATTTCAGGATATATCATGGACGAAAAAACGGGCGAAAAACTCATTGGCGCCACTATTCTCGATACAGTCTCCAAAAAAGGTGCAGCTACTAATGAATATGGATTTTTCAGTCTCACCATTCCTAATAAAGCCGCTTTTCTGCGCATTTCTTATTTTGGCTTACAGACCAAGTACGTAGAATTACCGATCGGTAAGGACGAACTCAACCTCTCCCTTTTCAAAGTCACTGAAATCGACGAAGTGGTGGTGAGTGCCAAGCGGCAGGTAGAAAGTTCAAACTCCGGAACCATTGAATTGCAATTGGATAAAATGAACAAACTCCCTCTGATTTTCGGTGAAAAAGACATTTTGCGCGTCCTTCAATTGCTTCCGGGCATTAAGTCGGGCGGAGAAGCATCAAGCGGAATCTATGTGCGAGGCGGTGGACCCGACCAAAACCTAATTCTCCTTGATGGGGTACCAATTTATAATGCTTCGCACCTTTTTGGATTTTTCTCCACCTTCAATTCCGACGCAATTTCCAACGTCACCATGATTAAGGGGGGATTCCCAGCGCGCTATGGAGGTCGTGCTTCTTCGGTCCTCGACATGCGCATGAAGGAAGGCAATATGAAAAACTACAATTTAGAAGGTTCCATAGGTTTCATTTCCAGTCGTTTGTTAGTGGAAGGTCCCATTAAAAAAGATAAAACTTCTTTTTGTGTCAGTGCGCGCAGAACTTACATCGACGCATTGTTTCGACCCTTCTTGATTGCCTTTGAACAAGTAGATGCAGGCTATTTTTTTCATGATTTCAACGCCAAAATTCAACATAAAATCAACGAAAAACACCATATTTATGTCAGCGGCTACTTCGGACTGGATAAAATCTTTGTGAAAGACAAACCAACCACGTATTATGACAACGACGGGACCACATACTCCAATCGAACTTCGTCGCGTTTGCAATGGGGAAACTCCATAGGATCAGTTCGTTGGAACTATAAAATCAATCCAAAATTGTTTTTGAATACCACAGGAACCTTTTCGAGCTATAATTTCAAAGTGGGCTTTGAAGACGAAACCAAAATCAAATACACAGACGGATCAAAAGGATTGGAGAAATATGCCTTTGGATACGACTCTGGCATTCTCGATTGGGGAATCAAATCTGATTTTACCTTTATTCCAAATCCAAACCACAACATCAAATTCGGAATTGCTGAAACCTACCATACATTTACCCCAGGAATTTCCTACGTCAATATCAAAGACGGTAATGAAAACTACAGTCAAAAAAACGGCTCAAAAACCCAATACTCTCATGAAATCAGTTTATACTTCGAGGATGATTTTCGAATTTCTGAACGCTTCAAAGTTAACATCGGATTGCATCAAGGCTCCTTTTTGACCAACCGTAAATTCTATAGCATTCCACAACCTCGTTTGAGTGCCAACTTGATGTTGAACGATAAATCTAGTATCAAATTTGGTATTTCTCGAATGGCACAGTTCCTTCATTTATTATCCAACACAGGTATTGGTTTACCAACCGATTTATGGGTTCCTGCCACCGATCAAACGAAACCCGTCATAGCTGACCAAATCAGCTTGTCCTATTATCATGAATTACCCAAAAACATGGTGTTCTCTGTCGAGACCTACTACAAAAAAATGAACAACCTGATTCAATACAAAGAAGGTGTAAGTTTCATTTCAGGCAGTCAAGATTGGCAACAAAAAGTCACCGTCGGACAAGGCTGGGCTTATGGCGCCGAATTTTTTGTAGAGAAGAAAAAAGGGAAATTTACCGGTTGGTTGGGATATACCATAAGTTGGACAGAACGACAATTCGACGAACTCAATTTTGGAAAAAAATTCTATTATCGCTACGACCGTCGTCATGACCTAAGTCTTGTGCTCACCTATGACATCAATGACAAATGGGACGTTGGTTTGGTGTTTGTTTATGGCACTGGAAACGCCATGACGTTAGGGACGCAAGTGTATTCAGCGGCTCCAAACTCCGCTTTTTGGACCTACATAAACGAGCCAACTATTACCAATTTTGAACAAATGAACGACTACCGAATGCCTGCTTACCACCGAATGGACATTGGCGCAAACCGAAAGAAAATTAAACCTTACGGCAACTCGATACTTTCCTTCTCTATTTACAACGTTTACAACAGACAAAATCCGTTCATGATTACCCGCGAAATCAACGAAAATGGAAATCCAGTATTGATGCAAACCTCCCTTTTCCCGTTGATTCCGTCAGTGAGCTGGAAGTTCCAGTTTGATTTTGAAAAGATGAAAAAAACAAAAGAAGAAAAAACGTTAAAATGAAAAAATTAATTCTCCTATCCATCCTTTCCGTTTTGGTAATGAGTTGCCAAAAAGAAATAGAATTCAAAGGGAAATCAAAAGATCCAGTTATGGTGCTCAACGGTGTTGTAGAAAACGATTCATTATTCCGCGTTTATTTGGAAAGAAGCGTGTTTTTCTTGAGTTCAGAAAACGCCTCGGTTAAATATATTTCGTCGGGTGCCTTGCTGAAAGTGACTAACTTGACTACCGGCGAGGTCTATACAATGAATGAATCCACCTTCCCTAGCCCTAATCTTTATGAATTTCCGTTCATCACGACGCCGAACACGCAATATAAAATCGAAGTTACTCACCCCGATTACCCAAGTATTTCAGCGGAAATGATAACCACCGCGAAGGTGAATTTAAACAGTGTTGACACCGTTTCTGTCATTAAAAATCAAGAAAAGTTATTAAAAATCACCTTTAATTGGAACGATCCCACTACCGAAAACTACTACATGGTACGCGTTCGACAAGATATTGAATCAGCAGAGTATTCGTACACGAATTATCTCTACATGAGCAGTACGGATCTTTCGATCGATAACAGTACAAATACCGACATTGATGGTTCTGTTTATCCGACAAATACTTTTCTTTTCACAGACACCAAATTCAACGGACAACAAAAATCTATGGAATTTTTGGCCAATTATTATAGCCCAAGCGATGACCCCATGAATCCCGTGGATGAAAAAGTTTATTGTGAGCTTATCTCGATGAATAAAGCAACTTATCTATACTATGTTTCGATGACTGCCTCACTCCAAACCGATTTTTTCAGTGAACCCGTGAAGGTTTTGTCGAATATCAACAATGGATTTGGCATTTTTGGCTCTTTAAATTATTCGGTTAAGAAATTGTAAATTTCAAAATGAGAAAACCAAGCGCTCAAATTCAAACGAATTGTATGCCCAAATGTTGGTTGTTGAAAATAAAATCGTAGCGTTTAATGTATAAAAAAAGCACTAACCTTTCGGAAAGTGCTTTCAAAAAATAACATTGACGACCTACAAATCGAACTTAATTCCTTGCGCCAAAGGCAAGCTATCCGTATAATTGATTGTATTTGTTTGACGACGCATATATACTTTCCATGCATCGGAACCAGACTCACGTCCACCACCTGTTTCTTTTTCACCGCCAAAAGCACCACCTATTTCAGCACCAGATGTTCCGATGTTAACATTGGCAATTCCACAATCCGAACCTGCGCAAGAAAGGAAAGCCTCTGACTCTTTCAAATCGTTTGTCATAATCGCTGAACTTAATCCTTGAGGAACACCATTTTGTAAAGCGATTGCATTTTCAACGCTTCCTGAATACTTCATTAAATACAAAATTGGCGCGAACGTTTCGTGTTGAACAATTGCAAAATGGTTTTCTGCTTCAATAATGCACGGTTTAACATAGCATCCTGACTCATAACCTTCGCCGGAAAGCACACCACCTTCAACAATAACCTTTCCACCCTCTGCTTTTGCGGCTTCGATAGCGTTTAGATAATTTGTTACCGCATCTTTATCGATGAGTGGTCCAACGTGGTTATTTTGATCCAATGGATTTCCGATACGCAATTGTCCATAAGCTCCTGCCAATGCGTCTCGAACTTTGTCATATATTGATTCGTGGATTACCAATCGACGTGTTGAAGTACATCGTTGTCCAGCGGTTCCAACTGCACCAAAAACAGCACCCGGAACAACCATTTTTAAATCAGCAGTTGGGGTAATAATGATAGCGTTGTTTCCTCCAAGTTCTAATAAACTACGTCCTAAACGCTCTCCAACAGCAGCACCTACAGATTTACCCATACGAGTCGATCCAGTTGCAGAAATTAATGGAACGCGTCCGTCATTTGACATCAATTTTCCGATTTCAGCACCTCCGATTACAAGATTTGAAACCCCTTCAGGAACATTGTTCGCTTCAAAAACTTGTTGCGTGATTTGTTGGCATGCGATTGCAGTTAACGGTGTTTTTTCAGACGGTTTCCATACACAAACGTCACCACAAACCCAAGCTAATGCCGTATTCCAATTCCACACGGCAACTGGAAAATTGAAAGCTGAAATAATTCCAACGATTCCAAGAGGATGATATTGCTCATACATTCTATGACCAGGACGCTCAGAATGCATTGTCAAACCATATAATTGGCGCGAAAGACCAACCGCAAAGTCGCAAATATCAATCATTTCTTGTACCTCTCCAAGGCCTTCTTGAAGCGATTTACCCATTTCATAAGAAACCAATTTTCCAAGTGGTTCTTTGTATTCGCGAATTTTTTCAGCCAATTGACGCACTACTTCCCCACGTTTTGGTGCGGGAATCAATCGCCATGCTTTGAATGCGTCTTGTGCCTTTAAAATTACTGCTTCGTAGTCGGCTTCTGTTGCTGCGTTTACGGTTGCGATCAACTGACCATCAACCGGGGAATACGAATCAATGCGCTCTCCACGTGTTTTAAACCATTTTCCTCCTGTAGAAGCACCATTATTTTCTGCTTCTATTCCAAAAGTGGCTAATATGTCTTGAATTTCTGTAGCTACTGCTGTTTCCATAGTAAATATTTTAGGCAAAGTTAAGTCAATTTATTAACGAAGAAGTTGGCAGTAGCTAGTTTGTAAAATGGGTTACAAAAAATCAAGCTTTGTAACCTATTAGAGCAATTCAATTAAGCAAAGACAAATGGGTCAAAATGCACCCATTTTCGCTTTTAGAAAAAAATTCTTTGCTTTTTTATCTCCACTAAAAAACATTTTATCTATCTGTTTATTAATTATATATTCATTTTTTACCGTTTACAATTAGATTTTATTCGACACTAAGTGACAAATATACAAATCGAGTTTTGAGACCTCCCAACCTTTGCATCGTCGATTTCAAACAAGACAACTGAAACGACAAAACGAATTAGTAACTTTTAAATATCAATATCATGAGTACACATCGTAACAAAGTAAGTCTAATCGGAAGACTAGGAGCAAAACCAGAATTAGTAAAATTTGAATCTGGGTACACCTTGGCACGTTTCAGTATTGCCGTGAATGAGCGCTACAAAGACAAAAACGGTGAGCAAAAAGAAACTACCAACTGGTACAACATCAATGCGTGGGGAAAGGGTGCAGAAATAGCATCAAAAATATTGGACAAGGGAAATGAAATATTTCTTGAAGGACGTTTGGTAAATCAAAATTACGAGACGAAAGCTGGCGAGAAACGCTATTCAACAATTGTGGAAATGACCGATTTTATGATGGTGCAACGTCCAGAACTAAAAAACTAAGAATAATTCTTTAAGTGAATAATCAGCTAAATATAAGGTTATGAATCAGGTAAATTTAATTGGAAAAGTAAGTTCAGCTCCAAAGTTCACGGAGTTTGAGAACGGAAAGCGAGTAGCGAAATTCACTTTAGCAACCAACGAGACCTATTTGGATGCGCAAGGAAAACCAAAATCAAGAAAGCATTGGCATAAGGTGTCGGCTTGGGGAAGATGGGCGAAAGTACTCGAAGAATTAGCAACGGTAGGCGTTAATGTGGCTATCGAAGGTAAATTGATCAGTCGCTTTTACCAACAAAATGGACAGAAACAAGTGATTTCCGAAGTGGAAGTGAATGATCTTGTTTTGATGTAAAATCTATAATCCTCAAAATCATGAATACAATTATGAACAATGTAACACTAATCGGTAGCATCGGAAGCGACGCTCAAATCACACGATTCAACGACGGAAACGCAGTAGCGCGATTCAACTTGGCAACCACGAAATCTTATAGAAAAAACGACGGAAATTACAAAAATGTCACTGAATTTCATCGCGTTTTTGCATGGGGAAATCTGGCTTCATTTATCGAAAAGTATGGCGAAAAAGGCAAGAAAGTCGCTATTCATGGACGCCTTGTGAATCGGACCTATCTCAATCCATCGGGTGAAAAACGAAGCTTAACCGAGGTGGAAATCCGGCACATCATAGGTTTGTAAATAATAACTACAACATTCAACAACCAAACGAAAGCGTCATTAATGGCGCTTTTTTCATTTAAACCAATCCACTAAAATTTCCAAAACCTCTGTGGAAATCGTCGTTTCAATGGAACCGTACTCTGAAATTTTACCTGTATTGGTGGGTTGGAATAAATGGTTCATGTTTTTCAACTCGTATAAGTTACGTCGTTGAATAGTTGAGGAAAGGTTGTTGTTGAAGGATGACAAATTTTCTTTTGATGGAACCTGTAAATCTTTATCTCCATTCAAAGCAAGTACATCACATTTAATTTTTCGAATATCGTTCACTGGGTCGTATCGTAAAAAGTAAAACATCCAAGGACTAAGAAAAGCATCTAAATTTTGCTGAACAAAAGCGTCTTTTCCACCAACTTCTTTCAATTCTTTTTTACTTAGTTTCTTAGCTTGTTTTTCAAGAAATTTCTTGCCATCACTTTTAGCGGCTTCTAAATTGCTGGCTTCAACTATGATTTTGAAAAATGCCGTTGAGAAATCTTTTGTGACTTTTATATCTTTTTCAGAACCACCTTCCGCTCGTGCAATTAACGCTTGTTGCAATAACAACAAAGAATCTCCACGAATTCCAGGGCCAGCCAATAAAATCACAGATTGCAAATCGTTTCTTTCCGCAGCCAAAATGGTAGCAATCATCGCACCTTCACTGTGTCCTAAAACACTAATTTTTGAAGCATCCACATCTTTTCTTGATTTCAAATAAGCGACAGCAGCTGCGGCATCATCCGCCAAATCACGCGTTGTTGCACTCGAAAAATCACCTTTGGATTTTGCTACCCCACGGTCGTCGTAACGCAAAACTAATACCCCCGACTTTGTCAAAGCATCGGCAATGACCCAAAAAGGTTTGTGACCTAAAATCTCCTCATTTCTGTCCTGGGGACCCGAACCACTCACTAAAACCACTGCAGGAAAACTACTACCCTCCTTCGGACGAGTAAGGGTGCCAGCGAGATCAAAATTTGCTTTGGATTGATGAAAAGTAATTTCTTCTTCAAGGTATGAAAAAGGAGCTTTAGGTTCTTGTGGACGCACCAATTCTTGTTTCTTTACTTCATTTCTAGAAAAAGACAAGGGTGCTTTAAACCCACCTTGTTGGAAAGTTCCTTCTAGGATTTCATTTTTCAAGATTCCTGAATAGGCTATTTTTAATGCATTGATTTCAAATTGAAATTCATTATTCTTGAATTCAACTTTGTCACAATCCATGAATTTCTCACTTTGATCAGGACTTTGAAGCGTACCTTTCCAACTTTTCCCAACGGATTCAATTTTCAAAACTAATCGAAGTTGCGTACCACCAGCATTGAGAATTCCGTTCCAAGTTCCCGCCACGTTTTGACCAAAAAGAGATTGAATAAAGAAATAGTGAAAAACTAGAAGAAGTACTTTTAAACGCATAGTAGAAAGTTTGTACGAATATAAGGATTGCGGATTGGAAAATTGCGGATTACGGATTACAAATTGCACATTGCGGATTAAAGATTACAAATTGCGGATTGCGGATTACGGATTACGGATTGTGGTTCTTTGGTTGGCTTGGCGTTTCTTTTTTCTGTTTGAACTAATAGCGAACTTTGCGAAAATCTTTGCGGGCTTTGCGGTTAGAAATTGCGGATTGGAAAATTACGCATTGCGGATTGCGGAATAGATTGTGCTTCGACTAAAACGTCAGACATATTATTAATCACTTTTCACCCTTAACCCTTCACTTTTCACTATTCTGAATTCTAATTTATTCATAGACAAGCCAGCCACACAGGGTCGGACGCTACATTTTCACTATCAACTAATGCTTATCCATTAACAACTAATGCCTCTCTCCTTCCTCACAAATCACTTAAATAAAAACTTCACTAGATCATTCCCGTTAGCATAAAGCATCAGGCCTAAAAGCAAAGAAATTCCAATAATCTGAGCATATTCCAAAACTTTCTGAGGCGCCTCTTTTCCCGTTATCATTTCATACAATAAGAAAACCACGTGACCGCCATCAAGGGCAGGAATCGGAAGAATATTCATGAAAGCTAAAATGATAGACAACAACGCTGTCGTCATCCAGAAAACTCGCCAATCCCAAAGCGGAGGAAACATCTGTGAAATCGATGCAAAACCTCCTACTGAAGAAGCTCCTTTTTTCGTGAAAACGAATTTGAATTGTGAAACGTAATCACTCAAGGTGTTTTTTCCATACATGAATCCAACGGAAATACTCTTACTAAGACCGAAGTGTAAGGTTTTAATGGCTAACGTGTCTTCAGTAAAATGATGGCTGAGCTCTAAACCTAACAAACCCTCTTTTGTTACTTTCGACTTAATAGTATCCGTTTTATTTCCTCGTTGCACAACAACTATTGCAGATTTACCTTTAACAGCATAAAGCGTTGACTGTAACTCATCAAAAAAACGAATGGGCTTGTCGTTGATGCTCAAAATGACATCTTTTTCCAATAATCCCGCTTTCAAAGCAGGACTTTTTGGTTGAACATGTTTAATAGTATCGGCTGTATGACGCATATCGACTGCACGCATGGCACCACCTTGAAACAGTTTACTATCTATATCCGCAGGAAGTTTTACATTCACTCGTTTTCCATCTGGTTTTTCAATCACTAAATTGCGGGCATCACGCAGTAAAATCGCTTTGTTTACCTCTTCCAAATCGATAACTTTTTTTCCTTCCATGCTGATGATTTTATCACCCGATTCCATGTTGTATTCTTTCAACATAGGGTGAACCGCCATTCCGTTTTTCAGAGCGCTAGGGTCTAATACTTTTTGACCGAAAAACAAGATGACACCAATGTAAATCATGAATCCCAAAATGAGGTTGACCGTAACCCCACCCACCATGATAATTAAACGCTGCCATGCCTTTTTAGAACGAAATTCCCACGCTTGTGCAGGTTGCTTCATTTGTTCCGTATCCATCGACTCGTCTATCATTCCCGCGATTTTCACAAAGCCACCTAAAGGAATCCAACCAATTCCCCATTCTGTTGTCGTTGGATCCGCGCTCCATTCTTCGGGAGACTTAGTGGACATAAATGAAAAATTCCATTTTCCGTGTACTTTTTTAGCACGAAACAAGGCGAATTTCCAATTAAAAAAGAGATAAAAAGCTTCGACACGAGTTTTAAAAAGAACGGCAGGAATGTAATGTCCGAATTCGTGAAGAGTAACCAGAATTGCCAAAGAAAGAATAAGTTGGCAGATTTGAATGAATATTTCCATTAGGGATTTAAAAAATGAGGAGCAAAGATAAACTTTCTTTTGCCTCTCGTATGTTGAAATGTGTTAATGACCTCTTGAATGATTCTTTCATTGCTCAGTCAAACGACCGTTTTCTACTTTCAAGACCCGTTTTGGAAACTTGTTGACCATTTGCATGTCGTGTGTTGCCATTAAAATAGCCGACTTCTCTTCAGCAGCAACGGCAAACAACAAGTGCATAATTTCTTCCGAAGTTTCAGGGTCCAAATTTCCTGTAGGTTCGTCCGCCAATAAGAGTTGAGGTTGATTTAAAAGAGCGCGAGCTATGGAAACACGCTGCTGTTCTCCCCCTGATAAAGCATGTGGAAATTGATTTGCTTTCTGTTCAACACCCACTAATTGAAGGCACCCTAAGGCACGTTGTTTAATTAAATTTTTATCCGTCCAGCCCGTTGCTCGAAGTACAAAACTCAGGTTGTCCATTACAGTTCGGTCGCTCAAAAGCTGAAAATCTTGAAATACAATTCCAATCTTACGCCGTAAAAAAGGCACATCCTTGTTTTTCAGGGACTTTAGATTGAAACCAGCAACAGTTCCTTCTCCTTCTTTAAGAGGAAGTTCGCCGTACAAGGTTTTCAACAAGCTACTTTTTCCGCTTCCTGTTTTACCAATTAAAAAGGCAAAATCAGTGCTGTTAAGCGTGAGTTGAACATCTTTTAAAACGAGACTTTCGCCCTGATAAATTTGGGCATTCGTCAATTGGATTACACTTGACACGGCAGTATATTTTCGGGCAAAAATGCAAATTGCTTTGTAACCAATATTTTCAGACAGTATTTTATCTTAACAAAAATCCGTTTAAAACTTTTGATTTGACAAAAAAGCTACCCTACTCTTAAAAGTAATTTTGACACCGTCGATAGCTATGTACAAATCAATCATATTAAGCATTTTCATGCTTTCCTTTACGCTTATTGCCCAGCAAACCGTAAAGTACCAAGGAGAATACGCCACATTTTATAGGGCTGAAGAACTTTTTGAAAAAGCACAATATAGTGCCGCCAAGGAAGAGTTCCGTTCATTCATTAACCAAGGACGTCCAGCAAACGACCCGATGCTGATTAAAGCTTATTACTATGAAGGTTTATCCGCTTTAGAATTGTATAATAATGATGCCATTCCTTTATTAATGGCGTTCAACACGCGTTATCCTGAAAATATTTACAAGTTCGAAATTGGCTTCAAAATCGGAAATAGTTTTTTCCAAAAAGATGATTTTGAGTCGGCACAAAAATGGTTAAGTACCGTTCCTGTGAAAGAAGTTGACCCGAAGCAACGTGAAGAATTTCTTTTCAAACTGGGGTATTCAGCGCTTCAAAACGAGGATAAAGCAACAGCATTCGACGCTTTTCGCGATGCAAAAGACGGAAAATCGCAATACGCGGCGCCAAGTTTGTACTTCTATTCTCACCTCGCTTACGAAAAAGGTTCGCTTCAAATTGCCATGGAAGGCTTCAAAAAATTACAAGATGACGCCACTTTCGAGGGAGTTGTTCCTTATTACATCGCTCAGATTTACCACAAACTTGGTCAATATCAAGAAGCGATTGACTACGCGCCAAAATTGTTAAACAGTAAAGATTTATCAAACGAAGCTGACATTTTACACATTATCGGAGATGCGCATTATCAATTAGGAAATTATACCGAGGCGATTCCTTACTTAGAAAAATTCTTCGCACAAGGACGTCCAAACCGCGATGACGCTTATGAATTAGGCTATTGCTACTACAAAACAAAACAGTATGAAAAAGCAATCAAGGCTTTCGACCGCGTCTCTAAAAACGACGACAAAAACGGACATATTGCGATGTATCATATTGGAGAATGTTACCAAAATCTTGATAAACTATTACCGGCAAGAAGCGCATTTGAACGTGCTTCAGAAATGAAATCGGTGCCCGAAATTCAAGAAGACGCGCTTTACAATTTTGCCGTCATTTCCTTCAAAGTGGACATCAATCCTTATGACGAATCGGTGCGTGCGTTCGAAAATTACTTGAGTAAATATCCTAATTCCAAGCGAAAAAGTGATGTCTATCAATATCTTGTAAATGCTTACACTTCCACAAGTAACTTCGCAAAAGCCTTGGAGTCATTGGACAATCTTCCGCAAAAAGACAACCGTTTGAAAAAAGTATATCAAACTGTCGCCTTCAATTATGGCGTTGAATTGTTCCAAAAAAGTAACATGGATGGTGCATTAGACGCTTTCAAGCTGGTGAATCGCTATCCAATTGACCCACAACTTGTTGCCCTTTCCAGATATTGGGTGGCAGATATTTACTTACGTGCAAACAAAAACGACCAAGCCATTGCTGAATACCGCGATTTTATCAATTCACCAGCATCCAACTCCTTATCTGAAAAAGTAGATGCTTATTATAATATCGGTTACGCTTACTGGCAAAAAGAACAATACACCGAAGCCATTGAGTCATTCAGAACTTTTCTTCAATCGAATCCAAAAAACAAGGAAAAAATTATTGACGCTACCTTTCGAGTTGCCGACGGATACTACACCATTAAAAACAATTTGAACGCAATTCAATTTTACAAAGAAGCATTGACCCTGAATTCCAATCTGAACGATAAAGCAATGTATTATTTGGCTCGTTCCTATGGATTCAATTCGCAAACTGAAGAAAAAATCAAAACGTTGAAGGACTTTTTATCCAAACACAAAACGTCCAAGTATGCGATGAATGCCACTTTTGAGTTGGCAAAATCTTTCGTGACCAGTAAAAATTATGACGCCGCTTTAGATACCTATCAACAATTCATTCAAAGCTATCCGAAATCGCCTCAAATTTTACTGGCAAAAATGGATGTTGCGGACATCTATTATAAAAAATGGAACTACGCCAAAGCAGAACAAGAATACCTTTCCATTTTAGCACAAAACGAGACAAATCGCAACGTATGTGAAACCTGTGCACGCGGTTTGATGGATGTTTACAATGCGATGAAGCAACCTGAACGTGCCACAGAAGTCGGAGATCGTTACGCTTGTGCTAACCTATCCAAAGATGAAAAGGAAAACATGTTCTACACTCCTGCTGCAAAAGCGTATGAGGACAGTTTGTATAGCGAAGCGATTTCGAAATTTGAAGATTACCTTCAACGTTTTCCAACAGGACGCTTTGTGAATGAAACTTACTTCTTCCTTGGAAATAGTTATTTCCGTACCAAAGACACCACTAACGCGGTTCGCTACTATGAGAAATTCTTAGAAACTCCAGTTAATCTCAATTCAGAATACGCGGCAATCCGAACTGCCACCTACCATTACAACCACAAAAACTACGCAGCCGCACTGAAATATTATGAGAAATATGAACAGTTGACTTCCAAACTCAACACCTTGTTTAACGCACGTTTGGGAATCATGCGTTGTGCGTTTTTGACGGAAGATTATCAAAAAGCGGTGACGTATTCGAAACTTGTTTTGGAATCAACCACTTTAACCAATACTATGCGCATTGAAGCAGAATACGCCAAAGGTATTTCTAACTTCAAAACTGGAAATTATGACGATGCCAAACCTTCATTGGAATGGTTAGTGAAGAACACCACTACTGCAATGGGAGCAGAGGCGAAATATACCTTGGCGGAAATGAACTTCAAACAAGCACAATATCCGCAAGCTGAAACGGAAATTAAGGCTTTGGTGAAAATGAAGCCGAGCTACAATTATTGGGTTGCAAAAGGATTGATGTTGCAATCACGCATTCACATCATTAATGACGATTTGTTCCAAGCTGAGCAAACATTGAAATCGGTAATCAATCACTATCCGGATCAAAACGACGGAATTATGACTCAAGCCAACGAGCAATGGGATGAGTTGATGCAGTTGAAAAATCCTGCCGTGAACGAGAAACCAAAAGACAATAAAGTAATCGAAATCAACGGAAACAAATAATATGAAAAACGTATTTTCCATCCTCCTTCTGGCTTTTGTAGGAACCGTTTCGGCGCAAACTGGTCCAGACGTTATCGTTGATGCAAAAGGAAATCGTGAGATTGAACCTGCATTTCGTGTTACCGAAGCACCGAAAATCATCGATACGGTTAAAGCTACAAAAGTGGCTTCATACCCTTTTTTAGTGTATCAAGCACCGACTAAAATTTTCTTAGATACCATCGAAGCAGCCTCCGTTGAAACAAAAGAAAAACTCCAGCAATTGTATCCTTTCTACGTGAAAGTGGGAATGGGTTCAGTATTGATGCCCCTAGGTGAATTGTACTTTAACTCTACGCGTTCAAGAGCCTATAATTACGGTCTTCATGTGAAGCATTTAAGTTCGTTTGGAGATGTTAAAGATCGTAATAAAATCACCTATGCGCCCGCTCAATTTGACAACACCGATTTAAGTTTATTCGGGAAAATTAACCAATCCAATTACAACCTTGCAGGTGCGTTCAACTACAAAAACAACGGTTTCCATTACTACGGAATTCCTGTCGATTCGATTCCAAAAGATTCGATTGCACAACGTTATCAGCAATTCGGCGGAAACATCGACTTTACCGGAAATCGCGGTGATACGACAACCCTAAACTACAAACTGGGGGCAGCTTACAATTTCTTCGACACCAAAAAACCACAACCCGATTCCTTAGCTATCTGGCGAGTGCGTGAACACAATTTTAAATTCAATTCTCGCCTTTGGTACTTGAATAAATCGGAGACTTTCTATGGCGATTTAGGGGTTCGTTACAACGGATATCGCTACGGAATTGCGGATTCAGTGCGCACGCCTTCCGATTCAGGATTGGTGGCAAACAACACCATTATTGATTTTCGCCCTGGCGTTTTATCGCGTTTTTTAGATAATAAACTGAAGGTAGATGTAGGTTTACAATTGAGTGTCGATATCCACCAAAAGACAAAAGTCTATGTCTATCCGATGATTGATTTCCAACTTTCTTTGTTCAATGATATTTTCATCCCTTACCTTGGAGTTCGCGGTGGCTTGACACAAAACACTTATCGTTCCTTGTCAACTATAAATCCATTCCTTGTTTCAATGATGTATTTGCAAAACGAGCACAATCCGTATGAAGCGTTCGGTGGTTTCAAAGGAACCTTGACCAAACGATTGAGCTTCAATATTGGTGCGAGTTTCGGCCGTTACTTAAACAAGGCTTTCTTTATCAACGATTCGTTGCAAATGAACAAGTTTACCTTAGTATATGACACTGTGAACATAACTCGTATTGAAGGTTCAATGTCCTACCAAATGAATGAAAAATTAAAAATCGATGGGATTGGACGTTTTTATTCCTACCAAACTAAAAACCAAGCGTTTGCTTGGAACATGCCGCAGTTGCAATTTGTGCTTCGTGGATCGTATAACTTGTACGATAAATTTTTGTTGAAAATAGATGGACTTTTGGAATCAGGAAGAAAAGCGTTGGTGTATGCACCTGGAACAGGAGTGCTACAAGAAAATGGACAGTATTATAAAAATTTAGGGTTTATCGCTGACTTTAATTTGGGATTTGAATACCGTTACAACCCGCGCGTTTCAGCTTTCATTCAATTCAATAATTTAGCTGCACAACGCTATAACCGATGGTACAATTATCCCGTTCTTCCGTTTCAAGTGTTAGGCGGAATTACTGCACGCTTCTAATTTCTATTCAACAATGAAAACAGAAGCTTGGGTCTTGGTGAAAAACGGAGCCGCAGGTCAGGCTTTTGTGAGAAAAGAAATCGAACTGCCACTACTCAGTGCGGACGAGGTATTGGTTGATTCCGAAGGCTTTGGATTGAATTACGCCGATGTCATGGCACGGAAAGGTTTATACCGAGATGCTCCACCAATGCCCTGTGTTTTGGGATATGAACTCGTCGGAAAAGTCACATCGGTTGGTGCAAACGTCTCCAACGAATGGATTGGAAAACGTGTATTAGCTTTTAGTCGTTTTGGTGGCTACGGAAAGTTGGTTATCACGAAAGAAAACGCACTAGTCGCGGTTGGAGACGCACCCGCAGAGGTGTTGATGGCGCTTTGTACTCAAGCGGTAACGGCTTACTACATGGCAAGTTATCTCACCCCTGTTAGAAAAGGAGAACGCGTTTTGATACATGCAGCTGCGGGCGGTGTTGGATCAATTCTCATTCAATTGTGTAAGCTTCAAGGTGCTGAAGTCTTTTCGAAAATTGGTAACAGTTCAAAGGCCGAAACAGTTAAAAAATTAGGCGCCGACCACGTTATTGATTATTCAAAAGGAGATTACGCTGAACGTGTAAAATCGCTTTTGAAAGGAGAACGTTTGGATGCCATTTTCAATCCGGTTGGGGGAAGTACGTATAAAAAAGATCTTTCATTGATTGGTGCTGGCGGTAGGTTGTTACTTTTCGGTGGTTCTGAACTCAGCGACGGACGTTGGGGCATTTTTTCCGCTTTAAACTTCTTGCGAAAAATGGGTTTGATTTTACCCGTTAAACTGATGATGACTTCTAAGAATGTTTTGGGAGTCAACATGTTGCGCATCGCCGACCAAAAACCCGATGTCCTACAACATTGTTTAAAGGAAGTGGTAGCATTATTTGAAGCAGAAAAAATCCATCCGCTAGTAGGAGGTATTTATTCCATAGATCAATTACCACAAGCCCACGAAGATTTAGCTTCAGGAAAAACGACGGGAAAGTTGACGGTGAAGTGGTAAATTTGTTGTCAGGTTTGTCGAATAATTCATGCTCCTCGCAGAAAAACCTCGGCAGGCAAACTGAAATAATTTTTTAATCGCTGTGCCATTTTCAAGGTAAGTTCTCGTTTTCCTGATAGAACGGCAGAAACGTGACCTTTACTTCCAATTATCGGTTCCAAGTCTTTGTTTCTGATTCCCATTTCATCCATTTTGTATTTAATCAATTCCAAAGTATCTACCTCAGGCAACTGATAGTGAGTATCGTCATAATCTTTCACCAATACCAACAACAACTCCATTTCATCACCTGCAGGCGTATTGGGTTCTACGTGGAAAATTTCCATTAAACGCAAGCAAGCTTTGTTGTAATCATCTTCCGTTTTTATTCTTTTCCAGTTCATTATTGTTCTTTTTCTTGTAAAATTAAAGTGTCAAAATCAATAGTTTCTACATTTATTTTATCATATTCTTTGTGCGTACCAAACCATATCACGTAACAAGCTTACTGTGTAAAATTTGAAGAAATGATCAATCTATAATCATTGCCTTTAATATTGAAAACCATCCGATTATTGGCAACAATACTTGCATTTCGATATACGGCTTTAACCAAATCAACAATGGTTTTTCTGCTAAAGGATATTTTTTACAGTTGTATAAAATCGTCTTCTTAACGAGCACTTTCATTGTATTAAAATAATAAAAGTTTTCATTTTGCAAACATTGTTCAAAACAATATCTTTATGGAGTCTTGAGAGAACATAATGAATTTTCAGTATCTGAAATTTCACCATTCAAACCTAAATACATAAAAAACCGGATTACATAAAAGGTTTAACTCAACAATTCCTTTCCTATACGATCCCCTGCAACGAACAATATTGAAAATAGGCTCCTTTTTTCGCTAATAAATCGTGGTGTTTTCCTTGTTCCACGATACTTCCTTTGGAGAGTACAATAATCTCGTCGGCTTTTACAATCGTGCTTAATCGGTGTGCAATGACTATCGACGTTCGGTTTTTCATGACGGCTTCCAAGGCTTCTTGTACCAACTGTTCAGATGCGGTGTCCAAAGCTGAGGTGGCTTCATCGAGAATGAGGATGTCAGGGTTTTTATACACTGCACGTGCTATTGCCAATCGCTGTTTTTGTCCGCCAGAAAGTTTGTTTCCACGTTCGCCGACAACCGTTTCATAACCGTTTTCTAACTGAGTGATAAACTCGTGAGCATTGGCAATTTTCGCTGCTTCCACCACTCGTGAAAGATCGGGTTGTAACTCACCAAACGCAATGTTTTCAGCAACCGTCAAGTTAAACAAAATGGATTCCTGCGATACAATGCCAATTAATCCGCGCAACGAAGTAATGGATAAGGTTCGAATATCGTTTCCATCGATGCTTATTTTTCCTTCCGAAACATCATAAAAACGGGGTAATAAATCCACCAATGTGGACTTTCCACTTCCTGACTCGCCCACAATAGCGATGGTTTGACCTTGCTGAATCGTGAGTTGAATTCCTTTTAAAACAGGTTCCGCTTTGTAAGAAAACCCAACGTTATCAAAACGGATTTCATGGTTTAATCTGTCCAAAACAACTGGATTTTCTTGCTCAACAATTTTCTCCTCAGCGTTGATCAATTGGTTGATTCGATCTTGTGATGCGCGTGCTTTGGTCATGTTTGCTAAGTTGTTCGAAACACTTTGAATCGGTCGCAACAACTGAGAAAAAACAATGACGAAGGTGATAAATATTTCACCTGTTAAACTTCCGCCTTTGCCATCCAAAATCAGTTTCCCACCGAACCAAACTAAAGTGAGTAAAACAGCAGCGCCCAATGTTTCGTTGAGCAAGGGAGAAAGGTCGCGCTTCCGAAATGTTTTTGTCACTAAACGCTGATGTTGAAGGTTGATTTTTCGAAAATGTTCCGTTGAAAATGGAATAGCATTGAACGCCTTAATAATCCGTAATCCGCCAAGTCCTTCGTCGATGGCAGCATAAAGAAAGCCCAATTGTTCTTGTCCCTTCTGAGCAGTTCGCTTTAAGCTTTTTCCAATTCGAGAAATAACTAAAGTGGAAATCGGAAGTAGAAAAAAGGAAAACAAGGTCATACCTGGACTCAAATAAACAAGCGAAACGACATTGATAATAATGGCGATAGGTTCTCTAAAAATAAGTTCCAACAAACTGACAACCGCAATTTCAATTTCGTTCACATCACTGTTCATTCGTGCCATCACATCACCTTTTCGCGTTTCTGAATAGTAAGCCAGTGGCAGAATCAAGGCTTTCTGATACATTTCATCGCGTACATCGCGTACCACAGCCATACGCAATTCGGATTGATACCAAACTGCACCGTAACGAAATAGATTTTTAAGAAAAAAGACAATCATCACTATTACGCAAACTGCGAACAAGGCACTTTTAGGGTCGTCTTGTACAAGGGTGTACATTTCGTAATTGTACCAATCCTTAATATATTCCGCAAGGTTCCCTTGATATCGACCAAAAACAGGTTGAGCAACTTTTACCATTTCCTCTGGCTTCCGAAAAATCAATTGCAAAACGGGAATGAAAAGCAACAAAGACAGTAAATTAAACACCACAAAAAGCAAGTTGAAAAGTACCACCAAAAAAGTGGTTCGCTTGTACTTAAAGGTGAGTTGAAATATTTGGCGGTAGTAATTCAAAGTGAGAACAAAGTTAGCATCTTGCGGTGGTGAAAACGTTTGAAGCAGTGAAATAATTGTTTAGGTCATTTATCAGTTAGCTAAAAAACCTTACTTTCGGTATCAATTTTTTAATCGTACTAACATGGAAATTACTCCCGAAATCAAACAACGTTTAGAACTACTCAACGAAAAGTACGGCGCTTTAGGTCAAGACTTACTTTCTTATTTGGACGGTTTACTTTACGCCGATGTCACTACTTACTGGGACTACATTGAATTGGACACTTTGCTGAGTTTGCAAAAACCAAAAACCAAATTCCCTGACGAAGTTGTGTTTATTATGTATCACCAAATCACGGAGTTATATTTCAAGTTGTCGCTTCGTGAGTTCGAACAAATCGGTGAAACAACACCATTATCTGGTGACTTTTTCTTGCAAAGAGTTACGCGCATCAACCGCTACTTTGAAGCCTTAATTAAAAGTTTTCAAATCATGATTGACGGAATGGAAAGGGAGCAATTTTTGAAGTTCCGCATGTCTTTATTACCGGCAAGTGGTTTCCAATCTGCACAATACCGCGACATAGAAATCTTTAGCACTGATTTTATCAACTTAGTGGACAAAAATCAACGTTCCAATTTTACAGGAAGCGAATCGATTGCAGAAATGTTTGAACACATTTATTGGAAAGCGGGCGCAACTGAGGTAGCTACAGGTAAAAAAACTTTGACACTCATTCAATTTGAAGAAAAATACCGCGACGCTTTTATTGCCTTAGGAGAACGTTGTCGCACGAAAAACCTTTGGCAGTCCTATTTGCGATTGGATGAAGCATCACAAAACCGCGAGGACATCAAAGAAGCATTGCGAACAAACGATGTGAACGTGAATGTAAACTGGCCTTTAGCACATTACAAATCAGCGGTTCGTTACTTAGCACGCGATACGAGTGACATTGCTGCAACGGGCGGAACCAATTGGCAAAAATACTTACCTCCTCGCTTCCAAAAACGCATTTTTTATCCGGCACTTTGGTCGGCAGAAGAGATTGAAGAATGGGGGAAAGGTTGGGTAGAAGATGCTTTAAGTGGGAAATAAAAACAACACTTATGGAATCTGAAGCTTTCGGATGATTTCGCGGCCTTCAATTTGAAAATGGAACAAGTAGGTTCCGCTTGCCCAATAGTGAAGCGATAAGGTATGTTTTCCGTTTTGAATGGTTCCTTGAAGAATTTTCTTGCCGTCCATGAAAGTTACGTAATAAGGCATTTTCCCTTCAAAGTTGGATTGAATCTGAAGTTCGACCACCGACGGATTAGGAAATAAATTCACTTCAATGGAAGACAATTCTACTACTTCATTGGTTTCTTGAACGGGCGCTGGAAAAAGAAATTGGTAAGCAGCACCAAATTCGCGTCGCCAGTACCATTCGCTGTGCGCTCCGTCCTGATGGGTAACAATAGGTGCATTTGTGGAAGAAACACCAGAGGAAACAAAAGCATTTTTGGCGTTTTGCATGTCCGAAACCATGGAGGTTGACTCATTTGTTCCACCTAAGAAATAGAGGCGCAAAGGAATGTTTGAATAATTATTGCTTGAGATTTGACTTTGAACACTGTTGCGCGCGAACCATAAAGAAGGAGAAAAAATGCCAGCTTTCCCAAAAACATTCGGAAATTCTGAAACGCCATAAAGCGAGATTAAACCTCCCATTGAGCTTCCCATGATTCCAGTATTAGGTGCCGTAACCAAGGTGCGATAATTTTGATCAATATAAGGTTTTAAAGTGTTGACTATGAAAGAAATATATTCATCACCCTGTCCTCCTCCGTATTCACTATTTACCCAAGGCGAGTATTCATCAATTCGAGTGGAGCCTCCGTTATCTATTCCCACAACAATAGCACCATAATCACCTTGATTTTGAAGTTGTGACAGTGTTTCATCTACTTGCCATTCTCCTGAAAATGAAGTTGTTTGGTCGAATAAATTTTGGGCATCGTGCATGTAAATTACGGGATATCTTTTTTGCAAAGCAGTTGCGTAATCGTTGGGCAAATACATCCAAATTCGTCGGGTGCGATTCAATTGGGGAATGGAAAAATTGGTGCTCAAAATAATTACATTCGCATTAGCAGTACTTCCATTATTTCCTGTTAAGTCTTCCCATCCTTCGATGGTTAAATTGAGCGTAGATCCATTTGCTGTATTATAGGTTCTGTTAGGACGAAAACCACCCGATGCTGTACCTTCAGGAGTGTCCCAATTTCCACGATTGAATTTAAATTCTATTGTTCCGCTTACATTTTGTAAGACTATTTTTCGCGTTCCGTTGGATTGAACTGTTAAAATCGAATTGGGATTTCCAACACTCCAATTGTTGAAGCTTCCGGAAATATATACTTGATCGTTTTGTGGTGTGTTCGCTGGAATAGCGGTTAAAATAATCGTCAAATCAATTCCAAATGCATTGAAAATAAAAAGGGAAAACACAAAGACGAGTAGTGATTTCATAGGTTAAGTTTCCCCAAAAATACAACCAAAGTGCTTACGAAACAATCTTCCCGTCTTCCATTTGAATAATGCGGTCAGTTCGTTTAGCAAAATCTTCATCGTGTGTAACGACGAGTAAAGAAAGGTGTTGTTCAGTAGCCAATTCACGGAAAATATCAAAAACCACATTCGTGTTTTTACTGTCCAGATTACCTGTTGGTTCGTCTCCCATGATAATTGACGGGTGATTTATTAAAGCACGTGCAATAGCGACACGTTGTTTTTGTCCGCCTGAAATACGAGAAGATATTTTAAGCGCTTGGTCTTCAATACCTAAAAGACGAAGTTTTTCGATGGCGTCATGTTCAATTTCTTCATTGCTTTTTTTTCCTAATTTTTTTGCTGGCAACATTACGTTTTCGAGCACTGTAAATTCTGCCAATAAATAATGGAATTGGAACACGAAGCCAATATGCTCGTTACGAATTTGAGAAAGTGCATTGCTGTTTTGACCCGTAACTAATTCGTTACCAACCCAAAGATCGCCTTCGTAATCCGTGTCCATGGTAGAAAGAATATACAAAAGCGTTGATTTTCCACAGCCCGATTTTCCCATGATGGAAACAAATTCACCTTCATTCATCGAAAAGGAAACCTGATCTAAAATCTTGACCACATCAGGGTTTCTGAAGTATTTTGTGATATTTTTAGCGCGTAAAATGGGGTTCATTATTGTCCTCTTATGATGTCAACTGGATCGATGTTTTTTGCTTTTTTAGACGGAAACCAACCTGCAAAGAAGGTCGAGACTAAAGCGAAAAAAACACCGAAAATGTAATATTTAATGTTATAATCCACCGGGAAAGTGGTTATTGTTGGTAGCGCCGCGGTTTCAAAAGGAGTATTATCAATAACGACTGTAATTCCGTAACCAACCGAAATTCCCGCGATTCCTCCTACAAGCCCAATCAAAAGCGCTTGACTCATAAAAATCCATTGTACATCATTTCCTGAAAATCCAGTGGCTTTTAAAATTGCGATGTCGTTCATTTTTTCATAAATCATCATGTTCAAAATGTTGTAAATCCCAAATCCAGCAACGATTAAAAGGGTGATAGAAACGGCGTAAGAAATGAGGTTTCGAATCGAAGTTCCTGTTTCAAATTGTGCATTTGCTGTTTGAATATCAATGGCAGAAATGTCAAATTTTTCTGCTAATTCTTTTGCTTTGTCAGGTGCTATTTCTCTGTCTTTCAGTTTGATGTTTATATCAGTTAGAAAATCTTTCCCTACTCCATAAAGTTGTTGTGCCATTTTCAGGTTCACATAACTCTGAACGTTATCCACTTCCGCCATGCCGCTCTGAAAGAAACCGACAATTTTCAAGTTAACGATTTCGTTGGTTCGGGATGTAACTTGCACAAAATCACCCACATTCAATGCGAGTTTTTGTGCTACTCCTGCGCCCAATAAAATGCCTTTTTCGTTGTGTTTCAGATCTTCAACAGTTCCTTGGACGATGTAGTCCGAAAGGTTATAGAATTTTTTTTCCAATTCGACATCAGCGCCGGTTATCAAGCCATTTAATTGGGTAGAGCCGCCGAGATAAAAGGCCTGAATTTTTAATTGCGGAGTGACACCGAGCACATAGTTTTGTTCCTTCAAGTATTCCATTAAGGGAAGTGCATTGTGAATTTTCAACTGTGTCTTTGAGGGTTTCACCGAACGCACGAAGCGAATGGATTTTTTGAATCGCATAGAATAGTCAATCGGTTGAAGAAGGGTAGGTGCCATTTCATTGTATAAGCGAATATGAGGCGTACGGTTGAGAATGAGTCCGTCTAACAAACCGTTGAGCCCGTTCATAAAGCCCATTAAAATGATATAAGTTCCAATCCCAAACATCACGCCTAATGCTGCCGTAATGGATTGTTTTTTACGCGAAAGCAAGTGCGTTTTAGAAATCGAAAGTAAGAGACGAAAATTCATTTTGCGGGTTTCAAGATTTTCGTTTTCTCGTTAATTCCACCCAAAATTTCAACGTAACTCCAGTTTTTCAATCCCGTCCGTACCTTCTTTTTACCATTTTCCGTCAACACTTTATTACCAGAAAGTAAGTATTCCGTTGGGATAACTAAAGATTTCAAGTGAGCATTCACCACAATATTTGCTTCACCTGTCATGCCCATAAATAATTTCGGTGGCGACTTCGTAAAATGAGCTTTGAGACGAAAGGTTTGTGTTTTCTCGTCCAATTTAGGAGAGATTTCAACGACTTTTGCTTCAAATGACTTTTGCGGATAAGCTTCCAAAGTAATCAGTACCAATTGTCCAATCGCAACACGGGAAATATCCACCTCATCAATCATTAAGTCCAATCGAAAATTTGAATTGTTTCCCAATAAGGCCAAAGGTTCTTGCACGTTTACTAACTCCCCAATTTCTTTGTTCAGTTGAAAAACTTCGCCTGAAATACTGGCACGGATGAGGTAGTCATCTGTTTTTAAAGAAGAGGAGTTGAGGTTGTTTTTCGCTTGTTGCAATTGGGTGTCGAGTTCCTTTTGTTTGCGATTAATTTGTTGTTGGAGAGAGAGATAATTGTTTTTTGAGAGCAGATAAACTGTCTTAGCATTTTCTAATTCCGTTTGGGAACAAAGTTGTTTTTTGCTCAATTCATTAAAGCGCCAAAAGTTGAGGGAATCGGTGTTCATTTTTACTTTAGCAGACTCCAAATTCAGCTTGAGTTCGTCTAAAACGTTTCCCTTTCCAACCAAAAGTTCTTTTGAAAATTCATAATTCAAGCGAGCGTTTTGTTCGTTGTTAAATGTAGGTTGATTCGAAATCACGAAAAGCAAATCGCCTTTTTTAACTTCATCACCTTCCTTGACTTTGATGGCTTGCAAGAAACCCGATACCGAGGCGAAAACTTTATATTGCTCCTCAGGGGTAACTTGCGCAGAGGCATAAACGGATTCTGTAATAGACTTACGACTTGGATAGGTGCTTTCTTGTTTTTCGGAACAAGCGGTGAGCGCCAACAACAAGCAAAAAACAGCATTGACTTTTTTCATACAAACGAATAGAAGGTCAAATGTAGGTAAGTGAAAAAGAAAGAAATGTGACGAAAGTCAAGTATGAAAAAGATTAATCAATCAATTCAACTAAATCGTTGTGACTTAAAAATTCAAGAATTAAAGGGAATTTTGCTTTAAATAAAGTCTTCATTTTTTCATTACTTGTGTTTCCGCAGGTAATCTTAATCTTCCAAATCTCCTCCCAACACCTTCGCAATGTCGCCGTAAGAAAAGCCTTTCGACAAGAGAAAACGCAGCACTTTTTGGCGCTTTGTCCAATCGTTTTTTTCGTTGGATAAACTGTCGGATTTTCTTTGTGCTAGGCGTTTAATGGTTTCTAAGTTGGCATTTTCAGGAATGGTTGACAGCGCCTTTTCGATGATTTCGGAAGCAACTTTTTTACGCAAAAGCGCCTGATGTATTTTTTGTCGCCCCCAGTTTTTAATGCGAAATTTTCCGTTCACATAACTGTCAGCGTAACGTTGTTCGTCCCAATAACTGTATTCCTGTAAATGCGAAAGGAGGCGTATTTCATCCTCCTTACTCAAATCATAAACTTGTAATTTCGTTTTTATCTCTAACAAACAACGTTCCTGATAGGCACAAAACGCTTCGATTTTGCTTTTAGCTTCGCGATAATTGTCGTTGTCTTCCGAAATCACAAGGCAATTTCTTCGTTGTTTTTGTTCACAAATGAATATTCTAACAAGTGATTGGCTGTAATTCCCCGAACTGGAATCCATTGTTTGTATTTAAAAAACCATTTCATTTGTCTGGAAATCAATCCTTTTTTGAAATAAGCTTCCAAATAAGGATGTACCAAAAGGGAAACGCCACGCTCACCCTTGTCCGATATTAAAAAGTTCAAATTCGACTCAATTTCTTCCGCGAAAAGAATACTTGCTTGCACTTCGCCACTGCCGTTACAAGTAGGACACGTTTCCGAAGTTTGAATATCCGTTTCTGGACGAACCCGTTGACGTGTGATTTCAACGACACCAAATTTCGAAGGAGGAATAATGTTGTGTTTTGCACGGTCGGACTTCATAAATTCTTTCAATTTATCAAAAAGAATTTTGTTGTTTTCTTTGTCGTGCATATCGATGAAATCCACACAAATGATCCCACCCATGTCGCGCAATTGCAATACACGTGCGATTTCTTCCGCTGCTTCAATGTTAGTTGAAAGTGCGTTTGATTCCTGTCCGTCAGCGCCTTTACGATTACCACTATTCACATCAATGACGTGCATAGCTTCTGTGTGTTCAATAATCAAATAACCACCACTCGCCATCGGAACTTTCTTTCCGAACAAGGTTTTGATTTGTTTATTGATACCAAAACGCTCAAAAATATCGAGCTTTCCATCGTAGAGTTTTACGATCTTTTCTTTGTTTGGCGCGATACTAGACACATAAGATTTCATTTCCTCATACATAGAAACATCGTTCACATGAATGTTAGTGAAATCCGCATTCAGCATATCACGCAAAATAGAAGTTGTGGTGTTCAACTCCCCTAAAACGCGTTTTGGTGGCTGGGAATTTTTCATTTCCCCATGCATTTGCTTCCATTTCGCTACAAGTTGTTGCAAGTCATTTTCTAACTCTAAAGTGGATTTATGTTCTGCAACGGTGCGAATAATCACCCCAAAGTTTTTTGGAATAATATTTTCCATCAATTCGCGCAATCTATTTTTCTCGTCGAGGTCTTTAATTTTTTGACTGACGGAAATTTTGTCCGAGAAAGGTACGAGTACGAGGAAGCGACCTGCAAGCGTAATTTCTGAACTAAGGCGTGGACCTTTTGAGGATATAGGTTCTTTGGCAACTTGTACCAAAATGGGTTGAGAAGAGGAAAGCACATCGGACATTTTACCGTCTTTCTCGATATCTTTCTCGATTTTAAAGTATTGTAGATCAGCGACTGACTGCTTGTTATTCAAAGTGTCTTTCACAAATCTGTTCAAAGAACTGAACTGTGGTCCTAAATCTAAATAATGAAGAAAAGCATCTTTTTCATAGCCAACATCCACAAAAGCGGCGTTAAGACTTGGAACAATTCTGCGAACGCGTCCAAGATAAATGTCTCCTACAGCAAAATCTGAATTTCCTTTCTCTTCGTGTAACTCAATAAGTTTCCCATCCCGCAATAAGGCCAGCCAAATGCCATTCGATCTGGCATCAACGACTAATTCCAAATTCACAATTCAATATGGTTAGGATTAAACAATGAAAGCCCAATGAAAAATCACTGAGCTCCCTAAACATCATTACGTTGGAAGACTATTTTTTCTTCTTATGACGATTTTTTCTTAGACGTTTCTTACGCTTGTGCGTCGCCATCTTATGTCTTTTTCTTTTTTTACCACTTGGCATAATCTGTATATTTTAAAATTTAACTATCAAAAAAAAGCACCCCCTGAAAAGGGAGTGCGAAGGTAATAAAATTTTCGGTAAAATGACCTGTCAGTCAAATTATTTCGCAACAACCTTGTTTTTCACATCTTCAACAAACGTTTTTGCAGGTTTGAATGAAGGGATGTTGTGAGCTGGAATGATGATAGTTGTATTCTTAGAAATGTTTCTTCCGGTTTTTTGCTTACGCTCCTTAACGATAAAGCTTCCGAAACCACGTAGATATACGTTATCCCCTTTCGCAAGTGATGTTTTAATTGCTTCCATAAATGCTTCAACAGCTTTTAACGCCTCTGCTCTTTCAAGTCCTGTTTCGTCTGCAATTCCTGCGACAATATCAGCTTTTGTCATTTTGATAAATAGTTTAATTGTTAATACAACGTTTAAATTCGGGCGCAAAATTACTGTCTTGTTTGGTTAGTCCGCTATAATTCAGGCTTTTTTTTCAAAAAAATATTCGTTTTCGTGTTTTTTTAACAAATCAAGACCCAACTCTTAGAATTCTTGCCAGTAGTAATAAAGACTTGATAATGATAAATTTGAGTAGTCATACAACTTGTGTTTGTATTACTTGCGTTCATTCTTTCAACATTTTCGAATATTGAATTTCTAAACCATACCTTTTTTAAAGGTAAATTAACCCATCATTCCATTGATTAAAGCGCATATTTCGCCACAAATTCAGGCGATTCCTTAGATTTGTACCTTCTAATTCATTTACAACAAGGAGTCTGACACGTGAAAAAAATATACAAATTTCTTCTGAATAAACTTCCTCGACCACTATTAATTCGGTTGAGCTACATTTTTAAACTCTTCGCACCACTTCTATACAAAGGTAATAATGTGGCTTGTCCTGTTTGTGAACGTTCATTTTCAAAATTTCTTTCCTACGGTTCTGACATGGCGCACCGCGAAAACGTGCTGTGTCCCTACGACCTCACGCTAGAGCGCCACCGTTTGATGTGGTTGTACCTTACGCGCCACAGCGATTTTTTTAAACTCCATAAAAACGTTTTGCATATTGCCCCTGAACAATGTTTTATTCATCGGTTTAAAACACAAGCGAATTTGGAATATTTGACGGGAGATTTGGAGTCGCCTATTGCAGATATTCACTTTGATTTACATTCCATTCCATTGGAAAACAATCGCTTCGATGTGGTGTTTTGTAACCACGTTATGGAACACGTTCAAAATCCGTTGCAGTGCATGCAAGAAATTTACCGCGTGATGAAACCTGGTGCTTGGGCAATCATGCAAGTGCCTCAAGACATGTCGCGTGAAACCACCTACGAAGACGCTTCAATCGTTAGTCCAGAAGAGCGTGAAAAACACTTTTGGCAAAAAGACCACCTGCGATTATTTGGTCGTGATTACCCTCAATGGCTGGAAAAAGCTGGATTCGCTGTAGAAATTTTTGATATGCACGACCACTTTTCTCCGGACGAAATTGTACGCTACAGACTTCAAGAATCTGAAATTTTGTATATAGCCAGAAAAAAATGAAAACACTACTCGTCTTAATATTTGTTCCTTCTGTACTTTTTGGACAACGGCAATTGTTTTTGCATCTCACACCGAAGTTTGGTTCTTCTGATCTGGTGTTAAACCAATCCTATTCTTTCATCGGTCAAGGGGATATAAAAATCGACCACTTCAATTATTACCTCTCTGAAATTGCCATTCAACATGATGGAGGACAACAATTGCTGATTTACGACACTGTTTTCCTAATCAAACCTGATAATTATGTGTTGTTTTTAGGGGAACGAAATGTGGACATCATCGAACGTATTGATTTTACAATCGGCGTTCCAAAAAGTTTAAACACACAAACAGGTTCACAAGCCATAGACATTTCACTGTATCCCGAAAATCATCCTTTGAGTTTTCAGGATCCGTCGATGTATTGGGGTTGGCAAGGTGGATACATGCACATGATAACAGGAGGATATGTGGATACGGATTCCAACGGTGATTTTGAGACCTATTTCGAATTGCACAATTTGGGCGATAATAACCAACAACCAGTTGGATTACCTGTTGTTTCCACCTCAACTTCAGAAAACCAACGTGATGTATATTTAGAATGTCATTGGAATCAATGGTTGTCAAATGTGCCTTTATCCTTAGTGGGTTCTTCTCACGGCGAAGTCGGAATCAATAAAACTGTGTTGGAGAATGTGAATCAATATCCTGTTTTTGTACAACCTACAGCTGCAAGCTTGACAAATTTGGAACCACAAATTTTTGTGTCTGTAGAGCCCAATTCTGTTAAATTGGAATTAACCACGGAAGTGCAAGCCGCAAGTTTAAGCAACCTAGCTGGACAAGTTTTGACATCATCTACTCAGGGTAATCGTTTGGAATGGAATAAGTTAACAAGCGGTGTTTACGTGCTTCAATGGAATAACCAAAAGACACAAGGTAGTAAACGGATATTTGTTCCTTAATTCGTTATAATGAAATCCTTCCCTCTTCTGTTTGCTTTGGTAATTTGCGGTGGGGTTTTTATGCTTTTTCAATGTCAATCGTCAGGAGCTGTAGATTGGAATTCAACTGTAATTGTTCCTTTTCCAGAGGATAACCCTACCACAGCGGAAAAGGTAGAATTGGGTAAACAACTGTTTTTTGACAAGCGTCTTTCGGTAGATGGATCAGTAGCTTGTGCCAATTGTCATCGTCCGGAATTTGCTTTTACCGATCGTTTACCTGTTAGTAAAGGGGTGAAAGGACAGCTTTCTACGCGTAATTCTCCTTCAATTTTAAACAGCGGGTTTCTCAAAACAGTGATGTTTGATGCCCATTTGAAAACCTTGGAATTGCAAGTCATCGTTCCCATCCAAGAACCTGTAGAAATGGGACACAACATGAAAGTGCTGATTCCTGAATTGCGAAAAATTCCTGCGTATCAATCCGCTGCCAAACGTATATTTAACCGTGATTTCGACGCATATGTATTAACGCGTAGTATTGCCGCTTATGAACGAAGTCTAGTGTCGATGAACAGCCGTTTTGATCAGTATCAACGTGGTAAAATGAATGCGATTTCTAAATTAGAAAAAAAAGGCTGGCAACTTTTCTCTGAGAAATTATATTGTACCCAATGTCATCCCGCACCCTACTTCACCACCTTTGTAGCAGAAAATAACGGACTATACCAAGAATACGGAGAAGACAAAGGGCGATTTCGGATCGCAATGGATTCGAATGATATCGGAAAATTCAAAGTGCCCTCTTTACGGAATATAACGTTGACTTATCCCTATATGCACGACGGTAAAACCGCAACCTTGAACGACGTTCTTGACCACTATTCTAAAGGTGGAGTTGGACATTTTAATCAATCCAAATTTATCCAACCATTTCATCTTTCTACTCAGGAACGAAAAGCACTTTTGGCCTTTTTTGGTAGTTTGACGGATACGAGTTATTTGAAGTCGAAAAATTAAGTTGCTGTTATCGTAACCCCAACTGTAGATAACGTTCATCCATTAAATTGCGGTATTTATCACGAAACGTTTGACTGACAAAACTGTTTGCCAAGACCTCTTGCATTTCGGGTTTGCAGTAAACAAATAATTCCAAGGTGTCATCGAGTACCTTTTTATTCAGTCCACAGGTTTCGTAAGCCGCCAAGAAGTCATTGTATTTTAATTTCTTCTTTTTTCCATTGAGATTGAGTGCCAATTCTTCTGTGTCTGCTTCGTTGACCAACGCGGCAGGCAATAAATCGTAAGCTGGACATAACGACATACCCACCCCTTCCTTTTCGAGTAATGAAAAATTCTTGAGGTGCATATCACTGTTGCCCGTAAAAAAACTGAACAACACCAATTCAAAAAAATTACTAACGTCTAATAAAGGATTGGAAGAATATTTCATCAACAACTTTGCTACTTGTTCATGACTTCCTTTGTATTTATCTTCGGTCAAACGCTCACTCAATTGGCACATATCTTCCATGTGTAATTTTCCTTTTCGGGTTCGATCCACCCGTTTTGTGATGTAGCACAAGGTTCCGTCGTCCAAGCGGATTAAACTATGAGGTACTGTTTTCAGCCCACAAGTTTCTGCCATGTGCATTGTTACACTTTCCAATTCAGGAAGCTCGGGATAATAATCTGATGGCGGTTTTAAGATGTAATCCCCGTAAAGCCCAACGATGGTAAGTTTTTTAGTCAAACTCTTCTCCTCTTTACGGTACAAACTCAACGAAACCTTAGCTTGTACTCCCGTAACCGCCATTTGGCTTTGTATCACCTTCGAAGCCAAATCCTGCAAATTTTCCATTCTGTAATGAAGTTGTGGTGTTTTCAATTGTCCATAAAAACGTTTATTGCAAGCAGTATGTACCTCTGTATCTGAATTATTAACAGGCTGATAGCAATGCAAACATAGTTTTCCATAAAGCAATGGAGGCTCATTGAGAACCATTAGATTCTTTTCACGACGCGCTAAATATTTCTTTTTATAATTCTTCATTTTTTTCAACACTTACAGCACCAATACAATCTTTACAAACCGCTAGTAAAAGTCCCATTCGATCGCGGTAATTAATTTTCCAATTTTTCTCTGCGATGTCCAATAACCACCCTTCAGGAATTAGTCCGTCGAAGAATGGAAAAAGCGTCTTGCTTTCATAGATTTTCGCAGTAAGGGGTAAGGTGAGACTGACGGGTTCGGCATCTGATTCCAAAAGATATGCCTCATCATAACAAAAAAAATAGCCCTCCTCATTTTCAGAGATTTGTCCACACAATTTTCCTTTGTAATAAACGCTTCCACTTCTATTCATGACTATTTTAATAGTTGATTTCTATCCATCGGAACAGGCCCCAGCATTTCACCAAATAATCGGAGAACGTCGTTTACTTTATCCATTCGTAAGGTAGTCTTACCTTGTTCTAAATCGCGTATAAAACGTAAACCGACACCTGCTTTCATGGCTAATTCAGGTTGCGTTAATTGATTTTGTTTTCGTTTTAACTTGATATATTTACTTAATTCGTTAAGATTTTCCTGCATTTTTATACCCTTTAAAACACAAAATTATTATTTTCTCAATAATTAATACCACAAAAGGTATAATTTAACAGTTTTCAAGCAATTATATACCTCTTAAGGTATAATTGTAGCGACCAAGCATGTATTCATCCCTCATCGGGTATATTTTAAATTAAAAACAATAAAGAAAAGACTATTTCAAAAGTTAGTAATTGTTGCTTTTAACCTGAGATTCTTATTTAAAGATTTCGAACTGTAATTTGAGTAAATGAAACAGTACAATAATCAATAAGATAAAGCAAAATGTAAACGATTTAAAGCGATTCTTTCTTGAACTTGACATCACAATATACTATAGCATATTGAATTTCTAACACTTACAAACTTTTTACTATCAAGTTTGTTTCTTCAAAAAAATGTAAAATGAATAAATTTTTCTATTTCGCTTTTGCGTTCTTGATTTCAACAGCTGTCTTAAGTCAACATGTGGGAATTGTAAGAAAAAACTATTTCAGTACTGTTTACGACCCAACTATTAATGCCAACATCGAGCAATTGGATTCATCAACAATTCGTTTAGGGACTGTGGATCCTTTATCGGGTGTTGTTTCTAATCTTAGTGAAAACGAATATCCATTAGCTATTAATTTAACCGGCGCTACAATAAATCCTTACTCTAATCACTATTACATAGGTAGCGGATTAAATTTATTGACCTTTGATATTTCTACTGGTAATTTAATTAACTCGGCACCGATCACAGGAGAAATTCCTTCAGCTTATTTTCAAAATTATCGTTTTAATCCAAGTGATACTACCATATATGGTATGATACCACAAAATTTCTACTCGGTTTATTTTGATAGTCTATCAATGTCGAATATAGAAGTGCTGGATTCTACACAAATTCGCTTTGGTTCAATAAATCCTTCAACAGGACTTTTTACTTTAATAGGAAACACTTCTTACAATAATATTTATACGTTAGCGGGTAATTCAATCGATCCTTTTCAGATGGTTTATTATTATTCCGCAGTCAATAAGTTAATAGGAATCGATCTGTATAGTGGCGCTCCATTTAGTGCAGTGAATATTCAACTTCCGCAAGGGGGAATTTTTGAAAATATAGCTTATAGTTGTGCTGACACAAGCATTTATGGTTTAACACGTCAAAATTACGTATCAACCGTTTACGATGAAATCTTAATGGAATACGTTCAGGTTTATGATTCTACAACATTTAGGCTATCTAAAATTGACCCGAATACAGGTGTTGTGACTTTTATTTCTCCTTTTAATATTCAAGCAGGTGGAAATTTGACTGGTGGAGCTTTCATTGACCCTGCAACAATGACTTATTTTTTTAATCACGGAAATAAAATCGTTGGTGTATCAATGATTACGGGACTTATTACTTCTTCAGTGATAAAAAGTTATCCCTCAGGTGAAATCGCATTCGACATGATGCGAAGTACACAAAATTGCTATGGAGTAAGCAGAATTAGAAACAACACTACACTCGAAATTGATGAACTTTCATCGCTGGAAACTGAAGTTTTCTTGTATCCAAATCCTGTTCAAAATGAATTAAGTGTTTCAAGTAAAAAAGCAATACAATCTGTTTCAATCGTAGATTTAAGGGGAACTGTTTTAATTGAAAGTCATACAAATACTTTGTTAGTAAATCAACTTCCAAATGGGGTGTATTTGGCTAAAGTTAAAACTGATGAAGGTGGTTTAGTTATTTGTAGATTCATTAAAAACTAAGTTTTAAAACTGCCTCGAATTGCTTTTTAACAATTTCCTTCCTAAACAAGTCAAATCATTACCTTTGCGCTCGTAAAATAAGCATGAGCAATTCCTTGAAAAATCTATCAGAAATCGGTGAGTTTGGTTTAATCGACCACTTAACTAAAAACATTACCTTACAACACCCCTCGTCGCTTCTTGGAATTGGAGACGATGCCGCGGTGATAGATTGTGATGGCGAAAACGTGCTTTTGGTTTCAACAGATATTTTAGTGGAAGGAGTACATTTCAACCTGATGTACGTTCCCCTAAAACATTTGGGCTACAAAGCAGTAGCAGTAAATGCATCCGACATTTGCGCTATGAACGGAATTCCAGAACAAATCACTGTTTCGATCGCAGTTTCTAGTAAGTTTTCTGTGGAAGCTTTGGAGGAATTGTATGAAGGTATTCGTTCAGCTTGTTCTACTTATTCGATTGATTTAGTCGGTGGTGACACAACAACTTCATTGTCTGGTTTAATGATTTCAATTACGGCGATTGGACGAGCGAAAAAAGAGAACGTCGTTTATCGTTCGGGTGCGAAAGAACACGATTTAATTGTCGTTTCGGGAGATTTGGGCGGAGCTTATATGGGCTTGCAATTGTTGGAAAGAGAGCGAGAAGTGTATTTAGCGAATCCGAATATCCAACCAGATTTGGATGGACACGACTACATCTTAGAACGGCAACTAAAACCAGAAGCACGTTTGGATGTTGTTCGTTTTTTACGAGAATTGGGCGTTCAACCAACATCTATGATTGATGTATCTGACGGACTTGCTTCTGAGCTATTGCACATTTGTAAGGCAAGCAAGGTTGGATGTCGCATTTATGACGAAAAACTTCCAATTGATGCAAAAACCTCAATGGTGGCAATTGACTTTAATATTGACCCCGTGACTTGTGTTTTAAATGGCGGTGAGGATTATGAATTATTGTTCACCATCAAACAAAGCGACTACGAAAAGGTCGCGAGCAATCCTAATTTTTCAGTGATTGGACATGTTACTGACGCTTCAGAGGGAGCCTACTATGTGGACAAAATGGGTTCCGTAGTGGAAATAAAAGCACAAGGCTGGACACATTTTTAAAAAAGTATTAACGTAATTCCTAATGTTTTCGATAAAATATAAGGAAGAATTTTATCCTTTTATAGTTTGATTTTCATTTTCATGAATCGATTCTCGTGCTTTGTGAAACGCTGAAAAATCGACATTGGCTACATTTTAGCTTTGTCGAAAAAAACATGAAAAAATCATTACTTACCTTTTTGGGACTTGTCGCCCTCTCAACAACAATCGCACAAAATCAGTATCCGACAAACGGACTACGTGGTTTGTATGAATTGGACAACAACTTTGCAAATGCTGTTTCTACAAATTTCGCGCTATCTGCCTCATTGAGTGGCGCCAATACAGCGAATTTCACAGCGGACAGAACCAGTGCGGCAAACAAAGCTTTTAATCGCTATTCATCTTCTTCCTTTTACAACCAAACTCTGACTGATAACCTTACGGACTTTTCAATGGGGGCATGGGTGAAATTGCAGGAATACACAGATGGGGCGAACCTCTTTTCTACTGTAATGAGCGATTTGAATTACTTCTATGATGAAAGTAGTTTTCCATTAGGCACATCTGGCTATTTCACCATCCGAATTGATGGAAGTGGAATCGTTCAAGCCATTTTAATCGGAGGTGGACCTTCTCCTGTATATACGGTATTAAATAGTACTGATCCACTATCGTTAAATGAATGGCATCAAATAACTTGGACTGTCGATCAAACGAATCAGGAAGCAAGACTATTTATAGATGGCGTTCAAGTAGCTTTTGCCGATGGTTTGGTTTCACCGAATAATCCTAGTGATTTTTATCTAGGAAATGTGATGAGGGTAAATATCGTTCAAGGAACACCCAATCCGGCTCCGTGGCAAATTTTTACAGGAGTACAAGATGAGGTTTTTGTTTATGAAAGGGTTTTGGATTCATGCGAGGTAAAACGAATTTCGGAATTAATTCCTACCATTTCAATTTCCGCCACAACCGCTCAATTAAGTGTTACACAAGTGAATAATGCCACATATCAATGGTTCAACTGCAGTAATGACCAAGCCGTTTCTGGCGCAAATCAAGCTACCTTTATACCTGCTGACAATGCAACATACTACGCTGTTGTTACTGCAAACTGTGTAAATGACACTACTTCCTGCCTTGCTCTTCTTCCAAACACAAGTGGAGTTGATGAATTAGAAAACGCAGTAGTTATAGCGCCCAATCCTGCAAATGAAAATCTAACTATTTCTGGAATTGATTTAGTTTCAGTAAAGGTAATTGATGCAACTGGAAGGGTAATCTTGGAGCAAACTAGCAGTCTTATTGAAACAAGTGCTCTCTCCAATGGAATTTATACACTAATTGTTAAGGATCACTCGTCTCGAACAGTTAGCAAACGATTTATGGTTCAACATTAGTTTAACTACATACAATAAAGTTTAAAGCCAGTTTTTACTGGCTTTTTTGTTTTAATAAAGGTCTATTTTAATCGTCTATAATTCTGAATTGAGGAAGGAAAGCTATAAATTCAAATCCCTCAATCGATCCAATGACAAAGGAATTTTGACTTCGTTTACAAGTAGTATGTGCGCATCATCCCCTTTTTTAATCCTTAAAATATGTTCACGGTTGACCAAATAGGAACGGTGCACACGAAGAAAGCGAGGGTCTTTCATCAATATCTCCTCATAATGTTTTAACCGTCGAGAACAGGTGATTTTCTTCCCATTCATTAAAAAGAAAAGGGTATAAGAGCCGTCTGCCTCCAAATACAAGATTTCATTAAAAGTAATATAGTACTTTCCTTCAGTGGTTGAAATGCAAATTTCTTGGTGGCTAGGGTCGTTTAAATGTTTTTGAATTATCTGAAGTTGGCGCTTTGCCGTTTTATTTTCATGATGCATTTGAAACCGTTCAATAGCCTCTTTTAATTGATCGAACTGAATGGGTTTAAGTAAATAGTCAACAGCTGCTAAACGAAATGCCGCCAAGGCATACTCTTGATAAGCGGTAGTAAAAATGACCTCAAAGTTGGGGTCGTTATCGTTCAAAAATTCATATAAATCCAGACCAGAATAACCAGGCATTTCAATATCCAAGAAAATGAGATCGGGATTACTCGAATGAATTGCATTAATGCACTCGGGTAGGTTCGAACATTCATTTGTGATTTCCAATTGAGGAAAGAAATCAGTTATTAGCGTGCGGAGTACTTTTCGCGCTCCCAATTCATCATCAACGATTATTGCCTTCAAAATTGTATTTTTCTTAAAATTAGTAGCAAAAGAGTTAATCGGTTTAATTGTTTCACTGAATTGATAGTTGCTTTCATAAGACGCTTGAATCATTCTTACTTTTTATTTAATTGGGATTTTTAAAATGACTTTGGTACCTGAAGATTGCCCAAATTCTTCTAGATCAATAATCTGAATCGAAATATCGTTTTTTGTTTGTTCATTGAGTAATTCCAATCGTTTTTTGTTGGCCTCAGTCGAAAAACTCACGTAGTGTTTATTTGAACGTTCTTTAATTTTTTGACTGGCTTTTCTTCCAATTCCATTATCCGTTATTTCGACTAGAAGTATATCATTTGTAAGTTCTTTAAAAATAATTTTCAATTCTTTATTTTCAACTTTGTGGAGTAAACCATGTTTAATGGCATTTTCAATGTAGGGTTGTACAATCATTGAAGGTATCTGTTTATGCATTATTTCAATGGCATCATCTGTCTCCAATTGAATGTTCAGTTCCTTGTTTAAACGCATATTCTCAAGTTCTAAATACAATCGCATCGCTGCAAGCTCTTCTTCTATAGTGATGGTTTCTTGGTTCGACATTGTTAAAATCTTTCGCATTAAATCACTAAATTTTCCAAGATAAAAATTCGCATTCATGCGATCATTGGTTAGAATATAACTTTGAATTGTATTCAGGGCATTGAAGATAAAGTGAGGATTCATTTGTGCTTTTATTGCCGACAGCATACTCTGTTTAAGTTGGCGTTGCAAACGTTCTTTTTCAAGGAGTTGTAGATTTTTACGCTTAATTGTTCTCAAATAAAAAAGAACCAATGCCACAACGGCAATCACCAAAACACCAAAGAAACAAAATTGGAATAACGGACGTTGAAAAAGTGTTGGTTTGACATAAAAATCAACTTTTTTCTTTGCTATTGTTCTTCCCGATAAGTTGTCAACGAGCCTAACAAAAAGTTGGTGTTGCTCAGGATAAATTTTGTTTAAAGTGAATTGAAAATTCCCTGCCGCTAACTCGCTCCATTCCTCTTCATCGTCTAACTTATACTTAATGTGAAGGCGATTAGGGTTCGCAAACCACAATACATCAAATTTAAAAGTGACTGTACCTGGATTACTTTCAATAAAATCTAAGTTTTTTAGGTTTTTTTCTTGTCCATTCACAAAAAGCTGCGAAAGAAGAAAAGGAGGATTACAAACTTGTTGTTTTGTTTTGTACAAAGGCAATTTTAAAACCCCTTGATTAGTACTAACATACAATGCGTTTTTTTCTAAGAATAAGTCTGCTATTCGTGTACTCAGTAGTCCATTTGAAGCATCAAAAAGTAGGTGTTTCTTAGTGCTCAAATCCATTTGAATAATTCCATTGTCAGTAGCAAACCAAACTTTGTTTTCGTTGGCACAAACCTGTTGAATGTAATTGTATTGATTTACACCAATTTTATCGTTTACTTTTTCCCAAATTGCACCATTCCATGAAAGTAAACCGTGATTTGAAGTTGCACAATACATTGCGTTTTTTGTAAGTTCAAAGTCCGTGACAAAAATTGGTTTTCCTTGATAACAAACATTCCTTTTTTCAAATTTATTCAAAGCAACTAAACCATTTTTTGTAGCCGCAAACAACTGATTTTTCCATATTGAAAAACGTGGGGTTCGATTATAAATTAAGTAATAATGGGAAAAGTTTTTGAATTGAATTTTTGTTTTTGAAAGGTGAGGTTTTAAGAATTCAGGAACGAGTGAAACAACATCTTTTTCCGTATTGAAAACACTAACATATAGACCGCCAGGATCGGCAATTAATGCTGCATTTGGGTGAATGAAAACCATTTGTTTAATACTCGGATTAGTCCCAAGAGATTCCAATCTTCTTTCAGTCGATTTCATGAGCTCCATTTCTCCAAAATACAACTCCTTCGTCCATGGATTAACACTCAAAAAACTAATTTCTTTAAACGTTTTAGATTGATAGGAAATGGCCAAACTATTTTTACCTAAAACACTAATTCTTCCGTCGTTTGTGCCAACATACAAACCGTTTTTCCATTTTACGAATGTATTGAAGCCTGTTGGTTGATTTAGATTATAATATCTTGCATTTAAATCCGTAAAGAAAATAACACCCTTGTTGAGTGTGCTAAGCCAATAATTGCCTTGATTATCTTTTAAGAGGTCTGAACAAGCAAAGCCTTCAAATAAATTTTCTTGTATCTCAAAATTCTCATCTAAACGAATAAGTCCATTTCGAGTTAAAATCCAAGGCGTGTTATCCACCACTTTAAGCGCAATAAAATCGCCTAACTGCTCGAATTCTTTGATTTTAACAAACCTATCTTTTTCTAGTTTATAAATGGAGTTTTCGTCTCGCACATACAAATGCAATTGATTTTTAACAATAAAAAAAGACGACCAAGCCTTTAAAAATTGTGGTTTATGTTGCCCATCAATCGCAATCCTTGTAGCTTTTTTATCGATGGTATAAATTTCGTTTTCTCCTGCGACATAAAGCTGATTTTGATAAATACAAGTCACGCGGCTTGTAGGAATGTTATATGTTTTAAGGTGTTTAATTTTTGCTAAACTTGGGGCGTTTTCAAACCGATTTACGCCCTCCTCGGTCACAATCCAGAGGTGTTTTTTGTCTATTTCAACAATGGGAAAGGTTTTCGAATTCCGTGGATTCCATTGCTTGAATGGACGTAATATGTTGTCCTTTTGGTAATAAATATTTCCAGCAAAATCAACCATCCACAAGCGTCGAAAAGAATCATCTCGTAATCCGGTTAATGCCCTGCTCGGTGAATTGATTGCAGCAAAATGCTTGAATTCTTTGGCGTTGTAGCGGTGCAAGCCACTGTTTCCAGCAATCCAAATGTACCCTTTTCGATCTTGGAGAAGGTCATATTGTTCAAAATCAAAAATTCCATTTCGGTCATCAAATATGGAGTAAACAGGAGTTTGACACCTAAGTGAAGATGTCGTGAACACAAAAAGTATATGTAGTAAAAAGGCGTTCTTCACTTCGAGGCTAAAGATAAGCTTCGTGAAATATTCAAACCAATGCTTCGTGAAACAAAAAGAGGTTTCTATGAAACAAAAAAGGCGACAAGTGATGCCGCCTTCAGAATAAAAATTAAAATTAGTTTTATTTGTACTCAAAGGTTTCCATGAATTTCGTAGTGAAATTTCCTGCTTGAAAATCTTCATTTTCCATTAATTTTTGATGGAACGGAATTGTCGTTTTGATGCCTTCAATGATATATTCATCCAAGGCACGCTTCATTTTGCGAATTGCCTCCTCTCGAGTTTGAGCGACAACAATCAACTTAGAAATCATCGAGTCATAATTCGGTGGAATTGTGTAACCAGAATAAACATGTGCATCAATTCGAACACCGTGTCCTCCAGGGCAATGATAACTTGTGATTTTCCCTGGGCTCGGACGGAAATCAAACGCAGGGTCTTCAGCATTGATACGGCATTGAATCGCATGACGCATTTCTGGAATATAGTTTTTGCCAGAAATCTTCTCTCCTGCTGCAATTTTAATTTGCTCTTTAATCAAGTCAAAATTGATAACTTCTTCCGTAATAGTGTGCTCGACTTGAATGCGCGTATTCATTTCCATGAAATAAAAATCACGGTTTTTATCCACTAAAAACTCCACGGTACCAACACCTTCATAATTCACCGCTTTTGCCGCTTTTATTGCCGCTTGACCCATACGTTCACGCAATTCTGGCGTCATAAAAGGCGACGGAGTTTCTTCTACTAACTTTTGGTGACGACGCTGAATTGAACAATCACGTTCAGAAAGGTGGCATGCGTTTCCATATTGATCTCCAGCGATTTGAATTTCAATATGACGTGGTTCTTCGATGTATTTTTCCATGTAAATTCCATCGTTTCCAAAAGCAGCACCTGCTTCTTGCTTTGCGGAATCCCACGCGGCTTGAATATCTTCCTCTTTCCAAACGATACGCATTCCTTTTCCTCCTCCTCCAGCTGTTGCTTTAAGGATGATTGGATATTTTATTCGCTTCGCATTTTCTTTTGCATCATCAATATCTTTAAGCAATCCCTCTGAACCGGGAATACAAGGTACACCAGCTGCAATCATTGTTGCTTTTGCTGTTGCTTTGTCTCCCATTCCAGCGATTTGCTCTGGAGTTGCTCCGATAAATTTGATACCATGTTCTTTACAAACACGAGAAAATTTTTCATTTTCAGACAAAAATCCATATCCAGGATGAATAGCATCTGCATTAGTTATTTCAGCCGCCGCAATGATGTTGGGTATAGAAAGATAAGACTGTGCACTCACAGGAGGACCTATACAAACCGCTTCGTCTGCAAATCGAACTGGTAAGCTGTCTTTATCCGCAGTGGAGTAAACCGCCACCGTTTTAATTCCCATTTCTTTGCATGTACGAATTACCCTCAAGGCGATTTCACCTCGATTGGCTACGAGAATTTTCTTAAACATAGTTGAAATGTTAGGTTATTAAGCTGGTTCAACCAAGAACAACGGTTGATCGTAATCCACAGGAGCAGAGTTGTCAACAAGAACTTTCACGATTTTTCCTGATACTTCAGATTCAATTTCATTGAATGTTTTCATAGCCTCGATGATGCACAATTTATCTCCAACGTTGATGTTCGTTCCAACATTAACAAAAGCATCTTTATCAGGCCCTGCTGAACGATAAAAAGTACCAATCATTGGAGATTTAATCGTAATCAATTTTGACTCATCAGCCGCCGCAGGTTTTTCTACCACTGGTGCTGGAGCTGTAACTGGAGCTGGTGCCGCAACAACTGGAGCGGCCATAACAGGCTGTGCTGCTGGAGCTTGAACGATAATTGGTTGCTCTGAATGCTCTGAACCACCGCCTTTTATTGTGATTTTAAAACCTTCACTTTCTACTTGAACCTTTCCAATTCCTGTTTTTGAAACGAGTTTAATGAGGTCTTTAATTTCTTCTATATTCATAACTTTTGTTTTTGACATTTTAAAATTACATAAAATTTTACTTTCCGTCGTAAGCCCACTTAATTAACACAGCGCCCCACGTAAAACCTCCTCCAAATGCGGATAGAATTATATTATCCCCTTTTTTTAATTGGTTTTCATAATCCCATAAACAAAGTGGTAGTGTTGCTGCCGTTGTATTACCATATTTTTCAATGTTAATCATCACTTTTTCACGCGGTAAGCCCATTCTTTCAGCAGTTGCATCTATAATTCTTAAATTGGCTTGATGAGGAACTAACCATGCAACATCATCTGCATTTAGATTATTTTTCTCCATGATTTCAGCCGAAACTTCAGCCATGTTTGTCACTGCGAATTTGAATACTTGTTTCCCTTCTTGTTTTACAAAATGTAAACGCTCTTCAACAGTTTTAATGCTCGGAGGACAAGCTGAACCTCCTGCAGGTTGAACAAGAAACTCTCTTCCTGCTCCGTCACTTCTTAAAATGAAGTCTTGAACACCCGTGCCTTCTTCAGTAGGTTCGAGGAGAATTGCACCTGCACCATCACCAAAAATTACACAAGTCGCACGATCCTCATAATCGATAATAGAGGACATTTTGTCCACTCCAACGACCAATACTTTTTTATGTTTACCCGTTTCGATAAATTGAGACGCGGTTGAAATGGCGTAGATAAATCCTGAGCAAGCCGCTTTTAAATCGAATCCCCAAGCGTTTTTCATACCCACCTTGTCGCACAACACATTTGCCGTGCTCGGAAATGGATAGTCAGGAGTAACAGTCGCCAAAATCACCAACTCGATTTCCAATGGGTCGATACCTTTCTTTTCCAACAAACCTTTCACTGCTTCAACAGCCATGTCAGAAGTTGCGCCGTCTTTCATGATGCGACGCTCTTTAATACCTGTCCGGGTAGTAATCCACTCATCGGTGGTATCTACCATTTGTGCCAATTCGCTATTCGAAAGCACGTAAGTAGGTAAATAGCCGTGAACACCTGTTATAGCTGCTGTAATCTTACTCATAGTTTCTAGTTAAACGCTTCATTTACCTTTATTGCTAATCCTGAATTAGCAACATCATTGGCATGAAGCAACATGTTTTTTACTGCGGTGGCATTTGAAATTCCGTGTCCAATAATTACGTTACCGCGAACACCCAAAATTGGTGTACCTCCATAATGTTCGTAATTAAATCGGTCGAAATATTCATCTTTAATTCCACGCTTCTTTAAAAGAGTGTATGTACCCTCCGCTTGTTTCAATACAACATTTCCTGTGAACCCATCACAAACAATAACGTCGGCAACCCCACTAAAGAGATCCCGACCTTCAACGTTTCCAATAAAATTTATTTCGTCCGATTCTGAAAGCAGTTTGTATGCAGCTAACGTAAGTAAATTTCCTTTAGAATCTTCCTCTCCAATGTTCAACAGCGCCACCTTAGGGTTTTCCACGCCATGTACATTTTTGGAATACACTGAACCTAAAATAGCAAACTGATACAACACATCGGCCTTACAATCTGCGTTTGACCCAACATCCAAAAGCACCGTTTTTGACCCGTCAATTGCTGGCAAGGTTGAAGTGATACAAGGTCTAAAAATCCCAGGCACGGTATTCAATTTATAAATTGAACCAACAAGCATTGCACCTGTATTACCCGTGCTTGCAAAAACATCCAGTTCGCCTTTTGCCAATAAATCAAACCCAACGGCGATAGAGCTATTCGGCTTTTTCGGAATAGCACGCGTCGGGTGGTCGTGAAATGTTATCACTTCGGGGGCGTGAATGATTTGAAAATTTTCAGGTGCAACCGAACGTGAAACCAATCTTTCGTTGATTTCATCTTCCTTTCCGATAAGGACAATTGTAACGGATTCGCCTAACAATTCCTTTGCAGCAATTGCCCCGTCAATATTGACATCGGGAGCGAAATCGCCACCTGAAATATCCAAGCCGATTCTCATAGCAAAAGAACGAAGGTGTTATTCAACAACTTCTTCCTTCTCCGCTAACACTCTCCCCTTGTAGTACAATTTACCTTCGTGCCAGTGAGCGTGGTGAAATAAATGCGGTTGACCTGTTGTAGGACAAATCGCTACATTATTTGCTACTGCTTTTTTGTGAGTTCTTCTCTTATCACGACGTGTGGTAGAGATTCTGCGTTTAGGATGTGCCATAGTTCCTGTTATCTAATTTAAGTTTTTCAAAGCTGCCCATCGTGGGTCAATATCATCATCGTCAGAATCAGGCTTGTTATCTCCCTGATTCGAACCGAATCGTTCAATCAAATTTACCATTTCCGGGTTGCAATCTCCTTCGTCATGCACTGACCGAGAAGGCATAGAAACGGTAATTAATTCGTAAATTGGTTGCGTAACATCGATGAAGTAAGCGTCAGGAGAAATCACAATTAAGTTTTCATCCTCTTCATCTTCTAACCCGAATTTATAATACAAAACGAGCTCTCCTTCAATGTACTCTTCCATTTCCTCGTTGCATCGTGCACAAGTTACATCAATAAATCCACTGACTTCAAATTGTGCAATTAGCATTGTTTCTTTCTTTTCCAATTCCAAATTCACCATTAATCGACCGTTGTCAATGAGTGAATAAGGTATTTTTTCAAAAAACGATTTATCGATATCAAACTCAAAATCGTGATGCCCAATCTTTAATCCTACAAATGGTATTTCAAACTGACTTTTCAACGTGTTTATGTTTAAATCGAAAAAACGGACGGCAAATTTATGAAAAATATTTGTTCTTTTGCCTTATTCATCGCGTTCTTTGTCATTTGGCTTTCTGAAAGGCAATGGATTCTCCATTATTTTTTTGAATTTTTTACGGTTTCTGAACACGTCCACCGCCAAATACATTGCTTTTCTCATGCTGTTTTCACTTGCTAAATCCTTCCCTGCAATGTCGTATGCTGTGCCATGGTCGGGTGAGGTTCTTACAATTGGAAGTCCCGCTGTAAAGTTCACTCCTTCGTCAAAAGCCAATGATTTAAAGCCTGTTAAGCCTTGATCGTGGTACATGCTAAGGATGCCGTCAAACGAACTTCGCGCCGATGAACCGAAGAAACTATCTGCAGGATAAGGTCCAAAAGCAAGGATTCCTTCCTCTTTTACCGCATTGATTGCCGGGATGATAATTTCATTTTCTTCTTTGCCTAATTTTCCATTTTCTCCGGCATGCGGATTTAAGCCTAATACAGCTATTTTCGGGCGAACAATATTAAAATCCTTTTTCAAGGAGAGGTTAAATTGACGCAATTTCTCCATCAATCGTTCTTTTGTGATTGCTTTTGGCACCTCACTCAAAGGTAAATGCGTGGTCACCAACGCAACACGTAATTCGTCTGCAACAAGTACCATCATCGCTTCATTTACTTGTGATTGATGCGCTAAATATTCTGTATGTCCAGGAAATTCAAAACCTGCTTTTTGTACTACATCTTTTGAAAAAGGTGCTGTCACTAAAACATCAATGGTTCCGTTTGCCAAATCATTCACAGCGGACTCCAATGACTTTAGCGCGCTTTTTCCTCCAACTGCATTTTGTTCTCCAGAACTTACAATTACCTCATCGTCCCAAACGTTCATGATGTTCACTTTTTGAAGGTGAATATCGTTTGCGTTGCGACAGTTATGATAGTTGAATTCTTGTAAATTCAATGATTTTCTAAAGTATGAAACTACTTTGGTAGAACCATAAATTACTGGAGTAAAACAAGATAGAATATGATTGTCTCGAAGTGCTTTCAAAACAACTTCTGGACCAATTCCGTTCACATCACCTAAAGTAATCCCCACTTTTGGACATTCCAATTCACCTATTTCCTTTTCCATTATTTACCGTAGTGATTTTTAAAAAACTGATACAAAACACGCACCCCTGCTCCTGTTCCACCAAAGCCTTTGTAGTTTTCTGGACTATCTAACCATGTTGGACCTGCCACATCGATGTGAATATAAGGTGCCTTCACAAAATGCTCCAAAAACTTACCTGCTGATATCATTCCTGCGTTGGATGTGCCTATATTTTTCAAATCCGCAATTTTCGATTTCATGTGTTGTTTATAATCGTCCCAGAACGGAAAGCGAACCATGCGTTCATGTACTTCAAAACCAGCTTTTTCCAAGTTTTCGAAGTATTTATCTTTTGCATTTCCCATCATAATATTTGCTTCTGTTCCAATCGCACGAACGGCTGCACCTGTTAAAGTTGCCAAATCAATCACGATTTCAGGATTGTATTTTGCGGAATAAGCCAAAGCATCTGCGAGAATCATTCTTCCTTCGGCATCGGTGTTCAACACCTCAACTGTTGTTCCGTCGAACATGGTGATAATGTCTCCAGGCGTGTAAGCATTTCCTCCCGGACGATTATCTGTTGCCGGAATGAGACCGATAACATGAACATTCAATTGCTGAAGGGCTGCTAAGTAAATCGCTCCTGCAACAGCAGCTGCCCCCGCCATGTCGCTTTTCATCGTGTCCATCGAGCCCGGTGTTGGTTTCAAACTCAACCCCCCGGTGTCATACACAACTCCTTTACCAACGAGCACTATCGGCTGTTTATTAACCGCTTTTTTTGGTTTGTATTCCGCAATCGTGAATGTTGGCGGGTCGATAGAACCTTTATTTACCGCCAATAAGCCTCCCATTTTCAAGGATTCGATTTGCGTTTTTTCTAAAACTTGAACTTGAAAACCAGCTTGTTCTCCCAATTTTCGGATTTCGTCTGAAAGTTGTTCTGCGTTGAGGTAATTGACAGGAAGATTCACCATGTCACGTGTCCAAAAAACAGATTTTACAACATTGTTCAACTCTTGGATTTTCGCTGCGTCAAATTTTTCATCGAGTTCTATTTCATTCAATCGAAGTGCTTTCGCGTTTTTCATGAAACGATCGAACCGATAAGTGCTCAATAATAAACCTTCTGCAAAAGCATATACCGCGTTTTCTTCACCTTGAATAGAAACATTAGTTACGTCATCCACTAAAAATTTAGCTATGTCCGCACCTTTAATGCGCATTTCTTCCGCGTTTTCAGAAGATTTTAGAAAGAAATGGTAGCCATCTGGACTTTTAATGTAGTCCATTTTTTTATCCTCATTACCGAGTAATTTTGATGCAAATTGTTCCAATTCAGCAGTTAAACCCCACTTCTTTTTTGTGTTTTTTGAAGGTATGTAAATCCGAGCCTCTTTTGGTTTGTCGGATAAAGTTGAAAGTAAAATCATAAATGAGTTTTGAACAAAGTTAAGGTTATTTCGATATTGCCGAATGCGGATTGCGGATTGGGAGATTACGGATTGTAAATTGGAAGATTATGAACCGAAGTTACGGGCCGAACTGAAGTGTCGAAGATACTGACTGAAACGTCTTATATATTTCGGATTAGATTTGCTGCTTCTTCAGCGGTGTGGAATACTTATTGCGGATTGCGGATTGAAAATATGAAAATGTGCTAATGTATGTTCTTGTGTTGGCTGATTCTATTCTCATCTTTGCGAAATTCTTTGCGGGCTTTGCGGTTAGAAATTAGCTTCGCTGCTGCCTTCGGTGGTGTGAATTATGGATTAGCTCCGTTGCTGACTTCGTAGATTTTTTGATAAAAAGGGTTGGTGTTTTTTGCTTTTTACAGAAGACAAAAAATACAAATTGCTTTTTATAAAAAGCGTTTTTCAAACAAAAAAACGAAAATTAAGCTCCTAATTCACCTACTAGATTCGTTGCAATTGCTTGTTTCACAACTTCAATGTCGCTAAATTTTCCGAGTAAAAATTGCAACTTTGTAATTGCAGCCTCTGCTGTTAAATCATTACCGCTAATCACCCCAACAGATTGTAAAAAAGAACTTGTTGCATACGCTCCTTGTTTCACGGCTCCTGAACTGCATTGTGTAATGTTCAATACTAATCCGCCAGCACTGATGAATGCCGAAATTAATCCTTGTAAATCAGGTGAACTTGGTGCATTTCCAGCTCCAAACGTTTCTAAAACGACGGCTTTTACTTTTGAAAAATCAAATACATCTTTATAAATCAATGGGTTCATTCCTGGAAAAAGGCGCACCACTCCTACTTCATTGGAAAGTGAAAAATGAAAATCTGTTTTAGTTAAAGCTGTTCTGAACAATTTGTCTTTGGCATAAATAATATTCACTCCAGCAACAGCCAAAGGAGAATAATTCGGTGATTGAAATGCGGCAAATTGATTTGCTGAAACCTTTGACGAACGATTGCCTCGATATAATGAATACTCAAAATATACTGCCACTTCTTGAACAACAGGTTCTCCTTTTTCGTTCACATCCGCAGCAATTTCAACAGCGGTTATAAGGTTTTCTTTACCATCCGTTCGGATAGTTCCAATAGGTAATTGTGAACCTGTTAGGATGATTGGTTTTCGAATTCCTTGTAGCATAAAACTTAACATGGACGCAGTAAAAGCCATCGTGTCCGATCCGTGTAATAAGACAAATCCGTCATACTTTTCGTAGTTTTCTGCAATCAATTTCGCTAGTTTTATCCAATGCCGCAAATTGATCTCTGAAGAGTCGATGGGCTGACTAAAACTGTGGACTTCCAATTTCACTTGCAACCGAGAAAGTTCTGGAACGTGATCGTAGAGATAATCAAAATTCACGCTTTTCAACTCACCCGTTTTTGGATCTTTCATCATACCGATAGTACCGCCAGTATATACAAGGAGAATTTTCTTCATCACTGAAAACGCGTTAATTGAAACAATTCTGTGGCATTGATATTCGTAATCTGTGCCACTTCTTCAGAACTAATTTGATAAATATCAACCAATTTGTCTGCAACGTATTGCACGTATGACGGTTGGTTGCGTTTTCCACGAAAAGGAACAGGTGGTAAATACGGAGCATCGGTTTCCAAGACAAGTTCACTTATAGGGATTTGCTTCAAAACATCCGGTAAATGACTGTTCTTATAGGTAACTACACCGCCTATTCCCAGTTTAAAACCGCCGTAAGAACGTATCTTTTCAGCTTCGGATAGTGTTCCGGTGAAGCAATGAAAAACGCCCTTTAAATGTTCGTTGTTTTCTTCGTCGAGTATCTCAAAAATAGGTTCGAACGCTTCTCTAGCATGAATTGCAATAGGTAATTTTAACTCTTTCGCCCATCGGATTTGGGTTCGAAAAGCTAATTTTTGTTCTTCTACAAACGTTTTATCCCAATATAAATCCATACCTATTTCACCAACAGCACAAAATTTTTCTGGGTGTTCAAAAAGCGTATCTTCAATTTTTTTTAGATGTGTATCCCAATCAGATTTCACATAAGCAGGATGTAAACCCATCATAGGCAGACAAATAGAGGAAGATTCCGCTAAACGTAAAGTCGGTTCGATACTTTCAACGTCGATGTTGGGAAGTAAAATCCATTTTAATTCTTTGGGATATACTTGTAAAAGTTCGGCGCGATCGTCATTAAATTCTTCTGCGTAAAAGTGAGCGTGCGTATCAATGAGCATTAGAAAAGGGATAAACTTAAACCAAGTTGCAAGGGATATAATTTCAGATTTTGTGAACTTTTAAACATCGAACTGAATTGATAAGCACCAAAAACAGCTAGGTTTCGATTTCCAAGTCGTGCGTGAACACCGTAAGTCCAAAAGGCATTGTCAATCAATCGAACATGCGAACGTGTCACCTCATCACCTGAACTGGAAACAAAGACTTCTCGCAATCCAGGTTGAACGCCAAAATTAACGCCGACAACAAACTTTACATGTCTCCAGCCTTTCGAACGAAAACGCAATTCAAGTGGAACAAAAAAACGGTGCGTTCTTAGAAAATTTCGGTTGTAATTTTCATTGTTCGCTAGTGGAGTGAATTGATAATTTCCGTTTTGAGGAGTTAGTTTATCCTTGATATCTAAAGTTGAAAATCCGTAACCCAATCCCCAAGCGAAAGAAACCGTGTTTTGTTTGGTCATCGGCACGTCGAAAAGCAGGCTCACATTCATTCCCAAAGAAGGAAGACGATTAGAAAACAGCAAATAATCTCCGTTCAAGGTGTTGTAAGTGACATCAAAAACCAAGCGGTCGTATTTACGAATATCCGCGTTTTTTGGAGGACGCAAACCGTCAAAATACCACATCGCTCCAGGATAGTGTTGCTTATCGCCAAGCGCTCCATGTTGTCCTAAAACAAAAAACGGTAGTAAATAAAATAGGATTAAAATTTTCTTCATTTATTGAGTTCTGCGAGTCGTTTTTCCCAAGTCCAGGCATGCTTCACAGCATCAGCAATGGTATATTCGGGAGTCCAATTTAGTAATTTTCTCGATTTAGTAGTATTTGCAAAAATTTCCACCACATCTCCTTCTCTTCGAGGCCCGAATTCCCAAGGTAGTGTAAGTCCATTTTCGCTTTCAAACGTTTTGATTAATTCTAGAACACTTGTTCCTGAACCTGTACCAATATTTATGAATTCCATAGTACCTCTTTCAGCTTGAAGTAGAAATTCCAGCGTCTTCACATGTGCCGAAGCTAAGTCCATGACGTGGATGTAATCGCGCACGCAGGTTCCATCAACTGTCTGATAATCATTGCCAAAAACGGTGATTTTATTATACTTTCCAATTGCGGTTTGGGTGATAAAAGGTAATAAGTTGTTCGGGCGTCCAAATGGTAATTCTCCGATTTTTGCAGAAGGATGTGCCCCAATTGGATTAAAATAACGCAAGTTGGCAGCTTTCATTTTTCTATTGGCTTTCACCGTGTCGGAAATAATGTGTTCCCCCATCCATTTGGTCATACCGTACGGAGAAGTTGGCAGTTGTAAAGGTGTTGTTTCAGCTACTTCCTTGATTCCTTCAGGCTCGCCGTAAACTGTACACGAAGAGGAGAACACGAAAGCGGGTATTTCAAATTCTTCTATGGCACTTAGAATGTTTACTAGACCTCCGATGTTATTGTTGTAATATTTTAAAGGATGCTCGACACTTTCTCCCACCGCCTTAAACGCCGCAAAATGAATCACTCCTTGAAAATTGTATTTTTGAAAAAGTTGCGTCACGAAGTCTTTATCGCGAACATCCCCTTCGTAAAATGCAAAATTGTCACCAATAATACCACGAATTCCTGCAATAGCGGTTGGTGTTGAATTAGAAAGATTATCAATTATAACTGGAAAAAAATAGTTCTCAGCCAAACTTACTATTGTATGCGAACCAATAAATCCCGCTCCCCCAGTTACCAAAACAGTTTTCTTCATGCTTCAAAAGTAAAGAAAATTTCACTGACCTTTGCAAAAGAAGTTAGAATGGAAGATCCGCAAATCAATCTCAAAAAGTATCAACCTCATAAATTAGACCGGAAGTATTTACTTCGGATTTTGATTTATGTGATGTCTTTCGCAACACTTATCTATTTTGTGAAAAGAGAAATGAACAAGGCGCCGAACAAAACTCATCACCAACGGTTTGAAGAGAAAGGAGACACCTTGATACAACTTCATCCTGAAATCGAAACACCTTGAAATACTTACTCATCAGTTGCATGTTCTTCTTATATCCTTATTCCAAGGAAACTGAGTTGAACATTACTATCAAAGGAATCACTTCTTTAAATGGAAAACTGCAAGTAGCTGTATTTAGAGCAAAGGATGAATTTCCGACCTATGGAAAACAATTTAAAGGTAAAATCGTGGAGGTGAAAAGTAAAACAATGAGAGTTACTTTCAACGATCTTCCCCCTGACACCTATGCTATTGCCGTTTATCATGATGCAAACGGAAATTACCGTTTAGATAAAAATTTCGTGGGTGCACCAACTGAACGTTACGGCTTTTCGAATAATGCTCGACGAACGTTCAGTGCTCCAAGTTTTGAGGAGGCCGCCTTTATTCTGAAGTCTGAAAAAGAGGTAGAAATTGAGTTGAAATAATAGAGCTCAAATTGAATTTCGTTTAGTTAATTCAAGTCTTTCAATTGCTTACATTTGAAAAAAAATCCAACTAAATGAATTCGTCGCCAGAAGAAAACTATGTTAATATCAACCGTGAATTATGGAACCAAAGAACTGCTGTTCACCTAAAGAGTGAGTTCTATGATGTTGCTGGATTTATCGCTGGCAAAAGTTCTCTGAATGCAATTGAACTTGATTTTTTAGGGGATTTGACAGGTAAAAAAGTATTGCATCTACAATGTCATTTTGGTCAAGACTCTATTTCGTTAGCACGTCTCGGCGCAACTGTTGTTGGTGTGGATTTATCGGACAAAGCCATTGAAGCCGCAAATGATTTAGCGCAAAAAGCAAACGTTCAAGCGACATTCTTATGTTGTGATTTGTATGAACTTCCGCAATTTTTAAACGATAAGTTCGATTTGGTTTATACAAGTTATGGAACAATCGGTTGGCTTCCCGATTTAAACCGATGGGCTAACATTGTATCTCATTTCTTAAAATCGGAGGGAAAATTTGTCTTTGTTGAGTTTCATCCTGTGGTTTGGATGTTCGATAACGACTTCAAATCGGTGGCTTATCGCTACTTTACATCCGAGCCCATTGTCGAAATCGAATACGGAACTTATGCTGATAAGCAGGCTCCAATTCAAAACGAATGTGTTACATGGAATCACGGATTGGCAGAAGTTGTAACCAGTTTATTGAACCAAAATTTGGAAATCAAACGCTTCGAAGAGTTCGATTATTCACCTTACAATTGTTTTAGCTCAACCGAAGAATTCGAACCGGGAAAATTTAGAGTTCAACAATTCGGCGATAAAATACCAATGGTGTATGCTCTTGAAGCGAAAAAACTAGCCTAAAATCAGAGCGCTTTTAATGCACTAATCGTTTCCGATGGATTTGATGAGTTGAACACAAAACTTCCTGCAACCAAAGCGTTAGCCCCTGCTTCAGCGAGTAATTTACCTGTTTCTATATTAACTCCTCCGTCCACTTCGATTACTGTTTTTGCACCTTCTTCGTCAATCATTTTTGCTAAATCGCGGACCTTTTTGATACTGCTCCCAATAAATTTTTGACCTCCAAAACCTGGATTTACAGACATAATCAGTACCAAATCCAACTCTTGAATAAGAGGACGCAACAGTTCAATGGAAGTATGTGGATTTAGTGCAACACCCACTTTCATTCCTTTTTCCTTAATGGCTGAAACCGTTCGGTGTAAGTGTGTACATGCTTCGTAGTGAACAGTCAAAATATCTGCTCCTGCTTTTTGAAACGCGTCGATGTATTGATCAGGATTCGCAATCATCAAATGAACATCCAATGTTTTCGTCGTGTGCTTTCGAATCGCCTCCAAAACTGGAAAACCAAATGAAATATTCGGAACAAATACGCCATCCATCACGTCTATATGTAGCCAATCGGCTGATGAACGGTGGAGCATTTCGGTGTCACGTTGTAAGTTTCCAAAATCACTTGAAAGAACGGAAGGAGAGATAATCATGTTTTTTTCTACAAAGGTAAGGACTTTAGGGTTTTATAACCTTAGGATTTATGACTTTACGTCCGTCGTGGTAGATAATGAGGGCAGGTGGGTTCCCTGCGGTGAATTAAGGCATTAACATTTTAGAGGGAACAAAGGAAAGCCGTTATCGGGAATCTTACATTGCAGCTTAGGAAATAAGACATGGACAGTTATTGAGATGAACTTTTAACGAATAGAAAATGGATTCATAATTGGTTTTTAAACCTGACTTGTTTTCCTAAAAAAATGAGTAATCCAATACCCACAAAAAAAATAAATTCTATCTTCACGAACTCAATAACCAAAGTACTAAATGCGTCTATTCCAGCTACTTATACTCCTACTGATTTTATCGCATTCTACATCTGTTTTTGCTCAAAATTACACGCAAACATTAAAAGGAAAAGTGATTGATCTCGATACAAAAATCCCGCTTTACGGTGTTAAAATCGTATTGTTAAACACGGAACCAAAAAATGGAACCGTCAGTGATGCAGATGGAAATTTTCGCTTCGAGAAACTTCCCATCGGACGCTACGACATTCGATTCACATTGGCAGGCTACGACGACGTTACCTTAAACCAAATTCAACTTTCAACGGGAAAAGAATTGATGTTGAACATCGAAATGTCGGAACGTATCAAGGAAATGGAAACGGTTACCGTGCGTGCCACCGATAAAAACAAACCACTCAACGAAATGGCAACGGTCAGCGCTCGTACCTTCAACGTGGAGGAAACACAACGCTATGCTGCAAGCTTCAACGATCCTGCGCGAATGGCAGTTTCCTTTGCCGGTGTAAACACGTCCAACGATGCGAGCAATGAAATCATTGTCCGTGGAAACTCCGCACGGGGAATGTTGTGGCGCGTAGAAGGCATTGAAATTCCTTCACCGAATCACTTTAGCAATGGAGAAGGGGGCTCTGGAGGTGGAATCAGTTTGTTGAGCAGTCAGATTTTAGGTTCTTCAGACTTTTTCACAGGGGCATTTCCCGCGGAATACGGCAATGCACTTTCTGGTGTATTTGATATTCGGTTTCGAAAAGGAAATTATCAAAAACGCGAGTATTCGGTTCAACTTGGGATTTTAGGCTTACAAAGTTCATTTGAAGGGCCGTTCAGCAAAAAGTACAACGGTTCGTACCTCATCAATTACCGCTATTCTACCTTGATTTTTTTAAATGCAATTGGATTGCCAATAGTGGACAATGCACTTGTTCCGCAGTTTCAAGATTTGAGTTATAATTTTAGTTTTCCAACGAAAAAATTGGGCAACTTCACCGTTTTTGGGTTGGGAGGAATTTCAACGGCTGGAGAATTGGCGGTGAAAGATTCGAGCATTTGGGAAAAGCGAAGTGATCGTTTTCAAGACAATAATTATCAATTTATTGGAGCAACTGGAATCACACACACTTATCTTCTAAAAAACCAAAAATCCTACCTCAAAACCGTTGCGGCTCTCTCAAAAGACAATGTAAAATACCGTTTGGATTCCTTAGATAATGCCTATTCACCTCGAACGGCGTACAATGAAAATTTCAACTACCAAACTGCGCGCCTTAACGTCTTTTTCAACCATAAATTCAATCCGAAACACATCCTGCGAACGGGTATGATTTACAGTCATTATTTCTATTCCATTTTATCGAAAGGATTGGATTTGAACTCTGGACAGCAAGGAACTTTCATAGACGAAGGCGGAAATACGGGATTTATACAAGGATATGCGCAATGGAAATATAAAATCACCTCCACTTTCGACTTGAACAGTGGCTTTCATAGCAGTTATTTTCTTCTTAATAAAAAAGCAACGATCGAGCCCCGTTTCGGAATGCAATGGCGTTTTGCAGAAAAACAAAGTTTAAGTGCTGGCGCAGGATTGCACAGCAGAATTGAACCCATTTCAGTGTATTTATCCCGCGTTTATTCCTCGCCTTCAACCTATTCGCAACCCAATTTTAACCTCGGATTAACGCGATCCATGCACAGTGTTGTAGGCTACGATTGGAATTTTGCAGAAAAATGGCGGTTGAAGTCTGAAGTTTATTTCCAATACCTCTTCAATGTTCCTGTCGATAGTTCTCCAAACAGCATTGAAAGTATTTTAAATGCCAACGCGGGAGTCAACCGTACTAGTTTCATCAATAGAGGACTGGGACGTAATTACGGGATGGAGGTGACTTTAGAAAAATTCTTCTCCAAAAATTACTTTTTCTTGTTCACAGGGTCACTTTTCCAATCCGAATATACGATGGGTGATGGCGTTTGGCGCAGTACACGATTCAATGGGAATTACATGTTGAACACCTTGGGCGGATATGAATTCAAATTTGGAAAGGACAAAAAAAACAGCCTCGGTTTGAATACGCGCATCACGTGGCGAGGAGGCAACCGATTTACGCCAATTAACGAAGCTGCATCAATACAAAATGGCTACGAAATTTTATACACGGACAAAGCTTTCACTGAGCACGTACCTGATTATTTCCGCATTGATGTTTCGTCGAATGTGCGTTTTAATTTTCACACCTGGGCCTTCAGTATCGCCGTAGAAATTCAAAATGTCACCAACCGTTTAAACATCAATCGTTACTTTTTTGACCCCTACACCAAAGAAGTTCGAACAGCCTACATGTTTGGTATTATGCCTGTGTTCAATTTTAAATTTGAGTTTTAAAAATCGCAACTTCCAAAAATTGCAAGTCATCACGAAATATTTTCCAAATCATTTCTCATTCCGTCCCTTACGAATTCCTACCTTTATGCGCCTAAATTAATCCGCTTGTCTAAAGAAAAAAACACAACCGAAACGCCCTTGATGAAACAATACAATCAAATCAAGGCACGTCATCCTGAAGCCCTGCTCCTATTTCGTGTTGGGGATTTTTATGAAACTTTTGGTGAAGATGCAATTAAAACGTCACGGATTCTTGGCATCATACTCACAAAACGAAAAAACGGTGCAGCGGGCGATGTTGAGTTAGCTGGTTTTCCACATCATTCGTTAGAAAATTATTTACCAAAATTAGTTCGAGCGGGACAACGTGTGGCAGTGTGTGACCAGTTAGAAGACCCAAAAATGACCAAAACTATTGTTAAGCGAGGTGTTACTGAGTTAGTCACTCCAGGCGTTTCGTTCAACGATCAAGTTCTAGAACAAGGCAAAAATAACTTCCTCGCAGCGATTCATTTTGGAAAAGAAGAGCACGGAATTGCCTTTTTAGATGTGTCAACTGGCGAGTTTTTGGTGGCTCAAGGTAGCACGGAATATATCGACAAATTACTCAGCGGTTTTGCGCCGTCAGAAGTGATTTTTCAAAAAAATAAAACTAAAGATTTTGAATCGAAATTTGGAGAAAACCACTACACGTTCCGTTTGGAAGATTGGGTTTTTACCGAAGAATACGCAACAGAATCGCTAAATAAACACTTCGCAACCAAAAACTTAAAAGGATTTGGGATTGATAATTTGCCGCTGGCCATTATCGCAGCAGGAGCCGTGTTTCACTACCTCAACGAAAATCAGCACCATCGTTTGGGTCACATCACCGCCATAGCGCGTATCGAAGAAGAAAAATACGTTTGGCTGGATCGCTTCACCGTTCGGAACTTGGAGTTAATCCACTCGCCGCACGAAAACGCTAAAACCTTGGCGGACATCCTTGATCGCACCTTTACTCCGATGGGCGGAAGGCTGATGCGCCGTTGGATTGTATTGCCCCTCAAAGATTTAAAGCCGATTAACGAACGTTTGGATGTCGTTGATTTTTTGGTAAACAACGAGGAAATTAGCTTTGAATTGGAACAACGTCTGCGTGAAATTGGTGACATGGAACGCTTAATTTCGAAAGTCGCGGTCGCAAAAGTGAACCCGAAAGAGGTCATGCACTTGCGTCGGATGTTGTTGCAAATTTCTCCGATTCGTCAACTGTTGGCCAAAAGTGAAGCGGCTGCCTTGAAAAAAATGAACGATCAACTCAACGGCTGTGAACACCTCATTCAATTGATTGAGAAAACGTTGGAAGAGGAGCCTGCTGGTCAAATTGGTCGCGGTCCAGTGATTCGTGCGGGTTTTGATACCGAATTGGACGAACTTCGAAATATTTCTACCAACGGAAAAGATTACCTTGAACAGTTACAAGAACGCGAAGCACAACGAACAGGAATTCCGAGTTTAAAAATTGCTTTTAACAACGTTTTTGGTTACTACATAGAGGTGCGAAACACCCACAAAGAGAAGGTTCCTGAGGATTGGATTCGCAAGCAAACCTTGGTAAACGCTGAACGCTACATTACCGAGGAACTTAAAGAATACGAACAAAAAATTATGGGTGCGGAGGAAAAAATCTTCGCCATTGAAACCCGACTTTTTCAAGACTTGGTGTACGGAATGGCCGACTACATTTTGCCCATTCAGCACAATGCTGCGGTAATTGCTCGATTGGATTGTCTTTTCTCGTTTGCTTTGGTAGCACGTGCTCAAAATTATTGTCGTCCTGAAGTCAACGAAAGTGTCGCGCTTAACATCATCAATGGACGACATCCGGTTATTGAACAGCGTTTGCCATTAGGGGAGTCGTATATCGCCAACGACGTCTTCTTGGACAATGAAAGTCAGCAGATTATCATGATTACGGGACCGAACATGAGTGGTAAAAGTGCTATTCTTCGTCAAACTGCTTTGATAGTTTTGATGGCGCAAATCGGTTGTTTTGTTCCTGCCGAAAGTGTTCAAACGGGTCTAGTCGATAAGATATTTACGCGTGTTGGTGCTTCAGATAACATTTCGTCGGGAGAGTCCACATTCATGGTGGAGATGAATGAAACGGCGAGCATTTTAAATAACGTTTCGGAAAGAAGTTTGATTTTATTGGACGAAATCGGAAGAGGAACAAGCACTTACGACGGCATTTCTATTGCTTGGGCGATTGCTGAGTTTTTACATGAAAACCCTAAGGCAAAATGTAAAACCTTGTTCGCTACGCACTACCACGAATTGAACGAAATGCACCGTCGATTTGACCGTATTAAAAATTACAACGTCCTTGTAAAGGAAATTGGCAATAAAGTGTTGTTCCTGCGTAAATTAGTTCCTGGAGGAAGCGAACATTCTTTCGGGATCCACGTGGCACGCATGGCGGGAATGCCTCCAATGGTGGTAAAACGTGCGGAACAAGTTCTCAAAGATTTGGAAAGCTCACACGCAACTGTTGGTGAAGAAGCCGATAAAAAACTACATAAAAAGGTCAATAAGGAATCGAATAAAGAAGCCTTGAATCAAAATATGCAATTGAGTTTTTTCCAACTAAACGATCCTGTTTTGGAACAAATTCATGACGAGTTAATCAGTATCGACATCAACACATTAACCCCGGTGGAAGCGCTGATGAAATTGCACGAAATCAAAAAATTAACTGGAGGATAAAATGAAAGAAGTATCTCTATCGGCCATGCGCTGGAAAATGTATTTATTGGGTTTAATTAAAATCCCGATGTTGCGCTTTGTTTCCCCAAAATTATTGGAAATCGACGACGAAAAAGTACGCGTAAAAATTCGCTTACGCCGCCGAACAAAAAACCATTTGAACTCTATGTATTTCGCTGCATTGGCTGTTGGTGCAGATGTAACGGGTGGAATTCAAGTGTTCTATTTCGCAGAACAAATGGGCAAAAAAGTATCGTTCGCTTTTAAAGGAATGAATGCGCAATTTTTGAAACGCGCCGAAACGGACACCTACTTTGAAAGCTTAGAAGGACACAAAGTGAAGGCGGCTTTTGAACAAAGCTTGTCCACTGGAGAACGCGTAAACGAAACGATTGCCGTGGTTGCCAAAAATACGAATGACGAGGTGGTGGCTACGTTTGACATGATAATTTCCTTGAAAGTTAGTTAAATAATGCGGTTTTTGTGGGTTTTAAGCTTGGTTTTGGTGGCTTGTGCTTCCAAATCGGTGCGGATTGAAAAGCGTCAGGAAGTAGTTATTGGATCTGATTTTTTACGTCCAAGTGATAAACATATATTTTCCCGTTTTGAACGAAAAACGAAAATTCAAGTGCGCATCCAATCCCTTTCCGCGGATGAATTAGCCCATGTTTTGGACAGTCAAGGCTACAGTTGCCCCTACGATATGTTGATGGTACGCAGTTTGACCTCGGTTAAAAAAATTCCGGAAAAAGCTTTACACCCTCTTCCTCAAGATTTTTTCAGCGATCCAGTTGCTTGTTTTCGCACCTTCCGTTTTCGTAAATGGCTTGTTTTAGGTATCGATCCGTATATTTTTTCCTTACCAAACGATTCCTTGAGACCAGCTGAAAATTATGCTGATCTCCGCAAACGTAATTGGACAACACCAAATGCCGATCAACTTCGTGTTTTTTATGCTCACCTTCGCTACCGTTACTCCTCCGAGCCAAAAGCTTTTAATAACCTTTTAAAGGAACTTAAACAGCATTTGATTCCTTTTTCGGCAACAGATTCCTTACAAAATCGCACCTTACAACTGTTAACTTGGAGCGAAACTTTAGCTTTTTCTACGAAGCGAAAAGAACGCTTGTTTTTTCCCAACGAAACAAAAGGGGGCTATTATGCCGATCGAAAATGCATTGCAGTAATTCGTCAAGCGCGAAACTTTGAAAACGCAAAAGAATTGCTGAATTACATTCCTCAATTTATGGATTTGGATTTCTACGCTGAACTATTTGGCGTGTTGCCTCATCCTGATTTTTCCTCCAAATTGAAACTGAAGGAATTAAATTTTTTCCGTGCTCACGAAGACAGTTTGTTGCGCTACTTGATGAAATAATAACTACCTGATGACTTTAGACGATCTTTTCAAGACATACACCGACCTCGAATTTCAAGCAGGCAGAATTCTTCGCGCCAAACAACCTGAATTGGACAACGTTGCTTACTTTGATGAAAAGTCGGAATTGGCACGACAATCCGTTCTTCGTTTGGACATTCACGAATCGCTTAATGAAGAAATGAAACAATTAGGAAGAATAGATTTGAACTTTCAAGCACCTATTGGATTCGGAGTTAAATTGCTGAACGTGTTCACTTTCGGCGTGTATAAAAAACGTTATTTGGCAAAACACCGCGCTAATTATTTTCACCGTGAAGTCAACCGACGACAACAATTGTTTCAATATGCGATTAATGAATTGAAACTATCTTAAATCCGCAAAGCGTTCATTCGAATAATCTACTCATTCTTACTGAAATAATAACTCGAATTTCCGTCATCGATAATGATACCTTTCACTTTTCTGTGACGGTATTCGACCAAAAATTTTCTGTGGCGTTGTTTGTCTTCAAAGATTTCATTTGACGTGGCAAGTAACTCGTAGCCCGCATTTTCACCCTTGTTTTTGAAATACATTTTTCCGTTTTCTAAAAACAAGACAATTTCTTTTCCGAATTGATTTTTATAACTGCCAACTAACTCTTTCCAATGGCGGTCGTCTTCAGGTATCGGTTTGTCTAGAAACGAAAAGTGCGAGAGTTTGGATAAGCTTCGTCCCCAATGTACATCCGTTTCACGCGTACCTGTTCGGATGATGACCGTTTGGTTTTCTGGATTTACATAAACAATTTGTCCGCCATAACCTCCTGCGAAAAAGTCGTTTTTATCATAAACATTCTCCATTGGGTAGGTGTCGAGCCAGAAACTGTGTGAATAGCTCAAACTTCTTCCTTCATGACGGTCGCGGCACCTTACTTCCTCAATCCAAGAAACAGGAATGAGTTGTTTTCCTTGCCACTGTCCGTTGTGGAGCAACAAAAGCCCCAATTTCATCAAGTCGATTGGTGTCACAGAAAGTCCACCAAACGTCTTCGCGTTGCCTCTTTCATCGGTCGAAATTAAAGCACGATATTCCATTCCAAGCGGATCCCAAATTTTTTCTTTCAAGTACGCGTCAAACTTTTTACCTGTTGCCCGCTCCAAACAAAGTCCTAATAATTCTGTGGTCATGGAAGAATACTGGAAATGTTGCCCTGGATGAAAGCGCATTTTTAACTTTTTCAATTGCTTGTCGTGGTCTTTCCCATAATAAAAAAACAAAAGTCGAATTAAGTCCTTGTAATCTGCTTCTGCCAAACCAGAGGTCATGTTCAGCAAGTGTGATATCGTCATTTCAGCTTTCCAGCCCGTTTTGAACTCAGGAATAAAATCGCTCACGGGCTGATTGACACTTTTAATGTACCCTTCTTCGATGGCTATTGATGTGAGTATGGAGGTAAAAGATTTTGTGACCGAAAAGATTGTGTAAACTTGATTGGGAAACGTGTTGTTGTAGTACTTTTCAAAAATCAAGGTGTCGTTTCGGCAGATTAATAAAGATTGTGTGCCTTGCACTTTAAGAAATTCATTTGGGTCGGAATAGGAATAGGTTTTTCCATCTTTATTAGAAACCGTCCAAAGGAACTCGTCGGGAAGTTGACCATAGAGGTTCTTCGGAACAGAAAAAGGTTGATTGGAAGCGTTAATTTCCCGAGTTGGAAAAATTTGGTAATCGGTAACATTCGGAAAATTGTACCGCAAATGACGACAAGAGTTCAGTACCAACACTGAAAGGCAGCAAAAAACAAAGAAACGCATAACAAAAAAGAAAGGTGAATGACAATTGCTTTAAAATTAGGCAAAAGATTCCCTTGTTTGAAGCCAAATTAAAAATAAAATTTTTGGCTAACTTTTTCGCAGAAATTGTTCTGTTTTTTCACACAGTTCTTCTAACGCTTGGGGTAATTTTTCATCTGTCCAAGGGTGTTGCGCGCCAAAAACGTGATCCGTGTTTTTTAAGACATGGAGTGGTTGTTGCAAGTAGGCTGACAGTTCCTTTCCCTCGGCTATCGAAACGCTAGTGTCCTTATCTCCGTGCGCGATGAAAACAGGAATGGATAGGTTTTTACAGGCTTTTTCTATAATCAAACTGTCAACATTGCGTTCAAAGTCTTCGTACAAGGAAAAAAATTGGGGCAGTTGTTGTTTGGTGCGGCTGTTGGTAATGTATCGTACGCCTTCTTTTTTCCAGATTTCGTGTGCTTCATCTAAGGGAAATCGACTTTCGATAGAGGAAATTGATGCCCAAAGAGAAAGACTTCGTATGGCTAAGTAAAGTTCCGAATTTTTCGTTTTAAGTTGACGATAAGCGAGTAAAGTTGTGGCTCCACCCCGAGAATGTCCGATGAGGTGAAAGTTTTTCAATGTTGGAAAACTAGCTTGGAGATGAGAAAGCAGATTTTGTAGGTCAAAGAGTTCCTTGGAGTACGTATTTTCTCCAAAAGCCGTTTCATCGGGAAAGTCAAGCGCTTGATGAATCGTTCCACCATTATGACTCAGGTTGTACCGGCAAAATGCAAACCCTTTGGCAACAAAAAAAGCTTGAACCAAATGCCACGCTCCCCAATCTTTAAATCCCATAAATCCATGAGTGAAAACCACACAATATCCATTATAATTTGGTGGGATTTCTAAATCGAAAAGACTTTCTCGTCCGGTTGCCCCTTGGTAAATTTGATTTGAAACTTTCATTGAACAAAAATAAAAAAGGGGAGCTAAAAAACTCCCCAATGTCAAATGCAAACTAACACTCTTTCTTTTACAAATTCGGCATTTCTCTGGTAAAAGAAGGAATCCCCGTTACATCCATTCCCGTGATTAGTAAGTGAATGTCATGCGTTCCTTCATAAGTAACAACCGACTCCAGATTCGCCATGTGACGCATCATCGAATACTCACTAGTAATACCCATTCCTCCGTGGATTTGACGTGCTTCACGAGCAATGTTCAACGCGATTTCAACATTATTTCGTTTTGCCATAGAAATTTGTGCAGAAGTAGCGCGTCCTTCGTTTCTCAATTGCCCCAAACGGAACGTCAACAATTGCGCTTTCGTGATTTCAGTAATCATTTCCGCTAATTTCTTCTGAACCAATTGAAAGGCACCGATTGGAACCCCGAATTGTGTACGTTCTTTAGAATAACGAAGTGCTTGGTCATAACAGTCCATTGCTGCTCCCAAAGCACCCCAAGCGATTCCGTAACGCGCAGAATCCAAACAACTTAATGGCGCACCTAAACCACTACGACCTGGTAAAATATTTTCTTTTGGAACTTTTACATTGTCAAAAATCAATTCCCCTGTTGTAGATGCGCGAAGTGATAATTTACCGTGCATTTCAGGAGCAGAAAATCCTTCCATTCCTTTTTCAACAACCAATCCGTGAATGCGTCCGCTTTCGTCTTTCGCCCAAACTACCGCAACTTGTGCCAATGGCGCGTTTGAAATCCACATTTTCGCTCCGTTCAAAACAACGTGGTCACCAGCGTCTTTAAAGTTGGTAATCATACCACCTGGATTCGATCCGTGATCTGGCTCTGTTAAGCCAAAACAACCTAACCATTCTCCGCTTGCCAATTTTGGAAGGTATTTTTTGCGTTGCTCTTCAGATCCATATTTCCAAATTGGATACATTACCAATGAGGACTGAACCGACGCGGTAGAGCGCAATCCAGAATCACATCTTTCCAATTCTTGCATCAACAAACCATAAGAAATTTGGTCAAGTCCTGCACCACCGTATTCTTCTGGAATATATGGGCCAAACGCACCAATTTCACCAAGTCCTGGTAACAAATGTTTAGGAAAAGTAGCGTTTTCAAAGTGCTCGTCGATTATCGGAGAAACTTCTTTTTTCACCCAAGCACGAGCAGCATCGCGAACCAATTTATGTTCGTCAGAAAGCAATTCGTCCAATAGATAGTAGTCAGGATGTTGATACAAGTCAGTTTTCATACAGTTGATTTTTGTGCGCCAAAATTAGCGATTCGTTATTAGTGGATACTTTTTTTTTAAACACAAAACACAAAAAATGGTTTGATGATACGAGAAACTGTTCGGAAAAGCGATAGAATGAAGGATAACTCGAAGTTCATTTCTTTATAGTTTTCTAACTTTGTCAAAAAATCCTGCAATTGTTTTCCGAGACCTTCCAATTAGTAGAAAGAAATAGTGTTGAACAACAAGTTTTGTTGGGTTTGGCATTGGTTGGAGTTGTTATGGTGGCAATGAGTTTCAATTTACAATACCGTTCATTGTTGAATTTGATTGCCAATTTTTTCAAGTTGTCTTTTCGCGAAAAGGATATAGAAGAGTCTAGTCGTTTAAGTGCTTTTGCAAACAATTTATTGACGTTCAATCATGCATTAAGTTTTGGGTTGGTTAGTTATTTGTTTTTGATAACCTTTCAATTTTTAGAGGTGAAATACGCTTTGTGGATTGCTATCGGTGCAGTGTTATTTACCCATTCCATACAACAATTTGGATTTAGAATATTAGGCTGGATTACAGGAGAATCAAGAATGATTACAGAGGGTGCAATTATGACCCGACAATTGTGGAATTTTTCTGGCATTTTGTTTTTGATTCTAGTTTTTTATTGGATTTTGGCACATAAAAATGGATTAATAACCGCTGAAATATTCTTTGGAATTCTTGGTATAACCCTGTTTTTGAGGTTTTTGAAAGGTTGGATTTGGTGCTTTAAACAGGGCTTTAGTTGGTATTATTATATTTTATATCTTTGCACCCTCGAAATTTTACCTGCGTTTATGGTGTTTTATTGGGTGGTGACGTATTTTCGAGTAGGAGAATAAGCAAGAGGTAGAACTATAAAAATCAACGAAAATTGGCTATTAAAAGTATCCTTATTTCTCAACCTAAGCCGGAAGGTGAAAAGTCTCCCTATTTTGATTTAGCGGAGAAATATGATTTGAAGATAGATTTTCGTCAATTCATTAAGGTTGAAGGAGTTGACGCAAAAGAGTTTCGTGCTCAAAAGGTCAGTCTCCCAGCGCACACCGCGGTTATACTTACTTCAAAAGTAGCAGCCGATCATTTTTTTAGAATGGCCGAGGAAACACGTTTTGAAGTTCCAGATTCGATGAAGTATTTCTGTATCACGGAAGCGGTTGCCCTATACCTTCAAAAATATGTTACCTATAGAAAACGCAAAATTTTTTATGGTAAATCTACCATTGTTGATTTAGGTGAAGTATTGAAAAAACATAAAACCGAGAAATTCTTACTTCCTTGCACGGATATTTTGAATGATGCAATTCCTGCCGCATTGGAAAAACAAGGAATGGCCTTTACAAAGGCGGTACTATACAAAACTGTAGCAGCGGATCTTTCTGATTTAGAAGATGTTTATTACGACATGCTCGTTTTCTTTAGTCCAGGTGGAATCGAGTCGTTGTTTAAAAATTTTCCGGATTTCAAACAAAATAATACAGCAATAGCTGCTTTTGGTGCAACAACAGCAAACGCTGTGCTTAAACACAATTTGCGTTTAGACGTGCATGCTCCACACCCCAAAGCCCCTTCCATGGTTGGTGCGATTGAATTGTTTATTAAAGAACAACTCAAAAAAAAATAGATTCTGAACAAATCCTAACCTGTAATTCACAAACCGTATCTCGTACTCCACCAATCCAATTTAAAGATGGAAAATCTATCACCCTGCCCAAAATGTAAATCCGAATATACTTACGCAATGGATAACCTAATGCTATGCCCTGAATGTGGTTATGAATGGGATCCTGCTGACAATGAGGTTGCTAATGACGTGCTTGTGGTAAAAGATGCCAATGGAAACATTCTCGCAGACGGTGATAGTGTTGTAATTGTTAAGGACTTACCTGTAAAAGGGGCGCCTAAACCGATTAAAGCAGGAACTAAAGTGAAGTCTATTCGATTAACGGAGGGTGACCACAATATCGACTGTAAAATAGATGGTTTTGGGGCGATGGCACTAAAGTCAGAGTTTGTTAAAAAAGCCTAGCTTATTTCGTGTTTAAATGGCAATTAAACGACTTTTAATTTTCATTTCAGGCTCAGGAAGTAACGCGCGACGTCTAATTGAAGAATTCAAAACTGATTCGAAAGTTTCAATTATTGGAGTTGTAAGTTCAAAGCTAAATTCCGAGATGGAAACGTTTTGTCAGGTAAATGAAGTGCCTTTTCAGACCAATTCGTTTCAAGATGCTGAAGATTATTTGGAAATTGCCCAAGAATTCCGACCTGATTTTATTATTCTCGCTGGATTTTTAAAAAAGATTCCCGTTGAATTAATTCAGAAGTTTCCACGTCAAATCTTCAACATTCACCCTTCCTTACTTCCGAAATTTGGTGGAAAAGGAATGTATGGAATACATGTTCATGAAGCCGTACTTGCAGCGAACGAAAAAGAAACAGGGATCACCATTCACATCGTCAATGAAGAATTTGACAAAGGTGAACATTTAGCACAGTTTAGAACAGCTGTTGCAGAAAACGAAACTGTTCAGAGTTTACAAGCCAAAATACAAGAATTAGAACACTTAAATTTCGGAAAAGTGATTCGAAATGCCATTAAAAATATGTATGATTGAAATCGTTTCAATGGTATTTAAAAACACAAAATCTCAAATACAGACGATGACATAACCGTAACGGCTGGCAGAATTGTTTGGGATGAACTATTTCAAATGTTATATCCGTATCATACTACAAGAAGTTTAATACACGAGAAGGACCGTTACATTTGGGGTAACGTATTGTTTTATTGGTTTTTATAAATCGTCATTACTGCCGCTGATGGTCAGATAATGACGATTTATTGATCATGACCCATAGAGCGAAAAATTTCAAGAATTTTTCGATATAGAATTATCAGTGCCTGCTGAAAAACTAAAAATCCTCATTAACCTCAGTTCAATTAAAATTGGATTGACTGCGTCGTTCCCGCAAGCGAATCTTGTATTGCTAGCATCATTTTAGTGTTCAACTTAGTCCATTTGGCTGAGGTGGCACTGCCATGGATTAAGAATTTGATACTCAATATAAAATTCCAAATCCAAAAATGGTTGATCAAACAATTTGGCATTTTTAGCCTAAATTTTCG
>JBDKEM010000022.1:0-15087 GCA_039795265.1 Bacteroidota bacterium | reverse complement strand
CGATTCCAAATTTCGATTTCGCAGGACAAACCATTCGCGGTGAGGTGATGGACGCTGTAACAGGTGAGCCACTGCCTTTTGCTCAAGTCGCGTTTTACAACAACCCTGCGGTAAATGTGGTGACCGATTTCGACGGAAAGTTTGAATTGATCGTACCGAGAGGAGAATCGTGGTTAAAAGCGTCGTTTTCAGGTTACGCCGAACAAAACAAACAAATCAGTGCGCCATATTTGAAGTTTTTCTTGGTTGCGAACAAGGTCGATTTAGCGAAAGAACAAGAACGCGCGAAATACGAAAACAAGAACGTGACCACGATCACTAGAAATGAATTGAATGCCATGCCAGCTAGAGAATTATCGGAGGTAAAGGTTGCAACAATGTCGTTTAGTGCCAACACTACTGATTTAGAAAGTATACAAATTCGCGGAGCTAGAAGAAGTCGTGTTGCTGCCGCAGATGCGTATGATGGAAATGTTTCAATAGAGGAACAATCTGCTGGAAATGTAGCGGTAGTGGAGGAGAAAAAAGATTTACGGGTAGAATATACAGTACAATCCAAAATGACGATTCCTTCGGATGGTTTGAATCACAGTGTGGCCATCACTAAACACGATTTAGAAGCGGCTTATGAATATCACGCAGTTCCAAAATTGGATCCCGGAGTTTATTTGGCGGCGCAAGTGACAGGATGGGAAAAATTGAATCTATTAAGCGGTGAATCCAACATTTATTTCGACGGGACCTTTATCGCAAAGTCATTTTTAGACGCAACCTCCACCAAAGACACACTTTCCATTTCACTTGGAAAAGACAGTAAATTGAGTATGGAACGTACGCGTTTGAAAGATAAAACCAAAGTAAAAACTGTTGGTAACCGTCAACATGTCGATGTGGCTTGGGAAATAAAATTGAAAAACAACGGCGCCGCAAACATTCCAATTGTCATCAAAGATCAATTTCCTGTAGCAACAAACGAAGACATTAAAGTAAAACGCGGAACGATTACGAACGGTAAAGCGGATGAAAAATCAGGAATCATTACTTGGCGTTTCAAGAATGGGCTTCAAGGAAGTCAAAAATTACAATTTGATTATTCTGTCGATTTCTCGAAAGGATATACTTTGATTTTGGAATAGAAGTAGTTTCTGAAGTCCTATTGGAATAGGTTTGATGGAAGATGATTCGTGTCAACGGTCTCTCCACGTAAATTCAAAATCCGAAGTATAACTTGTTCAACAAGGGAATCAGGACACGATGCGCCCGAGGTAATAGCGATAGTTAATTCTTCTTTTTGAGGTAAGAATTGAGTTGACTGAAATACTTCTTTTTTATGAATGTCAAAGGAAGAAATTGTTTCTGAATTGATGATGTTTCCTTCTCCTTTGATAAAATAAGTGGGAAATTTTTGTTCGAGTAATTCAACAAGATGCGTTGTGTTAGAACTATTATAACCGCCAATAACGAAAGCCAAATCCGCAGTTTCTTCCATTAATCCGTAAGTCGAATTTTGGTTGTCGTTTGTTGCATAACATAAGGTGTCACGGGTGTCCGCAATATGATTTTTGATGGCCGCTTCACCATATTTTTCAATATAAACGGAACGAAGAAAATCTGTAATTTCTTGTGTTTCTGTGGCTAACATGGTAGTTTGGTTCACGACGCCAATTTTATTGAGGTGAAGTGACATGTCAAAGTTCTCCGTTTTCTTTCCTGAAAAGGTCGTTTCAAATGTTTCATTAGACATTTCACCTCGAATTGCTAAGGCAAGCAGCTTGGCTTCTTTCATGTCTTTTACTACCAATGCTGGGGAATTTTGTGCTGCTCTTGAAAACGTGGCGCGGGTTTCTTCGTGGTTGACTTTTCCGTGAATAATAATCGTATGATCTGTTTCTCCTAGTTTCTCAGAACGATTCCAAACTTTCTCAACGAAGGGGCAAGTGGTATTATAAGATGCTATGTTTACTCCTTTTTCTGAGAGAATGTTCTCAATTTCAACGGTTGTACCAAATGCAGGAATAATCACAACATCCTCGGAAGTCAATTCGTCGAAAGGAATTAGTTGAGTTCCGTCCGTATCTTGTAAAAATGTAATTCCGTTTGCAACTAAATCCGCATTGACATCGGGATTATGAATCATTTGACTCAATAGAAAAATGCGTTTACCTGGGTTTTCAGCGATTGCTCTATAACTTTTTTCGATAGCATTTTCTACGCCATAGCAAAATCCAAAATGACGAGCCACTAAAAAATGTGTTTTCCCTACCGAAATACGCGAAGGAGTAAAATCTTTTTTACGTGGATCAGCTAGCTTTCTGTTTGCCTTTAAAGCGGTAATAATCGGGGAGCGATAAAACTCTGGTACGTCAAATTGTTTCATGTGTAGGTTTCAACAACGAAACGGATTTTATGTTTACTAGGAACCGCAACCGAAACATTCGTACGGAGAACCGTCTGGCTTACTCACGCCATTTTTCATCATTTCCAACTCGTGCATTTCTTGACGGATTTCCATATCGTTAAACATATCTCCAGTTAGTTTTGATTTTAATTCAACTAACTTGTTTTCAATTGATTGTAGGTCAAGAGTTGCTAAAGTTGCTTCCATAGTTTTAGAATTTAGTGGGGCAAATATCTAAAATTCACACCGATATTTTTACAGGATTAAAAGGTTTTATTTAAAAGTTATTAACCACGTAATTGTGCATTACATTCCTTCTCAAGCGCAGTACGGATTTTGAGCATCATGTCGTCAATTTCCGATTCGGTTAATGTTCTTTCTTCGTTTTGCAAGTAAAAAGAAAGCGCGTATGATTTTTTATTTGCCTCCAGGTTTTTACCTTCATAGACATCAAAAAGTCCAACATTCACCAACATTTTCTTTCCAACATTCTTCGCTACTTTTTCCAAATCAGCATAAGAGATGTTTTTATCAACTAAAAGCGAAAAATCGCGTCGGTTCACGAATGTTTTTGGCAATTCAGCGTATTTAATTTTAACGCGTTTAATGGCTTCCACTAAATTTTTCCAATCAATAACTCCAAATAGAACATCGTTTTTCAAATCAAAATGCGCGGCCAAATCTTTTGAAATTAAACCGAAGTAACCCAACTTTATTTTTTGAAATGTCAGTTCTACACCAGTATTGAAAAATGAAAAATCTGAAGCAGTTTCGAACATTTGGTCTTTGATTCCAAAACGATTCAAAATGCTGATCATCAATCCTTTCAAGTCAAAGAAGTTAGATAAATCCTTCGTGTTGCTCCAATTTTCTTGCACTAAAGCTCCCGTTAATAATATCCCAATTTGTTCGGTTTCGACATACTCCCCTCGGAAATTATTGTAAACTTTCCCGAACTCAAAAAAGTTCAAGTCTTGACGCTGTCTGTTTCGGTTGTATTGTGCATTTTCAAGTAAGCCAAACAACAAACTTTGACGCATCACCGAAAGATCTTGGCTCAACGGATTCAATAATTGAACTGCATTTTCTGCTTTGATACTTTCTCCTCCAAATTTTTCCGCATAACTTACCTTGGTTAAGGAATTATTCATTACTTCGTTAGCGCCTTTCCCAACCAAAAATGCAGCTAATTCGCGACGTAAAGCGTTTTCATCAACTCCTTTTTCGATAGACACGTTAATGTTCCATTTTGCAGGAATTGGTACTTTGTTGAATCCGTAAATCCGTAAAATTTCTTCTGCAACATCAACCTCTCTGGTTACATCCACTCTGTAGTTTGGTGAAGTGATTTCCCAAGAATTGTTTGTTTTTTGATTGATTTCAAAATCGAGTTCGATTAGAATTTTTTCTAATGCTTCATCCGAAATTTGTATGCCATTTATACGACGAATTTTCTCCGGTCGAATGATAACAGTTCTTTTTACAGGTGCTTGAATTTCATTATATATTTCAGAGAAAGCCAAATTTCCACCTGCGATATCCAAAATTAATTGTGCCGCACGACGTAAAGCAAAATGAGTCAATTCAGGATCAACACCGCGCTCGAAGCGAAAACTTGCATCGGTGTGCAGACCATGTGCTTTTGCCGCTTTACGGACAGCAACCGCATCAAAACGCGCTGACTCCAGAAAGACACTTTTCGTTCCATTCGAAACACCTGAGTTCAATCCTCCGAAAACGCCCGCAATGCACAAATTGTTTTTACCATCAGTGATCATTAATTCGGTTCCCAATAACTTCCGTTCTACACCATCAAGCGAGGTAAATAAACTATCTTTTTCTGCCAATTGAACTACAACCTTGTTACCAATAACCTCACCATCAAAAGCGTGCAAAGGAGTGCCTAATTCGCGCATGACAAAATTGGTAACATCCACTACGTTGTTAATTGGGGTTAAACCCACTGAACGCAAACGGTTTTGCAGCCATTCTGGCGAAGGGGAGATAGTTACGTTGTCAATTCGTATTCCGGCATAAGCAGTGCATGCTTCAGGTGCTTTGATTTCAATTGAAATTTCTGACTTTGGTCCCTCTAATTTCTTTGTTTCAGGCCAATTGAGAGTTAAATTTAAATTGTTGTGGAAGTTTAAATAGGCTTTAACTTCTCTTGCGACACCAATTATACCCATTGCATCGGCACGATTAGGAGTTAACCCAATTTCAAAAACAGCATCGTCTTCCAATTGGAAATAGGAAGCGGCGGGAGTTCCGACTATTGTATCACTTGGAAGAACCATGATACCGTCGTGCGATTTTCCAAGACCAAGTTCGTCTTCCGCGCAAAGCATTCCGAAAGATTCCACTCCACGGATTTTAGCTGCTTTTATCTTGAATGGCTCGTTGGGTTGCGGATAAAGTGTACAACCAACAGTTGCGACAACAACTTTTTGACCTGCTGCAACATTTGGAGCACCACAAACTATTTGGGCAATTTCTTCCCCAAGATTAACTGTTGTAACTTTCAATTTATCCGCATCGGGATGTTTTTCACAGGTCAGGACTTCTCCGATAACCACACCTGATAGACCACCTTGTATGGCCTCAATTTTTTCAATTCCTTCCACTTCTAAACCGATGTCGGTAAGAATAGTTGATAGGATTTCAGGAGATTCATTAATGGCTAAATAGTTTTTCAACCAATTGTAAGAAACCTTCATAATATTTTGATTGTCAAATGAATGATTTGTTATTTGATGATTTTGAACGTATTTGTTGTTCCTTGATGTTGAACACAAATGAAATAACTTCCCCTGGAAAATGTGGAAGTGTTCACCGTTTTTCCGTTTCCAGATTCAATGATTTTTCCATCAAAATTATAAACATTCCATGTTGTGTTATCGTCGGCATTTTTTAAGTTCAAAACGTCGTTGAATGGATTTGGAAAAGGTTGTATGGAAAATAAATTCAAATCATTAACAGCGGTATGATCTTCAGTTCGAACTTCTAAATCGTCGATGTACAATTTGAATCCATCATAAGTTCGGTTAATGAATGCTATGCGAATCAGCTGATTATCGTAACCTTTTTCGGAAAGATTAACTGTTCTTGTTGTCCATTCAGCATTTTCTTCTTCTACATAACCGACAGTATCTACAAAATTTTCAACGCCAATTCCAGCTGTTGAAATTAGGACGTAATAATCGTCTGGAAAAGACGGGTCTTGGGATTTTGCTTTCCAAGTGAGGTAATTACCAACAGTTCCCATTTGTATTTCAGGAGTAATCATCCAACGATCCGCCGTGTCTGCTGTTGCGAAATAGGAAGTACTGGCAGCAACTTTATTGGTTTCATTATCTGGTTCTTCATATCCAATCCAAGCTTGAATGAATTCACTAACCTCCGGGTCTGGCGAATTTCCATCAAAAGTCAATACAGTGAAATTTGAAGGGATTCCAGATTGAAAATCGGTAGAAAGGACAATATTTTGTGCGTATGTGACAATTGAAACTGCCAAAATAAAGGAGAAAGAGAATATTTTTTTCATTGCGTCAAAGTTACGGAAATAGATAGAACAGCACTATTGAATTCTGGCAGCTTTCGCTAATTCAGGATTCAATTACGGTAAATTTGTTTATAGAATAGATAGTTTAACTAAGGATTCTTAACGGTAAAGTGGAAGATTTGGTATTTATCCTTCAATTTCTTCTTTGGTTAATCCCGTCAAGGCGATGATTTGTTCTAAACTGATTCCAGAAGCGTAAAATTTCTTTGCCATTTCTATAGTTGCAGCTTTGGTTCCGATTTCTATACCTGATTTTAATCCTTCTTTCAACCCTTCTTCTTTTCCAATTTGATGCCCTACCATGATGCCTTCAAACTTCCCTTCGTCGAAAGCGTAATCCACCGTGTTTTTGTAGTCACGATATACTTTCAGATGGTGTTCATAAAGGTCCAATTCGGGTTGTGGCATTTTTGCTAATTCGGCTTTGTGGAATGCATTTTCAAAGACAGTTTCTTTAAAAATCGACGGTATTTGTTGAATTTCTTCTAAGTTGTTGATGAAGTACAACCACTTGTCTAAGCGTGATTCCAACTCGTTTTCCGTTTTTTTAAAGTTTGGCATTTCGAGGTAGATGTACGTTAATTTGTCGTAGAAAACTTTTCCGTGTTGAGTTTTGAGTTGAATGGTGTGGACGACCGCACTTTTCTCGGGTTCATTTTCGTAATCATCAAACGTAAAGTCCAAAATACCAATACAATAAACGGCTTTTAAATCGAAATTCCAATCGCCTTTTTCGGCTTGTTCACGAATGGGAAATGTGGAATAGTAAACTGTTCGTTCCTTGAAATAGTTTTGTTTGGCTTTTTGAAGTTCAACGATGAATTTTTCTCCCTTGTCGTTTTCACAATAAATGTCGTAGAGTGCTTTTCGATCCAAATCCGATTGACCAAGTTGCTCCGTGTTTTTGTACGTGATTTCAACAATCGGCTGTTCTTCAGGAAGTAAAGCATTCAAAAAGTCGATCAATTGAGGTTTGCTTGCTTCTTCACCAAACAACTTTTTAAATCCAAAATCCGTGAAGGGGTTAACAAATCGCGCTTTCATTTTTTAATTGTGTAATACGAAATTAGTGATTTTTATCGATTTTTATTTTTTCGAATTTGAGATTTGATTTACCACTATCTTTGTAAGATGCACCCAATTTCAACTCATTTTCAAGAGAAATATCCCGATTCTTTTCAGTTAATCAACAATTCCTATGGTTCATTTATTAGTTTCACTCCTCGTGATTTACCTCAAGGCACTGTGGTCATGACGGTGGGGTTATCGGATTTTTTCATGAATGTCCATCCGAAACATGAGGGAGAAGAACGCAACGAATTGTATTTTTTGTTACCTACATATTTTGATATTAAGCAACCCAAAACGAGTTGGGTTTTTGAATGGCTTGGTAGACTTTCAACGTACGTTCAAGAAAAAAATACGTGGTTTGGGCATGGACATACCTTGCCGTGTGGAAAAAATATGGATCCAATTTCAGAAAATTTAAGTCAAAATCACCTGTTTCTATCTCGACCTATGGCTTTATCGAAGGAATTGACTTCTATTTTTTTAGAAGATAAAAGAGTTTATTTTTTGAGCGTGATTCCTATTTTTCCTGACGAAATGGACTATAAACAAGGAAAAGGCACTTTATCACTGGTTAAAAAATTTGAAACGCATGGTGTAACCGAATTGGTTGACGAATACCGAAAAACGGTGCTAAAAACCAAATGGCGCTTTTTTGGAAAATGAAGAACAAACTACTTTTAGCGCACATTGCTTTGTTGGCTGTCAACGTTTTATATGGGGCAAATCACGTTTTGGCAAAAGGTGTCATGCCAGCTTATGTAACGCCAACTGTGTTTATCTTCTTTCGTGTAAGTGGTGCTGTTCTACTTTTTTGGATGTTAACCGCATTTCAAAAATGGCAGGCAATTCAACGCAAGGATTGGCTGTTATTTGCGAGTTGTGGTTTTTTTGGAGTTGCCGCCAATCAATTGTTTTTTTTCCATGGATTGAATTTGTCTTCGGCATTCAATTCAGGAATAATCATGGCCTTAAACCCTATAATGGTGGTTGTTTTATCTTTCTTTATCCTCAAAGAAAAATTCACTGTTTTTCGCAGCTTCGGAATTTTGCTAGGTACCATAGGTGCAATTCTCTTGACGTGGAAAGGAGCAACAAATGCGGGAGATTCTCAATTGGGAGATTTGTTTTTATTCATTAATTCAATAAGTTATGCGATTTATTTGGTTTTAGCTAAGCCTTTAATGCAACGCTATTCACCACTTCAAGTAATTACTTTAGTCTTTAGTTTCGGTTGGTTTTTTGTCCTCCTTTTTCCGCTAACACTTCCTGAATTATGGAACACCCAATTCGCTAGTTTTCCAAGTTCTATTTGGTTGAAAATTAGTTATGTAATCGTTGGAGTTACCTTTTTGACCTATCTCTTAACCATGTTCGGACTGAAATATACGAGCCCAACGGTTTCAAGTGCTTATATCTACACACAGCCTATAATTGTACTTCTTTTCACCTTTTTGTTCGCCTATTTGGGTTGGTCGGCTGATTATTCAGCTACGATTACAGGCGAAAAAATGCTCTACATGGGCGTTATCTTTTTAGGTGTATATTTAACCTCCTTGAAACAAAAAATCTGATTATGTCACGTTTACTTTTTACTTTTTTTCTGATTTCATGCTTTTCTGTTTACAGTCAATTAAAACCAATAGATCACACTGCTTATGATAGTTGGAAACGTATCGAACGTCATACTTTTTCACCTAAAGGAAATTTTGTGAGTTATGAAATTATTCCTTTAAAAGGTGATGGCTTTCTCTATTTATACAACAACAATACTCATAAATTGGATTCATTTCCAAGAGGAAAAGAGGCAAAATGGGCATCTGATGAAAGTTTTTTGGTTTACACCCAAACACCTGGTTACGATACCCTCCGTAAATGCGAGTTGAATAAAGTAGCTAAATCAAAATGGCCAAAAGATTCTGTTTTTGTTGTGGATTTGAGTAACGATACTTTACTAAAATTGAACAAGTTAAAAACATTTGAAGTAGCGGAAAAAGGAAATGTGCTTGCTTATTTATTGGATCATAATAAATTGATTGAAAACGACCCCGATAAAGTGAAATACAAGCGTTTGTGGTACTGGCCGTTCAAAAAAGTGAAAGTTTCTTCATCAACGAAAAGAATTAGCTCGGATGGCAATCGAATGGTGGTGTGGAATGCGATGGATCAAATTATTTTTGAAGCGAATCATGTGGTAAGTTTTAAATTTTCAGAAAATGGGGAACATCTAGCATATATTCAGCACAAAAACGGAAAGAAAGATACTTTGCAGATGACAATTTGGAACACTAATTCCAAGTCAGAAATCCATCAATTCCCGAAAGTTCAAAGTCAGAAATTGCCATTTTGGAGCAAAGATTTAAGTAAAATCGCCTTCTTGTCTGGAAACGACACCTCAGAAATAAAACGCATGACTTTAAATGTTTACACGTTTTTGGACATGAAAACACGTGTGATTGGTGACACGCTCGAACCTGAATTTGACACGCGTTTGGCAGTTTCAGAGAATCGAGAATTACTTTTTACGGATAATGGAAAATATCTATTCTTTGGAGTTGCTGAAATGAAGCAAAAAGCAGAGAAAGATACGTTGTTGGAATCTGAAAAAGTCAATGTCGATGTTTGGCATTATTTGGACGAAAAAATTCAACCGCAACAATTGGTCGAATTAAAAGAGGTAAAGAAATACAGCGATTGGTATGTGTTAAATTTCGAAACGGACAGTGTATTTCAAGTCTCGGCAGATAGTTTAAGAATTCGACCGAAAAAAAATTGGGAAGGTGACTACCTATTAGCATTGAATCCCAAACCATATCGCATTGAGTCGCAATGGAAATCACCTTCAAAGGACGATGTTTATCGCGTTTCACTCAAAGATGGAAAAACTGAATTAATTAAAAAAGCAGTTGAAAATTCAGGAAACCTCTCTCCTTCAGGACGTTACTACGATTATTTCGACGGGAAATCAGTTTGTCATCGTTTAATTGATTTGGAAAATGGAAAAGATATGGCGATTGATTGCGGCTCAAAAAACAATTATGCAGAATGGTTGAATGGTTTGCCGATGCTTCCAGATGCGAGTTCACGTCACGGGTTTTTTAGAGGAGAAAAATTAGTAATCGTAGCTACTGAATTCCAAGTATTTGCTTATGATATTGCGAATAGTCAATTATTGCCTTTAACACAAAAATTGAACCCAAACAATGAAATGAAATTGGAGTGGCTAACATGGGAAAGTGATAGTTTGTTCGAAGATTTGTCAAACGTTTATATTAAAGGGCGAAACGAGAAAACGAAGGCGGAATCGTTGTTTTTACTTAAAAATTTAGAAGGTGATTTTCTTAAAATATGGTCAGATGATGCGAAAGTAAATAGCGTTGAACGTTCGAAAGATGGTGCAAAATTTCTTTTCCGCAAAATGACGGTAACACAATATCCAGATTTGTGGTTGATGGATGCTGATTTTAAAGAAATTGCTAAAATATCGACAACTAATCCGCAACAAGCAGAATATGCATGGCCGGGCGTTACTCTGGTCAATTGGAAAACAAAATCTGGGGAATCCTTGGAGGGCTTATTATATTTCCCTAATCAAGTGGCGAAAGGGCTTCAATATCCAATGTTGGTCTATTATTACGAGACGATGAGCGAAAACCTTCACAATTACCAAAGTCCTCGTCCGTCGGCAAGTACTATAAATCCTGTGGAATACGCTTCGGCTGGATATTTTGTTTTCATACCCAATATTCATTATCAAGCCGGAAAACCAGGTCAGTCTGCATTCGATTGCGTGGTATCAGGAACCGATTTTATAACTCAAAATTATCCAATAGACACCAAACGACTGGGCTTGCAGGGTCAAAGTTGGGGTGGTTACCAAACGGTACAATTGATTACCATGACCAACAAATTTGCTGCAGCAGAAGCGGGTGCCCCCGTTGGAAATATGACCTCTGCCTACGGTGGAATTCGTTGGGGTACGGGTATAAATCGTCAGTTTCAATATGAGTCTACTCAAAGTCGAATCGGAAAAAATTTATGGGAAGGACGTGATGCTTACCTTGCTAATTCTCCCGTTTTTCATTTGGATAAGGTGACGACACCGCTGTTGATTATGCACAACGATAAAGACGGTGCAGTTCCGTGGTATCAGGGAATCGAGATTTATACCGGAATGCGACGTTTAGGAAAACCGTGCTGGCTTTTGAACTACAACGACGATGACCATAACTTAACGAAATTGGCGAACAAGTACGATTTAAGCATCAGAATGCGTCAATTTTTTGATCATTATTTAATGGGAAAACCAGCACCTTTATGGATGGTAAAAGGAATTCCAGCATTGGAAAAAGGAAAAACAATGGGTTATGAGATTGACTTTTAAACGCTTATTAACTGTCAGTTTAGTTGCAATTGTTGTTGGAATAACCGTTCTCAGTTTGCTGCCACCTCGAAGTGGAGTAGAGTTGGGGTCACACGACAAAGTGAACCATTTAATAGCTTATCTCACCTTTAGTTTGAATTTGGGCCTATTGCTCAACTCGTGGAAAAACCATTTGAAATTTTTGTTCATTCCTGTTTTTTATGGATTATTCATGGAATATTGTCAGGGATTTGTTCCCGGTCGTGAAGTTTCTTTATTAGATGCCTTAGCGAATGCTTTAGGTGCAATATTTGGATTTATGGTTTTGTTTGCTTTAAGGAGGACATAATGTGCAAATGTGGTAATGTGCTAATTTGCTAATTTGTCAATTAAATCGCCGCCGAGACTGATGCACATTAAACAATTATCACTTTAAAGAATTATCACAAATTATTTTCATGTGAGCTTACAGGTTTTTAGGCACGAATTGATTTAATCATCCACTGAAAGGAATAATCTGTTTTTGGTTTTCAATTGTTTGGATTAAAATCAAAAAAAAAACTCCCCAACAAGTGAGGAGTTTCTATAAATGAGATATTTATCTGCCTATTGTTTGATGAATTGCTTCGTGAACACTTCACCGTTTTTGGTAAATCGAACCAAGTACATTCCGCGGGTGAGGTTGTCAACGTTGAAGTGATGCATAGCGTTTTGTGGTACCTCAGTTTGTAACACTTTTCCACTGAGATCGAGCAATTCAACGCGCTCCATCGGAGTACTTGTCTCCAAGATAAGTTCGGTACTCGCTGGGTTTGGATACAAGTTGTAACTAAACGTTGGGTTCTCAATCAAATCAACATTTTCAACCGTCACACAAGCGCTGGTATCAGTACATCCGTTGAATGTAATGATTACGGCATAAGTTCCGTCGGCTGTTGCGGTGTAGCTTTGGTTGGTTGCACCTGCAATCGCTTGGTTGTTCGAACAATTGATCCATTGGTAGCTTGCTCCCGCCAAGTTTGCTTTAATTGTTGCGTCGGTTAAAGTCGTTGTCACAACTACCGGTGCTTTTACAATTAAATTCAAGGTATGCGTACTATCGCACCCTTCTGCTGTGGTGAAGTAATTGGTATAAATTCCCGATTGGTTGTACACGTTAGTTCCAACAGAATAGGTTTCTCCTGCACATAAAGTAACCGTTTGGTTAACAATATTTTCACTGCGAACTACTAAGTTAGTTGTCACTGTGCTATCGCAGCCGTTTTGGTTCTCAAACACGTCTGTATAGGTTCCCGATTGACTATAAACCGAGTTGCCCACTGTAAATGTTTCTCCAAAACAAATGCTTACGTTTTGCGTTGAAAATGAAGCAGCAAGCACCGTTAAGTTGGTGTTTACAGTACTGTCACAACCGTGGATACTTTGTAAAACTGCGGTGTAGGATCCCGTTTCGGTGTATGTTGTGTTGCCAACGGTTAACGTTTCACCAAAACACAATTGAATGTTTTGATTTGTGGTATAAGTTGGATTTACCAGTAAGGTTGTGGTTACAACACTATCACATCCGTCTATTGCTGTGAAGACATCGGTGTAGATTCCTGAAGTGGTGTAGGTGTTGTTGCCTACTGTCACCGATTGCCCATTGCAAATAGTAAAGGACTGCGAACTGCTAATTAGTGGACGCACAATCAATGTAGTGGTTACAATACTATCACAGCCGTTTGCTGCCGTGAATACGTTTGTGTAAGTTCCTGATTGCGAATAAACACTTGTACCTACGGTTACCGTTTCTCCAAAACAGACGTCGAAAGCCTGTGAACCCGTTATGGCATTGTTTTGCGTGATGTTAAAAGGGACATCAACAAAACAACCTTTGCTATCAGAAACGCGACAGTTATAGTTTCCTGCTAAAAGATTGGCAACCGTTGCTGTGCCGTCACCAAGTGGATTGCCTGGTGTCCAGTTGTAGCTATACGGTGCTGTTCCTCCACTTGCCGGAACAACCGCTGCTGCTCCTGCTGCCGCACCGTTACACAAAATGTTCGTTTGTGATGCAAAACCTGAAACTAAAGCGGTTGGCTCTAAAATTTCTTGGGTGAAAGAAGCTGTACATCCTCTTGCGTCTTGGACATTTAAGGTATAAGTTCCTGCAGAAAGGTTGATAATGGAAGAAGAACCATCACCTTGTGGATTACCTGGTGTCCAGTTATAGCTGTATGGCGCCGTTCCACCTGTCGTGCTCGCGTTGATACGTCCATCCGATCCACCGTTACAGTTTACGTTTAAAACGTTACTTGGCACTGTTACCAACACCGCTGGCTGGGTAATGGTAAAGCTAGAAGATGCAGAACAAGAACGAGAATCAGTCACAACAACAGAATATGTTCCAACAGAAAGGCCAGAAATCGTTGCTGTTCCATCTCCCGCAGGTGTTCCCGTCCAATCGTAGAAATAAGGTGCGGTTCCTCCTGAAGCAATGATGGTCGCTGTTCCGTTGGATCCTCCGTTACAACTCACATTGGTTTGGGTGGTATTGTTTAAGGATAAGGCTGCTGGTTGGAAAATGGAGAAGTTTTGGGATGCGGTACATCCTTTATTATCTACGATATTCACTGTGTAATTTCCGATTGGTAAACCACTTGCCGTCGCAGTGCCTTCTCCAATTGGTGTTCCTGTCCAGTCGAATGAATACGGAGTGGTTCCTCCAGAAACGATTACTGTTGCCGTTCCGTTCGAACCACCAAAGCAACTCACATTGTTAACGGTTCCTTGGCTTGCTACCAAAGTTTGAGGTTGAGTGATAGTAACGGATTGAAGTGATGAACAGCCGTTGTTATCGGTGACAGTAACAGAATAGTTTCCTGCTGTCAACCCTGAAATTGAAGCGGAAGTCGCTCCGGTTGACCATAAATACAATAAGGTACCTGTACCTCCTGTTGCACTCACAGAAGCTATTCCATTGGAACCACCGTTACAACTCACGTGTGTTAAATTTGGAGTAATGACAATCGCACTTGGTTGCGTAATGGTCATAGATCGTGTTGCTGTACAGGCATTTGCGTCAGCAACTGTTACAGAGTAAGTTCCTGCGGATAAACCTGAGAGATCCTCACTTGTTGCGCTATTACTCCAGGTGTAGTTGATTGTTCCTGTTCCGCCAGTGACCGTTAAATCGATAGCACCGTTGGAACCACCATTACAACTCACATTAGTGTTTGAGTTGGACAGAGATGGAACTGGATTTACAGTCAAGGTTGCACTTGTATTGGCAGAACAACCGTTGGTATTGGTTACGGTTACAGTGTAGTTGGTGTTTGAGCTTGGACTTGGTGTGATTGCCGCAGTCGTTGCACCTGTTGACCAAGCGTAGCCAGTTCCTCCTGAAGCTGTCAAGGTTGCACTTGCCCCGTTACAAATCGTTCCGTCGTTGTTGGTCGTTCCAGAAGTTTCAGTAAAGGCGATGGATGCGGTTGGTAAAGCGTTCACCGTCAAGGTTCGGTTCGCGGTTGCAGTACAGCCGTTTGCATTGGTAACGGTTACGGTGTACGTCGCTGTTGAACTTGGGTTTTGTGTAATTGCCGCAGTCGTTGCACCTGTTGACCAAGCGTAGCCAGTTCCGCCAGAAGCAGTTAGAGTGGCACTTGCCCCGTTACAAATCGTTCCGTCGTTGTTGGTCGTTCCAGAGGTTTCAGCAAC
>JBDKEM010000056.1:0-83736 GCA_039795265.1 Bacteroidota bacterium | reverse complement strand
CGGTTAATCCTTTACGGTGATAGCGTTGCTGAATGGAACACGAATCCAAAAACATGGTTGTCACAAATCCTGCAACCAATAGTAAACTTAATTTTTTCATACTTAATAGTTTTAAAATGATTAACCCAAAAATAAGATTTTATCCAAAGCAGATTCAATAATTCTAGGATTTTCGATTTTGGGATCAAACTTTAATCAAAAACAACAAACGCTCAGAATTTTAGAGAAAGCCCACCGTTTACGATTCCACCTTGTCCAATTCCAAGTCCTAAATTTACACCCAAGTTATTGGTGAAAAAGTAACGAACTCCAAAGCCAACCTTGAAACCTATAGGAATTGGTATTTTGATTGATTCATTTATAAATCCAAGATCATTTGTTTCAAATCCAAATCGTCGGTTTGCATAACCAATTAATGCAGTTCCATAAAAATCTAAATGTTCGTTTCTAATAAAATGAAATTGTGGACCGATAAGAACTCCTATTTTATAAGTGAAAAGCTTGTAATAAAAAAGAAACGGTTCAGAAAATCCAGTTTCGGGATTTGTTCTATTCCCCCATTCTTCATAACGTATTGTAGAACTGTTGAATCCAACATCTAAACAAACCCCTAAACGATCTGTAACCAAATATTCACCACGAATTCCAATCGGATTAAGACCCCCAAATTTCAAATTCAATTCTGTACCTGAAATATTGTAAATCAATCGAAAAGCCGATTTATACAGGTTTGGCAAACCGTAATAAGCATCAATAACCACACTACCTCTCTCAACAGTTTGAGCATAGGGTTTCAAATTAATCAATGTGAAAATTGCCAAAATCGAAAGGCTACAAAGCTTATTTTTCATTTGCTAAAACTAAACTAAAATTTCAAGACTTTGAATTCAATTATTAGTGCCTGTTTTTCTTTGCTTATATTTTTGGGTTTAGCATTTCCTTTCACCAAAATGCGAGTTCCATCGATTCCTTTTGACATTAAAAACTGTGCGATTTGCGTTACGCGTTCCAAGGTTATTTTTGTAGCCAGCGTTTCTTTCAATTCTGATTCAGGATAAGCTATCAATTCGATTTGGATTTCCGGATTAATTTGAAGAAACTGCGCAATATTTATTAATTCTTGTTTGAACTTGGAAGAAAACTCATTTTGTTCCCATTGAGCATTTTGCAATTGTTTTGTCCATCCCAAATAGACTTTCTCCAACGCTAAACTTTTGTCAAAAGTCAAAACTTCACTGGTGGATGATGTCAATTCAATTTCAGAGAAATAATATCCTTTTGATAAAAGAAGTAAATGAAGTCCGTTTTCATTTTTTGTAGTGAGTTTAACTGTTTTTTTTTCATTTGAATTTCTTGAAATAATTGTTCGTCTAGAAAAAACATCACTGACTACAAGTTTGAAAGGAATGGATTGTCTTGAACTTGAATCAATCGCACTCACATTTAAAACTGAAATTGGTGAAGAAATCGACTTTGGAAATTGAACTTTATATAAATCGTAGTTGCCGAACCCGCCCAAACGATTAGAAGCAAAAATTGCATTTTTTCCATTTGGCGCTAAAACAAAACTCAACTCATCCTGCTCAGAATTAATCGGATACCTCATGTTTTCTGGCAATGTCCATTGTCCATTATCCAACAATGTTGTCCTATAAATATCACTTCCCCCTATACGAGGCGAACGAAAATCAGAACTGAAAAATAAAGTATGTCCATCATTATGAAAAGAAGGAGAACGCTCATTTCCTGACGTGTTTATGGTTACACCTAAATTTTGTGGATTCGACCAACCTGTTGGTGTTTTTTTTGTCCACCACAAATCATATTCACCATAACCATTTGTGCGATTCGATGACCAAACTATAACTTTTCCATCTGGAGAAATTGTTGCATCATCATCGGAGAAAGCAGAATTTAACCCTACCAATTTTTCTGGGGTCTGCCAATACTCTCCGGACAAAAAAGACAAATAAACTTTACATCCTCCCTTCGTGCAACGTGTCCTAACCATGGTTTTGCCATCCTCGGTTAAACTCGTTTTATCAGAAAATTGGGTAATTCCTGAAGTGTCACTAAACAACTTTGCGGCTGAAAAAAAATCACTTCCTTTCGATTCAGCCACCCATAAATGATTGGCTTTTTCAGTACTTTTAATATTCGGAGCAACGCGATTTGAGGAATAAATTAGATCGTCATTGTTCATTGAAAAAGTGGCAAAATAATCGTCGTAAATGGAATTAATTTGACTTCCCAAATTGCTGATTTCATACTCATTTGGATTTTCCAAAAGTAGTTTACCAGCATCCAATTGATTTTTAATTGTTTCAATCCGTTCTTTGAACAATTGTAATTTTTCTTGTTTTTCTGTTGAGTTAATAAACTGATGCAGAGCACTATTCAAATAGTTTAAAGCGACTACATAATCATGTTTTTCAAATGCGAGTGTGGCAAGTGTTTCTGGAATATCTACACTAAATTTTGGATTCAATTCCATTGTTTTCACAAGAAATTTTGTTGCTTCTTCTTTGTTCCCCAAAGCCAAATTACTGAGTCCCATTTGATAATTTGCTAAGTCATTATTCGAAAATAACGTATCTGATAAGCCATCTGTTAATTTGTATTTTTCGATACATGCTACATATTTTTTTTCTTGAAAAAGTTGTTCTGCTAACGATAAGTTCTTTTTCACCAATATTTCTTTCTCACTAAAGACTCCAGGGAGTAAAAGTTTGTTGAGAGTGTCAATTTCTTCATCAATTTCCTTTCGAATTTTTCGCAAGGCCTTCATTAACGACCTATCAGTAGCCTTCATTGAAGCAGGATACACCTTATTACCCCAATAAAGTGCGATAAACGAGACATGGTGAGCCGAAGCTTTATAAGTACGAAGTAGTTCACCTTTTTCATTTCTTATATCCACCTTGATTTTTGAAAAACCCATTCTATGTCCAACAGGAGCTCCTAAAAGGGCATTTGTACCAGCTGTTCCAACAGTTGTAACAAAACAAAAAAGGGATAAAGGAACTGAGTATTTACTGTGTTGTTTGATGACCGTTAGCTCAACTGAACCCATTTGATTTAGATTCAAGTGAGTTGTATCGAAAGTGGAAAAATGACAAAGATTTTCCTTTACCTCGTGATTAAAAATTCTTTTAGTTCCAATATTGGCCTCTTTCTCATTATTGATTTTTGCAAAGGAAGCATTAAGCTTAGGGTTTATTTTTTCATCCGGCAACTTCATTGTTAACGGATCATAATGTTGACACGATTGGATTCCACCTAAAAGAATCGCTAACCAGAATAATATTCTCCCCTTCATATAACTGTGAAGTTAGTTTTCTTTTCTTGAAAAATCACTAAATTCAATTAGAATAAACCCTTAGATGAAGAAATCATACAAAATAGGGTGAAATATAAAAAACAAAAAATTAGTAGGTACTTGTGGCTCCACCAATGTTTTCAATCGGGTGCCAAGTCGTTTTGATTTCTTGTACATCGGATATGAAGTGTAAACCTTGAGCGGATGAGTCGTTCCAATTGTTTTCGTAGTTGATATTTCGTTTTAGATTATCAACACAAGCCAAAGCTAACTTCTTCGAAAGTTCATTTTCAAGTCCCGATGTTTGTAATGCATTTACATCCATGTGCGAAGCTAAGGTTGGTGCCATCTCCCCTACTTGTCCTGTTAAAATATTCACAACGCCACCTGGTAAATCTGAAGAATTCAATACTTCTGCAAAGGTAACAGCACACAAAGGAAGTGACTCACTTGCTAAAACAACACATGTGTTTCCACCACAAATTACCGGTAAAATCATAGAAATAAGGGCCAATAAACCCGAATTATCTGGAGCAATGACTCCCACAACTCCCATTGGTTCACCTGTTGAAAAATTGAAATGCGAACTCGCGACTGGATTTACTGAACTAATAATTTGGTTGTATTTATCACACCAACCTGCATAATAAACCGTTCTGTCGATACTAAATTCTACTTCTTTCGTCGCCTTTGCTGTAGAATAACCTTGCTGCACCAATTCACTGATAAATTGAACCTTGCGACCTTCTAACATTTCAGCGATACGGTACAAAATTTGTCCACGGTTGAAAGCCGCACGCTCTGCCCATGAACTCTGAGCTTTTCGTGCAGCAACGACAGCATTTCGAACATCTTTACGAGAGCATAAACAAACGTTAGCTAAAACAGTACCTTTTTTGTCCTTCAATGGATAATAACGACCTGATTCTGTTCGTGGGAATTGTCCTCCGATATAGATTTTGTATGTTTTAAGTATTTCCAATCTTTCCATTTTTTTTATTTTTATTACGGATTGCTTATTTCTAATTGTGGATTGCTTATTTCTAATTGCGGATTGCTAATTGCGGATTGCTAATTAATCCGTAATCCGCATTCCATAATCCTCAATTATTTTAAATATGCACTCAAACCGTGTAGTCCGCCTTCGCGCCCGAAACCACTTTCTTTATAACCTCCAAACGGTGAGGTCGGATCAAATTTGTTGTACGTATTTGCCCAAACTACCCCCGCCTTTAATTTTGTGGTTAAGTTGAAAATCTTCGAACCTTTATCTGTCCAAACACCTGCTGCAAGACCGTAAGGGGTATTGTTCGCCTTTTGAACTACCTCATCCACTGTTCTAAACGTTTGAATTGTTAGAACTGGTCCAAATATTTCCTCTTGAACAATAGTGCTCGATTGCGCCACATTCATAAATAAAGTTGGTGGACAGAAAAAGCCTTTCTTCGGTAATTCGCAAGCTGGTTGATACATTTCCGCACCTTCGTTAATTCCGATTTCAATGTATTTTCTAACCGTTTTTAATTGTTCTTCTGAGTTAATTGCCCCAATGTCCGTGTTTTTATCCAAGGGGTCACCGACATAAAGGCTTTCCAAACGTTGTTTCAGTTTTCGAATCACCTTGTCCGCAACGCCTTCTTGTACAAACAAGCGAGAACCAGCACAACAAACATGACCTTGATTGAAGAAAATACCATTTACAATTCCTTCAACTGCTTGATCGATCGGCGCATCTTCGAAGATAATATTTGCTGATTTTCCACCCAATTCTAAAGTTGATTTTTTCTTCGTTCCAGCGATTGCACGTTGAATTAACTTTCCAACTGCCGTAGATCCGGTAAATGCAATTTTATCAATATCCTCGTGATTGACAATCGCTGCACCGGTGTCGCCGTGACCGGTCACTATATTCACAACCCCAGCCGGCAGCCCTGATTCTTCAATAATTTCGGCCAACTTTAAAGCAGTTAAAGAAGTTGTTTCAGCAGGCTTTAGCACCACCGTATTTCCAGCGGCAAGAGCAGGAGCGATTTTCCAAGCGGCCATTAACAATGGAAAGTTCCAAGGGATAATCTGACCAGCTACACCGAGGGATTCCACTTTTCGATTCGGGAAAGCATATTCCAATTTATCTGCCCATCCAGCGTAATAGAAAAAATGATTACACGCTAAAGGAACATCGATGTCGCGGGATTCACGAATGGGTTTTCCACCGTCTAAAGTTTCAATAACCGCAAACTCACGTGCACGTTCTTGCATCAAACGAGCGATACGATAAATGTATTTTCCTCGCTCGGCTCCTGAAAGTTTTGACCAAACATTTTTGTAAGCCTTTCGCGCAGCTTTAACCGCTAAATCCACATCCTTTTCATTAGCCCAAGCCACCTCAGCAAGCACTTCTTCTGTTGCGGGATTGATCGATTGAAAGTATTTTCCAGAATTTGGCTCAATCCACTTTCCATCAATAAACAAACCGTATCGATTCTTCAGTTTAATGTGGGACGTGCTTTCAGGTGATGGAGCAAAACCCCAATTATTTTGATTTTCCATTTTTAGTCAATTGAGAAATAATCCGCGGATTGATATACACCGCTTTCTGTTTTCATGATTTGCATTAACACATCGTTCGCCAAACTACTTGCACCAAAGCGGAACCATTCATTTGTCAGCCAAGCCTCCCCAAGAACTTCTTTCACCATCACTAGGTTATGTAGTGCCAATTTAGATGTTGAAATTCCACCAGCAGGTTTCATTCCAACCATGATTCCAGTTTCGTCGAAATAATCACGTATAGCCATCAACATGGTGTATGTAACTTGCATCGTTGCCGCCGGTTGAATTTTTCCAGTAGAAGTTTTGATGAAGTCAGCACCAGCATAAATGGCGATATCACTAGCTCGTCGAACGTTATCCAAGGTTACCAACTCACCTGTTTCCAAAATCACCTTTAGTCGCGCTTTTCCGCAGGCTTCTTTGATAGCAGCGATCTCATCGAAAACGAAATTGTGTTCACCCGCTAAAAATTTACCTCGAGAAATCACCATGTCGATTTCGTCGGCGCCATGCTCAACCGCAAAACGTGTGTCCATAATTTTTACTTCCAACGGAGCTTGCCCAGAGGGAAATGCTGTTGAAACAGAAGCTACTTTGACTGACGTACCTTCCAATGACTTTTTAGCAAGACCAACCATAGAAGGATAAACACAAACCGCCGCAACAGTTGGCAAATCTGGCATGGCATCATGAAGATGGTGTGCTTTGTAACACATTTGACGAACTTTTCCAGGAGTATCTTTTCCTTCCAAAGTGGTTAAATCAATCATATTTAACACCTTACGAAGTCCTTGGGATTTGGATTCGTTCTTAATACTGCGCGTTTGAATACGTGCAACACGCTCTTCCACGCCAACTTTATCAATTGAAGGCGATGGAGGAATATCTTTAAAAATGTAGGGCTTAGCTGTCATAGAATATTAACAGCCAAAAATAAGAAAATGATTTGAATTAACTAATCTTCGTCGTCGTCGTCATCGTCATCAGCCTTATCGTAGTCGTCGTCATCGTCGTCACTCGAATCATCATCAAGATCATCGTCTTTTATGTCAGCTGCTTTATCTAAATCATCATCGAAATCATCGTCATCATCATCGTCCGCAGCAGGTTTTGCTTTAGGAACAACTTTGTTGATTTTAACCAAATAAACAACTTCATCGGTATCCCAAATCAGCGCATCTAAAATCTCACCGGTTGGAGTTTTGATAGTTGTTAAATGATTGATATAACCATCAGGGAAGTCGCGTAAAATTTGCTTCTTCTGTTCAATAGTTAGTTTATCGTAACTGATAATCGACCTTCTTTTCGTCATTTTTAGAGGAATAGTTTTGAACTGTGGACAAAATTAATTTTTTTGGCTTTGAAAAATCTGTTAAACCAAAATAATTGAAAAAAAAATAACGATTATTTTCTCACAAATCCTTTACTCAACCTCAGTCTACACTTTGAAAAAAGTATAAAACTAAGATTATCAGAGACTTTTACCAATTAAGAATACGACTGGAATTTTTGACAAATCAAATGCAGCTGTGCGCCAATCCAAAACAGTCATCGTTTGAATACGTTGCTGGTAGGTAGTGATACCCGCTGCGATGCATATTTCGGTTGAGTCGGTCAAATCATTGAGCATGTCTTCCAAAACATGATTATTTCTAAATGGAGTATCCATAAAGATATGTGTTGTTCCATTTCGTTTGGTGTCCATTTCCATATCTTTCAACTTGCGAATTCGGTCTTTTCGTTCTTTCGGTAAATATCCATGAAAAGAAAAGTGCTGTCCTGAAAAACCACTTGACATCAATGCTAACAAAAAAGAGGACGGTCCAACAAAAGGAACAACATTGATTTTCTGACTATGCGCCAATGCAACCAATTCTCCTCCTGGATCCGCTACACCGGGACAACCTGCTTCTGAAATGACGCCAATATTTTCTCCACGCTTAAGACTCAACAGTAAATCCATTAAAGTCTTTTCATCCACACGTTTATTCAAAATAACGAATTTACAATCGTCAATGGGAAACTCACGGTCCATTTTACGCAATAAACGCCGAGCTGACTTTAAATCTTCCACTGCAAAATAGCGCAATTGAATCACTTTTTGAATCACCTCTGAAGGAAGAATATCTAGGACGCTTTCTCCGCCTAAAGTATTTGGAATTAAATAAACACTACCTGTAGCCACCACTTTTAATTTTTTGGATTATTACATCTGTCACTTCGTCAAGCAAATGATAAACTTGTTCAAAATCCGCCATTGATCCATAATACGGATCAGGAACAGGCATCGACTCATTGGGATAAAGTTCATCCAATATCAAACGGGCTTTATTCTTTTCGATTTCAGAGGTTGCCAATTTTTGAACATTCTTTAAATTTTCTTCATCCATGCAAAAGATTACATCGAAATCATGAAAATCATTTACCGAAAATTGACGCGCCCTCAAATCATGTATTGGACTTTGAAACTTAGCTCCAGTTTGAATCATGCGTTTGTCTGGCGCAGCACCTACATGATAGTTTGCGGTTCCGGCAGAGTCAACAAAAACGTTCAAGTGTGCTTCCTTTACTTTTTTTCGCAATAAGCCATCTGCCATTGGTGAACGACAGATATTACCTAAACACACCATTAAGATGCGCAACTGAGGAGTTGACATTAATTATTGAAGCGTAAGTTTCTTTTCTAATTCGTCCAAATCGCGTCGGAATTGCTTGTCAGTTTCTGATAAATTCACCACCGTTCTACAAGCGTGAAGAACCGTTGCGTGATCCTTTCCTCCACAATGCGCTCCGATGTTTGCTAACGATGATTTGGTCATTTTTTTCGAGAAGAACATGGAAATTTGGCGTGCTTGAACCACCTCACGTTTTCTTGTTTTGGATTTCAACATTTCAATTGGTAAAGAGAAATGGTCACAAACAATTTTTTGGATGTATTCAATTGAAACCTCACGCGCTGTGTTTTTCACAAATTTATCCACCATTTGTTTGGCTAACTCCAAATTAATCGTCTTACGGTTTAAGGCCGCCTGTGCTAACAAAGTATTCAGTGCGCCTTCGATTTCACGAACATTGGTATTGATAGAATAAGCTAAATATTCCACCACTTCTTTAGGAAGCTCAATTCCACTGTGGTACATTTTATTCTGAAGAATTGCAATTCGAGTTTCTAATTCAGGAACACCTAAATCGGCAGAAAGTCCCCATTTAAAGCGAGACAATAATCGTTGCTCCATTCCATGCATTTCAACAGGCGCCTTGTCAGATGTCAAAACAATCTGTTTTCCATTTTGGTGTAAATGATTGAAAATGGTGAAAAAAGCATCCTGAGTTTTCTCTTTACCAGAGAAAAATTGCACATCATCCACAATGAGCACATCTAACATTTGATAGAAATGTATAAAGTCGTTCATTCTATTGTTGGCAAGTGCATCAATAAACTGGTGTGTGAAGGTCTCCGAAGAAACGTACAAAACCGTTTTACTCGGGTGCAATTCTTTGATTGCCATACCTATAGCGTTTGCCAAATGCGATTTTCCTAAACCAACTCCTCCATAAATCAACAAAGGATTGAAGGCAGTTCCTCCAGGTTTGTTTGCAACAGCATATCCAGAGGCACGCGCCAAACGGTTACAATCACCTTCAACGAAATTATCAAACGTCCACTTTGGATTCAGATTCGACTCAATGTTCAATTTTTTAAGCCCCGGAATTACAAAAGGATTACGTATTTGTTTTTCGGTAACCTCAATTGGGACATTAACAGGAGCATTTTTCGTATTGACGGAATTGTTGGTCGGCAATTTCACCGTGTAAGGATTAGAAGATCGACCATTATTTTCCATTACAATACTGTATTCCAAACTGCCATCTGGACCAAGCTCTTTTTTTACTACTTTCTTTAGAAGTGTAATGTAGTGTTCTTCTAACCATTCGTAGAAGAAATGCGAAGGAACCTGAATGGTTAGAACGTTTTTTTCCAGTTTAACTGGAACAATGGGCATGAACCAAGTTTTAAAATTAGTGTGAGGTATATTGTCTTTAATGATATTTAGACAATTTTCCCATACGCTAACGTGTGCCTTTTGCATAGTTTTTATAATTTAGTCTTGTTTTTTGTTGTAAATTTTTCGTCTTTCAATCCTAGAATCAGCATTTCAGACGTTTGAAATTTAAGGGTACAAATATTTACACAATAAAGTTAAAAAAAAAGTCGAAAAGGGGTTGTTTTTTTAAAATAATTTACTTGTACCCCGACCAAAAACTATCAAATAGACCGCAATCCCTTATCCCGTTTGATTTGCAAGAATTTTTAATTTTTTTTCTATTTTCATGAATTATTTTTAACCCACTTTTGCACTTTAAAAATTGGAAAAAATCAAATGGAAATAAATTACTGTTTTCCTTACCAGATAAGGGTTAGATACGGAGAAACAGACCAAATGGGCTACTGTTATTACGGTAACTATGCCAGCTATTTAGAGGTAGGGCGAGTAGAGGCTTTAAGGTCACTAGGGTCGAGTTATAAAAGCATGGAAAATGAGGGTGTTATGCTACCTGTTTTGGACTTACAAATCAAATACATTCGACCTGCTAAGTATGATGACTTATTAACAATCGAAACGTGTATAACCCGAATTGAAGGAAGTAGAATTTTCTTTGAATACCGAATTTTAAACGAAAAAAATGAACTTTTAATTAAGGCAAGTACAACTTTGGTTTTTGTTAGTCAAGAGACCATGAAACCAATTGCACCCCCTACTTCTTTTTTATCCCTTTTTAACCATGAGTAATTTCAAATTTGAGCGTTGGACTCCAGAAAAAATCCAGCATTTCACCTTTCAACGAGCTGGAGAAACACGAATTGGCGATCCTGTTTCACGTAATCAACTCGAGACGGCTAGTTTCGTCGTTCTTGGAATTTCAGAAAGCGTCGGGCCGGTTGCTAATCGTGGGTTTTCAGGTGCGGAAAATGCCTTCAATTCCTTTTGTCAAGCCTTTTTAAACACGCAAGCGCACGATCGTTTTCCAGCGACCGACATCCACTTTCTTGGAGAAATTTATCAAACAAATGAAACAGACGACCCAGAAACAGCTGCTTCTTGGCTGACTGAATTAGATACGTTAGTCGAAGAAACAATAACTAAATTTACCCGACCTCATCAACTACCCATCGTTATTGGAGGTGGACACAACAACGCACTTCCCATTATTCGAGCTTTGGCAAAACGCACACAATTACATGTCATCAACATTGATCCACATGCAGATTGTAGAGAAATGAGCAGTCGACACAGTGGAAATCCATTTTCAAACGCAATCTCGGAAAAATCCTTAAAAAGTTATAGCGTACTTGGTTTACATGAAGCTTATAACAATCAATTTATTCGAGATTTTCTTAAAGCAAACAATTGTTTTCATCGCTATTTTGAAGATTATCTTTCAGGAGAGGCACATTTGTACGAGGACGTTTTTAAGCAATTTGAAGAACATCCGAATCAGAAAATCGGTATTGAAATTGATTTAGACAGTATCGCAATGATGCCGAGTTCCGCATTTTCACCGAGTGGTTGGCGTGTAGACGATATACGTTCGTTGTTGTTGATATTGTCCGGATATCGTGACCGAATAGCGTATTTACACTTACCAGAAGCTGCGCCGAAAATCGACTATGAAAATAAGATAGTAGGAAAAACGCTCAGTTATTTCGTTCGCGATTTTCTTAGAAGACATGGTTAATTAATCTTGAAATTAATCCACCAAACCGTTTTTTTGAGCAAAATCATAAACACCTATGTTATTTCCAACATTGAGTTTTTTGTAGATTTTGGTTTTATGTCCTTCAATAGTTTTTTCAGACATTTTCATTTCTGCACCAATTTCTTTATTGGACATTCCCTTGCTAATTAATTGAATGATTTTAATTTCACGATTGTTTAAGTTGTGAATAATTTCATTCTCTTGTTGCATGATTACTTTAGAAACCTCTGGACTGAAATAACTCTCTTTTTTAGCTGCTTTTAGTACCGCTTCGATCAATTCTTCTTTACTTGAATTCTTCGTTAAAAAAGCACGGATGCCATGCTTGTATAAATCCTTAATGATTGAATAAATGTTAATCATTGAGACAACAACAATACTCGCATTCGGAATTTTATCCAACATTTCCTTAATAACATCAATTGACTTTCCATCTTTCAGGTTGATGTCCATGATAATTACATCAGGTTTATTTTTCAAGCAAAACTCTAATGCTTCACTACACAATTCTGTCTCCCCGATAACTTCACAATTGGAATTATTTTCCAAAGTTAATTTCCATGCCTCTCTCACCAACTTGTGATCTTCAGCTATAAAAATTCCAATTTTTCCTGCCATAACTACTCAAATTTAACTTTAATATACACAGCAAATCCTTTGTCAACAAAATTGAAAAAGCGCACTTTGCCATCCATAAGATAGACCCTATCGCGTATACTGCGAAGGCCTATACCATACACGAAGTTAGTTTTTATTCCAACGCCATTGTCTTTGGCAATGAAAACAACTGAATCATCCTCAATTTTAAACCTAAAAATCATTTCATCTCCTTTCGAATACTTCATTGCATTTTGAGTCAACTCTTGACAAATACGAAACAAATGTTTTTTACGTGAAGTGGTTATTGGAATTGCCCAGGTGATATGATTTTCTACAACAAAACGTATTGTAGTTCGCACTTCCAACTTTTTCAGATACTCACCAATTGCAGACACAAAACAACCTTCATCTAAAAACTGAGAGGTGGATTCAATGGCAATTTGACGTATTTCTTCCATTGCAGTGTGTAAATGTTCAAGCGCTTTTTTTAAATGTACATCTTCTTGATTGGCTACATGCTCTAAATGTGTTTTCGAGGCATACAACAAATTATTGACTCCGTCGTGCAAATCTTGGTATAACTCCTCTTTCGCTTTCTCTTTTTGTTCTACAAGAGACTCGGCAATTTCCTTTCTTTTTTGGGATTCTTTGGCCAATTCTAACTCCAACATTTTTCGTTTTGTGAAATCACGTGAAACCACATAAACGCTTTCTAATTTCCCAAATTGATCATACTTAAACGTTGCAGAATCTTCCATCCACTTTTCCTCGTTTCCGATTATAAGTGGATACTGATGTTTCATATAAGTAACTTGCTTTTGAAACATCTCAAAGGCCATATTTTTGATCTTTTCGCGGTAATCCTCGCGAATCATTTTAAAATACTCCTCCGAGTTTATAGAGTTATCTTGAAGACTTTTTCCAGTAATACGTTCGAAGGAAGGACTTACATAAATCACTTCAAAATTACTGTCGAAAATCACTAAAAAATCAGACGAGTTTTCTGCCAAAACGCGCAACAACCTGTCCTTTTCCTCGATTTCTTGTCTTAAGGTAAATCGCTCTGCTACCTCCTGTATAAATGAATTAGCTTTTTCTTGATTGTCTCCACCCAACTGCATATAACCCACCATTTCTTGCTTTAGAGAACTAAACTCGCCCTCTTTCAACACAATAGCACTAACTTTAGTATGTACCCCAAACAATCTTATAGGAATCCCTTGATCATTTCTGATGGCCATTCCTTTACAGTGAATCCAAACAACACTTCCATCGGTATGTCTATAACGAAGTATCTGCTCATAAGGCTTTTCGGGGTTTTTCAAATGCTCACTAACTAATCGTTGTGCTTCTTTAAAATCATCTTCAAAAACCAAAGATTGCCAGGCACTTGGAGAATGAGGCATTGTCTGAGGATCAATACCAAAGGTTGTCCAAAAACTAGGACTCAACCATTCATTTTCTGGTTTTTCCAAATCCCACAACCAAATCCCGTCAAATACAACGTCTTTCATGAAATTAAAAAGCGTTTTATCGTGACCAAATAAGTCCAACAACTCATTTTCGAGATAATGAATTTTCATAGTTTAAAGAATTGTTAGTTGTAGGCTGGACAGTACAAAAATTGTTAAAAAAATTAATATTAACAACTTTTGCATTACATTTAACTGGATTAACGATAAATAATTCAGGTTTAGTTTTCCTGAAATTCACACAAAAATCCAAACCTCCTTATAGCAGTCAAAGCATTGAAAAGTTAATTAACAAATTATTTTTTTAACCATTAATTTTATTAATGGATTTAAAACAACACTTTAAGACTTTATGTTTTCTGTTTATTAATTAAAACTAAGAATGGAGTGAATTCAATTAATTGTTTATCGATTAAATTGATGTCTTAATTATCGCTTGGGTTTCTGGGAAAGTTGGCGATGAATTTGAATTTTTCGCCTTGCATTTCCAAACACTCTTTCCACAAATTAGTATTCGCCGTATTAAAAATCATTTCCGCTGTATGATTATGTATTGGAATCCAAGCATCTGATTCAATTTCTTCGTCCAATTGTTTTGGTGACCAACCAGAATAACCAATGAAAAATCGCACTTTATCGTGGTTTTTTTCCCATTTCAACAAGGAACAAATCTGCTCATAATCACCTCCATAATACAACCCCTTTTGAATTTGTGTAGAACCGTTCACTTCACCTGGCTCGAACTTGTGAATGAAAAACAAACTCTCTTTAGCAACAGGGCCACCTAAACCTACCCGAGCATCAATATCCGGAAAAGAACTATCAAAGTCGTGTAAATCGATTTCTAAATAATTGTTCAACACAAAGCCAAAAGCTCCATCCTTATTATTCTCACAAAGTAAGACTACCGAACGTGTAAAATAGGCATCGTGCAAAAAAGGATCAGACACCAACAAACAACCTCTTGTCGGTTTTTCATTGTTTCGGAAGGAGAGGTCAAGTGTTTTCATAGTTATTGAAATTCGATTGCACCAATATCAGGAGGCAGGTTTCTACTGTTCCCAAAAAGGTCTGTGATAACAGCAGTTGGTGTTCCATTGTTCAATAAAGGAGAGTTTTCCGTGAATCTAAAATCATATTTCGGCACGTCCTTGAAAAGTGGCGGCTGATTCCAAATGGTATTCTGGTAAAAGGCATCCGTGTAGGTTTCTTTTGATTTTATCAAGCAATTTTTAAAATCCAAATTCACCACGGCACCTCCAAATAATAAGGTATCAATTGCAAGTTCGGTTTCCAAATTTCCATACAAAACACAATTCGTTAATTTTCCAACATTAATGTCGCGTACCGTTGTCACTTGAGTGGCTCCGTTGTCGAAATAATTACTGATTCCAACTGCTGGAGAAGAACTTCCGCCGTATCCCAATAAATCGCAATGCGTGAAGTCAAAATCACCACCTTCCAACACTAACAAAGCGTGTGTACCACAATGAGAAACCTGACAATTTTCGGCTTTAACTTTCGCCCCAGCATAAATAAAAACGCCGTAACGAGCAATATTTCTAAAAATGGTATTTGTGACGGTTAAAGTTGGTTCGTTGAAATCAGCATCGCGAGAATATAAATGAACGCCACTTATTCCATTCTTAATCAAAGCGTAATTGATGGTTGAAGGACGTGCTTCATGGAAATAGATACCATAATATTGTCCAGGAATGTCTTTGTATGCCTGTTCCAAACGGTCGGTTTGGAAAACGACTTCATTGTTTAGCGTTCCTTCCACTTTCAAGGTAGATTTATAAATGTACAACAGCGCATTTTTATGAAGATGAACGTTTGTGCCTGCGGGAATGATTAATGTTTTAGCAGAATCCACAGCGGCATATCCATAAATAACGTGCGGTTTGTCGTTATTCCAAGTTCCTTCATTGAGGTCTTTGTAATGAAAATAAGCGTCTTGTCCCCAAACGGCCAACTTCACATATTGGTCGACACCATTTGTTCTGAAGCGAATGGAATCCTCAATAATCATAGGAAGTGTTTCTCCATTTATTCCCAAAGTAACTTCCACAAAGACGAAAAGACTATCTTTTTTCTCGATTGTCATATCTGAAAATTTAGTTCCAGAAAGACCGTCCACGTTGATTCGGAAAGGCGAGGACGTGCCACCAACCAATTCAATTTCTTCAATTTGAAGTGGTTTATTTTCTCGATTGTAAATTTTCAGCCGTTTCGTTGTAGAGCCAACCGTCGTAAAAACCGTATCAAAAACTACTGTATCCGTAGAGAATTCTAAGTGTTTTTTAGAAAGCAACTGATTCTTATGGCACGAAACCATGGATAACAGGAAAAAAAGAATGAAGAAATATGGAATGCGTTGCATGTTTGACATAACGCCAAAATTAGCAGTTTATGCAATGAACCCAATCCGAAAAGTTTCTTTCTTCCAAACTCTTCCTTGTCGCTAAAATTTTAATTCCTCATTAACTAGGAGTTAACTGCGGTTTAAAATTCACTTCGCGTCGATTTTGATTGAAATTTCCCTTTTCGGAGTGGACTAACTATTACAAAACTGAATTCAATCCTTTTTCGCGGGGACGAATTTTAAAGAAACAGAATTAACACAGTGACGGGTGTTTTTCGGCGTTAGACCTTCACCTTCAAAAACATGACCGAGATGTCCGTCGCAAGTAGCGCAAGTGATCTCGATACGGCGACCATCTGCATCACGGGTACGTTTCACAGCACCTTTAATTTCATCGTCGAAAGCAGGCCAACCACAACCGGAATGGAACTTGTCCGAAGAACGATAAAGCGGCGCATCGCATTGACGGCAAACGTACATACCTTGCTCAAAATGGTCGGTATATTCTCCCGTAAAGGGACGTTCTGTACCTTTTTGAAGAATTACATATTGTTCAAATTCGTTGAGTTTATTCCATTGCATTTTTTCTGATTTTGAAGTTGTTGATTTCGATTTACTCGTTGACTGCGCGTTGCAAGCAAAAAGAAGAAGGCTTGTGAGAATGAATAATTGTATTTTAAACATGTTTTAGAAACAACGAAATTATGAATATGTTTATTTTCCAAACTAAACTTCCTACTACCACCTCGAATAAAAAAACGATTAAATTTAACCCAATAAATAATCGCGATGGAAGAACGAAAATGTTTGGAATGTCAGGACAAATTAAAAGGGCGGAAAGATCAAAAGTTTTGCTCGGATTATTGTCGCAACACGTATAACAATCGTTTGAACGAAGATGCGAATGCCACCGTACGGCGTGTAAATGCCATTTTACGAAAAAATCGCCGCATTCTTGCTGAACTCAATCCCAACGGTAAACGGACTGTTGATGGTATCACCTTAGCCGAAGAAGGTTTTAATTTTCACTATTTTACAAACATCTACAAAACTCAAAAAGGTGCCCAATATTTTTTCTGTTATGATTTCGGATATGTTAAAATGGAAAACGATCAATACATGTTGGTTCAAAAGCAAGACTATGTGAAATGAAAAATGGAGAATGTAGGAGGAAAAATGTAAAATCCACAATGTAGGATTGAGCATGTAAAAAGTAAAAATTGGAATGTGTTTTTCTGACCATTTTCAATCTTCAATTTTAAATTTTTAATAATTCACTCTTCACTCGATTTTCAATTCCCCAACACATATTGCTACCTTTGCAAAAATTTAATTCTATGGAAAAAGTTCAATGTTTGATTATAGGTTCTGGTCCTTCGGGATATACCGCTGCTATTTATGCTGCTCGTGCTGACATGAAACCCGTTTTGTATCAAGGAATGCAACCAGGTGGACAATTAACCACTACGAATGAAGTAGAAAATTTCCCAGGTTATCCACAAGGAGTTACAGGTCCAGAAATGATGATACAGTTGGAAGAACAAGCAAGACGTTTTAATACCGATGTTCGTTCGGGTTTCATCACAAAAGTTGACTTTTCAGGCGACATTCATAAATGTTGGGCAGACGATGGTACTGAAATTCACGCGGAAACGGTAATTATTTCAACAGGAGCTTCTGCCAAATACTTAGGATTGGAAAGCGAACAACATTATTTGCGTCTTGGAGGTGGTGTTTCTGCATGTGCGGTTTGTGATGGATTTTTCTATCGAGGTCAAGAAGTGGTAATTGTAGGAGCTGGAGATTCCGCATGCGAGGAAGCGCACTACCTATCGAAATTATGTAAAAAAGTTACAATGCTGGTTCGTCGCGATGAGTTCCGTGCTTCAAAAATCATGGCGGATCGCGTGAAAAACACAGAGAACATTGAAATATTATTCAATTCGGAAACACTTGAGGTGGAAGGTGATGGACAATTAGTTACTGGAGTTAAAGTTATTAACCGGTTAACGAACGAAGAAAGAGTAGTCCCTTGTACCGGATTTTTCGTAGCAATCGGACACCAACCAAACACAGAAATCTTCAAAGATTACATAGACTTAGACGAAACAGGATATATCAAATATGCGCAACCAGGTACTTCTAAGACGAATGTTCCTGGTGTTTTTGTTGCAGGCGATGCGGCCGATAAAAATTACCGTCAAGCAATTACCGCTGCTGGAACGGGTTGTATGGCAGCTTTAGATGCAGAGCGCTACTTGGCTTCAAAACACTAGAATAGGTTTGAAATTCATTTCATTATCAATTTTACTCAGCCTTTTGTTTCCTGTTTTTGGACAAAAGGCTGATTTTTTTCAAACGACGTACATCCATCCAAAAAAACCGAGTGTAAATGCTCATTTAACAAAAGGATTATTACGTCTTGCTCTAATAAAAAAAAAGACTGGAGACGCGCTTGAAATTGGAAATAAAAACAGTAAAGCTGCGAAAATCCCCTACTCTATTCGGAATGACAAACGACTCAAAATCACCTACAGTTCTTTTGAAAACCGATCACTTTGGAAAATAGAGCCTGCGGCTAGTTCCACAAAAACAGTCATACTATATTTTCACGGCGGAGCTTATGTAACGAATATTTTACGCTTTCAATGGGACATGGTGGCAGCTATTGTACGGACTTCGAATGCAATGGTTTATATAGCTGATTATCCTTTAGCTCCGCAAAAATCGTGTTTACAAGTTTTGGATTATTCCCTTAAACTTTATCAACAACTGTTAACGCTACATCCTGAATCTACAATTTTTCTATTGGGCGATTCGGCTGGTGGAGGCTTGTGTATGTCACTGAGCAATCAAATTCACCAATTTCAATTCCCAAAGCCAAAAGGACTGATTTTATTCGCACCTTGGTTAGATGTGAGCATGTCAAACTCAGAAATGAATGCTGTTCTGAAAAAAGACCCAATGCTGAATCCGAAAGGCTTGGTTGGAGCTGGTTTAGCATATTCGGGCGAATTGGATTGGAAACACCCTTTGGTTAGCCCCATAAATGGCGATTTAACAAACCATCCACCACTAGCTTTATTTGTTGGTACACACGATGTTTTGGTCGCCGATTGCCGAAAATTGGTTCAACAATTGAAATCAACTAAAAATTCATTCAATTATTTCGAATACCCAGGAATGTTTCACGTTTGGATGGCAGCGACGAAATTGAGAGAGTCAAAATCGGTTTTCCAACAAACGCGCGACTTTATTCTAAAAGTTTCGAAATAACCTAGTTCCTTCTACTATGGTTTCATCAAATCACCAAAGACCTTTTTGAACTTTTCAACTTTTGGACGCACCACGCTTTGACAATACAAGTTCTGGGGATTTTGGTTGAAATAATTGTGGTGATATTCCTCTGCTTTGTAAAAATTATTAATTGGTTCAATTAACGTAACAATCGGTTTATCCCAAACTTTTTCCATTTTAAGCAATTCTCTCGAAAGCAGAGCACGTTCTTTTTGGTAGTCGTTGTGATAAAAAATTACAGAACGGTACTGCGTTCCTATATCATTTCCTTGACGATTCAATTGCGTTGGATCGTGGACAAACCAGAAAAGCTCCAGTAACTTGTCGTAACTAATTACCTTTTCGTCGAAAACGACACGAGCGACCTCTGCATGCCCCGTTTTTCCAGTACAGACTTGTTCATAGGATGGATTTATTGTCTTTCCTCCCGCATAACCTGGATAAACTTCTGTTACCCCTTTCAAATCCATAAAACATGCTTCGATGCACCAAAAACATCCTGCTCCAAAAGTTGCTTCCATTGTCAATAATTTTGTTTTAATTGAATTCCCGTTCGTAAATCATCCACCAAAATTCCGCTCGCACCTTTGGACATCGAACGGCGAATTGCAGTTATTGAACGCAAATCAAACAAATAAAATTCATATTTAGTTTTATATGGGGTGATATCTGCATAATTAAATCTTTTGGAGCTTCCTAACCACCCACATACTTGGGGGAATTGTTGGCTTCTTTTTTGCAATTCGTTTGGATTTTCAACGGATGCAATAACCTGAAAATCTGGTGAAAAGGTAGCGATCCATGAAGGTGGAGTGATAATCAATCGAACGTTTAAAAATGTATCCAAACCAAGTTCTAACAATTCATTTTTAAACAGAACCTTGTCAGCGGCAGTTTCGTTGCAGGCGTTCCAATGTTTGATATCAAGCAAAACCAATTTTTTGCCGTCGAAAAAAGAAACAACTTCTTCAAGTCGGGTCAACTTTTCCTTACCGAACGATTTGTAAGTAATTTTTTCAATTTCAGCAGTAGATAAATTATTTATGCAACCCATTCCTTTAGTGTTTTCATCTAAAAATTCATCATGAAACAACCATAATTCACCGTCTGAATCCATTTGAACATCGATTTCATAGCCTTCTAATCCTAGATTTTTTGCGAAAATTAATCCTTCAATTGTATTGGGAGGAAAAACTGAATTCACCATTTCCAAACCACAAACTGCGTGACCAATTATTAGTGGTGGTGGCACTTTCTTTTTATTACAAGCCACCGATAACAAGATCAAAATAGGCAAGAAATATTTCATTTTTTAAGAGGAAAAAATACCCCAAAATTGCAGGAAAAATTAGGCCGCAAAATAAAACTCCTTCCAGCAAATTCAGAATAACATTGAGCGTAAACACCAAAATTGTACCTTACTCTACTTCCTAAAACTAAATTAGGTCCTATACCCAATTGTTGTTGACTATTCCAATTACTAAGCTGTAAGCATTGAAAATTAGTGAAGGTTCGAACGTTAAGTTCCCAATTAGATTTTTTAATTATTGGAACCTCGAAAGACAAACCACTTAAGCACCTCGGTAAGCCATTCAAATACAAACCAATGACGCCAAATCCTTGATGAATCCCAAATTTGACTTTTTCAAAAGAGAATTGAAAATCGATGGTGTGATAGACATCCAGTAAGCGGTAATCGTAGTGTAAAGTTGTTCCCAAATTTACCTTTGAATCAGTTTGAGAAAAGGAATAGAACATGAAAAAGAAGGCAAAAAAAACTAACCGAATTTTGGACATTTCTTGCAAGGGTCACCTTTAGTTTTATATTTTTTACAGCACTTTTTTTTCTTCATTTCACATTCGCAAAATGTCATTTTTGTTTCGGAAAGTGCCTCAAGAACCTTTTTCATTATTTAGAACAAATCTAAACAAAATATTTTTACGTAATCGAAAAAATCGGAAAATAAAGCAAAAAAAAAGTCGCCTTAATAAAGACGACTTTTCTGTAATATGAACTAAGACTAGACCAAACCTTGATCAATCATAGAATCCGCAACTTTCACAAAACCAGCAATGTTAGCCCCTTTAACGTAGTCAACATTCCCGTCTGCATCTTTTCCATACTTCACACACGCTTCGTGAATAGAAACCATAATTCCGTGTAAACGTTGGTCAACTTCTTCAGCCGTCCAAGAAAGACGCAATGAGTTTTGAGACATTTCCAATCCTGAGGTTGCAACACCACCAGCATTTGACGCTTTTCCAGGAGAGAAAAGAACCTTAGCGGCTTGGAATGCTTCGATAGCTTCTGGAGTTGATGGCATATTTGCACCTTCTGCAACACAAATAACTCCGTTTGCAATTAATGCTTTTGCTTCATCGCCATTCAATTCGTTTTGAGTCGCACATGGAAGAGCGATATCTGCTTTCACCTCCCATGGACGTTTTCCAGCAACAAATTTCGCAGAAGGGTATTTAGCAACGTATTCTTCAATACGACCTCTTTTCACATTTTTCAACTCCATAACGAATGCCAATTTATCAGCGTCAATTCCATCTGCATCGTGGATATAACCAGATGAATCAGAAAGCGTAACAACTTTCGCCCCTAATTGAGTTGCTTTTTCACAAGCATATTGTGCAACATTTCCAGAACCTGAAACAGCAACCACTTTTCCGTTGAAAGAGTCACCTTTGGTTGCCAACATTTCTTGTGCAAAATAAACTGTTCCATAACCAGTCGCTTCAGGACGAATCAATGAACCACCCCAATTGCGTGCTTTACCTGTTAAAACACCAGTAAATTCGTTGCGGATACGTTTGTATTGTCCGAACATGTAACCAATCTCACGACCACCAACACCAATATCACCAGCTGGAACATCCGTATCAGCCCCAATATGGCGAGAAAGCTCAGTCATAAACGATTGACAAAACTTCATCACTTCATTATCCGATTTTCCTTTTGGATCAAAATCAGAACCACCTTTTCCACCACCCATCGGCAACGTAGTAAGTGAATTTTTGAAAATTTGTTCGAAACCCAAAAATTTCAAGATAGATAAATTCACAGAAGGGTGAAAACGAAGACCTCCTTTGTATGGACCAATCGCAGAGTTAAACTCAACACGGTAACCTCTGTTCACTTGAATATTTCCGGCATCATCCAACCAAGGAACTCGGAAAATAATTGTTCTTTCTGGTTCAACAATTCGGTCCAAAATTCGTGCACTTTTGTACTTAGGATTTGCCTCCATAAAAGGAATAACTGCCTCAGCAACCTCCTGAACCGCTTGTAAAAATTCTGGTTCGCTTGAATTTTTAGCTCTTACTCGAGACATAAAATCCTCAATCTCTGCATGATACTTATTTGACATAGTCGATATTAATTAAAGAATTGTGGCAAATGTAAAAAGATTTTTAAGTGCAGAATCTGTTTCCAAATAAATGATTTTCAGTAATAAAACATCCTGTAATTAGTGTACTTTTCACACTAAGTCATTCCTAATTTTTATTTATATTCAACATTTTGGCAACGAAAAGTGTTAAATCTGCGTTAACTTTGTCCGAATCTCTCTTAAAGAAAAATGAAAAAGATTTTAATTGCCTTTGTTACCTTTTTACAAGTCAATTCTTACCAAGCACAGAATGTTACATTATGTCTTGGTCAAGATGCAACCGTATGTCCAAACCAAACTGTTACAATCAACGATTGCAATAATATTGGCGGGGGAGCGGCTGCAGGAACTGCGCAATATACAATTACCACGATACCATACGCTCCAGACCCTTTTAATCAGGGAACTCCTGTCAACCTGAGTGATGATGCTGTTTCAAGTGCCTTGAACATAGGTTTTCCTTTTTGCTTTTTTGGAAATACTTATAACCAATTTTACATAGGAAGTAATGGTTGGGTTGGGTTTACAGCAGGACAGACTACATATTTTACTTCTGCCTCGATTCCAAGCACTGGTGCACTTGTTCCAAAAAATTGCATTATGGCTCCGTGGCAGGATTGGCATCCTGGTACAGGAGGAAATGTCGGTTTTTATATTCGTTATCAAACACTAGGTACTGCGCCTAATAGACGACTAGTAGTTTCTTGGAATTCAGTCCCAATGTATTCTTGTACAACATCTTATGGAACCTTTCAAATTGTATTGTTTGAGACGACTAATAATATTGAAACTCGTATCCAAAATAAGCCAAACTGTACTGGTTGGGCTGGTGGAACAGCGGTACATGGTTTGCACAATCTAGCTGGAAATGTTGCAGTTGCAGTACCTGGAAGAAATTCTACACAATGGACTACTACAAACGATGCACGACGTTTCACTCCAGCAATACAATGGGGAAATACCCTTGGAGCATCATTTCCATACAATGCTGGTTCATTAACTGTTAACCCCGTTCCTGCTGGAACCACTGGATATTTCTTAAAAGCTTCATGTGGCAATGGAGGTGCGATTTCTGACACAACTTGGTTAACACTTAACAACCCTACTGTTAGTGTAACAGCTGTGAATGATCAATGTACGCAACAAATCGGCTCTGTTACCGCTACTCCTGGAGCAGGAACAGGACCTTTTACTTACAGTTGGTCTCCAGGTGGAGGAACAACTCAAACAGTAAATAATCTTGGTGCCGGAACATACACAGTTACTATGACCGGTGCTGGAGGATGTACTGCAAGTGCAAGTGGCACGGTTGCTGACAATCCTGTAACCTACAATGTAACTTCGACTTTGGTGTCTTGTGCGGGAGGTAACGACGGTACGGCAACGGCATCTACAACACCTAATTTTGCTACAAATACCTATCAATGGAGCAACGGACAAACTACGGCTACAGCAACAGGATTGTCCGCAGGTACTTATACATGCACAGTATCAGCAGGAAATGGTTGTGTGGGCACAGTTACGATTACTGTATCAGAAATTCCAGGAATGCAAGTTTCAATAGCAAACCAAACCAACGTAACTTGTAACTCTGCAAATGACGGGACGGCTTCTGTAACAGCAAGCTTAGGCACTGCACCGTATTCTTATCAATGGGTTGGCTCAACTTCAACAACTAACTCAGCAACAGATCTTTTTGCGGGTGCTTCAACTGTTACTGTTAGTGACGCAAACGGTTGTTCTCAAACTGTTACAATCAACCTTACTGAGCCGTCACCTCTATCCATTATTAACTTCACTCCTGATACTCAGATTTGTCCAGGAGCAAGTATTCAATTAAGCGGATCAGGCAGTGGAGGTTCTTCACCCTACATCTATTCTTGGTCACAAGGCACTAGCATTATTAGCGCAGCAAATACAGTAACGGTAACTCCAACACAACCATCAACACAGTATTGTTTGACCCTAAATGAACAATGTGGATCACCAAGTACACAGCGATGTGTCACAATAACTCATCCAACTCCAATAATCCCAACTGTTATTCCAAATTCTACAAAAGAATGTGTTCCTGGAACATTTACATTCTACAACCAATCAGGTAACTTATCGGAAGTTGCCTCAACGGAATACACCTTTACCAATGGAAGCACGTATAATGTACTTGGCACAGAAAACCTAACTGCTACCTTTCCTGCAGTTGGATTATACGGAGTAAACATGTCCGTTACTTCAATTTATGGATGTATTTACACCCAATCGTTTAACAACATTATTGAAGTTACCCCACTACCAGTAGCTAATTTTAATCTTTCTAAAAACCCATTGACTTGGTTTGAGACTATGGTACAAACAAGTGACAACTCAACAGGTGGCGTTATTAATTGGGAGTGGTCTAGCCCAGGTGCCGTAAGTGTCAACCCAAATGGATCAAGTGCAACAATTAAGTATCAAGAAGGAGTTACTGGTTCTTATCCAGTTCAATTAGTTGTTACAACCGAACAAGGATGTCAAGATTCTATCACCTTAACAGTTGTTGTTAATCCTGATGTCATTTTATGTGTTCCAAATTCATTCACTCCAGACGATGATGAACACAATCAGTCTTGGAAGTTTTACATTGACGGTATTGATTTTCAAAACTTCAAATGTGAGATTTTTAATCGATGGGGAGAGAAAATTTGGGAATCATTAGATCCAGATGCAACATGGGATGGAACTTATGGAATCGGGAGACATGAAAAAGTTCCTCCAGGTGCATATACTTGGAAAATCTCCTACAAAGAAAAAGACAACGATGGCCGTCAATATAGAACGGGGTATGTGAACGTCTTAAAATAAAAAAAATGAAGAAATTAGCATTATCATTCAGTTTATCATTATCACTCGTAAGTTGTGATGTTGTACAACAAGCTGCAAATACATTGAATTCTGGAACAACCTCAAATACAACAACACCAAAACTAACCAATGATGAAGTAATTTCTGGACTTCGTGAAGCATTGAATGTTGGGATTAAAAATGCAGTCAACTCTTCTTCGGTAACAGATGGATTTTTGAAAAACACTGCAATTCGTCTTCCATTTCCGCCAGATGCTATAAAAGTGAAAGAAAAAGCACTTGAATTACGATTGGACGGACAAGTTGAGAAGTTTGAAACCACACTGAACCGTGCAGCAGAAGAAGCAACGAAAGAGGCGCTTCCGATTTTCGTTGATGCGATTCGAAATATGAGTGTACAAGATGGTTTTGCCATTTTGAACGGTGGTGATGGTGCTGCAACGCGTTTTTTGTCTAAACAAACTACCGATAAGTTGGTAGTAGCATTTTCTCCAAAGGTGAAGGAAGCCACTGCAAAAGTTAAATTGACTGAATACTGGAATCCGTTGATTACGAAATATAATCAAGCAATGACATTGACTGGAGGACAAAAATTAAACCCAGACTTGGATGCTTACATTACCCAAAAAGCAATAGAAGGATTGTTTTATTTGGTTGAACAAGAAGAAAATAAAATCAGAAAAGATCCTATGGCTCGTGTTACTGATTTGTTGACAAAGGTTTTCGGGAGTTTAACAAAATAGTTTATGGATTCCATTTTCTATCCAGCAACAGATTTAGTCCTTAATGCTGAAAATGAAGTTTATCATTTGGGGTTATCAAAAGAACATGTTGCTAAAAAAATAATAGTAGTTGGTGACCAATATCGTGTTGAATTAATTTCTAATCATTTTGATTCTATTCGATATAGAGGTGCGCATCGTGAATTTGTTTGCCATACAGGATCTTATAAAGGGAAGGAAATATCCGTAATTTCCACAGGAATCGGAACAGATAACATAGACATTGTTATCAATGAATTGGATGCAGTTTTCAATATTGACTTAGAAACCAGAAAGGAATTAAAACACAAAACTAGTCTGGACATCATAAGAATTGGAACATGTGGAATTGTTCAACCAGAGATTCCAATTCACTCTTATATACTCTCAAGTCACGCTTTAGGATTGGATAATATCGCTCATTTCTATGAAATTCCTTTTTCCACCGAAGAACTTGAAATTGGAAAATCAGTGACAGAATTCATCGGACTACCTGAAAGTGTAATTCCTTACTTTATTGCAGCCGATGAATCACTTACTGCCAATTTGCGTTCGGAAAAAACACATGAAGGAATTACAATAACTTCTTCAGGATTTTATGGTCCGCAAGGTAGAAAACTGCGTTTAAAAGCCAATATCGCAGATATTCATGAACGATTGCATGATTTTAAAACTAATGGATTGTCTATAGTGAATTTTGAAATGGAGAGTTCGGCGCTTTTTGCGCTTTCAAGAGGTTTAGGTCATCGAGCAACGACAATCTGCTTGGGAATTGCAAACCGACCTAAATTTGAATTTTCAAAAGGATATTCAAAAGAAATGGATGAATTGATTCAATACGTACTAGAACGAATTTAATCGTTTATTTCAACTGTTTATCCAAAGCAATGTGTAATCCCAATCCTCTTAATTCCCCACCTTGGGCAACAATCTTACCCTCACCATCAATCAGGAATCCGCTTGGTATTGATGAAACGCCATAATCGGCTGATGCTTTTCCGTCCGAATCAATCCCGTGATTTTTCCAAATTAATTTATCCGTTTTAATCGCTCCAATCCAAGGATCTGTACTTCGATCAAGCGAAACACTGAAAACTTCAAAACCAGATGCATTCTTGAATTTCTTATCCCTATACTTTAAATAAGCTTCAACAACATTCGGATTTTCTTTTCGACACGGCCCACACCAAGATGCCCAAAAGTCAACCAAAACCATTTTTCCCCTTAAACTTGATAGCTTTATGGTTTTACCTTTTGGATTCTTTAAGACAATCTCAGGCGCTAAATTATTTTGAAATTCTTTACTACCTTGTTTCATACATAAGGAAAGACATCCAATAACAACTAAGCCCACAAAGGCAATCCAAAACTTCCGGCTCATTTTCAGCTGTTTAAAGTGCTTTTATTTAACCAATTCTACGAATATCTGCACCGAGATTATTCAAGCGTAACTCAATATCTTGGTAACCACGATCAATTTGTTCAATATTCTCAATGACACTTTTCCCATCGGCAGAAAGTGCTGCAATTAATAAAGCAACACCAGCACGGATATCCGGGGAAGTCATGTTAATTCCTCGCAGCGCATGTTCACGATTCAATCCAATGACAGTTGCACGATGTGGGTCACACAAAATGATTTGTGCGCCCATGTCAATCAATTTATCTACGAAAAACAAACGTGATTCAAACATTTTCTGATGAATTAACACCGAACCTTTCGCTTGAGTGGCAACTACTAGAATAATAGAGAGTAAATCAGGGGTGAATCCAGGCCATGGAGCATCATAAATCGTTAAAATTGAACCGTCAATAAAGGTGTCAATTTCGTAGCTTTCCTGTGCTGGAATGAAAATATCATCACCTCTACGTTCCATTTTGATACCCATTCGTTTGAATACATTGGGAATAATACCCAAGTTTTCATAACTGACATCTTTAATGGTAATTTCCGATTTTGTCATCGCTGCCAAACCAATAAAACTTCCGATTTCGATCATATCAGGAAGAATACGGTGGAAACAACCTTTCAATTCTGTCACTCCTTCAATGGTCAACATATTCGAACCAATCCCAGAAATTTTTGCTCCCATTGCATTCAACATTTTACATAATTGCTGAATATAAGGTTCGCAAGCGGCGTTGTAAAAAGTAGTTGTTCCATCTGCAAGAACGGCTGCCATTAAGACATTTGCGGTCCCCGTTACTGAAGCTTCTTCCAAATGAATATAGGTTCCTTTTAACTTTTCAGCTTCCACAGAATAAAAATGCTCACCAGCGTCATAATTGAATTTTGCGCCTAATAAAGCAAATCCTTCAAAATGTGTATCCAAACGACGACGACCAATTTTATCCCCTCCAGGTTTCGGAATGAATCCACGACCAAAGCGCGCTAATAGCGGACCAACGATCATAATTGAACCCCGCAAAGAGGAAGCTCTCTTCTTGAAATCCTCCGTTTCTAAATAGGCTAAATCGATGTCTTTTGCTTGAAAAATGAATGTTCCCTTTTCCACTTTTTCCACCTTTACGCCCATTGTTTGTAACAAGGCTATCAGTTTGTTGACATCCACAATATCTGGTATGTTGGAAATCGTCACCTTTTCTTCGGTTAACAATGGCGCACAAAGCACTTGTAACGCTTCATTTTTTGCTCCTTGTGGATACAACTCACCTTTAAGCGGCTTTCCACCATAAATTTCAAAAGATGCCATTTTATTTCTTGAATTTACGTTTTTGCTTGAAGTTCTTATTAAACTTTTTATTGTTGTTATTATTTCCCATACCCATTGAACGAAGGAGCGTATTCGTACTCGCCAATTCGTCTGGATTTTCTAGAACTAATTCTCCATGGGAAAGTTCTTTTAAATGTTCTGCAATTACGTGATTTTCAACAGCGTCATTATTATGAGCTAAATACAACTTCTTCATAAAAGTTGCCATTGTATTTTTCAAAAACTCCTTTTCATCTTGAGATTCCATTTGCTTTGCTGTCAACAAAATCTTCTCGGTGTACTTCCCGTAATGGCCGTATTTAATCTTGCTTTTTGGATATTCCATCAATTTCGGCTTCTCGTTTAGCACTTCTTGCTTTGGAATTTCATAAGGAGAATCAACATCAAGATTGAAATCTGACATCACAAACAAATGCGTCCATAATTTATGTTTAAAATCCTCCACATCACGTAAATGGGGATTTAATTGACCCATTACCTCAATGATAGCTTGAGCTGCACGATTGCGTTCTTCGCGATTTTCAATTTCTTGCGCATGAGCAATCATATTTTGAACATTTCTACCGTATTCTGGCAGGATTAGTTTTCCTCTCGTTGTATTGTATTCCATTCTTAATTTTCTAAATAAGCACCTAAAGCGTTGTTGTAAATTTCAGCTGCTTCTGTGATGAATCCATAATGTTCTTCATCGATTTGTAATTTTCCTTTCGTAACGTGTCCAAGCAAGGTCATGTTAACGCCATTTTCAACCATATATTCTAAAAAGGCAGGTTCAACTTCTTCTGTAACAGTCACCACTACTCTACCCTGTCCTTCACCAAATAAAAATGCATCTGGACGAATTTCTGAATCGGTAACTATATCAAATCCTAAAGATTGTGGCAAAGACATTTCGACCAAAGCCACGTATAAACCGCCATCAGAAACATCGTGAGCTGCATTAATCAACCCATTTTCAATTAATCCTTGAACCGCCTTATGTAATTTATGTTCTTTTTCCAAGTCAAAATAGGGTGCAGGACTAGCCTTTACGCCATGAATTTTTGCCAAATACTCACTAGATGCAATATCATCGTTGTAATCTCCCAACAAGAATATCAAATCTCCTTTTTGTTTGAAATCCAAGGACATCGCTTTTGATTTATCCTCTAAAACTCCAATCATTCCAATTGTTGGTGTTGGGAAAACTGGTGTCTCAACTCCATTGATAACTGTTTGGTTGTAAAAAGAAACATTCCCACCTGTTACAGGCGTTTCAAATTTCAAACACGCCGCAGACATTCCTTTGATCGCCCCAACAAATTGCCAATATGATTCTGGATTATATGGATTTCCGAAATTCAAACAATTGGTGATTGCACTAGGAACTCCACCTGCACAAACGATATTTCTAGCAGCTTCGGAAACAGCAATCATAGTTCCAATTTCCGGGTCAGCATTGACATATCGTGAATTGCAATCTACTGTCATTGCCAAAGCCTTATTTGTTCCTTTCACATTTACAATTCCAGCATCAGAGGGACGATTGGTTGTCATGTTTTTTGTTCCAACCATGGAATCGTATTGCTCGTAAACCCAACGCTTTGAAGCAATATTCGGCTGAGCCAATAACTGAAAACCTATCTCTTTCAAATTTTCTGGAACTTCAATTGTAGAAACATCGAACTTTTTAAATTCTTGATAATAAGCAGGTTCTTTATATTCTCTTTTATATTGTGGTGCTCCACCGCCCAAAACCAACGACTCGGCAGGGACATCACCTACTAATTCACCGTCCATGTAATAGCGAATACGGCCTGTATCTGTAACTATGCCAATTTCTTCTGCGTGCAAATCCCATTTCTCAAATATGGCTTTAACAACATCCTCCTTCCCTTTATGAACCACAACCAACATACGTTCTTGCGATTCAGAAAGTAGAATTTCATAAGGCAACATGTTATCTTGTCGCGTCGGAACTTTGTCAAGGTGAATTTCCATCCCTACATTTCCAGCAGCACTCATTTCACACGTAGAGCAAGTAATTCCCGCCGCACCCATATCTTGCATTCCCACAACAGCATCGGAAACAGAAAGTTCCATTGTGGCTTCCAACAGTAATTTTTCCATAAATGGGTCGCCAACTTGAACAGAAGGCAAATCAGATGCTGACTCCTCAGTAATGTCTTTAGAAGCGAAAGCTGCTCCAGCAATTCCATCTTTTCCAGTCGCTGATCCTACAATAAACACTGGATTTCCAGGACCTTTAGCAGTGGCAGAAATTATTTTATCAGTTTCTATAATTCCAGCAGAAAAAGCATTCACCAAAGGGTTCGTATTGTACGATTCATCAAAAAACACTTCGCCTCCTACTATAGGAATTCCAAACGCATTTCCGTAGTCACCAATTCCTTTCACAACACCTTTGACCAGCCATTTCGTTCTCGCTAGACTAATGTCTCCGAAACGCAACGAATTTAATTGTGCCACAGGACGAGCTCCCATTGTAAAAATATCACGGTTAATCCCTCCAACACCTGTTGCTGCTCCTTGATAAGGCTCCAAAGCACTCGGGTGATTGTGCGATTCAATTTTAAAAACACAACCTAAACCGTCACCAATAGCCACAATTCCAGCATTTTCTTCACCAGCCTTCACCAACATGTGAGGCCCGTCTTTCGGTAAAGTTTTCAACCAAAGAATAGAATTTTTGTAAGAACAATGTTCAGACCACATAACAGAATACACCGCTGTTTCAGTAAAATTGGGTGTTCTCCCTAAAATTTCTTTGATTTGATCAAATTCGTCCGGTCGAAGCCCTAACTCCACCGCTTGTTCCAAAGTTGCCTCTTTGCTGAACTTACCTGCCATAACTTTTAATTTCCCCACAAAAATAGACATTTAATTTGGGGTGGATTGCGGTATAGTAAACGGATTTCTCACAAAGTCAATTTACCTCAAAACCGTCCAAATCATCGTGAACTAATCCCGTAGATTCGGTTCATGGTTTCGAGAAATCAGTAAATTTGCCCAAAAATCTTTGATTATGAATTATGATGTAATCGTTATAGGTAGTGGTCCTGGTGGCTATGTTACTGCTATCCGAGCTTCCCAATTGGGATTAAAAACTGCTATCGTTGAGCGCGAATCCTTAGGTGGAATCTGTTTAAATTGGGGTTGTATCCCTACGAAATCACTCCTTAAATCAGCAAATGTTTTTGAATATTTAAAACACGCTTCTGACTATGGAATCACTGTAAATGAATTCTCCGCAGATTTCAACGGAATGATTAACCGTAGCCGAGAAGTAGCAAAAGGAATGAGCAACGGAATCCAATTCTTGATGAAAAAGAATAAAATTGACGTCATCAAAGGAACTGGAAAAATACTTCCTGGTAAAAAAGTTGCCGTGACCGACGAAGCGGGAACAACTACAGAATACACTGCTGATAAAGGGCTAATCATCGCAACGGGTGCACGTTCACGCGAATTACCTAACTTGCCACAAGATGGAACGAAAATCATTGGCTACCGTCAAGCCATGACTTTAGCAACTCAACCAAAGAAAATGGTCGTTGTAGGTTCTGGTGCAATTGGAATTGAATTTGCCTACTTCTACAGTACCATCGGAACAGATGTAACCGTTGTGGAGTACCTTCCAAATATTGTTCCAGTTGAAGATGAAGAAGTCTCAAAACAATTGGAAAAGTCGTTTAAGAAAATGGGTGTAAACGTGATGACAAATGCGTCTGTTGAAGCAGTTGACACTTCTGGAAGCGGGTGTGTTGTTACAGTGAAAACAGCTAAAGGAGAAGAAAAAATCGAATGTGATGTTGTTCTTTCAGCAGTTGGAATCCAAGCGAATATTGAAAATATTGGTTTAGAAGAAGTTGGAATCATTACGGATAAAGGACGTATTTTGGTAAACGATTTTTATCAAACGAACATCCCTGGCTATTACGCAATAGGTGATGTAGTTCCTGGTCCAGCATTGGCGCACGTAGCTTCAGCTGAAGGAATTATTTGTGTAGAAAAAATTGCAGGTCACCATCCAGAGCCGTTGGATTACGGTAATATTCCGGGATGTACCTATTGTTCTCCTGAGGTAGCATCTGTTGGTATGACCGAAAAAGCAGCGAAGGAAGCAGGTTACGACATTAAAGTTGGAAAATTCCCATTCTCAGCATCTGGAAAAGCGAGTGCAGCTGGAGCGAAAGATGGATTTGTAAAACTTATCTTCGACGCGAAATACGGTGAGTTACTTGGTGGTCACATGATTGGTGCAAATGTTACCGAAATGATTGCTGAAATCGTTGCAATTCGTAAATTGGAAACTACTGGTCATGAATTGATTAAAACCGTTCACCCTCACCCTACAATGTCTGAGGCTATCATGGAAGCAGCGGCTGCAGCTTACGGTGAAGTAATCCACTTATAATCACCGCTAAAAATAAATTTCAAGGGTGTGGTTGAATCAAATCGCACCCTTTTTTAATACCTAACATTGTCACTAAATAACAAAATTTCGTTGATTCGAAGATGTCATTTAAAAGCATAAATCTTTTTGTACTATTAGTCCTTCAGTTAACGATTTGGAGCAATTTGCTTTCCCAAAAGGTAACAATGCATCCCGATTACGCTTCTCCATTGGGAACAAGTTTGGAACTTTCAGCCACTTTTGGAGATATAAGACCGAACCATTTTCACATGGGGGTTGATTTTCGTACCGCTGGACGTGAGGGAATTTCAATTCACAGTGTTCGGGAAGGATACATTTCAAGAATTAAAGTTAGTCGAACAGGTTACGGAAATGTTCTATATGTACGGCATCCAAACGGTTACACATCAATTTATGCACACTGTTCGGAATTTGCTGATTTTGTTGTTGCTTACCTCTTTCCAATCCAGTTGCGCAATCATTGGAATGAATTGGATATTGAAGTTCCAAAAAATAAACTGAGAGTAAAGAAAGGACAATTTATCGCTTATTCTGGCAATAGCGGCAACTCTACTGGGCCACATTTACACTTTGAATTTAGGGACAATGAAACGGAACACGCTTTGAATCCGCTATTGTATCTTTTTCAAGTGGACGATTCTCTTGCGCCAATACCACAAAGTTTGAAAATGTACTGCATTGACGAGCAGGGTTATATGTTTCCTGGAAAAGAAAAAATATTTCCATGGGATGCAAAGAAAAGAGAACTAAAACTGAAATCGAACCTCATCACGGTGGACGAAACGTTCTTACCCTCAAATGCTTATGTAGCTTTTGCCATCGCTGCAAGTGATCCAATGCTATCCAAAGATCGAACTTTTGGCTTGTATGATAATCAACTCATTGTAGCTGGTGACACCGTTTTTCATTGTTGTTTGGACCATGTGTCGTTCGATGATTCCCGATATGTGAATTCATACAAAGATTATGTTGCTTATAAATCTCAAAATACGAAATTTCACAAACTCTTTCGAAACAGCGCAAATCCGCTAAGCATCTACAACGATTTCAATCATGGTGGAATTCGACCAATAGACAGAGACACTTTGCATTTGGAAGTAATACTTTCCGATGCCAACAAACACCAAACGCATATTCCTTTTCAATTACTTTACACCGAAAACGCAGTGCCAAAACCGCTCACTTTTTACCAACCTAAAACCCATTTCATTCCCGATTCATTTTATCGATTTTCCAATCAGTATGGTAGTATTGAAATCGAACCTTTCACCTTTTACGAACCGGTTCAAAAGTCCTACTCAATTGGAAAAAAGTTAGTTATTGGAAACAGTTCAACACCCATTCAACGCATGATTCATTTAAAAATGGAGGCTTTAAAAACGGTTTCAATTGACAAACAATTCATTAAAAGTTCAAAAGGGTCACTTGCAACCACTGCAAAAGGAAATTTTCTCTTTGCTGACTCAAAAAATCTTGGTGAATTTTCTGTTCAGGTGGACACGGTCGCTCCAATCATTAAAGCGCACAATTTCAAAGAATCAGACACCTTAATTGGTCGTCAGAAATTAAGTTGGAAAATAACCGATAGTCAAACTGAAATAATGCGATACGATATTTTTGTCGAAGGAATTTGGTTTCCGTTGGAATATGACTTAAAAAACGACCTGATTACTTTTAAACGAAACCGTTTTCAAATCAACGAACAACACATTGAATTGCGTGTGACGGACTCTTGTGGAAATACAGCTTTTTGGTGTAATAGTGTGTGTCTTAGCCCTTCTGACCAACCATAAACTCTTTAAAATAATTTGGAGAAAAGTACGCCAAATCCTCAAATTCATTGTTCAAGTAACGTTCAAACGCCATTGGAGCTTGCAAACTTGCTGAAAGAATGAGTTCTTTTTTTATTTTTTTACTATCCGTCCACAAAGATGTCACTTTTTCAGCAGCGTCACCAACATAAACAAGCGGACGAAATTCATCAAAGGTAGTTTCATCGATTATGGTAGCTGCAACTTCAGAGATTGGTGTTAAATCCGAACGAAAAACCTGGGTAAATGCTTCCATTCTTCGGGCATCAATCATAGATACAATGTTCGCATGATTTGTTTCATGTTGAATTCCATTCGCCAAAATTTCCAAAGTGGACAAACCGATAAGCGGAATTCCTAGTGCAAAACATAAGCCCTTTGCGGTTGAAAGTCCGATGCGCAAACCAGTATAGGAACCCGGACCTGCGGAAATAGAAACACCTGAAATTGAAGAAATTGGAAACTTAGCCTGTTCGAGTGCTTTTTCAATCAATACCGTCAACATTTCTCCGTGTACGTAACCTTCATCGATAATTTCTGCGGTTGAAAGCGGCACGCCATTCTCGGAGATACAAACAGAGCACACTTTCGTTGCAGTTTCAATATGCAGTAGAAAGGTATTCATTCTATGATTTCAAATTTAAAGCCGACTCCATGTATATTGGAAATCTTGATATTTGGATCGTCCTTTAAGTACTTTCTAATTTTGGTTATGAAAACGTCAAAACTTCTTCCAACGAAATAATCATCTTGTCCCCAAACGGCATTCAAAATCACCTCGCGCGGAACAACTTGATTTTTAAACTTGAAAAGTACTTTCAAAATATGCGCTTCTTTTTTGGTCAATGATTTTATTTCGTCGCCATTTTTTAAACTGAAATTCTCAACATCAAAAGTAAAACGGCCTACTTGCAAAATTTTGTCCTCGGGTTGATCGATGCGGATATTCACCCGTTTCAATAAAGCTTTAATGCGTAATTGTAATTCTTCAACGCTGAATGGCTTGGTTAGATAATCATCTCCTCCGGCGTTGAATCCTGAAGTTTTATCTTCCATTTGCGACTTGGCCGTAAGGAATAAAATTGGCACTTCTGAATTCATTTGTCGAATATCTTTAGCCAAGGTAAAACCGTCTTTTTTAGGCATCATCACGTCGAGAATACAAAGATGGAATTGTTCTTCGTTAAATCGTTGTAAGGCTTCTACGCCATCGGTGCAAAGTGCAACTTGATAACCGTCTGATTTCAATTGGTCACTTACCACCAAACCTAGGTTCAGGTCATCTTCTGCGAGTAAAACTTTTATTTTCATACACAATTGGTTCGCCCAAAAATACCAAGAGCCTTGGAAAAATCCAAAGCTCCTGGCAATCAACCTAACCTACTACTACTGCCACAAATGTAAGTTGAATTATTTGAAGATGAAATGTTTTTTATGTTAATTTTAAATTCCTATTACTTTTTTAATCGAAAAATAGAAATTCGGATTAACTTTAATCTCATAAAAACACCTTACAGATTCAAAAAATGGCAGAAATTCTGATAGTAGATGATGAGCAAGATATATGCGAAATGTTGGCATATAATATAAAAAAGGAAGGACATACAGTAGAAATAGCTAACAATGCAAATGAAGCGTTTAAGCATGTTGAAAAACACCGTCCAGATTTAATTTTGTTAGACGTGATGATGCCAGGAATTGATGGTATTGAATTTTGCGAACAATTAAAATCTAAACCTGAAAATAAAAACATTCTTGTATGTTTCCTAACAGCAAGAAACGAAGATTACAGTCAAATTGCTGGTTTGGAAGCAGGTGGTGATGATTACGTTGCTAAACCGATTCGTCCCAAAGTATTAATGAGCCGAATTAGTGCCTTGTTGCGTCGTTCATCCGAAAACAAAACAAGTTCCTCCGATTCCGTGCAAAACAATCAACTTATTATTAACCGTGAGCGCTACCTTGTTGAGAAAAATGGAACGGAAATTATTCTACCTCGAAAAGAATTTGAGTTGCTTGCTCTTTTGGCTTCTCGTCCGAATGCAGTTTTTAAACGCGATGTAATTTTAGAGAAAGTTTGGGGTTCTGAAATTGTTGTTGGTGATAGAACAATCGATGTTCACATTCGCAAATTGAGAGAAAAAATCGGAGAGGAACATATTTCGACAGTAAAAGGAATTGGTTATAAATTCGTCGAATAATGGTTCGATTATTGCTGTATATTTTAGTCTATAAAAAAATTATAATGAGAATATTTACAAGCCTCTTTTTGTTTTTCTGTTTCGGATTCAATTTCGCGCAATCCAATTTTGACAGCGAGTTTTCAACTGTAAAATCGCTTTTAACTGATTGGGACGGTGTTCGAGGAGAGTGGGCTGGAAATGCAATTGTTTCAATGGCAACTAATAAACCTTGTCCTGATCGTACATTTCCAGAAGAAGTTACTGTCTTTGAATTGTTAAATGTCATTCCAAGAGAAAGACTAAGAAATATCCAACAAGAAGTTCAAAATCAACAACAAATTTCTAGCGCCAAAACCGAATGGCAACGTGTTTCTTATCTCGTTAATCATTTGTTTTGTTCTAAATCTATCGGTAGAAGTTACGGAGACCCACATTTGGTATCATTTGATAATGCCAATTACTCCTTTCAAACAGTGGGTGAATTTCATTTAGCTAAATCGCGAAATGGACATTTCGAAGTACAATCGAGACAACGTCCGCAAAACGATAATTTCTCGCTCAATACCGCGATAGCAATGAATGTTGCAGGGGATCGACTTTGTTTCTACACAGATGAACGTCCTGATTTTAACGAGTCCCCCTTTCGCTTAAACGGAACACCAATTCAGTTGTCGGGTCGCGCTTTTTTTCTTCCAAATGGAGGAACTATTCGCTTAGAGGGAAGAAATTACATCGTTTCCTGGCCGTCAGGTGAACGCGTAATTTTGGATAAAAGAACTTCAGGAATGATGCGTTTTACCAACGTAACTGTTGAAATTTTTAGATGCGACAACAACGAATTTGAAGGACTCTTAGGAAACAACAATGGTTTTATGGATGATGATTTCAATGGTAGAAATAATCAATCGTTGAACCGACCTGTTTACGCCTCGTTCTCCACCTTCGGAAATCCAGCACTTGCTTCCGCTTCTCGCATGGCAGAACAAGAATATTTGAGTTTCCTTGCCAAGGATTTCGCAGACAATTGGCGCGTGACAGATCAAACCACTTTATTTGATTATTCACCAGGTCAAACTACTGATTTTTACACTGATCGTAGGTTTCCGAAAGTTCATTATACACTTTCAGATTTAAATCAAGATCGACAAACGAATGCAAGACGGCGCTGCGAACAAATGGGAGTTTCTCCTGCAGAAATGAATGGGTGTATTTTCGATAATGGCTTTTTGGACATGCAACCGAATCCGATTCCCAATCCGAGTGATGTCGTGAGTTCTAATAGTGTTTTACCACGATTAAGCGGTCCGAGCTTAAATACGAATCAAGTGATGTGGTCGGCTCCGCATAAAGGCGACACCCCTACTCCTCAACCCATTGAAACCAATCCTGCTGCATCAACTGATGGGAAAACTGTCAATAAATCAGATGTTCCGAAAACAGAACAAAGTAGTGATGCACCTAAAATCCAACCAAACGTAAGTATTGGTAATAAAATCGGGAATGGGTCAAAACCTTTTGGTGGTGGAATTTCGGTGAGCCCTAAACCAGCTGACAATCCTGTTGTCAAACCCGTTGGACCTAAACCACAAGTAGGTAAACCTGGAAAAGGCAAATAAAAAAGGCCATCCGAAGACAGCCTCTTTGTTTGATAAGAGAAAAGTTGTTGAGATTTCTCTTGTTGCTAAAACGTAAATTTCATGTTAAAGTTGCTCGAAGCAGAATTTAGTGGGATTCAATAATGAATTGCATTGGCTACTTTTGGCAAAAAATCGAAAAAATGAAAAACTTAGTTTTCGTATCCATTCTTATTTTATTCAACGCTAACTTTTCTGCTCAAAAGTCTCCAAAAATCGTGGTGGGAATTGTTGTTGATCAAATGTGTTATGAATATTTGTATCGCTTTCAAGACAATTTTTCTGTTGGAGGATTTAACCGATTTCTGAAAAATGGAACGAATTGCAGAAATGTGAATTATAATTATGTTCCAACCTATACTGGACCCGGTCATGCTTCAATTTACACTGGCACCACCCCTTCCAATCATGGAATTGTTGGAAATGAGTGGTTTCAATTGTCCGAAAACAAAGTGGTCAATTGTATCGAGGATAAAGCTGTACAAACCGTTGGTTCTACATCACACGATGGAGAAGCTTCACCTCATCGTCTAAAAACATATACCATAACTGACCAATTAAAAATGACCTATCCGGAAGCGAAAGTGGTTTCAGTTTCTATTAAAGATCGTGGCGCTATTCTTCCTGGTGGACATTTAAGTGATGGGTCGTATTGGTACGACTACACCGACGGAATTTTCATCACAAGCTCATTCTACAAAAACGCTCTACCCGATTGGTTAACAGCATTTAATAAGGTAAATAATTGCGCCACATACACTAAAACTTGGGACTTGCTACTTCCTGAATCAAAATACAAAAGCAAGGACGAGAGTAAATACGAGGTAATTCTAACTGGAAAAACTACACCGACATTTCCGTATAATTTCATCGAAATGGCTGGCGGAAAACCAAGTCCGAAACTGTTTGTCTATTCTCCATTTGCAAACACTTTATTAACGGATTTAGCACTTACAGCCGTAAAAAATGAACAACTCGGAATGGACAAACAAACTGATATGTTGTGCATTAGTTATTCTACTCCCGACATTGTTGGTCATGCATTTGGACCTTATTCCAAGGAAGTTGAAGATATTTATTACCGACTTGATCGCGATTTAGAACGCTTACTTTCGAGTTTAGAAAAACAATTTGGGAAAGATGGTTTCACCGTTTTCCTTACCGCTGATCACGCAGTGGTGCCTGTTCCTCAGCAATTAGTGGATAATAAACTTCCAGGAGGGTATGTTTTTCTTCAAGAAAAAATGAAAGCTCTTCGAGAGTTGTCACAATCCAAATTTGGCGCCGACCTTATTTCCTCCGAAGAAAATTTAAACATCTACTTAAATCGTTCCCGTATCGATTCACTAAAATTAGACATTCATCGAGTTGCACGAATTTTAGCGGAACCGATTCGCAACTGGGAAGGTGTGAAAGCCGTTTTTACCGCTGAAGACTTGTTGTTCAATACTGCGGCAGACAACGAATGGAAGGACATGCTCCGAAAAGGATTTGAATTACACAGAAGTGGAAGTATTCTTTTCATTTTAGAACCTGGATATTTACCGAAAGAGACGGATAATCCAAAGGCTCATTTAGGTACTTCCCATGGATCATCATTCAATTATGACACACACGTTCCTTTGTTATGGTATGGCGCGGGAATTCCTTCAGTAGATATTTTTAGACCCCTTCAAATTGTGGACATCGCTCCAACATTAACCCATATTCTCAAATTGCAACGATCGGGTGCAATGACAGGAAATCCAATTGTTGAAATCTTAAAATCGGATCGAAAATAATGAGTGAATCGTTTTTTCTCAATCATTTAGGGCAAACCAATCAACAGCCATTTTTAATTCACGTTGAACGAGCAGAAGGAAGTTATTTCTTTGATAAGAGTGGAAAACCTTATCTGGATATGATTTCGGGAGTTTCGGTGAACAACATTGGACATCGTCATCCAAAAGTGGTGAAGGCATTGGAAGAACAATTGAAGAAATACCTGCATGTAATGGTATATGGAGAATTCATTCAAGATGCACAAAATGACTTAGCCCGTCGTCTTTGTTCCTTTCTTCCTCAATCGTTAGACATGGTTTATCCTGTAAATTCAGGAACGGAAGCAATTGAAGCAGCTTTAAAATTGGCTAAGCGCTACACCAACCGAACCGAAATCATTTCATTCAGAGGGTCTTATCACGGAAGCACGCACGGCTCAATGAGCGTTTCGGGAAATGAGGTCAAGAAACAAGCCTATCGTCCATTGTTGCCTGATGTTCAATTTCTTCCACATAATGACATTTCATCCCTAAATCGAATAACAGAAAAAACCGCTGGAGTGATTTTAGAAACCGTTCAGGGTGACGCAGGAGTTCGCATTCCTGATTTAGAATTCATGAAAGCACTGCGCAAACGATGCGACGAAACTGGAGCTCAACTCATTTTGGATGAAATCCAATGTGGAATGGGAAGAACGGGGAAAATGTTTGCTTTTGAGCATTTCCAAATCGTTCCAGATATACTCACCTTGGGAAAAGCACTTGGCGGTGGAATGTCAATTGGAGCTGTAGTTAGTTCGAAAGTAAAAATGTGGGAATTTACGCATAACCCCATGTTAGGACACATTACTACTTTCGGCGGACATCCAATGAATTGTGCTGCGGCTGCGGCTTGTTTGGAAGTTTTTCAAGCAGAAATCAACTGGGAACATGTAGAAAAAATGGGAGCTATGATTGCCAAAAAAATAGGGAGTCACCCCAAAATAAAAGCCACTCGACGAATCGGAATGATGTTTGCCTTTGATATGGAAAATGACGAACAAGTGGCAAAGGTTGTTTCAACTTGTCTTGAAAGAGGTGTTCTAACCTTTTGGTTTTTGTCGCATCCTTACAGTTTCCGTCTTTCTCCTCCGTTGAACATTTCAGAAGAAGAAGCACAACAAGCCGTTAAATGTATCGTTTCCATTATGGATGAAATTGAATAATAAAAGCGACAATCCAATTTTGCTTGAAGGATTGTTATCTTTGTCCCCTTGACAAAAAATGAAAGTAGTAGATCACATCAATAATGCAAAGGACACTTTGTTTTCTTTTGAGATTCTTCCCCCTTTAAAAGGCAAAGGAATTGAATCTTTATATGCTGGTATCGATCCATTAATGGAATTCAAACCAAAATTTATCAATGTAACCTATCACCGAGAGGAGGTGGTTCTTAAGGAGCGTGAGAACGGTCTTTTGGAACGCATTTCGGTTAGGAAACGCCCAGGAACAGTTGGGATTTGTGCTGCAATTATGCATAAATACGATGTAGATACGATTCCACATTTGATTTGCGGAGGTTTCAGTAAGGAAGAAACAGAAAACGCATTAATTGACTTACATTTCTTAGGAATAGATAATGTTTTAGCCTTACGAGGTGATGCTGAAAAGAGTGAATCCTATTTCAAGCCCCATGAAAATGGACATCAATATGCTGTTGAATTAATTGGACAAATCAACTCGATGAATAATGGGCGTTATTTAGAAGACGATACACGGATGGACCCAACGAATTTCTGCATCGGTGCGGCGGGTTATCCTGAAAAACACTTTGAGGCGATGAACTTGGAATCAGATTTAGAAAATCTTAAGAAAAAAGTAGATGCCGGTGCAGAATATATAGTGACACAGATTTTCTACGACAACAAGAAATATTTTGATTTTGTTAATGCTTGCAGAAATTTAGGCATCACCGTTCCGATTATTCCAGGATTAAAACCGCTAAAGGTCCAATCCCATGCCATTTTTCTTCCGAAAGTATTCCATATTGATTTCCCGATTGAACTTTCCTCAGAAATGAAAAAATGCAAAAACAACAAAGATGTTGAGCAACTTGGAATCGAATGGGGAATTCACCAATCAAAAGAATTGAAAGCCGCTGGCGTTCCTTGTATTCATTATTACACCATGTCTAATTCGTCTTCCGTAAAAGCCATTGCGGGGGCAACATTCTAACTACTTTATGAAGCATCTTTTTTTATTCCTATTTCTTTCAACGATTTCATTTTTAAGCACTTCACAAATCAAATTGAATGGAGCTGTAGTTATTGGACAATTTGATAAACCGGAAGACCGTTACTCTGTTGAGGTGAATTTGACTGAGATGTTGACTCAAGCAGGAATTAAAACCATGCCTTCATTGAATTTATTAAAGCAAGGAGCTGATCCACTTATTTTAGCAAATGATACTATTCAAAAAGAATTGCTAAAAGGAGGCTACAACACCTTCATCATTGCGAATGTAAGAGGTTACGACAAAACTTTTAAAATTTCAAAAAATGTAGTTTCGTTAAAAGAGGTATTAGACATGACAAGTATTTATCATCTTTATCGCGACGAAGCAACGAGTGTTACCCTTGAATTCAGTTTCTTTCGAGAGGGGAAATTGATTTTTCGGGATATTGTGAAACTAGGAAATGTATCGAATCGCGATGCTGTGGTTAAAAAGTTTCGAAAGAAAATGCCGAAGTTGATTGCGAAGTGGAAAGCCTGATACAATCGACATCTTCTCAAATTTTATTTTTTAAATTTGTTTATTCTTTAAATCTAAAACTATGAAAATCAAGCTTTTATTTTTTAGTCTTTTGTTAAGTGGAGCAACATTCTCTCAACTTTCTTTTGAAGCCAATGGAAAATACTTATTTAATTCCACTTGGTTAATCAACAAAAACATCTCTGATCAGGGCGCAGAACAAGATTACGACATGGCATGGTCATCCAACTACGGAGCAGGATTTACGATTTATTTTGGGAGTGTTGGACTTGGCGTTGAAGGGCTTTTCGGGAACTTTAAGGGAGCTTATTCGGGTGAGATTAAATCTTTGGTTGGAACTTACAAGTACACCTCTAATGTTGATTTAAACCTTTCACAAATTCCAATTTTCTTAAAATTCAAAGGTGATAAAGGTGGTTTTATTGAATTGGGTGCGCAAATGAACAGTATTTCTAAAGCGACCTATACCATGGAAGGTGATGTCTTAGCGGTTAGTACGCTATACAATCCATTTTTAAGCAATCCCGCTGACGTAAGCTCAAAATATTCCAAATCATACCTTTCAGCAATTATGGGATTCGGTGCGAACATCAAACCTAAAAATTTCCCTCTCGGAATTTTAATCGGAGCACGTTTACAATATGGATTCCAAGACGCAAAAGGAGTAGATGCTTTCGGTCGTGATGTCAACGGATCTTCCTACCAAACACAAGAGCGCACGATGCCGATTTCAGGTGGTATGTACGCAGGAATTACCTATACAATTTCTACAAAAAAAGATAAAAGAGACAATTCAAAAAAGTGATATAACCAGCCAAATGTAGGGTTTTTATAGTACATTTGGCTACTTATAGCGCTTTATAAAAAAGATAATAGGCAGAATTTCAGAAACATACACCTTAAACAACTGCTTAAACTCTAAACAATCAGAATTAATTGCAATTTACGGAAGAAGACGGGTTGGAAAAACGTTTCTTGTACGCACGTTGTACAAAAAGCACTTCGTGTTTGAGTTTTCGGGAATTCACCAAGAGCCACTTAAAAAACAGCTCAAAAATTTCTACTTTGAACTCAAAACAAATTTTAAATCTGCTACGCTTCCTGTAGATTGGTTAGAAGCATTTTTTCAATTGAGGAGTTACTTCGACGGCCTCAAATCAACAAAAAAAAAAGTGATTTTCTTCGACGAATTTCCTTGGTTGGACACTCGAAAATCTGGTTTTTTAGCTGCGTTTGATAATTTCTGGAACAATTATGCAACCAAACGAGATGATTTAGTGGTAGTCGTTTGCGGTTCTGCTGCTTCTTATATGATCCAAAATATTATCGAAAACAAAGGAGGATTACACAATCGAATAACGCAGCAAATCCATTTAAAACCCTTTACACTTCTTGAGACAGAACAACTATTGAAAGCCAAAAACATTCGCTTTTCTCGCTACGATATTCTTCACCTCTATATGGCGCTTGGTGGTATTCCTCACTATCTTGACAAAATCGAAAACGGAGAAAGTGTCCCGCAAATTATCGATCGTTTATGCTTCCAACAAAACAGCTTTTTAAGAAAAGAATTCAATGTTGTTTTCGCTTCGCTTTTTGACCAACACGAAAATCACGAGCATCTTTTACGTTTGTTATCTACCGTAAGAAAAGGATTTACTCGTAACGAAATTCTTAAAAAATCGAAACTAAATTCAGGCGGAACTTTAACTAAAACACTACGAGAATTAGAAGCTTCTGGATTCATCACCAAATATTTACCCTACAAAAACACAAAGGATGCTCTTTATCGTTTGACCGATGAATATTCCTTGTTTTACATACGATTCATTGAACCTTCTTCGCCATCGAACAGTCAAACTTGGCTGAATTTACATAACCTACAATCTTTCAAATCTTGGTCAGGATTCACGTTCGAAACAATTTGTATCAAACACGTTGAACAGATTAAAGAAGCACTTAAAATCAGAGGAATACATTCAACAGAAGGATCTTGGGTTTCGAAAAACAGCGAAGAAAACGTTCAAATTGATTTACTAATTGATAGAAACGACCGTGTAATTAACCTCTGCGAAATGAAGTTTTATGACACGCACTTTAAAATTGACAAAAAGACCGCTGAAAACATTCAGAAAAAAATCAATGTCTTTAAAGCTGAAACGCAAACTAATAAAAATGTATTTGTGACTTTTATAAGCACTTACGGATTGAAACGAAATATTTACAGTAATCAATACGTTCAAAATGACTTAAACATAAATGCCCTTTTCACTCAATTTTAGCACATGAAATAGCGTATAACCAGCCAAATGTAGGTAAAAATAGTAACATTTGGCTACTTATAACCACATATAAAAATCACAACACATTGATTTACATTCAAATAAAATATTTTACATTTTCATTTTAACAAATTAAATTTACAAGCAAAAAACCATTCTTTTCCATCCCTAATTTTTATCCCAACAACCCGCCAATAAAAGCACTACAATATTACTTTTGTGAAAAACAAAAAGTATGAGCGCAAGAAATTGGCAATCTATAAAGCAATACACCGACATTAAGTTTGAATTCTTTGAAGGCATTGCGAAAATTACTATCAACCGACCACACGTTTACAACGCATTTCGTCCAGAAACTAATTTTGAAATGTTAGATGCAATGAACATTTGCCGCGAAAGACCTGACATCAACGTGGTGGTTTTAACAGGCGAAGGTGACAAAGCGTTCTGTTCTGGTGGGGATCAAAATGTGAAAGGAATCGGTGGTTACATCTCTGAAAATGGTGTCCCTCGTTTGAACGTGTTGGACTTACACAAAGCGATTCGTTCGCTGCCTAAACCAGTTATCGCGATGGTTAACGGTTACGCAATCGGTGGTGGACACGTACTTCACGTTGTCTGTGACTTAACAATCGCTTCGGATAATGCGCGCTTCGGACAAACGGGGCCTAAAGTTGGAAGTTTCGACGGCGGTTTCGGTTCTTCATTTTTAGCGCGTCACGTTGGACAAAAGAAAGCGCGTGAAATTTGGTTCTTGTGTAATCAATATACCGCAGACGAAGCCGAAAAAATGGGAATGGTGAACAAGGTCGTTCCGTTTGATCAATTAGAGGATACTGTTGTCGAATGGTGTAAAACAATCATGAAACGTAGTCCTCTTGCGGTGCGAATGATTAAACGTGCTATGAACGCCGAATTAGACGGTCAGCACGGATTGATGGAATTGGCAGGCGACGCTACCCTACTCTATTACCTCACCGAAGAAGCACAAGAAGGCAAACACGCATTCCTTGAAAAACGCGATCCAAATTTCCAACAATACCCTAAATTCCCTTAATTATGTCAATTAGAAGCCTTTCCCCTCAAGTTCTTTGGAACCATTTCGCTGATTTGAATGCTGTACCTCGACCGTCAAAAAAAGAAGAACGCGTTCGTCAGTTTATGGTTGATTTTGGTAAGAACCTAGGACTTGAAACCCTCGTTGACAAAATTGGAAATGTCATCATTAAAAAGCCTGCTTCAAGCGGTAAAGAAGATCGTCCGACGGTGATACTTCAGGCGCATTTGGACATGGTTCATCAAAAAAACTCGGGTACCAATTTTGATTTTGACAACCAAGGAATTGAAATGTTAATCGAAGGCGATTGGGTAAAGGCAAACGGTACAACGCTCGGTGCTGATAACGGAATTGGTGTAGCGGCAATCATGGCCGTTCTTTCCGATGAAACCATTGTGCATCCTGCAATTGAGGCGTTTTTCACCATTGACGAAGAAACGGGAATGACTGGTGCAATGCAAATGGACGGTTCGCTGCTAAACGGAACAATTCTCCTCAATATCGACACCGAAGACGATGACGAACTTTCAGTAGGTTGCGCTGGTGGCATTGATACCAATACGTCTTATTCCTACACTGAAACGGCGTTAGCTGGTGAATTCATGGCTTATGAAATCAGCATTCGCGGCTTACTTGGCGGACACTCCGGAATGGACATCGACAAAGGCCGTGGCAACGCTAATAAATGGATGGCGCGCCTTTTATGGGAAACTAGAAAACAAGTCAATTTACACCTTTCCTCTTTCGACGGAGGTAGTTTACGCAACGCTATTCCACGAGAAGCAACAGCACTTGTACTGGTTCCAAAAACAGAAACTGCGGCTTTCCTGACGGCGATGAACGAAGGGATTTCAACTTTAAAAGAAGAATACGCAGCAATTGAAACAGCAATTGACATTCAAATCAACGCCTTGGAATCCTCTCCAGAAAAAGTGATGGAAGCAGGTGAATTGACAAAAATCTTAAATGTACTTTGTTCTATTCAGAACGGTGTTTTCAGAATGAGCCCTGATATCGTTGGATTGGTGGAAGCATCTTCTAGTTTAGCCCGTGTTATCATTAAAAACGGAGAATTCACCACCCAATCGTTGCAACGTAGCAGTGTAGAGTCAACTAAAGCTGAAATCGCAATGACCATTCGATGTGCCTTTGAGAATATGGGTTGTACAGTTGTTCAAGGTGGTGATTATCCCGGTTGGAAACCCAATCGCAATTCAGGGATTTTACAGCTTATGGAAGGACTTTACATAGAAATGTTCAACGAAAATCCGAAGGTAAAAGCTTGCCATGCAGGTCTGGAATGCGGTATTCTCGGGAAACATTTACCTGGAGTGGACATGATTTCATTCGGTCCAAATATTCGAGCAGCGCATTCGCCAGATGAAAAGGTTCAGATTTCTTCCGTTCAGAAATTCTGGGGATATTATTTACGCGTATTAAACGCCATTTAAACAAGAAAACATGACCACCAATATCATCATTGGAATAGTCGTTTCAGGAACTTTCTTAATCGGTTTCGCGACCTTACTCATTTTGGGCATCATCCGAAAAAACATGACGATGGTAATTGTTGCCAACGTTCTTTTCTTTTTGGCGGTTGCTTCCTCCTTAGTTGCTGCAAGTTTGGTAGCTGAAAAAGGGTATGAAAAATTGAAAAAATCCTTCAAAGGAAGAACGGGGGTAGAGATGTACACTGCCATTTTGGGAATTCCTGATAAGTGCGTCAAAATTGTAAATAAACAAGATCAAACCTTACCGAAAATTGACGTTGCCATTTCGTTAGAAGCTCAAATTTGTTCGGATGAATTAAAACGTTTATTGCAAAGGGAGAAATATGTCGAGCAACGCATCGCAAGCAAGGAACTTCGGACGTATGCAAAATGGATGCAACCCACAAAATGGGGCGACACCCTGACTGTTTATTACTTGCAACGCGACGAAATGGGCAATGACCAATTTCTATATTTGAAACCAGACAAGTCGCGCATTTACGTAGTGGACGTTTGGGATTAATCGAGCAATTCCAATCTTCGCTGTTTACAACTATTTCCGCACTTCATTTCTTGCATTCCTTTCCCTTTTATTTTCGGCAAATAATTACAAAAAATGAAGGTACATTTTATTGCCATTGGGGGAAGTGCGATGCATAACCTTGCGATTGCTTTAGCTCGAAAAGGCGCAGAAGTAAGTGGTTCTGACGACGAAATTTTTGAACCCTCACGCACACGACTCGAGCGAGAAGGTTTACTTCCTGAGCAAATGGGCTGGAACGAAAATGCAATTCACGCCGATTTAGACGCCGTAATTTTAGGAATGCATGCCCGAGGTGACAATCCTGAATTACTGAAAGCCAAAGCATTGAACCTTCCGATTTTTAGTTATCCTGAGTATTTATACGAACAAAGTAAGCAAAAGACACGCGTTGTGATTGGTGGAAGTCATGGTAAAACCACAATTACTTCGATGTTGTTGCACGCTTGTAAAGTGTTAGCAATCAACGTTGATTATATGGTTGGGGCGCAACTGGAAGGTTACGACTGTATGGTGAAATTAACGGAGGATGCACCATTTATGATTTTAGAAGGAGATGAATATTTAAGTTCACCGCTCGACCCACATCCCAAATTTCATCGCTATCACCCTAATATCGCGTTGATAAGTGGAATTGCCTGGGACCACATCAATGTTTTTCCAACTTTTGAGAATTACGTCGATCAATTCCGAATATTTTGTCAAAAAATTGAATCTAATGGAACCCTAATTTATAATGCCGATGACCAAGAAGTGAGGCACTTGGGTAATGAGTTTTCATCAACTATCAAATCAATTTCCTATCACACGCCAACATTTGAACCCACCGAAGAGGGAACCTTATTACATTTTGAAAACCAAGATTTTCCATTAAAAATATTTGGAGCCCACAACTTACAAAACCTTATGGGAGCCATGCGTGTAGCGGAACAAATGGGTATTCAACCATGCGATTTTCTGAATGCAATGCGCGATTTTACAGGAGCAGGTAAACGGCTTCAAAAAGTAGTTGCTGCTCACGATTTTGTGTTTTTCAAAGACTTTGCTCACTCTCCATCTAAACTGAAAGCTACTACTTCCGCTGTAAAAAGTCAATTTCCGTCACGAACCTTAGTTGCTTGCATGGAATTACACACGTTCTCCTCATTAAAAAAAGAGTTTCTTCCGCACTACGCTAATGCGATGGAAAAAGCCGATATTGCCTTGGTTTATTTCAATCCTGAAGTGGTAAAACACAAAAAATTAGACCCTATTTCTAAAGAATTGGTACAAGAAGGTTTCGGCGGAAACGTAATCGTGATGGATACAACTGCTGAAGTTCTAAGCTTTTTAAAACAAATTAATTGGCACGATCACATCCTTTTAATGATGTCGTCGGGCAACTTTGACGGAATCGACTACGACGCTTTTGGAGAAGAAATTCTGTTATCTTTATCCTCCATCCCTTCAAAATAAGAACGATGAAAAAACTATTCTTCTGCACCATTTTTCTTGTTGCTAGCCAACTAACGACTAACGCACAAACGACCAAAACTCCTACTTCGGAAAAATCTGCTGTTGACGCCGATCTTCTCTCTGGAATGCAGTTCAGAATGGTTGGTCCCGCACTAACCTCAGGACGAGTTGCGGACATAGCCGTTCATCCGAAGAACAAAGATGTGTGGTACGTCGCAGCGGCCGCAGGTGGTGTTTGGCTCACTGAAAACCACGGGATTACCTTTCGTCCCATTTTTGATAATTACGGTTCCTATTCCATTGCTTGCGTAACCTTAGCGCCTTCCAACTCTAACACCGTTTGGGTTGGAACTGGCGAAAACAACAACCAACGCTCGGTTTCTTATGGTGATGGTGTTTACAAATCGCTTGACGGTGGGAAATCCTTTACCAATATGGGTTTGAAAAACAGTGAACACATTGGAAATATCATCGTTCACCCAACCAATGAACAAATAATTTGGGTCGCTGCTTACGGTCCAGTTTGGAATCAGGGTGGCGAGCGCGGTGTATATAAAAGCATCGACGGTGGAAAAACGTGGGAACGCACCCTTTTCATTTCCGACGAAACTGGCATCGCACAAATCGCAATCGATCCAAGTAATCCCGACATTCTTTACGCCTCAGCTCACCAACGCAGACGCCACGAATATACCTACATTGGCGGAGGTCCTGAATCAGGCTTATGGAAATCAACTGATGGTGGAAAAACGTGGCGTGAAATCAATACAGGGCTACCAAAAACCGACATGGGACGCATTGGATTGGCCGTTTCACCTTCCGATCCTGACTACGTTTACGCTATCGTCGAAGGTCGTTACGGGAAAGGTGGTTTCTTCAAATCCACGAACAAAGGTGAAAATTGGTCCAAACAAAGCGACTTCAATACAAGTGGAAATTATTACCAAGAAATCATTTGTGATCCGTTGGACAAAAATAAAATCTTCGCGATGGACACCTATTTACACCACACTGAAGACGGTGGTAAGAATTTTAAAATGACTGGAGAAACCAACAAACACGTTGACAATCATTGCATTTGGATCGACCCTTCAAATACAAATCACTGGATCGTTGGTTGCGACGGTGGAATATACGAAACGTATTCTCATGCCAAAGAATGGTACTATTATGCGAATTTACCTATCATCCAATTCTACAAAGTCACGACCGATAACGCTTCTCCGTTTTACAACATCTACGGAGGAACTCAAGACAACAATTCCATGGGCGGACCTTCTGCGACCAATAACGTGGCTGGAATTTTAAATTCAGATTGGTTCATAACAAACGGTGGCGACGGATTTGAATCTGCTACAGACTGGTCCAATCCGAACATCACTTACGCGCAAGCACAGTACGGTTGGTTGGTGCGCCACGACAAGATTTCAGGTGAAAAAGTTCCCATTCAACCGATGCCAGGAAAAGGAGAAGCAGCCTACCGTTGGAATTGGGACGCACCATTATTAGTTTCTCCACACGATGCTTCAACCTTGTACTTTGCTGCCAACAAAGTCTTTAAATCCACCAACAAAGGAGATGATTGGGCCACCATTTCGCCTGATTTAACCCAACAGTTGGACAGAAATAGCATGAAAGTCATGGGACAAGTTTGGACAATTGACGCGGTAATGAAAAATGCATCCACCACAATTTATGGCAACATTGTATCCTTAGACGAATCGCCGAAAAAGAAAGGATTACTTTACGCAGGGACAGACGATGGCTTGATTCAAGTTTCAGAAAACGACGGACAAACTTGGACGAAATACAGCACCTTTCCAGGAGTTCCTTCCAACACACGTGTCAATATGCTAACCGCTTCACTGCACGACGAAAATGTGGTTTTTGCCACCTTCAACCCACAACGACAAGGAGATTTTCGTCCGTTTTTATTCAAGTCGTCGGACAAAGGAAAAACGTGGATTTCCATTACCAACAATCTTCCATCACGTGGAAATGTGTACTGTATCAAGCAAGACCACGTTGAGCCTAACCTGTTGTTTGTTGGAACGGAATTTGGCGCCTTTTGCTCTGTTGATGGCGGTTTGAATTGGTCCAAATTGAGTGGATTACCAACGACAGCAGTATATGATTTAGACATCCAAAAACGAGAAAATGACCTTGTGGCAGCCACCTTCGGACGTGGATTTTATGTACTTGACAATTATGCACCAATGCGTCAGTTATCGAAAGAAAACCTCGCGAAAAAAGGTCATTTATTCGATGTAAAACCAGCGTTATTATACGTTCCTGCTGATCCGCTTGGCTTGGACGGGACGGGTTTTCAAGGACACAACTTATGGTCAGCGAAAAATCCAGAATTTGGTGCAACTTTCACATTTTATTTAAAAGACGAATTCAAAACTTTACGCGAACAACGTCAAGAAAAAGAGAAAAAATTAGAGAAAGAAAAGAAAGATGTGACCTACCCTAGCTTTCAAGATTTACGCAATGAAGAATTGGACTACGCGGCACAATTGGTATTCTCCATTTCTGACCAAAGCGGAAAAGAAATCCGTAGAATCGTTCAATCTCCTTCGAAAGGAATTTCGCGTGTAACTTGGAATTTAAGAACGTATGACGCATCTAGCCTGAAAAATGGCAACGGCTTTTTAGTTACTGCTGGAACGTATTACGTCAGTGTGTCGTTGGTGAAAAATGGAGCCATAGAAGCCTTAGTAAATAAGCAAGCTTTCGAGGTGAAAAGTTGGAATATTCAAAGTGTACCTGCGAAAAATCCAGAGGAACTAGCTGCATTTAGAAAAGAAATCAACGAGTTGAACCGTCGCGTAAGTGGTACAGGAAAAATGTTGAAAGAAATCAATGAAGAGATTACCCATTTAGAAACCACCTTGACCAACTATCCCAACACCGATTTGAAATTATTAAAAGACATTCAAACGTTGAAAGGCAATTATCAAAGCGTTTCTTTTGCATTTTGGGGCGATGAAATCAAAGCGAAACATGAATTTGAGGTAGATCCATCATTGAGCAACCGCATGAATTTGTTAGAGTACCGCATTTACGACAATTCAAGTGGCGTCAGTAAAACCATGCGTTCGCACCAACAAATTATCGAAGAAGAATTGGCGTCACTTCGTGTAAAAATGGATGAAATGGAAAAAATTATCACTGGCATCGAAGCGCAATTGGAGAAAGCAGGCGTACCTTATACGAAATTCTTAGGTCGAAATTGGAAGCAGGAGTAAGGCAGTGAGTTGGTAAAACTTTAGATAGAGAATAGCTTTGATGTTTCCATTCCAAATGGAGATTTAGCTGAACTGATGGGAATGAATATTTAGAAGCAAAAGGCGAAGGAAAATCTAATACAGCGGAATTCCATCTGTATGATGCGAGTTTTGGTCCCGTTGTTTGAGTTTAGCTCCCATGATCCCACAGTTTCCATAGCAATGACCTTAAAATGAGTTTGCTTTACTCATAAATGTCTTTTCTATGTCCAAGGTCAATGACATCTACTATTAAGGAATCATCAAAAATATCGTAGATAATGCGATAATCAGCTACTCGAATACGATAACCATTTCTGCCTTTCAACTTTATGTAACCCGTTGGTCTTGGGTTAACGGCAAGACCATAAATAGCTTCTTGATATTGGAGAAATACGGCTCATTAATTTTTTCAAGAGCTTTAATGGCTCGTTTCTTTAAGCTTACATTATAAGCCATTACTTCGCTTTGCGTTTTGCTTCTATCATTTTAAAAGCATCTTCAATAGGGATAGAAGGCTCATTGTCATTTTTACTTTCATCGTACAATCGAATATCTTCTAATTCTTCAAGCTCTTTCAAAATTGCTCTAAAGTCCTTCATTGGAAGCACAGCTGATATCTTTTTACCAGTTTTGTCAGTTATGAATTGTGGATTTAAATTATACATTTCTTATCGAGTTATTGAGCAGTCAATTTATCATGTCAAATTTATGGAATGTAATCACAAAAAGCTTCTTTAATCTGCGTTGAATTCAGGAATTTTAAAATTTAATCAAAAATTACCCACCTCTCCCATGGACAACCTCACCTACACTTACCTCAACATCGCCAGAGCGCCCTCCAACTGTTTGGGGCATGTAGATATGAACCCTGTGCAGCGGTTAACTTAAGCTGAGCTTCGTGAGAGCAAGACATAGAAACCAAAAGCAGCATCTCAGATTAATAATTCATTGGAAGAAAATGTTCGACTTTACATTATCAATCAAAAATGTAAGGGCAAAGGAGACAAGCTTCCTTAAGTAGCGGATTGCTTCTTGATGATTCGCCAAAACAAACCAGGGAAAAAGCGTCGGATTTTTACCGCCAACAATTCGCGTCCGCCAATAAACACCTCTAATTTTCGCTTGGAAACTGCTTGCAATAATTGGCTTACACATTCTTCCACGGGCATACCAGTCGCTTGATTGTGGTCCATAACGCCATGCGCTTTCCCTTCAGCTGTAATCGCGCTTATAGAAATTGGTGTGTTAATTTTACCCGGACAAGCAATCGTTACGTGAATTCCATTTGCTTCCTCTTCCAAAGCCAAACTTTCATAATAGCCTTGTAAAGCATGTTTCGCTGCCGAATATCCCGAACGTAAAAAGAAGCCAAACTTTCCAGCGATACTGCTTATTACCACCACATGTCCTGATTGTTGCCGTTGAAATACAGGTAGAACCGCTTTTGTCAAGGCTACGTTGCCAAAAAAATCAATTTCAAAAACTTTTCGAAGGACTTCCAAAGACGTTTCACTAGCTGTTGAGCGCTGACTGATTCCGCCGTTGTTGAATAAATAATCGATGCTTCCAAAACGTTCTAAAACCTGCTCCACCAAAACATTGAAATTGTTACTTTTCTCGAGATCTAGTGCTAAAACAAGGTGTTTTTCTGGCGATGTAAATTGATTTTTCAAAGCTTCTAATTGCTCCACTTTTCGAGAAGATAATATGAGTTGAGCACCTAATTTTTCCAGTTGAATAGCCGTTTCCTTCCCAATTCCTGAGGAAGCACCGACAATCCATACCACCTTGTTTTCAAATGTTGACTTCATTTTTCAAAGGTAAATATTTAAGATACATTCGAATCACCGAATCAATGTGAATATCTCTTGAAATTTAGCGACACGAAAAACTGTTTATGTTTAAATTTGTTGGTATGACTTTACAAGATTGGATTCAAGCGCGCTATGCCGGCTCACTCAACGAAACAAATCTCTACGTTCAACTTTCCGTGCAAGCCATTGCGGTATTGATTGGAGGGTTGGTGCTTTGGCGATTGAGTTTGGCGTATCAACGCAAAAAAATTAACGAGAGAAAAAGAAACAACTACTTTACCACATCCTATTCAAAACACTGGAAAAAATAACTATGGAAACTCAAAAAAAAGCAATTATTGTCGGCGCCGGTTTAGTCGGTTCCCTATGGGCAGTTTATTTATCAAAAGCAGGTTATGCCGTGACGATTTACGAGCGTCGTCCAGATATTCGAAAAGCCGATATTTCGGCAGGAAAATCAATCAACCTGGCGCTTTCCGTTCGTGGTTGGACAGCGCTAGATGCCGTTGGTGTCGGTGATGAAATTCGCAAAATTGCCATTCCAATGTACGGACGCATGATGCACGACATGAAAGGAAATTTGACCTATCAACAATACGGAAAAGACGGTCAAGCCATTTTCTCGGTTTCCCGTGGAAAAATCAATGCAACCATGATGGATATTGCTGAAACCCACGGAAACGCGACGATTCATTACCAAACTGACTGTATTAATGCCGATCTTAATGCTGGAATTGTGCATTTGAAAAACACGGTAACAGGTGAAACATTCACTGATAAAGCCGATGTGGTTTTCGCAGCCGATGGTGCCTTTTCGTCTGTGCGCTTCAATGCGATGCAAAAATTAGGACAGTTCAATTATAGCCAAAACTACATCGCCGACGGTTATCGCGAAATCTTACTTCCTGCGAATGCGGACGGAAGCTACAAAATGGATAAAAACGCTTTACACATTTGGCCACGAGGTCGCTTTATGTTGATTGCTTTGGCGAATGAAGACGGTTCCTTTACCTGCACTTTATTCATGCCGCACGAAGGTCACGAATTTGCTTTTGACAAATTAAAAACCAAAGATGATGTCGATCATTTTTTCCGAACGGTTTTCCCGGATTTTCATGCGATGATGCCTGAAGTTGGCGCTGCTTGGGAAGATCATCCACTTTCTAATCTGGCAATTATCCGTTGCTATCCATGGGCGAAAGGCAAATTTGCATTGATGGGTGATGCTGCCCATGCAACCGTGCCGTTTTATGGTCAAGGAATGAATGCCGGTTTTGAAGATTGCACGGTACTTTGGAACCTAATGCAAGCACACAACGAAGACTGGGAAAAAGTTTTTGCAGCCTATAGTCCTTTGCGTAAACCGGACGGAGATGCATTGCAAGATTTGTCATTAGATAACTACTACGTTATGCGCGATTATGTTGCTGATCCAGAATTCTTGTTGCGTAAAAAAATTGAAGCAAAATTCTCGGATTTGTATCCAAACAAATGGTTACCGTTGTATTCACAAGTGACATTCAGCAACATACGCTATAGTGAAGCCTACCAACAAGGCAAACGACAAGATGCGATTATGGATGAAATTATGGCAACTCCACACATTCATACCGAGTGGGAAAGCGACAAAATCATGCATCGAATGTTGGAAATGAGTGAAGATTTTAATTTTTCAATATGATAATAAGAAGCGTAATTTTTACCCTGCTTTGTTTTCCGATTTTCGGGCAAGGAGCTTTTAAAAAAGGAACAAAAGGAAACGATTATATCATTGTAACCAACGACGGAATTCATTTTTCCATTGGTCCTACCTATACGTTACCTTCCAAACCGCTATCGGGCGATTTAACGATTAACGGTGGAGCACGAGGCGATTACGAAATCACTCCGAAAGGAAACGTTGGTTTTTTTGGAGAAATCGGATTTTGTCACTTCCCGAAATGGAAAGGTACACCGATCAAGTTTTTGAAAAAGAGCCGCATCATGGATTATGTGGACTGGGGAATTGGTTTTCGACAATATGCGGGAAAAGAAAGTACGCACGTCAACATTAAAAACGCGCTGGGTGAAATTATCGGAACCGATCATGGTAGTGGTTCGTTTAGAAACAATTATGCCTATGCTCGAATTTCGGCTCACTCCCTACTCTACTACGGGAAAAAGAAAATCGACAAAGCCAGAAAGCATTTCATCGATCAAAGTATTGGATTCAACTTCGATTATAATTTCTTGAACGGTGACAAAACCTATTCGGATGAAATTTCAATTTACCCGAAACAATTTGATTTTCAGAAAAATTTCATGACCCAATTTCATTATTCATTGGGAATTGGAATCCGTTTAAACCGCGCTTGGATGATCATTCCTGCTGTTCAAATTCCAGTCGTAGGAATTTATCAATGGAATGGATTAAACGCACGCATGCATTGGTTTGCCTCAGGATATTGGCCGGTTCAATTTCAAATTAAAGCCCTGAAATTATTTGAGCGACCTCCAAAATGTGGCGTGTATGGCGACCCAAAAGATGCGGAAATCGATAAGCAGTTTAGGTTAGGGAATTAGTAGCTTTAAGCTCTTAGTGGTTGAAAATTAATATTTGAGAGCTGATAACGGAGTTCATAAAACGGAGTCTGCAAAACGTATAATATTGAATTTCAAATGAATAAGAAAATAAAGTCGCGTAACTAAGGTTCTTTTCTCTAAAGAATAAAATGATACAATATGTTTAGAGGTTGGTATAAAAGGAAAAAAATTGAGAAAATTTCATCTCAAAAAAGTACAATTTACCTAATCATTATTCCAATTGTATTTCTTTTTTCGCTTTCTAGTTGTGAATCAAAAAGAAAAACAAAAAAGTATTCTTTCCCAAAAAAAACGTATGCAAAAGTGATTTTAGGAGATTCGAACGACCCTCTAATTCCTATCTCGAACGACAAAAATTTTTCATTTGATTCACCCTGCGCATTTGTCAATATTAAAGGCGATACTATTATACCCTTTGGAAAATTTACATTTGTGGAACCTGACACACTGATTGACTTTGTAATTGTTCGAGAAAATGAATGCGGTTTTATTGGTATTAATAGGGAGGGGGAATGTATTTTTGATGCCTATATATACGGAGATTTTCAGTTCGATACATTTTATGAGGAAAGAATTAGAATAATTCAAAACGGAAAAATCGGTTACGCCAACGAACGCGGAATTATAGTTATTAAACCACAATATAAATGCGCCTCAATATTTGAAAATGGCAAAGCAAAAGTGGCCTATTCTTGTTCTACAACAATGGATGAATTGGGCATTTCAACTCAACACAGTGACGCCTGGATATACATTGATAAAAATGGAAATGAATTAAAAAAATAAACAAAAGTAAATTTTACATTAATCTTTCTTTACTTGAAAACGTTCCTTTTATATCGCTATTACAAATTCAATTTAAAATATGTCTGTCAACAGCTAGATTTTGTTTAACCCTCTATAAAAAGAAGAAAGGAAAATTAACATCATCTGACCAATCTAATGCCTAACTCCAGATTTGTTTCTAAATAATTTGTTCATGTTAGTTGCTACCGACTTTCGGTTTCTTCAGTTTATACACCTCCCCGTGTTGTGTGTAATCCAATCCTAATTCCTCCTCTTCCTCGGATACACGAAGCGGAACGATTTTATTGGTGATGTAGTAGAGTAAGTAGGAGCCACCAAATGAGAACACGGTAACAATGACAAGTCCAAGTAGGTGGAAAAGAAAAGTTTCGGTTTGACCGTAAAACAATCCAACATCTTTCGCAAAAACTCCTGTTAAAATCATTCCTACAATTCCCCCAACGCCGTGACAAGGAAAAACATCAAGTGTGTCGTCTAAATTGGATTTATTCTTTCTTCTTACTGCCCAATTGGAAACTAAAGCTGCAACGAATCCTATCACAAATGAATGTCCAATGCTCACAAAACCTGCTGCAGGTGTAATCGCAACTAATCCAACAACTGCACCAATACAAGCTCCTAAAGCTGAAATTTTTTCCCCTTTTATTGCATCGAAAAAAATCCAAGTTAACATTGCCGCAGCAGAAGCTACGACAGTGGTAGAAAATGCTTGTACAGCAACTTCATTGGCACCGAGAGAAGAACCAGCATTAAATCCGAACCAACCAAACCAAAGCATTCCTGTTCCGAGAATAACGAAGGGAATATTGGCGGGTTCTGTATGTTTGTTTTCACCATAAGAAGTTCTCGCACCTAGAAACATTGCACCCGCCAAAGCAGCGTAACCCGCACTCATGTGAACAACCGTTCCGCCAGCAAAATCAAGTACGCCCCATTGACGCAAAAATCCCTCAGGATGCCAAGTCCAATGCGCAAGTGGACAATAAATGAAGATTGAAAAAAGTGCAATAAACAAGAGGTAAGCTTTGAATTTCACCCTTTCAGCAAAACTTCCGGTAATAAGTGCAGGTGTGATTATGGCAAATTTCATTTGAAAAATGGCAAACAAAATCACAGGAATTGTTGGTGCAAAATTTTCGTTGATTCCCAATCCGATATTCTTGAACATGAAAAAATCCAAGGGATTTCCAATAATTCCATAGAAACTATCGCCAAAACACAAGCTAAATCCAATTGCAACAAAAAGTACGGTTATTACACCAAGTGCGATAAAGCTTTGCAACATAGTAGAAATGATGTTTTTCTTACTTACCATTCCGCCATAAAAGAAGGATAAACCAGGTGTCATCAACAAAACTAAACCGGCGGAGGAAAGCATCCAAGCGATATCAGCCTTATCGTAATCGGTTGAACCTAAATTGCTAAAATTGCTTGGTAAAAGAAGAGCCAACAATGCAATGGCCGATAGAGCGATAAAAGGAAGATAGAATTTTTTCATAATTGAGTAAAAAGTAGCAGTAAGTTAGGGTGTGGCAAAAATAAAGGTGCAAAAAACCTAAAACAAGTGAACGGTTCTACCAACTTATATTACCCTGAAAAAAATGAATAAAATCCTTATTTGGTCTAATATTTGTCAAAATGACACTAAGTATGAATTGTTAACCATCTCCTTCAGGCGAAACGATAATAAAATAGAGTCTATCACCTTAAAAAATTCGAAAAAATACCCAAGGAAAATCTTTTTTATGTTTACGGAATGAACCAATCTATCAACACCCTTACGGCGATTGATAAAAGTGAAATATCACGAATGGGCAATTCGAAAAAACAATCTCAATTAAATGAGTTTATCCCAATACGGCAAACTTCAAAACGCAAGCTCCCATCAATACCCAATCTCCCACAAAAACAAACCATTAGCTGGAACAGAAACAGCAGCTTCAGAACGGTTTTTCGCTGCGATTACTGTTTTAACATGATCCGGAGTTACTTTTCCAAAGCCAACTTCCATCAAAGTTCCGACGATTGAACGAACCATGTTCCTCAAAAAACGATTCGCTGTTATTTCAAAATAAATACCGTTTTCATCCACATACCATTGTGCTTTTTCAATCGTACAAATGTTGGTTTTCACATCGGTATGTAACTTAGAAAAGGAGGTAAAATCTTGCTCACCCAATAAATACTGAGCCGCTTCATTCATGTTTTCAATAACCAATCGTTGAGGGACATACCAACTGTATGCGGCCAAAAAAGGTAGTTTCGATGAATTGATAAAATACCGATACGTTCGATTTGTAGCTGAAAACCGTGCGTGAATTTCAAGAGAAACTTGCTTTGCACCAATTATCGCAATAGAGGTCGGCAACATTTTATTCAATTTATAAACCCATTGTTGAGCATCAATTTCCGACTCCAAATCCACATGAAACCAATAATCTTTGGCATGCACTCCTGCGTCTGTTCGACCACAACCCACGATTTCCAATTCCTGATTTCGGTTCAATTTCGTGATCGCTTTCTCAATCGTTTCTTGAACAGAAATGGCATTCGGTTGTCGTTGCCAGCCACAAAAATCCGTTCCATCGTAAGCACATTGAAAAAAATAGCGAATCATGAACGCAAAGGTACATTTATGATTTCAAATGACTCATTACTTGTTCCAACAAGGTGGTTTCACCGTAAGGATTTAGGGCAATAATATCATTATATCGTCGCAACCAGGTCATTTGACGCTTCGCATAATTGCGAGTGTGTTGTTTGATTTTTTCAATTGCCACTTCATGCGTTGTTTTCCCGTCGAAAAAATCGAAATATTCGGAATATCCTACCGTGTTCAGCGCTTTCAAATGGCGCAACGGCAAACAAGATCGAACTTCCTCTTCCAAGCCATTTTCTACCATGTTATCCACTCGTCGGTTAATTCTATCGTATAAATCCGAACGGTCATAATGGATGAAAAAACGTGTGACTCTTCCTTGAAAACGACCTGAACGTTGGGATTGAATTTCACCAATCGGTTTTCCAGCGGTCAAAACAATTTCCAAGGCTCGAATGACTCTCATAGGATTTTGACAATCGACTTTTTGAAAGGTGGACGCATCTAATTTTTCCAATTCACTTACCAAAACGTGCAAACCTTCTGCATCTAATCGAGATTCCAACTCGGCTTTTAATTTCGGGTTCACTGGATAATCGTCCAATCCATCTAATAAAGCGTCCAAAAACATGCCTGATCCACCAGTTAAAATTAGCGTGTCGTACGTTTTGAAGTAATTGGACATTAATGTTCGTGCCTCATCCGCGAAATTGGCAGCGTTCAATTCGTCGTTCACACTGTGGGAATGAATGAAAAAATGCGGAATCCCATCCCTTTCTTCCAACGTCGGAACCGCCGAACCGATAAACATTTCACGATAAAACTGACGGGAATCAAACGAAAGAACAGCACATTGAAATGCCTTTGCCAATTGTATCGAAAGTGCGGTTTTTCCTGACGCCGTTGGCCCCATAATTACCACAACTTGTTTTTTACTCCAATCTATTTCCATGCTTGATAACGCGAAAATACCGACTCCACATAATTCACTGCACCACCTCGATAGGCTCCGCATTTCACATTTTCAGCGCGATAGTAGGCAGGATCTGCCAGTTTTTCAACCATTAATTCCACATTATTATCCCAAATCAAAGGATTTAAACCATGACTTTGCGCTAAAGCTTGAGCATCTTTTATGTGACATCCACCTGCATTATAAGAAGCTAAGGTGAACTTAATGCGTTGTTCCTTGTCCTCGATTTCTGACCAAGAATAATACACCGCACGAATAAAACGCATTCCGCCATTGATTTGAATTTCAGGATTCGAATGCGGATAGACACCATAACTCGGCCCCGTATTCGGCATGAACTGCATTAAGCCATAAGCACCTCCTGCACCTCGCGTATAAGGATTGAATCGAGATTCTCTGTACACGATTGCTGCTAACAATTTCCAATCGAAATTATACTTTTTAGCCGCCTTTTTGAAAAGCTTATCGTAAGGTGAAATTTGCCCACGTCCGATGGGAAGTATTTCTGTTAATGCGGGCTCTAAGTAATCGAAATATTGATGTTTTAATGCTGAAAAATGCTCTGATTCACAATATTTTATTAAAAAAGAATTGAGTTTTTCCCGCAACTCAGGCGAATTCTTTCGCAATCCAAAAGCAATATTTTGAAAAACCGAGAGGCGCGTTTTAATATCTAAATTAGGATGGTGTTCTTTGCTTACGCGAGCCAAATTTTCATGTGCAATCGTAAAACGAATTTTTCCTTGTACTACCTGTTCAATTAAATCCTCTGTGATCAAATCATCGTTTGCAAATTGCACCTTAACCTTAGCACCGATTTCTTCTTGAAGATTGCGCAGCCGTTTGTGATATGCTGTATTTTTCCGAATCCAAACTTCTTGCCCCATTAATTCAGAAGCCTCAGCAATCACACTATCCGATTGCAATTGCACCACGACTTGATACGATTTATAATAGGGCTTAGAAAACGCCATAAATACCTGATCATGAAGTGATACGGCTAAATTAGCAGCCACTAGATCACCTTTCCCAACCAGTAAGGATTCAATTAAATCACCGTAATTTGGTACTACGCGCATCTCTAATTTTAAGCCCAAAGAACGCGCAAACGTGTCCAGAATTTCGTACTCAAAACCTAAAGGTCGATCGCGATATTCAAAGTAAGAAAGGGAACTATTTTCAGTCAAAACAATCAACTTTCCGCGCTGGCGAATTTGTTTTAAATCGATTTTTTTATCCTTTTGCAAGGTTACGTCATTGCATGATGACAATGAAAAAAACGTCCCGAGAATAAAAACTAACCAATATTTCATCAGGCAATTTTAACGCTGAAAAAATATAAATGTTTCAAAATGAACTTATTTAGATGAATTCAGGAGCTGATTCCGCATTTTCTCGACGGCTCTTTTTCGATGAGAAAGCCTATTTTTTTCTTCCAAAGACATTTCAGCAAAAGTACGCGTTTCATTTTCTGGAATAAAAATAGGATCGTAACCAAAACCCTCGTTACCACTTGGTTCAAAAGCGATACTTCCTTCGACCTTCCCTTCAAAAAGATGTTCTCCATTCTCATCAATCAACGCGATTACTGTACGAAACTGTGCTTTTCGATTGGGTTCATTCTCTAATTCAAGAAGTAACTTTTCCATGTTCGCTTTTGCACTTTTTTCCTCCCCTGCATAACGAGCAGAATAAACGCCGGGTGCTCCATTCAAAGCGACTACTTCCAATCCCGTATCGTCAGCAAAACAAGCTTGACCGAACTCTTCAAAAATAGTTCGCGCTTTGAGTAAAGCATTCCCTTCTAAGGTTTCAGCCGTTTCAGGAATATCATCGTGATAATCCATAGCTGCCAAAGTGACCACTTTCAATTGCTGATCTAAGGCAAATTCAATTTCTCGTGCCTTGTTTTCGTTCTGTGAGGCAAAAATCAACGTTTTCATTTACTTCAAAAGTTGGAGGTAACGATCGCGATTTGCCAAAACGGAATAACGGTCCAATATTGTTTGTTTTCCAGCTAAACCAATGGTTTTCCGCAAGTTGACGTCCTGAATTAATTTTTCCAAACACGCTTTCCATTCTTCAGCGGTGGTCAATAAATAGCCGTTGTTTTCATGGTCGATAATTTGATTGTTCACTCCAACAGGCGACATCAACGAAGGAATTCCTAAAGCCATGTACTGTAAACCTTTAAACCCACATTTTCCTTCCGACCAAATATCGTGTTCTAAGGGCATCACCCCAATTGACAATTTCGCCAAATCTTCAATTTCGGTTTCTTTTTTCCATTTTACGAACTTCAAGGATTTGAGGTTGTAAGTTGGAGCTTCGTTGGAAATCACTACAAACTCGAATGGGTATTTATTCTCTAATTCTCTGATTACAGGAACGATGAAGTCCAAATAGCGCATGGTGGTATGCGTTCCTGTCCAACCAATTACAACCGGCTTAGCGTCGTAATTCGTTTGTAAATTGTGGTGATTAACCGTGTCGATAGTTGTCGGAATTACCATCACATTTTTATTGAACTGACGGGCGTAATTGGCTAAATAGTCGTTTCCTGCGGTAATTGTTCCAGCCCATTTTATGGAGTACTTGATTTTCCAATACATTTTCAATTTGTGAAAAGAAGCATTCGTTTCGCTGTAATTCGGTAACCAAATTGCGTCGTCGAAGTCAAAGATGTACTTTTTCCGAAACACTTTAGCGATTAGAAATTCAAAAATGGGAGGTCCTAAATGCGAAGCTTCACGATGAATAAAAACGACATCGTATTTAAACAAAGTGAACATCAAGAAAAAACGCTTTAAAAAAGAACGCAACACTCCTGCGATTTTGGCACCAACTTTTCCTTCAGCGTAGAGCGTTTTCCAAGTCTTCTGATCCAAAAATGGAGCAATAGTTATGTCTAAATCGTTTTCTTTAAAATAGTCAAAATACTGTTCAAATCGAAACCGTTGAGATGGTGCTTCGGCATGTGGATAAGGAGCGATGAAGAGAACTTTTCGAGCCATTATTTCATCAATTTTTGATACACACTGTAGTAACGTTGAACACCAGTTTCCAAGCCATAAAATTCGTTCGCACCCTTCTGTGTTTCCATACTATCAAAATCGTTTATTTCGAGCGAGATTTGTGAGAAACTCATATCGTCTAACGGAACAACTTTTCCAGCGCGATAATCACGAATGACTTTACCAGTATCCCCTACCCCATCATTACAATAAATCGGAACGCCCATTGCCATTAACTCACCTTGTTTAGTTGGCGACGAAGCCTTTTTAGAAAACGAAGGACGAATAAAAAATACAGAAGCCGTAAACAAACTAACATGCAATGGAACCTCGCTGTGTAACACCGATTTTACTAAAAATTTACCGTTATCCACACCCAACTCAGCCGCTCGTTTTCGCACCATTTCAGCTGGTTCGCCTGTAATGAATAGAAAAATTGCATCTGGATTTTCGGATTGAAATCTTTTGAAAAAATGCAACATTTCGTCGAGCATGTACCACGTTCCAATCGAACCAACGTAACCCAACACCTTTTGATTTTCTCCAATTCCCAACTCAGTTCGCGCTTGTTTTTTAGCTTCATCAGTCACTTTAGATGGATCGAACTTATGCAAATCCACGCAACATGGAATCACTTCGATTTTATCCTTTAAATGCTCAAAACCTTTCCAAGACACGATTTCATCTTTCCCGCAATACGTCAACGAAACAATGTGGTCCGCCTTGAGAAAATACTGTTTTTCTTTCTTCTTAAAAAAGTCGTAAACCGTCTTAAAAACAGGATTAGACAAACTCCATATATTTCCTTCCACTCGTTCATCCGCCCAAAAACCGCGCATATCAAAGAGGAATTTAATTCCCAAATCTTTTTGCATTTTCATCCCTACCAAAGCCGATAAATAACTGCGGCAATGCACGATTTTGAAATCCAATTGTTTATGCAATTTACGTGCTAAGGAACGCATACGACGCACATCATAAATCGTAGAAAGCAAAGGCGGTTTTTTAGTATAACTTAGTGGGTGCCAAATGATTCCGGCATCGTCACAAATTTGTTGGATTTGGTCACGAAACTTTTCAAAACGCTCCTCTTTTTCGAAGCTAATGATGTGAAATTGAAACCCTTTCGGTGTGAGTCCTTTTAGATAAGGTAGCACTTGCGATTGACCTAAAGAATCGGTCATACCGTCGTAGGATAGGTAGAGTACGTTGGTTGGCATGGATGCAAAGATAAGCGAGGGAAAAGAATGAGAGTGAAAATGAGTGTGAAAATGAGTGGGGTAGCTTAGAAGATTTTAGGAGGTTTGACTTTAGGAGGTTAGGACTCCGCTGCGGCGGAAGGAGGTTAGGACTTCAGGATAAATAGTCCCGTAAGCCATCAGGATTAGGATTTTAGATGCGCCACAGTGAATTGAAAATGAAATTCATCAAAATTCATCTCACCCGTTACCTACCCCGATTACTACACCGCCACATTATGCTCTCTTAAAGCGTCATTTAGCGACGTCTTCAAATCCGTGGAAGCCTTTCGTTTTCCGATGATGAGCGCACAGGGTACTTGAAACTCGCCAGCTGGGAATTTCTTAGTGTAGGAACCTGGAATCACCACACTTCTTTCTGGCACATAACCTTTGATTTCGATGGCTTCGTTGCTGGTTACGTCAATAATTTTTGTTGATTTCGTAAGGACAACATTTGCTCCAAGTACCGCCTCTTTACCCACTCGAACGCCCTCAACCACGATACACCGTGACCCGATAAAAGCATTGTCCTCAATGATTACAGGAGCTGCTTGTAAGGGTTCCAAAACACCACCGATTCCTACGCCGCCACTGAGATGAACGTTTTTACCGATTTGCGCACAACTTCCAACAGTTGCCCATGTATCCACCATGGTTCCACTGTCCACATAAGCGCCAATATTAATGTACGACGGCATCATAATTACACCAGGAGCAACATAGGCGCCATAACGTGCAATTGCATGAGGGACTACACGAACACCTAATTCCTTATAATTTCTCTTCAACGCCATTTTGTCGTGAAACTCGAAAGGTCCGACCTCAATCGTTTCCATCTGACGAATCGGAAAATACAATACAACTGCCTTCTTTACCCATTCATTTACTTGCCAATCTCCGTTTTCCAAGGGTTCGGCAACGCGCAACAATCCTTTGTCGATGTCTTCAATAACTTTTTCAATTGCGCTGATGGTAACGGGATCATTCAGTAAAGAACGGTCTTCCCAAGCGGCTTCTATTTCTGCTCTCATATTCTATTTAGTTTGTTATTTCAATAGTAACTTCTTTCTTCGGGATGGCAAATAAAAGTGCGAACCCGACAATAAAGAAAAATGCAACGGAGAATACGGAAAAACGAATGTTGTTAAAATAAAACTCCGTCAAAGCGAAAAATGCGGTTCCGAATACGATTCCAATTTTCTCAGTCGCGTCATAAAAAGAGAAGTAACTCGCGTGGTTGGTTGTATCAGGCAGGTATTTAGAATACGTCGAACGAGCCACTGCTTGCACTCCGCCCATCACTAAACCAACACAAGAAGCTAAGGCATAAAACTCAATAGGAGTATTGATGAAAAAGGCCCAAAAACAAATAGCAATCCATATTCCTACAGAAATCATCAAGGCCTTAATGTTATCCAAACGAATCGCCAACATCGACATTAACTGAGCACCAACTGCACCTAAAATTTGAATTAACAAAACCGCTATAATTAGGCCTGTCTCACCAGAATCACCTGGCCATTGGATAGCCTTACTCGCAAAAACCGTTGCCATCAACATCACCGTTTGAACACCTGTATTGAAAAAGAAAAACGACTGCAAGAATTTCTTTAAACGCTTCGTTTTTTTGAATTCATTGAATACCAATTTAAGTTCACGGAAACCACGCCAAAGAAAACCTGGTTCTGGCTTTTTATTATACACGTTGTTCGGTAAAACACGGTAGGTAAATTGCGCAAATCCTATCCACCAAATTCCAACGAGCACAAAACAATACGCCGCTGGAAGTCCTTCAAATTTTTCCGTGTTAGGATCATCGAAGAAAGGAAGAATAGGTGCCTTCATCAATAAAAGACAAATGATCAGCAACAACATACTTCCCAAATACCCCATTATAAAACCTCGAGCTGAAACGCGATCTTGGTCCTCTGGTTCAGCAATTTCAGGAAGGAAAGCGTTATAAAAAACCAAGGAATCCCAATAACCAATCGACGCAAAAAGTACCGATAACATCCCCAATTCAATATGGTTGGCATCAAAGAAAAACAATGTTGCTGCAGCGAAAGAACCCAGATAACAAAAGAACTTTAAGAACTTTTTCTTTGACCCTGTATAATCAGCAATTCCGGAAAGTAATGGCGACAAGAAAGTGACAATTAAGAAGGAACAGGAAAGTACCAAAGAATAAATAACACTCGAAGAAACGGTTATCCCGAAGAAATCTACCGTAACCGCAGAACGATCAACAGCGTCCATTTCCATGTTCATTTTTTCGGCATATACTTCACGCGTTTTGAACTCATAAAAAATGGGGAAAATCGAAGATGAAATCACCAAATTATACACTGAATTCGCCCAATCATACATTACCCAACCTCGGATAATGCGTTTGTCTCCTTTTTGAATCATGGGGTCAAAGTTAATTTTTTAGAGGAAATAGGTGATTAACCTAAAATTCAAACCTGAGTTCCAATTTTAAAATCAAAATTAGGTTTCAAAGTATTCATTCACCACTTTTCTATTCCACTTAACACAAATCAAGTTTTCATCTGATAGTAGATTTCTAAGTTTGCAAAGTTTTATAAAAAATAGCATCTTAATTCTTAAACATCATTAAGTAATCCAATGAAACGCAACCAAATTATCCTCATTAGCCTTTTTTTATTGATCACAGCTGCCATCTATTTGCGCGTCTTGTTCAATAAAAAACCTGCTATTAAAGAGTCAAAAGAAGCCCAAACAACGCTTTATCTTCCAATTTCGATGGTGAAAAACAAGGAATACACTCTTCAAGTTTCTTCCTACGGACAAATTGCTCCTTTAACGGAAATTGATGTTTCGTTTGAAGTTCAAGGAAAATTGGAAAAAGGTGACCAACAACTAAAACCAGGCTCGAAATTCCGATTCAATCAAGTGCTTTATAAAGTAAACTCTGACGAAGCCTATTACACTTTGAGCGCGCGGAAAGTACAACTGGCGAACCTTGTTTTAGGCGCTTTGCCCGACATTGAAACGGATTATGCTTCCGAGAAAAATAAATGGACAAATTTCATGAACGACATCTCGGTGGCGCGTCCCCTACCCGATTTTCCTACATTTTCCAATCAGAAAGAAAAAATGTTCATCAACTCGAAAGGAATTTTGGCAGAATACATGAACATCAAAAGTCAAGAGTCGCGCATGGGTAAATATATCTTCCTTGCGCCATTTGATGGGACCGTTGTGGAATTGTATGCAGAACCCGGTGCCGTTGCTAATCCAGGTGCTAAAATTGCGCGAATTGCTCGAACTGGCGACCTTGAGGTAAAAGTTCCAATTTCACTTTCCCAATTAAAACTTTTTCAACAATTAGGTACTGCTCACTTCACTGACAATGCAGGAAATCCAATCGGAACGGGAAAAATCATCCGTACCTCCGACATCATCAACCAACGCACGCAATCCGTTGACGTATATTATTCCATTCAAAACAAGTCGGGTGAATCACTTTTTGCAGGTCAATATGTAAATGTTGTTATTGATAAAAGTACAACACAAAATAGTTTCACCGTTCCAACGATGGCAGTTAAAGATAACGTGGTACACCTACTTTCCGGAAATCAAGTTCAAAGTAGAACCGTGCAAGTGGTTGGAAGTAAACCCGATTCATTGTATGTAACTGGACTTCGTGACGGAGAAAAATTGATTTTGGAACAATTCTCTGCAGGTAAACAAATCAAAAAATTCGTTGGAATTAAAAGAGGATAGGCATGCAAAAGTTCATTCAGTTTTTTATTCAACGGCCAATATGGGGTAATTCATTCATTGCTCTCGTGATTATCTTTGGCTTATTTGCCATTTTCAACACCAAGCGGTCGTTTTTCCCTGAATTAGACCCTAACACAATTGTCGTCTCAGTTTTTTACCCAGGCGCTTCTCCAAAAGAAATGGAAGAAGGTGTAACCATCAAGGTCGAACAAGCAGTGAAAGGTTTTTCAGACATCGAAGAAATTAATTCGGTTTCGTCTGAAAACTTTGCCAGTATTACCATTAAAGCGTATGCTGACGCCGACATGGATCAATTGTTAAGCGACGTTGAAAATTCAGTCAATTCCATCAATTCATTTCCACAAGGCGCAGAAAAACCGACAATTACGCGCGTCAAATCAGGAGGAATGGGAAGCGTTGTCGCTTTCGTGGGAATTTCCTCGAAGAAAAAGAATGTAAAACAATTGGAATTGGTGGACTTAGCCACTCGTGTCGAACAAGAATTGTTAAATACAAAAGTCATCACCGAAATTGCAAAGCAAGGATTTCCCACAAAAGAAATCACAGTCAACGTTCGCGAAGAGGATTTAATTCGTTACGGAATTAGTTTCCAAGAAATTAGCTCGGCAATCAGCTCGAAAAATTTAGATTTAACGACAGGTATTATTCGTGGTAAATCCATGGAAATGAACATCCGTGCCAACGACCGAGGTTTGACCGAAGAAGAAATTGGAAATATCGTGGTGCGCTCATCTACCAAGGGTGACATTGTTCGAGTTAAGGATGTAGGTACGGTAAATTTGGGCTACTCGGAAGATTCTCAAGAATCAAAATTCAACGGTTATCCAGCCGTTTCCTTCCGAATTGAAAAGACCTTACAACAAGACATTGGGAAAATTTCTACCGCTTTAAAAGAATACCGCGACAAATTCAACGCTGAAAATCCAGACTATTCGTTCAATATTTATTACGAATTCAACGACTTACTCAATGGTCGAATCGAACTCTTAACCTCTAACGGTATTTCAGGTTTGATTCTCGTTTTGGTATTTTTAGGATTGTTCTTGAATGTGAAATTATCGGGTTGGGTCGCTTTTGGGATTCCGTTCTCATTTCTAGGAATGTTCATTATCAGTTACTTCTACGGAATGACCATCAACATGATTTCGCTCTTCGGAATGATTTTAGTGGTTGGGATTTTAGTGGACGATGGAATTGTGATTGCTGAAAACATCTACTCGCATTTCGAACGTGGAAAAAGCGCACAACGAGCAGCCATCGACGGAACTTTAGAAGTTATTCCATCAGTACTTTCCTCAGTATTGACCACAATTGCCGCGTTTAGTTTATTGTTTTTCGTGGAAGGAATGGAAATGATGCGCGAAATGGCATTTGTAGCAATAGCTTGTTTAGTTTTTTCTTTAATGGAAGCTATCATTACTCTACCTGGACACCTTGCCCATAAAAACACCTTACAAGAAATCACTGAACCACCTTTGTCCCTTCTCAATGGAATTCTATTTCTAGGAGCTGGATCACTCATAATTTGGGCAGGAAGTGAATTCATTGTTATGGGTCAAGGTATCGGTGGATGGTTATTTCCTATTGCAATAATTATTGTCGGAGTTTTGCTCGCTTTTCATGGCTTCAATAAATCACCGATTGAATTAAAATTAAGAAACGGCGCAGACGGCGTTATTAAATGGGTGCGCGACATTTGGTTCAGAGAAAGTTTAGAAATGATATTGGGATCAAAGAAAAGTTGGTACCGATTGAGTTTCTTCTTCCCGATGATTTTCACGATTGTTGTTTTTGTCATGCTTTTTGGAGGAACGATTTCAGCGACTTTTTTCCCGAACATCAAACCGGATTTCTTTAGCATTGAAGTTGCCTACAAACCAGGCGATAACAAGCAACAAACAGAGGCATTTTTAGACAAAGCAACTCAAATTTTATTGGAGGAAAACGCGCGAATCATCAAAGAAAACGGTGATTCATTAATGACCTACTACACGTCGAATCTCGGTTTTTCTCAAAATTTCGGACAAAGCGGAAACCACACAGGAGGAATCAACGTGTTTGTCAATCTTGAAAAATCAAAAACGCCGTTAGACACCTTAACCAATCGGATTATTCGTCGCTTATACGAACTTCCTGAAGGGAAATTAGCGAACGACATTTATGTGGGTGGTTTCAATCGCTTCGGAAAAGAAATTGAATTTGGATTAACTTCTTCTGACGAAAATGCCTTGCAATTGGCACGCGCTGATATGAAAAATGAGTTGGCGAACATGGAAAATGTCATCAACATCAAAGACAATATGCCACCCGGAAAAGTGGAAGTCGATATCCGCATGAAACCACAAGCCGAAGCATTTGGGATTTCAAAAGGTGAAGTGTTGACACAAATTCGTCAAGGATTTTTTGGTCAAGAAGCGCAACGGCTTATCATCGGAACCGACGAGGTGAAAATTTGGGTGAAATACCCGAAAGAAAACCGAAGTAGTTTGTATAATTTGGAAAACATGCGCATTCGCAACGCCGCTGGACTTTCCATTCCAATGAAAGAAATTTGCGATTTTGAAATCGATCGTGCTCCTGAAAGTTTAAAACGAAGAAACGGACAACGCATCGTAAAAATTGACGCCGAATCATCGGATCCTGATCGCGTTGGAAAAATCAACAACGCCATTTTTGATTCACTCGTTCCTAAAATTAACCGTTTATATCCAACTGTTTCTGCAATTAAACTTGGTCAATTTGAGCGCAGTCAGAAAACAGGAAACTCAATGGGCTACGTGCTTGTCGCTTGTTTATTTGTGATGTTTATGATTATCGCGCTACATTTCAATAGCGTTTCCCAATCGTTCTTAATAATGTTGGTTATTCCAGCAGGAATTGCAGGTGCGATTTTGGGTCACGGTTTGGTCGGAATTCCAGTTTCCATATTATCAGGATTTGGGATTATTGCTTTGACAGGAGTTTTGGTGAACGACGCCATCGTATTTTTGGACCGATACAATGACTTGTTGTTAGAAGGGTATTTACCAAAAGATGCCGTTATTGAAGCCGCAATTTCTCGTTTTCGACCAATTTTGTTGACTTCGTTGACCACTGTTGCTGGATTGCTTCCAATGATTGCAGAAACCAGTATGCAAGCCCAATTCTTAATTCCAATGGCGACTTCTATTGCTTTTGGAGTCTTGTTCGGAACTATTTTCATTCTCTTTTTCTACGCACCTGCTGTTCTTTTTTGGAACGATCGAGCACGACTTGGAAAGTGGATTTGGAGTGGAAAAAAACCGCATGCATTAGAAGTAGAACCTGTTTTAAAATTGAAAAAATCAAACGATGAGCATCATGAAGAACTTTAGTATTCTCACACTTCTATTATACATTGGAACTCATTTTTATGCACAAACAACCTTAACTGCTAAGGATGCCGTTTTTACCGCTTTAGAAAAAAACTTTAAAGTTCTGATTGCCAAAGAACAAGTTGAAATCGCAGAGAAAAACAATCAATGGTCAGAAGCAGGTGCATATCCAACGGTGAGCTTAAATATTGGTTATTCCACAACTATTCAAGACAATAGAAATAACCCGTTCACCTTTACACCAGGAGTAATTTTAAGCAATTCAATTTCTCCCAATTTGAGCTTCAACTACAACATCTTCAGTGGATTTGCTGTCCGAATTTCAAAAGAACGACTGGCACAATTGGAAGAACAAAGCAAAGGTAACGCGTTGGTAATCATTGAGTCCACAGTGCAAGATGTATTAAAAGCTTATTACAATGCAAAACTGCAATCGGAGAAATTAAAATTGCTTGAAACCATCAAAAAGAATTCGGCAAAACGACTTTCTTATTACGAAATCAAAGAAAAATATGCAAAATCGGGTTCTTTAGAATTGTTACAATTTCAAAATCAATTTTTGACCGACAGCACCAACTACTTATTACAACAGATTTCCTACAACAATTCCATGCGTAACTTGCTGTTGTTAATGAATAATTCAGAAGATCCTTCGATAGAAAGTTTTCCAGAATTGACCGACGCCTTGGATTTTCCGTTTCCTGAATTGAACCTTTCAGAATTGCAAAATGACTTGAAAGCCAACAATCAACAATTAAAAAATCAATACATCGCACAGGAATTACAACATACCGCAACCGAATTTCAAAAGTCGTTTCTATATCCAACCTTAAGTTTATCTGGAGGAATGACACCAAATAAATCGTGGTTAGAGAACCTACAAAATTCGCAGCAACAATTTACGACACAAGTAATTACTTACAATACAGGAGTTAATCTTCGCTACACGATTTTCAACAACTGGAAAAACAAACGCGCCTTTGAAGTGGCAAAAATCCAAGAAGAAATTGCAACGATGAACACCGAAAGTTTGGAACGCAGTTTATTGGTTAATTTGGCAAATTTGAGCGACGTTTTCTCCTCAAGAAAGCAACTGGTAAACGTATCCGAGCAAAACTTTGTGTATGCCACAAAAGCTTGGGAATTAGCACAAAAACGATTTGATATGGGAACACTTTCCTCTGTTGAATTATTGAATTTTCAGAATAACTACCAATCTACGTTGATGCAACACTATGAAAATCAATACAACAAGTTGGACAGTTTTTTAGAAATATATCGATTGACTGGTAAAATCGCGTTGGATTACAAAAAATAAGTGAGTATCCGTGTTTACACCACAAAATCAAATCTACCGACGATGATATTATCAAATCATTTTAACGAAAGTCCTTCCCACTCGGCGGAGGCAGGATACCTATGTATCAACGCTTTGGCGTCTATTTCAATCTCAAATCTAGATAATCTATGTACCTATGTGGTTTCCAATTTTTTAACCACATAGAAACATAGTTCGCTAGCTCGTAGGATAGAGTGGGTTGTATTTTTTCAAGAAAACAGAGGTTCACATAGAGATTTAAAAATAACCCAAAATCGCTATGTGTCAACGCTGTGGCGTCTATTTCAATCTCAAATTTAGATAATCTATGTACCTATGTGGTTTCCAATTTTTTAACCACATGGAAACATAGTTCACTTTCGGCGAATCATAGTTATAAGCACCTAAAAAAGTAATTTAACATAGACATCACGGTGTGATACATAGACATTTTTGATTAATTGGATACATTCGTTATCAAATTTGGATTGGTGGTATGATTGAGGATATTCAAAAAAATAATATCCTAAAACCAATAAAACTTATGTTGGCATAATTTCTGATATTTGCACCGAAATTGAAAATAAAAATGAAAGGACTATTTCTTACCGTGATAGCTTGTTTGAGCCTCACGTTCGTACAAGCACAAGACGCGAAAGCGCAAGGAATTTTGGATAAGTTATCCTCAAAAATGAAAGGCATGAAGTCCTTTTACATCGAATTTTCTGCGTCAATTAAAAACTCAGACAGCGGACAAAACGAAAACGAATCGGGTAAAGGTTGGGTGAAAGGAAATAAATTCTTTGCAACCTACGGTGAAAATACGATTATCTCCAACGGCGTTAAAACTTGGACCATTATCAAAGAAGAAAAATCGGTTTATGAATCCGACGCTAGTGAAGACAACGAGGATGGAATCAACCCGAAAAAGTTAATGACCATTTGGGAAACTGGATTTAAAAACAAATGGGAAAAAGAAGAGAAATTGAACAATGAAACAGTGAATGTCATTTACTTGTATCCAAAAAATGCTTCATCTGCCGACTATCACACCATCATTCTGTACATTGCAAAAGATGATTTAGAATTGAAAAAGGCAATCATGAAAGCAAAAGACGGGACCGTTATGACGTATTCACTGACCAAATTTCAATCGAATCCTGAAATCGATGATAACAAATTCGTTTTCGATAAAAAGAAATACCCTGGTTACCCCGTAATTAAGGACTAAAAAAAAAGTCGCAATAAATTAGAAAACAGAGATGAATATTGTCTCTGTTTTTTTTTAATCCAATTTTTCGGTTTTCTTATCCAGCCAATGAAATGGAATCGCTATTTTTGCGAATTCTCAAAAATTAATGATCGACACCGACCTCTACCAACCCAAACAACTTTATCCGTTCCAAGTTGATACCGTCACCAATATTTTGGATGAATTACGTAAAAACGGAACTAATTTTAATCTGCTCTATCAGCTACCAACTGGAGGTGGTAAAACAGTCATTTTCTCTGACATCACGAAGCGATACCTCAACGAATGGAACAGAAAAGTGCTAATTCTAACGCACCGTATCGAGTTATCGGTTCAAACTTCAAAGCAATTAGATGCTATCGGTGTTACCAATAAAGTCATCAATTCTGAGGTTAAGAAACTAGAAGATCAAGCCGAATTTCAGTGCTTTATTGCAATGGTTGAAACTTTGAATAACCGCTTGACCGACAACGATAAATTTTTAGAAGACATCGGATTAGTAATTGTCGATGAAGCCCATTATAACAGCTTCAGAAAAATATTTCAATTTTACGAAGATTGTAACATTTTAGGGGTAACCGCAACGCCGCTTTCAAGTAACAAAGCCTTACCACTTAAAGATAATTACAACAAACTTCTTGTTGGCGAATCCATTTCCAACTTGATTGAATCGGGTTATTTAGCAGATGCAGAAACCTTTACCTATGATGTCAATTTGCACGGTTTAAAAATTGGTTCCAACGGCGATTTTACGGTGAGTAGTTCGGATTTACTTTATAGCAACTACTTCATGCAAGAAAAATTAATTTTTGCTTACGAAGAAATTGCCTTAGGTGACAAAACTTTGATTTTCAATGCAGGAATTGAAACATCCCGTCGGGTTGAAGAGTCTTTTAAAAAACTAAAACACAATATTCGTCACTTAGACTCCACGTTCAGCGACAAAGACAGAAAGGAAGTGCTTCAATGGTTTCGCGAAACGCCGGGTGCTATTTTAACTTCAGTTGGAATTCTCACAACAGGTTTTGACGAGCCCACTGTTGAAACCATCATTATCAATCGAGCAACACGTTCCTTGACCTTATATCATCAAATGATTGGTCGTGGATCTAGAAAATTACCAAATAAACACAATTTCAAAATTATCGACCTTGGTAACAACGTGCGTCGTTTTGGGTATTGGCAAGATTTCATTAACTGGCAAGATGCATTCCGTTTTCCTGACCGTTTCTTAGAATCACGCATTTCCGAATTAGAAGACATGGAATTTGAAGTTGAGTTTGAATTCCCTCGTGGCTTCGAAAAGATTATTGATACTTCCTATTTGGAAAGCTTCAACATGAAAACCGTCTATTACGACTGTATTGACAGGGGCGAAAAAAGTAAGAAAGCAGTCGATTTATCCCTCGAAAATCACTACGAAGCCATTCTGAAAGAAGCCAAAAATTTGGATCATGCTTTGTCCCTTCAGCAACATTTGCAAGATCATATCGAACATCGTTTGAAAGTGTATGTTAAGTGTATTTCAAAATGCACAGACAACTACTTCAAATACATGATGGAAACCTATAATCGTCAACTTTCCCAACAATTGCGATTGAACGTTCCTGACGAAGAAGACGAGGATTAACCAACTAACATTTCTTTGTGCATAGGTAAGTGTAACCTCTTAATTTAAAGGGGTTATTGTTGTTTACTTTCGCGTGTTGCAGAAAAACGCCCTATGTCAGAAAATTTTTTCATACCCGATGATTCAGAAGACGAAGAAGTTACGCCTAAAAGAAAGAAGGCAACAACCAAATCAACTGATTCGAAAAAAGAAACTAAACCGAAGAAAAAATTTGGGTTCTCATTACCAAAATTTGCCTTAAACGTACGAACTCGTTTTACCTTAAATATGTTTTTACTCCTCTTGGGGATTTTTAGTTTTGCAGCGTGTTTTTCCTACGTTTTCAGTTGGAATGAGGACCAAGACAAATTAATCAATACGGGATTTTTTGCCTATTTAACCGACGATTCTGTCACCAATGTTGCGAACAGTTTAGGACGTTACGGCGCCTGGATTTCCCATTTATTGATGTATCGCACTTTCGGTATTGCCGCTATGGTTTTTCCCGTTTTACTGATTCAATATGCCGTTCGTTCCTTATGGAATTTTGAACTGTTTTCTTTGAAAAAATACACTATGATCTGCATTTCTTATGTATTGTGGACCTCTGTTTTTTTGGGATTTTTCAGCAATGAAACACATTTCCTAGGTGGATTTTATGGCTTCTACATAAACAAATGGTTGACCATTACAATCGGGAAACCGGGAGCATTTTTACTAATTGCAGCGCTTTTTTATGTTACTACTACCCTACTGCTCGATCCAGACTGGATGGGACTTTTTAAACGTTTTACGAACTTAGAATTATCGGACTCTAAAAAAAATGTTTCAGAACAAAAAACACGATTTTCTAATGCAACGAATTCATTTATTGCAGACGAAAATGAAGAGGATAACTTAATGGATTTTAGGGTAAAATCTTCCTTAACAGAAGATGAGATTGAACCCGACTTTGTTTCTGAAACAGTTGATTTTTCTAAGAAAAAGGACGCAGAAAACGACTTTAGTGACTTAATAGAAATTTATCAACCCGAAGAGGAAGTTACTCCAAAATCCGGCATTGATGACTTTGAAATTAACATTGCAGAGGAAAGTCCACAGGTTCCCATTCCGCCAATTCATCCTGTTCCGTCCGCTGTTCCAATCAATCCGTTAGACGTAAATGAAGAGGATTTAGCGACACGTTTGGTGCGTGAACACGGCGAATTTGACCCGAAAAAAGAATTGGAAGATTACCAACTACCTCCAGTAGATTTGTTGCGTGAGTACGGCTCTAACGTTATTTCAATTGACAAAGCCGAATTGGAAGCTAACAAAGACCGTATCATCAAAACGTTATCTGATTACAAAATCGACATTGAAAAAATACGTGCGACGGTCGGACCAACGGTGACGCTTTACGAAATCGTTCCTGCTGCGGGTGTGCGTATCTCGAAAATCAAGAATTTGGAAGATGACATCGCACTAAGTTTGAGCGCACTCGGAATTCGAATCATTGCGCCAATGCCTGGAAAAGGAACTATTGGTATCGAAGTGCCGAATTCCAAACCTGAAATGGTGAGCATGCGTTCCCTAATAGCTTCTGAAAAATTCCAAAATTTCGACGGAGAATTGCCAATTGTGATGGGGAAAACCATTACCAATGAAACCTTTGTTTTCGACTTGACAAAAATGCCGCACCTTTTGGTTGCTGGGTCAACGGGACAAGGTAAATCCGTTGGTTTGAATGCAATTTTGATTTCATTATTGTACCGAAAACATCCTGCGCAAGTGAAATTTGTACTCGTCGATCCGAAAAAAGTGGAGATGACTTTGTACAATAAAATTGAGCGCCATTATCTCGCTAAATTACCTGGAGAGGAAGAAGCAATTATAACCGATACCAGCAAAGTTGTCAACACCTTAAATTCCTTGACAATCGAAATGGACGCGCGTTATTTACTGTTGAAAGACGCTGGAGTACGAACCATAATTGAGTACAACAAAAAATTCGCTGAACGTCGCTTAAATCCAGAAAAAGGACACCGTTATTTACCGTATATCGTTTTGGTGATTGACGAGTTTGCAGATTTGATTATGACCGCAGGAAAAGATGTGGAGCATCCGATTGCACGTTTGGCACAATTAGCTCGAGCGATTGGTATTCACTTAATTGTTGCTACACAACGTCCTCAGGTAACGGTAATTACAGGTATGATCAAAGCCAATTTCCCGGCACGTATTGCCTTCAGGGTGTTATCAAAAATTGACTCACGAACGATTCTAGATAATTCAGGCGCCGATCAATTAATTGGACGTGGTGACATGTTAATTTTGACAGGTTCAGACATGAAGCGTTTGCAATGTGGATTCGTGGACACACCGGAAGTAGAATCCATCTGTGAATTTATTGGCAATCAGCGTGCCTTCCCGAATGCGCTTTTATTACCTGAATTTAGTGGTGAAGAAGCGGATGAAAAAGAGTTCGACATGAACGAAATTGACGCGATGTTTGTGGATTCTGCACGAATAGTTGTCATCAATCAGCAAGGTTCAGCAAGTTTGTTGCAACGTAAGTTAAAATTGGGGTATAACCGAGCAGGTAGAATCGTGGATCAATTGGAAGCAATGGGAATAATCGGTCCGTTCCAAGGAAGTAAAGCCCGAGAGGTAATGTTCAACGATATTGAAGCCTTGGATGAATATATGCGTGCAAAGGGATTACTTTAATAGGTTAACTATTAAACCATGTTCAATGCTATTCATCCAGCGATTTATTAAAAAAAAATGTTGAGTTGACTTACTCTTGCAACATGAAATGCTGTTAGAAACATCTTATTGATAGAAAAACTTAATTTTGGTCAACAAGCAATTTTTGCTTTATTATCATAAATTTGTAAAAATCAAATTCTAACTTTTGAAAAAATATCATTTCATTTCAGGACTTCCTCGATCTGGTTCAACACTTTTATCTGGTATTTTAATTCAAAATCCTACCTTTCACGCAGGGATGAGTAGTCCTGTTTCAAGTATTATTAATGGTTGTTTGGAGCAAATCGGAGCAGGTAGTGAATTCTACTCATTTTTCGACGATAAAAAACGAATTGACTTGTGTAATGCAATTTTCAATTCCTACTATAAAGACGTTGATAATGAAGTGATTTTTGATACAAGCCGAATTTGGACTGCTAAAATGCATCAATTGGAAGAACTTTTTGATGACTTTAAGGTGATTTGTTTGGTAAGAAATCCTGCTTGGATAATGGATAGTTTTGAGAAAATCTATCGAAAAAATCCCTTTGATTACAGTAAAATGTTTAATGCTGGAACACGTCTTACGGTTTACTCCAGATGTGAAAGTTTAATAAATGGTGTCGTTGGTTTGCCTTTGACAGCACTAAAGGAAGCATTTTATGGTGAATATTCAAATCGACTACTATTAGTTGATTATGATCTCCTAGCTCAGTTTCCAAAGAAAACATTGCAACTCGTTTATCAATTTTTAGATCTTCCTTACTTCGAACATGACTTCGACAATGTTGAATATTCGCATGATGAGTTCGATTATTCTATTGGGGTCAAAGGTTTACATTCAGTAAAAAGAAAAGTTGAATTCACTCAACGAAAAAGTATATTACCTCCTGATTTATTCCAAAAATATGCTGAAATGGCCTTTTGGAATGATACTGCTGGGAGTAATGCCAATGTTATTAGTCCGAAAAAATAAATCTATCTTTTATGGCAAATAAAGGAATACTTAAATCAATACAACCCAAGTTTGGCAATAGTTTGATGCAACTTGCTGTTTTGGCAAGTTCATTCGCAGCTAACGCAGGGACAAGCTCCTACCAAGCTTCTAGAAAAGGAGGAATCTACGGAGGTGGTAAAAAGTCTAATTCGACCATAGGTAATGATGAGTTGAGTTTTATTTCTCATGATTTACTTAAATCGAAAGGAGATTTAGGGATTTCGAGAATGAATACGCTTTACTTCGAAAATGAATTGGTCCTAAATAAAAGCTATGCAGTGCAAGAGCTGATTATTGTGGACAAAAATGTCTCCCAATTCGAAAAATTCTACAAACTTGCCAAACCAGGTGTTGAATTGGTTTTCATTGACAAAAATGAAGATGGTTTAACGGCGTTGACCACGATTCTAAATAACCGTAAAGGTCTGAAAACAGTTCACTTGTTTTCACACGCTAACCCTGGAGAATTGCAATTGGGTTCCTCGATTATTCGCTCGAAAGACTTGAAAAAAAATCCGTATTTTTTAAATGCATTGAATCGTTCAATTGAAATTGGGGGAGACTTTTTGTTTTATGGATGTGAATTAGGAAAAGGTCAAGAGGGTGAGGATTTTCTTGAAATTTTATCGAACTCTACATCGATTGACTTTGCCGCTTCAGATGATAAAACTGGAAATGGAACTCTTGCAGATTGGGATTTAGAAATAGTAAAAGGTGATATCAACGCAACTCCCATCAAAGGATCCATCGCATTAGTAGATTTAACCGAATTGTTACAAGTAACATTTTCAATGAATGGCGCACAGATTGTGAATAGTGGGAGCTTTACTGGAAGTGCAAATAATGCATCGGTTCACGAAAATGGAGGTAACACGCACACTTTAATTTTTGATGGAAGGGATAGTGGAACAAAAGCCACTGGAAATTACATTTATGTCGGAGGAACTTATCTTGTTTATGAAACTCAAGTTCGGATGTATTTATCTAATAACAATCCTTTTCAACCGTCATCATTGAAGTTCTTTACTTCTATACCAAGAATTTTTACAATAACAAGTAATGCGGGTGGTAGTGTTAATTTCACGTTAGGGGTAAATAATGCAACTACCGTAGATCTATCCTCATTACCTGCAACTACAACTGTGTTAACATTAACCGCAACAGGAAATTTTGCAGGATATATTGACAATGTTGTTTTTAGTAGTATAGGCACATCTGTAACAGCACCAACTGTTTCAACAGCTCCTGCTGCTTCAGTCGCAAGTAATTCAGCAACTTTAGGTGGGAATGTTACCTCAGACGGTGGAGCCTCAGTAACTGAACGAGGTATAGTTTATTCTTCAACCGACACTGATCCTAACATTGGAGATTCTGGTGTAACTAAAGACTCGAATGGTTCAGGAACTGGTACATTTTCTGAAACAATAGCCGGACTAAGTCCACTTACAACATATTACTTCAAAGCTTATGCGATCAATTCTCAAGGTACAAGATATGGTGTTGTTCGAAATTTCACTACAACGGGGTGCGCATTTACCTCCAATGTTGCCTCACAAAACAATGTATCTTGTAATGGCGGAAGTAATGGTACTTTAACCATTGGAACTTCAGGCGGTACCAGTCCATTTACATATAACATTGGAAATGGTAATCAATCCAGTAATTCATTTACAGGTTTAGCGGCAGGAAATTATACAATATCAATCGTTGATGCAACTGGATGCACATCGTCAACTACTGCTACAATTACCCAACCTGCTGTTTTCACAACCTCAATCGCAGTTGCTGAAACCTCTGGAACGACCAACAACGACGGAACGATTTGTAACGGGGCAAGTGCCACTCTAACTGCTTCTGGCGGAACTGGCTACGCTTGGTCAACAGGTGCAACGACTGCGGCAA
>JBDKEM010000038.1:0-50548 GCA_039795265.1 Bacteroidota bacterium | reverse complement strand
AAAGTCATCTTTTTTCACTTTTTTCAAACCATTTTCAGCTCATTTTTTTCGCCAATTCAAAACTTGATTATGAGACCTGGTTTTTAAAGCGAATCAGAAAAAGGGTTTTTAAGGATTGACTACATAGATTATCTAGATTTGAAATTTAAATAGACGCCACAGCGTTGACACATAGCGATTTTGGGGTGTTTTCAAATCTCTATGTGAACCTCAATCTGCTCTATCCTACGCGCTAGCGAACTATGTTTCTATGTGGTTAAAGAATTTGAAAACCACATAGTTTCTTTAGAGGTCATAGCTTGAGTTATTCGGTTAGGCGCCAAGGCGTTGAAACATAGGTATTATGCCTCCGCCGAGGTTGAAGGACTTTCAAATTAAATGATTTATTATTATCATCGTCGGTATATTTGATATTGTGGTATAAATACGGATACTCACTTTCTTTTTTTGAGTTGCTCCGTCATTTCAACACCTATCAACGATTTCGTCTAAATTGTTGAAAAATCCCCCTTTTAAATCCAAAATCAATCGCCCTTCGTCTGTTTAGTTCATTATCTTTGTCTGCTTAAATTTTTACGTAAAATTTCAATTTAAATTATGTCAGAAGAACTAAATAAGGACAATTATTCAGCGGATAATATTCAGGTACTCGAAGGATTAGAAGCGGTTAGGAAACGACCTGCAATGTATATTGGTGATGTCGGAATTAAAGGACTTCACCATCTTGTTTACGAGGTTGTGGACAACTCTATCGACGAAGCGTTGGCTGGTTATTGTAATAAAATCAACGTTTTTATCAATGAAGATAATTCGATTACTGTTGTGGACAACGGTCGTGGGATTCCTACAGCGATGCATACGAAAGAGAAAAAGTCAGCTCTTGAGGTGGTAATGACCGTGCTGCACGCTGGTGGTAAATTCGACAAAGACACCTATAAAGTTTCTGGTGGACTTCACGGGGTTGGGGTTTCATGTGTGAATGCCCTTTCCATTCATTTGAAAGCCACCGTTCGTCGCGAAGGGAAAATTTTCCAACAAGAATATAGTATCGGTAAGCCGTTGTACGACGTCAAAGTGGTGGGTGAATCTACCGAAACCGGGACAGAAGTCACGTTCAAACCAGATGGAACTATTTTTGAATCAACGGAATACAATTTCGATACTTTAGCTGCTCGAATGCGTGAATTGGCTTTTTTAAATAAAGGGATTACCATTACGCTTACAGACAGAAGAGTAGCCTCGGAAGACGGAAGTTTCCCAACTACGACCTATCATTCCGAAGGTGGTTTGAGAGAATTTGCGCAATACTTGGATAGAAATCGCGAGGCACTCATCAATGATGTTATTTATTTCGAAGGAGAACGCGAAAACATTCCAGTCGAAGTGGCGCTTACTTATAACACCTCCTACACTGAAAACATTCAGGCGTACGTGAACAACATCAATACTCACGAAGGAGGAACGCATCTTTCTGGTTTCCGTCGCGGTTTGACAAATACCTTGAAAAAATATGCCACTGATTCAGGGATGTTGGCGAAAGAGAAAATCGAAATCGACGGTGATGACTTCCGTGAGGGATTAACTGCGGTTGTTTCGGTGAAAGTACAAGAACCGCAATTTGAGGGGCAAACCAAAACGAAATTGGGTAACCGTGAAGTTACCGCTCCTGTTAGCCAAGCGGTTTCTGAAATGCTATCTGCTTATCTGGAAGAACATCCAAATGAGGCACGTTTGATTGTAGAGAAAGTGATATTAGCAGCTCGCGCCCGTCATGCGGCACGCAAAGCACGTGAAATGGTGCAACGCAAGAATGTATTGACTGGTTCCGGGCTTCCTGGTAAATTGTCCGACTGTTCGGAAAAAGACCCTGCTGCATGTGAGATATACTTCGTTGAGGGAGACTCTGCGGGCGGAACAGCGAAACAAGGTCGCGACCGTCACTTCCAAGCAATTATGCCTTTAAGAGGTAAAATCTTGAACGTTGAAAAAGCAATGCAACATAAAATATTTGAAAACGAAGAGATTAAAAATATTTACACCGCACTTGGGGTTCGCATTGGAACAGAAGAAGATTCGAAAGCATTAAACCTTGAAAAATTACGTTACCACAAGATCATTATCATGTGTGATGCCGACGTTGATGGTTCGCATATCGAAACGTTAATTTTGACCTTCTTGTTCCGTTATATGAAAGAATTGATTGAGAAAGGGTATGTTTATATTGCTACTCCGCCATTGTATTTGGTGAAAAAATCGGGTCGTGCGGAATACGCTTGGAACGAAGACCAACGTGATCGCTTGATTCAAGAGTTGAAAGGTGGAGGTAGCGAATCTTCAGTGAACGTGCAACGATATAAAGGTTTAGGAGAGATGAACGCGGAGCAACTTTGGGATACCACAATGAATCCTGAAACGCGAACTTTGCGTCAAGTAACCATCGAAAACGCTGCTGAATGTGATCAAATATTCTCGATGTTGATGGGTGATGATGTTCCGCCTCGTCGTGAGTTCATTGAGAAAAATGCGAAATACGCGAAAATTGACGCTTAAATTCAGATAAAAATTTCAATATAAATGAGACCCTAGGTGATAACTTAGGGTTTTTTTGTTGAGTCATAAATTACTTATTTAACTGTTATACAAGATTGATAACACTCAAAATCAAATGATTAAAACAAAAAAAAGTCCACCAAAAATGATGGACTTTCTAAATAAGAATAGAAGATTATTGCTTTATAATTCGTTGACTAGTTCCGTTAACTTGTATTAAGTAGATCCCTTTTAGTAAATTTTCAAGTTGTAATTCTTGTTCAGTGGAAGTGATTTTACCTTTTAAAATTGATTTGCCTGAGATGTCATTCAAAGAGAATTCCGAACCAATTTCAGAAGAACTTAAAACTATCGAAGAATTAAAAGGATTCGGGTGGATATTGAAATTAATTATAGAATTTTCATCGATTCCTGTAAAGCCGACATTCACTGAACTGGTCGCTGTACAACCATTTGCCGCAGTTACGGTAACGGTGTATTCATCGGTAGATGTTACTGTAATTGAAGAAGTTGTTGCGCCATTGCTCCATAAATAACTCGTGAATCCAGATCCAGCATTTAAAGTAACGGATCCTTGCGCATCAGTAATATCATTTCCTAAATTAACGTTGGGAGATGGCAAAACCGTCACGGTAAATGATTCTGGTTGCGAATTACATCCATTCACGGAGTAAATAACAGAATAAGTAGTTGTTGAAGATGGAGATAGTGTTACCGACCCTCCTGACACGACCGCAGGATTCCAGACATAGGTTCCTCCTGAAATATTTGGAACAACAATCACATCAACCGAAGCTGAAGAACATAAATTTCTATCGTCGATTGGGTTAATTGTTGGTACCGGATTAATTGTTACCGAAACATTATCTGTTCCAGTACATCCAAAAGAGTTCGTTACAACCACGGCATAGTTTCCTGAGGTATCAGCAATTGTGGTTTGAGTCGTTGCCCCATTGTTCCAAAGAAAAGATGAACCGGCATTACCAGCGTCTATTGTTAATCCTGGACCACAATTACTTAAGGTATTCCCGACATCCACTGTTGGAACTGCTCGAACTTCTGTGTTGATGGTTGTCCTTGAAGAAGCACAGCCAGGGGTTTCTGAAGCGGCATAATAAGTAGCATTAGTTGTTGGACTTCCAACGCTAAACGGTGAACCTGTTCCGATTGATGTCCCTCCCGAAGCTTGAGAATACCATGTAATGACACCAAGTCCTGTGCTTGCAGAAATGGAAGAAGCTTGATTATTACATACATTTTGAGTTGCCGTGGCAGTTGGCGCTACGAGATTAGGACATACAACATTGATTTTGTAATCTTCCGTTTCTCCGTAAGTAAAATCTGCGTTACATGCCATTGATGCCGTCCAAGGGGTTACACCTTCTGCTTCGTAGGCACAGCGAACGCGCATCGAAATATTGTTAGCTGGCAAGGTACTGAGAGGAATGGTTAATGTTCCACTGTGTATTGCAGATGCAGAAGAATTTACAACCAACTCATCGTCACCATAAAATCCATCGTTGTTCAAGTCAATCCAAATGGCAATTGCTTCAGGATAAAATGGAACTCCGTTATCATAACCCACCTCTGCATACCAATTATAGGTTTGGCCTTGAGTAAGTGTCCAAATTGGTGAATTAAACGATGCGTAACCATTAGGACTACAGCCTAAACTTCCTGTAGAAGCAATGTTGTTTATCTTGAATAAATCTATTTGATCACCGTAAGTACATTCATTTCCTGGAGTCGAAGTCACTGGACATTGCGCATTTACAGAGGCTGTTCCAATCAAAAAGAGGGATAAAAACGATTTGATTAGTAATCTTTTCATATTGTTAAGTTTTCGTGTGTTGTGTAAAATAAAGTAATTTTTTTCAATTAATTCAATCCAATTAAAATACTTTTCAGTTTGATTTCAAAAGGATGGATTACAACGAATTTCAATAATTTCATTGGAGGAAGGGTGTCGAAATTTCAAATTTGCGGCGTGTAAATACAATCTGTCGGCTTTATTACCATATAAGTCATCTCCCATAATTGGTGCGTTCAAGCCATTTTTGTGAGCTGCATGTACCCTTAATTGGTGGGTTCGACCAGTATGAGGTTGAAAAAGAATACGTGTTTTTCCATCCCTTTTTTCGAGAACATGAAAGTGAGTGAGAGCAGGTTTTCCACTTTCAAAATCGACCATTTGCTTCGGACGGTCATTGATATCTAAACAAAGTGGCAAATCAATTTCACCTTTATTTGACTGAATTTCTTTTTCCAAAATGGCAATGTATTCCTTGTGTACCTTGCGTTTGATAAACTGAATTTGTAACTTTTTATAAGCGTCAGGATTTTTAGCGGCTAATAAAATTCCCGATGTCCCCATGTCTAAACGATGCACCAAGGTTGTTTTTTCTTCTTCTTTTGAACGATTTTCCAACCATGTTTGAATGCTTTTTAGATCCGATTTACCAGGAACAGAAAGAACGCCTTCTGGTTTGTTAACTACCACGATTTCGGAATCTTCGTACAAAATTTCGATTTCAGGAAAACTTCGTTCGGCGATAATTGGATTGGGGTCTAAAGGAATTCCCGTCAACATGTGTCCTAAAATCGGTTCGCATTTTCCGCGACAGGCAGGATAAAATTGCTGATGTACTCGAACTTCGGATTCGGGTGATTTTCCCCACCAAAATTCTGCCATACAAATCGGCGAGAGGTCGTTTAAAAAAGCATATTGCAACAACTTCGGAGCTGCACATTCTCCTGCTCCAGAGGGTGGGGTTTTGAAAACGGTTTGCTCGAATATTGAAAGTAAACTGCGTTCTTTTTTGTTTTTGTTGAGAAAGGTGTACTGACGAAAAATTTGTTCTTGAAGGGATTTACTTAAACTTCCGCGGAGCGATTTTAAGGAGGAAATGTTTTCAAGATGCTGACTAATTTTTGCTTCTAACGTGGTTTTTTGTTCGTTGATTGTTCGTTTTAAATGCTTCAAAAACAATTGTTCCCGCTTACTTTCTTCGTCGAGTTCCTTAAGTTTTTCTTCACTTTTTGCATCGTTAGAAGTGAATAGTGCTATTCTAAGTTCATTTCGTTTTTCTTTGTTTTTCGCAATTTGATTTTTATGAATAGTTAATTCATTTTCAGAAGTTTGAAGATAGATTTTGAGTTCTTCTTGAAGCGATAAAAAATCGACATTGTTTTCCATTGCTTCTATTCGCTCGTTCAGGAGATTCAGTTCTTTTTCCCCATTTTTATAAAACCCATCAGGACGATGCGTGTCGAAAACGGGAGGCACGAAATAATTAGCCGGTTCGTTTCCGTTTAATTTTCCAGAATAAGCAACTAAATAACCAAGTTGGTGTTGTTGGTTTTCAACTACAAGAACGCCAAACATTTTACCTTGCGCCATGAAACGACTAACTGAAAATCCAAAATTATGCTCCAAAAAACTGGGTAAAGAGAGATTGAATTGAACTTCTTTTACGGCAATTTCGGCAAATGTGTGAGGCGTGTAATAAAATGGAAACGTGAACTTTTCAGGACGTACAATTCCCTCAATTTCCGATTTAAAAACATGAAAATGTGGTATTTTCAACGATGATTAATTGAAAAATCGCTTAATAATCTCAGCAATTTGAACTGCGTTTGTAGCTGCTCCTTTTCTCAAGTTATCAGCAACAATCCATAAATTCAGGGAGTTTGACTGACTTTCATCACGTCGAATTCTTCCGACAAAAACATCATCTTTTCCTTGCGCAAATTTTGGCATTGGATACGTGTAAGTTGTCGGATCATCTTTCAGTGTAACACCATTGGTTTCATGTAAAATTCGTCGGATATCGGATAAATCAAAATCATTTTCAAACTCAATATTGACCGCTTCAGAGTGACCTCCAACCACAGGAACACGCACTGCTGTTGCTGAAACATTGATTACGGGGTCCAAGATTTTTTTCGTTTCGTTGGTCAACTTCATTTCTTCTTTGGTGTAGCCGTTGTCCAAAAATGAATCGCATTGTGGAATACAGTTTTTATCGATAGGATATTTGTATGCCATTTCTCCTGATATACCTGCTCGTTCGTTTTCCATTTGTTGAACGGCTTTCACACCAGTTCCTGTGATGGATTGGTAAGTAGAAACGATGACGCGTTTGATGCCATATTTATGGTGTAAAGGTGCGAGTACCATCACCAATTGAATCGTTGAGCAATTTGGATTAGCGATGATTTTATCAGCTTCCGTAAGTAAGTTTCCATTGATTTCTGGAACGATTAATTTTTTATCGGGATCCATTCGCCAAGCGGAGGAATTGTCAATTACCGTTGTTCCAACTGCTGCAAATTTTGGTGCCCATTCTAAGGAAGTTTCACCTCCTGCTGAAAAAATCGCAATATCGGGACGCATTTCAACGGCAGTAGCTAATCCAACCACTCTACATTCTAGTCCTCCAAAGTCGATTGTTTTTCCAACGGATTTTTCAGAAGCCACAGGAATCAACTCGGTTATTGGAAAATTTCGTTCTCTGAGAACTTCCAACATGACATTTCCTACCATTCCGGTAGCACCAACAACTGCAACGCGCATAAGCTTAATTTTTGTGACACAAAACTACTGATTTCGGCGCTTTTTGAATCAGGTTAGTATGAACTTATCATTTAATTTGCTAATTATTCAATGGGCTAATATTTGATTAGACAATTGGCAAATTAACAAACACATCTTTTTTACAAAAATATCTGATACTGCAACACAACCGTACCTTTTCTGTCTGTTACTCTACGCGTTCCGTCAGATAAGCTATTGAACACAGGACGATTTTCATAGTTTAAGGTAAGTTTCGAGCGGTGTACATCAATTAACCAATTCAATCCAACGTCGAAGGTAGCTGCAGCCTGATTGAAGTAATCATATTTAAACGCTTGAACTCCTGCATAAGGTTGAAGTGTTCCCCAATCATTTTTAAATAAATCATTTTTGAATTTATATCCAATTTGTCCGAAGAAGGTGAGACCTGTACCCATTGTTGGCCAAGCGTTTCCAGCACCATTTATCGATGCACCTGTTGTTGTCGTACCTGTCATTGGATTCATTGGGCCAAGATTACGTATGTAGTTTTTACCATAGTCACTGTATTGAAAAGCAGTATATGCGGTTAAAGCGTTTTGTTTTTCTTTATCCAACGGAAGGTCCAAAAAGGCATCAATGGAAACTAAATTTAACGCCGAAAGTAAGGTGTCACCGTTATTGTCGGAACGCCAAATCGCGTCTTTTTGGTGAACAAAGCCTGCCCCTAAGTTAAAGATGCGTTTTTTACCAAGATAGGTACCTGTTGTGTAAGGAAGTAAATTACTCTCTTCGTCTAGAAATTGATAATTGATATAACCGTTGTACTGCAATTTTGAAGGGAGTTTTGAAAACGAAGCAGTTGGGCCAAAATTCCCTCCTGATGCCGATGCGAGTTGATCTGCCATGGGTTTTGAAACGACGAATCGATAATCCAGTTTCCCTAATTTCCCTTTCGCATAAATACTTAGTTTTCGTAAAAATTGATCGGTAATGTCGTTAGTCGCTTGTTCGTAAAGTGGTGCGTCTAACATTAAAATCGAACCTACTCCCGGCGATGCAAATCGAGCCAGACCGCTCCAACCTGTTAGTCCAGCGCCGACAGAGAGGTGTTTATCGTAAACGCGCACCTCGCCTAGAGCATCATGAATGAAGAAACCTTGTTTTCGAGCGCTGTTAAAGGTAAAATTGTTTTGTCCTAGTTGTGTATAAAAGAACACATGTTTTGAAAGTTGACCAAACAATTGTAAACGTGTTCTTCGTAATCCAATATCAAAAATTTTGTCCTTTTGAACATCAAAAAGTGTCGATCCTGGATTATTATTGTTGTATCGCAACCATGTTTGGTTTAGAAAGGTCATTTTAATGAAATAGTCACCTTTCTCGGTAAAGTTAAATTTCAATTCTTTAGGTGCGTTTTGTGCCGAAATTACTGTGCATGAAAGTAATATTAACATGAAGAAAATCTTTTTCATGAGTACGGTTATTTTTGACCGGATAGTGGAAAATTGAATCCAGCTTATGGTTAGTATATAAATTATTTTTTTCGTTTACGAGCCGCTAAATTGTGTTTACTACCATGAAGGTTTACAAACTCATTCATTCCAATCAGGTTCAAGTAGCCACCTGCTGCTTTGAAATCGTGTTCCAATTGATGAAGTGATTCAATGGAGGAGTGATCTACGAAATGACAATTTGTTAAGTCGATAGTGACATTTTCTTTTTCAGAAAAGCCATTGATTATCTTTTGAAGACTTAAAAAGTTACTGAAAACGATAGCTCCATTCACATTAATTTTAGTACCCTTGAGTTCATACTTCAACTTGAACATATCCTTGATTGTAACCCCTCTTAAGGTATGTAGGATTAATTTGACCAAAATACCTGCTCCGATACCAATTAATAAATCCGTTGCTAGGGTTGCAACAATGGTGATAACGAAAACCAATAATTGATCAGGTCCAATCTTAAACATGTGTCGAAATTCTTTCGGATGTGCTAGTTTGTATCCAACACCAATTAGCATTGCAGCTAGAGCAGTTTTAGGGATAAGATTGGAAAAGTAAACCGCCAACAAAAGGAACAACAAAATAAAGAACCCATGGAAGAAATTTGCCCATCTTGTTTTTGCGCCATTGCTTACGTTGGCAGATGAACGCGCAACTTCACTAATCATCGGTAAGCCACCCAATATTCCAGCTACGATATTGCCAATTCCCACCGCGATAAGGTCTTTGTCTTTATTGGCTTTACGTTTGAAGGGATCCATCATATCAATGGCTTTTACCGTCAAAAGTGCTTCTAGACTTCCCACAAGTGCGAACATGATTACATATTTTATAAAAGTGCCGACATTGGAGGTTCCAGCGAAAGAAACTTTAACGCCGATAATATCTACAAGTCCTTCTTTAAATTCTAATAATGGTTTGTATGCATCGGTATTTTGCATTCCCATCATTTTCGAAAGCGGAATAGCGACGATTAAAACGACTAATGCAGCTGGAATTTTCTTCATGGCTTTTATAGGAATCATTGGCCATCCAAAAACAATTAACAAACTCACCAATCCAACGATAACTACATCACGGTGTTGGAAGAAGTTGGTGAAAGAATTTTTCAATTCTATGATTAACTCAATTGGTTCTACCATTGGTTTTCCTTCAGGTGTTAATGGGTTGAATCCAAGTAGAATGTGAATTTGTTTGGATAAGATGATAAGTCCGATTGCCGCCAACATACCGTGTACTGCTGAAAGTGGGAAAAAATCTCCGAATCGTCCTAATTTGAGAATTCCGAAAACTACTTGGATAACGCCCGCGACAACAATGGCTCCTAAAGCCAAATGCCAACCTGTTTCTCCACCACCGAATTCTGCAACGGCACCAGCAACAATAACGATCAAACCAGCGGCTGGACCTTTAATGGTAAGCAATGAGCCTGCAAATAAACTAACGACCACCCCACCAATCATTGCAGTGATTAATCCATAAATAGGAGGGAAGTCAGAAGCACCTGCGATACCTAGACTTAGCGGTAAAGCAAGCAAGAATACTAGAAAACCAGACAATGCATCAGAAGACCAATTTTCTTTTAGACCTGCAAGTCCGTCTTTTGGAAGATGTATTTTACTCATGATAATTATTTTTAAGGATTATTTATGCTGAACGACGCGCAGCTCCGCGAATTAATTTTGAATTAGGACCTAAGAAAATTCGAGAATAAATCCGAATTGAGGCAAGTCCGTTTACGATTAAACTTAAAGAGGTGAAAAAGGCTAAGCCAACCTGATCATACTCAATGTGTGAAAAAATTAAGTCTTCGCCAATAAAGGATGGGGTAATTGGAAACCCAGAAAGTCCTAATGAACAAAGAAAGAATACGATTGCTGTTTTCGGATGTTTTTGTCCTAAACCTGAAAATTGATTCAAACTGACCCATTCTGTTTTTCTCAGTCGATTTATGGTTATTAAACCAATTGACCACGAAACAATGATTCCGCTTAAATACCAAACGTGATGCAGCCATGAAAAATGCTCGCTGAATGAGATGGCTATAGCAATTGAAATGTGATTGAGCATAATCAAAGACCAACTTTTTCGCACACTATCTCTTTCTGTAAAAGCCTTTATTACAATCATGAATCCAACCATGGCAAAGAATGCTGGAAAAGCGCTTTTGAATAAAGGATGAATATGAGACCCGAAAAATAGCGTTGTAATTCCAAAAATTAAACTTAATCCGACCAAAACAAAAATGAATTTGAACCGCATCATTTTCCAATTTTGCCCCATCGATTTTAGAGGTTTCCATAAGAAAAAATAGTGCGCGAAGTCCAAATTCCATTCCTTTAAACTGAGAATGTAAATGGTGTATTCGACTCGTTTTGGCCATGTGTCTTCAATGGTTTTTAAACGTGGCACAAATTCGTAAAATTGTTCTCGGATACGGTAACTTACGACAGAAGGAGAAATTAATAATTGGTACGAACGAAGACATGCATTTCCAACAATGTGTACCAAAGCAAATGTATTCCAGCCAAGTGCGATTTCCATAAAAATGATTCCGATTTGCGACATGGAGGCATAGGCAATTTGGCTCTTTATGGAACTTTGAACACGTCCCACTAATGTAGCGTAGATGGAAGTAAGTAAACCTATTAGAAATAAAAATACGCGAAATCCAATTTGGAATTTCCAGAAGGGTTCAGTTCGAAGTAATAAGAATGCGCCAATATGAACCGACAATGAGCCATAAAAAACCGCACTTGAAGGTGTTGGCCCTTCCATGGCTCTCGGCAACCATGAAGAAAACGGTAATTGTGCCGATTTTGCAGCTGCTGAAATGAAAATCATCATTGCAATTCCTAGACCAACTAGAGAATTGGAGTTGATGTGCTCATGAACTAAATGAGCATTGTTCAATTTAAAGAATGAAATATTTTCGTTCCAAAGATGGTGTGATAACCACATCACTAAAATAATTCCGACATCGCCAATTCGATAAATGGAGAACACTTTGAGCGCATTTTTAACTGGAATGTAGCGATCGCGATAAAATGAAATCAGCAGGAATGAAGAAATCCCAAGTACTTCCCATCCTACGAAAAGCGTTTCAATGTTCCCAGAGAAGATAATGATGTTGTAACCAACATAAAAAACCAAAAGTGTGCTAAAGAATCGTTTGTATCCTTCTTCCCGGTGCAAATAGTTACTGCTGAAAATGGTAATAATGGAAGTGATAAATGACCCTAAAATCAAAAATGTCAATGTGATGTAATCAAAATAGAAATCAATAAAGAAATCATAATCGGTTGATTTGTAAATTGAAAACTCTTTCAAATTAATTACCTCTGCACCATGAAAAGCCCAATAGACAGTGAAACCAATGGACAATAAGAAATGACCGATAACTGCAAATTGTGTGTTTCGTGCAATGAGTGTTTCGTTTTTTTTCGGTAAAATCAAGCTGATTAGAAAAGCAATAATCGGCAAGATGATGAAGATTTTTAATACATTTTCCATGACCAATTATTTTAAAATATAAACAGGTAGATTTTTGTCTGTTTTCTCAATGACAGCGGTTAAATCTGCAATCACAGGAATTTCGAGTTCGGTCAATTCCAAATGCGAAAATTGTCCTTCGTTGAAGCGATAAAACCGATGTTCTTCTGGATGAAATACCACCAAATGAATCCAGTTGTTTTCATACCATTCATAAGTGCAAGGATTGACTTTTATCGTATTTAAAACGACTTCTGGAAAATGCTCGACAATCATTAATAGTCGCAAAGGATCGTGTAATTCAATCATTTGCTTGGGTAAACCAAACCGTAAATCACCGTCAATTCCATTCGAAACACCGTACAATCCAATGACATTATGTGCCAATTTTGTTCCCGCTCCGAAGTTTTGATTATCCACTTTTGAGAAGTAATAGTTCAAGTTAATTCCGCCACAAACCGGACTTGCCGCATTCAAAATTCCTTGTAAAAATTTCCCGTCGGAATCGAGTTGGTAATTGTAAGAATTCAAGAAAGCTCGACGATCTAAAAACAAGCCTCTTGTCAAATCACGTCTTCCAACAATACACAAAGTCGCCGTTGCATGATCCAATTCAGGACGCGTCTCAAATAAGGAAACAGTTCTGAATTTCACTTGTTTATGAATTTTTTCAGCGGATTTTGATGTGTCTATGGAGAAAAAGCGACGTGAACGTTCTTTCGCGTTGAGCATGAGCGCTTTATTAAAGGTTTGAGTAACTTCTTTGTGTTTTTCTAAATTTTCAACTGTTAAAGCTACGTCGATGTAATAAGCGATTTCGTCACGTCCAGTATCGTGTAAAGCACCAATAAACTGAGTTGAATCTGGAATATGAAGTCCTCTTTCTCTCAACTTTTCACGAACTGGAGGATGATTAGCTATCCAACTAATCACGCGTGCATTGACCGAACCAGGTTTACATGAACACGCCCCACAGTCCATGGTGGTGTAATATGGGTTATTGGAACTACTTGAACCATGTCCAACGAAGTAAACTAAAGAAGCAAAATGGTCGTTTAATCCAATACTCATCAATAAGTCATACAAGCGCGTTGCCATTTCATCGACTGTGAAACCAATTTGCAATCCTTCGGGAGTTACCGCATTGTTCTCGTTCAATACTGTTAAGGTCGAACTTGGATCCATGTGGTTCATCGAAGTAACGAAGGTGGCACTTTGCATTGGACGGAAAATCGTGAACAACATTTTAAATGCTGAAAAGAATCCATAAACGAAACTCATTATAAATCCAGAAAGTAATCCGAGAGAGAATTTTGAAAAGTGGAAATCTTTCCGCTCTCGTTTTTTATCGTTTTTCTCTTGAATAATGAATTTCGGTGTTATTGGCGCAGGACAAACCTTTGTGTAGAATTTACTGTTGTTTGGCTGGAAATAAAATTCAACGTTGAAATGTCCTGGTGTTCCGTAGGTTTCGCAGTTTGCATCTTGCTTTTCCAATTGCCGACGAATGGAACATTCTCTGTCATCAATACAAAACACACCTTGAAAGGATGGAATGCTTGGGTGCTCTTCTGGGAACTTTTCTCTTTTCAAAATTCCGTTGAGAACTTCCTCATAATAACTCCATTCGTAGGCTTCTTGAAAGATAGACAAAGTAATGCTTTCGGTATTGTCGCCAATTGGCTCAATGACTCCTTTGGATTTCGTTTCGTAACTAATTCCAATTGGTGCCCAGACAGAGCCATAAACTTGATCGAGTGTATCAATTTCAAGTAGTAATTCTAGGCAGATTAAATCTTCCAACGTAATTTCTCGAGTGTCAAGAAGTGTTTTTGGATTCGCTTCGATTATGGCTACAATTCCTGACCACCCTGGATGTGCAAACTGCTGATCGAAAAGGTATTGCTCGTAATGTTCGGGAGTACCAACTACAATTTTTAATAAATCTTCCAAACTTGCTCCCGATAAAAGCAGGTCTTTTGCGCGTTCATCGTTGAAAAAACTGGATAAGCTCGTACGTTCCATCTCGCGCAACGAATTGAGAAATCCATTCTGTATGCCTGGGAAATTCCAAATTGAAATTCCTTGGTCGAGATAACTACCAATGATACGAAAAAGGGTAGGGTGAACGGTGGAATCAATATCGATTTTATATCTTTCCTTCCAGTTTTTCCTTAAGCGTCCAATACGAGCAGGAGCATCACTTGCAAAAATATGTTCGAACAAAATTTTATTCCATTCTTCAATATTTAAGTTGCGGTTGGATAAAACCTTTTCAAGAATTTCGGATTTAATTTGACCTTCTTTAAAAAGACGTCTAAAATCTTCAATCGTGTAATATGTTCTTACTCCAAAAATCGAAGAGGCTTCGTGCATGGCTTGATGAAACTTTCTGTCTTGAAAACAAGCCAATGTGTTTAGAAATACGAAGTCTTTTAGAGGTGCTTGATTGGGTAAATACCGTTTTATTTTTGTTAATATGGAAGAAATTTCCTGATCTGAATTTTCCATAGCTTTAGATTAGAATTAAACAATTTAGTGAACTACTAAAAGTTTATTCTACAATCTAAAGTCTTGGTAGATAAGATAATAGGGAAGTTTTGAACTAGCATCTTTTTCGTTTCGAGAAGTGGATAGTTCATTTTTTGTTCGAGCAAATTTGAAAAAATTATAAAACGAACTTACTGAATATATTAAAGGTTGAAGACCATCGACAAATGATTCTTTTGTTTCCGAACCGTCTTTCTCTTCTATAGCTTTTAGTGCGAAATGATCCAATTGGTTTTTTTCTCCGATTTTTAACGAATCGCTTGGAGTTGTTTTATTTAAACCAATCTGTTTTGACGTGTGCAATGAAACAAAAACGATGTTCAACAACAGTAAAGTGCTGAAGAAATACCCGAAAAATCGTTTTAATTGTGTTACTTTCACGATGCAAATGTATAAATACTTTATTTGTTATATGACAAATAAGTATTGCATTAAATAAATTTATGATTTATTCATTCAAGGGAAATTCGTGGAAAAATAGTGTTCTAAATTCTGCCACCTTATTGTTAGCAGGCGGAATAGTTTTTTTCTTTATTGCGGCCAGTTTTTCAATTCGTATGGTGGGAGATGATTTTTGGATGTATCATGAACTAAAATCTTCTGGTTTCCCAAATTTTTATTGTGATTTCGGATTCAATATTCGATACGTCGGATACACCATAATGGGACTTCCAGTTTGGTTGACGTCATCTGCAAACAGTTTTTTGAGCATACTGCCTTTATTCTTTGTAATTACTTTTCTAGCGGTATATCATGCCGTTTTTCACTTCTTGAACTTCTTGAAAGCTTCTAAAATAGTATTTTTTGAGGAAGACAGACCTTATTTGATAACCATCTTCGCATGTTATATTTGTTATTTACTCACTCCTAATCCGCAAGAAACTTGGTTTTGGTTTGCAGGTACCTCACTTTACTTATGGGGTTTTGTTTTTATGTTGCATTGGTTGCGGTATTTTTTTAGTTCACAGGCATCATTCCTTAAACAAATGCTTTTTTCACTATTGGTCGGAGGATGCGCCGAGAACATGGCTTTCAGTTTAGTTTTGATAGTTGTCTTGCATGCTTTTTTGGTTTCTACTTTTGATTGGAAGAAGTTTCACCTTCCTTTTCTATTAATTATTGCGTTATCTTTTTTTCCAATAATTAGCTTTTTTAGTGGTGGAATTTCTGCACGAATGGATATTCAGCAAAATTCTTTGGAAACTTGGAACGAAGGATTTATGCTTCTACCCAGTAAATTCAGAATCATTTCCATTTTGGTTGTTTGTTGGATTTTGCATCATTTGATTAGTTTCAGTAATATCGTTTGGGGCAAGAAATTTGTTTTCACTTACTTCGTTTCAATTTCAGTAGGAACTTTTCTTCCTCTTTTTTTCGCCTTCCATAATCCAGGACCAACTCGCGCATGGACCCCGCTATTGTTTCTAATTGTGCCCCTCGTTTTATTACTTACGACAAAGATTAAAGTTGTCCCTTTTCGCTATGAAATAGTGGTTGCGACGAGTCTGTTATTCTTTGTAGTTTTTGCTTACCGATCGGTTCAAATGTTTCGCTACTCACAACAGTTCGACAGTTTAATTACATCTTTAAAAAAAGGACATGAAACGAATAAAGTTATTGATCCTACCTTTTTCGCTGACCCTAGTGTGTTACCAAGTGTAAACTTCAACAGTGAAAATGACACGCTTTTGGATCCACCTTCGTATTATTTTGGTCGGCTATTCGGACGGGGTCAGTTGGTGGTATTTAGAAAAGAATGAAGTCTGCAAAAACAATTAGAAATAAACAAACTATAACTCGGAAATCACATCAAACCCTTTGAAGCTTCCTGTAATAGCTAATCCTGTAATTTTTGTCGCTATCTTTTTTTGTTTTAGTTTAATTGCTATCTCATTTATCGTGGCACCACTTCCAACAGCATCGTCAATGATGAGAACGTGATTGTAGCTTTTTTGTAGAGGCACAACAAACGTATTTCTTGCATTGGCAAGACGCTCAAAGATTTTAGAAAGTGCTTTTTGAGGGATAATGATTGGCGTTTTTATTTTATTCACCTTGACTTTTGGCAAGTTAATTTTCAAAAGCTTTTCAAGTTCGGTCATTATCTGGATTTTTCTTGAAATCGTTGGTGGGACAAATACTACAGCGTCTACATTTTGTTGGTTGATGTAATTATAAATACGCTGTTTTATTTCTTCAGCTATTCTTTTCATTAATAGTTTATTCTGTCCTTGTTTCGCATAGTGCATCAAAGTTCCTAAATGCGTTTTTCCAAATCTTTCAATGGCGTAAAAATCCAAATAATAAAGCGCGTCAACCCCAATTTCATTAATTCCTGATGTATTTGACAATTTCGAAAGTCCATCAATCATTCCGTTCTCATTGAAATACTCCAAGTATTTATTTCGCGTTTCAAGGTACTCGTCAATTGTTTTTGTTAATTGAAGTTGTTGCTTTTCACACCAATAATTCATGGCTTTCAATCCTTCTAAACAATTACCAAGCGGATCAATCAAAAGAAAATGTTGGTTTAAAAACTGCTCCTTTTCATAAGAAATGATTGGCGTTTCTTTTTCCGATTCATTGTGAATTAAGGAATAATAAACATGAGGCGCTTTTCCCAATTTTTGGACTTCGTTCTCTTCTTCAAGCTCACTAATCATTCGATGAATGTATTGCCGGGAAGCTCCTAAAAGTTCACACAACTCGTGTATCGAAACTTGACCTCTTTTACGAATAATTTTACGAATTTTATCTTTTGTTTTCACCGTGCAAATATACTAGTTTACAGTAAATAGTTTACTGTAAACTAAAAAACGCTATATTCTTTATCAGTATTAAATAATAGAAGATTTAAAAAATAAAAAAATACTTCTTATTATATCAAAAAAACTCGCATCAAACATCAGCTGAAATCTGCTAAATTTGTCTTTTTCTTCAGTAAATGAAATCTTAATTTTAATTACATCATTGCACTTGAAGCCTTACCTTTATCATTCTTACTACTTGTTTTTCTGTTTGCTTTCCTTCCTTGAGTTATGTCCTAGCAACTGATTTGACTATATTTGCCGTCCTTACACGTATTTTATGAATGAAGCGATGAATGCCACAACTTCCCAATCATTAATCGCACTTGAAGATAAATTCGGTGCGCACAATTATCACCCACTTCCAGTTGTTTTAAGCAGAGGTGAAGGGGTATTTGTTTGGGATGTGGAAGGCAAACAATATTTCGATTTTTTATCAGCATATTCTGCTGTAAATCAAGGTCATTGTCACCCGAAAATTACAAAAGCATTAATTGATCAAGCGCAAACTTTAGCGTTAACATCGCGTGCTTTTTACAACGACTCATTAGGTGAATACGAAAAATATGTCACCAATCTTTTTGGTTTTGACAAAGTTTTGCCAATGAACACAGGCGCTGAAGCAGTGGAAACAGCGATAAAATTATGTCGTAAATGGGCTTATGAGAAAAAAGGAATTGCTGAAAACCAAGCGGTGATTGTAGTTTGTGAAGGTAATTTCCACGGACGTACAACTACTATTGTTTCTTTTTCAAGTGATCCAGATTCAAATAAAAACTTTGGACCTTATGCACCAGGTTTTGTGGCAATTCCTTACGACGATTTGAATGCCTTGGAAGCAGCTTTAAAATTACCAAACGTTGCAGGATTTTTGGTAGAACCAATTCAAGGAGAAGCTGGAGTGTATACACCGGCAGATGATTTCTTAACTAATGCTAGAAGATTGTGTACTGAAAACGGAGTCCTTTTCATTGCTGACGAAGTTCAAACAGGAATCGCGCGCACAGGAAGTTTGTTAGCTGTTTGTGGAAATTGTACGTGTGAAAATAAATGCGAACGTCAAACAGAAACGTATAACCGTCCAGATATTTTGATTCTAGGAAAGGCACTTTCAGGAGGTGTTTATCCTGTTTCAGCAGTGCTGGCTGACGACGAAATTATGATGGTTATAAAACCTGGGCAACACGGATCAACTTTTGGAGGAAATCCGATTGCTGCGAAAGTTGCGATTGCTGCACTAGATGCTGTTCAAGAAGAAGGCTTGATTCAAAATGCACGCCGTTTGGGACATATTTTCAGAAAAGAAATGAATCGCATCATTGAAAATTCCGATTTAGTCGTGAAAGTTCGTGGAAAAGGTTTGTTGAATGCAATTGTTGTAAACGACACGGAAGATAGCCCAACTGCCTGGAATTTATGCGTAGCTTTAAAAGAAAACGGTTTACTAGCAAAACCAACTCACGGAAACATCATTCGCTTCGCACCACCATTGGTAATCACAGAAGATCAATTATTGGAATGCGTTGGAATTATTGAGAAAACGATAAAAAACTTTAATAAATAATTTAGAATGTAAAATGTAGAATTTGAAACCATTTTACATTTTCAATTTTACATGTTCAATCCTAAAAACTATGGCTTTAAAAATTAAATTTGGAACTGACGGCTGGAGAGCTATCATCGCAAAAGAATTCACAGTTGATAACGTAGCGCGTGTTACGGAAGCAACAGGAATTTGGTTGAAAAAGAATTACGAGAATCCTTCTGTATTTGTTGGTCACGATTGTCGTTTCGCAGGAGAATTATTCATGGAAACAGCAGTAAAAGTATTTATTGCACAAGGAATTCCGGTGAAAATGTCGCGTGGATTCGTTTCAACTCCAATGATTTCTTTGGCTGCGTATCAATTTGGCTGTCAGATTGGAGTAGATTTAACAGCAAGTCACAATCCTCCTTCATACAACGGTTATAAATTGAAGGCAGATTTTGGTGGACCGCTTCAACCGGAATATGTTCAAGAAGTGGAAGATATCATCCCAGAAGTTTGTAGCATCGATTTTGAAAACATTTCTATCGAGGAAGCTATGGCCGCTGGTAAAGTAGAAGTGATTGATATTGAAACATTGTATGTGGATCACGTTAAAAAGAACTTCGATTTAGAAGCGATTGAAAAATCAGGAATGCGTTTGGTTTACGATGCGATGTATGGTGCTGGTCAGCGTGTAATGCCTCGTATTTTACCAAATGTAGAGTTATTGCATTGCGACCCTAATCCGTCGTTCATGGGACAAGCACCTGAGCCGATTGCTAAAAACCTGAAAGAGTTAGAAGCTTACATCACTTCAAATGAAGGAATTTACTGTGCTCTAGCAACTGATGGTGACGCGGACAGAATTGGATTGTACAACGGAAAAGGAGAATTCATCGATTCGCATCATATCATTTTATTGTTGATTCATTATTTAGTGAAATACAAGCAAATGTCGGGTAAAGTGGCGATTGCATTTAGTGTAACACCACGCGTTTATAAAATGTGTGAGCACTATGGTTTGGAACACACCACTACAAAAATCGGCTTTAAAGAAATCGCTTCAATCATGGTGAAAGAGGACGTTTTGTTAGGCGGAGAGGAATCTGGAGGAATTGCTGTTAAAGGTCACATTCCTGAGCGCGACGGAATTTGGATGGGATTAATCATCTGGGAATTCATGGCGAAATCAGGTAAAACTTTGGATGAATTGATTGATGAGGTGTACGACATCGTTGGTCCATTCAAATTTGAACGAAACGATTTGCACATCACTGAGGAAATGAAACAAAACATCATCGCGAATTGCAAAGCAGGCAACTATAAAGCTTTTGGTGATTACGAAGTGAAAGAAGTAAAAACAATTGACGGTTTCAAATTTTTCTTCGATGAAAACCGTTGGATGATGATTCGTCCTTCAGGAACAGAACCTGTACTAAGAACCTATGCAGAAGCTCCAACTTTGGAAGAAGTTCGCAAAATCCTTAAAATGACAGAGGAGACGATTTGTAAGTAGTTGACTCTATTGAACAGAACGAAGAACGGGTGTGAAAGCATCCGTTTTTTTTTTAAGTTTAAGTTTGAATAAAAATTCCTAATTAATAAGAGATTACCCAATTTAGCATAAAATCTCTATTTTCGCCCTCAAAATCAATTAATAACCTTACGTATGCGCTTTTTATTTGCTCTTTTTCTCCTTGCTTCCTCAAGTGTTTTTGCTCAGAAATCCATGAATGTGGACATTACCATTACCTATAAAAACGCACCACTTTGTTATTGGGATGTTACCTTGAAACATGGGGACGTCGCAATTGCAAAAGGTAAAACTGATGATAAAGGAAACGTTGTTTTCAATAATGCTTCGGTTTTGTCCTTGAGTGTGGACATGAGTGGTATTAAAAAAACTGCAAATGGTGAAAAGAAATGGGATGTGAAAGGTTACATTAAATTAAGTGAGCAAGGAAAAGCAAATTTCGATTTTGAACCTTTGGTGAAAGATGCTGGAATGCCCGTTTCAATGCTCGAAGCTGCGTGGGGGTTGACCTTGATGGACTGTGCAAAAGGAAGTTCTTCATCTACTAGCTCTTCATCAGAGACGGCTAAATCAAATTCATCGTCAAACACTTCATCAACCTCAAATTCAGAAAAGGAAGAAACAGCGGAAGAAGAAAAAGTAGATATTGCCAAAACACAAGCAGAGAGTTTACAAGCATCAAAACAAATGTTAGAGATGAAAATTGCAAATCTCAGTTCAAAAATCACAAAAAAGACGGCAGATCGTAATAAGTTGCAAAGTGGTACAAAGGAGCATTCTGATTTGAGCTATGATATCCGAGATATGGAATTGGATCGTGATTTGGCGCAAGTTAAATTGGAAAAAACAAATGCCATGATCGCGAAAGGAAATATGCCTTTAGTGAAGTCAGAGCGAGAAAGTTTCAATTCGCGGGAGGATGTTATAAAAATTGAACAAGACAAATTAAAGTCAGATAAAAAGGCGGGGAAGCTATTCGGAGGAGTTGAACCCTTAAAAACGGAAGAAGTTACTCCAACAAAGAAAGTGGAAGAAACGAAATCAGAGCCGATCAAAAGCGACGCATCGAAATCTACCAATAAAGAAACGAAGTCAGAAACGTCATCCTCAACGAATAAGAAGGAAGAATCGACAGAAAAGGAACAAAAAGAAAATTTTTCCGATCCTGTTAAAGCGTTGTTAGAAAGCGATTTAGCAGATTTGAGTGTCTTGAATTTGAAAAAAATGAAATTTGACCAAAATTCAAAATTGGCAAGTCGTAAGTTAAGTTTAAAATCAAAAGGCACACTAAAACCTTCGCAAATAGAGAGTTATGAAAATGATGTTAAAACGCTTGAGAATAACATCCTTTTACTTGATGCAGAAATTAAAAAACGGGGTTAATTTACTCGTAGCCAATAGTTTTAGCTTTTTCTTTTAGTGATTTCGCGATGGCAGTTCCAAAATCATCTTTGGTTGCAACCGCTTTGGCTTTTTCGGCTTGAATGTAGGCTTCTCTTTCTTTGGCTAATTTTCCGATTTCTTCTTGTATTAAAGCACGTTCGGCAGCTTTGTCGGCAATAAATTTCTCCTTTTCCGCAAGGGTTTTACCTTGGAGCTCTTTTGGTAATTCTTCTTCCTTGATTTTTTTCAAAACTGTGGAATCAGAATTTTTCGCATCAATCAAATCCCATGACGCGTTGTTGTAAGCCGCTTTTTTGGATTTCACAACTACACGTTCTGCCGCAACTGCACCACTTACCGTTATTGCATTCATGTCTTGAACCGCTTGATTGCTTAAATTGTAGGTTCCTAAACTTCCAAATCCGTAATAGGTAGCGTTTAATTTGAGGTTTTGTTCTTGAATACGGCCATCATAAGGCGTACTAATATGTTGCACACGATCGTTTGAGTTGATGCTAAAATAATCTCCGTTTGAACAAGTAGCTCCCTCTTTCCAGAATTCTCGAATACCTTGGACTTCGTCACCGCAGTAAATGGTATTCACAAAAATTCCTTTTGATTTCACTGTTTCACATACACTTTTAAAGTCAATAGGACCTTGATTAAATGGCTCATTACCTGCTATGTAAATTAGTTTCAAATCTTGAGGATCAGGTGACCAAAATAAATCTTGTAAGGAACGTTGAATAGCCGCACCACAAAACTCATCGCCTCCACTGGTTCGTAGGGAAAACAATTTTTCAGAAACAACATCTAAATTAGTGGTAAAGGGTGTTTGTTGTCGCACCCAGTTTGGTGTGGAAATTCCTGTGTTACCATAATCATACACCGCGATTTCAAGTGTCGGTATTAAACCTTGAAAACGAAGATTACTTGTTTCATTAACGATCGCCCAAATACGCGCTTTAGCTTGTTCAATTAATCCGTCCATACTGTTGGAGGTATCGAAAAGAATTACCAATTGAATCTTACGCGGGGAGTTCGGTTGTGCTAAAAAAGAAGCGATTGCAAAGAAAAAGCACAAAATTGTTGCAATTAAATTTTTCATGATTTTAGATTTTGATTGGTTTACATCTACCGATTGAATTCGTTCATTAGAAATTAAAAATCAGTTGTAATTAGTTGAAAAATAGAATTTTGATTTTGTTTTAAATCAATAATTTTGTTTTGACAAATGCGTTATTGGAACAGTCGAGAAAACAGGAAATAGGTGAATATTAAAATTTCCGAACAAAAAATCGTAAAATCTTTCAATAATGGAATGTTCATTTAATTTTATTCCTATCTTTGCGCTCGCTTTTTGAATTAAGTAGCAAAAAAATATAAGGAAATGTCACGAGTTTGTCAGTTAACCGGAAAATCAGTAATGGTGGGAAATAACGTTTCTCACTCAAATAGAAAAACGAAGCGTCGTTTTTATCCAAATCTTGTAACGAAGAAGTTTTTTCTTCCAGAAGAAGATCAATACGTAACCCTTCGTATCTCTACTGCAGCGTTAAGAACTATCAATAAGAAAGGTATTTCTGCATGCATTAAGGAAGCGCGTGAAAAAGGTTATTTGAAATAATCCTGTTGAGAAACAGAAAAATCTAGAAAAATGGCAAAGAAAAGTAAAGGAAATCGCATTCAGGTTATTTTAGAATGCACCGAGCACAAAACTACGGGTGTTGCTGGAACTTCACGTTACATCACTACAAAAAACCGTAAAAATACGCCGGAACGTATGGAGATTAAGAAATACAATCCCATCTTGAAAAGATATACTATTCACAAAGAAATTAAATAATTTAAGTCATGGCAAAGAAAGTAGTTGCATCCCTTCAAAAAGGTGGAGGTAAAGAGCATACAAAAGTTATCCGTATGGTAAAGTCTGACAAAACGGGTTCTTATACCTTCAAAGAAGAGATTGTTCACAACGATAAAGTGAAAGATTGGTTTTCTAAAAACTAATTTAGAACAGAAATAATTTATTAAAGCTTCCTATTTTGGGGAGCTTTTTTTTTACATTTACCTCATGGGACTATTCGATTTTTTTACCAGATCCAAAAAAGAAACCTTAGATCAAGGTCTTGAGAAAACAAAAACTTCTTTTTTCTCCAAATTAGCGCGTGCCATTGTTGGTAAGTCTAAAGTAGATGATGAAGTACTTGATAATCTCGAAGAAATGTTGATTTCGTCGGATGTTGGTGTGCAAACCACTGTTAAAATTATTGAGCGTATTGAAGCGCGAGTGGCACGAGACAAAGTTCTTGGTACCGATGAACTAAATACTGTTTTGCGCGAAGAAATTTCATCTTTGTTAGAAGAAAATAAATCCAATCAAAACGGTCAAATTACTATCGACAAACCAGCTGATGCACCTTATGTTATCATGGTGGTAGGTGTAAATGGCGTAGGTAAAACAACAACGATTGGAAAGTTGGCACACCAATTCAAAAAAGCAGGTAAAAAAGTTGTGCTTGGTGCAGCAGACACATTCCGTGCGGCAGCAGTAGATCAATTGATTATTTGGTCTCAACGTGTAGATGTTCCTATTGTACAACAAGGAATGGGTGCAGATCCCGCGAGTGTTGCTTTCGATGCCTTACAATCAGGGAAGGCACAGGGCGCAGATGTGGTGATTATCGATACCGCAGGTCGTTTGCATAATAAAGTCAACTTAATGAACGAGTTGTCGAAAATCAAACGTGTGATGGATAAAGTTGTTCCCGGAGCGCCTCACGAAATCTTATTGGTTTTGGATGGCTCAACTGGACAAAATGCTTTTGAACAAGCGAAACAGTTTGCTCAAGCTACGGATATTAATGCTTTGGCTGTCACTAAATTGGATGGAACAGCAAAGGGTGGTGTAATTATTGGTATTTCCGACCAAATGAAGATTCCTGTTAAGTATATTGGGGTTGGGGAGAAAATGGAAGATTTACAATTATTCGACAGGAAAGCTTTTGTGGACTCACTTTTTTCAGATTGATTTTAAGCTTTTTGATCACTTTTACTTGAAAAAAAGTCAATTTTTCATTTTTTTTGAAGTTTTATTTCAGTTTTTCGTGAATTTTTAAAAAAATCACTAACTTAGGTCAAGTGAAATTTTTGTCCAACATATTGCTCATTCGTGATTTTTTTCCGCTTCGGATTTTAATTGCACATCTGAAATATAATTTCTTCAGTTTGGCTTATTGGGCGTTTTTATTCGCTGTTGCTGCTGAGCGAGTTGGGACAGATTTTGGCGTTCCTTATTTGTTTTATTCACCTGAATATTTTGGAGGCGTAAATGTTAGTGGTTTTGCAATTCTCGGGTTTAGTATTGGTGGTCTAACAATGGCATTTAACACATATAGTTATTCAAAATTAGGTCCCCGTTTTCCATTTTTAGTCGTAGTATCTACACCTTTTCTTCGATTCTGTATTAACAATTTCATAATTCCACTTGGCTTTATAACCTATTATCTCTATCGAATGTCAATTTTTCAGGCAAGAGAAGAGTTTGCGACAACTTCAGAAATTATTTCATACAATTTAGGTTTTATCGGAGGTTTTTGGCTGTTTATTCTACTTTCCGTGATGTATTTTTTCCCAATACGAAAAAATAAAGATTTAAACGACGATGAACAAGACAACGATACTTTAATTGCGTCATTTACTGGACAGGGTGAAAAATGGTATAATTATTTTAAAAACGATCCAAAGCGTCCTATTTATTACATTGGAAAACGGTTTCGAATTTATCGGAGTAGAAGTGTTGCGCACTTAGATCCTGATGTCATTGATTCAATTTATGCTGGAGGTCGTATCAATGCTTTTTTCTTTGAGTTTTTAACCTTAGCCGCTTTTTTGGGAGTAGGATTTTTGCGGGATTACAAATTCTTTGAGGTTCCTGCTGCAATGTCTATTGTTTTATTGATTACCATTTTGTCGATGGTGTTTAGTGCCCTTTTTGCATGGTTTCACCGTTGGACAATTCCTGTAATTATTGGGATTATTGCAATAATGACATATATGAGTACCATCACCCCACTATTTCGCTATTCATCGTACGCTCTGGGATTGGATTATAGTTCTTCTCGGCGAACACCTTACACCGTTGAAAATATCGCTCGAAACGGAAAATTGCCTGGTGATTCGACTGCATCTCACAAAAACATTTCGCTCTTGCTCCAAAATTGGAAATCCAGACAAGAAACCAAGAAACCAAAATTGGTTATCCTAAACACATCTGGAGGAGGTTCACGAAGCGCACTTTGGACTGTTATTGTTCTTTCTAATATTGATTCTCTTTCCAATGGCATGCTGTCTAAGAGACTTCAACTTATTTCTGGGGCATCAGGTGGTATGGTAGGAGCGGCGTATTATCGTGAAGTTATGCTAAAACGAGCTAACGGGAATTCAACAAAAACTAATAGCTATTACAAGGAGCGCATTAGTAAGGATTTATTAAATAAATTGGCATTTTCGGCTTCAACAAGCGACATGTTCATGCGTTATAAACAAGTAACTTATAATAAACGTTCTTATACATTCGAACGAGGAGCTGCTTTTGAGGAACAATTGCATGAAAATTTGGAAAATTACCTTGAACACCCCCTTGGTTACTACAAAAAACCAGAATTTGAAGGAAAGATTCCGTTATTGATTTTTAGTCCAACCATCATAAATGACGGCCGTCGTTTGTTGATTTCTCCTCAAAACTTGAGTTTTATGGTCAAATTAAGAGGAAACACGAATACGTTTGAAAATATTGATTTCCAGACTTTTTTTAGAAATAATGACCCTCAAAATTTGCGTTTTTCTTCAGCAGTACGGGCAAGTGCAACTTTTCCGTTTATAATGCCAATGATTACTATGCCTACTTCACCAGAAATTCAATTGATGGACGCTGGAATTCGCGATAATTATGGTGGAAAGGTTACGATTGATTATTTGTTTGCTAATAGTGAATGGATCAAGAAAAACACTTCTGGAGTTATTATAATTGAGACACGTGATGTGAAGAGAATATTGAATGATGAATCCTATCATGAAGTCAATTTATTGGATAAAATAACCATGCCTTTCGGTAACATGATTGTAAATTTCACTAGGACTCAAGACTTTGATCAAGAACAATTAATGCGAATGGCAACACGTACTTTCGAATTTCCAGTTGATGTTGTTACTTTTAATTTGAAAGAAAACACGAGTGATCGAATATCACTTTCTTGGCGATTAACTTCACGCGAAAAACAGCGAATTGAGAAAGCTTTTCGTACTAAAGAGAATTCAGAATCACTTCAAAAACTGTTGCTATTGCTAAAATGAAACTAGAAAGTTTCAATTTCTAAAAGCGATACAACCGCGTCAACTTTGCAGTTTTCTGGTTGAAATTGTCGGCTTAAAACAAAATTCGCTTTTATTTTTAAATTGTTTTTTCTGAATTTTTCATCCAAGTTAACGGGATAAACCGTTTTCCATTTCTCCCCATTTGAAACGGATTTGATTTTTATTTTAACTCCACAACCTTTTGTATCTAATTTCACTTTTCCAACTAAGATGTTTGAATCATTCTCATCGTTGGATGTAAAAATGAATGAGCTTGATAAAAACAAAATGACGATGGCAACAACTGTTTTCATTTTAAAAGTTTTGGGTAAATGTAAAAAAAAAGAGGCCATTGCTGACCTCTAATAAAATCAACCTGTAGCAAAGTTAATTTAGTTCCTAGTCATCTTCAACGATAGAAAAATCTTTAGGTTACATGGAATTAACATTTTCGCTTTGAAAACTGCACCCAACTCAAAAAAATGAACATCGTGCATCGACTACCTTTGTTTTAATGTTGGCGAATTCCTCTATTCAAGCTTTAGTTCAATTGATTGACGATCCTGATGATTTCGTTTATCAACATGTTCGTAATCAGTTAGTTTCTTTAGGTAAAGAGGCGCTTCCTTATTTGAGTCGCAAACAAGAAGAGTTGTTTTCTCAAAGTGAATTAGCACAACTGCGTTACGACGAACTGATTCAAGAAATTTTCATCGACGATATTCGAAGAGGGTTGAAAGAGTGGATGCGATCCGATGAAAAAGATTTGTTAGAGGCGATGCTTCTTTTGGAAAAATTAGAGAATCCGCGTTCTGATTCTTCCGAAATAAAACGACAAATTGACAACCTAAACCGTGATTTGTGGTTGGAGTTAAACCCCAGTCAAACTGCTTACGAACAGGCTTCGATTTTGAATAAAGTCTTTTTTAAGTTGTACCAGTTTGAAAGCATTTCTCGCAAATCGGCATCTACTAAGCACTTACTTTTAGGAAAACTAATCCATGAGAAGCAAGGGACAGCTTTAAGTTTAAGTATTTTATACAGTATTGTGGCTCAATCACATAATTTGCCAATATATGTGATTCAATTACCAAATCACTTTGCTGTTGCGATGATAGACGCGAATCGAACCCGCCATTTTATAAATATGCAAAACGAGTATGGTGTGCTGTGTTATATTGATGTTTTCGCAAAAGGGAAAATGTTTGATGTAGCTGATATTCAATCTCATTTAGACCAAAGTAGTTTGCCTCACCGACGCGAATATTTTGAACCTTCTGCTCATTCTGCAATCATTAAAACGGTCATGGTTCAATTAATGGTGCAGTATGCAAAATATGGCCAACGCAATAAATACCAATTTTTAGCGGACTTGATGTTGAGCTTGCAATAAACTAATGTTACACATCTCGCTTTTTTTTGAAGTGTATTTTTCGGCATTATTAAAATTTCGATAACACACGAAAACGTACAATTAAAATGCAAAAAATCGCATTGAATAATAAGCAAAAAGAGTAGATTTAATAGAAAACTCTGACTACATGACAAAAATTATAAACAATTGACTATCAGTAAATTAGACCCTATATAACTTGACTAAAACCTTGAAAATCAGTATCTTAGATGATGTTACCACACAGTCATTTAAGCCCGACTCCCAAGGTTAGTCACGAAGATACTAGCTTATTTTTAGTTTTGAAAGAACATTTTGATGGACATTTCAACAAAGCAAGAATTAAGTTGATCTCGATGTTCATTTTGTCTTTGGTTAAAGTACAAACGGTTAATTTCAATCGTTTAGCATTGTCCTTCGATACTTGTGCAAAAAGTGATTCTTCACTCAGACGAATACAGCGATTCTTTTCCTCTTTCACAATAGATATTGATTTGATTTTTAGGTTATTATACGTCTTGATTCCCAAAGAAACAAAACACGGATTAACGATGGACAGAACGAATTGGAAAATAGGAGAAACAAACATAAATATACTCGTTATTGGTATTGTATATAAAGGTGTTGCGTTTCCTGTTCTTTTTAAAATGATGAATAAATTTGGAAACTCAAATTGCGAGGAAAGAATAGAATTAATGGAAAAGTACAATACATTATTTGGATTCGAATCCATTGATTATCTGGTAGCAGACAGGGAATTTATTGGAGAAAAATGGCTTGGATATCTCAATAGGAATAAAGTGCAATATCACATACGAATAAGAGATAATTTTAAGATTTACAAAACAAAAGACAGCGAGTCAATAAAAGCAACTTGGCTTTTCGCTGGACTTAAAATGGGAGAGTTTAAACATTACCCTAAAATTGTTTATATCAACAACGTAGCCTGTTACATTTCAGCAAGTGTGATAAAATCAAAAACTGGAAAGCCAGAGTTTCAATTCTTGATTTCATTCAATAATCCTTCAAAATCTAAAGAGTGTTACAAAAAACGTTGGCAGATTGAAACAATGTTTAAAGCATTAAAATCAAGTGGTTTCAATATCGAAAAAACTCATTTACAACAAATTGAGAGAATTGAGAAACTAGTAGCTCTTGTATTTATTGCTTTTGTTTGGTGTTATAAAGTAGGAATTTACATAGATCAGAACGAAGTTAAAGTCAAGATTAAAAAGCATGGTTATAGAGCTAAAAGCCTTTTCAAACATGGATTAGATTATATTTCAAACATATTACTCAACCCTCAAAAACAGTCAAATTTTGATGTTTTTATATTTTTGTCATGTAGTTAGTAGAAAACTAGTTTCTCATCATTCAGCTGATTTTCAAATAGGAGAGGCGATTTTTGTGGTCGGTGGAAAAAGTAGAAATAAACGTCAAATTGCGCAATTATCGGATACTAATGTGGCAAAAGATGACATCGAATACGGATATATGTCGGTTCTTCCATTATGGAGTTTTTGAATGACCTATTAATGTGACTTAACAATTTTCAATTTATAGTCCCCACTTTAATTTTCGCTGAGTACATTTGGGAAAAAAACTAAAATGTCATATTCTTATACTGTTACTGATCGTTTCCTAAAATATGTTCAGGTAGATACAACCGCAGATCCATTTTCCCCCTCTTTTCCATCCTCTGAAAAACAAAAAAATCTTTCTGCCATCTTGGTCAATGAATTGAAGGCAATGGGAGCAACGAATGCGTTCACCGACGAATGGGGTTATGTTTTTGCTACGATTCCTTCAAATTCGTCAAGAAAAGATGTACCTGTAATTTGTTTTTGTTCACATATTGACACTGCGCCTGATTGTAGTGGAACAGACGTAAAACCAATTCTTCACCGCAATTATGACGGAACTCCAATCGTTCTTCCTGATGATAATGAACAAATAATTACCGTTGAAAAGCACCCGTATTTGAAAGAAAAAATTGGCGATGATCTCATTACAGCAAGTGGTTTGACCTTATTGGGCGCCGATGACAAGGCTGGTGTGGCGATTATTATGGATTTTGCTCATTACCTTTTGACGCATCCCGAAATTCCTCACGGTGAAGTCCGAATTCTATTTACGCCCGACGAAGAAGTGGGTAGGGGAGTAGAGCAATTGGATATGGCTAAAGTTGCAGCTGATTTCGGCTATACATTGGACGGTGGTCAATTGGGAGATATAGAGGATGAAACCTTTTCTGCAGACGCTGTTAAAATAGTAGTGACAGGAGTTAGTGCGCATCCTGGTTATGCGAAAAACAAAATGGTGAATGCTATTAAATTGGTGTCAGAAATAGTCTCGGCACTCCCTAAAGATTCTTGGTCACCTGAAACAACTTCTGGAAGAGAAGGGTTTGTACATCCAACTGGAATCGAGGGGGCTCTTGAGCAGGCGTCTGTTTCGTTTATTATTCGCGATCACGACACGTCAAAATTGGCGGAATATGAAAATCGTTTGAAGGAAATCGCAACGAACGTAGTCAGTAAATACTCTGGTGCAAGTTTTACCTTTCAGGTAACAGAACAGTATAGAAATATGAAAGAGATTTTGGAAAAAGTTCCTTTCGTCGCTGACTATGCAGAAAAGGCAATGGTTAACGTTGGAATCACACCAAAACGCGCCATCATTCGTGGAGGTACGGACGGATCTCGCCTTTCATTTATGGGTTTACCTTGTCCGAATATTTTTACAGGTGAAATGGCCATTCATTCACGTCATGAATATGTTAGTGTACAAGACATGCAAAAGGCGGTAGACACACTGGTTGAGTTGATTCAAATTTGGGAACAACACCCTGCTGAATGAATAAAAAATCCGCAATACTGATAGCCGTATTTTCTTTTTTTGTTTCCTTTTTTTGGAATGAAATAAATGTAAGATGGGGTGACAAATCAACCTTACAATTGCGAGAGGGTCAAACAATTTATACAGAGGACGATATCAGTTATTTGCGCCAAGCTGAACTAACTGAAGAGTCAACTAATTTTGAAAAAGTTGCCGCAACCATTCGTCCTCCAGGATATGGTTTATGGTACAAATGTCATTTGATTTTATATGGTGAAAACGCTCTCATTGCCTTGAAAATAAGTCAACTATTACTTTTCTCAACAAGTGTTTTTGCTATTTATTTTTTATTTTTTCATTTTACGGCAAGTAACCGATTAGCAACTTTCGGTAGTTTGGTTTTTGGTATGCATCCCATGTTTTTTGGATTTTTGTATTACACCTTGACCGAAGGAATAACGCCGTATATATTTTTGATTGCGTTGGGTATATTTATTAATGGAATTGCAGAAAATCGTAAGGTTGTACTTCTAATCTCAGCTTTGCTTTTTGGTTTCTTATTACTCGTTCGTCCCGCTTTGGTAGTGATTATTCCTTTTTTGACCTGGTATTATTTAAAAAACACCGTTGAGGAATTAGCGTTTCGGATGAAGTGGGTGAGTGTTTATGCTCTAATTCTGGCCTTTCCATTACTAATTTGGCAATTAAATTTTCGAAAAGAACGAGGTTATTTTGGTGGCTTGCATCCTATTTATCAAAATGAACTTCCTGGTGTTTTTCGTCCCGTACACGCGTCCGTTTGGAATTTGTTTCGAGGTTGGGAAAGTTCATCAGAAAATTTTCATGAAACCATTGCGCCGTTTTGGGAAGCGAGTTTGTCAGGTCAAGATTTAGAAGATGCACGATTAAAATTTTTTAATGCAATTGCGCCGAAAGTGAGGGGAAATCTCAATGAAAACAAACTTAAAAAAGCAATATTACTCTATCAATTAACCATCATAGAACAAGCTGAAGCCTTTCATAATCATGAGTTATTACCCAAAAAATTATCAAAAAACGAAACGAATGCAATTAATTTGTTTGAAGAATTAGCAATTGATTTTATGAAACAAGACCCGATTACCTATCACCTTAAAACACCCTTGAAAGTCGCAAAATCTTTGGTAGTTCATTCCAATTTATCCATGAATATTTTCCAGCATACGTTTCGAGGAAATCTCTTAATGGAATTATTTCGATTCGTTTCGCTGGGACTACATGTTTTGCTCTTTGTTTTGGGGTTAGTTGCTGTTTTTACGCTCTTTAAATCTCGTATTTATCCTTTCGTGGTAATGTTGAATTTGTATTTTTTCTATTTGATTTACGTACAACGTGGCATCGAGGAACGATATACTTTACCTTTTCTCGGAATTCTGCTTTTAATTGGAATTCTTCAATTTTCAAACTTTCGTCGCAATAAATTTATGATAATCAATTAGTTCGGTTTTTCTACCAAGAAATCGATTCATTTTTCAATTTAGAACAAATCGCCACGTAGGGCTGAACTCTTTACTTTTCTCTAGATATCGGGGCTCCATTCATCACTTTCATTCTCAATTCTCAATTTTCATTCTGCACTCCCACTCTCCTTACAGTTCCCCAAGGTTCATTCCAATTGTAAAACTTAATTTCGGATTAAATCCTTTTGATTTTACACTTTGGTCAGAAGATTTCCCGAAGCCACTTGCCCAAGGATCCAAGGTGTCGAAACCAAAACCATAATCCAAACCGAGCATTCCAAACATTGGCAAGAAAACACGGATACCAACCCCAGCTGTTCGTTTCACATTGAATGGATTGAATTTTGCAAAGTTGGGATAGGTGTTACCAGCTTCTAGGAAGGTGAGTGCGTAGAAAGTAGCTTGTGGGTTTAATGAAATAGGGTAACGCAATTCAAGCGTGTATTTCGCGATAATTGGGTCTCCTCCAGAAGAGGAAATCGTTTGATCTTCATAACCACGTAGAGCAATAATTTCACGTCCACCCAATTGATTAACACCTGTCAGTCCACTACCACCCATCACAAAACGGTCGAATGGTGTCACACCCTTAGCAGCTTTATAAGCCCCCATATACCCAAATCCAAAACGAGACATAAATATTAATTTTTTGTCACTTGTAAGTGGTAGATACCATTCACCTGTGAATTTGAATTTGAAGTACTCCAAGTATTTATATCTATCTTGAGCAGACATATTTGCGTAGTCAATATCTTTATTAAAATAGGAGTATGGAAGTGTTGCTTTTGCGGAAAAGGTAAAATTTGAACCACTTTGCGGGTAAATTGGGGCGCTTACTGAGCTTCGTTGAAGGACGTACTTTAGAGCGAAATCATTTGCATATCCTTTCGGAAATAATGGAAAAAATGAATAGTTAACAACATCGTAATATTGGTAGCTGAGGTCATAGTAGGCCGTAAAATAATCATCTGGGAATTTTTTTCGGCGACCAAGACCAACGCCGACACCAGTAATAGAAACACCGTTATAAAGGGAGTTGGTTCTTAAATACCCATTCGATGAAATAGATGAATTATTTGCCCATACGGATAAAGAATTCGGTTTTTTTCCTCCTAACCAAGGTTCTGTAAAAGATAAGTTATATCCTTGATAAAAACGACCATTGGATTGTGCACGAATCGAAATTCGTTGTCCATCACCACCTGGGACTGGTGACCAGGCTGATTTTTTGAATACTTTTCTTGTAGAGAAGTTATTGAAAGTTAAACCCAATGTTCCAATAATACGTCCGGAAGTTGTTGGTCCAGCTCCACCGTAACCACCTGAAAGTTCGACCTGATCAGACGATTTTTCTTCTACTACATATTCTATGTCAACTGTTCCTTTCGCAGGGTTAGGTAGTGGATTTACTTTAAAACCTTGTTCGTTGAAGAATCCAAGTTGCGACAATTCACGTTGGGTTCTCATGATATCACCTTTGTTGAACAAGTCCCCTGGTTTGGTGCGTATTTCACGAAGGATAACGTAGTCACTCGTTTTCGTATTTCCTTTAATTGTGACGGTTCCAATGCGAGCTTCTTTCCCCTCAATAATTCGAATTTGGTGATTGATGTAATTGTCTGTAACGTTTGTTTCCACTGGAATTACTTGGAAAAATAAGTAGCCCTTATCCATGTAAAGTGAAGAAATATCACGTCCATCTCCATTTCCATACAATCGTTGATCGAAAAGCGTTTTATTGTAAATATCTCCTTTTTTTATTCCCAATACTGAGTCTAAAAAAGAGGAACGATACTTAGTATTGCCAATCCATTCTATATCACCAAAATAATATTTATTTCCTTCTTCAATTTTTATATCTATTTGAAGATTTTTGTCGTCTAATTGCATTACAGTGTCGTGGGCAATGGCAGCATCGCGCAATCCTACTGCATTGAATTTACCCATCATCGCTAGTTTGTCTTTCTCGTAGGTGGTTTCGGTAAACTTTGAACGCTTAAAAATACGAAGAATGGATTTCTGTTTTGTGTCCTTCATTGCCAACCTTAATTTCCAAATTGGAACGGCAGAAACTCCATCAAAGTTGATTGATTTAATGCCTATTTTCTGCCCTTTTCGAATGTCGATAACAAAGATTTCAGAGTCGTTAATCAGTGTATCTCTAACTTGTGCAATAGTTACCTTCGCCTCGTAATAACCTTTGTCCCGAAAATAACTTCTAATCTTGCTTTTCGTTTGAAAAACTAAATTTTCTGTGATTGTTTTGCCTGCATAAAGTTTAATTTCCTCACGCACTTTATCTGCTTCACGACGTGAAATACCAGAAAATTTAAATTTCGACAACTTCGGTCGAGGCGCTAATTCAATAACGAGATAGATAACACCTGCAATTTCTTTTTCGGCATAAATTGAAACGTTGGAAAACAAGCCCTCGTTCCATAAATTTCGAATCGCTTTTGAAATCTGTTCCCCTGGAATCATGATTTTTTGACCTTGACGCAAACCTGCAATAAGTTTAATTGCTTGATGATCAAAGTTATCTGCGCCAACTACTCGTATTGGACCAATTTCATATTCTTTTGGTGTTTTATAAGCGAAATCCAAGCCACCCAAAGTTTGTGGGCCAGTTTGTGAAAACAAAGTCCAAGAACTTAGAATTAGGAATAGGAAAATCAGTTTACTCATAATTATTTTATTTGTTCAGAAACCATCCCAAAGCGTCGTTCTCGATTTTGATACGACAGAATAGCTTTTAAAAATTCTTCTCGATTAAATTCTGGCCAATGTACTGGAGTGAAATAAAATTCCGCATAGGCCAATTGCCATAATAAAAAGTTGCTGATTCTATGCTCTCCACTTGTTCTTATCATCAATTCTGGATCAGGTAGGTTTCGAGTACTCAAATGTTCCGAAATTAAATCGTTTGTGATTTGATCAGCTTGGATTTCCTTGTTTTGAACCGCTTTAGCAATTTCTATGACAGCTTTTTTAATTTCCCATTTGGAAGAGTAATTCAAGGCAAGAATCACATTTAAGCCCGTATTAGTCCCTAAAAATTCAATTGCATTTTTCAGACTTGATGAACAACGATTTGGAAGGCCGTCTATATCTCCAATTGCGCTTAGTCGGACATTGTTTTCATTTAATTCATCCGTTTCATTTACAATGGAATCTACCAATAAATCCATTAATCCATCAACTTCTTCTTTTGGACGATTCCAATTTTCAGTTGAAAAAGCATATAACGTCAAATGTTTTACACCGATTTCCGCTGCGGTTTTGATTGCTGCACGAACAGATTCAACACCATTTAAATGGCCAAAGAGCCGTCCTTGACCTTGTTGTTTTGCCCAACGTCCGTTGCCATCCATAATGATCGCCACGTGGAGCGGAATGTTATTGAAATCGAGAAGTTCTTTTAAATCGGACATTTGACAGGGATTTAGAACGCGATTAACTTACTTTTCTTATGTTTTTACTAAAAAATAGAATCTTTTTTAAACGAAAAAAGGGAGTGGAACAATCCAATCCCTTTTTAAAGAGTATGATTACTGCTTATTCAGCAAGTACAATCAATTTGTTATTCATCAATTCAGCAACGCCTCCTTTGATAGTAACTTTTAGGGTGTTTTTATCCAACGTTACATTTTTTGCTAGGGTTTTTGAATCAATATTTCCAGATAATTCGACTTTCACTTCACCAGCTTTCAACGAAGAAATAATAGGTGCGTGGTTGTTTAAAATTTGAAACAATCCGTCAATTCCTGGTAGGGTTACAGCACTTGCTTCTCCTTTGAAAACGCTTGCTTCTGGGGTGATAATTTCGAGATTCATAGTCCGAAGAATTATGCTTCTGCCAACATTTTATCACCAGCTGCGATAACGTCTGCAATTCCTCCTTTAAGGTTGAATGCTGCTTCCGGATACTTGTCGTATTTACCGTCTAGGATATCGTTGAATGCTGAAATGGTCTCCTGAATATCTACTAATACACCTGGAATACCTGTAAATTGCTCAGCAACGTGGAAAGGTTGAGATAAGAAACGTTGAACACGTCGAGCGCGGTGTACCACCATTTTATCCTCTTCAGATAACTCATCCATACCAAGAATCGCGATAATATCTTGAAGTTCTTTATAACGTTGTAAGGTTATTTTTACACGTTGAGCACAATTGTAATGCGCTTCACCAACGATTTCAGGTGTTAAAATTCTGGAAGTTGAGTCCAAAGGATCCACCGCAGGATAAATACCTAATTCGGCGATTTTACGCGATAATACAGTTGTAGCATCCAAGTGAGCAAAGGTATTTGCAGGAGCCGGGTCAGTTAAGTCATCCGCAGGTACATAAACCGCTTGTACTGATGTAATTGAACCACTTTTCGTAGAAGTAATACGCTCTTGCATTGCTCCCATCTCTGTTGCCAAAGTTGGTTGGTATCCTACCGCTGAAGGCATACGTCCTAACAACGCTGATACCTCAGAACCTGCTTGTGTAAAACGGAAGATGTTATCCACGAAGAAAAGGATGTCTTTACCTTGTCCGTCGCCTTCTCCATCACGGAAATATTCTGCGATTGAAAGTCCTGTCAACGCTACACGAGCACGAGCACCAGGAGGTTCGTTCATTTGTCCGAAAACGAAAGTAGCTTTTGATTCTTTCATTTCTTCCAAATTGATTTTTGTCAAGTCCCAACCACCTGCTTCCATCGAGTGCATGAACTCCTCACCATACTTGATGATACCTGATTCCAACATCTCACGTAGCAAATCGTTTCCTTCACGTGTACGCTCACCAACACCAGCGAAAACTGAAAGTCCACCGTGTCCTTTAGCGATATTATTAATTAATTCTTGAATCAATACTGTTTTACCAACTCCAGCACCACCAAATAATCCAATTTTACCTCCTTTTGCATAAGGCTCAATAAGGTCAATTACTTTAATCCCTGTAAAAAGTACTTCAGTTGCGGTAGATAATTGGTCAAATTTCGGAGCTTCACGGTGAATTGGCAAACCATTCGAATTATCCATGGTGTTGATTCCGTCGATAGCTTCTCCAACCACATTAAATAAACGGCCTAGAATTTTGTCTCCTGTTGGAACTTTGATAGGAGTACCTGTTGATACAACCTCCAAACCTCTTGTGAAACCATCTGTTGAGTCCATTGAAATTGCGCGGATAGCATTCTCTCCAACATGTGATTGAACCTCTAAAACTACTCGAGATCCATCAGCTTTGCGCACCTCAAGTGCATCATAGATGTTTGGAAGTGCAACTCCTCTTTCGAAACGAACGTCCACCACTGGACCGATAACTTGCGAAATTTTACCTGTAATTGCTGACATTTAACGTCTTTTTAAATTTGGGCGCAAATATAGAGACTTTATTTTGAACAAAATGATTGATAGTCTCAAAATCGAGGTAAATTGTGTAAAAAACGAATTTCTTTATCAAGAAATCCACTTGTTGGCGCTTTGATTTTAACTTTGCCCAATGAATGGAGTCGTTCTAAAGTCAACTGGTAGATGGTATCAAGTCTTGTTATCAACGGGTGAAATAGTAACTGCTTCCGTGAAGGGCAAGATTCGCCTCGAAGGACTGAAAACGACTAATCCTATTGCAGCTGGTGATACGGTAAAATTAGTTGAAACTTCCTCTGAATTTACAATTCAATCGATTGAACCGAGACACAATTACATCGTTCGGAAATCCACCAATTTGAGTAAACAGATGCAAATTTTAGCAGCAAACGTGGATCGTGCTTATCTTGTTGTAACCTTAAAATCACCCATCACACACCCGGTTTTTATAGATCGTTTTTTGGTTGCGGCGGAATCGTTTCGAATTCCGGTAACCTTGTTGTTTAATAAAACAGATTTGTTTGATGAAAAGGAGTCTAAACAGTACGAAGTTTTAAAGGATATTTATGAAAATTGTGGTTATCGATGTTTCAAGATTGTTGCTGCTAAGGAAGAAACAGTTAGTTTTTTACGGGATGAAATAGTTGGAAAACAAGTAATGATTTCTGGAAATAGTGGTGTAGGGAAAACGACCTTGGTAAATAGCTTAGACCCAAATTTGAACTTGCGGACTGGAGAAATTTCGATCGTGCACGAACAGGGAAAACACACAACGACCTTTGCTGAAATGCACCCTTTGGCAACAGGAGGTTTTATTATCGATACACCTGGAATTCGAGCTTTTGGTTTAGTGGATTTGGATAAGGTTCATTTTGCACATTATTTTCCTGAAATGCGTGAGCGCTTAGGTGATTGTAAGTTTTATAATTGTTTACATTTAAATGAACCCAAATGCGCGGTAAAAGCGGCAGTTGAATCAGGTGAAATCGCAAGTTCCCGTTATCAAACCTATCTGCAATTAATGACAGAGGACGATGCTGATCCTTATCGTAGAAATGAATTTTTATGAGAGCGGTACTACAACGGGTTTCAAATGCAGAAGTGACAGTCAATCAAGATATTGTTGGCAAAATTGGAAATGGCTTATTAATACTTCTCGGTATTGAACACGAGGACGCTGTGTCAGATATCGACTATTTGGTAAAGAAAATCTCTCAAATGCGCATTTTTTCCGATTCACACGGGAAAATGAATTGTTCATTAATGGATGTCGGCGGACAATGTTTAGTTGTCAGTCAATTTACTTTATACGCCTCCACCAAAAAAGGAAACCGTCCTAGTTTTATTGCTGCTGCACGTCCAGAGGTTGCCATTCCCTTGTACGAACGATTTGTTAAAGAATTGGAAGTGGTAACAGATAACAAAGTTGAAACAGGAGTTTTTGGTGCCGAAATGCAAATTAATTTGGTCAATCAAGGTCCGGTCACCATTATTATTGATTCGAAAGAAAAATAAATTAATTTTATTCATAACACATATTTTTCAAGTGTTCGTTTAGCTTGTTCTATTTCTTTAACGCTAGAAAGACTCAATCTTTATTAATTTCAAGTCGTAATACATAACTAAATGTTATGTAAAACATCCAAAATATAAATAATTATAATTTATGTAAATACCTTTGTTTTGCATTCGAATTCAAAAAAACATTGCTGAATTATGAAAAATCGAATTACAATCGCAAAAGGAGACGGTATCGGTCCTGAAATTATGGACGCAACTTTATCCATTCTAAACGCCGCTGGAGCGAATTTAGAGTATGATGAAATCGAAGTAGGAGAGAAGGTTTATCTTTCTGGTAATACTTCTGGAATCTCCAAGGAATCTTGGGATACAATCCGTAGAAATAAGGTGTTTTTAAAGGCACCAATAACAACTCCGCAAGGTGGAGGATACAAAAGTTTGAACGTAACGACACGAAAATTTTTGGGACTCTATGCGAATGTTCGTCCATGTTTTAGCTTGAATCCTTACGTTGAGTCCAAACACCCAAAAATGGACTTAGTTATCATTCGAGAAAATGAGGAGGATTTATATGCAGGAATTGAGCATCAACAAACGGATGAAGTTGTACAATGTTTGAAATTAATCAGTCGTCCTGGATGCGAGAAAATTATCCGTTATGCGTTTGAATATGCTCGTGTCAATGGCCGCAAAAAAGTGACTTGTTTCACGAAGGATAACATCATGAAACAAACTGATGGCTTATTCCACAAGGTTTTTGATGAAATCGCGCCAGAATATCCAGAGATTGAAACGGAACATTGGATTATTGATATTGGATCTGCTAAATTATCCGATACACCTGAGACATTTGATGTGATTGTTACCTTGAATTTATACGGTGACATCATATCAGATATTGCGGCTCAAATTGCTGGTTCTGTGGGGTTAGCAGGTTCGTCAAATATTGGTCAAGAATGCGCTATGTTTGAGGCAATTCATGGTTCTGCGCCACGCCGAGCAGGTCAAGATGTTGCAAATCCATCTGGCTTGTTGCAAGGAGCGATTTTAATGTTGATTCATTTGGGTCAAGGTGCTGTTGCTGAAAAGATACAAAATGCTTGGTTGAAAACGATTGAAGACGGCGTGCACACTTACGATATTTACAAAGAAGGTATCAGTAAGGAAAAAGTAGGAACAAAAGCATTCGCTGAGGCGGTAATTGCTCGATTGGGACAAAAACCAACACAGTTAAAACCTGCTGCTTATGCTGCGGACAGCGCCGTTAAAATTCCAGATTACGTTCGTAAACCACAGGCTAACAAACAACTTGTTGGGGTTGATTTCTTCGTTCATTGGAGGGGAGAGGACGTGAATGACCTGGCAAAGAAATTCGAAGTTCTTCCAGCTGATATCGCTCAATTACAATTGATCACAAATCGTGGGATTAAGGTATGGCCAGAAGGATTCAAAGAAACATTTTGTACAGATCACTGGCGTTGTCGTTTAGGCGGTAAAGACGGTGAATTACAGTCCAACTCAATTCCGAAGTTGTTAGAAATACTTGGAAATCAAGGGGTAGATGTAGTTAAAACCGAGAATCTTTATTTCTTCGATGGTAAGGCGGCTTATTCTTTGGGTCAAGGTCAATAAATAATTTAAAAAAAAAACTATGTCTAACTTCACGTTATCCCTTATTGATGGTAACTTCGAAAACAATGATGCTTTTGAATTATTATCTGCATTAGTTGATGCAAAAATTCGTTTTCACGAAAAGAAAATTTCAGCTTCACACAATGAAGAGGATATTAAAATGCGTGAGAGAAGAATTCAGAAGTTACAATTGGATATGATGAATATTCAAGAAAGTTTAAAAGGTAAAAACAACTTGAACGTTTCAGCTGTTGTAACAGTGGAATGAGTTTATTTGATCAACTACTTTTAGTTTCAAAACATGAGAAAGAAAAGGTAATGACACCTATTCTTGAGCTCGGTTTAAACGCAAAAGTGGAGGTCGATAAAAACATAGATACAGATGCGCTCGGCACCTTTTCAGGGGAAGTTGAGCGCATCTTTTCTCCTACCGAGACTTTAAAGCAAAAATGCTTACTCGGGAAGAGCTTCCATCCTGATGTTCGGTATTTCATTGCAAGTGAGGGCTCCTTTGGTCCGCACCCGAATATTCCTTTTGTGAGCTGTGACGATGAATTAGTGATGTTGTATGATTCGCAAACAGATGATCATTGGATCGGCAGACACCTGACTACTGAAACAAATTTTAACCAGCTTTCAGCGAAAACCTATTCAGAAATTAAAGAGTTTGCGATAAAGATTGGTTTCCCGAAGCATGGTTTAATTCTAAAAAACAAGTTGTCCAACCAATTGATAAAAGGAATAACTAGTTGGGAGGAATTATCCGATGCTTTTGAAAAACTCAGTTCCAGTCATCAAGAAATTATTGTCGAAACCGACATGAGAGCCCTATTTAATCCAACACGTATGAAAGCAATAGAAAGTGCAACTAAAGACCTTGTAGTACGCTTGTCGTCTTTTTGTCCAGAATGTGGGTTTCCTGGATTTCATTTCGTAAAAACCTTATCAGGACTACCATGTGAATGGTGTCATCGCCCGACCAAATTATCAAAAGGTAAAGTGAAGACATGCCAGAAATGTGATCATTCTGAATATGAATATGTTCCAAAGGATCAATTGGCATCTCCCGAATACTGTAATCACTGTAATCCATAGATTTCTTTCTCTGTTAGTTCATTTTAACTAAAGTGTTATTTTTACACTTTCGATTAGAATGTCTAGATTTCAATTAGTTTTCAGTAATGCTCTACTAGTTCCCTGTACTTATTTGCTTTTGCTTTGCTGTCAATTAACTGTTGGCTTTTCAAATGCCCAGACATCCATTTTTGCATCATTACCCGCTGGTGTACCGACCTTAAACACTACAGGTTGGAATTTAACGGGCAACGCTGTGGTTGCTGATACTCCTGGCGATTCAGACACGAATTTAGACGAGGTTTTACTAACTAATAATGGTACTTTTGAAAGTGGAGGTTTATTTTTTCAAACGCCAATAAATCCAGTATCTTGTTCCCGATGGACGGTAGAATATGATTATCGTATTTGGGGAGGGAACGCCGCTGATGGATTGGCATTTTGTTTTTTGGACGTGCCACCAACTGGATTTGTAAGCGGCGGAGGCGTTGGTATTCCCGGCTCTGCTAATGGTTTGAAAGTGATATTCGACACTTTTGATAATTGTGGAACGACAAATCCTGAATTACAAATCTATTATGGTCAAGGTTATAATGAATGCGCAAGTGGAATTGTTAAAATAGACAACGCTTCTGGTAATTTGGGTTTTGTGCGTAATTCCAATTATCAGCATGTTAAAATTACCTATTTGAACGGTCAGGTAACGCTGTTTGTGAATAATGTTCAGCAATTAACAGCCAATTTTCCAATAACATTCAGCGGATTTATGGGATTCACCGCTTCGACAGGGACATTCTATGACCAACATTCGGTCAAAAACATAATGATTTATACAGAACAAGCACCGTCCGATGCAGGTGCTAATATTTCCTTTTGCTCAGGAGATTCAGGTTCAATTGGTAGTTTGCCGAATTCAATGTATTCCTATTCATGGTCTCCTGCGATAGGATTAAGCGCTACTAACGTTTCCAATCCAACTGTAACTTTAACCAATTCTGGAACCACAACCTTGACACAAACTTATACTGTTACCACATCATTAGCTGCGAGTCCAGGGGTTTGTCCAACAAGTGATCAAGTTACAGTAACGGTCTATCCAAATTTCTCAACATCTATTTCTCAAACGCTATGTAACGGTGGACCTTACTTGTTTGCAGGTCAAAACTTAACAACATCAGGTCAATATTCACACACTTTCACTTCTGTTTATGGCTGCGATTCAGTGGTGAATTTGAATTTAATAATCTCAACTGCACCAGTTATTCCCGATTTAGATACAACCATTTGTCCAGATGAATTGGTTGAGTTTATTTTGGGAAATGAAGCTACCTATACTTGGACAGGAAGTATTTTAGCTGTTCCGGTAGTTGGAGATTTAGCAGTTTCTACGTTAAGTAATGTTACTTTAAACCTTGTTGCAACCAATATGCAGGGCTGTAGTAGTTCTGATTTGGTCACAATTACCGTACTGCCAAGTCCCAATATAAACTTAGTTGCAAGTGATACTGTCATTTGTAACGGTGAATCTGTCGTTTTAACTGCTAATGGTGCTTCAAGTTGGACTTGGCAGGGTTTTGGCGTACAAAATACGAACGTGACAACTCAAAATGTTTCTCCTGTTTCAAATCAAGTGTACAAGGTTATTGGAACCAATGCAAATGGTTGTTCGGATTCATCTTTTATTTCAATAGTTGTTCATCCTAATCCTGTTTTAACGATCTCAAATGAGCAACAAATTTGTCAAGGTGAAACGGTCTCAATTTCTGTTGCGGGAGCAACAACTTATCAATGGACACCACAAGGTAGTGGAACGTCAAGTTTTTTAAGTCCAAGCCAAACAACAGATTTTACGGTAATTGGAACTGATTCTAATGGATGTAGTGATACGGTGTCCTCCTTGATTACAGTTCATCCTGTTCCGAATGCTTCATTTTCGTTGTCAAATAATGTAATTGACATTGAAAGTCCTACCGTAACAATTACCAACACAAGTTCGCCAAACTGCAGCTATTACTGGTATTTCGGAGATCCAACGAGTGGCTTAAGGGAAGAGATGATAATTGATTATACCTACCCTCCAGTAGAGGCAACCTATCAGATAACATTAAATGTCACCAACTCTTTTGGTTGTAATGCCATTTTTAGTCAACCCATTCAAGTAAAAGGTGATCTACTTTATTATGTCCCAAATACTTTTACACCTGATGGTGACGAATTCAATAGTTATTTTGTTCCTATTTTCTCTGGTGGTGTAGATAGGGAGACTTTTGTGATGTATATCTACAACCGTTGGGGAGAAATACTTTTTGAAACCTATGATATTGATAAAGGATGGGACGGATATTACGACACTCGAAAAGTTCAAAATGGCACATACATCTATGTTATTCGTTATAAAATCAAGAATACAGATGAATACCGTATCCTCAAAGGACATGTAAATGTTATTCGTTAAAAATGTTTGTAGAAACAGATTTAAATGAATCTCTTGGTAAATTCCCATATCACAATTCCTGCACAAACACTCACGTTCAAACTATGCTTCGTTCCAAATTGTGGAATTTCAATCACGTGGTCAGAAGCGTCAATTACAGATTGCTTCACACCATTTACTTCATTTCCAAAAATTAAAGCAGTTTTCTGCATTGAAAGCGTGGAGATTTGATGCAAAAGGGTTGTTTTTTCAGCTTGTTCGATGGAACATATTAGCGTATTTTCTTGCTTTAAACGCTTGCACAACTCGTCGATATTTTCCACGTGTTCCCATTCAATAGTTTCTGTTGCACCTAAAGCGGTTTTGTGAATGTCACGGTGAGGTGGACAAGCAGTAATTCCACACAAATAAATTTTTTCCACCTTGAAGGCATCAGCAGTTCTAAAAAAGGACCCGATATTGTTCAAAGAACGAATGTCATCTAATACAACAATAATTGGGTGTTTTTGAATGGAACGAAATTCTTCCTCCGACACCCGCTCAAGTTCCCATAATTTCAGCTTTTTATTTTCCATTTTTAAACGATTAGGACCACGTTGTTCCGTCTTTTCCGTCTTTAATGGTTATTCCTGCTGACTTTAACATGTCTCGAATTTTATCGGATGTTCCCCAATCTTTGTTTTCTCGTGCTTGTTGACGTAAATCAATTACGAGTTCCATGACGGAATTTAATTTTTCAGAGTTACCTTCCTCTCTTTCCGTTAGCCCTAAAACCTCAAAAAGAAAAGTGTTTAAAGCGTTTGATAACTTCGATTTATCCGCTCCCGACAGTTGAGCTTTTCCATCATTCACAGCATAAATTTGTTTAACTGCTTCGAAAATTGAAGCTATTAAAATGGGCGCATTAAAGTCGTCGTTCATAGCATCGTAGAACGATTGAATGAGCGAATCAACATCGAAATCTGAAGACTTTGACTCAAGGAGATTGGGTAGTAATTGTAGGGCAGATGTAATTCTCTCTAAACCTTTTTCTGCTGCTTCGAGAGCGGTTTCTGTGATGTCAATTGTGCTGCGATAATGCGCTTGCATAAGAAAAAAACGAACCACATTAGCACCGAAAGGTTTTGAAAATAGTGGAGTGCTTCCTTCAATAATTTCCTTTGGTAAAAAATAGTTTCCGAAAGATTTACTCATCTTTTGACCATTGACGTTTAGCATGTTGGCGTGCATCCAATATTTCGCGGGGTTACAACCAAAAGAACCACAGCTTTGTGCAATCTCGTCTTCGTGATGCGGAAATTTTAAGTCCATTCCACCACCATGGATATCGAAATGTTTTCCCAAATATTTCGTGCTCATGGCAGTACATTCGATGTGCCAACCGGGATTCCCGTCGCCCCAAGGTGAACGCCAAATTTGCATGTCTTCTGGATTAGCTTTTTTCCATAGTGCGAAGTCGGCAAAAAAACGTTTTTCATCTTGCGAATTTAATGTTCTCGTCTCGTTTTCTAGCTCATCTACTTTTCTACCACTTAGAATACCATAATGGTATTTTTCCATGTATTTTTTCGTGTCAAAATAAACCGATCCATTTACAACGTAACCAAATCCGTTCTTCAAGATTTCTTCAATTATTTCTATTTGTTCTTGGATGTGTGCTGTTGCTGTAGGTTCAATGCTTGGTGGTAAAAGATTGTAAATGCGTTGTAGTTCTTGAAACTTGACATTGTATTTATACACGATTTCCAGTGATTGAATCTGTTCCATTTTAGCTGCTTTTCCAATACTATCTACCTCTTGCCCCGCTGAATTGGTTATATGACCAGCATCTGTAATGTTGCGCACATATTTTACTCGAAAACCTAGATGTAATAGATAACGATAAATCAAGTCAAAATTGATAAACGTCCGCATGTTTCCCATGTGAGGTTCACTATATAGAGTAGGGCCACAAACGTACATTCCCACCATTCCATCGTTGATTGGTTCAAAATTTTCTTTTTGTCCCGAAAGACTATTATAAATTACTAGTTTTTGATTCGTCATATAGTGTAAATAGGTCACAAAAATAAGGCTTTATTGAGAAAAGACTGAAGCTAATACCAAACTTACGAATAGGACTTTGAACTTTTTGGAAGGATACATTTGTTACAAATTAATAGATAGTCACTGATAAGAAAACCGTATCTTCGCGCAACTTAAAAATTCTCCTTCCATGAGCGACGCGATTAAACACGAATGTGGAATTGCTCTTCTTCGATTAAAAAAACCGCTTGAATTTTACTTAGAAAAATACGGGACAGCACTTTACGGAATTAATAAACTCCACTTATTGATGGAAAAGCAACATAACCGAGGACAAGACGGTGCTGGCGTTGCTAACATCAAGTTTGACATGGAGCCAGGGGAACGTTACATTTCAAGGACACGTTCGATTGCTAAAAGTCCAATTCAAGATATTTTTGATCAGATTAACGGTCGCTTCCGTCAAATTGCAGAAGAAAATCCAGCGAATTTGAAGGATGTGGATTACCTAAAAAAAAATGCCGGATTTACGGGGGAATTATTTTTAGGACATCTTCGCTACGGAACTTTTGGACGCAATTCGATGGAAAGTTGCCATCCTTTTCTCCGTCAAAACAATTGGATAACGAGAAATTTGGTGGTGGCTGGAAATTTCAACTTAACCAATGTGGACGAACTTTTCGATGTTTTGGTGCGCATTGGTCAGCATCCAAAAGAGAAATCGGACACAGTCACGGTATTAGAAAAAATCGGACATTTTTTGGATGTTGAAAATGACGAACTGTTTCAGAAATATAAAACACTAGGCTATAACAATCAGGACATTTATACCAAAATTGCAGAACAGTTAGATTTAGTGCGCATTTTGAAACGCGCGTCAGAGGATTGGGACGGAGGATATGCAATGGCAGGTTTATTAGGTCACGGTGATGCATTTGTATTGCGTGATCCAAGCGGGATAAGACCAGCGTTTTGGTACGAAGATGATGAGGTAGCCGTTGTCGCTTCTGAACGTCCGGTTATTCAAACAGCGTTTAATGTTTCTTTCGATTCCATTAAAGAATTAAATCCAGGTCACGCTATAATAGTTCGTCGAAATGGAAAGATTGAAGAGAAAGAGATTAATACTCCACGTGCGGTGAAAAAATGTTCTTTTGAACGTATCTATTTTTCTCGTGGTTCTGATGCTGATATCTATGTTGAGCGTAAAAGTCTAGGTCGTTTAATCGTTCCTCAAGTTTTAAAATCCGTAAATTATGATTTCGATAATTCGGTTTTTTCCTTCATACCCAATACAGCAGAAGTTTCGTTTTATGGTTTAATCAAGGGACTAGAGGAACACTTGAATCTACAGAAAATAGAAGAATTGAAAGCGTTAGGTTCCAACCCTAAGACCGAAGACATTGAAACCATAATTCATCGACGCGCCCGAATCGAGAAAATCGCCATTAAAGATGCTAAACTGAGGACCTTTATTACGCAAGATGACTCCCGCGATGATTTGGTAGCGCACGTTTATGATATTACTTATGGAAGTGTCAAACCTGGAAAAGACAACCTAATAGTTATTGACGATAGTATAGTTCGTGGCACTACTTTGAAACAAAGCATTTTGCGTATTTTGGATCGACTCCAACCAAAAAAGATTGTTGTTGTTTCTTCTGCACCACAAATTCGTTTCCCAGATTGCTATGGAATTGATATGGCAAAAATGGGAGATTTTATAGCTTTCGAAGCGGCTATTCAATTGCTTAAAGAGACAGGAAAAACATCCCTTATCAATGAGGTGTATCATCAATGTTTGAAACAAGTTGATTTACCCAAAGAACAAGTGGTGAATGTCGTGAAACGAATCTATGAACCGTTCACTAATGAACAGGTTTCTGCTAAAATCGCTGAATTATTGACGCCAAAAGGATTAAATGCAGAGGTCGAAATTATTTTTCAAACCGTTGATAATTTGCACAAAGCCTGCCCTGGACATTTAGGTGATTGGTATTTCACGGGCGACTACCCGACACCTGGCGGAAATAAAGTGGTGAATAAAGCCTTTATTAATTGGATGGAGAACAAAAACGAACGCGCTTATTGATTTGATAATTTGCGAATCTAATTATTGCTAGATTAAAATTCTGTTTTCAAACATGGAATTAGGTTCGATTAATATTCAAATTGAATATCCACAATCTTACCACCCATGCAAATTTGATTAAATACCGACGATGACTTATAATTTCTCTGCCGCGTTGGATTTGATTTATATCGAATGTCATTCCGACGCGGTGGAGGCATTATACCACAAGTAGATTTAATACACGACAATATTCGTGTCATTTGGTATAAAACGAATCCAGTTAATCATAGATGCCTATTTTTCACTCCTGATGCCTTGTGTTGTTATACATTCATCTGAGGCTTAAATTTATGATTCGGATATAGCGAATTATGTTTCTTTGTGGTTAAAAAAATTGAAAACCAAATAGCTACATAGCTTATCTAGATTTGAGATTGAAATAGACGCCACAGCGTTGCCACATAGGAATTATGCCTCCGCCGGGGTGAAGGGACTTTCGATATAAATGTTTTGACAATATCACCGTCGGTATATTTGAAATTGTAGTATAAATAAGGATACTCACTTCCATTTTTTTAGATCGGAATAATAATCTTAAGGCGTTGTTTTTGAAGCCCTAACTCTAGTCATAAGAAAATTTAATGGATTTTTATTTTAAATTTAAATTAGTCATTTTTTCTTCTAAAAAAACCGATTCAGTATAACTTTCAGAGTTTATTTTAGTATTCTTAAATTTTCATTTTATCTCTTGAAATATTAATTAAATTCTTAATAATTATTATTGTTTTGTTAAAATTTTTAATTTAGAGCGCTGAAACTTCAAATCTGTCTTCCTCAGATTTCGCTCGAAAAATTATTTATTATGAAAAACATTTACGCTTTTTCAAACCTACAAAGAGACAAACATTCATTTGAAAAGTCTTTTTGTTGTAAACATCTTGTCAATTTCTTTATGCTAATTACTCTGTTCTTTGGTATGAACGGGAACTTGTTTAGTCTGGCACAATATTCAACTTTTTCAACAGCGTTCGGTAATAGAAAAACAAATATCTTAATTAAAGCGACCATTCAGCGAATAAATTATAATAATCCCCTTAAAACAATTAGCACATTAAATAATTAACCCATTAGCACATTAGCACATTAAATAATTAACCCATTAGCACATTAGCACATTAAAAACATTAGCACATTAAATAATTAACCCATTAGCATATTAGCACATTAAAACATTAGCACATTAAAAACATTAGCACATTAAATAATTAACCCATTAGCATATTAGCACATTAAATAATTAGCACATTAAATAATTAGCACATTAAAACATTAGCACATTAAAAACCCGAGTATAATGAAAAACCATTACTCTTCTCAAAACAAATCTCTAATTGAACCTACAAAAGTTCAAATCCCGAACAGTCGGAAAGAGA
>JBDKEM010000060.1:0-129339 GCA_039795265.1 Bacteroidota bacterium | reverse complement strand
TCATACGAAAAATGCAAGTTTTTACACTTTAAAGATACAAAACTTGTAGATTTACAGCTCTAAAAACAAACCTATTTTATTGACAAATAGAGTGTTAACATCTTTTTAAGGGTTGACTATTTACTTCTGCCGTTTCGGATTCCATTCTCAATTTGCCATTTTCAAATTTAATTTTAAATTTTCCCATTCCCTTCGTTCATAACTTTAACTTATTCTTAATGAATCATTCAAAATACCTTTACCTTTGCAAAAAATTCACACATGGCAGCAGATATTTTTGAAAAAATCAAAGCAAACCGTGGTCCAATTGGTCAACATGCTAAAGAATCACACGGTTATTATACGTTTCCGAAATTAGAAGGAGAAATTGGTCCACACATGATTTTCCGTGGAAAAGAGAAATTAAATTGGTCTTTAAATAATTACCTTGGTCTAGCGAATCATCCAGAGGTGCGCAAAGCGGATGCAGATGCAGCAGCAGAATTCGGTTTTGCTTATCCAATGGGTGCGCGAATGATGAGTGGAAATACTGATTTTCACGAACAATTAGAGCGCGAACTTTCAGCATTCGTAGGGAAGGAAGACACTATTTTAGCAAATTTCGGTTATCAAGCAATGGTTTCAGCTATTGACTGTTTGGTGGATCGTCACGATGTGATTGTTTACGACGCTGAATCTCATGCATGCATTTTAGACGGCGTTCGTTTACACATGGGAAAAAGATTTGTGTTCAAACACAATGACATTGAAGATTGTGAAAAACAGTTGGTGCGTGCAACAAAACTGGCGGAAGAAACTGGAGGTGCAATTTTGGTGATTACTGAAGGTGTTTTCGGAATGCGTGGCGACCAAGGGAAATTGAAAGAAATTGTAGCTTTGAAAGAGAAATTCAACTTCCGTTTATTCGTTGACGATGCCCATGGAATCGGAACTTTAGGTGCAAACGGTGGAGGGACTGGTGAAGAACAAGGATGTCAAGATGGAATTGATGTGTATTTCGGAACTTTTGCTAAATCTTTCGCACTAATTGGTGGATTCATTTCAAGTGACGCTCAGGTAGTGGAGTATTTACGATACAATATGCGTTCTCAAATTTTCGCGAAGTCTCTGCCGCTTCCATTGGTAAAAGGAGCCTTGAAACGATTGGAATTGATGCGCAACCAACCTGAATTGAAAAATCGTTTGTGGGAAATCACCAACGCGCTTCAAAAAGGATTGAAAGAAGCTGGATTTGAAATCGGAGAAACGAATTCGTGTGTAACACCAGTCTATATGAACGGATCAATTCCTGAATCGACAAATTTGATTTACGATTTGCGTGAGAATTACAACATTTTCTGTTCAATGGTAGTGTATCCAGTCGTTCCTAAAGGGATGATAATTTTACGATTGATTCCTACGGCTGCACATAAACTAGAGGACGTTAAATACACCATTGAATGTTTTTCGAAAATCGTAGATAAGTTAAAATCGGGTCAATATATGTCGGATAAAATCGCCGCATTTTAATAGAATAAGAACTCATATAATTGTTTTGAACCACCTTGAAAGAGGTGGTTTTTTTATTTCACATTTTTTCAGTTTATCAAAATGCCGTATAAATCAAATCCAATACTTGTGGTTTTTGAGCAACTGAAGGGATTTTTCTAGTTTCAACGTTGGCATCTTTATCCATTTCGTAGCTTGATTTTGATTGCACTTTCTTATTAACTACTCGGTCAGCAGTTCCTGTGCTTGTAAAATTGTAACTGGATGCTGGAGCCGTTGCACCACTTGCTGTTAACGTCACTGTTGTCATTTCTGTCGCTGAAAGCAAAGTGGAATTGCTATTTGTTAAGGTTTCAGTTGTTTCATAAAAATCATTGACCTTCGATTTTTCAACAAATGCAACATCCTCTTCTAGCTTGGTCGTTTCCATATCAGTAATGTTTGGCACTACGGCAGCGATTTGAGGAGTTGAAGGAGGAGTGAAAGGCGGTTCAACTATTTTCTCAACGTTAGGATTGTTTTCTTTCTTCGGAACTTCTTTTTTGGGTTGATGCTTATGATTAGCCGTTAGATTGTTTTTTTTGGGTACTAGTAAAACGAAGTAACCTAAAACTAACACACCAAAGGCTATCGGCAAGGCAAGTCGCCAACTGGGAAGTAATTTAAAGGACGAAACTGAACGACCATTTCCTGCGGATGAAGTAGGGTAGGTACGTACAAAAATCGCGTCTAAATCAGCTTTCATTTTGGAGTTTCGATCGTCGTTAATTGCTTTATAAAACGAAATTCCACAAAGAAGTTCTTTGAGATTATTGAAATCTTCTTCGTTTTCAAACCAATCGGTATAACGTGATTTTTCCGAGGAACTTAAATCACTAAATTCTTTGGAAACAATGAGTTGTATGAGTTTATCTTCCATAATTAACCGAATGCGGGATTAAATTGTTGTAATTTATTCGCTAAATATTTTGTTGCGTAAAAAAGTCGTGATTTTACAGTTCCTTCGTTGATTTCCAACATTTCAGCGATTTCTTTCATCGAAAGCCCTTCAAAATGGCGCAACATAAAAACTTCGCGGTGACGCACATCTAATTCTTCAACGCCTGTTTCAAATGCAGCTTTAAACTGTTCATTTTGAACTTCTTGGAGTACATTTTGATTCGAACGTACATCGTGATGAGTTTCGGCTCCTCGAACGGTATTGCTTCGAACAGCCATCTTTTTGTATTCGTTTTTACACATATTAGAAGCAACTGAAAATAACCAAATTCTAAAAGTTCTCGACGTGTCAAAATAGGCTGGATTCCGAATGATTTTCGCGAATAAATCGTGTGCCATATCTTCCGCTTTTTCTTGATCGCGACCGAGCATGTTTTTAAAATAACCCACCAACTTTTGAGAATAACGTTCATACAAAACATCAAAGGCACGTTTTTCACCTTTCGACAAAGCAATCATCAATTCTTCGTCGGTCTGTTTAGTGTAAGAAGTACCGAAAAACAGAATCATTGACGTTTTATAAATTTGGTGTTAGCACGTTGAAGGATAGAATCATATTCGAGTTGCATTTTCTTCGCCTTTGCCGTTTGATTCGTGGATTTATAATATTCCTGAAGTAATAAATTAGTTGGTAAATAATTCTTCGACAATCCAATTGCTTCGGGACTTTGGAGCTTGAAAACGGTTTTATTGAGGCGTGAAAAGTACAAGTTTTCCAAGTTCTCCATTGTTTGAAAATTTTGATTAGGTCGGTACTCAAAAACCAAACCATAAACTGAAATATTGTCCGATATTGGTTTTAGGTATTCGTTTGGAATCGTCATAGAAAGTGCGATTTTCTTTTGGTAATTCAATTGACAAAAATTTGAAAGAAAACCAACGTCAATAATTGAAGAGCTTGGAAATGAATACCCTTTTTTTGTTAAAAGTTCTCGGTAGTTTTCACTTTGAAGTAAGTCAAGCGAAACAACATCCAAAGACAATTTTTTCGATTTGATTTGATTCAAATAAGAAGCGTAGGTATCGGCAAATCCGTGGGTTATAAGAATGTCATTCCCTTCCGCTGAGTTTAATAAATCGTTTGAATAATTCATTTCCTCGTCGTTGATGATGTTTTTGAAGCGCAAACTTTGTAAATGCTTCATTGCTTTATTTGTATCGCCTTTAACAATTGAATTGGCAACCAATAATTGTTCGGTTTCGGGCAAACCAGGCGCGATTTCATAAGATTGGTGTAAGGCATTTTCACGTTGAACATTGTAATTTCCAGCTTGATAGAAGGCGTTCAAGGTTGTAGGAGAATTTGGAGCAATTGCTTGCATTTGTTCTACCGTAAGATCCATTTGTTGTTGCTGTTCAGTAGTTGGCGAGCGTTGCGTTCGTTGTTTTGAGGCAGCCATTTTAGTAGCTTGAAAACTGTTTGAAAAAGCAGTCATTTTTTCTTGTTCCGCTGAAATTGGTATGGAATAGGCATCGCTTATGATGGATTTTTCTTTTCGGATTTTACCTTTCACAACTATGGCTTCCTTCAAATCCATTGTTGAATCACTCGCCAATTTGAAATTTTTAGAATTCAAAATTGGAGCAGAATTGGAATTGTTGGTAGCGTTTCCTATGGAGTTAGGTTGTATGTTGAGGACCTTTTGGTTAGAATTGATTTGCTCTGTAGTGGGCTGCGTCACCTGACCAAAAACACCAATTGTTGAAAGCATAATTCCGAGAAAAATAAGTCGTTTCATTTGAACTTTTTTTGTGAGTACAGCTCTACATACGATTGGTTCAAACAAAATAACGAAAATTTTAGCGATGTGCAATTTTATTTTTGACAGTCTTGGTTTTAACGAAAATAAAATTCACCGAATTGCACCGAATAGTAAATACCACATTGCTGTTTTCTTCGTTATGTTATTTTTGACAAAGAAAATTAGGAGTACCTGTAACTTCTAGAAAGTTCAAATTGTTTAACTGTAAACCAAAGGCTTGAACAGAACGGATTACAATAACGCGGTAAATAAGTGGAGTGACGGATTATTTCGTTTCGCGCTTAGTTTTCTCAAAAATCAGGAGGAAGCCGAAGACATTGTACAAGACGTTTTTGAAAAACTTTGGGTCAACAGAGAAAAAATTGAAGTTGAAAAGGTTAAATCGTGGTTGTTCACTTGTGCACACAATGCCATGATAAATTGGATTAACAAAAAAGCGCGCCTTTCGGTGATGGAAAACGAGTCACTCCCGGTACAATCTTCTACCGATAGAATGGCTTTTGAATCCGAGCAAGTAATCGACCATATTGTCGGTATTTTGCCACCACTTCAACGTAGTATTCTCTTGTTGCGCGATTTGGAAGGATATGCTTACGACGAAATTGGGGAAATGCTCCATATTTCAGAGTCGCAAGTGAAAGTGTATCTTTTTAGAGCGCGGATGAAAATTAAAAGACAGTTAACCGATTTGAATAAATACGCATGAAATTTCCAATTCGAGAAAATATCGACCGTTGGTTATTCGATTTCACTGAAGGGAATTTGAATCCTGAACAAGAACAATTGTTAGCGGACTTCATAACTCAAAATCCTGATTTGGAATTGGATATGGATGCTTGGCAACAGTCCAAAGTCACACCAACCGAAGTTCATTTTACAAGAAAAAATGAGCTCCTGAAAAAGCGCCGTTGGGCTCCATTCGTGACCTTATTGGTTCTTTTATTGGGAGGTTTAACTTCTCTATGGTACTTTATTGATAATCAAAGTCATGAAAGGAAACAATTTGCAGAACAAGTAGCATTTTCAAATTCTGCTAAATCAGCGAAAAACACACTCAGTAAAAAAGGAGCAGATTCAACCATTCCTTCTGGAATTCCAATTGATGCTCATGCCTCGATTCCAGTTCAAAATAACGAGAGAATAAATAATTCCAATCAAGCTATGTTTGATGCATCCTCAAAAGAGTTAGTCGCTTCATCTAGTTTATTGGTGAAAAAGGTTGAGACGAATACCACAACTATTGAAAATCGACGTGAGGTAAATGAGTTAGATCAGAATGCTGCTACCGAAATATATTCAACGCTCGAAACTGGTCTCAACACCGTTCAATCCAATCGACTGAATTTAAGGCCTATTGGTTTAGTGGAAGGCTATCGCTCAATGAATGAAGCATTAATTACATCGGAAATGATCGCGGAGGAAAAAGCTGCTTTAGGTACAGATGTTAATTTGAAAATGCCAAAAATGCTGAAAGTTCTCGATAAAGTGTTGAGCAAAGATGTGGCTTCAACATCATCTCCCGATTTTATGTTTATCGCTTCGGAACAATCGCATTTAGACGTTATGAACGGAATGATTGGAACGAATTCACAAACACGATTTATGAGTACCTCGTCAATTCGGCGTTTTGGTGAGAACAATCAAAAAATGATGCAACAACTGAGCCTTGACGGTTATTCACGGGGTGCGAAATCTGGTTTGGGCTTGCAAGCAAATTATGATTATTACGGAAACGGAGTGATTCAAAATTGGAATATTGGAATTTTGTATTCTCCGAAAATTGCTTTGTTCAAACGATACATTTTTGAACCTGTTGTCAAATTTAAAATGGGAAATCAATTGCTCAATTCTTCGAAAGTAATCAATGGTGAAGCTGTAAGTTATGATCCAAATCGTCCGCAAGTTTTCAATTTTGATACCACTCAAATTATCGGACGAAAATTATGGTACCGTGATTTGGACGCGGGATTTACTTTTCACACAAACTTGTTTTATGTTGGTTTTCAGGCTTATAATTTATTGAATCACTTTAACAATATTTACACGAACAATCCTTCAGAGGAAACAAGTTATGCCAGCACAGACTTTCGAGTAGTTTTGGGAACGCAATATGTTTCAAAAAATTCAAAGGTGGTTTTCTCACCTTATTTCACAGCTGAACGTTGGTCAAATAATAAGAATTACAGTGGTGGTTTTAGTTTGAAAATCAGTAGTATAATGCTCGGAGGAATGGTGAATACCCAAAAGAATTGCGGAATATTATTTGGATTAAGTCGCGAAAAAATGGGTGTGTATGTTCAAAGTATTCTTCCTTTTGAAAATGGAAGTAGCGCATTGAACTGGACACATCAACTTACGTTGAGGCTAAACACTGCAACTAGTAAGAAAATTAGACGCTACATCACCATTTAATTTTTAATAAAAGCAATTCACCCAATTTTTTTAAAGAACTCTAAAATAAATCGTTATGAGGAAGATTTTAGTTTTAATGACAATTTTAGTGCAATTGACGAGTTGGTCGCAAGATCCTACATTCACCCAATTTTATGCGAATCCAATTTATTTGAATCCAGCTCTAGCTGGTTCGACGGGATGTCCGCGATTTGGTTTGAATTATCGTAATGAATGGCCGCAATTAACAGGTAATTATGTGACCTACAGTGCTGCTTTTGATACGTATGCAAAAAGTGTCTCAGGAGGAATTGGAATTATCGCAATGCATGATCAGCAAGGACAAGGAACGATACAAACTTCCATGATTGGAGCCATTTATTCGTATAATTTGAAAGTAACACGGAAATTCTCTTTGATGTTTGGTGCACGTGCAGCCTATTTTCAAAAGTACTTGGATTGGAGCAAGTTAACCTTTGGTGATATGATTGACCCACGACGAGGATTTATTTACCAGACGGGTGATGTGCCACGAGGAAATGGTCGTCGTGGTTTCTTTGATGCGTCCGCTGGATTTATTGGATACAGCAAATACTTTTACTTCGGAGGAGCAGTCCATCATTTAAATCGACCAGATGAATCCATGATTTTGGGTGAATCGCGTTTACCAATGCGTTTTACGGCACATGCCGGAGCTGATATTCCAATTGGAAGTAAAGGCCGTTATGCGAGTACCACCTCAATTTCACCGAACATCATTTATCAGTACCAAAATGGATTTCAAGAATTAAATATCGGAACTTACATCAAATACGGTAATTTTTCGGTAGGTGCTTGGTATCGAAATCGTGATGCGTTTATCTTAACTTTTGGGATGACAACGGACAAATTTAAGTTAGGTTATAGTTATGACTTGACAGTTTCAAAATTAGGTAATGGCGTTTCAGGTGGATCTCATGAGGTATCAATGGGAATCAATTTGAAGTGTAAAAAGAAACCAAAAAACTTCCGTAAAATCTCTTGTCCTTCTTTTTGATAAATTGAAATCGGTTGTAACAAATGCTAATATTTAGAATAAATAATATTTGTTTTAATGTATTGATATACAATAATGTATTGTGAATGTATTGTGACATTTTTTTCGTTAAATATTTTAACTTATCCATTCGATTTTATTATTTTTGTTAAAATTGATGTACATGAAGTTTAAAGGTTATCTCATTTTTGGAATTGTAATGTTTTTTTCAAAATTTGGATTAAGTCAAAAATTTAATCAGCATGCGCTTCAATTCTCAATCGGTAATCATGCTTTTCTTACTGAAACTCAATCGGAAATAAAATATGAATTACCAGCTCATCTTCAATTTGGTTACAAATACTCAATAAATCGAAATATTGGGTTTTTATTTGATGTTGCTTATGATGAATTAATTTGGCGTAACTCTAGCTCAAACAGTCATTATCTACGTTTGAACATTCAGCCATGTATAAACATTGGAGAATTAATGGGATTAAATCAGTTTAGAGATAAAGTTGGTTTGTATTTACATTGTGGAGTTGGTGTTTCACAAAATTCAAATAAAAACGCTATAGTAGTAAGAAATGATGAATTTCATACTGCTCATTTAAAGGATAGAATGGGTAATTTTAGTTTAGGTTTATCTCCAATAGTCTTATTAAACGAACGATTTAGTCTATTCTTTGATGTTTGCTATTTATCACATGTTCGTCAACAGAGATATTTTGATATGCTTTCGAAAAGGAATGAAAATAAATCCTTGGGGGGTAAACTTTTTAATTTTTCAATTGGATTAAATTATTATTTTGGAGAAGAGAAAACTCATATTGACTGGCAAGAAGAAAATCATCAAACCATCAATGATTCTAAAATAGAAGTTTTAGAGTCAGAAATAAACAGTTTAAAAAAGAAGTTGGAAAAAGAAAATGGAAACAAAATTTCTCGTCCTTCACAGGGAATAGAAGAGTTGAAATCAGAAAAGCTGTTTCTCGATTCATTGAACAATCCAAATAAGCTCAATATGAGAAAAGTTGATTCTGATGGTGATGGAGTAATTGATGAATATGATTTTTGTCCATTCCAATATGGCTTGTTGAAAGGCTGTCCAGATACTGACAAAGATGGTGTTCCTGATGTAATTGACCAATGTCCTTTTGAAAAAGGAGATTCGTTAGGAAAAGGCTGTCCTTCAGTAAGCATACAGAAACCAAAAGAAATTGAAAATATTGTTGCGCTATATTCTTCAGAAACTGAAAATACAGATAAGATCAATCAATTGGTTAACCAGCCTATTAACATTTACTTCAGTACGGGTTCTTTTTCATTAAATATTGATCATATGGACAAGCTGAACGAAATTGCCAATTCCATGAAAAACAATTCTGAATTATATCTTGAATTAATAGGATATGCAGATAATTCTGGGAACAGTTTAGGAAATCAGAAATTGGCTAAAAAACGCGCTGATGAGACATTAATTTATTTAGTTCACCAAGGTGTTCCATCAGAACGCATAATCAGTTCATTTTCAGTAGTTCCTGTTAATGAACAAAATCCATCTATTAATAGAAGAGTTAGTCTTAAATTCAAAAAATATTAATTTTCGAATTATGAGTCCACCCTGAAAAGGATGTTCGTCGCGGCGAATCAATCAAAATCGACACAGAGTGAATTTTTAACCGGAGTTAACTAGCTGTTAATGAGGATTGAAAATTTTAGCAACAAGGAAGAGTTTGGCAGAAAGGGACTTTTCGGAGTAGACTCAATTATTATATTCATTATATTTGCAAAAAAAATATAAAAAGAATGAAATTTAAAATTTGTTTCATAATAATAAGTTTGATAGTTAGTTCTGCATATTCTCAAGGAATTAACAAAAATTCATTATCTTTCGATATTGGTGGTAAAGATGGGATAAGATACCCAGGTATTACTCGTACTCGAATTACTCAGTTAAATAGTTATGTCTTGGGATATCGTTACATGTTAAATGAAAACTTTGGATTATCTCCTGAAGTTGGTTGGGAAATTTTCAAGGACTTAAGAGATAGTATTGGTAACGCTCATTATGTGCGATTCAGTTTACAGACCTATTATAATCTAACCAATTTTCTACGATTCAATGAGTTTAGTGATCGACTTGGTATGATGGCTATTGCAGGTGCGGGTTATTCTATCGGGTTTAATCCTTCTGGTGTTGTTAAAACTGATTCAACAGGGATTACGTTAATTGGTGACGGTAAAATAGATAAAATGCTTCATGGATATTTTGGAGCAAGAATAATGTATAAATTACATGATAGGATAAGTATTCATAGTACAATATCAACCACCTTTAATCTTCGGCAAGATCGAACATTTGATGGACAACGTCCTTTAGGTGGAAGTGGTTTTACTGGTAAATATTATAATTTAACTTTCGGTTTAACCTATTATATTGGAAGAAATAAGTCTCATGCAGATTGGTCAAAAAGTAATGATAGCAGGAAATTAATTTCAAGCGAATTAAAAAGTGAACTCAACTTGATGAGAAAAAGTTTAGAAGATGATGATAAGGATGGTGTAATTAATGCGGTAGATGTGTCACCTAATACCCCCGAAGGGACTGCTGTCGATGTAAAGGGAGTGCCAATAATTAAAGACTCGGTTTCATTAGGAAAAAGATTATTAATAGAAGGCTTGGATAGCTTGAAAAATGGCGATTCTTTATTTGTAATTCAGTTACTGAATGAATTTTCCAATAAGTACACAATTCAATTGAATATGCTAAAAAATGAATTGGAAAGAGATACTTTACATCAAAGAAGTAATACTCGAAATTCAGATGACTTCGATAATGATGGATTTAACAATTCTGTGGATATATGTCCTTATATTAAGGGAGAAAGTTTTGGGTGTCCTGATAGTGATAAAGATGGAATCCCTGATTTTATGGATGCTTGTCCAACAGATCCAGGAGTTTTAAGGAATAATGGTTGCAAGGAAAGTGCAAATGGAAAGGTAGTTTCACAAAATAATTCCCCTTTAGAAGATGCGGGAGTATATGATGTTTTGTTTGAGTTTGACTCGGATCAATTATTACCGTCTTCCAAATATATTTTAGATAGGCTAGTGAAGTATATGAATGAAAACAAAGACGTTAAAATAATTTTGGCAGGACATACAGACAAGATTGGGGCTAAAAGTTACAATGAATCTCTATCCAGAAGACGAGCTGAAAATTGCTTTAAGTATATCGTAAGTAAAGGAGTAAATGACAGTCGATTGTTGATTGAATTTTATGGTTCAGACAGCGCAAAATACAACGCAAATAATAATAATTTGAATTTAGCAAATCGTAGAGTTTCGTTTAGATTGAAATAATGATTATTATTTCTTCAATAGAAAAATAACCTTGTTGGTAGTAGATGAAAGTTTCGAAATTAAAATTCTGGTTTGTTGTTAAGACAGCAAGTAAATCTGAAAAAAAGGTAAATGAGCGTCTAATTCATGGAGGTTTTATTACTTTTTTACCAATGTATGAATCTATTCGAGTTTGGAGTGATAGAAAGAAAAAGATATTTGTCCCATTAATACCATCTACATTATTTGTTAATTGTTCGTTTAATGAAATAAATAAAATTTATACTTTCCAAGGCGTGGTTGGTGTTTTACGTTTTTTAAATAAACCAGCTATTGTTAAAGATTGGGAAATTCAAAATTTAAAAATACTATTAAACGAATTGAATGGTCATTCGATAGAAACAGCAAATGAGATTTATGAACCAGGAGATTTTGTTGAAGTGGTCAGAGGTCCTTTAAAGGGTTTGTATGGTGTTTCGGTGAACATTCAAGGTAAACATAGACTAGTAATAAGGATTGAAAGTATAAGTATTGCCTATTTAGTAAGTGTTCCTTTTTCCTTTGTTAGGAAGATTGTTGAACAAAAAATAGTATAGCAAGTAGTTTGCTAAGATGTTGAATTTTAGAAGTTTACTCATTTTTCGTGTGAGTGAAGGAGGCGAAGCTGTATTAAACGTATAGAGTCCGGTTTGAAAAAATGTTTATAATGAGAATTGTTGGAGAATTAATTTGGCTTCAATCTTAGGTATTTAGATTTTATAGGATAAAGCTTTACTACTGTATTTCAGAAAAATTAGTTTTACAATAATAGAATTGTAATTTTAGGTGCCTTAAACCATTTAATAAAATTTAAAAAGAAGATTGATACTAAATTTGTGTATATAAATTGAAAATAATGTTAATTAAATAATTATGTTAAAAAATAAATCTATTCTGATAACAGGGGGAACAGGATCTCTTGGGAAGGCGCTAACGCAATATATTCTTTTAAATCATGCTGATATCAGAAAACTGGTTATTTTTTCAAGAGATGAACAGAAACAGTTTCAAATGGCACAAGAATATCCAACCGAGAAATATCCACAAATTAGATATTTAATAGGAGATGTGCGTGATAAGGAAAGAGTAATCAGAGCTTTTAAAGATGTTGATTTTGTGATTCATGCTGCTGCAATGAAACATGTACCTATTGCGGAATATAATCCTGAGGAGTGTGTTAAAACAAATATTGATGGAGCTCGAAATGTAATCGATGCATGTTTACAAACAAAAGTTGAAAGGGTTGTTGCTTTATCCACAGACAAAGCTTGTGCACCCATTAATTTGTACGGAGCAACCAAGTTGGCTTCTGACAAATTATTTGTAGCAGCAAACAATATTAAAGGTTGGAATCCGATTAGGTTCAGCGTGGTTCGCTATGGTAATGTTATGGGTTCGAATGGTTCGGTGATACCATTTTTTATTAGCAAAAAAAAAGAAGGTGTTTTACCTATTACTGAGCCAAAAATGACAAGGTTTAATATATCTTTACAAGGCGGTGTAGATATGGTAATGCACGCTTTATTTAACTCTTGGGGTGGTGAGATATTTATACCCAAAATACCTTCTTACAGAATTTTAGATGTAGCTCAAGCAATTGCTCCTGAGTGTGAGCATAAAGTTGTAGGTATCCGACCTGGCGAGAAGGTACATGAAGAAATGATAACACCATCTGACTCTTATTATACATATGATTTAGGAAAATATTACACTATTCTACCTTCTTCTCATAAGTGGTCATTGGAGGACTTTATTAAGCAACATAATGCAGTTAAAGTTCCAGCAGGATTTGCATACAATTCAGAAGATAATACAGAATGGGAAACAGTAGATTCCTTGAGATTATTAATAAAAGAACACGTTGATTCATCATTTGAAGTTTAATATATGAAGCCAATACCATACGGAAGACAACATATAACAGATGAAGATATTCAGTCTGTAATAGAGACATTAAAGTCTGACTATCTAACTCAAGGACCGAAGATAAAAGAATTTGAAGACGCATTTGCAAATTATGTAGGTTCAAAGTTTGCCGTTGCTGTTGCTAATGGAACGGCAGCACTTCATTTGAATGCGTTGGCTTTAGGTGTGAAGCATGCCGATAAAGTCATCACCACACCCATTACTTTTGCGGCGTCTGCTAATTGTGTTCGCTATTGCGGGGGTGAAGTTGTTTTTGCGGATATTGACCCTGAGACATATTTGTTGGATATCAATGCAGTAAGGAAAATATTAGAGGCATCTCCAAAAGGAACCTATAAAGGTATTATACCTGTAGATTTTGCAGGAAGAGCTGTTGATTTGGAAGCTTTCAAGTCTTTAGCAGTTGAATTTGGTTGTTGGATTATTGAAGACTCTTGCCATTCACCAGGGGGATACTTTATTGACAATAAAGGAAACAAACAACATTGTGGTAATGGTAATTTTGCCGATTTAGCTATTTTTTCCTTTCATCCTGTGAAGCATATCGCCTCTGGTGAAGGCGGTATAATAACGACAAATAATGAGAAATTATACCAAAAATTGTTAACGTTAAGGACTCATGGTATTGTTAAATCCAATGATTTATATACCAATAGTATTGAATTTGCAGGCGGTATAGCCAGCTATCCTTCATGGTACATGGAAATGCAAGACCTTGGCTATAACTATAGAATTACAGATTTTCAAGCAGCTTTAGGTTTAAGTCAGTTAAAGAGAGCCAGTGAAGGGCTTCAAAGAAGACGTGAAATCGCGGCAAAATATCACGAAGCGTTTAAAGGTAAGGATTTTGAAAAAGGTCAATCGGGAGTTGTTGAAGGACATGCCTATCATTTATATATTTTACAAGTTGAAAATAGACTAGGCTTATACAATTACTTGAGAGAACACCAAATTTTTGCTCAAATTCATTATATACCAACGCACTTAATGCCTTATTACAGGCAATTCGGTTGGAAGGAAGGAGATATGCCACATGCTGAAAACTATTATAAATATTGTATAAGTTTGCCGATGTATCCTACTTTAACAGAAGACCAACAGCAATTCGTAATTAATACTATACTAAAATTTTATGCCTAATACAAGCAAACTGGCTTTAGGTACTGTACAGTTTGGTTTGGATTATGGTATTAGCAATTATAAGGGTAAACCTTCTATGTATGAGATTGAGGGTATTTTATCTCTTGCTTATGAAAATAACATAGGATTACTTGACACCGCAAATGCCTATGGAGGGGCGGAGCAAGTAATAGGTCAACTTAATTCAAATAGATTTGAAATTATCACTAAATTTTTACCTGAATTGCAAAATGGATTGTTTGAAAATCAATTTCTCGATAGTCTAAATAAGCTAAAGACGGAGAATGTCTATGGATTATTAGCACATAGACCAATGGATGTGGTTAATCATCCTGAAATTTGGGATAAGATGAATGCCCAAAAAAGCATTAAAAAAGTAAAAAAAATAGGGTTTTCTTTTGATAAGCCAGAGGAATATTATGCTGTATTGGAAAAATCATTTTTTCCCGAAATTGTGCAAGTTCCTTTTAATTATTTTGACGATAGATTTGAAGGTATTATTCAAGAATTAAAAAGTAATGGATGCGAAATTCATGTTCGCTCTGCTTTTTTACAAGGCTTGTTTTTTACAGATATAACTCAGTTGCCCTTCTTTTTTGATGAGGTCAAGGAATTAATAGCTGAACTTCAAAAAGTGCATGGTTCATATTTGGCAGCTGCCCTATTACATTTTGTTTTGGATAATAAGTTTGTGGACAAAGTGGTTATTGGTATTCAAAATAGACATCAATTAAAAAACATCTTGGCTTCTTTGGTTAATGCTCCTAACTTAAGAATACTTGATAAAAAGATTAATCATAAAATACTACAGCCAAGTCTTTGGCCTAAATAATATGGTGTACACATTCGATTTAAAAAATAAAGTTGTTTTAGTCACTGGCGGTTATGGACACCTTGGTAAAGCCATAAGCGAAAGTCTTGTTTATCACAATGCCGTTGTTTACGTATTGGGTAGGGACAAAGCAAAATTTGACGAAGCATTTCAGCACAATAATAACTTACATTTTGTAACTTGTGATATTGCAGAATCAGAAAGTATAGAAAAAGCATTGGAAGAAGTATTAGCTAAGGAAAGGCGTATTGATACAGTAATTAATAATGCTTTTTACAGCAGGGGTCAATCTCCTGAGGAGATGTTAAATGAGGATTTCGCTTATTGTTTGGATGGCACTTTAAGTAGTGTTTTTAGAGTGATAAAGGCTCTGATACCTATTTATAAGAGGCAACAAAAGGGCAAGATTATTAACGTTTCTTCTATGTACGGTGCTGTGGCTCCTCAATTTGAAGCATACACAGAGTATCCTGAATACTTAAATCCACCTCATTACGGTGCAGCTAAAGCAGGAGTTATTCAACTAACTAAATATTATGCTTCTTACCTGGGGCATCATAATGTACAAGTTAATTGTGTTACACCTGGGCCATTTCCATCTTATACCGTGCAGGAGAAAAGTGGGTTTGTAGAAGAATTAGAAAAAAGAACCTGTTTAAGTCGAATAGGGACACCTGAAGATTTGGCGGGTGCCTTTGTATTTTTGGCTTCTGACGCGTCAAATTTTATTACAGGACAAAATATAGTGGTTGATGGAGGTTGGACAATCAAATAAGGTTATTGCCATCGTACAAGCACGTATGCAATCTACGAGGTTGCCCGGTAAGGTTTTGATGCCAATGCCGCTAACTAGCGAAACAAGTATTCTTGAGCAAATAGTAAATCAATTAAGAAAGTCAAAGTTTCAACCAACAGTAATTGTAGCCACTTCTATAAATAATGCTGATGATGCCATTGCAAGTTTGTGTCTATCAAAGAATATTGAGGTTTACAGGGGGGATGAAAAGGATGTTCATAGTCGGTTTTTTGAAATACTTCATAATTCTGATTATCGAACTACTATAAGAGTAACCGGAGATAATCCCCTTATTGATGTAGAGTGCCTTGATAATGTGATAGAAAATCATATCAAAACTCTTTCGGATTATAGTTTTACAATAGACTTACCTATGGGGATGAATTTTGAGGTATTCGATGTACGGGCTTTTCACAGAATGAGTAGACAAGATTTATCGGTTCAGGACAAAGAACACGTCACATTAAGGTTTAAATCTTACGACAACTTTTCCAAGAATTTAATTAAAATGAGTTCAGGGTTAAAGCAACAACTAAGATTAACTATTGATTATCCCTCAGATTATTTGTTGCTTTCAGCCTTATTTGATCTATCAATGCAATATAACATCGAGCCAGGCATGAAACTTATTGATTTTGTTTTAAGCAATAATCCTTGGCTGTTTCAAGTGAATGAAAGTAACTTTCAGAAAAAGCAGTTTAGGTCATTGGATGAAGAGATCGCATATGCCACACAACTATTAAATGATTTAGATTTAAAAAAATCTGCCCAATACTTGTCAAATTATGCTAGAGTATAAGTGTTTAAATAAACAAATTTTTTCAAACGGAAAGTACTCTCTAGTCCCTATCCGCTTCGAAGACCGATACAACATCATGAAGTGGCGTAATGAGCAAATTTATCATCTTAGACAATCCAAGCCCCTATCCAAAGAAGACCAAGATGCCTATTTTGAAAATGTAGTGGCCAAACTATTTGATCAAGTTCAACCGAATCAAATATTATTTTCATTTTTAGAGGATGGAGTTTGTATCGGGTATGGTGGTTTGGTGCATATCAATTGGATAGATAGAAATGCAGAAATATCCTTTATTATGGATACTAGTTTGGAAAAGGACAGATTTCAAGAGATTTGGCAATCGTATTTGAAACTTATTGAGGAAGTTGTCTATAGTGATTTGTCTTTACATAAAATATATACCTATGCATTTGATTTAAGGCCACACTTGTATGAAGCTTTAACGAATATTGGTTTTTTTGAAGATGCAAGATTGAAAGAACATTCTCTCTTTAGGGGTAAAGCCATTGATGTTTTGATTCATTCAAAAACTAATCAAAATATTCAATTAGTGCTTGCAAATGAAAACGATGTTGAAATCACTTATCAATGGGCAGCTGATAAAAATGTAAGGCAATTTGCATTCAATAAAGGAGAAATTTTATTCGAAGAACACAAAAAGTGGTTTACTGCTAAACTGCTAGACCCTAATTGTTTTTATTATATATTGCAAAGGGGAGCGGAAAGGGTTGGTTCAATTAGAATAGATTATAGCGAAGAAAGTAATATTGGGCTGATAAGTTATCTAATTGGTTCTGATTTCCATGGAATGGGTTATGGCACCGAAATACTACATTTAATAGAGGAGTTGTTTTTGACAAAATTTGAAACTATTCACCTAAAGGGTTTAGTAATGAAATCTAATTATGCGTCAGTTCGAATTTTTAATAAGTTGGGCTATGATTTATTATTAGAGCAAGACGATATTTTAACCTTTTCAAAAACAATTACAAGATGAAAATAGGTTCATTTGAACTCTCAAATAATAATTCAGGTGTTTTTATCATTGCTGAGCTTTCAGCTAACCACAATGGCAGCTTAGAAACTGCCTTAGAAACAGTCAAAGCGGCGAAGCGTGCAGGAGCGGATTGTATTAAATTGCAGACCTATACTGCTGATACGATAACAATCGATTCCCGTAATGACGATTTTTTAATAAAAGGCACAATATGGGAGGGTCGAAATTTATATGATTTATACAAAGAAGCTTACACTCCCTGGGAATGGCATCAAGCTTTATTTGAAGAAGCAGAAAAACACGGTTTGATTTGTTTTTCCTCACCATTTGATAAAACCGCTGTAGATTTTCTTGAAAACCTAAACGTGCCAGCCTACAAAATTGCTTCTTTTGAAATTACGGATATCCCGCTTATTGAATATGTTGCCTCTAAAGGAAAGCCTGTTATTTTATCAACCGGTATAGCTACTATGGAAGACATAGAATTGGCTTTAGATGCTTGCAGACGAATGGGCAATTATGATATAGCATTACTAAAATGTACTTCGAGCTATCCAGCGCCAATAGAAGAAGCTAATATGGTAATGGTTAGAGATTTTACAGATCGATTTGGAGTAATTTCTGGGCTATCAGACCACACAATGGGATCAACAGTACCTGTTGTTGCAACTTGCTTTGGTGCGAAAATTATTGAAAAGCACTTTATTTTAGATCGTTCTATTGGGGGACCTGATGCTTCATTTTCAATGAATGAACAAGAGTTTACTGAAATGGTAAAAGCTGTACGCGAAGCCGAGAAGGCTATTGGTGTGGTTGATTATAATCTAACTGAAAAACAAGCAAAAGGAAAAGATTTTTCAAGATCACTATATGTAGTTAAAGACATTAAAGCAGGAGAAGTCATTACAGGAGAACACGTAAGAAGTATTAGGCCTGGTTTTGGTTTGCATCCCAAGCATATGTTTGAAATAATTGGCAAACAAGCGAAAAAAAATGTGGAAAAAGGCGAACGTGTAACCGTAGATTTATATAGGTAACTTGCAGGTAGTAAAAAATGCACTTTGGGTCTATGCCCATAAGATTTCAACAGCTTTAATCACACTTGTCTCTACTCCCATAATACTAAGAAATTTAGGTGTGGAGGACTATGGCATTTACACGTTAACCATTGGCTTAGTTGCTTTGTTTGGTTTTATTAATTGGTCTCTTACCACCTCAACCCAACGATTTATTACAGTGGGTTTAGCGAATGAAGACAAAGACGATTTGATTGCAACTTTTAGCACCTCTTTTTTTATTCATTTGGCTTATGGTTTTTTGCTTCTCTTGATGATTTTAACTTTTGGATTCTTTTTTACGGCAACTGTTTTAGACATTCCATTTGATAAAATTGAAATTGCCAAAAAAGTATTGGTTTTCGTAGCATTTATTTCTTTTTTCCAAATGATTGGTATTCCTTTTCAAGGCCTTTTACAAGCGTATGAAAATCTAAAAGTTGTAGCGATCATTGGAGTGATGGACTCCATCTTAAAATTGAATGCTGCATTTTTGTTGTTCATAGCTCCATTCAATAAATTGGTTTTCTTTTCGCTACTGATGGGCATTTCAGCTTTTGTTGTTTATTTAGTATATTTTATTTATTGCAGAAAGAAATATGAAATCATTTCACTTTCCTGGAGTAATTTCAACATGCTTAAATTCAAGGAAATGATGGGCTTTACAAGTTGGAACATCATTGGTGCAGTGGCTATTTTAGGTAGAAATCAGGGGATGGCTGTGGTATTAAATATCTTTTTTGGCGTTATGGCTAATGCAGCTTACGGAGTTGCCCTTCAAATCCAAGCTGCTTTAGGTGTTTTTAGTCAGGGTATTGTGGCTGCAATGACACCGAAAATTTTAAAAAGTGCTGGCAGGAATGAAGAAAAAGTGATGTTGAATAATGCGTACTTAACTGCCAAATATGGTTTGTTTGTGATGTCATTCGTATGTGTGCCACTTCTTATCAACATGGATAAAATTCTTAGCCTTTGGTTGAAGATAGTACCGGAAAACGCGGTGATTTTTTCGAAACTCATTATAGTATTTTTACTTTGTACAGCATTTTCTGTGGGAATTCAAACCATCTTCCACGGAATAAACAAAGTGAAAGTTTACAATATTACTATTAGCGTTATTTTATTGTTAAATCTACCGATAGCTGCACTTTTATTCACTTTTAATTTTCCGGCTTACACTATTTTTGTAGTGAGCATTTCATTGGAAATACTTTCATTTTTAGTTCGTTTGTTTCTCTTAAAGAAGCATATTGCATTTTCTCCAAAAGATTATCTATTAAAATTAGGTAAAGAAATTGTAATCCCTTTTATAGTGGCTTTAGTTATAGTTAGTGTTGTTACAAATCAATTTCTTGACGGTTTGGTTCAGTTATTCACTTCGGTTACCCTTTCTTCATTGATTTTGGCAGGTATGTTTTATTTCTTTTCTATGAGTATTGAAGAAAAAAATAGCTTGAAGCCATTATTGAGTAAAATTCCTTTTTCAAAATGAAAATAGTTGCGTTTGTTCATACCGAATATCATTTGATGTTGACGGTTAACGAAATTTTAAAATACCCCGAGAATAGTTATAGTTTATATATCATGCAAATGCCAAATCACAAAAGATTACAAATCGACTTTGATTTTTCAGGTTTTGCAAATGCTGATTTTGAAATAGTTCAAATTTTAGCCAATTATCATGGCTTCTTTTCAAAAGAACATATTCAATTACTTAAAGATGTGAGCGAGCAGAAGTATGATCAATTGTATTTTTTTCAAGAAATGAATCCTGTTTTACTAAGCATCATAAAAACACTCAAGAAAACCAGAAGAACATGTGAAATTTGTTTGTTTCAAGATGGTTTAAAGCCTTATAACAGAATGAAAGGGTATTCTTTAGGGATGACCAAATGGGATATACAAATTTGGAGGTGGTTGTGGCGTAACGGTATAAAAGAATTTAAACCTTTTAAATTGTTGGATACCAAAAAATATGCCTACACTGATGAAGTTGACACAGTATATTTAACCTTTCCAGATGCTTACGTCAATTGGAACAAGAAAACACTCAAGAAGATTGAATACTATGATCATGAATTATTTAGAGCATGCTTAGAGAAGTTATTTGGCTGGGACAACAAACTGCTTCCAGTCAACCAAGGAGTTATTCTTTATATGACCCAGCCAGCTCATCATGACCCTGTTATAGAATATGATTTTCTAAAAACTTTAAAATCACAATTAAATCGACCTCTGATATTAAAACTACATCCTTTAACCTCTGCGGAGTCTATCACAAAATATAAAATTATTGCTGACGATGTTTATGTAATAAATTCATTAATTCCGGCTGAAATCTTTATCATGAATTTAACGAACAGTATTATTGTTTCCTTAAACTCTACCTCCATGTTTTACAATGCCCCATCAAATAGATATTATTATGTCTCGAACCTTTTTATGGACAAGATAAAACGACTACGAAGATATGATTTTAATCACAGTCCTTCTAAACATATCACAATGGTGGAACAAATTGGAGAAATTATTTAGCATGCCGTTTCTACAATCTCAAATTCCCATAATCCCAAATAAACGATTTTAAATAAGAGATAATGAATAGCAAAAGTTCATCCATGCCCTATAGGCTACTAATTTTTCTTGTGCTTCCCATTGCGGCATTTGCCCAAAGTATAAGAAAAATTCACATCAAGGAGCACTTTTGGATTGTATTATTGTTCGCTCTTTTCTTCTCTTATACTTATATTCCTCTTCAGGGTTCAGATGCTATGCGGTATGTTGACCGATTTGGTTCTTTGAATAATTATGGCTTTAGTCAATACTTAGAGGATATTAAAGGTATGTATGATGGCAGTGGGTTCTACCAAGATGCTTATGTTTACACTATTCAGCTCGTGGTTTCCCCTTTTACCAGCGATATTCGGGTTTATCGGTTGGTTTTAGGATTTGTGTATTTTTTTACGTTTTTGTCTTTGATTAAATATCTAATATTAAATAACTTAGGTCAAAGAACAAAATTCAATTGGTTTATTTTAGGTATAGTTTTCATTATATCTTTTACATCAGGAATTAATGGCATTAGATGGCCACTTGCTTTTATGGTGTTTTTGTTGGGGGCATATCGCTACATAACAACTTCTCACAAAAAATATCTTTTTTTAGCATCGCTTTCGCTACTAATACATTTTATTTTTTTTCTATCGGTTTTAATTTTTTTGCTATTTGTTTTAACGAGGAAATACTATAAGCCTAAAATCACCTCTCTCTTTGTTTTGGTTTTATTCTTTTTTAGCAACTTTTTTGCTACACAACTCACGAGTAATGCAACAGTAATTGGAGACGGATTCGAAGAAAAAGTTGTTGAATATTCTGAAAATGAATCCTGGAAAGAACAAAGAACTGAAGGGTTCAACTCTATGAATTGGTATGTTCAGTTACAGAGAACTGCACCAAATACATTTGTATTTTTTGCGCTGATAATTACTACTTATTTTGGTCTTAAATTAAGAAAATCTGACCTTGTGACATCTCTTCAATATCTCGCGTTTTTAAGTTTTTTTATTTCCTTTATTTCCGCTCAACTTGTTGATCAAAATAGTAATCGTTTTGCAATTGTAGCAACTGCTGTTGGATTAATTTATTTATATCATTTGTATAATGAAAATCCAAAAAACAAGGTGCTGAATGTCTTAAGAAAAGTTTACATTCCAATTGCTGTTTTGACCATTCTTGGTAATATTCGTGCCGACTTGTACACTGTAAGTCCAAATTTGGTTTTTGGAAACGTTTTAACAGAAATGTTTTATCGTTTTGACGAGAGTATTCAAGGGTTGGTGGGATTGTAATGGCACAAACGCTTCAAATAATGATTTTAAATCCAAAGTAATATAATGTGTGGTATAGTTTCTTATATAGATTTTAATAAAACCATATCCAAACAAAGTTTGGATGAGGCAACTGATGCCATGATTTTGAGAGGACCAGATGCGAGAGGAACACTAGTTATTGAAGATGAGAAATTTAATATTGGGTTTGGTCATAGAAGGTTAGCTATTCTAGATCTTGATGAGCGTTCAAACCAACCGTTTGAATTAGGTGACTTTATTATTGTATTTAACGGAGAGATTTATAATTTCAAAGAAATTCGAGAGGAGTTAAATAAAAAAGGATTTAAGTTTAAAACAGAGTCAGATACGGAAGTAATACTACAAGCCTATGCTGAATGGGGAGGGGAGTGTGTAAATAGGTTTATTGGAATGTTTACCTTTGTTGTCTATGACAAATCTAATAAAGAAGTAGTTATTGTAAGAGATAGAATTGGTGTAAAGCCATTGTATTATTTTTTGGATAGTCATAAACTCATTCTGGCTTCTGAAATAAAAGCTGTTATTCCGCTGTTAAATGAAAAATTACAAATAAAAGAATCGGCTCTTTTAAGTTTTTTTTCATTGGGTTATGTATCAGGACAACAGTCAATTTTTAAAGGAATAAAAAAAGTTTCCCCAGGTTCAATTACGATTATTGATTTAAATCTTGGTTTGCATTTTGATGAAAAATTATTTTGGGATATTGAGAGTTCTAATTCGGAGATTTTTCCAGAGGAATCTAAATGTAGTGAATTAGATAAGATATTAGAAGACGCAATTGGTCTTCGCTTGATAGCAGATGTTGAAGTTGGTTCCTTTCTAAGCGGAGGACTGGATAGCAGTTATGTAACCAAGGTGCTTCATGAAAAGATGAATGGTGACAAGCTAAAAACGTTTACCATAGGTTTCAATGAAAAATTTGACGAAGCTCCTCATGCAAAAGCTGTAGCTGACTTTATAGGAACAGAGCATTTTTCTCACTATTTAGAACCAAGTGATATCAGTGAAATCATATTTAATTATGCCAATTACTTTGATGAGCCTTTTTCAGATGACGCAGCAATACCTATGCTTTTTTTATCAAGAAGAGCTAAAGAGGATGTAAAAGTGGTGATTTCATCAGATGGTGGGGATGAGATTTTTGCGGGGTATTCTCGCTACTCAAAAGCGCTTAAGATTTTCCATATATTAAATAAAATACCATATTCAGTATTAATAACAACGAAATACATTTCAAAGTTTACATTTCATATTTTGCCAAAAAGGAATAAATTGAGTAATACTTTATGGCGTTTGAGCAAAAGCATAGATCGTGATAAGTCTAAGCAGTTAGCAAAAATTTTTCTTTATGGCGATATGATTCCGACTCCAGAATTAAGTGGTTTGTTAGATAAAAAAATCTTAGAAAAAGATTATGAACACAATTATTTTAAAATCACCAAAAAGCTAACACCAATCAAACAACTTTTATTTATTGATGCCAATGAGCGATTAGTCAATCAAATGTTGGTGAAGGTCGATAAGTCAACGATGGGAGCATCTATAGAAGGGCGAGAGCCATTATTAGATCATCGACTATTTGAATTTATGACTTTACTAAATGATGAGGACTTGATTAAAAGTGGGGAAACAAAATACATATTTCGTAAAATAATTGATAAAAAGTTCGCAAATACGGATATTCTAAACAAACCTAAAATGGGTTTTAACACCCCTATTTACGATTGGTTAAGAAACTCATTTCCTGACTTTGTTGAAGTACAATTCAAGAGTGTAAATTCCTTGTCAATACCATACCTCAATCAGAAAAAACTACTTGAAATTTGGGATGATTTCAAAGAGGGCAAGTTTTATTATCAAAATCTAATTTGGAGGTCTTTGATTTATATTCTTTGGTATAAAAAGTATTGTTCTAAGTAAAATTATTAATATGCTTTCGATAAAAGAAAAAATAACAAAAAATTTCATTAATTTGACAGGTTGGAAAACCAATCAAAAGTACTTGATTATTGAAAGTGATGATTGGGGCACTATTAGAATGCCATCGTTTGGAGTATATCAAGAATTAATTAAAAAAGGCATACCAGTTGATAAATTTAGTTTTGATAAGCACGATTCACTCGAATCCCAAGAGGATTTAGAATCTTTATTTCGAGTTCTCACATCTGTTGAGGACAAAAAGGGTAATCCAGCAGTGTTGACAGCGTTCCATGTGATGGCGAATCCTAACTTTGAAGCAATTGAAAAGAATGGTCGAACGGAATATGTTTTTGAAACCATTTTAGATACCTACAAAAGAAATTTCCATACGCAAGATACCTTTAAAACGATACAAAATGGTATGGAATTGGGAGTTTATTTTCCACAGTTTCATGGACGAGAACATATACATGTAAAACGTTGGATGGAAGCGATAAATTCCCATTCCGAAAAGGAACAAATTGCATTCAATTACAGAGCAGTTATTTCAACAAATTCAACTCAATGTTTAAATCCTTACATTAAAAATTATTTTGCAGGACAAGATTATTCAGACACTTCTGAATTCAAGGAGTTAGAAAAAATAAATGCTGAGGGCTTGGATTTATTTGAAGAAATTTTTGGATATAAATCTCTTTCATTCACAGCTCAAGGGGGGATTTGGGGAGATCATTTATTGAAAACATTATCTGATAAAGGAGTTTTCCTAATTGGTGGACGCCAATTTTATCCCATTTCAGAGGATAAACATAAGTTCATTAATAAAAAGAAATGGGGAGATAAAAATGAATTAGGTCAAATACATTGGAGAAGGAATTGCATGTTTGAACCTAGTAGAAATCAAAATTTTGATTGGGTTTCCAAATGTTTAGCAGAGATTGAAATAGCTTTTAGATGGGGGAAACCAGCAGTGATTAGTTCTCATAGAGAAAATTTTATTGGCAGCATTTTTCATGAAAATAGAGAACAGTCACTACGTAAATTAGAGATATTACTTACAAAAGTTATTAGAAAATGGCCAGATGTACAGTTTATAAGCACACATCAATTAGCTGAAATTATGAATAATTCCATCAATTAATTATGTTTTCAATGAGATTGTTTTCTTTAATTTTATATTATTTATTACTAAATAAACTGCCTCATTCATCTGTACCATTTATTGGTCTACCATGTGAACGGTTGAAAGAGTTTTTTGGTAAACAAATGTTTAAAAAATGTGGAAATAATATTAATATAGGTAGAGGTTCTAGGTTTGGAAATGGAAAATACATAGAGATTGGTAATAATTCAGGTATTGGAATGAATTGTAAAATACCGAATAACATTATTATTGGAGAAGATGTTATGATGGGACCTAATGTTATTATTTTTGGTTCAAACCACATTTTTGATAGAACAGATGTACCCATGCGGAAGCAAGGAATGAAAACATACCCACCTGTTATTATTGAAGATGATGTTTGGATAGGTAGCAATTCTATCATTATGCCTGGTTTGACCTTAAAAAAAGGAACAATTGTAGGAGCTGGGTCAATTGTAACCAAAACTTTCCCTGAATATAGTATAATTGCAGGGAATCCAGCAAGGTTAATTAAATCCAGAATTTAATTTGAAAGAATACCTAAAAAAACATTTTATCAATGCTAGAGGAAAACGCACCTCTAAAAAGGTAATTGTTATCGAATCTGATGATTGGGGTTCGATTCGCATTCCTAACAAAAAGGCTCAGGAATGCTTGGTAAATGAATCGCTCATAAAACTGACAGACCCTTTTTCAACTTTTGACTGCTTAGAAAGTGCGGATGATTATGAGGCTCTTTTTAAAGTGTTGAAGAAACATAAAGATAGTCTGGGTAATCATCCAGTGCTAACGGCAAACATGGTTATGGCGAATCCAGATTTTGAAAAAATAAAAGCTAATCAATTTAAATACTTTTATTTTGAGCCTTTTGCGAAAACTTATCAAACCTATTATCCAAACCAGCAGACTTTTGGAGTTTTACAAAAGGGTATTGACCAAAAACTTATATTTCCTCAATTTCATGCCCGAGAACATCTGAATGTCATACCATGGTTAAAACGTTTGCAAAGTGGAGAAGAACGTTTTTTAAAAGCTTTTGATGTCAATTGTTTTGCCATAGATGATTTTACAAAAGGAAATAACAGATCCAATTTGATGGCGAGTTATGATTATCAAAATGAAGAGGAGCTTGCATTTGTTCAGCAAAGTATTCAACAAGGATTACAAATGTTTGAAAATACTTTTGGCTTCGCTTCCAAAACTACGGTTGCCCCTTGTTATGTCTGGAATGAAAGTGTTGAAAATATTTTTTATCAAAGTAGTATCAAAAGTTTGCAAAGTTCCTATATTCAACAGAAGATCAGCAATGGTAAGCATCTGAGGATTTGGCAGAAGACGGGGGCTACAAACAAGTTAGATCAAAGGTATTTTGTACGTAATGTATTGTTCGAGCCAGCTTTGAGCAAAAATATCAATTGGGTGGACAAAGCTATGGAAAGTATTGCGATTGCCTTTTTTTGGGGGAAGCCAGCGGTTGTTGGTTCGCATCGTATCAATTATGTTGCTGGTTTATCACACGAAAATAGAAGTAATACACTGTCACAATTAGATCAATTGCTAAAAAGGGTATTGAAAAAATGGCCAGATATTGAATTTATCCACTCAGAACAGTTGCTAGAACTATATTCATAATTATGGCAAAAATCTGCATCATTTCTCCTTCTTTAAAAATGGGAGGTATAGAAAGATCTCTAACCACATTGGCTAATGAGTTTCAATCCCTTGGTCATGAGGTGTATTTCATTACCTGTTTAAAAGATGATCACTTTTACCAACTTCATGAGGCAATCAAGATTTATGAACCAAATTTTAAAAGGACAGTTTCAAAATTAAATAAACTGCTTTTTTACCCAAGATTGATTCGCTACATACGAAAAAAAGTTAATACAATTATCCCAGATCGTGTGCTGGTTTTCGGAGACTGGTTTAGTCCCATTGCGTTGTTAGCATTAAAAGGTACTAAATATCCTGTGTATATATCAGATAGAACCATCCCTGATTACAAATTCAGGTTTCCCATCCCTCAGTTAAAGCAGTGGCTATACCCTAAAGCGGCAGGGTTTATTGCTCAAACGCAACGTGCAAAAGATTTTAAACTCAAACAATTTGGCGATAAGTTACCCGTTGAAATTATTCCCAATGCCTTACCTGAGTTCGTCAATGTTAACTCTGATTCTGTTAAGAGAGAAGAAAAAATAATCTACGTTGGACGTTTTGCCTGGGAAAAAGACCCTGAAATCCTGATTCGAGCCTTTGCACAGGTTTCCATGAATCATCCCACTTGGACACTCGAAATGGCGGGTACAGGTCCTATTTTAGAGCCGATAAAAGACTTAGTAAAGGAGCATTCATTGGAAGCGCACGTTTGCTTTTTGGGGAAAGTTTCTGATGTTGCATCCTTGTATCAATCAGCATCTATTTTGGTATTACCTTCGGTGGTCGAAGGATTTCCAAACACCTTGATTGAAGCCATGTCTTTTGGTTTACCAACAGTATGTTTTTCAGATATACCTTTTGAAGATATTATAACTCATAGTGTGGATGGTTGGGTTGTTAAAGAAAGAACACCAGAAACCTTAGCAGAAGCTATACAATTGTTAATCAAAAAAGAAAACTTTAGAACTGAGTTGGGTACTCAGGCAACTTATAGTGTCAAGCGTTTTGAAAAGCAAAATATAGCTCAACAAGTATTAGCATTTATGAAATGATGAATACCATTTTGAATATTTATTTTTCGCTGCCCCATGACAAGGCCTTAGGTATTGTTTCGAAAGCATTTAATCGGGTTGTGGCAAAAATCGTCAAACGTTACCTAGATAAAACCGTACCTTCTTACTTTTTAATGACACAAGGCAAATATTCCAATGGGTTGAATACAGAGAAACGAGATAAAGAAGTCATCGTCTCTTTTACGTCCTTTCCCGGGCGTATTCAAGACGTCTGGATTGTAGTGGAATGTTTATTTAGACAAACTTACAAGGCAGATAAAATAATTTTATGGCTATCAGAATCGCAATTTGAAGGTATTGAACTCCCAAAAGTTCTATTAGAACAGCAAAATAGAGGACTAGAGATTCGTTTTGTCGAGAATGATTTAAAATCTCATAAAAAGTATCTTTATGTAATTAATGAATTTCCAAATGATTATGTAATTACGGTTGATGATGATTTATATTTCGATAACAAATTAATTGAAAACTTAATTAAATTAAAAATAAAATATCCTGATGCTTTGCCTACTAATCGTGCACATTTTATACAATTTAACAAAAAAGATGATATTGAATTGTACGCAAAATGGCATCATAATTATGATTTAGTAAAGCCGTCTTTATTACTTGTTCCAACTGGAGGCTTTGGTACACTATATGAGTCTCGACAATTAAATAATTCTTTCGATAACCATGACTTAATCAAAAAACTAGCGCCACATGCGGACGATTTATGGTTAAAGGTTCAATCCATATTAAAAGATACACCAATAATTACTAACTCGAAATATAACAAAGATCCTATTACAGTGAAAAGCAGCCAATTAGAAAAATTAGTATCAACAAACGTATTAAACGGAGGCAATGATGAACAATTGAAAAGCATTTTAGAATACTTTAATTTAGGAAATCTAGAAAAGTATAGAGAGGCAAATGAAAAATAAACAAAAAAAACTAATCGTTGGAATTACAGCAGCAGGAAGTGTAGGTCTCTTACCTGGTCAGTTGCAATACTTTAAGAATAAGGGCTTTAAAACCTATTTATTAGCCCCACGTACTGAACGTTCGGAGGCATACTGTGCAAATGAAGGTTGTGAATTGCTAGCTGTTGATTTAAGAAGAGAGATTAGTCTTTTTCATGATTTTAAATGTTTACTTCATATCTTTTTCATTTTTATAAAATTGCGCCCTGATATCGTTAATTTGGGTACACCTAAGGTATCCTTGTTAGGAATGATAGCGGCTAAACTTACAGGTGTGAAAAAGAGAATATACACATGCAGAGGTCTTCGATATGAACATGAACAAGGAAATCTTCGGAAAATTCTTGTAATAATGGAAAAAATCACAGCTTCCTGTGCCAACAATATTAATTGTATTAGTGATTCCGTTAAGAATCTTGGCATTCGTGATAAGATTTTCAAAGAATCTAAAACAGTTGTCATTCATAAAGGAAGCAGTAATGGTATTGATTTGTCACGTTTCGATTCTTCATTGGTTACCGTTGACTTAAAAATTGAATTGAGAAAGCGATTAAATTTGGAAGGTTATTTTGTATATGGATTTTTAGGAAGGATCATCGATAGAAAAGGAATGCAAGAACTTTACGAGTCCTTTGATATTTTATATCGAGAGAATCAAAACATAAGATTATTGATAGTTGGTCCTTTTGAAATGAGCCAACTTAAGAATCCAAATATTATAGACCTGATTAAAAAACATGAGGGTATTATATGGCCTGGTCGAACCGATGATGTGCCACTTCATTTAGCAATTATGGATGTTTTTGTGCTTCCAGCATGGTGGGAAGGTTTCGGCAATGTGTTGGTTCAAGCAGCAGCCATGGGACTTCCTGTTATTAGTACCACAGGAACAGGTACTATAGATGCGGTATCAGATGGTTATAATGGAACTTTAGTGCCTGTAAAAGATGTAGAATCACTTAAAATAGCAATGGAAAGATTGTTTAAAGATCATGAACTCAGGGTTATTTATGGTAAAAACGGTAAGGAATGGGCAAAAAATTTTGACAATAAAATTATTTGGGATGGCTTATATAATTTGTATTCAAATTAAATGATGTATTCAAACTATTTTAAAAGAATTATCGATGTTATTGTCAGTGGTTTGTTGCTCTTAGTTTTCAGTCCATTAATAATAATCATTGCATTGGGACTTAAATTTTATAATCGAAAGGGTGGTGCATTCTTTTTTCAGGAAAGACCCGGGAAAAATGAAAAAATCTTTAAGTTAATTAAGTTTAAAACCATGACAGATGAAGTGGATGCAAATGGTCAACTATTACCCTCCATGCAAAGAGTAACACCACTTGGCTCCTTCGTACGAAAGTTCTCTTTGGATGAGTTGCCACAGCTTATTAATGTCTTTAAAGGTGATATGTCTCTCATTGGCCCAAGACCCCTGTTGGTTCAGTATCTGCCTTTGTATTCCAATGAACAAAAAAGAAGACATTCGGTAAGATCAGGAATTACAGGTTGGGCTCAAGTAAATGGACGCAATGCCATTTCTTGGCAGAGGAAATTTGAATTAGATGTGTATTATGTTGAGAATGTCTCTTTCAGGTTGGATATGTATATTATTTGGCTTACCATTAAAAAAGTAATCTTAGGTTCTGATGTTAATGCAAATGCACAGCAAACAGTCCAAACATTTAACGGTAAAAATTAATAAAAGTGAAGAATATAATTATTGTTGGAGCTTCAGGTTTTGGTAGAGAAGTTTTGCAATGGGTTAAGCATTGTAATATGGCAGGAGCAGATTGGAACATCAAAGGCTTTATCGATGATAATTTGAATGCGTTAGATGGTTATGAATGTGATTATAAAATCATTGGTTCTGTAAAATCCTACGAGATTCAACAAGATGATTTTTTTGCTTTAGCGATTGCTTTACCAAAAGTAAAAAAGTTAGTTGTTCAAGGCTTAAAAGCAAAAGGTGCTAGATTTGCAACCATCATCCATCCAACAGCCATTATTGGAGAGTTTTGTTTTTTTGGGGAGGGCTTAATTGTAACACCCAATGCCAAAGTTTCCCCTAATGTAACTATTGGTAATTTTGTTACTTTATTGGGATCAGGAGTTGGACATGATGCTAAAATTGCAGACTTTTGCACCGTTACTGGTAATTGTTCTATTAACGGACATGTGGTTTTGGATGAAGGTGCATTTATTGCGAGTAATTCATGTGTTGCTCCAGGAAAAAAAGTTGGTGCTTGGGCATATGTGGGTATGGGGGCAATGGTGATATCCAATGTAAAGCCAGAGTCAAAGGTGATGGGTAATCCAGCAAAACGTATAAATATATAATTATGGCAGTATTTACGTTCAATAACATTAAAATAGGAGGAATTGCAGCTGCGGTTCCTTCGAATATTGAGAAAACAACCAAATACAATGATGTTTTTGGTGAGGAGGAAGTAAAAAAATTCATGGAACAAACAGGAATTTTAGAAACTAGAAGAACTTCAACGCATCAAACTACCTCAGATTTGGGTTATGTGGCTGCAAAAAAAATATTAGATGAGAGGGGGATTTCTCCCGACGAAATAGGTGCAATAGTTTTTGCCTCACATAGTCCTGATTATAGAAGACCTGCTACAGCATTTATTTTGCAAAAACGATTGGGAGTTCCAACGGGAGCTGCAGTTTTTGATATTAGTTTAGGCTGTTCCTCTTTGATTTATGGCGTACAAGTTTTGGGTGCAATTATGCAGAGCTCTGATATTAAAAAAGCCCTATTGATTACTGGAGATACTGCAGGAAAGTCGGTTTATCCTACAGACCGATCGTCTGTAATGTTATTTGGAGAGGCTGGAGCTGCATTATTGTTAGAGAAAACTGAGGAAGAGAATAAAATTACATCCATTTTAAAATCTGATGGAGAAGGATATCGATACATGATTGTGCCTGGTGGTGGATATAGAAATCTCAATCCTTCTGAGGAAGTATTTGATTGTAAAGATGGTAATAAGCGCACGCTTTATAATTCTTTCATTCAAGGCACAGCAGTTTTTACTTTCACAATTTTCGATGTTCCCCATTTAATAAAAGAATTTTTGTTGCACACTGAGACATCAGTGGATGATTACGACTCATTCGCATTTCATCAAGCCAATTTTTACATTCTCAAACAGATAGCTAAAAAAGTGAAAATTCCCATGGAACGTATGCCAATAAGTTTGAATAAATATGGAAATACCTCAGGTGCCTCCCCACTTGTTTCATTGATAGAGGAGTATGCTGAAAATCCTGAAAAAAAGGTTGTAAATACACTATTCTGTGGGTTTGGTATTGGAGTGTCTTTAGGTATCTTTTCGGCTCAAGTTGATACACGATTTATATATCCAATAATAGAGGATGATTCTGTTTTTGAGGAGGGCATTATTCATTCACCTAATGAATTATATACTGGTTTAGTGAAATGATAAAAAACATCTTACAATTGTTAGAAATATGTGCTTCGTCTTTTCCAAATAAGACAGCACTAATTGATGAGCAAAGAGAGGTTTCCTTTTCCCAATATTTAAAAGAGGCTAAATCAATTGGTAGTGTACTTTCTGAGTTACATCAGGAACCCTATTCCAAGCCAATTATTGTATTTGTGGATAGGCGAATAGATACAGTTATCGCTTTTATGGGTGTTTTGTACAGTGGTCATTTTTATGTGCCCGTTGACAATAAAACTCCTATTGAAAGATTGAGAAATATTGTTCAAGTTTTAAATCCTATGGCATTTATCACATTCACTGATTTAGAGCATAAACTTGTTCAGAATTTAAATATAGAAGTATCTAATTATTTATTTCAAGAATTAATCGCAAAACCTATAAACCAAAGTGCTCTGGACCAAATTAGATCTCATTCAATTGACATAGATCCTGTTTATGCCATATTCACTTCAGGGTCAACAGGTGTTCCTAAAGCAGTTGCCATTAATCATCGAGCAGTTGTTGATTTAAGTTATTGGTTGGTTTCTACTTTCTCTTTTGATAGCACAGATGTAATTGGCAATCAAACACCGTTTTATTTTGATGCATCCGTTAAGGATATTTATCTATCGATAAGATCCGGAGCAACTCTTGTGGTAATACCACAAAAATGTTTTTCTTTTCCACAACTTTTATCTGAAAATCTACAAAAAAATCAAGTCACCACCTTACTTTGGGCAACTTCGGCCGTTGTGATGACTGCAAAAAGTGGTGTTTTAGAGGAATTAAAGTTGTCATCTTTAAAAAGAGTATTCTTTGCAGGCGAGGCCATGTTTGGTAAACATTTAAATATGTGGAAACAAGCATTCCCAGATTGTAACTATATAAACCTATATGGACCTACTGAAGTGACTGTTGATAGTACGTATTATATAGTGAATAGGGACTTTAAAGATAACGATGTGGTACCCATCGGGAATCATTGTGATAATAAGAGGGTATTTATTTTAGATGAAAACAATCAAGTCTTATTTGGACAGGCAGCAGGTGAATTAGCGGTTACCGGTTCAGCGGTTGCACTTGGTTATTATAACAATGTTGAACAAACCAATAAAGTTTTTATTCAAAATCCGTTGCATCAGCATTATAAAGACATCATATATAAAACAGGAGATTTTGTTAGAATAAATGATTTTGGTGAAATTGAGTTTGTAGGAAGGAAAGACTTTCAAGTAAAACACATGGGAAACCGAATTGAATTAGGTGAAATAGAGGCTGCCGTTTACGGATTATCACAAGTGAAACATGCTGCATGCGTATATGATTCAGAGAATGAAAAGATTGTTCTTTTTTATACTTCTGAAGATGAAATATCCCCTGCTCTGTTTTTAAAGGAATTATCTTTATCAATTCCAAAATATATGTACCCAAACAAGTTCATTCGTTTGCAACAAATGCCTATGAATGCGAATAGCAAAATTGATAGAAAAGCCATTAAGCTGATGCTAAATGAATCAAATTAAAACTATTTCAGAGTTAGAGGAATTATTGAAAGTTGTTGAGGGAAAGAAGCCTTTGACCAACTGTTATCTATTTGGTGACGAGTTGAATTCATTAATTAGTTTAGGTTATTTGTACTATCAGATTTCAGGTTTTAATCTATTTTTGTTTAAATGCAGAAATGAGGGTGAATTTTTTGAATTGTATTATTATATAAATGAAGAGAATTTACCTATTAAAATAGATCAAAAAGCTCCAATTGTGCTTGAAATACCTTATCGCGGAAGTCCAAAATTTCCTCAACGTGAGTTGGATTACTTGATGAAGTGTGGTTTCGAGTTGCATATAAATAGAGATTTAATGTTTTTAGATTGCCCTAGTTTAAATCAAAAAGAAGTGTCGGTAATTAACTGTTCAGTAAAGTTATTTGATGATGTTTCACATACCGATTTAGTGTTTAATTCAATTAAAGAAACATTTGATTTCTTTACAGGTGATATATTATCTCTTGAAGAGGTAAAACAGTCAATCCAAAATAAGGAGGTACTAGCCATTTATTCTTGTGATTCTTTAGCAGGATTTTTGAGATACTATATTAAAAATAAAGTCTCATGGATTGGTCATATCGTTATTTTTGATGAATTTGCAGGTAAAGGCTTAGGTAAGCTCTTAGTGTATGAGTATTTAAAGCACCAGTTTGCTAAAGGGATTCAGACATTTCAACATTGGGTTGTTAGCGATAATAATACCGCCCTAAAACTTTATGATTATTTTGGTTTTAAGAAAATGAATAAAAGTTCAATTTCACTAATTAAAAAATAAAATGGAAGAATTAATTCAAATTTTAGAAGGCATCAGACCTGATATAAATTTTAACGAAGAAGATAGCTTAGTAGAAAGTGGGTTATTGGATTCATTTGATATTGTTTCGATAGTTTCGGAGTTAAATGATCATTTTGACATAGCAATTAGAGTTACTGAGTTAAAGCCAGAGAATTTTAATTCAGCAAAAGCGATTTATGAAATGTGCAAAATTTTACAAAAGGAATAATGCGATTAAATAACAAAAATATACTAGTTTTTGGAGGTGATTCGTTTCTATGGGATGAAATGTTTGTTTGTTTCATCGAAAGTGGTGCACATATTTATTGGGTAAATTCACCAGTAGTCTTCGAAAGCTCTACATCAACTGTGGAAAAAAAGGCTTTTGATACCATTCAATCCATAGAAACCTATGAAACCTTTTTAAATCAAAATTTTGAAGTATTACCAAACTTTGATGGTGTTGTTTTCTCTTTATCAATTGGTGCATTGCGTCCGCTAAATCTAACCAAACATACAAATTTAGCTAGTTTATTCGAAGTTAACTGCATGGCATTTGTTGAGTTAGTAAGAATTCTGAATAAGAAGAAAAAAATCAATGATGGTGGTAGTATATTGGCTTATTCATCTGTGAGTAGTTTAATGGGTTTAAAAACAAAGCTTGCTTATGCTGTTTCCAAAGCAGCATTAAATTCAGCTGTAATCAACTTAGCAGCAGAATTGAGCTCAAAAAAGATTAGGGTAAATGGTATTTTAAAAGGAGCACTTACCACTGACGTTAATCATGAACATGTGAAAAATATGTTTACAGTAAGTAGCGATACAGCCGGAAATCAAGAATTAGGTATGTCAACGCCCACTGAATTAGCTAATTTAAGCATATTTTTGCTTTGTGATCAAGTAAAAACGATGACTGGTACATTGGTTAAACTAGATGGGGGCTATTCGCTTGGTTAAAATATGGACAAGAAAGTTTTTTTAATTACAGGTGTAACTGGTGCAATAGGAGGTGCAATTGCAAGAAAACTAGATAGCCTTGGTGCTACCTTAATTTTAACGGGTAGAGATACTAAAAAAGTTGAAATATTCATTGATAAAGAGCTAACGCAATCTAACCATATAGTATTAAAACTTGATCTAGAAGACATTGATTCCATTTCTAAATCAATAGATGATTTGTTGTTTCATGATATAAGGATAGACGGTTTTGTCCACGCATCTGGCGTTGGAGAGGTTCGTCCATTGAAAATGACGACACCTAAATTTATTTACAAGGTAATGAATATAAACTTCACCTCGTTTATTGAAATAATTCGTTGTATAGTCAACTCAAAATTTAAAAATAAAAAAATATCTATTGTGGGTATTTCAGCAATTGGAGCTTTTCAAGGGAATTCAACCAAAACCGCTTATTGTGCTTCAAAAGCAGCAATGAATGCAGCGGTTCGTTGTTTAGCTATCGAATTAGGCGATAAAGGTATTAGAATCAATACTGTTGCACCTGGTGCTACGCAGTCAAAAATGATGGATGATATTCTCAGTTTACCTGGCGGTGAGCAAACTCTTGATAAAATTAAGGAGCGTCAATTTTTAGGAGTTTGTTCCCCGAATGATATTGCTGATGCGATTCATTTCTTATTATCTGATTCTTCAAAAATGATTACAGGTACTTGCTTGGCGGTTGATGGTGGAAAACTCTCGACTTAAATTCTGTTACGATTAAACCTAAAAAATAAATGTTATGACTCAAAAAGAAATTTTAAATCAAATCGAAGACGTGTTAGACGTAAGTATTGACTCTTTATCAATAGAAATGGAACTAAGTTCTATTGACGAATATGATTCAATGGCTAAACTATCACTAATAGTGATGTGTGATGATGAGTTTAATAAAAAACTAACTGCTGAGCAGTTGAATGATTTCAAAACAATAGGAGATATTGTAGTTTTTTTATCGGCTTAGGTTGTTTCAGGTTACTCAAATACAAAGCGAACAATTTACATCTCATGTTTATGTAATAACTACATCTTCTCGTGATGAAGTTTTTTTAATAGACTGTGGTGGTTTTCAGCCAGTGTTAGATTTCTTAGGTACAGAAGCAAAAGTTAAGGGTATTTTTTTAACTCATTATCATTATGATCATATTTATTATGTGAAACAATGGATGGAGATATTTCCAAATGCAACTGTCTATGGAAGTGAATCTACCTTGAGCGGTTTAAGGAATCCTAAAATTAATTTGTCGTTTTATCATGAAGATCCAGTTCAGGTTGAATTGACATTCAGTCAATTTTTGTTTGAAGGAAGTATAACCGAAATATTTGATGGTATTTACATAAAATCTCTTTTAACAGAAGGACATTGTGAGGGAAGCATTACGTATATTTTAGAAAACTATGTATTCACAGGGGATGCCTTAATTCCCAATATTCCAACGGTTACGAAATTAAAAACAGGATCTAAAGAGCTCTCTAAAGTAAGTATCAAAAAAATTAAAGATTCGTTATCTGTGAATAGTATTATTTGTCCTGGTCATCTAGAAATGAAACTCGCAGGACAAGTTCTTTGGGATTTATATTGACATGGCTTCCGTAGGCATTGACATTGAAGAAGTTCAACGATTCAAGAATTTGTGTGACAATAAGCCCACTTTGTTGCAAAAGATATTTTCTGATTATGAATGGACATACGCTAAGGAGAAAAATACAGCTCAAACACTAACCGGTATCTGGTGTGCTAAAGAAGCAGTAGTAAAAGCTTTATATGCAATTGGTTTTTCTGTATTAATTCGTAACGTTCACATCACTCATAATAGTAATGGTGTTCCTCTTGTTCACATCATTCAAGGTTTAAATGAATTTGATGTGAGTCAAATCAATTTAAGTATATCGCATACTGTAAACTATGCAGTTGCAGTATGCATAATTAATCATTGAAATGTGTTTTTCTGTTTTACATTAGTTCCACCAATTGTTATTATTTTTTTAATGGACCCAGTTGCAAATCATAATCTTCAACAAAAAACGCAAAATCTTACACAGTATTTTCTTTCCTTTGGTTTTTAGTTTATCAATGGTACACATAGATTGGTGAGAAAAAACCCGAATTCAACAATTTGTAGTTGGATGCACAGCTTAAAACAAAAAAAGTTTTTGTCACATGATAACCGTAGACGCAAAAAAAATAATCGCAGAAAATCTACAATTGGGCAAAAATTTATAATCACGTTTTGTGAAGTACGTAAATCGAATCAAAAAAATGATACCCAATCACACCTATTCCTTCGTTTAGGCTATAATTCAAATTCCCAATAATCAAAGCAAAGACAAGTATCACAAGTATGATTGAGCAGAATATCCCGGTATGGCTAAAAGCTAATGCAAATCAACACTATAGTATAAACAGTAACTAATAAATAATCAACTGTCAAAAAAATGATCAATCCAAAAATCTGGCTCTCTTCACCTCACATGGGAGAAAATGAGCAAAAGTTTGTCTCAGAGGCATTTAACACTAATTGGTTAGCACCTTTGGGACCTCATGTAAATGGCTTCGAAGAAGATATAGCGGAATATTTGAATAAGAATAGTAATTCCAATGTTAGCGTGGCGGCATTAACATCTGGTACCGCTGCGTTACATCTGGCTATGGTGATGCTCAACGTACAATCTGGTGATACTGTGCTAGTACAAAGTTTCACTTTTTGTGGTACAACGAATCCAGCCGTTTATCAAGGCGCCAATTTAGTTTTTATAGACTCTGAGCGTGAAACCTGGAATATGTGTCCAGAGGCTTTACAAGAGGCTATTCAACACCATATTGCACAAGGCAAATCAATATCAAAAATTAAAGCTATTGTTCCTGTACATTTATATGGGATGCCTGCCAAAATGACCGAAATACAGGCCATCGCAGACCAATTTAACATTCCAATTATTGAAGATGCCGCAGAGGCATTGGGTTCTTTATATAAAGGACGTGCGTGTGGGACTTTCGGAAAGATGGCTGCATTGAGTTTTAATGGTAATAAGATTATTACAACATCGGGAGGAGGTGCTTTAGTGGCTGCCGATAAGGCTTTCATTGAGATGGCCAAATTTTTAAGCACGCAGGCTCGAGATCCTGAAGTGCATTACCAACATTCTCACATAGGATATAATTATCGAATGAGCAATGTACTTGCCGGTATTGGTCGAGGTCAAATGGAAGTTTTAGAAAAAAGAGTTGAGCAAAGAAGAAAAAATAATATGCGATACAGAGAATTTTTTAGAGAAAAAAGAGGTGTATCCTTCCAAAATGAACCAACAGCTGATTTTTATTCTAATTATTGGCTTACGGCGGTGATTGTAAATCCTGAAGTTTCTGGCACGAATAGAGATGAAATAAGGATTGCATTAGAAAATAAAAATATTGAGGCAAGACCGCTTTGGAAACCAATGCACCTTCAACCAATTTTTAAAGGTGCTAAATTTTATGGTTCAGGAAATTGTGTCAAGTTGTTTGATAATGGTTTGTGTTTACCAAGCGGAAGTAACCTTACAGAGAGCGAATTTGGCAGAATATTTGACGTATTGAGCTCATTTTTTTAATTGTTAGACATACTCCTAATTAGGGTCTGCTGAAAAACGAAAACCATTTAGAAATTAATACATTAAAGTGCTTTAATAAGATTTCGATACAAGGTTTTTGAATGAATTTCTCCAATAACCTTGCACTTACTATTTTTAAAAGTAAAATTTTGGTTTCTAGCCATAAATAAATCATCTTCTTCGTTGCAGTCATTCAACTATTAATATACGTTTTCATGAATGCGCCTTTAATCTAATTCATTTATGACTTTTTCAGCAGACCCTAAATATGATTCAAGAAAATATTAAAATTTTGAGTCTCCTACGTAAAGTTACTTTCGTCAAAACTCTTCCTTGTTGCTAAAATCTTTAATCCCTCATTAATCACTTTTAACTCAGGTTAAAAATTCACTTCGCGTCGATTTTGATTGAAATTATCTTCTTCAGAGTAGACTCAATTTGTTTGTTTAATTTTTAAAAATCATTGCGAATACTATGATTCAGCCAATAATTAACTATTTTTCTCAAAAATTTCTATCTAGATGGATTGTTCTAACCATTGATGTAATTTTTGTTTGGATATTATTTTATTTTTCTGTTTTAGTCCGATTCAATTTTGAATTTAGTAATGTAAGTATGGGAATGATTCACGAAAGAAGTTCTTTCGTATTAATTGTTTACACGTTACTTTTTCTAACCATAGGTTCATACAAGGGGATAATAAGACAAACTGGATTAATCGATGCGTTTTTGTTGTTTAAAGCATGTTCATATTCAATGATTATATTGTTTTCTTTTGGAATAATTCCTTTTAAAGGCGATTTAATCGAATTAGTTAATATTCCAAATTCCATTTTAATTATTCATTATTTGTTGTCTGTTGTTGTATTGTTAGGGTTTCGATTTACTATAAAGAGCGCATATTTTTTAGCAGTAAAACACGGTAGAAAATCTAGAGGTCAAATTAATTTATTCATATTCGGATCGGGTGCAGCAGGAATGATTGCTAGACAAAGCTTATCTCGAGATGTAAGTAAAAGATACAATGTAGTTGCATTTATTGATGATAATATTTCAAAACAGGGGAAGGTTCAAGATGGGCTACCAATTCTGAGCAGATCTGCTGCTTTTAATGAAAGTTTTATTAAAAACAAGGAAGTAACTCAATTGATAATTGCCGTTCAAAATATTGATAGTGCATCGAAAAAAAATATAATTCAAAATGCTGTGGGCTTAAATTTGAAGGTAAAAGTAGTACCTCCAATGAGTACCTGGATTCAAGGTGAGTTGACCGCAAAACAAATGAAGTCAGTTAAAATAGAAGATTTGCTTGAACGTGATTCAATAAAATTGGATAGTATTAATATTAGTCGAGAATTGAATAAAAAAAAGATTTTGATAACCGGAGCTGCGGGAAGTATTGGAAGCGAAATTTTACGTCAAGTTTTACATTATGATCCAACTAGTGTTATGGCTATCGATCAGGCAGAAAGTGCACTATACGACGTAGAAATGGAATTGAAAAACTTAAATGAAAAACAACACGCATTGGTTTATTTCATTGTTTCCGACGTTAGAGATAATGTTAGAATGAAACGGTTGTTTGACTCATTTAGACCAGATTTAGTTTTTCATGCTGCTGCATACAAACACGTGCCCCTTATGGAGGGGCAGCCTTATGAAGCCATAAGGGTTAATGTTTTTGGCACAAAATTAATAGCTGATTTATCAATAAAATTTGGTGTTCAAAAATTTGTTTTGGTTAGTACCGATAAGGCGGTTAATCCTACAAATGTAATGGGAGCTTCTAAAAGACTGGCAGAAATGTATGTTTCGCATCTCAATGACCTAGAAAAAACAAAATTTATAACCACTCGCTTTGGAAATGTATTAGGGAGTAACGGTTCGGTTATCCCTTTATTTCGTAAACAAATCGAAAAGGGTGGTCCTTTAACATTAACACACCCAGAAATAACACGTTTTTTTATGACTATTCCAGAAGCGTGCAATTTGGTTTTAGAAGCAGGATCAATGGGGAATGGTGGAGAGATTTATGTTTTTGATATGGGTGAACCTATTAAGATAATTGATTTAGCAATGAACATGATTCGTTTAAGTGGATTAAGGGTGGAAGAAGACATAAAAATTAAATTCACAGGATTGCGACCGGGAGAAAAACTTTTCGAGGAATTATTAACTTCTTCTGAACAAACTGTACCAACCCATCATGAAAAAATTTTAATAGCTTATGTTGATAAAGTGGATAGTATAAGACTTGTTGACACGCTAAAAAGCCTAAAATCGTCTTTAAATACAGAGGATGATAACTATCTTGTTAAAACATTGAAACTTCTTATACCAGAGTATAAAAGTAATAATTCGGTTTTTTGTGGTTTGGATGGCAAATAATCTTCGTAGAAAAAATATTTTTTTTGGTTTGTAAAAAGCAATTTTATTTATAAATTCTATGTGTCTTATTCTTGTTTTTATATCATATTTGCAGAAAAATTGAATTCTCATTTAAATATATACCTAAACCGAAGTGAATCATTACAGACAAAGAGATTATGGATAGTTTAATGGTTCTCGAAGTTTCTGAAATTCCCCAAGATTAATTATAAACTAGACCAACATGACGACTTGTAATATCGAATTAGATTTCTAGCGTAAATATAGAAGTTGTGCTTTATGCTAAGAGAAACCGCAGTGCTAATAATAAACATTAAAAGAATAGACAGAATTTATGCTTTTTAACTCAATTGACTTTGCAATATTCTTACCGATAGTTTTTATACTTTATTGGTTTGCAACAAACAAAAACTTGAAACTGCAAAATTTATTAATCGTTGCAGCAAGTTATTTATTCTATGGTTGGTGGGACTGGAGATTTCTTTCCCTAATATTATTCAGTTCTCTTGTTGATTATTTTATTGGGATAGGACTACTAAAACAAGAAAACCTGACAAAAAGAAAAATTTTGATTTGGACAAGTATTTTAGTGAATCTTGGTTTTCTTGGTTTTTTTAAATATTATAACTTCTTCTTAGAAAATTTTATATCAGCTTTTTCTTTTTTCGGAACAGAAATAAAAGCTAATTCACTAAATATCATTTTGCCCGTTGGCATTAGCTTTTACACATTTCAGACATTAAGTTATAGTATTGACGTTTACAAACGAAAACTTGAACCAACTAAGGACTTTATTGATTTTTCTGCATTTGTTAGTTTCTTTCCGCAATTAGTAGCGGGACCAATAGAGAGAGCTACACATTTACTTCCTCAGTTTTATAAAAAACGTACTTTCGATTATTCAAAAGCAGTTGACGGTATGCGGCAAATACTATGGGGTTTGTTCAAAAAGATTGTGATTGCTGACAACTGTGCCGAATATGCAAACTTGATTTTCAATAATTCGGTAGATTATTCTGGAAGCACTTTAGTTCTTGGTGCATTATTTTTTACATTTCAAATCTACGGAGACTTTTCAGGCTATTCTGACATTGCCATTGGAACTTCCAGACTTTTTGGTTTTGACCTAATGCGGAACTTCAACTTTCCATATTTCTCAAGAGATATTGCGGAATTTTGGAGACGTTGGCATATTTCCCTTTCAACCTGGTTTAGAGATTATCTTTATATCCCATTAGGTGGAAGTCGCGGTGGCACTTGGATGAAAGTTAGAAACACTTTTATCATTTTTATTGTCAGCGGATTTTGGCACGGTGCTAATTGGACATTCATTGTTTGGGGTGCATTGAATGCAATCTACTTTTTACCTCTTTTATTGACAAACAATAACCGAAATAATTTAGAAACTGTGGCACAAGGTAAATTACTTCCAAGCTTAAAGGAAGTTTCTTTTATGTTGCTAACCTTTGGATTAACTGTATTTGCTTGGATATTTTTTAGGGCAGAGAATATTGGACATGCAGTTCAATATATATCAGACATTTTCAAGAACCCCGGTTCCTTTTTAGTATTGGGCATTTATTGGAAATATAAAACTATAATTATTCTAATTTCCATATTCGTATTAATGGAATGGTTTGGTAGAGAAGGTCAATATGCAATTTCGCAAATAGGAATTAAATGGAAACGCCCGATAAGATATGCATTGTATTACTGCATTGTTTTTCTGATTATGTATTTTGGTAATTTCAACGAAAATCAATTTATCTACTTTCAATTTTAGGTTTTATTATGCAACGGTTTATAAATAAATTCATAATCATTTCGCTACCTGTTTTAATCCTTTTAATTACAGTTAATTACTTTGGAGATTCTGCAAGAATATTTGATTCAGATTATGAAAAAGAAATGGCTGAAAATCTTATGAAAGGCAGTTTTGTTACAAATATTAGCAACTATGACGAACGTATATTTCAAAAAGAACTAATAAATCGAATGAATAATGCACCAGAAATTTTGGTTTTAGGCTCGAGTAGAACAATGCTAATAAACTCAACTTACTTTACAAATCAAACATTTTTTAACAATTCTGTAAGTGGAGCAAGTATAGAAGATATAATCGCATTATTCCAGATATATAAAGAGCGGAATATTTTACCAAATAAAATAATAATTGGAATTGACCCTTGGTTACTTAATGGAAATAATGGGCAATCAAGATGGAAGTCGCTTGAATATTTCTATGACAAATACAAAAAAAGAACGGGCTCTATATTAGCTACAAATTCATCATACAAATACAGTGAGTTGTTTTCATTATCTTACTTCCAAGCATCCATCAAAACTATACCTAAACTATTATCAGGTAAGTCAAGACCTATAGTAACACAAGAAAAATATAATGAAACTATTACAAAATTGTCTGATGGTTCATTAGTTTACTCTGCAGATTACAGAAATGCAACGCAGAATCAAATAAACTCTAAGATTGACAGCTATATAAATGGTAATATTTACGGTATAGAAAATTTCAATTCCATTTCAGATGATATTTGGTCTGAATTTCAAGAATTTATTTACACCTTAAAAAAGGAAAATATTTCTGTAGAATTCTTTTTGTGTCCTTATGCTCCAAAAGTCTACGAAAAGGTATCAATAAATTATCCCTATGTTGTAAAATCTGAAAACTTAATTGTAAGATTTGCAAAGGCTAATGGAATTAAAGTTTACGGTTCTTTTGACCCGTTTAGCTTCGGATTTGATGAAACTTATTTTTATGATGGTATGCATTGTAAGGAAAAGGGAATTGAAAGAATCTTAAATGATAAATAAAATAAAGCACGAACGCACAACATCGTATATAAAACATTTGGCAATCAGTGGGTTATTGACCATTTCATTCCTTATCAAAAGTAGTTGTAACTTGACAGGAAAGTGCTTCGAAATGCCAAACGTTTCATATACGTAACCGAAGTGATAACAAAAAGATCTTAACATATGGCAATTGGAAATGAATTCTTTACAAAGTAATAATTAACCGAATAAAAAAGTGACTTAACGGAGGATAATCTTGTTAGGAATTTTGGAAACATAAAGTATTATTAAAACTGCCTAAATAGAAATTGAAAGGTTCATAGAACAAATAAAACACAAAATGAAAGAAGTGAAAACAACAACAAATTATAACATTTTAATACGGATTGTCTTGATATATTTTTTGAGTACACTTTGTTCATGCAAAGTAAGAGAGAAAGTGGTTTATTTTAATAATATTGTTTCAGACACTATAAATGTGAGTAAAAATACCAGTTACAATGTTCAGTTAAAAGTAGATGATTTTTTGTCAATTATTGTTACTGATTTGGATGAGGAGTCAACGGCTCCCTTTAATTTGAAATTTCTTGGAAATCCATCCTCATCTGGTTATACAAACGGTAATAATATTTATCAGGGGTATTTGATTGATGAAAGTGGATATATTAATTTCCCTGTCATAGGTAAAATTAAGTTGGCTGGTTTATCAAAAAAAGATGCAGAAGAATTGATCCAAGAAAGTTTAAAAGAATATTTAAAAAGCCCATTAGTAACAATTACTATTCAAAACTATAAAATAACCGTTCTTGGGGAGGTTAATTCTCCAGGCACTTTCAGGATCCCAAATGATAGAATTACAATTTTAGAGGCGATTGGATTATCCAATGATTTAAAAATTACAGGCACAAGAAAAAATATAATTGTTATTCGTGATGTTAACGGTGTTAAAACAAGATTAAGAGTCGATTTAACAGATCCTAGTTTATTTAGTTCACCAGTATATTATCTCCGTCAAAATGATGTGGTTTATGTTGAACCCAATATTTCAGCAATAACAAATTCAACTTTTTTAAAGTCAAATGGTCCACAAATTATTTCACTTTCTTCACTCTTTATTTCCGTTATAATTCTCCTTCAAAAATGATAAAAATTAGAAATAAAAATATAGAAAAAAGTAGTCATAACAATATTTCAGTTGTAATTATACCCTATTTGAAACGTTGGTATTATTTTCTGTTTGCTGCAATTATTTGTTTCACAATAGCTAGTCTTTATATCAGATATAGCATACCTATTTATAAAAATTCAGCGTCGGTATTAATAATTCAAAATGATGATAAAGCTCCTACAAATCAAATAAACCTAATTGACAATTTGGAATTTGTAAAAAGTTCATCAAATCTCATGAATGAAATTGAGATTTTTAAGTCATATTCTGTATTAAAACCTATTGTAGATTCTCTGCTTTTGAACATAAATATTTATTTGATCGGTGGTAAATCTAATCTGAGGCATAGTGAAGTTTACATTGAAAGCCCAATAAAAATTGAACAGATTAAATCATCAGATGACGAAATAATAAAAACAAAAGGATTTACGTTTTCCATAAAAATCAATAATGCAAATAATTATATATGTTACCTTTCCAATAGTGAAAGTATCAATATGAATTTCGGTGATTCACTTTTGATAGACAAGAATTTTGGTTATTTCAAAATATCAAAAACAGAAAATTTCAATAAAAAAAAATCAAATCTGACGTATGAAATAGAGATTAAAAGTAAAGAAGCAGCTATTCAACAATTGAGAAATTCTTTAAAAATTGAAAAACTAAACAAAGATTCCGATGTGATCTCCATTTCAATTGACGGTTATAATTCTGATAAGAACAATAAAATTCTAAATGCGCTTATCGAAAGTTACAAACGGGATGCTTTGAATGATAAAAACTTAGTTAAGTCAAATACGAGTGATTTTATCAAAGGAAGAATACATTTTCTATTGGAAGAATTAAATGAGGTTGAGAGAAACGGTGAGAAATATAAGACGTCAAATGGAATTACAGATTTTGATTCTGATATAGATTCCTACATATCGGGCAAGTCACTCTACGAGAAAAATTTGATTAGCTCTAATATACAGTTAAGTTTGATGAACTTATTAATTGAGCATTTAAACAAGGTTACGCGCAACGATGAATTGCTCCCAGCGAATCTTGGTTTTGAAGATATAACGATTAATAATCTAACAGATCAGTATAATAAATTGGTGTTAGAAAGGAACAAGAATTTGCAAAATGCCAAAACGAGTAATCCTGTAATTGAAAAAATTGACATGCAATTGAATTCCATCAAACAAAGTCTATCAAAAAGTTTACAAAACCAGAAAACGATTTATGAAGTTCAATTAAAAAAATACAACTCAGAATTTAATGATTTTAAAGGAGAATTAAGTCAGATTCCTAAGCTCGAACGTGAATATAAATCAATTATCCGTCAGCAACAAATTAAAGAGTCGCTTTATCTTTATCTACTACAAAAAAGAGAGGAAAACGAAATTGAACTGGCAGCTTCAGTTTCAGACCTAAAAATAATTATTCCACCTATAAACAATGGAGTGATTGTTTCTCCTAAAAACGGTACAATTTATCTTTTTTCTTTTTTCTTTTCCTTTATCATTCCATTCATTATTATTTATTTAGTCACTTTTTTCGATGATAAGGTTGGCGACGAAAAAGATTTAGTTGGTTATACAATTTTAGGTGAAATACCAAAAATTAATACACGTGTTGAACGAAAATTATTAGCTTTCACTGATAGAAATTTGGTAACAGAGTCATTCAGAATGTTACGAACTAATCTTAACTTCTCCTTACTGAACGAAAATCAATCAAAGGTAATTGCAATTTCTTCTATTTTACCGAATGAAGGTAAAACCTTTATATCATTAAATTTAGCCAATTTTTTATCAAGTACTGGTAAAAAAGTCGTTGTTGTAGGAACGGATTTACGGATTCCAGATTTTCATTCATATTTTCCAGAATTAAAATCAGCAACTGGGTTAAGCAATTTTATAGTGAATAGCGAAATCAGTGTCGATTCGATTATTTATAAGTCATCTACAATTGATAATTTATTTATAATACCATCTGGCGATATTCCTCCAAACCCCGCAGAGATTCTACTAACAAAACGATTTTCTGATGTTGTACATTATTTAAAACAAAATTTTGATTTTATAGTGTTGGATACTTCACCTATTGGTGTAGTTTCTGATTGTTTACCAATAATAAAGACTGAGTCCGACTTATTGCTACTCGTTGTTCGTGTTGGTTACTTAAAAAAGAAATTCTTAAAATTAATTGATGATTTTACATTAGATAAAAATATTAAAAAAATGTCAATTGTCATGAATTATAGTAACCTTGATAATAAGGTTTATGGATATGGGTTCGGAAAAAATGGTTATTACGTTAATGACGACCGAAATTCTTATAAAACGAATCTAATCATTAATTTAGTTCGTAAATTAATTAAGAGAATTAGGCTTCGTAGATCATAAATAGGTTTTGGTGATTTCGCCACGAAACCAGCTATTTCTCAATGTTAAGATACCTATTTCTGTATTCAAAGCCCTAACAATTATAGTACTTATTCTATTAATTTAACATTATTACAACTTCGCTCATATGTATAAAACCCTACTTGAAAAACAGTTTTGTCAAATCTTTATTGATTTGTCTTATCTAAATTTTTACAGTTAAGCAATGCTAGCAAATAAAAGTAAATTATTTTCTATTTAGTGTCTGCTGACCATAAAGTAGCATCGTAATAAAAATAGCAAATATTTTGATTTTCAAGTGTTTAATTAGAGAATTTTGAACCCTCGTGCAAGGTCTTTTCAGCAAATTATTGAAAATCCAAGCACATACTTGGTAAAAAAAACACTTATTTGGAATTTTTATTTGCCAAGCCATTGGTACATCATCCTTAAAACTTCATCTCTACCGAGATTTGTTTTTTCGTTTTCACAAGCTATTGCTTGCTCTTCTAGCAAGCTGTTTTTCAAAATATTAATATACAACTTCAAACACCTAAGTGATATAGACAAAAGAAATTTCGTTAGTATTACTACAAATCTATCCTCCGCAATGGACAACAATAGCTTTTTCAGCAGACCCTATTTGAATAAATATAAGATGCAAGACAAATCTAAAACTGTATTATGTTTCATCTTTCTTTCTTTCTTTCTTTCTTTCTTTCATTATTATTGTTAATTAGTAATTTTTCTAATTCAGTGATTTATGTTTTTAACTAATATTAATCATTTCATAATCTCAAAAATAACCCGAAGAAATCAAAGCCTTTTCCAACAAGATATTGAGCGTTTTTCAAAAGAAATTTCAAAAGAAGTTAGCGGGAATTCAGTTTTGGTTATCGGAGGTGCGGGTACCATAGGTTCGTCTTTTATCAAAGCAGTTCTTGATTTTGAGCCAGGAAAATTGGTGGTTGTTGACACAAATGAGAATGGACTCACTGAATTAACGCGTGACTTGAGAAGCAAACACGAACAATTTGTTCCGGATCAGTATTTTACCTACCCAATGAATTTTGGTGATCCCGTTTTTCAGAAAATGTTTTTGAAAGAAGGACCCTTTGAAATCGTTGCTAATTTTGCCGCTCATAAGCACGTAAGAAGTGAAAAAGACGTTTTCTCCATTGAAGCAATGGTGGACAATAATGTGGTAAAAGCAAAGGGCTTAATGGAATTATTAAGACAACATCCTCCCAAACATTTTTTCTGTGTTTCTACTGACAAAGCAGCTAATCCTGTGAATGTCATGGGAGCAAGTAAAAAATTGATGGAAGAAATGATTATGGCGTATTCCTCTTATTTTCCCGTGACCACTGCTCGTTTTGCGAATGTTGCTTTTTCTAATGGTTCGCTTTTGGACGGATATATTCAACGAATTTTTAAAAACCAGCCAATTTCTTGTCCTTCCGATGTGTTGCGCTTCTTTGTTTCTCCCGAAGAGAGTGGACAAATTTGTATGCTGGCTTGTGTTCTTGGGAAATCAGGAGAAATCTTTTTTCCAAAATTAAAACAGTCTGACATGGTCAGTTTCAAGGAGATAACCTTGGATTTTTTCAAAACTTTAGGTCTAGAAATTCAGATATGTAAAACAGAAGATGAAGCACGAAAAATAGCGTCAAGGCGCACTTTAAAAGAACCTTATCCCGTTTACTTCATACCATCTGATACTTCAGGTGAAAAGCTTTACGAGGAGTTTTTTACCGAATCAGATGAATTGGATAACGAAAGGTTCCGAGGTCTCGGTGTGATTGTGAAATCACGTTATTATGAAATTAAAGAGGTTGAAGCCGTATTGAATGATTTGTTGCATTTATTCAAAAGTGATGACGTACAAAAAGCAGATGTAGTCGCCTTACTTCAAAAATATTTGCCCAATTTTGAGCATATCGAAACAGGAAAAAGCTTGGACCAAAAAATGTAATATGCCACACCTTACGATAGTTGCAGGAGCACGTCCAAATTTTATGAAAATAGCGCCGATTATTCGAGCGATAAAATCTTGGAATTTAGCGAATGAGAAGCAATTGGATTATGCACTCGTGCATACTGGGCAGCACTTCGATGCAATCATGTCCCAAACGTTTTTCACCGAACTAGAAATACCAGAACCCGATATTAATTTGCACGCGGGAGGAGGAACACAAGCTGAGCAAACCGCAGCAATTATGTTACGCTTTGAAGCTTATTTGAACGAACATCCGACGGATTTGGTTTTAGTAGTAGGTGATGTTACTTCCACTTTGGCTTGTTCGATTGTGGCACAAAAAGCCCATGTTAAAGTTGCTCATATAGAAGGAGGAATTCGCTCCAACGATTTGACAATGCCAGAAGAAATTAATCGACTTGTCACGGACGCAATTTCCAATTACTTCTTTACAACATCCGAAACTGCAAATACGAATTTGAGGAACAGCGGAAAATCGGATGATGCGATTTTTTTCGTTGGAAACACGATGATTGATACCTTGTTACACCAACGCAATCGTTTTCGTCAACCTGATTTTTGGACCGAGTTAAAGCTGGAAAAAGAAAACTATTTTGTATTGACTTTACATCGTCCAAATAATGTGGATGATTCCGCGAAATTGGTACTTTGGTTGAAAACTATTGCGGGGAATGTAGGTGAATTTAAAGTGGTGTTTCCAGTTCATCCACGAACTAAAAAAATGCTTGAAAAAGTAGAATTTTCAGATGATAGAATTTATTTTGTTGAACCGCAAGGCTATTTGAACTTTAATTATTTAGTTGAAAATTCAAAAGGTGTAATTACCGATTCAGGCGGTATCACTGAAGAAACAACGGTCATGGGGATTCCTTGTTTAACACTTAGGAATTCAACTGAACGTCCTGAAACAGTTACAATTGGAACGAATGAGTTGATTGGCGACCAGCCGAAAAATCTACCTGAATACCTGCAACGATTGCTCTCGAATCAATGGAAGAAGGGGGGGGTTCCACCGCTGTGGGATGGAAAAGCATCTGAGCGGATAGTAGTTTATTTAATCAACCTTTTTCGGGATGACAGTATTAAATATCAAGATAAATGCATTTAAAAAATTAACAATTGTAGGAAGTAATGTTTTTAGAACTCTGCTTCTTTATGCAGCGAAAATGGTAAGATTTTTCAAATTTTGCGTGAGTTACAGATTCTTGACTTCAAGAAACGTAACAATTCCAAAATATTAAATTAAAATGCATTTGTCCAGAATTAAATTTTTGTTAAAAAGATTTTTTAAAAAAATAGCCTATATTTGTCCAATAATTTATTAAACATGTGGTTGCATTCCAGAATACTCAATAGATACAAAAACGGATTTCTGATTCTATTGTTTGGCATTCCCAATTTTACACTAATGGCGCAAAAATCAATCAATTCTACAAGTGGGATAATGAAAAGTAGCAATTCTAGAATTGTATATGTCATTGGTGCATTAAGTCCAGTACATACCAATAATGACATCAAAAAAAAATCTTCTACTAGATTTGAAGAAGTTTTGAGTAAGAGGTTTTCAGTTTTTCCTAATCCGTTTACGGAATATTTGCATATTGCTTCATTGGACAATAATACACAAATTTCGTCAATTGAAATTTTTGATTTATCAGGTAAGTCATTGCTTTATCTTTCCTGTTATAGTTTGTTCGAGAAATTGGACCTTAGAGATTTCTCAAGTGGTAGCTACATTGGCCACATAACGTATGATAATTTTAATGTAGAAATGTTCAATTTAATAAAAAAATAAGATGAGATTACCGGTTTGTTTTTATTTGCTTTTTCTGCCATTCATGGTTTTAGCACAAGCTCCCAATCGTGTTTCCTATCAGGCGCAAGTGTTTGATGGTGAAAATCCAGTTATATCAACAGAAGTTTCATTACGAATAAGTATATTGCAGGGTTCAGTATCTGGTTCTGTTGTTTATTCTGAAATTCACACATCTACATCAACTGAAAATGGTTACGTTAACATCGAAATTGGCGGAGGTGCTGTTGTTTCTGGTGATTTTTCGTCAATTAATTGGGGTTCAAATTCATACTTTTTGAAAAGCGAAGTAGATCCAAATGGTTCTGAAGGAGGATTGAACTACAGTCTTGCTGGCACTCAACAACTTCTTAGTGTTCCGTATGCCTTCTATTCAAACAATGGAGTGCCAAGTGGTGGAACAAATGGTCAAATTTTAACAAACTGTAATGGAACACCAATGTGGACCACCGATGGTGTTTGTCCTGGTTTAATTGTTTCTTTAGATTGCGAAGGAGCATTAAATAATGGAACTTTAACATCAGGAGTGTCTGCCTCAAGTGTTAATAGTGTAATTTCATATACAGTCGGAAATGGCGGTACATACAGCGGACAAACAGTAAACTCAACTGGAGTAATAGGTCTTATAGCTACCCTAATTTCAGGAACATTTGCAAATGGGGATGGTACTTTGACCTACACTATTACAGGAACACCAAGTGCAAGCGGAACAGCAAGTTTTGCACTAAATATAGGTGGACAAGCCTGTACATTATCACGTGAGGTAACTCTTCCTGTTGGAACAATTACATCAATTAATTGCGAAGGAGCAACAAATAATGGAACTTTAACATCTGGAGTGTCTGCTTCAAGTGTTAATAGTGTAATTTCATATACAAGCGGAAATGGCGGTACACACAGTGGACAAACAGTAAACTCAACTGGAGTAACAGGTCTTACAGCTACCTTAAGTTCAGGAACATTTGCAAGTGGAAATGGAACTTTGACCTATACTATTACAGGAACACCAAGTGCAAGCGGAACAGCAAGTTTTGCAATAAATATAGGTGGACAATCCTGTACATTGGCACGAACAGTAGATTTACCCGTCGGAACTATAACAACCTTGAGTTGTGGAACAGCAACAAATAATGGAACTTTAACATCTGGAGTGTCTGCTTCAAGTGTCAATAGTGTAATTTCATATACAGGCGGAAATGGCGGTACACACAGCGGGCAAACAGTAAACTCAACTGGAGTAACAGGTTTAACAGCTACCTTAAGTTCAGGAACATTTGCAAGTGGAGATGGAAATTTGACCTATATCATTACAGGAACAGCAAGTGCAAGCGGAACAGCAAGTTTTGCACTAAATATAGGTGGACAAGCCTGTACATTATCACGTGAGGTAACTCTTCCTGTTGGAACAATTGCATCAATTAATTGCGAAGGAGCCACAAATAATGGAACTTTAACATCAGGAGTGACTGCTTCAAGTGTTAATAGTGTAATTTCATATACAAGCGGAAATGGCGGTACACACAGCGGACAAACAGTAAACTCAACTGGAGTAACAGGTTTAACAGCTACCTTAAGTTCAGGAACATTTGCAAGTGGAAATGGAACTTTGACCTATACTATTACAGGAACACCAAGTGCAAGCGGAACAGCAAGTTTTGCAATAAATATCGGAGGTCAAACTTGTACTTTAACTCGTTCGGTCATTCCTCCGGCGGGAAGTATTTCTAGTATTAATTGTTCATCCGCGAGTAATGCGGGTAATTTACAAAAAGATCAATTGGCTTCTAGTGTAACAAGTACGTTAACTTATAGTGGGGGGATTGCAGGTTCACACAATGGTCAAACAGTAAGTTCAACTGGAGTTTTAGGTCTTACGGCATCGTTGTCTTCGGGTGATTTTGTTAATGGAACAGGTACACTGACTTATGTGATAAGTGGTACACCGAGTTCTGTAGGTATTGCTTCTTTTGAAATAAATATTGGTGGTCAAAGTTGCACACTAACTCGATATGTAAATGCAAATTGTGGGGATGCAACAGTCATAAATGATGTTCTGAGTCCAAGCACAAATTTAACATGGATGGATAGAAATATTGGAGCTTCTCGTGTTGCAACGGCATCAAATGATGCAAGTGCTTATGGTGATTTATTTCAGTGGGGTAGGGCTGCAGATGGTCACCAATGTAGGAATTCTAGTACCACTGCAACACTAAGTTCCTCGGATAATCCAGGACATGGAAATTTCATTACTGGATCTGCAACAGATTGGCGTTCTCCGTCAAGTAATAATCTTTGGCAAGGAGTTAATGGAGTAAATAATCCATGTCCATCTGGATACCGTTTACCAACCCAAGCCGAGTTTCAATTAGAAATGAATTCTTGGAGTACAACATTTGCGAGTGGAGCGTTTAATTCACCGCTTAAGATGACAGTAAATGGTTTTCGAGGATCCACTGGAACATTATCTGCAGTAGGAGCTGCAGCCTATTACTGGACTTCATCATTTTCCTCGACAGTTGGTAAGTCTAACAATGTATTTTTTAATTCAAGTAACACAAGATTTAATAATACATCAAGATCATCTGGCTTAGGCGTTAGATGCTTGAAGAACTAATATCAGGATAAAAATTATTAAAATGCTTTTAAATTTATTATGCACGCATAGCATTTTTAAAATTTATTTATCTTTATTGCATCGAAACTTATTTAAATCAATAGAATATGAGTAACAATGCAATCAAAGGTGGTGAATTCATCATCAGAAAAACAAGTCCAGCAGACATTTTTACGCCAGAAGAATGGACAGAAGAGCAACGTATGATTGCTCAAATGTGCGATGATTTCATCGATCAAGAAGTTTCACCTCATTTAGATCGCATCGACAAAATGGAAGATGGATTAATGCAATCTATTATTGAAAAAGCTGGTGAATTAGGTCTTCTTGGTTTATCCGTTCCTGAAGAATTAGGTGGAATGGGAGTAGATTTTAAAACGTCTTTATTAGCTACTGAACGTTTAGGTACAGGCCACTCATTTTCAGTAGCCTACGGTGCACATACAGGAATTGGAACTTTACCTTTATTATATTACGGTAACGAAGAGCAAAAAGCAAAATACATCCCTAAATTGGCTACTGGTGAATGGAAAGCGGCGTATTGTTTAACAGAACCAAGTTCAGGATCAGATGCCAATTCTGGTAAAACAAAAGCAAAATTATCCGACGATGGATCACACTACGTAATTAACGGACAAAAAATGTGGATTACGAATGGTGGTTTTGCTAATTTGTTCACCGTTTTTGCCAAAATCGATGATGATAAGAATTTAACCGCATTTTTGGTAGAAGCAGATAGCGAAGGAATTTCTTTGAATCCAGAAGAAAAGAAAATGGGTATTAAAGGTTCTTCTACACGTCAGGTATTCTTCAACAACGTAAAAGTTCCTATAGAGAATTTGCTTTCTACGCGTGAGAACGGCTTCAAAATCGCTTTGAATATCCTAAATATCGGTCGTATCAAATTGGCTGCTGGTGTGATGGGTGGTGCAAAAGGAACAATAACAGCTTCTGTAAAATATGCTAATGAGCGCGAACAATTTGGTCGTTCAATTTCAAAATACGGTGCAATCCGTTATAAATTGGCGGAACAAGTTATTCGTACTTATGTTGTAGAATCTGCTACCTACCGAGCTGGACAAGACATTGAGTCAGCAATTGAATCGTTGGTTGCTGGAGGAATGAGCAAAGGAGAGGCGACATTAAAAGGTATCGAACTTTTTGCTCCTGAGTGTGCGATTTTGAAAGTGGCGGGATCTGAGGTCTTGGATTATGTTGTAGATGAAGCGGTTCAAATTTTTGGTGGAATGGGCTTCTCCGCTGAGTCAGTGGTAGAAAGAGCTTACCGCGATGCACGTATCAACCGAATTTTTGAAGGTACGAACGAAATCAATCGCATGTTGACAGTAGATATGGTATTGCGTCGTGCGATGAAAGGGGAATTGGATTTGATGGGACCTGCAATGAAAGTAGCGGGTGAATTGATGAGTATTCCTGAATTTGGTGACTTGCCGTCTGGACCACTTGGCTTCGAAGAAAAATATTTAGAAGGATTCAAAAAATGTATTTTGATGGTTGCTGGTTCAGCGGTTCAAAAATTAATGCAGTCTTTATCTAAAGAGCAAGAGGTATTAATGGCAATTGCAGACATGTCTATCATCACCTATTTGGCTGAATCGGTATTGTTACGTGTTCAGAAGAAAATTGCCGCGCATGGAGAAGAAGCTTGTGCGTTGGATATCGCGATTGCAAAGACGTACTTGTATGATGCAGCTGATTCGATGAACAAGGTTGCTAAAGATGCAATTAACTCATTTGCAGGCGGTGACGAAGCACGAATGATGTTGATGGGCTTGAAACGATTCACAAAAACAGAAGCGTTTAACCCGAAAGAAGCACGTCAATTGATTGCACAAAAATTAATCGCAGAAAACAAATATTGTTTCTAATCAAAAAACGATAAAAAGAAAAGGCTACCCGTTTGGAGTAGCCTTTTTTTGTGTCTATTTGTCAAGTTCTTCTAATTCTCTAGGTACGGTTTCAGTTTGCACCGTTTTTTGAATGAAAACCGAATTGGGAATCGTAATTAAATGCCCTTCGTTGTCTTTTATATACATGAAAAATAAGGAGATATCAATTAGTTTTCCCTGTACATCATATTCTTTGTCCAAAACACGTACACGTTGACCAATTTTCACTGGATGATTGAAGAACAAAATTAAACTCGCTGTAATGTTCGTTAAAATTGACCATTGCGCTACGAAGGCAATCCCTAATACGGTTATAATAGAAGTGAAGAAAACGATTAATTGATCGCGGTCAATGTTCCAAATTGCAGCTGTGATTGTTATAAATAGGAGGGTTAGAAATAAATTGACGATGCGATGAAGAATCTGTTTTTTCTTAAGATCTAAATCCAACTTTGTAAGAAAACCGTTGACATAGTTCCGCAATAAAATCTTCAACCCAATAATAATAAACAATAATACTACGGTTTCTATCAATTGGATTTCCATTTCAGTCAATTTCACCTTCATTTTAAAAATTTAAGGGTGCAAAGATACGGTGAGTAGGGAAAATATTTGCTTGTGGATAATATCTATAACTGAATTCAAGAAAAAGTAACAATCGGTAAATGCGGATTAAATTTAGATTTCATTAATTTCAGTGTAATTCCTGCTTTCTTTTATCCTCATTTCGATTATTAAAAAAATGGGTTCAGACCGTTCATAAACAATGAGATACGAATAACGTTTATGAAGATTTATCGGTCCGCCGCGGCGGAAAATCGAAGAAAGGTTGTGGAGTAAATTGTTGTTTCCGTCGCGGGGGGCAGCGGAATAACTTAACTCTTTGCATAAAAACCAGGTATACCGAGTTGTTTCTTCTCAATTTTCCGTCGCGGCGGACCGCTAAACTTTTGAGTAAACGCCTTGTATAACAGATTTTTATGTCAATCCGAACTTCAATTTTACAATCGAACTGAGGTTTTTAATAAAAGAATTCATTTTTGATCGTGTCTTTCTTTTCCATTTTTGAGTTTTTGAAAACTAGCCCGCGATTTGGGGAATTAAGGTCATTCGTTCATCGTTTTTGAATTCTTCCGTTTTCGAAAATTAGTAGCTCACTCTCAGGAATATCACGTTCGGTAAACATTTTCATTTCTTTTGCGACTCGATTTTCGGCATCTAAAAAAGGACCACCTTCACCAACTTGTAAACAACTGATGATTTCCGCACGATGAAATTCACCTTTTTTACTCATCCAAATTTTTAATATCGGTGCTAAGCCACAACGTCCCCAAAGACTGAATTGCCGGTAAGTGGCAAAATTCCCAAGACTATAGGCAATCAAACGATTTTTGTATACGTCCAATGCACGAGGCACATGAGGACCATGACCTATAACCACATCTGCTCCTGCGTCTATTACAATACGTGCAAATTCATACGGGTTCCCACGGTTTTCTCGAAGATAATATTCTGTTTCTCTGGTGATTCGATGCCGAGATCCTCCTTCAGCTCCACCATGAAATGAAACGATAACCACATCACAAACCGAATCTAGGTGTTGAATTTGTTGCTTGACCTTTTCATACTCGTTCATTTTGTTCGTTCTGGCGTTGGGAGCAAAAGCAGCGAAGCCGATGTTAATTCCTTTTTTATTGATTATTGTCGTCGGACACGATTCTAGACCAGCAAACGCTATTCGATTTTCCTTTAAAAGTAATTGTGTATTATCCGTGCCTTCTGTGCCAAAATCGGTTATGTGGTTGTTTGCGATACTCAGGACATCAAATCCTGCACTTACTAAAAAATCCACATAAAAATCAGGCATTTTGAAAGCATTACAAACGGAATTATTGAAACATATTTTTTTTGGAGAAGCGGGTTTTGAAAGAAAAACACCTTCTAAATTTCCGAATGTTATATCCGCATTTTGGAGAATTTCTTGTATTGGTTTGAGAATGTTTTGAATAGAATCTGGTGGAAGATATGCGTCACTTGGGTAATTAGTTCCAAGCATAATATCGCCAACGGCAAGTAACGTTAGTGTGTCGTCGAGAATAACTCCGTCAGAAGTGTTTTTTGATTTGTTTCCAGAGGTCTGTTTACAACTTATTAGATTAATAATAAGTATAATAGAGGAAATCGTTTTAAAACTAAACCTTAGAATTTTCAGTTTATTTGTTTTGATAATCGAGTAAAAATTCCTTCTCAAGCTCAAGCAGATTTTTTTCTCTTTCTCGAATTCGTTTGCAAGGAATTCCGACATATACGCCCCAGGATTCTAAATCTTTGTTAACGAGGGACATTGCTCCAACACTTGCACCTTCATTAATAATGACACCACCAATAATGGTACTTCCACAACCAATGATGACATGCTTTTCTAAAATGACTGGACCGCCAATGCGCGCGGTATATTTTAAGGGCAACACTTGATTGGTCAAATGCCTACCTAAATAATCATCAGAAGCACTGTAAATGGTTATATTGGCAGCTAAGGTGGTGAAATCATGTAACTCAATCCCGTAATAACCACTCAAATGACAACTCCGTGCAATAAAAACATGATTTCCAATAGTAATATGTCCGTGTTTAGCGGATAAAATCACAAAGTCGTCAATTCGAACGTTGTCGCCAATTGAGATGTTTTCTGCTCCATACACACATGCCCCACTTGAAATCCGCACATTTTTCCCTAAAGATTTGAAACCAAAGTCTTGTAAGTCGTGCTCAGTTAAGTAGGGATGTTGAAGCATGAGAAGGTTGCGGTTAATTTATTTAGCTTCTACCACGTTTTCCCAATACCATTTCACTGTTTCTTTCAATCCAGCGCGTAAAGAGAATTTCGGGTCATAGCCTAAAAGACGACGTGCTTTGTCAATTGAAGCTAAAGAATGAGGAATATCACCCGTTCTGTTCGGACCATAAACAACTTCAAGTTCACCAAGAGAAGGGTCGAATGAAGCCAGATTGGAACGAATTTCAGAGAACAGTTCGTTTAAGGTTGAACTTTCACCAAAAGCAACATTATAAACTTGGTTCACTGCTTCTTTATTTTCTGTCATTAACGCTAAACGATTCATTTGAATCACATTGTCGATGTAAGTGAAGTCTCTTGAAAATGTACCGTCACCGTTAATAATGGGCGATTCTTTCTTCAAAAGCGATGCAGTAAATTTTGGAATCACCGCAGCATAAGCTCCATCGGGGTCTTGACGACGACCGAATACATTGAAATAACGTAGTCCGATACATTCGATACCATAAGTTTTACTGAATACATCGGCGTACAATTCACCAACATATTTTGTGATTGCATACGGTGAGAGAGGTTTTCCGATTACGTCTTCTACTTTAGGCAAGGCTTCAGAATCTCCGTAGGTAGAACTACTTGCAGCGTAAACAAAGCGTTTTATTTTGGCGTCACGAGAAGCGACGATCATGTTTAAGAAACCGTTGATATTCACGTCGTTACTCGTAATTGGGTCAGCAATAGAACGAGGAACTGAACCTAAAGCCGCTAGATGAAGCACTAAGTCAGCACCAGCAACTGCATTTTGACAATCTTTTAAATTGCGAATGTCACCCTCAATTAACGTAAAATTTGGGTGCGACATTAAATGCGTTAAATTCTCTCTTTTTCCCGTCATGAAATTATCCAAACAGATTACGTCATGCCCCTCGCTTATAAATGCTTCACAAGTGTTTGATCCAATAAATCCGGCACCTCCGGTAACTACAATTTTCATAGCAAATAGTCTTTTTTTGCGCTTGATGTCAATAGGTTAATCTATCCGTAAAATCCTGAAAATGTTAATACTATTAACCATTCAAAACTAAGGATAGGGGACAAATATAAAGAAATTACAGTTTTGCGTAAACCTATATGTTAAGTTTACTATAAATTTGCTCACCTCAGATGAACCTTTTTACTGTACTTCGAACGATTGGAACTGTTTTCGCCTTACTAAGTTTGGTAACAGTTTTTTTCTATTTTGGTTCGCAATCGGATCACCAATTGCAGTTCTATTTTCAAATGTTCATCAAGATTAGTACTGCATTCGGAATAGTATCCACCATTACTCGTTACATAGAGGATTGGAAGAAGGATTTTTCGGTGATTTTCTCGGATGTCATTTTTACAAGCTATTTTTTATTTTTGATTTTCAATAGCTTACGCTTAATCCCGTTTTTCGAAACTAGTTTTGCCTTCGTATTAGCAGCCATTATTTTATTTGTTCGCGAGTTTTCAACGATTGAGATTAATTACAAACGTAAAATTCTCAACCCAGCGCAGTTATTTATTATTAGTTTCATGGCCATCATTCTGTTAGGAGCCTTTGCATTAATGCTTCCGAAGGCTACTGAGAATGGAATTGATTTTTTAGATGCTTTATTTACTTCAACCAGTGCCGTTTGTGTGACCGGTCTTTCTGTTGTAGACACCCAAACAAGTTTCACCATTTTTGGTAAAACCATAATTATGGTACTCATTCAAATTGGAGGTTTAGGAATTTTGACTTTCGCTAGTTATTTTGCTTATTTTTTTAAGGGCGGTACATCAGTCGAAAACACACTCGTCCTCGGCGAATTAGCAAATGAAAATAAAGTAGGAGAAGTTTTTAAAACAGTGGGTAGGATATTAATTTTAACGCTATCCATTGTACTTTTCGGTGCTATTGGAATATTTTTTACGGTTCCCAAGGAACTGTTTAATGGTTTTTGGGAACAGGTTTTCTTTTCACTATTTCACAGTGTTTCTGCTTTCAATAATGCGGGATTTTCTACTCTGAGTAACGGATTGTATGACACCTCGCTTCGATTTAATTATTCCTTGCATTTAATAGTTGCTGGATTAATCATATTTGGTGGTATCGGATTTCCAATTATGTTCAACGTACTGCGCTTCATTAAGTACAAAGTAATATTACTCGTGAATCAATTTTACAATACAAAAAAACGCACTCATATTCCTTGGGTGGTTAACTTAAATACCCAAATCATACTTATTACAACGACAATTTTGTTGATAATGGGGACCTTAGGCTTCTATTTTTTCGAATACAATGGCGTTTTAAAAGACCACGGGCCTTTCGGGAAATGGGTGACTGCTTTCTTTGGTGCAGTTACTCCCCGAACCGCTGGTTTTAATACCGTAGATATGGCATCGTTGAGTTTCTCTACGTTGATGTTTACCATTCTTTTAATGTGGATCGGGGCTTCTCCAGCTTCAACGGGTGGTGGTATCAAGACAAGTACCTTCGCCATTGCAACCTTAAATTTTATATCCTTAGCAAAAGGAAAAGATCGCATTGAAATTAACCGCCGCGAAGTTGCTGATATCTCCATTCGACGTGCTTTTGCTATTATTTCCCTTTCTCTTGCCGTCATTGGTTTTGCAGTTTTAATTTTAGTTAAAATTGAACCAGATAAAGATTTTATACATTTGTCTTTTGAGTGTTTTTCAGCTTTCAGTACCGTTGGGCTTACGATTAACGTGACACCTCATTTGGGCGAAGGCGGTAAACTCGTAATTATTGGACTAATGTTTATTGGTCGTGTAAGTACCTTAACTTTCCTAATTGCCATAATTCGCAAAACGAAATACAAGAATTATAAATATCCAAAAGAAGAAATACTGATTAACTGATGCCACACGTAATGAAATACATTATCATCGGACTTGGGAACTTTGGTTCCTCTTTAGCGATGAAACTTACCCAACAAGGGAACGAGGTAATTGGGGTTGACAACAGCATGACGCGCGTTGAATCCCTGAAAGACAGGATTTCCTACACGATTTGTATGGATGCCACGGATGCATATACAATGACTGGACTTCCAATTAAAGAATCCGACATCGTGATTGTGGCAATTGGGGAAGATCAAGGGGCTAACATTATGGCCACAGCTATCTTGAAGAACCAAAACGTTAAAAGACTCATTAGTCGTGCCATTAATCCAATGCATGAAAACGTACTCCGTGCCATGGGAATTACTGAAATTGTGAATCCCGAGGTAGAAACGGCTGAACGTTGGGCGAAAAAATTGTGCCTACGTGGCGTTGTTGATTCTTTCGAGTTGAATGGGGAATACAGTATCGTTGAAGCTCGAGTACCGCCTTCTTTTTTCGGTAAATCATTGGAAGAGATTGGTTTTCGTCGTAATATGAATTTGGTTGTTTTGACGACTATTCGCTACGAAGAAAAAGAAATTTCAGCTGGATTTATTAATAAAGTCACGAATGTACAAGGTGTTGCATCGCCTCAAACGGTGTTGCAGGAGGGGGATATTATGGTGATTTACGGCAGTAACAAAGACATTCAAAAATTACTTAAAACAAATTGATGAATCGCTTTCAAGATACTTTTAAACACAAAGGAAAACGACGCATTTTAATTGAAGAATTGAAAAATATGGGAATCTCGGACTCACGAATTCTCGATGCGTTTGATGCGATTCCACGTCATTATTTTTTAGACTTAGCTTTTGAAAATCAAGCGTATTCAAATACTGCATTTCAAATTGGATCTGGTCAAACCATTTCTCATCCTTACACGGTTGCCTTTCAAACTACCTTATTGAATGTTCAAAAAGGAGAAAAAATATTAGAAATTGGAACAGGTTCCGGATTTCAAACCTGTATCTTGTGTAAAATGGGTGCACGAGTTTTCTCAATTGAACGGCATCACGATTTACATCTAAAAGCGAAAGAAATTGTACGCGCTTTCGGCTTTGTCCCACAATTGATTTTTGGTGATGGATTTAAAGGAATCCCAGGTTATGCACCTTTCGATAAAATTATAGTGACGTGTGGTGCGTCTGAACTACCGATGGAATTATACAATCAACTTAAAGTTGGTGGAATTATGGTAATACCAGTTGGGGAGGGCGAAGAACAACAAATGTATCAAATCACTAAAACCGAAACTGAACCCATCATTAAGCAATTTGGAACTTTTAAATTTGTTCCCATGCTCGAAAAAACAGTGAAAAAATGAAAGTATTAATTATAGACGATGAACGCGCTATTCGTAGAGCTTTGAAAGAAATTTTGGAGTTCGAAGATTGTTCTGTAATGGAAGCCGAAAATGGAAAACAAGGTGTAGAATTCGTAAATCAAAATAGCTTCGACCTCGTTTTTTGCGATATTAAAATGCCGCAAATGGACGGAATGGAAGTTCTTGACGCCATCATCGCTTCCGGAAATGAAGTGCCGATTATCATGATTTCTGGTCATGGAACTGTGGAGACAGCGGTGCAAGCTATTAAAAAAGGTGCTTTCGACTTCATTGAAAAACCCCTGGATTTGAACCGAATTTTAGTGACTTTACGCAACGTAAAAGATCGAAATAACCTCGTTCAGGAAACCAAAATTCTTAAAACAACTGTTAAACGTTTAAAAGGAAGCACGATAATTGGCGAGTCCGAAGGAATTGTGAAGGTCAAAGCCATGATCGAAAAAGTGGCACCCTCCGATGCTCGTGTTTTGATTACAGGTGAAAATGGTACAGGTAAGGAATTGGTTGCACGTTCCTTGCACGACCTTTCTGATCGTGTTAAAATGCCGTTTATCGAAGTGAACTGCGCGGCGATTCCAGCGGAATTAATTGAAAGTGAATTGTTTGGTCATGAAAAAGGTGCATTTACTTCCGCGGTGAAAGAGAAAAAGGGGAAATTTGAATTGGCTTCTGGCGGTACACTTTTTCTTGACGAAATTGGTGATATGTCCCTGAGTGCTCAAGCGAAAGTATTACGTGCGTTACAAGAAAATGTGATTCAACGCGTTGGTGGTGAGAAAGATATTAAAGTAAATTGCCGAGTTCTTGCTGCTACAAATAAGGACTTACGTAAAGAAATCGCTGAAGGACGTTTCCGAGAAGATTTATACCACCGTTTAGCTGTTATTTTAATACACGTCCCTGCATTAAACGACCGAAAGTCGGATATTCCTTTACTTGCTGAACATTTTATTAAAGCCATCTGTCTGGAGCACGGAATTGCTAAAAAAGAATTTTCTGCCGATGCCTTGAAGGCTTTACAAGAGGTAGATTGGACAGGAAATATTCGTGAACTAAGAAATATTGTTGAACGCCTTGTTATCCTTTGTGGAACTACCATTGAAGCCAACGAGGTTCTATTATACGCCAACCCAAAACATGCCTAACATGAAAATTGATTTCAAAAAACTCTTACCGCACGCCGTTGCTGTACTTACCTTTTTCCTACTTGCCGCTATTTATTTTGCCCCGATGTTTAAGGGCTATGTCCTCCGTCAAAGTGATGTGAAACAATTCAAAGGAATGGCTAAAGAAATTGTGGATTATCGGGTTCAAAATGACCGAGATCCACTTTGGTCTAATTCTATGTTCGGTGGTATGCCAGCCTATCAAGTTTCAATGGAACAGAAAGGAAATTTCTTGGTGTACGTGGATAGAACCTTGAAGTTGTATTATTTCAATGTGCAAGGTCCGATTGGTTTATTGTTCATTTCGATGCTTGGTTTCTACATTTTTGCCTTGTGTTTGCGCATCAATCCGTGGTTAGGAATCGTTGGAGCAATTGCTTTTGGATTTTCAACAATTAACGTGCTCTTCATTGAAGGGGGACACATGACGAAAGTTAATGCGATTGCCTACATGGCTCCTGCTTTAGGTGGAATGTTGCTCGCTTTTAGAGGGAAATGGTTGTTAGGTTCCGCCGTTTTTGCCTTATTCTTAGGTTTAAATGTTACGGCAAATCACTTGCAGATGACCTATTATTTGTTGTTCCTAGTTGGAATTGTTGGTGTTTGTGAAATCATTCGTTTAATAATTGAGAAAAATTGGAATTTACTAACAAGGAGTGTTGGTGCGCTGACGTTTGCAGGAATTATTGGTTTGTTGCCAACTACTGTAAACTTGTTAACCACAATGGAATACAGTGAATTCACCACCCGTGGAACTACAGATTTAACCATCAAACCTGCCCGTCCAACAAATGTTCAGGAGAAGGAAGGATTGAATAAAAACTACATTTTAGAATACAATTTTGGTCCACGTGAGTTACTTTCTTTAATTGCTCCCGCAGCAAAAGGAGAATACGCACAACAAATTATGAACGACGAGGCAGCAATGGAAAGTGCTGATCCAACTTATTCGCAACAAATTGGACAAATGAACCGCTATTGGGGAGGTCAAAGTTTTAGTGGTGGTGCATTTTACTTCGGCGTGGTGATGTTGGCTTTCTTCGCGTTAGGAATGGTGTTCTTGAAAGACAGTTTGAAGTGGCCATTTTTGGTGCTTTTCGTGATGTGTGGACTGCTGGCTTCAAATGATCCAGGCGGATTGAACGATATTTTCATCAATAAAGTACCGATGTATAATAAGTTCCGCGATTCAAAAATGATTTTGGCTATTCTACAAGTAATAGTTCCTGCTTTGGGAATTTTATTCTTAGATCGATTCTTTAAACGTGAAAATATTTGGGGTGACGAGAAAAAATGGATGTATGTTTCAGGTGGAATCGTTGCGATTGTGGGATTACTTTATTTCATGCCTTCTCTTTCAGGTGATTTCATTACTGCTGACGAAACGAAAATGTTTGCTGAATACTCAAAAAATGCCGGACCTGATCAAGTTTCGATGATTAATGGAGTCAAGCAAGGTTTAATTGAGGTACGTCAGTCGATTTATCAAGCCGATATGGGACGATCTATTTTGTTGGTATTGCTTGGATTGGGGATTTTTATCTTTGCAAGTCGTTCAAAAACATCAAATTACATCCTAATTGGTGTGATAGGATTATTGGTGACGTATGATAACATATCGGTTTGTAAACGGTATTTGAACAACGAGGAAGAAGGAGGATTATACGAAAGTTACGAAACGAAAGAAGAAGCCGCAACTCCGGTAATGCCCTCTGTTTCTGATATTTCTATTTTGAAACAGGAAGTTGGAAAAATCAATGGATTTGACTCGAAAGTTTCTAGTTTGAAAGAAAAAATGAAATCATCCATCTATTACAACGACTTGGAAGATGAAGAAATGTTAGGCGTCATTGCCAGTTTTGGTGTGCTCAACTTGAATACGGATTACCGCGTTTTATCCTTCAATAATCCATTTGCTGAGACAACAACGAGTTACTTCCACAAAAGCTTGGGTGGCTACCACGGTGCAAAATTGAAACGCTACCAGCAATTGGTGGATTTCTATGTGATGGATGAAATGGATGCTGTTAATCAAGCGATAAATTTGGCTAAAAACGATAAACTTCGTTACTATGCCACGCAATTCCCAATTACAGATTCAACGGCGAAAGCGATTTTTGACACTATTAAAGTTACCGAGGTAGCGTTGCCAGATACTTTCCGCGTTTTGAACATGTTAAATACACGTTACGTTATCGCTGACAGAAACGTGGATGCGGTTAAAAATACAGGCGCTTATGGCAATGCTTGGTTTGTGAAGAAAATTATTCCTGCGAAAAATTCCGACGAAGAAATGTTGGCAATTAAAAAACTGAATGCACTGGAGGAATGTGTAGTTCAAACTAACAAATTCAAATTAAACAAAACAGCATTCAAAGTAGATACCAACGCAACCGTGAAGATGGTGAGTTATGGCACGAACGAATTGCGTTATCAAGCAAATTCCAAAACTGAAATGCCATTGATTTTCTCTGAAATCTATTATCCGGAAGGGTGGAATTGTTACGTGAACAACAAGTTAGTTCCTCAATTCTGTGCGAATTACGTGCTTCGAGGAATCATTTTACCTTCAGGAAAAAGCGACATCGTATGGAAATTTGAACCGAAATCCTACGCGACAGGTACGACTTTGGCATCCGTTGGTTCAATACTGGTGCTATTACTTGTTTTCGGCGCAGGATTTATGACTTTGCGCGATTCAAAAACGGAGAACGTAGCCTAATTGAATGGGAGAAAACCCGACTTATTTCATGCTGTTAGACGGAACTTATCCGCAAGATATCCGTGTACGAAAAGAAGCAGAATCTTTGGTGAAAGCCGGTGTTGCTGTTGCTGTAATTACGCGATGGCAGAAAGGGTTACAGCGAGAGGAAATAATTAATGGCGTTAAAGTACATCGAATTGGAAAAGATTATACCCATTCTGCAAAAGGATGGAACGATATTCTGACCGCAATAACTTTCATAGACCGTGCTTTTTTCGCTGAGTTAAAATTGTTTGTTGATAAACACAAAATTACGTTTCTTCATGTCCATGATTTACCACTAGTTGCCACTGCGCGAAAAGTGTTAGGAAAATCCGGGAAAATTGTGTTGGACATGCATGAAAATTTTCCTGAAATGTTGGAAGAACTCAATTTCTCATCGAAAGGAATTGCAAAATCAATAAAAGACAATCTCTTTTTTAGCAACTCTCGTTGGAAGAAATACGAAGCGAAAGTTATCCATGAGCCAATACACATTATCGCGGTCATCGACGAAATGAAAGAGAAGTTGCGGCGCGAATATGGATTGCCAGAGCGTTATATAACCGTAATTTCTAACTATGAAAAAACGGATTTCGCTTCGGTTGTGGAGTCGGACGATTTCAATTTTGATAAAGAAACTTTTTATTTGGCCTACATCGGTGGTATTTCGCCTGTGCGCGGTTTGGAATTAGCAATCGATGGTGTAGCTGAATTAATTGGAGCAGGGGAGAAGTTACAATTTTTGATTATTGGCGGAGGAAATTCGAGCTATATTGCTGGTTTACAACAACGTGTTCGTGAATTGAAAATGGAAAACCATATTCTTTTTCCCGGTTATAAAAATTTCAAGAAAATCAACTATTACATTGAAAACGTGCAAGTAAACATCATTCCTCATGTGAAAAATGAACATACCGATCATACAATTCCGCATAAGTTGTTTCAAATCATGATGCAAAAAGCACCTTTATTGGTGAGTTCTTGTAAACCGATGAAACGTATTTTAGAAGAAAATAACGCGGGTTTTGTTTTTGAAGCTGGAAACAAAGAAGATTTCAAGCGTTGCATTTTATCGATAAAAAATGAACCGGATTCCGTGAAAGAAAAAGTGGAAAACGCCTATAAGTTGGTGAAAAACAAATACAATTGGGAAAACGAAGGGGAGAAATTAGCAAAATTAGTCCGCTCGTTTGACTACAAAAAGTGATGATTATGAGCGAATTAGAATTATATGAAAAAGCGATTAGTACGCCGTTTACGGTTAAAAAACTGTATTTGCGTGAACCTGGAGAAAAGGGATATTGGATCTATCGTTTTTTACGACCAATTCTGAAATTACGTTATTATTCGTTTCGTTATTTCCACAAACCGTGTCCTTGGTTAGCGCCTTCTGCCGTGCGTTTTTTAAAATCTTATCTCACCAAAGAAATGCAAGGAATCGAATTCGGATCTGGAATTAGCACCTTATTTATAGCACCGAAAGTAAAGCATTTGATTTCCATCGAACACAATAAAGAATGGTTTGAGATGATTTCCGAACGATTTAAAACTATGGGAATCCATAATGTGGACTATCGATTTATTGCCCAAAACGATGCGAAAATGTTTGAATCCGCTGAATTTGAAATGGAAAAGGAATTAAATTTCCCTGTTCGTCGTGATTATGTCAATTATTTCATGACCGTCCAATCACTTCCCGACGAAAGTTTAGATTTTATTTTGGTAGATGGACGAGCGCGTCCGGAATGTATGTATTATGCATTACCAAAGTTGAAAAAAGGCGCACTAATTATTTTGGACAACAGCGAACGCAAACACTACGAAATCGTTTTTAAAATGCTTGAGAAATTCACCACTTTTAACACAACAAACGGTTTAACCGACACAACGTTTTGGGTGAAGGGTTGATACGTGAAAGAATAAAAATGGGTTTTAATGTATTAATAATCAGGTTAATTACGATTTAATTATCACACCCAGGTTTCTAAATTTTTATCACATTCAAAATTGCTATCGAATCAAGTTAATGTGCCCAACAACTATCACTTTTTTATCGTTTTCTTGTGGTTTGTATTCGATGCGCCAAGTATAAATTCCCTCAGGAGCTTTTCTTCCTTTTCCTCCATTTGTACCATCCCATCCTACACGATAGTCGTGGTTTTCCCAAATCAATTCTCCCCAACGGTCGAAAACGTAAACATTAAAGTTATAAGGGTCAAATCCTTTTGAGAAAACTGGTCGCCACGTTTGATTGAATTCGTCACCATCAGGCGTAAACGTGTTTGGGACATAAAAAACGCTTTCGTCTTTAAAAGGGATAAACAAGGAGGCTGTGCCAATACAACCGAAAGTTGTTGATCCAGAAAGAACAACGGTAATTCCCCCATTTACATTGGAATAAACATGACTAGGTGAAAAATCCGTGCTTGTTTGCCCATCACCAAAATTCCAATTATAGTTTAACGAGTTACTTCCTGAGTTGTTGAATGTAACTGTTTGTGGATTATTGGTAATTTCATTGGGTGATGAAGTAAAGTTCACAATTGGGTTGAGTTGAACACAGATTAAGTTGTTTTGTGTTGCATTTCCAATACAATTGTTTTCATTGGCCTGAACGCTGACGTTGTAACAAGCTTCTGAAGTTAAAGTAGGAGAAATCGAAGCACCCGTTCCGGCATTATTTCCGTTAATTGTCCAAGTGTAGGTTGTGTTTACAGATGGGTTGGTGATAGCCAGAGTCACATTCAAAGGAGCACAACCTTGTGTTAAATTGGTGGTAAAAAGTGGAGTAGGTGCATTGTTAATGGTGATGTCCATAGTTGTGTTTGAAGCACATTGTCCAGCTGTTGGCGTAAACGTATAAGTACTTGTTCCAATGCTTGTTGTGCTTATGGTCGATGGATTCCAAGCACCGTTAATGGCATTATTACTTGTAGATGGTAAACTTGGAGCTGTTGTGTTTTGACAAATTGCCGGTATGGAAGTAAATGTCGGGACAATTAATGGGGTTGTAGTGACAGTCATTGTCACATTGGAAGCACATTGACCTGGTGTGGGAGTGAAGGTATAAGTGGCATTTCCTACCGTTGACGTGCTTATTGTTGATGGGGCCCAAACTCCCGCTATAGAGTTGTTTGAATTTGTCGGTAAAGCCGTTGGTGTTGCACCTTGACAAAAAGGACCGGCAGTTGTAAAAGTTGGTGTAATCGATGGATTAACCGTAATGGAGAAGGTTCCCGCTGTTCCAACACAAGTTCCAATTGAAGGCACCACACTAACGGTTGCAGTAATTGGATTTGCAGTTGAATTTGTAACGGTAAAGGCGGCAATATTTCCAGTTCCATTCGCTCCTAAACCAATGCTTGTTGTATTGTTTGACCAACCATAAGTTGTTCCCGTTCCAGAAAAAGTGATAGATGTGGTTTGAGCACCGTTACAAAGTGTTTGAGAGGTAATTGCATTTACGGATGGAATCAAACTAACTGTAATGGTAAAATTGACAGCTGTTCCGGTGCATCCATTTGCGCTTGGAGTCACTGAAATCGTTGCCGTAACAGGGCTTGAAGTGGTATTTGTTGCAGTAAATGCAGCTATATCTCCTGTTCCCGATGCGCCCAAACCAATACTTGGTGTGTTATTTGTCCAAGCATAAGATGTTCCTGTCCCACTGAACGTAACTGTGGAAGTTTGTTGGTTGGCGCAAACGGATTGATTTGTAGGTGTTGAAACTGTTGGAGAGGGATTAACTGTTATAGTGAAAGAAACAGGAGTACCAGTGCAAGTTCCGGAAGTTGGGGTTACGGTAATTGTCGAAGTGATTGGGGCAGAAGAAGTATTGGTAGCATTGAATGAAGCGATGTTTCCAGTTCCATTAGCAGCTAAGCCAGTAGTAGTATTATCGTTTGTCCAAGGGTAGCTAGTGGCATTTCCTGAAAAGGTAATCGCGGCAGTGGATTGTCCATTACAAATTGTTTGATTTGCAGGTGCTGTATCAGAAGGAGGAGCTGCGACGGTAATGGTGAAATTCACTGCTGTTCCGTTGCATGTGCCAATTGAAGGAGTAACAGAAATTGTACTGATATTATTTGTTGAACCAGTATTTAATCCAGTAAACGAAGGAATATCTCCTATGCCATTAGCACTTGTTAAACCTATATTAGTATTGTTGTTTGTCCAATTAAAAGTGGATCCAGCGGTACCGGAAAAGATGACAGCAGTTGTCGTTTGACCAGCACAAACGGTTTGATTGCCAGGGTTAGTAACTGTTGGTGTTGGATTTACAGTTATAGTGAACGTAATTGGAGTTCCATTACAGGGATTATTTGTTGGTGTAACTGTTATTGTCGCGGTGATTGGACTTCCTGTGTTATTAGTGGCAGTAAACGCGTTAATGTTGCCAGTTCCTGATGCTCCTAAACCGATAGCAGTATTGTTATTTGTCCATGAATAAGTGCTAGCTCCTGAAAAGGCGATTGCGGCTGTTTGGGTTCCTGCACAGACCGTTTGGTTATTGACAGCATTCATGGTTGGAAGCGCCACATAAGTAGTAGTTACCTGCCAGGTGTTTGTTACGAGTTCTTGGTAGTTGAGAACACATCCTGAAACATTCGTCGCAGCCGTCGCATTCACTGGAAAATAGGTTTGATAACCTTGCCAGACATACGTCAAACTATTTTGGTTGGGAAAACAGCCATTACACATCGATTGGTTGTTCATGGTATACGATTGACCGTTGTTGGTCGAAGTGTAAGTAAAACTTGAACCGTTATGATAAGTTCCCGAACCCGATTGAGTTGCAGTCCAAGAGTTGTTGCATCCCACTCGCGAACGTTGTTCAACCTTATCGGCGTAATAGGTAGTAGAGCCACTTACAGCAATGTAACCCTTTGCCCAAATTCGATAAGTGGTCGTAGAACCGGTCACTTGGAACCCCGTGATAGGGACATTAACAAGCATAGTTTGTTGACAGTTCGCATTGAATTGTGTGTTTTTGTCTTGTAAGGCTCTATTTCCAGTATATGTGTTGGAAACCGTGGGGTCGATAATAACTGGATAAACTAAATCAGGTCGTCTCAAATAATCTGCATCAAATTGAATATCAATTGAATTTCCATCTTGATTGAGAAGGTAAAAACCGGGAATAATATGATCTGCAACATCGTTTTTATCATTTCCTGCATAACTGTCAAAAATTTGGGCAGGACTAATTGTACCAACGATATTTCCTTGACTATTCGTGATTTTTAGAGAACCATGCCAACCTTTTTCGGTCATTTCACCAGAAAAATAGCTCAGTTGGTAGCCAAGTGGAAGCGTGTAGGATTGTTTGAATGAAGCTATTTTTAAGTCTGAAGGAAAGGTTAGGGGAGAAGCAATTTCCATGTTGAAACGAAAACTCCAATAGGTGTAATCAAAGGTAGAATTAAATTGAGGGTAATTAGTTGATAAAGAAAGCTTATTACCGTTAACAGAAGAAACTCCCGTGTTGACGATGGGAATACTTATTTGTTCCTCGTCGTTTTGAGAAAGTAATCGAAATCTTTTGGAGTTGCCTAAAATAAAACAATCGCCATTATTATTTAGCGACAAACTACTTGAACCGTTAGTAATGTTAGTGAAAAGCGGTAAATCTGATTTAAAAATTCCAAATTGATTAGCCGTTTGAGTTGCATTTTGTTGAAGAGTGAGGTATTGATTTCCAGCTAAATAATGTAGTTTTCCACCTGAAGTAATTGTGTGGTAAACATGATCTTCATCAATAAATGTTTTTGAATTATCTCTTCGATATTGAATTAGTTCGATATTAGGCTTTGGCCAATTTTCATCCACTTGACCATACTCGAGTTGAGATTGATATTCTTGAGGAATTAGATTAGTAAACCATTGATTTTGTGATAATAGATCACTTGTGCAGAATAGAAAACAGACAACAATTAGTTTTGAATTCTTCATAGTTTCAAGTTTGGTTGTGGAAAGTTAACGATAATTTAATCATTAACGTTGCTTTATGAAGTCTATGAATAAATAAAATGAATTCTTCTTTTTTACGAAATGATTACAATACCTCGAATGCGCTCTATTTGACTATAATTTCGTCTATAAATGTCCAAGGAGCGTGACCTTCACCCGGCAAACCGTTCGGGATAGTTTTCAAGGCCTGAATTTTTAAATGTATTTTTTGAGTATTATTGACTTTCCAATTCACCTTCATCTTTTCAGCTGTAACTTTTACAGTCTTTTTGTCATCGTTGTCAATAGTAGAAATTTCAATGGTTTCAGGTAAATGAATCCAAGATCCTGCGTCTTTCAAAAAAGAAATTTCTATAAATTTCACATTCGTTTTTTTGGAAAGAATTACGTCAAATTCAATCACTGTTGTATCAAATCCTAACCACTCGTGACCTTTCCATGGTCGTGCTCCTAATTGACCATCTAAAAGTACCAAATCGCCAGCGTTGTATCTAGTATTGGGTGGTGTTTTAAATTGAATGAACGCCCCTAATGCCTTGTGAGAATTCATTTTTAGACCTTTTATTTCTTTGGAATTGTAAACTAAGCCATTTGATTTTCCTCGTTTTTTTCCTCGCTTGAAGGATTTTGTTTCAATGATAAATTCGCGACCTTTGAATTTTGAAACAACCTGTACATCAACTCCTGATTCGGTACGCACTGTTCTTAAAATTGGCGCAAAAGCAGTTACAGAGTAATTCACACGCCATTGTTTCAGCCTAGGAAAATGTGATTCTTGTAAATTGTATAAAAAATCGTCGTATTCTGGTTTTTTACTTGTCCAAAGAGTTTGACTTAAGGCAATTGCTCTGGGATAAGCCATGTACATTAATTTGTCAAAACTGCCAATGTATTCTGTCCATAAGTTTCCTTGTGCACCTAACACAAATCCCGCTTCTTGTGCATTCATTTTTTCAGGAATAGGATTGAAATCATAAACTTTTTCTAAAGGCGTGAATCCACCAATTGCAAGTGGTTCATTGTGTCCTCGTCCTTGGTAATGATCGAAATAACAATGTGAACCTGGTGACATCACGACAAAATGACCTTGTTTCGCGGCTTCCAACCCTCCATCCATTCCGCGCCAACTCATCACCGCAGCATTTGGAGAAAGTCCTCCTTCCAAAATTTCGTCCCAACCTATGAGCTGTTTCCCGTTTTCAAGTAGGAATTTATCCATTTTCTGGATAAAATAACTTTGTAATTCATGTTCATCCTTCAGTCCATTTTCCTGAATAACAGATTGACATCGAGAACATTGTTTCCATCTTGTTTTAGGAGCTTCATCTCCACCAATGTGGAAATATTTATCCGGAAAAAGAGGGATGATTTCCGAAAGAACTTCCTGTAAAAAGCTTATGGTTTCCGATTTCGCACAGAAAATATCGTCAAAAACACCCCATAATCCTTCCACATCGTGTTGGATTCCTGTACACGAATATTCTGGATATGCAGCTAAAGCGGCTCTTGCATGTCCTGGCATTTCAATTTCAGGCACAACGGTCACCCCTCGTTCTTTGGCAAATTTGACCACCTCTCGAATTTGATCTTGGGTATAGTATCCGCCGTAACGTGTTGAATCCCAAGTTCGAGGAGTAGTTGCATAATGATTGTTAACCGTTCGATTGCGAAAAGCACCAATTTCGGTAAGCTTAGGATATTTTTTGATTTCAATGCGCCAACCTTGATCATCGGTTAAGTGCCAATGGAAGGTATTGAATTTGTAAACTGCCATCATATCAATGAACTTTTTAACTTCATCTACCGTGAAAAAATGCCTACTTACATCTAAATGTAAACCTCGCCAAGTAAATCGAGGTGCGTCAGAAATGTAACAAGCTGGTATTTCAATTTGGCCGTTTTGATTAATTTTCGCTAATTGAAACAAAGAATTTAGAGCGTAAATTGCTCCGTTGAAATCAGCGTATTGTATGCGTATTTCACTCCCAATTTCGATGGAATAACTTTCCTGAGGAACATTAATTAATTTCTGAAAACTTACTTTTTGCCCACTTTCAGTAATAATGTTTTTATTGAAGTAAAGTTGTGAAATGCGTTGAAAAGCAGTAGATAATCCTTCTTCATTGACAGGGAACTCAGGGTTTAATCCTATGAATTGAAGGGTTGAATTTTTTATTTGAAATACATTCGGAGTTGGAAGAATTGGACATTCGTTTTTTTGAGTAAAACAAACTCCTCCTATCAATAGAATAAAATGAATAAGTAGAAAAGATTTCATACAAGCAAAAGGTTTTAACTACAAAAATAGTAGTATCGACCAATTGAGTGACACAAGAAAAATAGTTAAAAAAGTAGGCTTTCTAAATTCTTGTAATTGTTCCTTGATAAGTTGATTTTTCACCTTCAACCGGTTGAGAAAGATTAACTTTCCAGATGTATGCTTTGTTGGAAGGAACCATTTTTCCAGTTCTCTTGTCCATTCCGTCCCACGGTTGAGAAACATCGTTTGTTTCAAAAATAACCGCTCCTGATTCAGGCTCAAGGATAACCAATTTAAAAGATGTATTACGAACAGTTAAGGCGAAAGGTAAGAAAGTGGTTTTACGATGATCTGATGAATACGGGTCGAAAGCATTAACTGCTAATAAATTGTAATCTTCAGAAACAGTTACTTGTCGTGTGTCAACCGATTTACAATTTCCTTCAGAAAGAACCGTTTTTATCTCATAAGTTCCTCGATTAAATAAATTGAATTGCTGATATTTAGCTTGTTTAGTTTGAAGTTTTCCATTAATATACCACTTCACCAAATTTTCATCTCCATCAATTGATGCTTTGATTGTTGGAAGACCAGTTTCAAAATCCAACTGATTCTCGGATATAAGATGAACAGCTTGGGCAGCGGACACAGCGAAACTTTTACTTTCGTTGATAATAGTTTTTCCGTCTAATACGACAAAGCTGTATTTTCCTGCATTGGAAAGAGTCAAAGAAACAGATTCGTTTCCTTCAATTCGCGTGAAAACGCCGTTGGGTTCTTTCACAAAAATCGGGGACGAATTGCTATTATAAACTTCAATTGTTTCTCCTTGACACTTGTCTTTAAATACTGGGAAAATGATGGTGTTTTTAGATGGTTTGTTATTGCTAATTACATTTTCTTCAATGAATTGCTGAACGGTATTTAAAGTAGAAGTATGATTGTCGTTTGAACTGTTTGCGTCTGTGAAGTTAGAAGGAATTTTATTGATGAAAACAGGTTGTGTTTCGTTACTTATCGGCGTCAATTCAGGATTGTTCGTTGAAGCCACCAAAGATTGATTTGTTACAACTTCATTTTTATTTTCGGAATTATTAGATGAAGTTGTAGAGTTTTTAGCGTTTTGAACAGTTACCTTTTTCTGAATTTCGTTCGTATTTTTTGTTGATTGCATGGTTTTTTCACGACCATTCCACAAAAAGAAAGTTGTGGCAAGCATTGAACCAACGATTGCTGCTCCGCCTAACCAACGCCATTTGTTGAATAGGTTGACTTTTTTAGGTAGATGTGACTCCAACTGCTGCCAAGCCGCTTCATTGTAAGGAAACTCGTGGTTTTCCAAACTTTTTTTGAACAGTTCTTCGATTGGTTCTTTCATTTTTCAATTTTTTTAAATTGCTCGTTGAGCATACGTTGTAGGTTCATTTTAGCTTTTGCCAAGTTGGATTTTGAAGTACCTTCATTGATTCCTAAAATTTCAGCAATTTCCCGATGCGTATAATCTTCCATCACAAAAAGATTAAAAACAGTGCGGTAGGCAGGCGACAATTTTGAAATTGCTTCCATTGCTTGTTCTGCTTTCAATTGAATGGCTTGCAAGGATTCTCGGTCGGCCATTTCATCCACTGCTTCTTGTTTGAAATCCGTATCTTGATCACTTAAAAAAGGACTTCTTTTGTTTTTTCGGATGTAATCAATGGCAGTGTTCGCGATAATGCGACGAATCCAACCATCCAAGGATCCTTTGAAATCAAAAATTTCCAACTTGTCAAAGATCTTAATAAACCCCTCTTGAACAACTTCTTGTGCTGTATCTTTGTCACCGATGTAACGCAAACAAACACTCATCATTTTACCGTAATACAGTTTAAAAAATGCGTGTTGAGAACGTCTGTCTCCTCGCACACAGCCTTCAACTATTTCGTGTAAATGATCTTTATTCTCCAATTTTCAACAATTCAGAAACGAATATCAACATTTTCGGTTGCCTATTTACATTTGGTTAATAAATAATTTTCTGTTCGGGCTTTTGTTTTTGAAGTTTAGTTAATTTCGTCGGACTTTTAAAATCGTTTACTAACCAAAAGTATTTTTCAAATGAAAGTAACCGTTGTAGGCGCCGGAAATGTAGGCGCAACTTGTGCAGATGTATTGGCACATCGCGAAATTGCTAACGAAATCGTGTTATTGGACATCAAAGAAGGTTTTGCTGAAGGGAAAGCGCTGGACATCTGGCAAACTTCACCAATCAATCTTTATGATTCACGTACTGTGGGTTCAACAAATGATTATGAGCGTACAAAAGATTCTGATGTTGTTGTGATCACTTCAGGCTTGCCACGTAAGCCAGGAATGTCTCGTGACGATCTTATCGCTACGAATGCTGGTATCGTTAAGACTGTGACGGAAAACATCATGAAGTATTCTCCAAATGCGATCATCGTTGTTGTTTCGAATCCATTAGATGTGATGACTTATTGTGCGTATCTAAACGCAAATACGGATTCTTCTAAAGTTTTTGGAATGGCTGGTGTTTTGGATACAGCTCGTTACCGTGCTTTCTTGGCAACAGAATTAAATGTTTCTCCTAAAGATATCCAAGCGGTACTGATGGGTGGACATGGAGACACTATGGTTCCGCTTCCTCGTTACACAACTGTTGGTGGTATTCCTGTAACTGAATTAATTGCTGAAGATAAATTGAACGAAATTATCGAACGCACGAAATTTGGTGGTGGTGAAATCGTTAAATTATTGGGTACTTCTGCTTGGTATGCTCCAGGTGCTGCGGCTGCTCAAATGGTTGAGGCGATTGTACGTGACCAAAAACGTGTTTTCCCTGTTTGTGCTTGGTTACAAGGTGAATACGGAATGAAAGATATTTACCTCGGCGTTCCAGTAATTTTAGGGAAAAATGGAATCGAAAAAATTATCGAATTGCAACTGAATGACGCAGAAAAACAATTGTTAGCTGAATCTGCCGAAGCAGTGAAAAGCGTTATGGACGTGTTGGATAACATGAACGCAAACGCTTAAGAAATAATCTTTCATATTTTGGAAGAAAGAAACCGTCGGTAGTGGCGGTTTTTTTTGTGCTTTGAAATTCTTGCCTATCTTCAATTTTTTATCCTGAATTTCCTTTCTATTTACAAGAAAGACAGCTTCCGTCCACCACAATTAATTATCTTTAGCCCCTCAAAAAATCAACACAAAATGGAACAAGTTGCGCCTTATAAACCAGTAAATAAAATCAGAATTGTAACAGCAGCCTCGCTTTTTGATGGTCACGATGCAGCGATTAACATCATGCGTCGAATCATTCAAGCGACTGGTTGTGAAGTGATTCACTTAGGTCATGACCGTTCGGTAGAAGAAGTGGTGAATTGTGCCATACAAGAAGACGCTCAAGCAATTGCGATGACTTCCTACCAAGGTGGTCACATCGAGTATTTCAAATACATGTACGATTTATTAAAGGAAAAAGGAGCGCCTCATATAAAAATCTTTGGTGGCGGAGGAGGAACAATTCTCCCTTCTGAAATTGAAGAATTACACGGTTACGGAATCACACGTATTTACCACCCTGACGATGGTCGTTCACTTGGTTTACAAGGAATGATCAACGATTTGGTGCAAAAATGTGATTTTCCGGTTGGGACAAACATTACCAACGAACCCGAAAAATTAACAGAGAAAAATGTTCCTGCAATTGCAAGAGTGATTTCAGCCGCAGAGAATTTTGCAGAAGAAAATACAGAAGTGTTAAATAAAGTACGTGCGATTGCAGCCACAAAATCGGTTCCTGTTCTTGGTATTACGGGTACCGGTGGAGCTGGGAAATCGTCTTTGGTAGATGAATTAGTGCGTCGTTTTTTAATTGATTTTTCAGACAAACAAATCGCTGTCGTTTCTGTCGATCCGTCGAAAAGAAAAACGGGCGGAGCGTTGTTGGGAGATAGAATCCGTATGAATTCCATTAAAAGTGATCGCGTTTATATGCGTTCGTTGGCAACTCGTCAATCGAATTTAGCTTTGTCAAAACACGTGGCAGAAGCGATTAGTATATTAAAAGCTGCCGATTACGATTTAATCATTTTGGAAACTTCTGGAATTGGTCAATCGGATACGGAAATCTTAGACCACTCGGACGTTTCATTGTACGTAATGACGCCAGAATATGGTGCTGCAACGCAATTAGAAAAAATCGACATGTTGGATTTTGCGGACGTTATCGCTTTGAATAAATTCGATAAACGTGGCGCTTTAGATGCTTTGCGCGATGTGAGAAAACAATACCAACGCAACCATAATTTATGGGAAAGCAGCGTGGACGATATGCCAGTTTATGGTACAATCGCTTCACAATTCAACGACCCAGGAATGAATTCGTTGTATAAAGTAATCATGGATAAAGTCGTAGAAAAAACAGGTGCGCCTTTGAATTCTACTTTCCAAATTACACGCGAAATGTCGGAGAAAATATTTGTGATTCCACCTGATAGAACACGTTATTTATCGGAGATTTCTGAGAATAACCGCGCTTACGATAAATGGGTGAATCAACAAGTGGCGGTTGCTGAGAAATTACACGGTTTACACACTTCGATTCAAACGATTAGCCATTCAAATTTAGAGGATAAAGATCGATTAGTAAAAGGTTTGCAAGAAGCGTTTGAAGCTGAAAAATTGAATTTCGATCCGAAAAATTGGTCGATTTTACAAAATTGGGACGAGAAAAAACAATCGTTCAAAAACCCAGAATATCAGTTCAAAGTACGCGATAAAGTGTTGAGCATTCAAACTCACACTGAATCACTTTCTCATTCACAAATACCAAAAGTTGCTTCTCCGAAATATTCAAGTTGGGGCGATATTTTACGTTGGGTGTTGCAAGAAAATTATCCTGGCGAATTTCCTTACACGTCAGGTTTGTTCCCGTTCAAACGTGAAGGTGAAGATCCAACGCGTATGTTTGCTGGAGAAGGAGGACCAGAAAGAACCAACAAACGTTTCCATTACGTGAGTTTAGGAATGCCTGCGAAACGACTTTCAACTGCTTTTGACTCGGTAACTTTATATGGAAATGATCCTGCGATTCGTCCAGATATTTATGGTAAAATTGGAAATTCTGGTGTTTCGATTTGCTGTTTAGACGATGCGAAAAAATTATATTCTGGTTTCGATTTAAGCCATCCGGCAACTTCGGTTTCCATGACGATTAATGGACCAGCGCCAATGTTGTTAGGATTCTTTATGAATGCAGCAATCGACCAAAATTGTGAGAAATACATCAAAGCAAATGGTTTAGAAGCAGAAATTGAAGCTAAAATTGCTGCGATTTACAAACAGAAAGGAACGAAACGTCCAAGTTATCAAGGTGAATTACCTGAAGGAAATGATGGTTTAGGGTTGATGTTGTTAGGTGTTACGGGTGACCAAGTTTTACCAGCTGACGTTTATGCGCAAATTAAAGCGGATACCTTAAAACAAGTGCGTGGTACCGTACAAGCAGATATTTTGAAAGAAGATCAAGCTCAGAATACGTGTATTTTCTCGACAGAATTTGCGTTGCGTTTGATGGGTGACGTGCAACAATATTTTATCAATAACGGTGTAAGAAATTTTTATTCAGTTTCAATTTCTGGTTACCACATTGCAGAAGCAGGTGCGAACCCGATTACACAGTTAGCATTCACATTGGCAAATGGTTTCACTTACGTGGAATATTACTTGAGCCGCGGAATGGACATCAATGATTTTGGTCCGAATTTATCGTTCTTCTTCTCCAATGGAATCGATCCTGAATATGCAGTGATTGGACGTGTGGCGAGAAGAATTTGGGCGAAAGCATTGGCGAAAAAGTACGGAGCAAACCCAAGAGCGCAAATGTTGAAATACCACATTCAAACTTCTGGTCGTTCTTTACACGCACAAGAAATTGACTTCAACGATATTCGTACAACTTTACAAGCTTTGTATGCGATTTACGACAATTGTAACTCTTTACATACCAACGCTTATGATGAGGCAATTACGACACCAACAGAAGAGTCAGTGCGTCGTGCAATGGCCATTCAGTTGATTATCAATCGCGAATTAGGTTTGGCGAAAAACGAAAATCCATTACAAGGTTCATTCATCATAGAAGAATTGACGGATTTAGTGGAAGAAGCTGTATTATCAGAATTTGATAGAATCACAGAAAGAGGTGGCGTTTTAGGTGCAATGGAAACAATGTACCAACGCTCAAAAATTCAAGAAGAATCGCTGTATTACGAGACTTTGAAGCATACTGGCGAATTTCCAATTATTGGTGTGAACACCTTCTTAAGTTCAAAAGGTTCACCAACTGTGTTGCCAAAAGAAGTAATTCGTGCAACGGAAGAAGAAAAAGAGTATCAAATTTCGATGTTATCCGAATTACACAAGGCGAATGCAGAGCAAGCGCAAGTTGGAATTTCAAAAGTTCAAGACGCTGCGATCAACAACCGCAACATGTTTGAAGAATTGATGGAAACGTGTAAATATGCTTCCTTGGGTCAAATTACAAATGCGTTGTTTGAAGTTGGTGGGCAGTATCGACGAAATATGTAGGATAAGAGGTAGAAATTTTAGACGACAATTGGAAGAAATTAAACCAGTTAACAACTGATTCACGTTGCGTGGTAATAAATCACTCTTTTATCCGTAGGATTGAATGCAACAAACTAACGTTGATCGTTTTATGTCACACTTTATAAGGAACTATTATATTTCCTCAAAAAAATTATCTACCTAATTCTTCTAACTCGTAGCGCAACCAATTCATTGCACTCAAAACGGTCATTTGCAAATTGCGTTCACGGTTGTCGCCAAATTGAAATTTACGAGCTACTGTTTTATGAGGCATGGATAAGCCAATGTAAACCAAACCGACTGGTTTTTCCGCAGTTCCTCCGGTTGGTCCCGCAACGCCCGTAGTGGAAATGCAACAATCCACACCCAATCGTTTACGTCCCCCCTCAGCCATTGCAAGGGCTACTTCTTCACTAACTGCACCGTGCTTTTCCAATAATTCGTTTGGGACGTATGCAAGTTGGTTTTTCAAATGATTGCTATAAGTTAAAAGTCCGCCAATAAAGTATTCTGAAGCGCCTGAAATAGATGCGATTTGTTGTGCTAATAGTCCTGATGTACAACTCTCTACGGTGCCGAAAGTTAGTTTCTTTTCCAACAATTGGCGTCCAACAACTTCCGGCAAGGTGTCGTTTCCAAAACCAAAAACAGCTTGCGGTAATCGTTCTTTCAAACGTTCAAAAAATGTGTCAATTTCAGCGGCATCTTGTTCGCCTTGATACGAGGTGATGCGTAATTTCACCAACCCTGGAGAAGGTAAATAAGCTAATCCCCAGCCTTTTGCGTGAATTTCATCTTCCCAATCTGCAATTTGTTCCGCCAAAAAGGATTCACCGATTCCCTGCGTCATTGCTGTGCGGTGGTATATGGAAGTGAGTTGAAAATGGTTTTTAACTCGTGGTAACAATTCATTTTCTACGATTCCTTTCATTTCATAAGGAACTCCAGGAAGGCTAACGTACCAAACGTTGTTTTTTTCAAATAACATTCCTGCGGCGGTTCCTAAATTATTGTCCAAAATAGTGCAAGCAATTGGTAAAGCAGCTTGTAAACGGTTCACTTCCAACATTGGACGGTTGCGTTGAGCAAAGTAGTTTTCAATTTTTTCTAACGTGGGCGTATGAATTGCCAATTCAGTATTAAAGTAGGCGCAAAGTGTATGCTTGGTAATGTCGTCTTTTGTCGGACCTAATCCTCCCGTGATGACGACCAAATTCGTTGTGGGTTGAATGGCATCTAAAGCACCAACTATCGCTTCTTTCGTGTCACCGATGGTCAAGGTTCGGGTAACGCGCGCACCGAAAAGCGAAAACTGCTGACCGATCCAAGAGGCGTTGGTGTTAATTGTTTGACCAATTAGTAATTCGTCGCCGATAGAGATGATTTCAACTTTCATTTTTTAACAAATTTGGCAATGGATTCAATATGACCTGTGTGCGGAAATTGGTCAGCTAAAGCAAATTTCTCCAACTGATACCCGTGTTCCGCTAATGTATTTGCGTCCCGAGCTTGCGTCGAAGGATTACAGGAGATATATACAATTTGTTTTGCTCCCAAAGCAATGATTTTTAATAGCGATTTCGGTGCAATTCCTGCGCGAGGAGGATCCAACATGATACGTTCGATTTTTCCTTCAAATTCAGGATGTTCTTTTAAGAATTTTCCAACATCTGCTGCGAAAAATTGTAATTTATCTAAGTTGTTTTTACGAGCATTTTCTTTCGCATCGGCAATGGCTTCTTCCACAATATCAACACCTACAATTTGCGCTTTTTCACTTCGCATCGCCATCAATTGCCCAATAGTTCCCGTCCCACAGAATAAGTCCATAAGGTAGGAATCTGCTGGAAGCTCATCTTCTAAAATAAACTGTAAGGCTTTATCATACAGCAGTTCGGCACAAGCAGGGTTGGTTTGAAAAAAACTTTCCATGCTAATTTGAAAAAACAAACCACTAAGTTTTTCGGTGATAGTTGGTTTTCCAAAAATCAGTGTCGTCGTTCCGTTTTCTATTTTCGCTCGGTCGGCAACATTATCATTTTCAGTAAGTTGAAAGCCTGCAATTCTGTCTGGAAATGTAACTTGTAAGAATTCACCAAAAGCTTTGGTATCAAATTGTTTATCCTCGTTTGATGAGGTGACAAGATTGATTAACAATTTGTTTTCAAAAAACGATTTACGAACGACAATATGCCGAAAGAATCCTACTTTTTTAGGCGGATGCCAAGCGGGTAAATCAGTCGCTTTTAGATAGTCACGAACCAAGGGTAATTTCGTTTCCCATTCTTGATCAAATAAGCCCGAAGCCTTGTTTAAATTCTCTACTTTCCACCAAGTTCCACGCCGTTTAAAACCAAGCGCAAAAGCTTCATCGATATCGTTTCCACTAACCAAATCGTGTTCAATGGAAGAAAAACTATATTCCATTTTATTCCGATAAAAATAGTGGGAAGGCGAAGAAATAAAGGTGTCAAAACAAGCTGAAGCATCAATTCCAGAAAGTTTTCTGAAGGTCGTTAAAGTGGATTCTTTTTTTACCGCTTCTTGAGTTTCCACTGGAACGAAAATGTAGGGAGCACCTGAAATTTCTTGAAAATCGCCAATAATTTCTTGTGATGAACGCTCTAAAACTTCCATTAATTTTGCCTCTGCAAACGATTTTCGTTTTGTTTCTACTTTCGCCTGAACGAGTTGGCCTGGAAAAGTGTTTTCTACAAAAATTATGTAGTCGCCTTTTTCTGTTTTTTGACGTGCAATGCCTTTTCCGCCGAACGCGTAATCTTCAATCCGAACGGTTATGATTTCTCCTCGGTTCATCTTAAATCATTCCTCGTATTACTCCTTTGTCGGAGGTGGCTATGAAATCCAAAATCTCTTCACGCGTTTTACAACTAGGAACTGCTTGACGAACAGCTTCTAGTCCTTTCGAAAGGTTGCTGTTTTGTATGTAAAGTACACGGTAAATATCTTCTATGCAGCGAATATCTTCGTCATTGAATCCTTTTCTTCTTAATCCAACGGAATTAACTCCTGCAAATGTTAGTGGTTCACGAGCTGCTTTAATGTAAGGAGGAACATCCTTTCGCACCAAGGAAGCACCACCGATAAAAGCATGTTTTCCAATGTGCACGAATTGTTGAGCGGCAACTTTACCTTCTAGAATTGCGAAATCATCGATAACAACATGTCCTGAAAGACCAACGTAGCTCGCTAAAATAACATTATTACCAATCTGACAATCGTGAGCTACGTGTACGTAAGTCATTAACAAACAGTTCTCTCCAATGGTTGTTTTCCATTTGTCGGAAGTTCCCCGGTGTATAGTAACGCACTCCCGAATGACTGTATTGTTTCCAATTTCACAAGTGGTTTCTTCTCCGTTAAATTTCAAATCCTGTGGAATTGCTCCGATGCAGGCTCCTGGAAAAATTTCACAATTATCACCGATTCGTGTTCCGGGATAAATAGTAACATTGGGATGAATTTTTGTATTTTTTCCGATAATAACATTTTCATAAACTGTTGAAAATGCTTCAATTGTTACGTTTTCGCCTATTGTTGCTTCCGATGAAACGTTTGCTAGTTTACTTATCATTACGCCACTTTATCTTTAATCACTTGTGCTAACATGCTCGCTTCAACGACCACTTTTCCATTTACATACCCTTTTCCTTCCATTTCAACCAAACCACGTCGAATCGGGGATTTTAGAATTAATTCAAAAACGATTGTATCACCTGGAACTACTTTTTGCTTGAATCGAACATTGTCAATTTTCATGAAATAAGTAGAATACAAATGCGGGTCTTCCACTTTACTCAAGGCAAAGATTCCACCAACTTGCGCCATTGCTTCGATTTGAAGAACTCCAGGAAAAACAGGGTTTCCAGGGAAATGTCCCGTGAAAATAGGCTCGTTCATGGTGATGTTTTTCACCCCAAGAATGGAAGTTTCATGGATTTCCATAATCTTGTCAACCATTAAAAATGGATAACGGTGCGGCAACATTTTTTCGATATCCACCGTGTTGTAAAGTGGTTCTTTTTCAAGGTCAAACTTGCGACCGCTATTTTGTTGTTTTTTAATTTGTTCCTTGATGACTTTTGCGAAATTCACATTGCCGTAATGTCCAGGACGCGCTGCTAAAATATGTGCTTTTAGTGGACGACCAACGAGCGCTAAATCCCCCACGATGTCCAATAATTTATGGCGAGCGGGTTCATTTTCGAATTGTAGTTTTGTACTATTTAAAACGCCGATTCCGTCTATACTAACGGTTAACTCGCTCTTTCCTAATAATTTTGCTAAACGATTTAATTCCTCTTGACTAATATCTGGACGATCCACTAAAACAATTGCGTTATCCAAATCCCCGCCTTTAATTAAATTGTTAGTTGCCAAAAATTCTAACTCTCGCAAGAAAACGAAGGTACGACAGGCAGCAATCTCCTTTGGGAATTCATCCAACGAATACATACTAGCGTGTTGTGTTCCAAGAACTTGCGAATTATAATCTACCATAACCGTTATGCGGTATTCAGGGTAGGGTATGGCTAAAAATTCAATTCCCTTCTCGGTGTCTTCCCAAGTGATGTTTTCGTCAAGTTCAAAGTAATTCCTTTCTGCTTCTTGTTCTTTTCTTCCAACTTTTAATATTGCATCGACAAATGGTAATGCACTTCCATCCATGATTGGGACTTCAACACCGTCAATTTGAATTAAAACGTTATCGACTTCGCAACCGTAAAGTGCTGCTAATAAATGTTCAACTGTGTGAACTTTAGCGCCATTTTGTTCAAGCGTTGTTCCTCGGTCTGTACTTACCACAAAATCAGCATCTGCCTTAATTATTGGTTGGTTGTCAATATCCGTACGTTGGAATTTGTAACCGTGATTTTCTCCAGCAGGAAGAAGGGTAATGTTCACTTTTTCGCCAGTATGCAAGCCGACACCCGAAAGTGAAATTGGTTCATTTAAAGTATGTTGTTTACTGCTCATTCGAAGGATTTTCAAGTGATTTTAAGCGGTTTTCTAATTCTACAATTTTATCTAGGAGGTAAGGTAATTTTCTAAAACCGAAATACGATTTTTTGAAGTCATCTAATGGAATTCCAGGAGATCCCATCAGCGTTTCAGCTTTTTTCACAGAAGATGGAATTCCTGATTGTGCCACAATTCTTGTTCCGTCTGCAATTGTTAAGTGACCACTGATTCCGGCTTGACCTCCCATCAACACGTTTTTACCAATTTTAGCTGAACCTGCTATACCAACTTGAGCCGCCATAGCGGAATTTTCGTCAATGTCCACATTGTGAGCGATTTGACATAAATTGTCTATTTTCACACCTTTACGAATGAAAGTAGAACCCATGGTAGCGCGGTCGATGGAACAATTGGAACCAATTTCAACATTGTCTTCAATAACGACATTTCCAATTTGAGGAACCTTTTGGAATTCACCAGCTTCATTCGTAGCGAATCCAAAACCGTCGGATCCAATTACCGTTTGAGCGTGAATTATACAATTGTTTCCAATTACGCATTCATGGTAAATTGTCACTCCAGGATGTAAGGTAACATTGTCACCTATTTTGGCATTTTCTCCGATGAAAACATTGGGGTAAATGACCACGTTATCACCGATTTTTGCACCTTTTGAAATGTATGCAAAAGAACCAATAAATGGATTTTCTCCAATCGAAGCGCTATTATCTATAAATGAATTCTCTTGGATTTCTGGAGCTTTTTTTGAAAATTGATTGTACAATTCGAGCAATTTTGCAAACGAAGAATAGGCGTCTTCAACCCGAATTAAGGTGAGTGTTTCAGGAAGTGTATTGCTTGGTTCAAAGGACGAATTAACAATACAAATGCTTGATTTAGTGTTGTATATATGCTCTTCGTATTTTGGGTTTGCTAGGAATGAAAGTGCATCGGGGTGACCTTCTTCAATTTTTGCGAGAGTATTGACAGTTGCAGAAGCATTTCCTTCAATTTTCCCATTTAGTAGGTCAGCAATTTGTTGTGCTGTAAATATCATATTACAAAGTTAACATTTCAATTCAGACCTATTTTATTCCAAACCGCATTGCAATAAAATAGGAAATAAATTCAAGATTATTTTGTCGGATAAAACGTTGGTTTTAACAATTCATTTTAAATGTTAAAAATTAAAAATCTGCTTTTTTTTATGTGTTTGAAAAAGTCAGAACAAGGTGTTGAATTCTAATCCAAGCATTTTTCAGTGCTTTTTGACGTAATGCGTTCAATTTCAATCTTTTCTTGAAACCAAATAGCGTAAAAATCAGCGGAAATATCTTTGGAAAAACGAATTGAAATGCAATGTTCTGGCTTGGTCAAATTGGTTAACTGCGATTTTTTGAAATCTAATTTTCCATGTGACATCATTTCTTTTAATAAGTGATTTTCATTTCGAACACGTAGTGCACTAAAATGACATGTTTTGTTGATTGAAGAATCGATAAATATCAAATCTTTTTCAACTGGAAAATGAATGAAATTCCCAAACCCATTTTTAGACGGTTTCACTGTTGACGCTTTTTTTGCATTAAAACGAACTTCAGAAATAAAACTATCTTCATTTAATGTCAAAAAGCAGTTAACTTGTTTTTTATGAGCATCTTCAATAGTTACCGCATATACTTTTGTGGTTTGATGTTTCGCACTTTTTCCAAAGTCAACTTCTCCTTTATTGATGGCGATGTATAAACTTTTTGAGGTAAAACCGTGCTTTTTCATGATTTTCATCTCATCGTCATGAACCACTAAAATCTTAGATAAAAGCGAATTTTTTACGCGATTTTCAGGGAACCAACTACAACCTCTGTTTCTAAAAAAAAAGAAAACGAAAATCATTCCAATACCGAAACCAATTCCGTAATATTTTAAGCGTTGAATAAATTTTTCCATAAATGAAAAAAGCCGAGCGAACCCGGCTATTGATTTGAATTTTACAAATTAAAGAAGTGCATCAAGTTTGGCAGACAAGGTAGTTTTTGGAACTGCCCCAACTATTTTGTCAACAACTTGTCCATTTTTGAAAAACAACAATGTTGGAATACTTCTAATTCCAAATTGCGCTGAAACCGCAGAATTTAAATCAACGTTTACTTTACCAACAACCGCTTTATCTGCGTAATCCTCAGCTACTTCATCTACAACTGGTCCAACCACTTTACATGGTCCACACCAAACTGCCCAAAAATCCACTAAAACTGGTTTATCTGAGTTCAAAACAGTTTCTTCAAAATTTGCATCTGTTAATTCTAATGCCATGATATTTATTATTTAGTTATTAATTCCCTTTCGGGGTAAAAGTAAGCATATCGCGTTAATCAATTGTTTTGCCGAATTATTTTTTTGACAATTTGGCAGTTTTCACTTTAATTCCTGTTTGAGATAAATCGCTGTATGTGATTCTTTTGCGTGTTTTTTTACCAATTCTTCAGGCGTGCCAAACCCGATGATTTCTCCGCCATTTTTACCGCCTTCCTTGCCAATGTCGATTAAATAATCCGCCACTTTTATCATGTCTAAATTATGTTCGATAACAACAACGGTGTTTCCTTCGTCCACTAAACGTTGCAACACTTGGTTCAGCATGTTGATGTCTTCAAAATGTAGACCTGTAGTAGGCTCGTCGAGAATATAAATTGTTTTTCCTGTGGCTCTTTTTGCTAATTCCGAAGCCAATTTGATGCGTTGAGCTTCTCCTCCTGATAGAGTTGTAGAGGACTGTCCTAAGGTAATGTAACCTAATCCGACACTCTGCAAAGTTTTTAATATTCGGTGAATTTTAGGATGATTCTCAAAGAAGTCAACTGACTCATCAATGGTCAAATTCAGTACATCAGCAATGGATTTACCTTTATAACGTACCTCCAACGTTTCGCGATTGTAACGTTTTCCATTGCACGTTTCACATTCCACGTAAACGTCAGGTAAAAAATTCATTTCGATGAGTTTCAAGCCTCCACCGTTACAGGTTTCACATTTTCCTCCTGCTACATTGAACGAAAAACGTCCTGGTTTATACCCGCGAATTTGAGCTTCAGGAAGAGAGGCAAACAAACTTCGGATTTCGTCAAAGACTTTGGTGTAAGTCACAGGATTTGAACGTGGAGTTCTTCCAATCGGACTTTGGTCGATGTCGATTACTTTGTCTAAATGTTCTATTCCTTCAATACTTGAATAGGGGAGAGGTGTACGAATTCCACCATTCAATTCGTTTTGAAGAATTGGGTAAAGTGTATGATTGATTAAACTCGATTTTCCGCTTCCTGAAACCCCAGTAATGCAGGTAAATGTTCCAAGTGGAATTTTTATCGATACATTTTTTAAGTTATTTCCAGTTGCACCTTTTAAAATCAACCAATTTCCGTTGCCTTTACGTCGTTTTTTTGGGATTTCTATTTCACGTTTTCCATTAAGATATTGAGCCGTGAGTGATTCGCCGTGAAGAATTTGTTGATAGGTTCCAGCATTGACAATTTGACCTCCTAATTTTCCAGCTTTTGGTCCAATGTCCACCACAAAATCAGCGGCTTCAATCATTTCTTTGTCGTGTTCAACCACTAAAACTGAATTTCCAGCGTCACGTAAATTTTTAAGCGATTGAATCAGTTTAGTATTGTCGCGTTGATGCAAACCAATGGAAGGTTCATCGAGAATGTATAATACATTTTGGAGTTCTGTTCCTATTTGAGTTGCCAAACGAATACGCTGTGCCTCACCTCCAGAAAGACTTTTGGAAGAACGGTGTAAGGTCAAGTAGTCGAGTCCAACTTCTAATATAAAACGCAAACGAGAACTAATTTCTTTAATGATTTCGTGACCGATTTTTTGTTTATCGGCTGCAAGTAGATGGTCAATTTGTAAGAACCAAGCGTATAATTCGCCCAAATCCATTTGACACAAATCACCGATGTTTTTATCACCAATGCGAAAGAAAAGCGCCTCTTCACGAATACGTGCACCAAGACATTTTGGACATTGTTTTTTATTCATGAAACTTTGTGCCCAACGTTGAATGGCAGCTGAACTGTCCTCGGAATGTCTAGAAATAAAGGAAATAATTCCTTCAAAGCGTTCGTGATTTTTTCCTTGTAGGAGTTCCATGTCTTCGTTTCCAAAGAGAATCAGTGATAAAAGGTCGTTTGGTAATTCCTCTATTGGCGTTGTGAGCGAGAAGTCGTTTTTTTGGAGGATAAGATCTAACTTTTCGAATATCCATGTTCGTTTATATTCTCCGATCGGCTCAATTCCACCTTTTGATATACTCAATTTTCTGTCGGGAATGATTTTGTCTACATCTGCCTCAGTGACTTCTCCAAGACCGTTACAATGTTGGCAAGCACCATAGGGAGAGTTAAATGAAAACAAGTTAGGTTCTGGTTCCGGATAACTGATTCCACTAGTTGGACACATTAAAAACCGGCTATAAGTTCTAGTCTTTTCGGTTTCTAAATCGGCTATCATCATGACAGATTCACCAATTTTCATGGAACTAACCACGCTGTCATAAATGCGTTTTGCTTCGACATCGCCAACTTTGATTCGATCGACAACAATTTCAATATCGTGAATTTTGTAGCGGTCCAATTTCATTCCTTTTACGATATCTTGAATTTGACCGTCCACACGAACTTTGGTAAATCCGCTACGTTGAATTTGTTCAAATAATTCGCGATAATGTCCTTTTCGTCCTTTGATTTTTGGTGCTAAAAACGCTATTTTCTTTCCACTGAATTCCTTTTCGATTAACTCCGTAATTTGCTCATCGGAATATTTAACCATAGGTTCATTTGAAATGTAGGAATAAGCTGTAGCTGCTCTAGCGAAAAGTAAACGTAAAAAGTCGTAAACCTCTGTGATAGTGCCAACTGTCGAACGTGGAGATTTTGAAACTGTTTTTTGCTCAATGGAAATAACGGGGCTCAAGCCATCAATTTTGTCGACATCAGGACGTTCCAATCCACCGATAAATTGGCGAGCATATGAAGAAAAGGTCTCGATATAACGGCGTTGTCCTTCTGCAAAAACCGTATCAAATGCGAGGGAGGATTTACCACTTCCACTTAATCCTGTAAAAACAACGAGTTCGTTTCTCGGAATGGATAAATCAACGTTTTTAAGGTTATGAACTCGTGCACCGAGAATTTTTATTGTTTCTTCTTCAACTGAATTTTGGGACATTCTAATTTGTTTTTGTCAATCAATTTTGATTTTCAAAAGTACAACATAAGAGGTGACCTTAAAGTTCTAGAATTACCAAAAAGTAGAATTATTTCTCTTTTGGTTTATATAAAATTGTGTTTCTATATAGTAAATAGAAGACGATAATAAAAAACAACAAAAAGCCAACTACAGGGTAAATTGTTTTATGATGCACCAAGTAAACAATGAAAGAAGATAGCGCAAATGAAGCAAATCCAATTGCAAGAAAGATATACCAAACTTGGCGATCTTTGAAACCAGCATATACCAAGTGGTGCGTTGTATGGTCTTTTCCTCCTACCATTGGAGATTGTCCTTTTTTCAATCTGTTGATAACAACTGTTAATGTATCAGCAGCAGCAGGAGTTAAGGCCGTTAACGTAATGATTAAACTAACCCAAGTATGATTATGTGTTAACGAACCAAGATTCCACAAGTATTTTACAGTAAAAAATGCAACAAACAGACCTACAAATTGACTCCCTGCATCCCCCATGAACATTTTCGAAGGATTTATATTGTAACGAAGGAATCCAAGAATTGCACCAAGTACAGCGACTATTGAGAAAATCCAATACGATTCACGATTATTTCCGTTGATGTAGCAAGAAACTAAACAAGCAGCAAGTGCGAAGAAAACCGTCGTTCCGGTAATTCCATCCATATTATCAAGCATGTTTAATGAATTCATGAGAGCAATAACCCAAACAACAGTTATGGTGTTATCTATCCAAGAAATGTGTGTTAAATCTATTTTGGTATCGGTGTAAATGAAAATAATTCCGCAGGCAATTTGAATAACCAATTTGAACCAAGGTTTTGTGTTGTAAGCATCGTCAGCTAGCCCCATGAAAAATGCCAAACCAGATGTAATGAACAAACCGAGGTACTCTTTGTGGGTTTCAAATGAGAAAAGATTGGCATCACTGTCAATGGCCATGTATGCTACCGTAGAAAAAAGAAAACCAAGGAACATACTTATTCCTCCTAACGAGGGTTTGGACGTGGTACTCCATCGAACCGTTACATCATTTTTATTACGAATTCCGAGGTTTTGGGAAAAGCGTAACAAAAGAAAGTTGGTAACTAAAGAAATAGCAAAACCTCCAAGCAAGAAAAGAAGATAATAGATAGGTTCGTTAATCATGGTTAGTAGTTAGAAAGGTGTGACAAAGTTAACAAATGATTCGCCTAATTCGTCTTTTGGCGAAATAATTGGGTTAACAGCGTTCCAATCAATTTGTAGATTAGGATCGTTCCATTTTAAGCAACCTTCACTTTCTGGATGATAGAGATTCGTGCATTTGTAGCTAAAAATAGTGTTATCTTCTAAGGAAACAAAACCATGTGCAAAGCCCGGTGGAATCCAAAGTTGATTCTTTTTTTCACCTGAAAGCACTACGCCAACCCATTCCCCAAAAGTTGGTGATTCTTTTCGAATATCAACGGCCACATCGAAAACGGAACCAGTAATAACCGAAACTAACTTTCCTTGAGCATGTGGCGGTTTTTGAAAATGTAAACCACGAAGCACGTTTTTAGAAGATTTTGATAAATTGTCTTGAACAAAAGTAAAATCACCAATTGCGTCTTTGTAACGTTTTTCATGAAAGGGTTCATAGAAAAAACCCCTTTCATCACCAAAAACACGGGGATAAATTTCAATTACTCCTTCGATTTTTGTTTTTTTGATTTCCATAAATTGAATAATTTCTCTCTCAAACGAATTAATAATGGTTTTTCTTCATGTTCATCATCAGTATAATAGCCACCATCTTGGTCACTTTCACCATATCCGTATCCATATCCGTATCCGTATCCGTATCCATATCCGTATCCATAACCATAACCATATCCGTAACCGTATCCGTAACCATAAGAGGATTTTTTACCTTCAACTCCGTTAAGGATGATATTCAAACTATTCAATTTTTGAACTTCAAATAATTCTTGAACCCGTTTAACGAAAATGCGTTTTGAATAATTTGCCTTGAACACGTACAAAGGAACATCAGCATTTGCCAAGATTTGAATACCATCTGATACTATTCCAACTGGAGGATTGTCAATCATTATGATATCAAATTTAGTTTTTAATTCCTCGATAATTTGTGCTAAACGTTCGCTTTGAATCAATTCAGAAGGGTTTGGCGGAATAGGACCAGCAGTAATAAAATGAAGGTTAGGCAGATGTGAATTTCGGACTACATCATCAAGTTGAACGAAGCCAGAAATCAAACTACTCATTCCCTCGAAATTCTCAGTATTGAAACCGTGGTGAATTTTAGGTTTACGCAAGTCAAGGTCAATTACAACTGTTTTCTTACCGTTGGCAGCAATAAGACCTGCCAAGTTTAAGATTACAAAAGTTTTACCTTCACCTGAAATAGAGGAAGAAACAGCGATTAGTTTAGCATCTTTATTGATGAAACTCATATTTGCACGTAGACTTCGAATTGCCTCCGCCATTCTTGATTTAGAGGATTCGTTTACAACCACTTGTGAATACCGCATTTTTCTTTTGTATAGCGGAACTGCGCCAAGGAAATTTGCTTTCTCAGGAAGTATCTTTTGAAGATCCTGAATACTAATAATGTCGTTGAACGTGAAATATCGGAAGGCTAAAAAACCAAAACCGATAAGAACCCCAATGCCAATAATTAGAATATAAGTTAACATTGGTTTTGGTGTAAGCGGCGAAGTCGGTATGGTAGCCTCGGATAAAACTCTATTAGTTGTAAAATATCCTGCATTCGAAATCTCGTATTCAATTTTTTTCTCTGTAAATAAGGATAAATAGCGATTGTTGAGTTCTTCCATATATTTCAAGCGGTCGTATTCCATTCTTTTTTCTGGAAGTGCAATGAATTTTCCTTGAAGTTGAGCAATTTTTGTGTTGATTGCATTTTTTTCAATCTTCATTCGTTCATCTGTGACAACAATACTTCTTCGAACAGATAATATTCTATTACTGATTTTTTCGTTAATTATTTTAACTTTAGAGTGCTCCGCTGTAACATCTCTTAGCAAATCATCTCTACTTTCTAGTAGCTTGTTCAGTTCTTCTATTTGACTTATAAAAACGGCATCAAAGCTTTTTTTACCGACCATTTCAGGTATAAGCCGATAGATTTCAATTCGATTTGGATCGGATTGTATTTTTGAAGAAACTAACCTTAAAGTGGCAATTTCATCATCAATTTCATCAAGTCTGTGGTTTAATTCATTGATGTTATTGGATAAATTTAAGGTCATTAAATCAATATCTGATATCCCTTCAGTCCTTGTGAATTGATTCAAACTATCCTTTGATTGCCGGACAATTCTGGAAAGAGAATCCAACTGTCGATCAATAAACAGAATCGTATTGTTTGCTTTACTTTGTTTTACTTCTTTTTCATAGTTTAAGTAAGTATTCAAAACTGCATTAACTATGTCATATGAGAGTCTTGGATTAAAATGAACAAAACTAATTTCTATTGTTTTTGCCTGATCATCCAAAGGATTTATTGTAAGATTTTGATGTAATTCTTTTTTCAACTTCTCAGAATCGTTGAATTGAAAATAAATTTGGTCATCACTGAAAAATTCGTTAAATGACTTTAGTGAAATTGGTCGAATGACCACATCAAACATTTTATTTGATAAATGTTCATTTGGTTTACCAGAAAGCGTATAATTCTTTTGGCCTATTTTGTACTTAAGTGTAATTTTATTATTAACCAACCCAATATCAATACGTTTTCCTATCAGCAATGAATCAGAGAAACGGTAAACTAGAATTTCAAATGGTGCTTGGTTGTAGAGATCTCTAGTAACAATTTTTCCTTCGTAAAAAATGGTGGTTTGAAGTTGCAGTTTACCGATGGCTTTTGTAAAAAGTACATCTGATCTAAGCAATTCAATCTCTTCGGACAAATCAGTATTTTCTGTTAATTCTGTGTTGCCTAAAACTTTATCACCTTCATTTTCTTCAATAATTTGAAGTACACTTGTTGCTTGATAAACAGGTTTGGTATAACGCAAATAGAAAAAAGCAATTAGAAAAAAAAGTATTAGAAAAAAAAGAGGCGTCAACCAATGACGTTTGATAATTATTCCTAGAATTTCTGAATTAAATTCAGTGTTCACAAATAGAGATCTTTCTTCTGCCACGGCTATCGAAGTATTAATGCAATTAATGTTGCGGTTGTTGTTGCTAAAGTTAACCAGGGACCAACTTCTCTAAAAACAGAACTGGCAATTCTTGGCTTGTAATCAACATATATATAGTCATTTCCTTGAACAATCATATCGGCTACATTTATCCCGTTAATGGTTGACAAATCAACTTTATAAACTTCTCTTTTACCAATGTCGGTTCGTCTCATTATTCGAATTGAATTCGCGCGTCCCTCTTCCAATATCCCTCCTGCCATAGCAAGTACTTCTAATAAACTTGTGTTTGCGTTGGTAAGATAAACAACTTGTGCTAGCCCTCTTCCAGGAAAAACAATTACTCTTTGGTTGGTAACTCTGATTTGAACAAAAGGATCAATAAAGTCTCTTGATAATCTATTCGTCAGAGTGTCTTCGAATTCAATTATGGTTAAATTTTTTGCTTGAATTATTCCCACCAACGGAAGTTCAATTGTACCATCCTGTCTAATGAGATAATCTACACGATTTCTTGTATTCTGCGCATTCATCAAATTACCTTCAACGATTTCGGTAACACCAGATTGATTGAATACGATTCTTTCACCCTTGTTTGGTCCAAAAACAAAACTTAATCTATCTCCTGGTCCTAGTCGATAGTCATCCAAAGGTTTCAAAGGCAACGAGTCATACTCAAAATCTGAACCTTTTGGAATTTTGAACAAAGCGTTACTATTTATGTTTGAAACGCAGCTATTCAGCATTAGTAATCCAATAAAAAGAACTGGAATTAATAATATCCTTAATCTTTTCATTTTTTTCGACTTAACAATTCTTTGTAATACATTTCGATATCTCTCACTAAGCGTGTGTAGTGGTATTTTTCTCTTACGAAATCCCAACCATTTGAAGCCATTTGCAGCCTTAGTGAATCATTTTCTATAAGTTCTAAAAGTTTTTCACTAAACGAATCGACGTCATTTTTTGGAACCACAAATCCTGTTTTACCTTCGTCAATTATATCCCGAACACCACCGACGTCAGTAGAAATAACAGGAAGGTTGCAAGCTTGTGCCTCTATGAGACTTACGGGTGTTCCTTCATTGTGTGAAGTAAGACAAACAATATCCATCCCTGCATTAAAGGTTTTAATGTCTTTAATCCAAGAAGTCATTCGAATATCAATGTTATTTTCACTTTTTAATTGGTTTACACGCAACTCGATAGCTTGTCTAGTTTCTCCGTCTCCAACAATGAAATAAACGACGTTTTTGTGGGTTTTACTCGCTACTTTTTCAACGGCATCCAAGAACAAATCATGATTTTTTATAGGAGCTAAACGACCAACAATGGCAACTCCAATTTGATTATCTTCTAGCTTATAATTTTCTCGGGTATGTTTTCGCTTTTCTTCCAGATTTTCTTGAAATGGATTTAAATCAAAGCCGAGCGGAATAACCTTTATTTTATCTTTTTTTGCAATGCGATAAATGGATGATAACTCGTGTTTTTGTATATCTGAAATTGCAATAATTCCCGTTGATTTACTTGCCAAGTTCTTTTCAATTTGCCGAAATATTTCGGTTTTAAATTTATTGAAATATGAATGAAAAACGTGTCCATGAAAGGTATGAAGTATCACAGGAACTTTACAGTCATGAGCTGCCTTTCTTCCCAATGCACCAGCTTTTGCCGCATGGGTGTGAACGATGTCTGGTTGGAATTCCCTAATTATTTCTTTAATTTTTCGTAGCGCTTTTCGATCACTTAAAAAATTTGGATTACGTTTCATCTCGGGAATCAACAAAGGTTTTACACCATATTCCTCTAAAATGTGCATCGAATCTGCTTCACCTTCTTCAGGCAATCCACCTACGAGTAATGTTTCAAATTCATCCGACAAAAATCGGGTTAGAAAGGTGGCGTTGTAGGTTGGACCACCGATGTTGAACCGATTTATGATGCGCAGGACTTTTATTTTCCGTTCCAAGTGTAGTCGTTTAGGTTTTGTAATCTTTTTCTGTTGATAAAATAATTCATTTTCAAGTTAACCAAATTTGGAATTCATCATTTTTACAACATGAACTTGCAAAAATATCTAATTATTTCACTTATTTCATGCTTTGGGTATACGTTTACTCAAAACAACTCGATTCAACGTGCCATAGATAACTTTATGTTAGATAAAATGAACCGTGGTGCAAGCGTTTCTTTTATGGCAATGAATGCAGAAAACGGTGCAGTATTTGCAAAGCTCAATGAAAATTCATTGTTAACCACGGCAAGTACAGTGAAATTATTTTCAACTGCATCTGCTTTTGAAATTTTGGGAAAAGACTTTAAATCGCTTACTAAAATTTACATTGATGGTCAAGTGAAAGACAGTATTCTCTATGGAAATATTTGGATCCGAGGCGCAGGAGACGTTTCATTGGGTAGTAAGTTTTTTAATAATAATGGAGAAGAGTTAAATTTTCTTTCTGCCTGGGCTGATTCAATTCGTAAAAAGGGAATTCATTCGATAAAAGGCGCCATTATTACAGATGGCAGTGACTTTGGTTATCAAGGCACACCCGAAGGCTGGAGTTGGGGGGATATTGGAAATTACTATGGAGCTCCAGCTGCTGGAATTAACTTTTATGATAATCAAATTAAACTTTTGTTACGGACTGGAAAAGCAGGTACACAAGCGAATTTATTACAAATTTATCCAGAAATTGAAGGACTAAAAATGCGCTGCGAGGTGAATGCCGCAACGGTTTCCGACGACCAATCAATTGTATATGGCGCACCTTTTTCTTTAGATCGCTACATCAGTGGAAGGTTACCCCAAAACCGTGATAGTTATGAGGTGCGTGGGAGTATGCCTGATCCAGAATATCAATTGGCTTATGAGTTAACAAAGGTGTTAAAGAAACATGGAATAGCAGTCAATTTAGCGCCGATGGGTTTTAGATCTTTCCCTTTTGCTATCAACAATCGTTATGATAAAAATTTTCAGTTGTTGTTTGAAGTGGAAAGCAAGACAGTGAATGAAATTGCTTATTGGACAAATTTGAGAAGTGTTAATCTTTTCGCTGAAGGCTTGTTAAATTGGCTAGGTTATCGCGATAATTTGAACGGTTCAACAGAACATTCATTAGAAGTCCTTCAAAATTTTTGGAAAGGAAAAATCGATTTAACAGGAGCATCAATTAAAGATGGTAGTGGGCTATCACGCAACAATGCTGTTTCAGCCAATCATTTTTGTCAATTGTTGAAATACATGCATGGTTCGCCATATTTTCAAGATTTTAAAGCTACACTTCCTATCGCAGGTGTGAGTGGTACCTTGAAAAACTTGTGTCGTGGTCAAGTTGGAGAAGGAAAAGTAATCGCGAAAAGTGGTACCATTTCAAGGGTGAAATCCTATGCGGGTTATGTTTATTCCAAATCGGGAAAAATCATTGCTTTTGCTTTTATTGTAAATAATTACGACGCTCCCAATTCAGAATTGTTAAAAAGAATGGAGTCGGTTTTAAACGCGATGGCAGCTTATTAAAATCCTTGTGATTCCAAAATCTCCTCCCAAAATTCAGTGATTGATTTGTTGGCGCAAGCTAACATTTTGGGTACTATACTTGCCTCGGAAAATCCAGGAGTGGTATTCACCTCGATAAGATGTGGTATGCCTTCAACAAGAATGAAATCTATACGTGCGATACTTTTTAACTGAAGAATTCGATAGATTTTTTTTGCTAATTCCGATGTCAGTTTTGCTTCTTCCTCTAGAATACGGGCAGGTGTAATTTCTTGCGATTTTCCTAAATATTTTGCCTCGAAATCAAAGAATTCATTTTCAGAAACAATTTCTGTTAAAGGCAAAGATTCCAAAGAATTTGCCGTTCGGTAAACACCGCAAGTAACTTCAGTTCCCTTCAAAAAGGATTCAATTACAACTGAATCTCCTTCTTCAAATGCTTTTTCAAGAGCTGGAATGAGTTCTTTTTCAGTTTTAACTTTACTTATACCATAGCTCGAGCCAGAATCACACGGTTTTACAAATACAGGAAGTCCAAGTGCCTCAAGGATTGATGTTTCATTTTTTGGGATTTCATGTAATAAAATGGATTTCGCTATTGGAACTTCAAAATTGGATAGGAACTGATTACAAAACCATTTATCAAAGGAGAGTGAGGAGGCAAGTACGTTTGAATTGAGGTAAGGGGTGTTTTTCAACTCTAAATAAGCTTGAACTTTTCCATTTTCACCTGGATTTCCGTGAATATAAACCAATCCTAAATCAATTCTGACATATTCTCGCTCGGTTTGAAATCCATTTCTTTCCCAATTGAATGCATATTCTTTATCGTGGAAGAGGACAGTCCATTTCAACTCGGATACAATGATTAGTGCAGTTTGATACCTTTCAGGGAAGTTATTTTGAATGGTTTTGGCGCTTTTTAAAGAAATTTCAAATTCTGACGAGTAGCCGCCGCAGTAAATTCCTAGGGTCTTCATAGAGCTATTTTTAACAATATTACTAACTATCCTTGGTAGTGTATGCGGTTTTTAAAAAAACTTTTGTGCCTTAATTGTTAGGAAATACACACAACTTCTCTTAAAAAGTATGTAAAATGCTCCTAACTTCGTTTGAATAATTCGTCAAAATCCAAACTAAAAAAATGTCAAACCAAAATAATTCTAAAAAAAATCAAGGAAAATTCCATTTGCTCGCTTTACTATTTATCCCAATCGTAATGGTAACTGCTGCCTTTGCTCCTTGGTGGGTAACAATTTTAGTGGTGTTCGTAATTGGTACTATTTCTTATCTTTTTTTACGCGCTTAACTAGAGTACCGTCCGCTTCGAAGTTTAACTCAAAGGCTACGTTTTTGATTTTGTCAATTTCTTCTTGTGTAGCATTAGCATCTTCTGCAAAATGTTGTTGCATTTCCACACTAATACTATCATAATAAAGGTAACCATGGAAATAAGCTAACTCACCTAATTTCGTGTCGGTTGGAATTAAAAAATGGTCTTTGAAACGAACCCGCATGGACTTTCCGTTAGGCAGTTCTACTTGTGTCCAACATCCCGCGGTTTGACAAACTCCCGTTAAAGGTGCATAAAATGTAAAAGTGTTTCTTTCTGGATTTTGCTCGAATTGTAATAGCATGTCATCCAAGGAAATTGCCTCAGTAGAATCAACTTGAACGGGTCCGTAATTTTTAAAATCAGACTTTTTATTTTCAGCGCAACTATTAATAACTGCTGCACTAAAAAAAAATAGAGTGAGCGGTAAAACGTATCTTATCATTTCAAGAAATTCTCATAAAAGTCGTTCACACCGAAATCTTTCCCTTCTACTTTTACGTTTTGAATTTGATTTGCAGATAGAAAACGAATGATAACGCGTCGCGTACCAGAGTCGTTTGTTATCATGTTAAAAACTGCTTCATGATTTGTTTTGTTGAAATCAATTGTGAAGAATTTTTCGTAATAATGACCGTAATTTGCAACGTCCTCCGAAGTAACGTAATCAGGCATGGTAATTACGATTCTTCCAGAGTCTTTTCCACTCAGTAAGGTTTGTTTAGAGCCACAAACGGCTGTGTTTGTTTGAGAAAATGAAGAAAATCCGATAAATACTACGGATAAAAACAGAATCAAATTTTTCATGGTTTAGAAATTTGTTGGGCTAAACTACAAAAAATATTCCCAATTTTATCGAATGGGAAAATTACTTTTAAAAATTAGTGATTTTAATTTGGAAGCAGGTTGCGATGAGGCAGGTCGAGGTTGTCTTGCTGGGCCTGTTGTCGCCGCTGCGGTTATCTTAAAAAATGACTGTGAAATAGAGGGCTTAAATGACTCCAAAAAATTAAATGAAAAAGAACGAAATAAACTGCGATTGGAGATCGAAGATAAGTGCCTTGCATTTGCCGTAGCTTTTGTTGACGAAGAGGAAATTGATAAGATTAACATTTTAAATGCGAGTATTTTAGCAATGCATCGGGCTTTAGATAATCTTAAAGTGTCACCGGAATATATTGTCGTTGATGGAAATCGATTCAAAAAATACAAGCAAATCCCTCACGAAACAGTAGTAAAAGGAGACGGAAAAGTTCAGTCGATTGCTGCAGCGTCGATTCTCGCTAAAACCTATCGGGACGAGTGGATGGAGAAAATCAACCAAGAATTCCCAATGTATAACTGGATGAAAAACAAAGGATATCCCACAGTTGACCACAGAAATGCGATTCGTGTTTTTGGTTCTTGTAAATTTCACCGGAAATCTTTCCGTTTGCTTCCTGACGGGGAGCAGTTATCGATGTTTTAGTTGTGATCAGTTTGTAGTTAAACACTCGAATGTTGAAAGTGCTTTCTTGTTCACTTAAATACGCTCATGTAGAACTATATTTTTGTAAAAAACAAATTAGGTGAAACGCATACTATCGATAAGCATAATTATTCTTGGTGTATTTTGGACCACATTCATGGCGTGGCGACTTTTAGGTTACCAAGACGAAACCGATTTTAAACGCTATTTTTCGATTAATGACGAACGCATTGTAGTGGTACATCAATTAAATGAGGTGGATTGGGATGAGCCAAAAATGAAAATTCTTCCTACTAATCAATCGTTGATTTCTTTTTTAGCTCCTCGATTAAATGGAACTGCTTCCATTTATGCAAGTGCTAAAAGACCGTTGGTGCTGGTGGAAAGAAAAGGAAAATGGACAGCCAGAAATGTAAAGCGTTTGTTTTCCAATGGGCCATTCAAATACACGAAATCGGGAATTGAAAATTACAATTTTGGGGATTATTCGATTCGTTTTAAAGGAAATCAATTGATTGTTTTTAAAGGTGAAATTTCAGGAGATAAAAAGTTGCCTGAAGTGGACAAAAAGGCAAGTTATTCGGTAATACAATGGGAAGAAAATCAATTTGTTACGTATGACTTTTATGAAAAGTTAGATCGCTTGTATTGCTACAGAAACAGTCAAACGTCATTAAAATTGAAAAATGTTTCTGATGCTGCTATGTTGGCTGGATTTTTACCTGCATCTTTTAACGGTTACACCTTCTATCAAAAAGAATTTTTTGCCTCTGTTGACGCAGACTTTAAGAAAAGTGGTTTTCATAATTGGATTAAAGAAGGATTTGCGATTGTTACTAATGGAACAGATTCAGCAATTGTTTTTCCTTCTTCTGATGGTGTTAATCCAATTCCATCCATCAATGAGTGGCTTCACATACAAGAAAAAAATGAAGCATATCAGGTTTACGACAAGCTTGTTTTTTCTTCCTTTTTAAAAGCGACTCCAAATCGAAAAATTCACGTGGCTGTTCAAAATGAAATGGCAATTCTCAGCTATTCAAAAGCATATTTAGATGCCTTGTCATCTGAAATCGGTTTGGGAAAATCTATGTCCCAATCGCCAGAGAAAATGAATTTTGTTTTTGGTTATCTTCCGTCAAAAGTACTTTTTCGAAAGGTGACTGCAAAGCAATCGGTGAGCATTGCCCGAGTTGGTAAACGTTTATTTGAAACGACATGTATAAGAAAAGATGCTGTTTCAGAAACTTCCAACACACGGATTCAGGAATATTTTAGTATGAATCCTGGAGAACGCATCACGCAATTTATTACCTTAAGCGGTCGAGGAAATGTGGTAGTAGCAACGGAAACGAACAAAGTTATTGGTTACGTTAACGGTTCAAAACGTTGGGAGAAACAATACCCTGGAGCAATAAGAAAGCTAACCGTTTTCAACGATATGAACGGACAAGTTGCCGTTCTCTCTGGAAAAGAAGCACAGGTTTTTGATATTTCTGGTCGCTTACAATTCCGTTTCGCTTGTGATTGGAATGTCGGACCACTTTTTTATCAAAGCGAAGGAAAAGCACCAATTCTTCCAGTAGTTGATAATGCCAATGCTGTATTTGTCTATAATGACAAAGGAAAAATCATGAAAAGATTCAAAGTAAACGATCCTATAATTGCCAGTATAATTTTCAAAAAAGATAAAAAAGAATACCTTGGTGTTCGGTCAAAAACTACCTTTTATTATGTCGATATCAATAAAAAATCAGCACTTCAACAATTCCCAATGGATTCCTCAGTGCAAGTTTTTCCAACTTTTGACGACTTAATGCTCGTGAATTTTAACAATAATCAACTTATGATGCGTCCTTTAAATGGGAAACAAATTCAAATTCCATTGAAAGGGAATTATGAACTCATAAGTTCTTTTAATGCTAGCGGAAAAGTTAATTTCCTACTTAAATGGGACAAAACTATCATGCGTGTAAACGAGAAAGGTAAACGATTGTGGGAAAAAACTTTACCTGTTCAGGAATTGACACAAGTTTCTGTTTGTCAAAATTCATTAGGAAAAGTAATCATCTGCGTGTTAGATGGAATCGAGAATAAACTACTTTTGCTTGACTCATTCGGAAATAAATTGGACGAAGAAGAACGACATGGAGAGGGTGCAATTCAAGTGACAAGTTTCGGTTCGGAAGCTTTTTCTATCACAACTTATCTCGGAACCTATTTAATTCAATATACAAAGTAAAATATGAAAAAAAAGCTACTCTCTATTTTCTTCGCATTCGGCTCGTTTTTGTCCTTTGGGCAAAACTATGTTGGTGTAAATACCAGTAATTATGCTGGGGTTATGGGCTTGGATTTACAGCCTGCAAGTTTTGTTGACGGACGTTTTAAATTTGATTTGAACCTCGGAAGTGCAAGTGTGAATGTATTTCAAAATTTTGGCTACTTCGACGCGAATAAAATGCGAGATGCTCAACAAAGTGCATTGGGGAAAAAATATTGGTGGAAAGGATCGTTCGGTGATCAAAACGTTTTGAATGCATGGTCAAAGCCTGATTCTACTTTTATAGATCGTTATATTGTGCATTTATATGATGAAAACACAAAACGCGTTCTGGGAGCGAACATCAATTTACAAGTAGATTTATTGAATTTCGCCTTTCATGTGACCGATAAAGTTGCCGTAGGTTTTTCTGCAAAAATGCGCTCAATTACAAACTTGGATAACATGGATCCGAAATTGGCAGTTCTAGCGGAAGAAGGTTTAGAATATCCTAATTTATGGAACATCAAACTGAACGAAGAGCTGTTGAATTTGAATCATCTTACGTGGACGGAATTCGGTGTAAACTACGGTCAAGTGGTAATGGATAACAAAGAACATTTCTTAAAAGCTGGAGGTCGCGTTAAGTATTTATCTGGATATACAGCGGCCTACATTTACACAAATGACTTTTCGTACAACCTTGTCAATGAAGATACTTCTCAATACTTAGCGGGTGATTTTCGCTATGGTTATTCCAAAAAATTCGACGATTATGTTTCTGGCGGACTGAATGGATTGCCAAAATCAGATTCAAAATTTGGACTCGGATTGGATCTTGGTGTTGTTTATGAATGGCGCCCTGATTGGGATAAACATAAATATGAAATGGATGGAAAATCAAATTTATGGGCACGTAATGAAAATAAATACAAAGCGAGAGTTGGTTTTTCAGTTGTTGATTTAGGAGGAATGTCCTTTCAAAAAGGAGGTTTAAGTCGTGACTTTTCCGTGAATGTGGATGAAAAATTCGATTTACATCGTTTTGACAATGCGAATAGCTTTATCAATTTCGATAGAATTATTGACACTTTAATTCAAGAAGCTGCTGCCAACGGTAATCAAGGTTGGGTTACTAGTCAAGATACATCAACAACTTTCTTTATTAGAACGCCATCTGCTTTTAGTATTCAGGCGGATTACCACATTTGGAAATGGTTTTATGTGAACGCAACTGGTACTTTTAATATCATTTCTGATAAGCGTTTTGCAAAAGTGAAAGTTGCCAACCAAATTTCATTGACACCGAGTTTTGATTATGCATGGATTGGTGTTCACATGCCAATTGCCTACAATGAATACAGTGGCTGGAGAGCAGGAACGGCCTTACGTCTTGGTCCATTAACACTTGGTTTTACCGATTTTAGAAGCTTGTTAGCTCGTGGAAAAGTTAGAGGTACTGAGTTTTACGCTGGTGTTCGCATTCCTGTTTTGTATGAAAAGCCTCACGATAGAGACGGTGATAAAGTATCTGATAAGTTGGATGAATGTCCGGTTGACGCTGGTGTTTGGGCATTCAAAGGTTGTCCAGATAAAGATGGTGACGGTGTGAAAGACATGGAAGATGAGTGTGTGGATGTTCCTGGATTAAAAGAATTAAACGGTTGTCCGGATAAAGACGGTGATGGAATCAAAGATAAGGACGATGCTTGTCCAGACGTGGCTGGTTTGAAGGAATTCAAAGGATGTCCTGATACAGATGGGGACGGAATCACAGACAAAGAAGACGATTGTCCAACTGAAAAAGGAGCTAAAGAAATGAACGGTTGTCCTGATACGGATGGTGACGGAATCCGCGACATTGACGATGCTTGTCCAAACAACGCAGGACCGAAAGAAAACAAAGGGTGTCCTGACACGGATGGCGATGGAATCTTTGATTTCTTAGACGATTGTCCTACTGTTGCAGGTCCGAAAGAAAATCAAGGATGTCCATGGCCGGATACAGATGGCGACGGAATTCTTGACAAAGACGACGATTGTCCGTTGTTAAAAGGTCCTGTTGAAAATAAAGGTTGTCCTTATAAAGATAGCGATGGTGATGGAGTTTTGGACAAAGACGATGATTGTCCAATGACACCAGGGCCGAAAACCAACAAAGGTTGTCCAGTAATTGAAAAAGAAATTGTGGAGATCTTAAAATCGGCATTCGATAACCTGGAGTTTGAAACTGCAAAAGATATCATCAAAACCGAATCTTTCGCTGCATTAGATGAATTAGCAACAGTTTTAACCAAGAAGTCAACATGGAAGTTAACGTTGGCTGGTCACACGGACAATGTTGGTGATGATGATGCAAACATGTTGTTGTCTAAAAAACGTGCAGAAGCAGTTAGAAATTACCTCGTTGGAAAAGGAATTGCAACTGAAAGAATGACAGTTACTTATTTCGGGGAAACGCGTCCAATTGCAGATAACGCAACTCCAGAAGGTAGAAAGAAAAACCGACGTGTGGAAATGAATATCAAGATTGATTAATAATTCCACTTCCTAATTTACAAAAAGCACTTTTCGTTAATCGGGAAGTGCTTTTTTTATGCCAAGCAAAAGGTGTTAAAACTCGATTTCCGAAAAATAATTTCTTTTCCCTTGCAATTCTTAACGCAATGTGTAAATTTGGGCAACCAAAAAGAATTCAGAGTAATGAGCGTATTAGTAAACAAAGACTCCCGGGTTATTGTACAAGGTTTCACAGGAAGTGAAGGTACCTTTCATGCAGGACAAATGATTGAATACGGCACGAATGTCGTAGGTGGTGTTACCCCAGGAAAAGGTGGTTCTTCGCACCTAGATCGTCCAGTTTTCAACACAGTTGCTGACGCTGTAAAAACTACTGGAGCTGATGTTTCCATTATTTTTGTTCCACCAGCATTTGCCGCAGATGCGATTATGGAAGCTGCCGAAGCAGGTATCAAAGTTATCGTGTGCATCACAGAAGGAATTCCAGTGAATGACATGGTTAAGGCTAAAGAATATATTAAAGGTTTTGAATGCCGTTTAATTGGTCCTAATTGTCCAGGTATTATTACAGCTGGAGAAGCGAAAGTTGGAATTATGCCAGGTTTCGTTTTCAAAAAAGGTAAAATTGGAATCGTTTCAAAATCGGGTACTTTAACCTATGAAGCGGCGGATCAAGTAGCAAAGGCTGGTTTAGGAATTACTACTGCAATCGGAATCGGTGGTGACCCAATAATCGGAACGACTACGCGTGAGGCTGTTGAATTGTTGATGAACGACCCAGAAACGGAAGGAATCGTGATGATTGGTGAAATTGGAGGAAATTTGGAAGCAATTGCTGCACGTTGGGTAAAAGAAAATGGTACCAAACCTGTAGTAGGGTTCATCGCGGGTGAAACTGCTCCTAAAGGTCGTACAATGGGACATGCTGGTGCAATCGTTGGTGGTGCTGACGATACTGCTGAGGCTAAAAAACGTATCATGAGCGAGTGTGGTATTCACGTGGTGGATTCTCCAGCTCAAATAGGTGCGAAAATGGCTGAAGTTCTTGGAGTTACAGCTTAATAGTAAAAATAAGACATTGAAAGGCAATCGTTTTGGTTGCCTTTTTTTATATCAATTCAACTCAATTTTATAATAAATGCGACCATTAACAATTGCCATAGACGGATTTTCAGCTTGTGGAAAAAGTACTCTTGCAAAAGATTTAGCGAAACGTTTACATTACATTTTTGTCGATTCAGGTGCCATGTATCGCGGTGTAGCACTATATTGTTTACGTCATGGACTCATTCAAAATGAAACACCTCTCGTTGACGAAATAGTGCATCATTTATCAAAGATAAATTTGGCTTTTCAAAAGGTGAATGGCGAGGATGTTTTGTTTTTAAATAATGAAAATGTAGCAGAAGAAATTCGTTCTTCAGCTGTTGCTTCGGTGGTTTCTAAGGTTGCAGCGATTAAAGAGGTACGTCAAAAATTAGTGAATGAGCAACAGAAAATGGGAGTATCTGGTGGCATCATCATGGACGGACGCGATATCGGTACTGTTGTTTTTCCAAATGCCGAATTGAAATTATATGTGACTGCTTCAGAGGATGTTCGTACCCAACGTCGGGTTCTAGAATTGCAATCTAAAGGGCAAGAGGTGGATGTGGAAGCCATTCGTGCCAATCTTGCTGAACGCGATTTTTTAGATCAAACTCGTGAAGAAAGTCCGTTAAAGAAAGCCGATGATGCCGTTGTTTTGGATAATTCCAATTTAACGCGTGAAGCACAATTAGATTGGGTCGTTGAACGTGTAAATTTACTTTTGAAGACCAGTTAAATTGGTGCTTTTGAAATGAGAGAATTAAAAATTGGTGTGATTGGAGGGGGAGCTGCAGGTTACTTTGCTGCTTTACGTGCGAAATCGGTTTTCCCGAATGCAGCGGTGGTTATCATCGAACGTTCTGCGAAAACACTTTCTAAAGTCAAAATATCTGGTGGCGGACGTTGCAATGTCACGCACAATTGCTTCGATGTAAAAACGTTGACAGGATTTTATCCCCGCGGAGGTAAATTTTTATACAAAGCATTTCATCAGTTTCAACCGAGAGACACCATCCAATGGTTTGAGGATAGGGGAGTGGCAATGCGCGTTTATTCCGACAATTGTATTTTTCCTCAATCAAATGATTCACAGTCGATTATTGACGTTTTTCGCAATGAAGCGGCTCGTTTAGGAATTGAATTGATGTCGCAATTCAAGTTTGATATCGTGGAAAAAAAAGGGGAGGAATTTATCCTGAAAGGAGATACACAAAACATCACGTTTCAATGTTTAATCGTCGCAATTGGCGGGCAACCAAAACGTTCAGGTTTAGCTTGGATTGAAGCACTTGGGCAACCCATAATAGAACCTCTACCATCCTTGTTTACCTTTAATTTGCCCAATGACTCCATAACCCAACTTATGGGTAACGTGACGGAAGCGACCGCTCGCATCGAAGGAGAAAAATGGATTGGAAAAGGGCCATTATTGGTGACGCATTGGGGACTGAGTGGTCCAGCAATTTTGCAACTTTCTGCCTTGGGAGCAAGACGTTTGGCCGAGAAAAATTACGAATTTGCCGTTTTAGTGAATTGGTTGAACGGCGCCAATGAACAAGTAACTCAACAATTGTTGAAAGAAGGAATCACGACTCACGGTCAAAAAAAGCTGGTTAATTTCAATCCGACACCTTTAACGAATGCTTTATGGGAACACCTTATTTCGAAATCAGGAATAAGTAATGAAACCCGTTGGAATCAATTAGCGGGAAAGTCGTTTAATCGTCTTGTCAACAATTTAATTGCCGATCGCTATGAAGTGAAGGAAAAAACGACTTTCAAGGAGGAATTTGTAACGGCTGGTGGGGTTGATTTGGCATTTGTTGATCCAACAACGATGGAAAGTAAACTGGTGAAAGGATTGTTTTTTGCAGGAGAAGTATTAGATATTGACGGATTGACAGGAGGATTTAATTTTCAAGCGGCTTGGAGTACGGCTTGGGTCGCCGGAACGAACGTTGGTAATTAACATTTAACAAAAGAAACCTTGGGGCATTTGTCAAGGCATTTTTTTAATTTTAACACGATCTTTATGAAACCTATAAGCAATAGAATGAGACAATTAACCTTCAAAATTCAAATAGAAACCACACCTGAAAAACTTTGGAATTGCCTGTGGGAAGCAGAAAATTATAAGAAATGGACGAATGTTTTTTGTGCAGGAAGTCATTATAAAACCGATAGTTTTTCGGAAGGAAGCAAAATCCATTTACTCACACCAGATGGACTTGGAATGTATAGCATTATTGAGAAATTGGAACCAAACAAAACTTTGGTTTTTAGGCATTTAGGTGAGCTCAAGAATTTTGAAGAACAACCAGCAGAAAAGAACGAAGCATCTTGGAAGGACGCACGAGAAAGTTACGAAATCCTTCCGAATCAAAGTGGTGTGGAATTGACTGTAAAAGTGGATTGTATCGAACAATATTGCGATTACATGAACGCTACTTTCCCAAAAGCTTTAGAAGTTTTGCTGCAATTATCCAGTGAATAATACCATTGAAGGTTTTATTCGCCTTGGCGAAGACGCATTTAATTTGCATTTGAAACCTTTCCGCCACGACGATGGAATTATACCGTCTGGAATTTTAAAACGAAAAAATGAATCCTTAATGGTGCAAAATGACGAGTCAGAAGCTATTACTTGCTTGCAGTCAATTTCCTTTATGACTTTTTAGAATTATAATAGTCCTATTTCTTAATAATTCGAACCACTTTTGTTTTAGAATTATTATACATAATATGTAGTAAGTACATTCCCTGATTGAGTTGGCTCAAGTCCACTTTATTGTTATTCACACTAGGTACAAATACTTTTCCATCCATACTTACGACATGAATTTGCCTGATTGAGTAGTCGGTATCAATCATAACTTCATTATCGAAATAGGTAGGATAAACATTTAAATGAATGTTGTTTGAAATATTGTCAACAGACAAGTTTTCGTTAGGCAAAGCAATTTCTGGCAGATCAAGTTTAGTGGCGGTGTAAATTTTATACTCACCAGGTTGAAGCGTTACGTTAGAACCTGCAGCGATTGCAGTGTTTCCATTTTCAAAATAATCGAACCAGCTATTCCCCTCAGGAAGAGAAATATTTACCGAACCGACAAAAGTTTGACCGTCAGAGGGAACGTTGAAATTTCCAACTACAAAAACTCTAGAATTTCCAGAACCCCAAATCACACTTCTTGCGGCTCTTCCGCTTCCTAAGTCAGAATTAGTTGGGTTTCCTGTGAAAACTGAAGGTAGTAATTTGGTTCTCAATTGAATAGTTTGTGCAACTTTTTCATAAGCACGCATTCTAGGTACGTTTTCAAACCATCCTAAATTCTCAGGCATTGGTTTTGGGTCAGTGCGTTGTCCTGCACCACCTGAGGCGTTACTGAATATACTGTAGTCGTAAGCTAATTCTTGAAACATCCATAACATGTGCGGTCCATTCAAAAGGACGTTGAACGCGGTATTTAGAGGTGTACGTTTTGTATAGCCATCAAGAGTTCTAACCGTAGGGCCGTTTCCATAAGTTTTTGCTTTAAACATATTTCTTTCTTCGTCATGGCTTTCGCAATAGGTAACCCAACCATCTTGATTGGAACTATTTAAGTTGTCACCATCTTGCAACCAGCCCATTGCCGTTTGTTCGTAACTGTGTGTATTGTTCAACCAGCACAACATTCCAAAATTGATGTAGTCTTGTCTCTCTCCCGGACTTTCCTCCCAATGTTCAAGAATAAAGTAAGCATTCTCATTCGCCGATTTCACTCCATTATTGAAATAATCAAAAATGATTTCTGAACGATTGGAACAATTTGCGCCACAGATGCCATGTGAAATATCCATTCGGTAGCCATCAATTTTGTATTCATTAATCCAATAATTCAGTGCGCTTTTCATTAAATCTCTTGTCGGTGTAAAGTTGTGATTCCAATCTTCAAAAACACTTGCACCATGAGGTGCGCTTTGATTGAACCATGGATTGTTTGTAGCCGGACCACTTCCTCCCCAATACAATTTGGCTTGAGGTGATAAACCCGTAACGTGATTGAAAACCATGTCCACGATAACCGCAATTCCTCTTTTATGGGCTTCATCTACCAATGTTTTGAAATCATTTTCCGTTCCGTAGGCTTTGTCCAATGCCAAGTAGTGGGTTGGATTATAACCCCAACTTAAATTCCCTTCAAATTCTGAAATTGGCATAAGTTCAATGGCATTCACGCCAAGATTTTCGATGTAGTCCAAACGTTCGATGATACCACTAAAGTTTCTTTCAGGTGAAAAATCGTGAACCCACAGTTCATAAATTACCAAGTTATTCTTATCAGGTTTTACAAAATTTAAAGTTTGGTTACTCCACTGAAATTCAGAAGTATTTACCTTGAAAACAGAGACATAACCTCCGTCCGCTTGAGAAGGATATGGTTTTAAATTGGGATAATTTTGTGATGGTTCCCACTGATCGTTAGGATGCAGTACCTTCTTTGAATAAGGATCGCTGATTCGAATAGTGTTGTTTCCAATTTTAACAGCATATTGAAAAGCATATTCAAAGTTGGGATCTATTCCAGACAATTCAATCCACCAATAACCTGTTGTTCCATCTCTTTTTAGTTGATATGCATTTGAAAGAGTCCAATTATTAAAGTCTCCTGTGAGTAAAATATTATCTGGTAAAACGTTATTTTTATCTTTAGCATACAAACAAAAATGAACCTTTGTTGGGTCAGAAGTATTAAATGTAACTCCTTCTTTCAGTCCGTTTGGTCTAGGTTCATCTGAAGGTGCAGAAACTATTGAGATTAAGCGGGTGCTACTTGCTGTATTTCCGTTAGCACTTGCTTCAACAGTGTATTCGTAATCACCTGGAGTGTTCAATTCTTCAGAAAAAGAAATACTTGTACCTGTTGCGGTGTTTACAATATTGCCATTTTTTTTGAGAACAAGGTTAGAGGAAGCGGTAGCGTTTGCGACAAGGTTCACAGTAGTTCCTTGATTGACAATTCCTTGAGTAGAAGAATTTGAAAATTGAACACTTAATTGACTCGCTGGGAAAATCTCAATATGAAAATCCCCTCCTGTACTTGTTTTTCCCTCTAAATTTCCGCCCGGACCATTATTAAATACCACATTAAATTCCTGAAAAGGAGCTGCACAACCGTCAAAATAGTCGTACATATTGTTAATGGTTAATTCCCAAGTTGAACCAACTTGAACCATTTTATGCTTTAACAAACCACTTCTCCAAGTCGGTGAACATTGCCATCTCACACCACCAGTTTTTACGCCAATGTGCGCGTAACAATTTGTTGCATTTGACATTGCGGAAGCACCTGGATTATAGATTAACTTAACAATTCCAGTATAATCGTCAGTTATTATCGCTGGCTCAGTTGTTACGGTTTGACCAAAACAAAATCCAATTAATAGGCTGAATAAAAGAAATGTAATGTTTTTCATTTTTCTAGTTTCGTCAAATGTAACAACCTCTGTGATTTAGAAAAAAGAAAACTCTTTGAAATTTAATATATTACACATCATTTTTTTTTAAGCGACCAAATACAAGAAGTAAATAACTCAGGAGGTTTTGGTTGATTTTTTAGAGTGAAAGTGCTTACTTAACGAATTTTCTTCCTACGATAAATGTAGAGGGAAATTAGAACAATGACTACCAGCGCGACAATAACAATTATCGGAGTAAGGTCGATTACAAGAAAGGTACTTGATTTTTCAAATTCGTCATACACGCTTTTATCTTTTTGAGATGCATTAATTACGTGAAACTGCGCTTTCATTTTTGGGTCATTTTAGACTTGGATTGCAATTAAATGAAAGTGGTATTATGTACTTTGTACTTTAAGTTTTACACTAGGTTTTCCTGTATTCGAATTTCTTTCATTTGATTTAAATCCGTATTGCTTTTTAACCAGTACTCTTTGAAAATTTGTTTCGTAATGAATCATCCATCCTTCAAACAGATTCATCGCAGTATCAGCTTCTTTAAAATACAAGGTGCGGTATTTACCTTTGTCAAAATATTCACCTCGTTATGTCCATGTTTTACTCTATCTAAAGGATTTTTTGCACAACTGCGCCGAGGCGAATTTTTTTTAATTAGTATTACTCGTCTATCAACCCATCCCTTTTCGACAAATCCAATTCCGTTTTATAATCTACATTTGGTTCATCGAGCAAGAATAATCCAAGTTCTTTTCTATTATTGAAACCGCCAATTTTTTGTCTGTAAGATGCAGCGGTTAATGGATTTTCGATTTCCAGTTTTCGGTTTTTGCTAATTTCCAAAAATTCATCTTCTTGGTCGATGCCGAGGAAACGACGATTCGCTAAATTGGCAGCGATTCCAGTGGTGCTGCTTCCGGTAAAAGGGTCTAAAATCCAAGCATTTGGTTTTGTAGAAGCCAAAATAATTCGCGTTAAAACAGACAATGGTTTTTGAGTCGGATGTTTACCGCAAGACTTTTCCTAAGTTTCTTTTATAAAGGAGACGATTTAGGAGATTATTGAATTTATATCGGAAAATCACATTCAAAAACATTAAATAAACAGTACTACTAAAAAAATCAAAAATTTGTTTTTTCCTAGTATTGTGATTTTGAATTGATTAAGTTTTATTGATTTCGATAATAACACTTATTGTGTGTAATTATCTGAATATGATCTATTTATAATTTTTATTTCTCAGAAATTGATCTAATCTTTGCTGAAATATTTAGTCATGAATGTATCTTTTGATAGGGTAGAACAAACAACGGTTGAATGGTTAACACCTCCAACTTTGGTAAAAATGTTAGGTGAATTTGATTTGGACCCATGTTCACCTGAAAATCCACCATTTACCCATGCAAAAGTCAATTTTACAATTAAAGATAATGGATTGACAAAAGACTGGTTTGGTAGAGTTTACATGAATCCTCCTTATGGAAAAGGAATGGAATTTTGGCTAGAAAGGTTAAAAATGCATGGAAACGGAATTGCTTTAATTTTTGCTAGAACGGAAACAAAAACATTTTTTAATCATGTTTGGGATGATGCGGATGCTTTACTTTTTGTCAAAGGCAGAATTAAATTCTTCAATTTGGAAGGCAAACAGGTTGGAACTCCAGGTTCTCCAAGTGTTTTTATTGCATACGGAAAGGAAAATGTGGAAGCGTTAAGAACTTCAGGTATTGAAGGAAAATTAATTCAATTAAAGTAGCTCATAGGTTATAAACTCAGCTACATTATATTCCGCATCAATAATCCAATCGTTTTCTTTTAACAATACTTTAATTGCTTCATTTTCGTCTTTTACATTTTCAATAACACCAAGAACTTGAAGATTATTCACTTCAAAATTTTCATTTGGTGCAATCGTTTCTCCTTCAGGAGTCAGGATGATGAATTTTTTCATTTTACAAACTTCCTAATTTTTCTAATTCAAATGTCTTAGTATGTAATGATGAGACATAATCGTAATCTATGAATTTCACTCTTTCTTTAATTTTCGAAAATGCTGAATAAGAAATTTTGTGTTCAAATTCACGTCTTCTTTCTTCAGCACTTAGGATATAAAATTTGGTATAATAATCTTGTAAGTCATTGAATTTTAAAAGTGAGTTTTGAATATCGGTAGAGTGTTCAACCTCAAAAAGTGAATCTGGTAATCTTCTTTCGTTAAACCAAATTACATCTATTGTTCTCGCTCTTCTTATTATTTCTGGATATGAAAAATCGAAAATTGAATCTAGTGAAGAAACTAATCCTAACTTTTTATCCAAATATAATTTGTTTTTATCTTGAGGAGGAACGTATGTTTGAAAGCCCTTTACATTTCCAATTTCTAATAACAATCCTTGATAGTATGAATGATTAAAAGATTGCTCTTTTTCAATGGATTCTTTTAATTCAAACCTTTCTAATATCTGATTTTCAAATTCTTTTAAAGCCCAAAGTCCAGGTTTTATTTTGAAAAAGTATCTTTCATCTTGAACAATTCTTCTAATTGAAGCAAATGGAGTTTTTGATTTCCAGCCTGAAACATCAACAGTATGGTTCAAAAATCCAAGTGTTGCAAAGCCTCCATTTTTACGCATTACTTCTATTACTTGGGTGTGTTGTTTCATTCTAAAATTCAATTAAGTCTCTAACAGTATCTTTCCTTTGGCAAAGCCTTTTCAATATCGTTAATAAGTTGTGTTTTGCCACCTGCCCACTTCAAAAACGGTTTTGCTATTTTATCCGTCATTCCTTGTCTTTGTTAAAATTTAGGTTTAAAAAAATTCACTTGCTTTAATCTTTTTTCTGTTGTTGACCGAAAACGTATTCGTGTAATTTTCCCTAATCACAAATCCGCCCCTTGTTTTTTTGATTGTTGTAATGCAAATCCAATTGATCGAATTCTTTCATCAATTCTGCACTTACGGGAACACGCTGTAATTTCGTTAAATCGGGTTGGCCGGCATCGACCCAAGCGGTGTACCAAATACATCCCACGGCCAAAATTGCTGCTCGCAAGCGACGTTCCACCATTCCGTTTAGCATTTTATGGTACGCGTCACTGAATTCTTTGGAGTAGGTGGAAATAGTCACATTTCCGCGTTGTTCGTAGGAAAATTTACGGTCTTTCGGAAAACTTGCGGTCAACTCTTTTTCAAAGCGCAACACGGAATCCAATGCACGATGCGAACCTTCAACGGCGTTCCATGCGAACTCTTGCACGTTTTTCACATACTTCACTTTTCCAACGAAATAATCGTAATCTTCTGAATTCATTTCTACTAAACGACTTTCCCACAAGCCATGAATTCCACGTTGCCCAGACAGCTGTCCGTTGTAATTTTCCGTGGTATGTAATGGCACGTGAGCATCGCCAATATAATGTCCAATGTCCGCTGAATACTTGAGAATTAAGTCCACATTTTTGGTTTCAAAAGCCCGTTGTAATTTCCCTTTCATCACGACAATGTGAAACGGTACGATTCCATACGCTTGTAAGGTATCTTCTGAAAATTTGGCTACGGCATCTGACCATTTGTGAGGCATTACTGAAAAAGGATCTTCTCCCGGTTTGTAATAATGGTCTAAGTCGATGTAATGGCATTGGGCTTCTCCTTCAACCGCATAACGTCGTTTGTCTGGATCAACAGCATGGTCTGTCAAAAATTCAATATGGTCTTTGTAGAAACCAAAAATCTCTGGAGGCAAGGTGAAAACAGCGATACGGTTGATGCGTTTGTGACCGAAAAAGCCCCATGTTGCTGCTGATTTGTCGTTCGTTCCGCTACCCAATATATAGATAAGCGCCCCTAGTACAGCAATAAGTTTATAATTTGACCAATTTACCATCTCTCAAAATTGGAATGACGTCCGTTTGATTCGGTGTTAAACAATATTTAATATCCTCGTTCAAATTTAAGTTTTTTAAACGTCTTCGATGTGAACTTGATTTTAAATAACCAAAATAGTTGTCACGAGCAGATTGAAACAAATATTTAGCGGCAATGGAAGAATCTTCGTCGGAGGTGAAATTTCCCGTAGAAATCAAGTAATCGCAGAGAGCACCAGCACAAATGGTGTCTTCTAAATTGAATTTATCTTGCCAACCTGAACACAAGCACAAGATATTTTTCTCCTGTTTTTCCAACCATTTGGAAAGGCTTTCTAAATTTAAAAATGAACCTACCACAACGATTTCAGCATCTTTGGCTACGTCCAAGGATTTTGTTCCATTTGTAGTCGTTAGCACCACTTCTTGTCCACGAAATTCTTCTTTCATGTAGGAAAAAGGAGAATTACCGAAGTCAAAACCTTCCACAATTTGTCCCTTACGTTCAGCTCCTGCCAAGTAACCTTTTTGCTTGTATTCCCAAGCTTCTTCCACGGTTGGAACTGGAATTATGGCCTTGATACCATTGTCAAAAGCAGCACAAATTGCAGAGGTAGCACGCAATACGTCAATAACGACAACGATTTCAAATTCGTCTTTAAAATATTGATATTCACCAGGTGTGAAACAAACTTCTATTCGGTTTCTCATAAAATAAGATTCGTAAATGTTTATTTAAATTGTTGTAAAAATCGGTCGAGTAGGAGGGAAGCGGCAATTTTATCCACATTTCCTTTTTCTCTTTTGTGTTTTTGTTTTCCAGAAAAATTCAAGATCTGTGAAGCCTCTGAGGAAGTGTAACGTTCGTCAATCAAATGCATTTCTTGCTCAGGGAATTCCTTTTTCAAGACTTCGGACAACAAGCGAACGTTTCCCGTAACGTGCGAATCTGAACCGTCGGCTTGAGTAGGGTAACCTAAAACAAAGTGGCTAATTTTCTCACGTTGCGTCAATTTTTTCAGATGTTCCATCAAGTGCGAACTGTCCACGGTTTCCAATGGACTAGCAATTATACAGGCGCTATCGGTAATAGCTAAACCCGTTCGTTTGAGCCCGAAATCGATAGCAACTATTTTATGACCTGCTTTTTTCACGCAACAAATGTAGAATCTAAAATGACTTCAAATGAAAATTGCTTTAAATTGGAATAGGTTCTTACTATCTTTGCACCAATTTTTTACAAAAACCTTATGCAAATTACATTTCCCGACGGCGCTGTAAGATCGTATCCAGATGGTTCAACTGCTTTGCAAATCGCTCAGCAAATCTCTGAAGGTCTTGCACGTAATGTTTTGGCTGCCAAAGTAAATGGCAAAGTTCAAGATGCAACACTTCCTATTTCAACGGACAGTACCTTGCAATTGTTGACCTGGACGGACGAAGAGGGGAAATCAACGATGTGGCACTCTTCGGCACATTTAATGGCAGAGGCTTTGGAATTTTATTTTCCTGGAATTAAATTAGCGATTGGTCCTCCCGTTGCAAATGGATTCTATTACGATATCGACTTCATGGAACACAGTATTTCCGAAAAAGATTTGGAAAAAGTGGAACAAAAAATGAAGGAATTAGCGAAGGCGAAAAATGCCTACATCCGTCAGGAAATATCAAAAGCTGAAGCGATTGCGTATTTCACCGAGAAAAATGATCCGTATAAATTAGAATTACTTTCCGAGTTAGAAGACGGAACCATCACTTTTTACACGCAAGGAAATTTTACCGATTTATGTCGCGGCCCACACATTCCGGACACAGGACACATCAAAGCGGTTAAATTGACAGCAATCGCAGGTGCGTACTGGCGCGGAGATGAGAAAAACAAACAGTTGACACGCATTTACGGCATCACGTTCCCGAAACAAGCAGAATTAACTGAATATTTGGAACGCGTTGAAGAAGCTAAGCGCCGTGACCACAGAAAGTTAGGAAAGGAATTGGAACTGTTCACCTTCTCTCAAAAAGTAGGTCAAGGTTTGCCAATGTGGTTACCGAAAGGTGCTGCTTTGCGCGAACGTTTGGAAAATTTCCTGAAAAAAGCACAACGTAAAGCGGGTTATCAACAAGTAATCACACCACATATCGGAAACAAAGATTTATACGTTACATCAGGTCACTACGAAAAATATGGTGCAGATTCTTTCCAGCCGATTCGTACTCCAGACCCAAATGAGGAATTTTTCTTGAAACCGATGAACTGTCCGCATCACTGCGAGATTTTTAAATCGAAACCAAGGACATATAAGGAATTACCAGCACGTTTTGCAGAGTTTGGAACCGTTTATCGCTATGAGCAATCAGGTGAATTGCACGGTTTAACACGCGTTCGTGGCTTTACGCAAGATGATGCACACATTTTCTGTATGCAAGAACAAGTAAAAGATGAATTTAAAAAGGTCATTGATATCGTTTTATACGTATTAAAAACCTTGAAATTCGATAAGTTCAAAGCACAGATTTCGTTACGTGATCCTGACAATAGAACGAAATACATTGGAACGGATGAAAATTGGCATAAAGCAGAACAAGCAATAATTGAAGCTGCTGCTGAAAAAGAATTGCCGACAGTTGTTGCCTACGGAGAAGCAGCATTTTACGGTCCAAAATTGGATTTCATGGTGCAAGATGCTTTAGGACGTGAATGGCAGTTAGGTACGATTCAAGTAGATTACAATTTGCCAGAGCGATTTGAATTGGAGTATATAGGTTCGGATAATCAGAAGCACCGTCCAGTTATGATTCACCGCGCACCTTTTGGTTCAATGGAACGTTTTGTTGCAGTTCTATTGGAGCATTGCGCTGGTGATTTTCCACTTTGGTTAACCGCAGAGCAATTTGTGGTCCTACCAATTTCTGAGAAATTCAATGACTACGCACAAAATGTAGCTGATTTACTAAATAATTCCGATATTCGCGGACTTGTTGACAGTAGGAACGAAAAAATTGGTAAAAAAATTCGTGACGCTGAATTGAATAAGTATCCATTTATGCTCATCGTTGGAGAGAAAGAAGCTGAAAACCAAGAGGTTTCAGTTCGAAGAAGAGGAGCAGGAGACCTTGGTTCAATGCCGTTGGAAGCTTTTACGCAATTGGTAACGTTAGCTGTTAATGAGGAACTTAATGTAACCATTTAATTTTTTTTGTACATTTTTAATGAGGAGAAACGTCAAACCACAACGCCGGGAAATAGAAGCTCAGCACAAAATCAACGACAAAATCACCGCGAGCGAAATTCGTTTAGTTCGTGAAGGTCAAGAACCAATTGTAGTTACCGTAGCGCAAGGGATTGCTATTGCGGAAGAACAGGAATTGGATTTAGTTGAAATTTCGCCGAATGCGAACCCGCCGGTTTGTAAAATAATGGATTATAAGAAGTTCCTTTATGATCAAAAAAGAAAGCAAAAAGAACTAAAAGCGAAACAAAGTAAGATTGTCGTTAAAGAAATTCGTTTTGGACCGAACACAGACGACCATGATTTCAACTTTAAATTGAGTCACGCTCGTAAATTTCTGGAAGAAGGAAGTAAAGTGAAAGCCTACGTATTTTTCAGAGGACGTACGATAGTTTTCAAGGATCGTGGTGAGATTTTACTTTTGAAATTCGCACAAGAATTGGCAGATGTAGGTGTCGTAGAACAACTACCGAAGCTGGAAGGTAAAAAAATGATCTTAATGATCAACTCCAAAAAGAAATAATAAGAATTTGAAATTGAAAATGTAAAATTGAGAATTCTACATTCTAAATGTTACATTTAAAACAAGAAGCTGATACATTGTTTAACTAAAAAAGCAACGAGAAATGCCTAAAATGAAAACTAAATCCAGTGCGAAAAAACGTTTTACCGTTACTGGAAGTGGAAAAATTAAGCGTAAACACGCTTTCAAAAGCCACATTTTGACTAAAAAAGCTACAAAACGTAAGCGTAATTTAACACACGCAGGTTTGGTTCACCAATCTGACCTTTCGAATGTTAAAGTACAATTGTGTATGTAATGCCATTTATGGTTTAATTTGTTTAACCCGATAACGAGTACCTAAGATTCGCCCTGCGAACACTCTCTATCAAAAAACTTTAAAATATGCCTAGATCAGTAAATCACGTAGCATCAAGAGCGAAGAGAAAAAACTTGATGAAATTGGCCAAAGGTTACTACGGCCGTAGAAAAAATGTCTGGACTGTTGCAAAAAACGCCATTGAAAAAGGGCTTGTTTATGCATATTCAGGACGTAAACAAAAGAAAAGAAACTTTCGTTCTCTTTGGATTGCGAGAATTAATGCCGGTGCTCGTCAGCACGGAATGAGTTACTCAAAATTCATGGGAGCGATTCACAAAAGCGGAATTGAGTTGAACCGTAAAGTTCTTGCTGATTTAGCATTGAACAATCCGGCAGCTTTCTCTGCAATTGTGGAGGCTATCAAGAAGTAATACCTTAGAAGTTCCGACTCAGGAAATCTTCATCGGTAGAATTAGTAGTTGTATCAGCGCATTGAGCCATCCGATAGGGTGGCTTTTTTATTTGTCAATACATTGAGAATAAATGTAATTTCGAAAAGTTATTTCCCTCGTAACTCTAATGCTTTCAAAGTGTTCATCATCAAAGATGCAATTGTCATTGGACCAACTCCACCAGGGACAGGGGTGATGAAACTCGTTTTTGGGGCAACATTTTGGAAATCAACATCGCCAACTAAGCGCCAACCTTTTTCTTTCGTGGCATCATCGATACGTGTGGTTCCAACGTCAATTACAACTGCGCCTTCGCGAACCATATTTGCGGTAACGAATCCCGGTTGACCAACTGCGGCAATTAAAATATCGGCTTGTTGACAAATTTCTTCTAAGTTTTCAGTTCGGGAATGGGCGAGGGTTACAGTGCAATTTCCAGGATTGGCATTGCGCCCTAACATGATGGAAAGTGGAGTTCCGACAATATTACTTCTGCCGATGATGACACAATTTTTCCCCTCGGTTTCTATATTGTTTCGTTTGATTAATTCCATAATTCCCGCAGGTGTTGCAGGCAAAAAACCGGGAAGATTTAAAATCATGTTCCCTAAATTTCGTGGGTGAAAGCCATCAACATCTTTACTCGGGGAAATTGCTTGCGTAACTTTTAATTCGTCGATATGCGTCGGAAGTGGCAACTGGACTATAAATCCATCAATTGAACGATCGTTGTTTAAAGCTTCAACTTTTTCTAGCAGGATGTCTTCAGGAACAGAATCGTCATAACGAATTAAAGTACTTTCAAAACCAATCTCTTCACATGCACGGACTTTTGCGTTGACATAAGTGACGGAAGCACCATCTCTACCGACTAATACCGCAGCCAAATGAGGGATTTTTTTTCCTTGTAATTTACGTTTTTCAACTTCAAGGGCAAGTTCTTTTCTGATTTGAGCCGCCGTTGCTTTTCCGTCAATAATGGTCATTCTTTCACTTTTTGCAAAGTTAGTCAAACCCTCAAAAGTCACATGAAAAAGTTAAAATTTAGATTTGGTCTATCGTACATTTCCCTCTTCGCGACGACGAACCCTCATTCCCTCCTCCTAAAATCCCAATCTAAAAATTACCTTTGTCTATCTAAATTAGCATGGCAGAATCAATAATTTTACCGGAAGGAACAAAAGCAGAACGTTATCAATCACTCATTCAGCAGATTAAGTCTTTGTGTGACGGCGAAACAGACCGAATTGCAAACATGGCGAATACTTTTTCAGCGCTTCATTACAGTATGAATTTCTTTTGGACTGGAATTTATGAAGTTAAAAATGAGGAGTTGGTTCTTGGTGTTTTTCAGGGACCAATTGCTTGTACTCGAATAGCTTACGGACGTGGTGTGTGTGGTACCTCATGGAAGGAACAAAAATCGATTTTAGTTCCTGATGTTGAAGTGTTTCCGGGGCATATTGCATGTAGTTCAGCTTCGAAAAGCGAAGTGGTAGTGCCCATTTTTAAAAATGAAAAAGTGGTTGCTGTGATTGATGTTGATTCGGATAAATTGAATTATTTCGACGAAACAGACCAGTATTATCTTGAAGAACTAGCACAATGGCTTTCCGTATTTTTTTGATTTTCAGTTTGTTTTTGGCATCCTGTGCGCAAGTTGGAACAATAACGGGTGGAAATAAAGATGAAATTGCCCCACAACTAATTTCCACGAATTTACAAAACGGACAATTGAATTTTCAAGATACTGAAGTGCGTTTGCGATTCGATGAATTTGTACAATTGAATAAACCTGAAACCAACATTCAACTCATTCCGGCGGATGTGAAAATGACCTATTTGGTTAAAGGAAAGGAAGTTAAAATACAATTTAGTGAACCCTTGAAATCGAATACAAGCTATGTATTAGCCCTTCGGAATGCCATCAAAGATTATTCAGAAGGCAACGATTCAATAATGAATTTTGCGTTTAGTACGGGTTCAAAATTGGATTCAATGTCCTTGTGTTTCCATGCAGAACGCTATTTTACAAAAGCAAACGTTCCGAATTTAATCATTGGTTTGTACGATTCCTTGAGTTCAAAAACACCCCGCTACACGGGACAAACTGTTACTAATGGTTGCTTTTGTTTTCAATATTTAGGAGAAAAAAGTTACTTCGTGAAAGCCTTTGAGGACAAAAATAAAAATGCACTGGCGGATATCAACGAGGAACAAGCTTTTGAATTTAAAGCACAAACGACTAAGCATAAAGCTGATACAACAACACTTTTTGTTGCGCCAATTGTCAAGCAAATCAGGAAGTTTGAAGCCGCATTTCCATATGCTGGTTTATTGGCTGTCAATCGTTTAGCGGACTCGGTTGTGGTGAATGGAGTAGGAAAGGAGCAGTTTCAATTCGAGAATTTAAAGGAAGATTCCTGTGTGATTTGTTTACCAACTTCTTTATTGTCAACGAAAAACCTCTCAATAAAAACACCTAGTGATTCCACTTCAATTCTTTATTTATCAGGAAAAACAAAGGCTATTGATCGCGCAGAGTTGTCTCCAAATTTTAAAGATAAGCAATTGGTTCTATCCTGGAATCAATGCTTACAATCGGTGGATTTTCAGAAAATGTCGTGGTTGAATTTAAGTGATTCGTCAAAAAAATTATCGGTTACTGGATCGTTCAACGCGCACTTTTTGACCCTCGATTTCCCATTGAAAGCCGGTGATTATGAATTGTCGATTCCTAGCGATGCCATATTAACCAATTCAGGAAATTCCGTAAAGTTGAAGGAAAAAATGAAAATTCCTTTGGATAAGGAGTTAGGTGAATTGCAATTGTTCAACTCGGAAAATCTTGAAAACTTGCGAGTAGATGTGTTACAAGGCGCTAAATTAATGCGATCTGTTTCCGTTCAAAAAGAGGCTTTACTTACCCATTTATCGCCAGGAGAATATCAAATAATCAGTTATCAGGATTTGAATTTGAATGGAAAATGGGACGGATGGTATCTTGAAAAATCGCAAGTTCCAGAACCGCTATTGGGAGGGATTGAATCGGTTAAAATCCGCGCGAATTGGACAATTGAGAAGAAAATTGGAAGTGCATCGAAGAATTAAACCTCACGTCCGAACCTTGATTGTAACAAAACATAAGATAATCACGTTCTAAAAAACAATATGCCAAAATCGAACCTTAGCGCAATCAGTTTATTTATAATCGCGGTTACTTTAATTAGTAGTTGTCGCCGACCGCCAGAAAAGGTTGAAAATCGCGAGTGGAGCGACAATCATTCGGTCGATTATAACCAAGAAGTCAACGAACGCGAGCAAATTCAAATCAAATTATTCCTTTCTCATTATTACTTCTTGAAAATGGTCTTAACTGATTCAGGATTGCGTTATATGATTTACAAAAAGGCGAATGCGCAACTTCCGACGGCAAAAGAGGGACAAACTGCTGAAATTCGCTTGAAGATTCAAACTTTGGACGGTCGCGTCTGCTACGAAACTCCAGCGGAAGAGACGGAAGCTTTTGTAATTGATAAAAGTGAAAAAGAATCGGGCGTGCATGAAGCATTGAAATTGATGCGAGTCGGAGAGAAAGCAAAACTGATATTACCGAGTTACCTCGGACACGGTTTGTTAGGCGATCGAGAAAGTATACCGCCACAAGCAGTTTTATACATTGATATTGAACTTGTTAAACTGATTTGATAACAAAAAGTAATTAAAATTTAAAGCCAAATTTCAAAGCAACAATTTTATGAAAAGTCACATTTTATTTTTCTCCGTTTTACTTTTAGCTTTTGCAAGTTGCACCGACGATTCGAAGAAAAAGTACGACCCTAAAAAACCTGAAATCGTAAAGCAAGGGGGAAAAACAAAAACAACTCCTACCGATACGAGTCTTTCTGCGGTGAAAGGTAACCTGACAAATTTTGAAAAAGGAAAAATTGAAGAGGTAAAATCCTTAGATAACGGCATTTCTATTAAATGGATTGTGAAAGGTGAGGGGCAAGCGGTTAAAAAGGGAGATATGGTATTGATTGACTACCGATTAGCGCTGCCTGATGGAAAGATTGTGGACGGAAACAACCGATTGAATTTACCCGCGGTTCCTTTCATCATTGGTTATAACATGCAAACTCCAGGATGGGATTTGGCTTTTACTCAGCTGCATATCGGCGATTTTGTAAAAATTGAAATTCCGGCAGAATTGGCGTATGGAAAGAAAAAAATCGAAGGAGTAATTCCAGAAAATTCAGCGAATTGGGTGTATGTGAAATTGTTAGCTGTAGTTACGCCTGGCATCAACGAAGACGGAATCAAATCGTGGAAAGTAGCTGAGGGTAAACCACTTGTGAAAGAAGGCGAAAAAGAAATTACCTTTCACAGCATTGTTTCAACCGAATCGCGTGCAGGGGTAATGAATACTTACCTTTCTAATTTCCCCATCAAATATATTCCAGGTCAAAAATCCATCGTTCCAGGTTTACGTCGCTTGATGAAAGATGCGCACAAAGGCGATCGTTATTTGGTGGTTCTGAACGCGAATCAGGCGTATGGAAAACGCGGTTACGCTAATCTTATTCAACCCAATGAAAGTGTTTTGTTTAACATTGAAATCGTGAATGAGCGGGCTTTGGATTGAAACTATATTATTGACAAACTATCGTGTCCAACCACGGAGTACATCCTGCCCAAATACCCAAAGCGCCACCGTCGATGTTGGTGGGAATATTCATCGGACTTGAGTATGGATTGCCAAGATTTTGAAGTTGTTCGTTCTTTTTTCGGAAAAACATGAAAACGTTTTTATCTATCTTGGAAAGTTTTATCACCACACTGTCTCCATTTTTGAAGTAATCTCGGAAAAGAGGGTCGTGGTTTAAGGAATCTTTGTTTTTTAAGTTATTGGAAATCATAAAATCAACTGTTCCGCCATTATAATACCGATCACGGAAATAACTTCGACGAGCGCGTTTAAAAATCTCATCGATAACACTTCCTTGAAAAATATCAATTCGACGTGTTTCCAATTTATAATAATCAGTTTGTACAGGTGGGTCACTCAAAATTGCCTTCAATTCACCGTAAAGTGGATTTTCTGTTGTCGGCACAAAACTCACGGATTGCAATGGGGTAGGGAGTGGTAAAAAAGTCTTTGCGGAATAACGTTTCCCTTTATAATCAATCAATAATTCATAAACCTTATTGGGTTGGGCAACAAAACTAGTACAAGAATAGACCATCAGTGGTATGGTGGTAATCTCTGGCCAATCTGCACGCAACATCTCAGCAAATTTTTTCTGAGTCCAAACTGGAAAGTTGTTGAGCAAATCGTAGTTCAATTGATGCGTATCCCCTTCGCAAGCTACCTGAACATTGGCGTCAGTGATGAACGAATTTACCCACGCACCGCCATACGATTCTTGATAAATATCGAGCGATGTAGAAAGCAAGACAATCGGATAACCACCAGCTTCAATTGATCCATCTACCACTAAATCAGGTTTATACTGTGGAATGTCAATATTGACTTCCTTTGTGCAAGACGCAAGCAATAAAATGAAATATGCGAAGTAAAGGAGTTGTTTCACGTGCTAAAATTAAGAAAAAACGAGCGTAGAAGGTTGATTGGTTCATTTAAGTAAAGTTACTTCTTTCTTTCAGTATTTTAAATTTTCTTGCATGTGTTATTCAAAATGTTGCAATGTTTAACATGTTCTACCGATGATGACAAATCATATATCTTCACTACGAAATCCGCCTATTTGGAGGACAAAATAATTTGCAGGGCTACGATTATTTGTATAACTTGCAGGGCTGGATGAAAGGAATCAACGCCATAGAAAACTCAAATGACCCCGGAAAAGACGGCTACTCAGGTGTGAACAGCACTTTTGGGAAAGACCTTACGGCGTTTAGTTTGAGTTATTTTGACAACGATTACGCGGCAATCAATGGGCAAACGCCAATGGCAACAGTGAACTCATCTAGCCACCCAGCGAGCAACAGCTCCCAACTCTTCAACGGAAACATCCGCTACATGCAAACCCGCTTGACGAACCTCACCACGGGAGCCGCGATGCCGATGTTGAATGCGTATAAATACGATCAATTGAACCGATTATCGCAAGCGCGAAGTTATGAAAGTGGTTTGAGTGGAAGTGTTTGGAACCCGACAACGTATGGAAATGAGTACTTCAACGCCTTCACTTATGATGGCATGGGCAATATTGAAACTCAAGTTCGCCATGCTCGGAACGGAACACAAATCGACAATTTGACTTATCACTACCACAAAAACGCGGGCAAATTGGTGCGCAACCGCTTGTATCACTTGAACGACGCACAAACCAACACCGCAGCGTTCACCGACGATTTGGACAACATGTTGACTTTCCGACCGGAAGCACATCGCATCAACGTGAACAACAATTACAGCTACGACGAAGAAGGGC